>NZ_BAAAET010000002.1:982986-1039157 GCF_039523155.1 Marinobacterium maritimum | reverse complement strand
GGATCTGCTCCTGGCAGGCCTTGGGACCGATGGACACGACGACCACTTCAGAGGCCGTGCCGGCTTCCTTCAGGCGTACGGCTTCTTCCACGGCGATTTCACAGAAGGGGTTCAGGGCCATTTTGACGTTGGCCAGATCCACGTCGGTGTTGTCCGACTTGACGCGCACCTTGACGTTGTAGTCGATGACGCGCTTTACAGCTACGAGTACTTTCATCAAATCCTCACTTCAGATTTCATGCGCCCCGGCTCGCGCGGGGCGGGTATTATTGTCGAGCCTGCGAAGGTCAGCGGCCCGGTGCTGACCCCGCATAGAGAGTCTGGACTCAGGCGTAAAAGGGACGGGACTCGGCCGCTCGCTGACGCAGCTCGTCGGTGACCCTATTAAGCTCACCCTGCCCCAGATGGCGGTCGGCCTGCTCACAGAAGACCTCCAGCCCCAGCGTCTGGATATGGCGCAGCGGGCCGCCACGGAAGCGCGGGAAGCCCAGCCCCAGCACCAGACCCATGTCCACTTCAGCCGCGCTGCCGACGATACCGTCCTCCAGACAACGCACGGCTTCCAGGCAAAGTGGCACCATCAGACGCTCGATGATCTCGGCATCGCTGACCTCAACCGGAGCCTGCCGGCACGCCGCCTGGAGTTCGCGCGCCTGGCCATTCGGTTCCTTGAAGCGACGGCCATTGTCGTCAACGCCGTAGAGGTAGAAGCCCTGACCATTTTTCTGGCCCAGACAGCCGGCCGCCAGCAGGCCTTCCATGATCACTTCGCCGTCGTGCAACATCCGCTCGGGGAAACCGGCCTGCAACACCTGATCGGCATGCACCATGGTGTCGATGCCAACCACATCCGCCAGATAGCCCGGCCCCATCGGCCAGCCGAAGGCTTCCATGACACGATCGATGCGCTGGAAGTCGACACCGTCGAGCAGCAGTCGGTTGAAGCCGTTGAAGTACGGGAAAAGGATGCGATTGACCAGAAAGCCCGGGCAGTCGTTGACCACGATCGGCGTCTTGCCCAGAGCCGTCGCATAGGCCACGGTACGGGCAATGGTTGCGTCGCTGGTCTGGCTGCCGCGAATCACTTCCACCAGCGGCATCTGATGCACCGGATTGAAGAAGTGCATGCCACACAGCTGTTGCGGACGTTCCAGCCCCCGAGCCAGCTGATCGATGGAGATGGTCGAAGTGTTTGAGGCCAGCACCGCATCCGCAGGCAGCTGCTGCTCTACCTCGGCCAGCACGCTGGCCTTGATGGCCGGATTTTCCACTACTGCCTCGACCACCAGATCCACCTGATCAAAGCCGTTGTAATCCAGACTTGGAGTGATGCCAGCGAGCACTTTGGCCTTGCCCGACTCGTCCAGGCGTCCCCGCTCCACCTGCTTGTCCAGCAGGCGGGTGGCGGCATCGAAACCCAGATCCAGCGCCTCGGTACGGATATCCTTCATTCGGATAGGAATACCGGAAGATGCTGACTGGTAGGCGATGCCGCCGCCCATGATGCCGGCGCCCAGCACCGCGGCCTGCTTGACCGGGTTGGCCTGTTTGCACCAGTGGCGGGCCTGTTTCTTCAGCAGCTGATCATTCATGAACAGGCCGACCAGGCTAGCGGCAACATCACCCCGGGCCAGTTCGACAAAGCAGTCCGCTTCGATCTCGAGCGCCTGAGTGAACGGCAGGTTGATGTGCCGGACAACACTGTCCAGAATGGCACCAGCCGCCGGGTAGCGAGTGTCCAGTTTCTTGTGCAGTTGTGCCGCACCTGCCTGCAAAGCATCATGCTCCAGCGGTTCCTGTGAAACCGGCGACTGTTTGCGCTGGCGGTATGGGCGGTAGTCGATCTCGCCATCGATCAGGCGCTGCAGCGTTGCCAGCGCCTGCTCATACAATTGATCAGCGGACGCGACCTGGTCGACGGCTCCCGCCGCCAGCGCCTTGGCAGCATTGCGCGGTTTGCCATCCAGCATCCAGTCCAGCGCGGCTTCCGCGCCCAACAGACGGCTCAGGCGTACCGTGCCGCCCCAGCCCGGGCAGATACCCAGACCGACTTCCGGCAGGCCGACACGTGTATCATCGGCCAGTACCCGTACATCCGCCGCCAGCGCCAGCTCGAAGCCGCCACCCAGCGCCATGCCGTTGATCGCCGCCAGCGTCGGAAACGGCAGGTTTTCCAATTGATTGAACAGCGCCTGAGAGGCCAGCACCCAAGCCTTGAGTTCCGCCGCATCACGGCGGAAGTGGTGTTGGAATTCGGTAATATCCGCACCCACGATAAACATCGGCTTACCGCTGGTGATCAGGCAACCGCGAATATCCGACGCGGCTGTCAGCAGATCGAGAACGGTCTTGAGCTCGCCCAACGTCTCGGTATTGAAAGTGTTGACGGAAGCGGATGCAGCATCGAATCGCAACTCGACGATGCCCGCCCCCCTGCGCTGCAGTGTTATTGTTGTTCCAGCAAACATAAGGCTAGCTCTCACATGGCTAAAAAAGAGCCGTCCCTGGCCCCAAGGTCCGCTCACATCATTCTGATGTGCATGAGGATGAAGCAATCGTTGTCACAAGCGTCATGTCAGACGTTTCAGATGCGCTCGATGATCAGCGCGATGCCCTGCCCGCCACCGATACACATGGTGATCAGGCCGTAGCGACCGCCGGTGCGCTGCAGCTCATACAGAGCCTTGACCACCAGAATCGCACCAGTCGCGCCAATCGGGTGTCCCATGGCGATGGCACCGCCGTTGGGATTGACCTTCTCGGCCGGGAATTCCAGGATCGACGCCACCGCACAGGCCTGGGCGGCAAAGGCTTCGTTCGATTCGATCAGGTCGATGTCGGCCAGTGACAGCTGTGCCTTCGCCAGTGCCTGACGCACGGCATCCACCGGCCCCAGCCCCATCACTTCGGGCGCGACGCCGGAGTGGCCGTAAGCCACCACCCGTGCCAGCGGCGTGGCACCCAGGCGGCTAACCGCCTCCTCGGTCGCCAGGGTAACGGCAGCGGCGCCGTCGTTCAGGCCCGAGGCGTTACCGGCAGTCACGCTGCCGTCACGCTCGAACACCGGGCGCAGGCCGCTGAAGTCTTCAATGGAAGCTTCCAGCCGCACATGCTCATCGCGGCTGAACACTTTTCCCGGGCGCTTGGGGTTGATCTCCAGCGGCAGGATCTGGGTATCAAAGTGACCCGCTGCAATCGCAGCCGCCGCACGCTTGTGGCTCTGCAGCGCATAGGCGTCCTGCTGAGTGCGATCGATCTCATACTGGCGCGCCACATTCTCGGCGGTAACCCCCATATGGCCGTTGCCGAAGGGATCGGTCAGTACGCCAGTCATCATGTCGATCGACTGAGCATCCCCCATCCGCTGCCCCCAACGCAGGTTCGGCAGCAGGTAACCGGCCCGGCTCATGCTTTCGGCACCTCCAGCCACGGCTGTTTCAGCGTCGCCCAGCTGCAGCATCTGGCTGGCACTGATGATCGCCTGCAGACCACTGCCGCAGAGGCGGTTGAGCGTCAGCGCACGTGAATGGGGCGACATGCCGGCCTCCAGGGCCGCCACGCGGGACACGTACATGTCCCGGGCTTCGGTGTGGATCACATTGCCGAACACCGCTTGCTCGTATACTTCCGCGTCCACGCCGGAGCGGGCGATAGCTTCACGGGTCACCGCCGCGGCCAGTGTCGAGGGCGCATGATTTTTCAGGCTGCCGCCGTAACTGCCGATGGCGGTACGGTTACCTGACAGGATATAAACAGGATTCAACATGAGGAGTCCTCCGACATTCGAACTCAGGCTTTGACCAGGGCTGCCAGACGCTGATTTATGATCGCCTTGGCATCATTAACGATGCCGGACACCAGCTGATCAACCGTCGGCACGTCATGGATCAGGCCCGCCGAGATACCGGCCCACCAGATGCCGTGTTCCAGGTCACCGCTTTCCAGTACCACCGCGCCACGCTTGCCCGATACCAGCTCGGCCACGTCACCAAACTCGGTCCCTTCGCGGCGCTCGATATTGGCTACTTCGACCGAGACGGTGTTCTTGAACACACGCGCGGTATTGCGGAACTTGCGGAAGATCAGCTGGGTATCCAGCTCGGATGCCTCAACCAGTCGCTGCTTCAGATTGGCGTGGGCCGGGCTTTCCTGGGTGGCAACAAAACGGGTACCCATGCTGATCGCCTCGGCGCCCAGCGACAGCGCAGCCACCAGGCTGCGACCATCACTGAAACCGCCACAGGCGATCACCGGAACGCTGAGCTCTTCCACCGCACGCGGCACCAGCACTAGGGAGGGGATATCGTCCTCACCCGGATGACCGGCAGCTTCGAAGCCATCGATGGTTACCGCGGCACAGCCAACCTGCTCGGCCTTCTTGGCGTGACGAACAGAGGTGCACTTGTGCACTACCTTGACGCCGGCCTCGTTAAACATCGGCATGAAGGGCTCGGGGCTGCGTCCGGCGGTTTCCACCACCTTGACGCCGGACTCGACTATGACACGGGCATACTCTTCATAGGGCGGCGGCGTCATTGATGGCAGAATGGTCAGGTTGACGCCGAACGGCTTGTCGGTCAGCTGCTGAGTACGCTTGATCTCTTGCGCCAGCGCTTCCGGGGTCGGCTGAGTCAGGGCGCTGAGAAAGCCCAGGCCTCCGGCGTTGGCCACAGCCGCCACCAGCTCGGCGGTGGATACGCGCTGCATGCCGCCCTGAATCACCGGATGTTCAATACCGAAAAGTTCGGTTACGCGTGTCTTCAACATGGTTCATTCCTCATGATGCGTGTCCTGGTCAGATCCAGGTTCAATTTATTGTTGTAGTGTTCGTACTCTCAGGCGGACAGGAACCGGGGCGCGCGGCGCTCCAGAAAAGCCGTCACACCCTCGACAAAATCATCGCTCTGGGCACAGTCGGCAAAGCTGTCCAGCTCCGCGTCCAGCACCTTTCTCAATGCATCCAGCCGCTGGCTGCGCAGCAGCATCAGCGTATTGGCCGTGGCCACACCCGGCCCGGCCCCCAGCTGCCCGGCCAGACGAGCCACCTCGGCGTCCAGATCCCCGGCAGCGACACGACTGCTGACAAGGCCCCATTGCTGGGCCTGTTCGGCATCGAAACCGCGGTTATTGAGCAGCAGATCCGCGGCCCGGCCTGCGCCGATCAGCCTTGGCAGGTTGTAGCTCAAGCCACCATCCGGGGTTGCCCCGAGACCGATATAAGCCGGCACAAAACGGCTGTTGTCGCTGGCCACCAGCAGATCGGCCAGACAGCAGAGGCTGAGGCCGAAGCCCGCCGCGGCCCCCTGAACCACCACCAGCAGCGGCACCTTCAGACCCGCCAACAGCTCGACCACCTCATGCGCCAGGCCGATATAGCGGCGCACCGCAGCCGGACGCTGAGACGCCGGCAACCGAATCAACTCAGCAAAAAAAACGATATCGCCGCCGGCACAAAACGCCTTACCGTTGCCTTTCAGAATCACCACGCGCAGATCCGGGTTGTCATGCAGGCCCAGCAGGGCCTGCTTGAGTTCACCGAACGCGGCTTCAGAAATGGCATTGAGCTCGGCTGGACGATCGATCGTCAGGGTGGCAATACCTTGATCGCACACCAGCTGGATACAGTCGTACATGTTCGGCTCCTTCTGTCCCGGTTCAGAGAGTTGGGTTTCAGGCTTCAGCGTTACGCAGCAGCTCACGGGAGATGATGTGGCGCTGAATCTCGGACGTACCCTCCCAGATGCGCTCGATACGGGCATTACGCCAGATACGCTCCAGCGGCAACTCGTCCATCAGGCCCATGCCACCGAAGATCTGCACCGCTTCGTCGGACACCTTGGCCAGGGTTTCGCTGGCAAACAGCTTGGCCATGCCAGCATCGCCGTCGGTCATGGTGCCCAGATCCATCTTCTGCGCGGTGAACAGGGTCAGCAGGTCCGCGGCACGGATGTTGGTGGCCATATCCGCCAGCTTGAAGGAGACACCCTGGTTCTTGCCGATCACCTGACCGAACTGCTTGCGCTCGGCAGCCCAGCCGACCGACAGATCCATGGCACGCTGCGCCTGACCAACACAGTTGGCGGCAACCATCACGCGACCAGCGGTCAGCCAGTCGTTGGCAACAGCCCAGCCCTTGCCGACTTCGCCCAGCACCTTGCTGGCCGGTACGCGGCAGTCATCGAAGAAGAGTTCGTACTGGTGGTAACCACGGTTGCTGACACAGGTCGGGCCACGGCGGATATCCAGCCCCGGAGTGTCGGTGTCGACCAGGAAGGCGGTCACTTCGTTGCGCTGACGACCATTGACTTCATGGGTGCCGGTCACGGCGAACACGATGGCAAAATCGGCATCGCCGGCGTGGCTGATAAAGTGCTTGCTGCCCTTGAGTACGAAATCGTCGCCGTCACGCACCGCACGGGTCTTGATACCGGCCGCATCGGAACCGGCATCCGGCTCGGTCAGGGCAAAGCAGTCGCTGCGTTCACCACGTACGCAGGGCAGCAGGTACTCTTCGATCTGGTGCCCGGTGCAAGCCATCAGGATCTTGCTCGGACGCGCCACGTAGACATGCAGCGCCCAGCTGACCTTGGACAGTTCACGCTCGATCAGCGCCTGAGACACGTAATCCAGACCGGGGCCACCGACCTCTTCCGGCATGTTGAAGGCGTAGAAGCCGGCTTCCAGTGCCTTGTTGCGAATCTGCTCGGCCAGCTCGGGGGAGACTTCACCCTTGGCCTCGACTTCGGCTTCGTATGGCAGCAGCTCTTTCTCGACAAAGGCGCTGACGGAGTCGATCAGCATCTGGTGTTCTTCAGTCAGTTGGAAATCCATGATGGCTTACCTCAAATCAAAAGTGTTTCTTATTGGTGTATGTACGGATGCGCTGACTCAGGCGCCCTGCCATTCCGGCTCACGGCCTTCCTGGAACGCCTTGGCACCTTCGGTGGCGTCGGAGCTGGCCAGCATCTTGCGGAATTCAGGCCAGGTTCCGGCACGCAGCTCGCGGTAGCTTTCGTTGAACGACAGCTTCTCCGTCTCGCGCACCACTTCCTTGATGGCGGCCACGGACAGCGGAGCAGACTTGAGAATGCGCTGGGCCAGCTGGCGCGCTTCGTCCATCAGCTGTGCCTGGGGCACGACGCTGTTGATCAGGCCCAGATCAGCCGCGTCCTGAGCGGTCAGGCGCTTGCCGGTCAGCAGCAGCTCCATCGCCTGTACGCGGGACATCATTTTGGGCAGCAGGAAGGTAGCGATATCCGGCGCCACCCCCACCTGAGCTTCCGGCAGCCAGAACTGGGCATTATCGGAGGCCAATACAAAGTCAGCGCGCAGCAGCATCTCGAAGCCGGCACCCAGGGCGTAACCGTTAACGGCGCAGATCACCGGCTTGAGCAGGCTGTCCATTTCCGGGAAGCCACCGAAGCCGCCTTCCCCGAAGTCACCGGTGTACTCTTCACCCTCGGCCACGGCATTCAGGTCCCAGCCGCCGCAGAAAAACTTCTCGCCGGCACCAGTCAGAATGGCCACGCGCATCTCGGGGTCATCGCGGAACTCGGCGAACACTTTGCCCATTTCGCGGCTCAGCTTGGCATCGATGGCGTTGCCCTTGGGACGGTCCAGGACGATCTCAAGCACCTGTCCGTTGCGGGTTACATGCAGATATTCGTTCATCACTGTTCTCCAGCTAGTGCGTGACCCGCGCCTGTTTGCGGCCACGCAGGGTTGTCTTGCAATCAGTCCAGAATCCGTACCAGGGCATCAGCCGCCACAGCTCCCTGCCCCTTGGCACGAAGCAGCAGCGGATTCACGTCCAGTTCGGCAATACGGTCGAAGTTTTCACGGGTGAAGTGGGCGATCGCCTCGATGGCATCGACCGCCGCTTCGATATCGGCCTCGGCACGACCGCGGAAACCGGTAAACAGGGCGGCACTGCGCAGCTCCATCAGGGCAGTGCGGATCTCTTCGCGGCTTGCCGGCAGCAGCAGCGACTTGCTGTCGCGCAGCAGTTCCACCAGCACGCCACCGGCACCGATCACCAGGTAGGGGCCAAACTGCTCGTCACGCGCTACGCCGACGATTACTTCCGCCACCACCCCATCAACCATCTTCTCGATCAGGAAACGATCGGCCAGAGACGCCATCTGCGCGATGGCCGCCGCCACTTCGTCAGCGCTGTGCAGGTTCAGCTTCACGGCGCCCACGTCGGTCTTGTGCGCTACTCCCAGGCCTTTCGCCACCAGCGGATAGCCCAACTGCTCGGCCGCGACCGCCGCTTCCTCCGCACTGGCGACAATGCGGTTTTCCGGCACGCTCAGGCCGTAGGCCGCCAGCATCTGCTTGGACTCGGCCTCATCCAGCATCTTGAGACGGGTGTCATCGAATTCCGGCGCCGGCTTCAGCAACGGCTGAACCGCTTCGGCAGCCCAAACACGGCCGATATCCGCGGCCGCTTCCACACCTTCCAGGCCAGCACCCAGCCCCGACAACGGTACCACCCCCTGCTTCATCAGCAGTTTGGCGGTGGCTTCGGGCATGTTTTCCGGCAGCATCGCCAGGACCGCCGCCTTGGCACCAGTGCGCTTGACTGCATCAATCAGTGCGTTCTGCGCCGGCTGCCAGGCATGGGCACTGCAGCGCTCAACGTGCGGGTAGTCGAACAGACAGAGGGACAGGTCGAACTCACGGCCGATGAAGGCAGCGAAGGTGTCGGTCAGTCGTGCCTGGTCAGCCCAGTCAAACAGCTGGTAATCGAACGGATTGGAGACGCTGACCAGCTCATGCACGGTGGTTTTCACCTGCTGCATGTGTGCGTCAGACAGTGCGGTCAGCTCCAGTCGGGTGTCCTCTACGGCATCCGCGACCAGCGCCCCGTCACCACCGGACGGGCTCATGGAACCCAGCTTGTAACCATCCAGGGGGCCAAAAAGGTGCAGTACCTTCAGCGCTTCGATCAGCGCCTCCATGGAACGCACTCGACCCACGCCGGCACGGGCGAACAGGGCATTGATCAGCGTGTCGGAGCCGGCCAGAGACGCCGTATGGGACAGCGCCATCTTCTGCGCGGCATCGGAGCGACCGGACTTGATCGCCACCACCGGCTTACCCAGTTCACGGGCATATTTCACTGCGCTCTCGAACGCCACCGGGTCCGCAATGCCTTCGATGTAGAGACCGATCGCGGTCACGCTGTCCTGCTGGGCGAACTCGCGAATGGCATCCTGGAGGTCGAACTTGAGCTTGTTGCCCAGCGACACCACATAGGCCATCGGCAGGCCACGCTGCTGCATGGTGAAGTTGACCGCCACGTTGGAGGACTGGGTGATGATCGCCACACCGGACTCAACCTGCTCGCCACCCTGCTGGTCCGGCCAGAGAATGGCCTGATCCAGATAGTTCAGCAGGCCGTAGCAGTTCGGACCCAGCAGAGGCATGTCGCCGGAGGCTTCGCGCAACCGGGCTTCCAGCTGCTTGCCTTCTTCACCGGACTCGCCGAATCCGGTGGCGTAGCAGATCACGCCACCCGCGCCACGCTCGGCCAGCTCGCCGACGACGGATACGGTAAGCGTGCGGTTGACCGCCACATAGGCCGCATCGGGCGCAGCGGGCAGATCGGCGACGGAGCGATAGACCGGCAGCCCTTCAACCTGATCCTTTTTCGGATGGACCGGCCAGATCTCTCCGGTATAACCCGCCTTGAGACACTGGCGAACAACTTCTTCGGCTTCACGACCGCCGATCACCGCAATGCTGCGGGGCCGAAGAAAACGGGCAAATGACATAGTTTCAGCTCCTGAAATCATCAGTTTTTATCTTTGTTGTGTGCATCGGATCCCAGACCCGTCTGGCCGAGCGTGTCGCCGCAGGAGCGTCCTGTCGGCAGCAGTTGCGTTGCATCATCGCCGAACGGCCGCCGGTCGATGTCGCGCTGACAGCCACAGTTGTCACATTTTTCGCCGAAATATCCTTCCCCCCTTTTGTGGGGGATCATTGTGTGGTCCAGAAAGCGACAATGACTGACGGGCTGAAGGCAGCCCTTGAGCGGGGATTCGGAAAGGGAGAAATGGAAGCGTGAAACACTACTGTTTTGTACTGCTGCCCGAGTACAGCAATCTCTGCCTGTTCAACTCACTGGAACCGCTGCGGGCCGCCAACAGCTTCATCCAGGGGTCGGGCTATCGCTGGACACTGGTGTCCATCGACGGCCAGCCCGCCACCAGCCCCAGCGGCTTTGACATCCAGCCACACTGCAGCCTGGATCAACTGCTGGACGAGGATAAGCCGGATGCCCTCTTCGTGCTGGCCAGCTACAACTACCAACGCCATACCACGCCGCAGGTAATCGCCAGGCTGCGTCAGGCCCGGCAGCAGGTGGGCCTGATCGGCGGCGCAACCCAGGCCAGTGCCGCAGGCCTGGCCAACTGTGCCCTCCGAGCGCCGGCATCCCATACCTGAAACCCTTGGTCCCCGGCCACGTTCATGCCGATAATGCTCTACTTCTGCCCCCCTCGACGGAGAACTCACAATGAAATACTGGCTGTTTCTGTCCATCGCCATTCTGTCCGAAGTCATCGCCACCTCGGCCCTCAGGGCCAGCGAAGGCTTCACCCGACTGGCACCCTCTGCCACGGTGATCATCGGTTACCTGATCTCGTTCTACTTTCTGTCACTGACGCTGAAAGTGATTCCGGTGGGGATCGCCTATGCGATCTGGTCCGGTATCGGCGTGGTGCTGATCGCTGCGGTGGGCTGGTGGCTCTATGGCCAGAAGCTGGATCTGGCCGCCATCTTGGGCATGGGGTTGATTCTGGCGGGCGTGGCGGTAATCAACCTGTTTTCAACTTCGGGCGGGCACTGAGTCCGCCGAGGTAGAAGCGCCTCAATAGCAAAGTTTGGCGCTTTTCCAAACAGGTTCAGCCCATTCCCCCCTGCAGAACTGGCTCTCGACTGATGTAATCCTCCATAAAATCCCTCAGGCAGCGGGCACGCACACTGAGCAATCTGCCATCGGACCAAACGGCAAAGATGTCACGACGCGGCCCCCACCACTCGGGCAAAATGATCTTTAGTAATCCGGCCTGGAGCGGTTGCTGAATCTCGCTATCGGGCAAAAGTGCAATACCCAGACCATCACACGCAAACTGACGCACCAGCGCCAGATCATCCACCCTGGCAGCCGGGGTCAGATGCAAGTCCATCTGCCGTCCACCGTTGATATGCTGCAAGCGCCAGGGTGATAGATGCTTGAACGCCAATGTCTTGTGCTGTTGCAACTGTTCCAGGGTTTCGGGTATTCCGGCACGGCGCAGATATTCGGGTGCGGCCACCAGGTGAGTGCCCACCCAGCCAAGCTTCTTCTGATACAGCCCCGAGTCCGCCTGCGGGCCAATTCGGAGTGCGATATCGATCCGCTTGTCGAGCATGTCTTCAGTACGGTTGCTCACCATAAGCTCCAGCCGTACCTGTGGATACTGACGCATGAAAGCGGTCCACATGGGTCTCAGCACACCGGTGGCAAGGTTGGTCGGTGCCGAGACCCGCAGCAGTCCACTCATCTCCTGATTATCACGGCTCAGCCGGGCACTGGCCTGTTCAAGTTCATCAATCAATCCAGCGTAATGCTGATAACAGACCTCCCCTTCGCTGGTGAGGCTGAAATGACGGGCCGAACGACGTACCAGTTGATAACCCAACTCGCTCTCCAGCCGTTTCAAGCGTCGGGTTACGGTTGCCGGTGGCAGCTGCAGAAATTCGGCGGCAGCAGCCAGACTGCGCTTGCGAGCTACCTGAATGAACAGAGCCAGATCGTCAAATGATGGTTTCATATTTGAAATTTAAGATTACAAACGCGCCAATGTTGAAAGCTTAAGCAATTATATACACTCCTTTCACCTCCACCATCCACAGGAATCCGAAATGAAACAGAGACTCTGGTTTACCGCTCTGATGTCACTTGTCCTTTCCTTTTTCATGACCGCTTATGTGACCTGGCTGAACCTGGGCTTCTCTGACCTGTACGTCACCCAGTGGATGCGGGCTTTCAGCATGGCCTGGCCAGCGGCTGGGGTGATCTCCTTTATCTTTGGTCCAACCGTTCAGCAGTGGTCCCACCGCTTGGCTGGACAACGCTGAACATGCTTAACTACTGGCTGGCACCCAATAACACCAAGAAGAGGCCTATATGAGACTCCACGAAAAGGCAGGCACCCCAAGTGCCGAACGCGTAAACATTTTCCTGCGGGAGCTGGGCATTGAGCTTGAGCGCGTCGATGTCGATATTCGCGCAGCGGAAAACCGAACCGAAGCCTTCATGGACAAGGCACCAAACGGGCTCATACCGGTACTTGAACTGGAGGATGGCACCCATATCTGTGAGAGCGTGGCGATCTGCCGCTACATCGATGCCATCAATCCCAATGAGCTGGCTCTCTTTGGGCAAACGCCAATAGAACAGGCAAAAGTGGAGATGTGGCAGCGGATTCTTGAGTTTCAGGGCGTTGTACCGGCCTTTCAGGCCTTTCGCAACCTCTCGGGTTTCTTCAGTGACCGTGAAACCTGCATCCGGGAATGGGGTGAGGAGTCGCGCCAGCGGCTGAGCGCATTTTTGCCAACCCTCGATAAACAACTCGGCAAGCATAACTGGGTGGCCGGTGAGCACTTTTCGATAGCGGACATCACTCTGTGGGTACTGTGCGGTTTCCTCGGTCGCCTTGAGATCGAACTGGGGGAGCAGCTGCCCAACCTGCAGCGCTGGCATGCACAGATGGCGCAGCGGCCGTCGGTTCAGAAAGGCTGAGCCCGACCACAGCCGTAAACGGGAGCCGACTCGATGCCGGCTCCCTAGAGTGAAACCAGCACCAGCCCCATAAGCATGACGACCAGCCCCTGCAACCTTGGCAGGCTGACCGACTCGCGCAGCCAGAACACGCCGATCAATACCCCCAGCGGAATACTGACCTGGCGCAGCGCCACCACATAGCTGACTTCGCTTACCATCGACATGCTGACCAGGATCAGCAGGTAGGTACCGATAATGAAACAGCCCGCCAGCAGCGTCCAGCCGAAGTCCGGCACGACCCTGAGCGATTCACCAAAGCCCCAGCGGATCAGCGGCAGCATCCACAGCAAACAGGCCGCGGCCTGCAGCACGACAAAACTGCTGCCGGCGGCAAAGGGATCCATCCCCTGCTGCTTCATGATCTGGATTGCGGCGCTGTCGAGCACCGAATAGCCGGCCGTGGCGCAGGCCGCCAGCAGTACCCAGCCGATGGCCGGCGTACAGTAATCACGCCAGTGCCAGTCCCGCCAGCGCACCAGCGGCAAGGCCAGCGAACCGAGCATGATCAGGCCCATACCCAGCAGGTCCTGAGTATTCAGTTGGCTCTGGCCATAGCTGACCAGCACCAGCAGCGGCACGATCACTACCGGCAACGCTCGCGCCAAGGGGTAGACGACATTGAGGTTGCCCTGGCCATAGGCCTTGGCCAGGCCGCTCATATAGAGGGTCTGGCACAACCCTGATGCCAGCAGAAGCCACCAGAAATCGGTGGGCAGGGCCGTGACACTGGACCAGCTGCGTATCAGCAGAGGACTGAACACCAGCATGCCCAGCCCCATGGCCCAGGCATAAAAACGCACCGTCTGAGCGGTGCGCTTGCCGATCAGGTTCCAGCCCGCATGCATCAGGGCTGAAACCAGGATCAAACCGATCGCCGTGGGTGTCACGGCTTCTCGCCGACGGCCAGGCGAGCGGCAATATCTTCCAGGCAGGGAATCACATCGGCGATGCTGTCGATGACGTAATGGGCACCGCTGCCGGTCATACGCTGGTAGGCTGCTGCACGACGGACTTCCTGCTCCGCTTCGCTCATCGCATGCCAGTCTTCCAGGCTCATGCCCACTTCGTTGCCGCTGACGGCGACGCCGATGGTCCACATGCCGGCGTTGAGGCCTTCCTCGATACCGGTCAGGGTGTCATCGATCTTGACGCAGGCACAGAGGTGCTGAACGCCCAGGTCCATGGCATTTTTCAGGCTCATGTGCGGATAGGGACGGCCCTTGGGCACTTCGGTGGCGCAGACATTGCTGTCCGGGGTATAACCCTGCTCGGCGGCACGCGCCAGCAGCCCCTCAATCATCGTAGACGCATAGCCGGTGTTGCCACCGATGCGGATGTCGTTGGTACGCATCCACTCCAGCGCATCGGTCAGACCCGGGATCAGCTCGGCGGTCTGGGCGATGGCGTCGATCTGCAACGGCACGAAATCATCGTACATGCGATCGATATCCGCCTCGGTCGGGTACTCGCCCTTCACCTCTTTCCAGGCATCACGAATACGCGGGTGCGCGCACAGCTGGCGGATATGCTCACGTTTTTCGGTACCCATAGGGCCACGGGCTTCGGCTTCGCTGATCGGCAGGCCTTCTTCGGCGAAGAGGCGCTGGAAGGCGCGGATCGGCGCCATGGAACCAAAGTCCACTGTGGTTCCGGCCCAGTCCATGATCAGGGCTTCGATAGGGCCGACATAGCGGCGTTCAAACTGATAGTTCGGTGTCATAGGATTACTCCTGTCATCAATTCAATCGGTCAGTTTAATCGGTCAATTCAGTCAAGTGTGGGTCAGGCGGTTGCCGCTGGTTCCAGCGCATGGGCCGGAGCACCATCGGCAATGCCCATCTCATCCAACACCGCCGCGACGGCTTCCAGTACGGCATCGATCTGCGCATCGTAGAGCTGGCCAATACAGCCCAGACGGAAGCTCTCCGCTTCGGTCAGCTTGCCTGGATAGATGATGAAACCGCGTGCCTTCATGCGGTCGTAGAAGGCCTGGAAGTCGAAGTTGTCGTGGCCCGGCGAGAAGAAGGTGATGATGATCGGGGACAGCCACTCATCGCTGAGCAGGGTCTCGAAACCGAGCTGGCGCATGCCGGCGACCAGGCGCTGCTGGTTGCGCTGGTAACGGGCGTGACGACCGGCGATACCGCCCTCTTCCGCGTGCTCCTTCAGCGCCTGCAGGAACGCCGCCACCACATGGGTCGGCGGGGTGTAGCGCCATTGGCCGGTCTTGGCCAGGTACTGCCACTGATCCAACAGGTCCATGCTCAGCGAATGGGCGTTACCCTTGGAGGCTTCCAGCGCGCTCTGGCGAATCAGCACGAAACCGAAGCCCGGCACACCCTCGAAGCACTTGTTGGCCGAGGAGATCAGCGCATCGAACGGCACTTCCCTGGCACTGATCGCTACGGCGCCAAAGGCGCTCATGGAGTCGATGATCAGGCGACGGCCCTGACGCGCCACAACCTCGGCGATCTCTTCCACCGGGTTGAGGATGCCGGAGCTGGTTTCACAGTGGACCAGGGCCACATGGGTGATCGCCGGGTCCGCTGCCAGCATCGCTTCCACTTCTTCGCCACGGGGCGGCTCGTAGTCGCCCTTGTCCAGCGCCACATAATCACGACCCAGATAGTCCATGATCTTGCCCATGCGCTGACCGTAGGCACCGTTCATCAGGATCAACAGCTTGCCTTCTTTCGGCACCAGCGTGGCCAGCGTGGCTTCCACGGCAAAGGTGCCGGAGCCCTGCATCGGCACGCAGACGTGACTGTCTTCACCGTCGACCAGCGCCACCAGACGCTGGCACAGCTGAGCGGTCATGGCGCGGAAGTCAGCGTCCCAGGAACCCCAGTCCTGCAGCATCGCCTGTTTGACGCTCAGGGTGGTGGTGATGGGGCCAGGAGTCAGCAGATAGGGCTGTTCAGTTTTCATCTCGTTCTCTCTTTCTGGTCTATACCAGCATTTCGAAGCAAAATTTTTTCGCGAGTTTCAAGCCAGGGCGCCCTCAGGCGCCCGTCCCGTTCAGCGCTGACGCCAGCGCTGGGTGCGTTGCAGAATCTGGTGGCTGATCAGCCAGTGCAGACCCTTGGCAACCAGTGAGGTCAGCATCAGCAGCACCGCCATGGCGGCCGCTGGCGCAATATCCCCCGCCTCGTCCATATGCATCACCGCCACCGACGCCAGCGTGGTTTCGGCGGAATACAGGAACACCACTGCCGATACCGTGGTCATGGCGTTGACGAACAGGTACACCGAGATATCCAGCACCGAAGGCAGTGCCAGCGGCAGCGTTACACGGCGCAGCGTGGTGTAGAACGGTACTTTCAGTGAGGCTGACACTGCCTCGAATTCGCCGTCGATCTGCTTCAGGCTGGTCACGGCTGTCAGGTGACAGACGGTGTAGAAATGCACCAGGGTATTGAGTACCAGGATCGTCATGGTGCCGTAGATCCCGTTAAGCGGGTTCTGCGGGTGGTTGAAGAAAAAGATGTAGGCCAGGCCCAGCACGATGCCCGGCACCGCCATCGGCAGCATCGCCAGCAACTGGAGCAGCTTGCGCGCGGTCGGCATCGGCTTGATCTTCTCGCTCATGTAGGCCACCAGGAACACCACGGCAGTACCGATCACGGCGGTCCAGGCCGACATCTGCAGCGAGTTGAAATAGGACGCCCAGCCACCGCCGTCCATCATGTCGAAGCGGTAGTTGTTGAATGACAGCGCCATGTTGTACGGCCAGAAAGTGATGAAGGAGGCATACACCGCCATGCCGATCACGAGCAGCAGGAAGCCACAGATCAGGGTGCAGAACAGCGCCAGCAAGGCATCACGCAGCGGTGATTTTTGCGGCTGCATCGGCACGGCACGGGATGACAGCTGTGCCGACTGGTGACGCTGCACCCGACGCTCAACGACAAAGGAGATCAGTGCCGGCAGCAGCAGGATTACGCTGACTACAGCCCCCATCTGGAAGTTCTGCTGCCCCACTACCTGCTTGTAGATGTCGGTGGCCAGCACGTTGTACTGCCCGCCGATCACCTTGGCGACGCCGAAATCGGTGATGGTCAGGGTAAAGATAACGAAGATGGTATTGATCAGGCCATAACGCACCGACGGCAGGGTTACGGTCAGGAACACGCGCCAGGGCGGCGTTTTCATCGACTTGGCGGCTTCGTACAGGCGCGCATCACTGTTGCTGAACGCGGTAATCAGGATCATCAGTGCATGGGGGAAGGCCCAGAAACTCAGGCCCATGACGATACCCACCGGACCGTAAATGCTGTCCACGGGCAGCCAGTCCTTGAGAATACCCTGGTTGCCGAACAGGTAGATCATGCTCAACGCCGGCAGCAGCGAAGGCGCAAACAGCGGCAGCATGCTGAGCAGGCGGAAGCCCTTCTTCGCCACCATGCCACTGCGCGTCAGGGCATAGGCAAAGACAAAGGCGGTCGACACCACTATCAGCGTGGTCCAGAAGGCGATATTGAGCGAATTCAGGATCGACCGCGTCAGCGCCGGGTTGCCGAAGTAATCGACAAAGTTGCTGAGGCCGATAAATTCGCCGGCACCGTTCTGCAGACTTTTGACCAGCATGGTCAACAGCGGCGCCAGCAGCGCCAACAGCAGGAAGAGCAATCCGGCCGCAACAATGAATCGTTGCAGCCAGGTTTCGCTATCAAAGCCGCGCTTGTTGGCGGACAGGGTCAGTGTCGCGGACATCATCAGGCTCCTGCCACCTGCATGGCCGCTACACCCATCTGCATGCCGGAGTCGGCCGGACGTGACTGCATCGGCCCATGTCCCTGCTGTTCCGCCGGGTAAAACTTGAGTGATTCAGCCGCAATGCTCAGCCAGAGGCTTTCTCCCACTGCGGGCTTCTGGCTATGCAGCTGCTCCACCGGCAGGTCCACGTGGATCGACGGCAATTCTTCGTCCAAGGTCATTTCCAGACGCACGAAAGCGCCCATGAAATGCACCTGATCCAGACGCGCTTGCAGCACCAGGTGATCATCACGGTTCAGGCCAAAGGGCCCGTTGTGCAGCTGAACGCTCTCCGGACGGAAGCCAAGGGTACCGCGATCGCACACCGGCAGGACCATTGGCACCGGCACCTCCTTGCGACCCAGCATCAGACTGAGACGGTCCAGTACTTCGGCCGGCAACAGGTTCATGCTGCCGACAAAGCGGGCGACAAACTCAGTGGCGGGCTGCTGATAGATCTCTTCCGGAGTGCCCACCTGGGCGATACGGCCATGGTCCATGACCACGATACGGTCGGCCATGGTCAGGGCTTCATCCTGATCGTGGGTCACCATGATGGTAGTGATGCCCAGCTTGCGCTGCAGAGTGCAGATTTCATTGCGCAGATGCAGGCGCACACGGGCATCCAGTGCCGACAGCGGCTCATCAAGCAACAACAGGCCCGGCTCGGTCGCCAGCGCACGGGCCAGCGCCACACGCTGCTGCTGACCACCGGACAGCTGTCCCGGGAACTTGTCGCCGATATCCGGCAGGTGGATCTGCTCCAGCAGGGCTTCCACCCGCTGCTGACGCTCGCGACGCGGCATCTTCATATTGGCCAGACCGTAGGCGATGTTTTCACTCACGGTCAGGTTGGGAAACAGGGCATAGGACTGAAACACGATACCGAAGTCGCGCTGCTGCGGCGGCAGGGTCGAAATATCACCACCGGCCTGCACAATGCGGCCCTCTTCCTGCTGTTCCAGACCGGCAATGGCTCTCAGCAGTGTGGTCTTGCCACAACCGGACGGGCCCAGGAAGCAGACGAATTCGCCTTCCTTGATCTCCAGGGAGATGTCATCCAGTGCGGTGAAGCTGCCAAAGGACTTGCGCAGATGCTGAATCTGCAGATAGGGGGTTGAGGTATTCATGTTCAGTCTCCGTAAAAATAGCGGAAGGGCTGCAGCAGCAACCCTCCCTTGGTAACGGCTGGCGGCTGCTTATTTTTTCGGTTCGCTCTTGCCGTCGTAGCGCTGCTGCCATTCCTTGAGGATGCGGGCACGGTTCACGGCGGCCCATTCAAAGTCGTTGTCGATCATGCGATCAGCGATATCGGTCGGGTAGTTCGGCACCGGCTTGGCTACACCCGGCATGGCAACTACGGCGTAGCTGTCGTTGTAGAGGGTGTTGGCGTCACGGGTAACGGCCCAGTCCATCAGCTTTTTGGCCGCATCCATCTTGTCAGTGCCCTTGACGATGGCCGCTGCTTCCATGTCCCAACCCAGGCCTTCAGACGGGAAGCCCAGATCGATCGGCGCGCCCTTGTTGATCAGCTTGGCGCCACGGTAAGCGAAGGAGATACCGATCGGGGTTTCACCGGCCGCTGCCATCTTGCACGGCTTGGAGCCGGAGTGGGTGTAGCGATCGATGTTCTGGTGCAGATCGTCCATGAACTTCCAGCCATCTTCCTCACCGAAGGTCTGCAGCCAGCTGGCCACATCCAGGTAACCGGTACCGGAAGAGTTCGGGTTCGGCATCACCACATGGCCCTGATAGACCGGCTGGGTCAGATCCTTCCAGCTTTTCGGCATCGGCAGACCATGCTTTTCAGCTTCGATGCGGTTGTAGCAGATGGAAGCAACCCAGGCGTCCATACCGATCCAGGATGGTGTTTCATCCTTATCGATGAACTGGCCGCTCAGCGCTTCTACGCCAGCAGGCTTGTACGGCTGCAGCATTTCCTGGTTCTTCAGTACCAGCAGGCTGGTCGCTGCCACACCCAGAATCGCATCGGCCTGGGGATTCTCTTTCTCGGCCAGCAGGCGCGCGGTGATGATGCCGGTGGAATCACGTACCCAGCGGATCTTCACATCAGGGTTGGCCTTTTCGAACGCTGAGGAATAGGCCTTCAGCTGATCCGCTTCCAGAGCGGTATAAACGGTCAGTTCAGTTGCCGCCTGAGCACCCGTAGCGCTCAGGGCAACAGCAGCAGCCAGCAGGGTCTTTTTCATGTTCAGTTTCATGTTGCGATCCTATTATCCGTTTAACGTGCGTTGAGATGTACAAGGTCTTTCAAACTGGTCTATACCAAACAATTCTCACAGCACTCTGTTGCAGAACGATGAACAAAAGGTTGCATGTTTTTTAACCGGATTGTTTTTTGCTGCGCGCCAGTGCACAGCGAATGCGAAAGGCCTCGCTGAACGGGTCCACATCACCAAAACGATTCAGCGCAAAGGGGGATTGATCACAGAACGGCGCCTGCCCCAGCGCCAGTTCCGCCAGCAAACGCCCAATACCGCCAGACAGTGCAATACCGCCGCCAGAACAGCCGGTCGCCACCAGCAGTCCCGGACGATCGGTCTGGCCCAGCAAGGGTTTGCCATCCGGGGTGTAGCTGGACACACCGGTGAGGTAATGCGCGATACCCAGGTGTTCGATCGCAGGAAACACTTCGGCCAGTTCGGTCCAGCCGGACTCCAGGCATTCCCAGCCGTCCGGGTCGCAGTTGAACAGGTAGCCGTGGATATTTTCAGGCAGGCTGGCCGGGTCGCCATACACCGCCTGCTGATCGCGCAGGCCAAACAGCAGGCCACCCACTTCGGGACGCGCATAAGCGTTGGCGTCAGGAAGGATCACCATCGGCGAGTCTGCGGGGAAGAGGTCGGTATTGTCCTCGGTGATCCAGTAATGGCTGCGTACTGGCGCCATCGCCAGCGATACCCCCTGCTCCGCCAGCAGCTGTGTGGACCAGGGACCGGCGCAGCAGATCACGCAGCCGGCGGCCATGAAACCCTGGTCGGTCTGGACACCGACGACCCGATCCTGCTGCCGGACCAAGGACTGGACACGACAGTGCTGCACCACCTCAACGCCGAGATGACGTGCCGCCGTGATATACCCCTGCGCCAGCTGCACCGGGTCCATATAACCATCTTCAGCCACATAGAGGGCTTCGGCATCAGCCGCCGCAGATAGCCAGGGCGCGCGCTGAATCACGTCATCCAGCTTCAACCGCTCAGTTGTCAGACCCAGGTCGGCCGCCGTCCGTGCCGTTGAATGGAGATACTGACGCCCTGCCTCACGGGTCGCCAGATGCAGACTGCCCACCTGACGCAGCGGCAGAGGTTCATCCAGTACCTTATTAAGCTGATCGATAGCGGAGAAGGTTTGCGCTACCAGCGCAGCCATGGCCGGATCGGGGCGCACCCGGGTCAACAAGGCCGCCGCCTGGCTGGTCGTCGCCGTCGCCAGCATGCCGGCTTCGACCAGACGGATGCGCGTACCCGCCGGCGCCCGCTGCGCCAGAGACCAGGCGGTGGCGGCACCGAGAATGCCGCCACCGATGATCAGGAAATCTGTTGAGGGATACTGCATGTTACGCTCTCCAATCTGGTATATACCAGATTATGCGAGTGCAAAATGACAGACCTGTGACAAATATGTTTCGAAAGGATGTTCTGCCTTAGTGGCGGTCACCGATGCGAACGGCGATCTTCAGTGCATCATGTAACCAGTACTCCCGGTCCAGCTCCAAAAAATCACCGCGTTGATCAAAGCTGAGCCGCTGGATATAAAGCCCGGCCGCACCCTGGTTGACGTTGAGGGATTCGGCTTCCAGCCCCTTCAGCGCCAGCGGATAAATCTCGATATCACGGTGCTCGGGACGCAGGTCGTACTTTTCTCGCAGCATCTGCCAGATCGACATGTCGGTGCTTTCACTGAGCAGTCCGGGGCAGTGCGCCGGGTTGATATAGTTATGCTCCACCAGCAGACCACGCTCATCGACATAGCGTCGACGAAACACATGATAGATCGGTGTGCCCACTTCAAGGCCGCTGATCTCGCTCAGCCAGGGTGGCACTTCGGTCAGTTGCTTGAACAGGGTTTCGGTACGTGGATGAAACCCCTGCTCGGTGACATAGCGATTGAAGCCAACGTCACGGCTGGGGTCATAACGCAACCGCTCCGGGGTGATATACCAGCCACGGCGGTTGGATCTGAAGATCAACCCTTCAGCCTCCAGCTGCGACAGTGCCTGACGGATCGTCACCCGGGTGGTGTGAAAGCGCTCGGAGAGCTCCCGTTCGGAGGGCAGGCGCTGCTGGCTGGACAACTCTTCGGTTTCGATCCAGTCCCAGAGGCGGTCACGGAGCTGAAGGTATACAGGGTAATCAGTGCGGGACATCGGGCAAACTCGGGTTCTTGTCATGCAGTCTTATGAGAGTACAGCAAGGATAAACACAAATACCTGTTTCTGAATACCATCAAGCCAAATCATCATATCCACGTCGGCTCAACGGCGATATTCAAGGGCAGACAGGGGAATGGATAGCCAAAGCCGCTGCCGAGGCCTCAGTTCCAGTGAGGCAGACGTATTTACAGGGTGGCAGGCCTGAAGCATCAGGCCAGAGTCCAGGGTCAGAATCAATCGCCCCTCCTGTTGCCCTGACAGTCGGCCCGACAGAATAAGATGATGGTCAGGATCTGGCCCCCATGGCCCCAGCAACACACCCGTTTCGCCAGGCGAAAAGACCAGCTCACCGCGACTGGAGCAGGGAAAAATCGGCGGGCACACCAAAGGCCTTCCCTCGATCCAGAGCCCCCCTGACGCATCCACCTTCACCGGCATACGGTTCATCCGCTCGGTGGCTTTCAGGCTCACCGGTTTGGCAGGAGCAGGATTTGATACCGATGCATTCAGGGTGAGGTTCATTGCTGTCATCATATTCTTGTTTCGGCCCATCCTAGCTGCCTTCAATGACGTTCCAATGACAGCCCACTCCTTTACACGTCCCCCGCCACTGCTACAATTGCGGACTGTCCAGGCTGTCTGGAAATCCGCCCTAATTTGCAGGATTGTGTGAATGAAATTTCGTTTTCCGGTCGTCGTTATCGACGAAGATTATCGCTCCGAAAACATCTCCGGCTCAGGCATCCGCGACCTGTCTGAAGCGATCAGTCGCGAAGGCATGGAGGTCATTGGCTTTACCAGTTACGGTGACCTGACGTCATTTGCACAACAGGCCAGCCGTGCCTCCTGTTTTATTTTGTCGATTGACGACGAAGAGTTCGGTACCGGCTCCGACGAGGACGTCAACAAGGCACTGGCATCCATTCGCGATTTCATTGGCGAAGTGCGCAAGCGCAATGCCGACATTCCGGTGTTCCTCTACGGCGAAACCCGCACCTCGCGCCATATCTCCAACGATATCCTGCGTGAGCTGCACGGCTTCATCCACATGTTCGAGGATACCCCGGAGTTCGTCGCTCGCCATATCATCCGCGAAGCGACCAAGTATCTGGAAAGCCTGGCACCGCCCTTCTTCAGTGCGCTGATGGATTATGCCAGCGACAGCTCCTATTCATGGCACTGCCCGGGTCACTCCGGTGGCGTCGCCTTCCTGAAGAGCCCGGTGGGCCAGATGTTCCACCAGTTCTTCGGCGAGAACATGCTGAGGGCCGACGTCTGCAATGCGGTAGAAGAGCTCGGCCAGCTGCTGGACCACACCGGCCCGGTATCCGCCAGTGAGGCCAACGCCGCACGCATTTTCAACGCCGACCACCTGTTCTTCGTCACCAACGGCACCTCCACCTCCAACAAGGTGGTCTGGCATTCCACGGTGGCACCGGGTGACATCGTAGTGGTCGACCGTAACTGCCACAAGTCGATCCTGCATTCAATCATCATGACCGGCGCGATCCCCGTGTTCCTGATGCCGACCCGCAACAACTACGGCATCATTGGTCCGATTCCGAAGAGCGAGTTCGATCCGGAAACCATCCGCAAGAAGATCGAGGCTAACCCCTTTGCCCGCGAAGCGAAGAACAAGAAGCCGCGTATTCTGACCATCACCCAGAGCACCTACGACGGCATCGTCTACAACGTTGAGACGATCAAGGAGATGCTGGGCAACACCATCGATACGCTGCATTTCGATGAAGCCTGGCTGCCACACGCCTCCTTCCACGACTTCTACCACAACATGCACGCCATCGGTGAAGGGCGTCCACGTTCGGATGAAACCCTGGTGTTCGCCACCCAGTCTACGCACAAGCTGCTGGCGGGCCTGTCACAGGCCTCACAGATCCTGGTACAGGACGGCAACAACCGCAAGCTGGATACCCATCGCTTCAACGAGTCATACCTGATGCACTCGTCCACCAGCCCGCAGTACGCGATCATCGCCTCCTGCGATGTGGCGGCGGCAATGATGGAGCCGCCGGGGGGCAAGGCCCTGGTAGAAGAATCGCTGCTGGAAGCGATCGACTTCCGTCGCGCCATGCACAAGGTTGACGAGGAGTTCGGCGAGCATGACTGGTGGTTCAAGGTCTGGGGGCCGGATGTTCAAGCCGAGGAAGGCCTGGGCGACCGCGACAACTGGATCATCCACGATGACGACGACTGGCACGGTTTCGGCAAGATCGACTCCGGCTTCAACATGCTGGACCCGATCAAGTCCACCATCATCACCCCGGGACTTAACCTGAAGGGCGAATTTGACGAAGTCGGCATTCCCGCCGCCATCGTCAGCAAGTACCTGGCCGAGCACGGCATCATCATCGAGAAGACCGGCCTGTATTCCTTCTTCATCATGTTCACCATCGGCATCACCAAGGGCCGCTGGAACTCCATGGTGACCGAGCTGCAGCAGTTCAAGGACGACTATGACCATAACCTGCCGATGTGGCGGGTGATGCCGGAGTTCGCCAAGCGCTATCCGCAGTACGAACGCGTCGGCCTGCGTGACCTCTGCACCGAGATCCACAACGTCTATAAACAGTATGACGTGGCGCGCATCACCACCGAGATGTACCTGTCCAACATCGAACCGGCCATGACCCCGGCCGATGCCTGGGCCAAGATGGCGCATCGTGAAGTGGAACGTGTCTCCATCGATGCACTGGAAGGCCGTGTCACCGCCATGCTGGTGACACCTTACCCGCCGGGCATTCCTCTGCTGGTGCCGGGCGAACGCTTCAACAAGACCATCGTGCGCTACCTGCAGTTTGCACGTGATTTCAATTCCCGTTTCCCGGGCTTCGAAACCGATGTGCATGGCCTGGTACGCGAGGATATAAACGGCAAGGATGCGTACTTCGTGGACGTGGTCAAAGACTGACCCTCGCGATAGACGCACCTCACCTGAAAAAGCGGCCTTAAGGTCGCTTTTTTTATACAACCAATAATTTCCACAATTTTTGTGGGTAGTCTATATTGGACGTCACGGATCGATAACCATGGCGACAATAAGGATAAAATGCCCATGAAGAAAAACCTGCCGGTCACCGATCGCGCGGTCGACTTTGCCGACGATACCAACATTCTTTCCACCACTGACCTCAAGGGTCGCATCACCTACGTCAATCAGACCTTTATCAACATTTCGGGCTTCGAGGAAAACGAACTGCTTGGCAAAAGCCATAACATCGTTCGGCATCCCGATATGCCGCCGGCGGCATTCAAGAGCCTGTGGGACAGGATTCAGGATGGACATTCATGGATGGGACTGGTCAAGAACCGCTGCAAGAACGGCGATCATTACTGGGTCAGCGCCTATGTCACACCGATCCAGACCCATGGCGAGACCGTTGAGTACCAGTCGGTGCGCACCCGCCCCAACACGGAGCAGGTGGCGCGTGCAGAAACCCTTTATGCGCGACTGAATGCCGGCAAACAGCTTCCTGGACGCCTGGCTGCCCGTTCCAGCCTGCCCGGCAAATGCCTGGCCTGCGGAGTGCTGACCAGCCTGATCATTGCGGCTGTCCTCCTGTCAGGCGCCTTGCCGGCACAGGCTATATGGCCAACACTAATCGCTGCCCTGCTCACCAGCCTGCTGTGCATGCTGGTCGTCTGGCCGGTGCACAAGATTATCGAAGGCACCCGTCAGCAGATCTCTGACGACCCCATTGCGCGCCATATATTCACCGGCCGCCACGATGAGGCCGGGCAGCTTGAGTTTGCCCTGTTCCGTTTACGCTCAGAGGCCAGTGCCATCGCCGGCCGTATCAACGACTCCGCAGAACAGCTCAGTCAGAATGCTGAGCGCCTGGCACAAGCAGCCCAGCGCAGCAGCGAAGGGTTGCACCACCAGCAGGCCGAAACCGCCGCGATTGCCTCGGCAATGACCGAAATGGTCGCCAGCATCAGCGATGTAGCCCGTCACGCCCAGCTCAGTGCCGACAGCGCCGATGGTTCAACTCAGGTTGCTCAGAATGGCAGCACACTGATGTCGGAGGCACGAGAAGCCCTTCATGTGCTCAGCAACGAGATTGAACAAACGACTGGCGTAATCAACCAGCTGGCCGACAGCAGCAATAGCATCTACCGCATTCTGGACGTGATTACGGCGATCGCCGAGCGCACCAACCTGCTGGCACTCAATGCCGCCATTGAGGCAGCGCGTGCGGGAGAACAGGGGCGTGGCTTTGCCGTCGTGGCGGAAGAAGTACGTAACCTTGCGCTGCAAAGCCAGACCTCAGTTGGCGAGATCCAGCAACTGCTTGAAAACCTGCAACATGGGTCACTGGAAGCGACGGACGCCATGCAGCAAAGCCGCCTCAAGGCCGAGACCACCGTAGCCCGCGCCCTGGAAGCCGCCGAGGCGTTGCAGCAGATTGCAGCGGGCATTACCCAGATCAGCGACATGAACACGCAGATCGCCTCGGCCGTTGAGCAACAACTGGCGGTCAGCAGTGAAGTAGAGCGCAATGTGGACATGATCAAGGATGTGGCTGGCAACAACCTCGAGCATGGCCGCGAAACCGAAGCCTCGGTAGCGCAGATGAGTCAGATGTCGCTTAACCTCAAGCAGCTCTCCGACCACTTCTGGTCATTGCGTGCCTGAAGCCTGAAATACAAAGGGGCGCCGTAGCGCCCCGTCGTTTACGTCCAATCCCCTTTTATCGACTGGAAGCCGCCTGCACCCTGTCCTCAAGGGCGGTCAGCTTATCGACGATTTCGGCCGAGATCTGCGCCACCTGGTCATAGCAGATTTCTGCCTGGCCATGCTCTCCCACCGACTGATGATGAATCGCTTCCTTGACCAACGCATGCAGCTTCTCATGCGGACGCTCGATACTGTTGAACTCCTGCATCTGACCATACTTCTGCTTGCCATCCGAGTAGTACCACTTGCCGAAGGCACAATCAAAGTGCGATACCGCTTCCTTCTCGGTCAGTGAAGACTCACCATCAAGGTAGCTGCGCAGGCGGGTTTTCCAGGACAGGTGTGCCGCTTTGGCGGCGCTGAGATCGATCCCGTGCACGTTAGTCTCGAAGCGATTCACTTCATTGAGCAGATCGTTAACATAACCACTGATCCCCTGGGTGACACCCACGGACTGCTTGGAGTAGATAGAAGTGCGCTTGGCTTCGTCGGCGATGCCGTTAATATGCTGATCCATATCCTGAGCCACCTGGCTCTGTTCTTCCGACGCCGTAGCAATCTGGGTGTTCATGTCAGAGATAACGCTGACCGCATCCACTATGCGTAAAATCACGCTGCGCGCTTCCTCGGCATTAGCCACACTCTCTTCAGCCAGGCGCTGACTGGTGCCGATCGACTCGACCGCTGTTGAAGACTGTCGCTGCAGACGATCGACGATACGGGCGATGCTTTCCGTCGACTGCTGTGTACGCTGCGCCAGAGTGCGCACTTCATCCGCCACCACAGCAAAACCGCGGCCCTGCTCTCCTGCTCGGGCCGCCTCAATGGCGGCATTGAGCGCCAGCAGGTTGGTCTGCTCGGCCACTGCGGTGATCACATCCAGAATCTGGCTGACCTCTTCACTGCCCTTGGCCAGATCATGGATCACATCCACGGAACTGCGTACCTGATCGGCTACTGCGCCAATCTGGTCACTAACTGCGGCAACCAGTTGCTGCCCCCCCTTGGCGGAATCATTGGCCGATTCCGCAGCTGATGCAGCATTGGCAGCACTCTGCGCCACCTCCTGTACCGTGGCTGCCATTTCTGCTACTGCTGCCGCAACCATCTCGATCTGCGCCTGCTGAGACGACACCCCGCGGTCGGTATCCGACAGATCTGCATTGACCTGGCTGATCCCGGTACTGATCCGGCTGGAGGTCTGTGTAACTTTGTGCAGCAGCTCACCGATCTCGCGTATGATCTCGTTGTAGGCGGTATAGTTCTGACCGACTTCGTTGTTAGGGTTGTCGATCTCGATCGGAACGGAGAAATTCCCCTCGGAAAGAACTCTCAGGTGGTCACGCAGGTTCTTGATCTGGCGAAACATCACGGTTAAGCCAAAGGCCCGTCCCATCACAATCAGCAGCAATACCACCACCGTCACGACCAGGGCGATATTCTGCAGCAGGGCCTGTTCGGCAATGGCCTTCTGCTCCATCATGCCGACGACCTTGTTCATTTCGGTCAGCACCTGAAGCGAAGTGGCCTGGAACTGTGTCAGCCCCTCGGGTGTCCCCTGCCCCTGCAGCAACTGCTCAACGCCGCTGCGATAGCTGTGCCACAGCTGCCCCACATATTCCAGCTGAGTGCGGATTTCATCATCTCGAGCGGCCTTGATCCCCATATCGAAATTGCCATCCAGCAGCGCACGGTGTGCTGTTTCAAAGCTGTTCATGGTCGCGCGGGGCAGATCCGGCTGGACGACACCCTGTTGCAACAGGAGGGTTTCCTTGGCAAGACGCTGACTCAGCATCCGCTGCTTGCCGGCCACGTTTATTGCGGTCGCATCATCGCTGCCTGCCATCCACACAGCAACACCGATCACAGCGGTCAGCACAAAGATCAGGATATAGGAAAACATGAACTGCGCATCAAGCGAGCGTAGCCCTATCGCTTCCAATACCTGCTCCAGTGCCTTGCCGATACGATAACGTATTGAATTCCTATCTGGTAAGTACTTGAACATCAATGCCTTCCTGATCTCGATGCTTAAAGTGACAGCATAGTCCGACACTAGAATTAAGGCTATAGCCCGCACGGAGAAACGCCGGGAATTCGATACTGTTTTGATCTCCCCCAGACACCAGCGACAAGTACCGATAAACATAAGCTATTTACAGCAGAACGCTAAGCAAATACCCTGATCGAAAAACCCTTTAATAACAATAACTGCAGGGTCTCGCATGAAACTCTACATCACTCAGCGAATCGCGCTGGGATTATCTGTGCTGGTACTCTTCATCATTCTGGTCGGAGCCAGCGGTCTCTATGCCAGCCGCACACTGGGCCAGGATGTTTCCACGCTCACCGAGGCGGTCATACCGCTGATGGAACGCAGCTACGAACAGACGCTGGCCGTCGGTACGGCAACGACACAACTGTACGGCGCCCTCGCGCAACGTGACGAGGCCTCCTTCGATCAGTATCGCAGTCTCTTTGACAGCAGTAAGCAACAGGTTCTGCAGCAGCTGGACAGCCTTTCGCAGCAAGATGACCTGGATGCCGAGCAGAAGGCATTGGTAGCCAGAATGATCGAACAGGCTGGTGAACTGGAACAGCTGTCCGACAGCCTGTTCACGCTCTATCACCGGTCTCGCAAGCTCGAGGCCGAGGTATCACAGAAGTCGGTCCTGTTTTTCACCCAAAACGATGCTCTCGCCAGCTGGGCTCGCAACTACCTGGCCGATACTGAAAACTCCGCCGGTGTACAGCAGATCCGCCCGGTCACCCGTAGCGCTAACACCTACCGATTCATGATGTTCAATTATCAGCGCAGCCAGAACCTGCAGGCGCTCAACTCCGACGCCGGGGATAATCGCGATGCTCTGCGCACGACCTTCGAACGTTTCAGCAGCATCGAGCCCAAGGCCAAGCAGATCGCCATGCTGGTCGAACAGCTGGAATCAGGCCTCTATGCCGATGACGGCATCATCCAGCTGTATAACCAGGTTCAGGAAACCCGACACAGTATGAATGCGACCCTGGTTGAGCTGTCCACTCAGGCAGGGCAATTCACCGCCACCTCCACACAGCTGGTCGAAAGTGCGCGCGCCAGAGCTCGCCTGGCCCGGGATCAAGGCCACAAGGCCGTCACCTTGAGCAACACGATCATCCTGTCCGTCACCCTGACCGCCATCCTGCTTGCCATCGGCATCGCGATATTGACCATTCAGGCACTGCGCAAGCCGTTGTCGACGATCCGAAATCAGCTGACCATGCTTAGAGAGGGTGACCTCCGGGTGAGCTTCGACCATACGCGCCGCGACGAGTTCGGCGAGCTGGGCCAGACCCTGAATGATGTGGTCGCCGGGTTGCGGGAGATCGTCGCGACCATCACCCGTGGTTCCGGTCAGCTGGCCAACCTGGCCGGTGAAAGTTCGGCGATCAGCGAGCAAACCACCAAGGCGATGGCGCAGCAGAGTGACCAGCTGCAGCAGACCGCCTCGGCGGCGACCGAAATATCCAGCAGCGTTTCCGAAGTGGCCGATCACAGCCAGACCACGCTCAGCGCTGTTCATCAGTGTGAAGAGCTCAGTGTCAGCCTGACGGATAACGTACGCGAGACACTAACCAGCATAGAAACTCAGGCCGAAGGTATCCAGCAGGCGGTCAGCGTCAGTGACCAGTTGGCCGGTTACAGCAGCGAGATCGACAGTATTCTGTCCACTATTCGTGATATTGCCGAACAGACCAACCTGCTGGCACTGAACGCGGCTATTGAGGCGGCACGCGCCGGAGAACATGGCCGCGGCTTTGCGGTCGTGGCGGATGAAGTACGTGAACTGGCCAGCCGAACGCAGAACTCCACCGGCCAGATTCAGAAGATGGTCGAGAACATGCAGGCCAGCATTGCTCAGGTCGTTAATGTCATGCAGTCCAGCTATGGCCAGACACGAACCTGTGTCGACCATGCCCACGCATCGCAGCAATCACTGGACTCGCTGAACGCAGCCATTGCTCATATCGGCAGCCTCAGCACCCAGATTACAGAAGCGGCACAACAGCAAACCGATGCGGTCGAAGAGGTTAGCCGTACACTGAACGGCCTCAACGATACCGCCCAGGAGACGACCCAGGGCGCCAACCAGGCTTCGGCCAGCAGCCATCAGTTGCTTGAATACGCTCAAGAGCAGCAACGCCTGCTGACGCGCTTCTCGCTGTAACAAATAAGGGGGCCTCGAGGCCCCCTTAATGCTTGACGAATTGTAGTAACGTCCGGGCTTATTTCTGTTTCTTGACGAACTTGGTCAGGATAACAATCTGCTGCCCTTCCACTCGCCCTTCGATCTGTTCCGGGTTATCCGGCACCAGAGAGATGTTACGCACTGCCGTACCACGCTTGGCGGTCAGGCTGGAGCCCTTTACGTTCAGATCCTTGATCAGGGTAACGGTATCACCCGCTTCCAGCACGGCACCATTGCTGTCCAGGTGACGCACGACTTCGTCATCTGACAGATGATCACCGGTGGCTTCAGCCCAAGCCTGAGCTTCGTCATCCAGATACATCATGTCCAGCAGATCCTGCGGCCAGCCTTCGCCACGCAGACGGTTGAGCATGCGCCAGGCCAGCACCTGCACCGCCGGCACCTGGCTCCACATGCTATCGTTCAGGCAGCGCCAGTGGTTGGGATCAACCTGTTCGGGGTTCTCAATCTGAGTACGGCAGGTGTCACACAGCAGGACGGACTGGTCGACGCTGTCATCGGAGGATGGCGGCACCGGGAAAACGCTCAGCGCGTCGGTTGCGCCACAGAGTTCGCATTTGGATTCGCTACGGGTATGCAGTGCCTGTTCGATTGTCATGATCGACCCTCCTGTGAATGAAGCCGCGCATTATGCCAGACCCATACGACTTTTGGGGATTTAGCTATAAAAAAAGCCACCCATCGTGCAGGAGCTTGCCTGCAAGCGACCGGTTCATGAAACCCATCGCCTGCACGCGTGCTTGTTTAACGATGATCACTCTTCGAAGAAGAACTTCTCGGCACCGAAAGCCGGCTTCAGGTGGTTCAGCCAAGTCGCTTTCTCGTCATAGGCAGCAAAGAACGGACGCTGTACCCAGTCCGGGTTACGGCCCTGGATGAAGCGCAGCACGAACACCTTCTCACCGTTGATCTCGGTGACCCCCTGAATTTCCACCTTGCCCGGCGTAGCAGACATGGACGGACCGCGCGCCGTACGGGCGATGCCGCTGACCTGCTTCATGGCGTCACGGTAGGTGTTCCAGGCCTGCGCCAGCGGCACTTCGAAGTAGTGCTGGGCGCCGGTATCGCGCTCGACAAACATGTAGTACGGCTGGATCCCCAGCTCCACCTGGGTCTGCCACATCTTCGCCCAGTCGTCGGCTTCGGTGTTGATATGGTTCAGCAGCGGGCCCTGGCTGCGGATATGCGCACCGGTTTCACGGATACGTGCCACCGCCTGACGGTGGATATCGGTTTCCATCTCGCGCCAGTGGTTGTAGTGCGCCATGAAGGCCAGGTGCTTGCCGGCGGCGATGATTTCGCGGAACAGCGCCATCAGATCGTCGCTGTCTTCATCAGTCACGAAGCGGTATGGCCAGAAGGTCAGCGCCTTGGAGCCGATGCGGATGGTGCGGATGTGGTCGAACTCCGGCTCCAGCAGCGGTTCCAGATAGGCACGCAGGTTCTTGGTCTTCATCACCATGGGATCACCACCGGTGATCAGCACGTCGGTCACTTCCGGGTGCTCACGCAGATAATCGCACAGCTGACCGGACTCCTTGGCCGCAATCTTCAGTGACTGGTCACCGACGAACTGGGCCCAGCGGAAGCAAAAGGTGCAGTAGCTGTGGCACACCTGGCCGGAGCTGGGGAAGAACAGCACGGTTTCGTTGTACTTGTGCTGGATGCCATTGACCGGCTCACCGTTAACGCGCGGGATGTTGTGCTCCATCTGACCCGCCGGGTGCGGGTTCAGCTCCTGGCGCACTTCATTGACCACACGCTTGATCTCGGCCTTGTCCTCGGTCGCCAGAGCCGCTTCGACGGCTTCGAAATGCTCCGGCTTGAGCATGCCCCGCTGCGGAAAGGTCAGCTGGAACATGGGATCGTTAATGGCATCATCCCAGTTGATCAATTGCTCGATCACATAGTTGTTGACCCGAAACGGCAGAACGGATGCAACCACTTCCATCTCATGCTTGAGTTGGGATGGAAGTCGTTGCAACTGCTGGATCTGCTGCAGGTGACGGGCGGTGTAAACCTTGAACGCAGGGGCGTCGACTTCGGCTATTTGTACGGCATTGATGGGCGTATGTGAGTTCATGAGCTCCCTTGCAAGCTTGAGTTAATAAACAGTCCACCTTGCCCTCAGCATGAGGCCAAAGTGTTCAATTCGGATGAAAGGGGACACTCAGATGAGACAGGAGCGACAGCGGCACCGGTCATGAAGGAAGTCCAAGTGTAACGGGCGGTTGCACAATGGATCTGTACAGCAAAAAAGCAGCAAACTGGCAGGAAATAAACCTGCAAAAACCGCGATAACCCGCTAAAAGCCTCCAACTAATCCAAGTGATGATTGACCTTATTGTCCTACAGACGAGGAAGAGGGGTCAAGGAAGGGTATTTATGGCCGCGTAATCGGCACCTGAGGTCGGTTACTGACAGAAGCAGCACCTGAACCTGGATACCGGCTCAACTCAGCTGAAGCAATACCTGGGATCGGCAGGTAATGCCCGGGCAACGAAAGCCGCTCACCGGGCTCTATCTGTCGCATTTTTTTATCAAAATCTGTGGCCTGTGTAATGGAATTGAACTTAATGCAATCAGAAATGAAACAGATGTATAAATTTTCAACACCAATAACCATATGATTTACAAGGAAACTGTTACATAAATCTGGCAATCTTCCATAAAAAATCAGCATTCCCGCCCAATCCGTTTTATCTGCTTTACAACCTGTACTAGCCTTCCTACTGCATGTTGACGGTCGATGTAGCAACACCACAACCTGAGGATTTGCACCATTAGAAGGACATTCCTGCTGCATTATTTCCGCCGCGTTTCTTGCATCTGATAAGGACGCTTTCCAGCAAGGGAGATGTATTTATCGGTCGACAAACGCTCACAGTAATAAAGGAAACTTCTCATGCTTTCTCATAAAGATACATCCTGGTCGCTGCTCAAGCACATGAAGACAACCGGAATTGCACTTGCGATGTCGGCAGTTGTCGCCAGCCCTGCGGTCATTGCAGATAATTCAGCTTCAGCATTCTATGATGGTGACGGGGGCATTGCTGGTGCCATGGCGCAAGCCGGTGGTGCTGAATGCATGAACGGCTGGTGCAAGGTATTGACCACCACTCTGACCAACTCCGGTAATTTCAAGGATCTGGTTATCGGCGTCTCCTTCGAAACCATGCTGATGACCGAAACCGTAGTTCGGAGCAAAGGGGGCAACAAATCAACTTCAGTTGCCGATGCAGAGCTCCAGATGAAAGTGCTTGTCGATGGTGTGATGGCCAACCCTGGTGAAGTTGTTTTCGACAAACGTACCCAGACGCTCTGGGCTGAATTGGGCGGTGTACTGGATACCTGTGATGTTGGTGACGATTTGGTCCTTCAACTGGATGAATGCACATTTACCGAGGAAGAGATCGGCTTGATTCTGGACACCAAGCAGGCCAGCACTTTCAACTTTCTTTCAGCTGACATCGGTTCCGGCAGCCACACCATTGACGTATACGCCAAGGTACTGGGTGGTACTGACGCCGATACCACAGATGGCTCGTCTGCCAACTGGAGCGCGGCACTTGGCAAGGGTACCGTGAGCGTTTGGGAGGTTCACAGTGCCATGAGCAAATAAGCTTCACTTTCGCCAAAAGCATCCCCAAGGGTAGCCATCGGCTGCCCTTTCCCTTCTGTAACACCTCATGAGTCAGGCTGTTAGCGCCGTTTAACATTTGCATAATTGTTACAACCATGAGGGTTTCATAAACCGAGTACTTTCAGGCTGTTGGCAATCTGGTGCCAATCTTGCTTTTTCTCCGCACAAGCCTGGGTAAAACGCGATGCCTCTGCTCGCCATACCCGAACCCAATGCGGAGCACAGCCATGAATCAGCTAATCACCACTGAACCCTATCGAATCACGAGCAGGCTGCTATTCCTGCTCGCCTTGCTAATCCTGATAGCCTCGCACGTCTCACATGCAGCTCCGCCTTTCTCTTCACAGGATATTAATCACCCGCAGATTCGAGCTGCCGCCGACACCCGTGACTGGCTGGAAGCCCAATTGACCGCCCAACCGGCCATTTTGGGCAGTGGCATAGGCAACACGGCAGACGGAAAACCGGTAATACGGCTGTTCACTCAACGCGCGGGAATACCCGACATTCCAACTCAGCTTGCCGGTATTCCGATCCGCATTCACGTAACCGGTCTGATTTATGCCCTGGCTGAAGATGAAGATCCTACAGCGCGCCAGCTTCGCCCTGTACCCATAGGCACCTCGGCGGGCCACCCGGATATCACGGCCGGCACCATCGGCGCACGCGTCAGAGATTCCGCCGGTAACGTTTTCGCACTGAGCAACAATCACGTCTTTGCCAACAGTAACGATGCCAGAACCAAACGGGACGTTGTGATCCAGCCCGGCAGCTTTGATGACGGCAGTTCTCCGGCTGATGATATCGGTACACTGTACGACTTTATCCCTCTCGACTTCAGCGGGGGTGACAACCAGGTTGATGCAGCCATCGCCTTAACCGATGCCTCCCTCCTTGGCACAGCCACGCTTTCGAGTGGTTATGGAGCACCCAGCGCTGAAACCGTCAGCGCCTACCTCGGACAACCCGTCCAGAAATGTGGCCGCACCACTGGCTGTACCCAAGGCCAGGTCAGCGAGTTGGCCGTTAACCTAAACGTCTGTTACGAAGGGACACTGCTGATCTGCACCAAGTCGGCCCGCTTTGTGGATCAGATCGCGATCAGCGACAGCGGTTTCAGCAGCAGCGGTGACTCAGGCTCCCTGATCGTGACCGATGATGATCAACGCAACCCGGTCGCCCTGCTCTTTGCCGGCAGCTCTACCCGCACATTCGGTAACCCGATTGACCAGGTGCTGGCGAGCTTCAACGTAGTGATTGATGGGGACGAAACAGCACCGCCGCCCCCTCCTCCGAATACCCTTACCCTCATCGCACAGGGGTACAAAACCAAGGGCGTTCAACACGTGGATCTGAGCTGGAGTGGTGCTGTAGCACCGACTGTCGAAGTCTGGCGTAACGATGCCTTGATCGAGACCTTGAACAATACCGAGCACTATACGGATGCACTGAACGTACGCGGCAAGGGGATGTACCACTATCAAGTGTGCGAAACCGGTACCACATCATGCTCTAACAGAGTCAGCGTCTCTTTTTGAAGCGGTCTACTCGGGCGGAGCGGCCAGCCAGTTGATCTCGATGGCGGTCGCCGAACCGATGGTAACCTGCTCGAGACTGGGCGGCAGCAGCGCCCAGCCGGGACTGACCTGAACCCGCCCGCCCATAATCTCGGCACGTGTCTGGGGGTACAGGGGCGCCTGAGTCGGATCGGCAAAGCCGTCCGGCCAGATCGGCTGGTTTGTCTCAGGGTCGTATTTATCGCTGGCCCCCAGCGTATGCAGGAATTCATGCACCGCGATCAAACTGGTGTGCCCCTGATAGTCGACACCGGCATAAGCATTTACCAGCCCGATCATACCCCGCTGCAAACCCAGTGAATGCTGCGGCGGCATGATGTCACTGTTGGGCAGGTGATAGTTGATAAAGATGCGCGCACCCACCTCACCCTGATAAGCGTCATTCTGCCATACCCAGACACGCATCCTGATCGACCACCAGATCGCATCAAAGATACTGGGAGCGTTCGGCACCTGTGGCGGCACGGCATGGATCTGAGGCGCCAACTGCACCCTGACCGGCTGCTGCACATCAAGCCGATACCGTGTGGCTTCACGATTGAAGAAAGTCTCGATGTCGGCGAAGTGCTCCTGACGCAGCTGGTCGATATACGCCTGAGTCAACGGGTGCTGATCCGCATTGATCGGGTAGATGGCCATAACCACCGGACGCTGCCACCAGACCTGGGAGGCCCTGCCGAGCCAAAGATTGGCCAGCAGCAATAGCAGAATGCTCAGCAGAATCAGCTGGATGATTCTGAGCAGCAGAGTTCGGGTCATGCCTGAATTGCCATAAGAGTTCAGCCAAAAGGTTTAGCCAAAGAGTCCAATGACCACAGCATAGCGCAGCGCCTTGCCCAGGGTAATCATGATAAGACTGGCGACAAAACCGATTCTGAGCCAGCCGGCGACCAGACAGAGAGGGTCTCCGATAATCGGCAACCAGGCCAGCAGCAGCCCCAGGGGGCCGTAGTGTTCCAGCCAGCGACGGGCACGCCGGTGCTGCGGCTTGTCCAGTGCTTTTAACGGATAGCGACCGGCGATCCAGTAGCCCATGCCCCAGGTCAGCAGGCTGCCAAGCACATTGCCCGCAGTGGCGCTGCCCCAGAGCAACCAAATCGAATGCTGTGCTTCGGACACCAGCCAGGCCAGCAGCACCTCCGAGCCGCCCGGCAGAAGCGTGGACGAGATCAGCGCACTGAAGAACAGCCCAACAGGCCCCTGCAGCGCTTCGCTCACATCTCCATTCCCTGACGGATACAGCGCAACAGGCCATATTCGTAGCGTCCTTCCAGCGCCTCATGCACCGACTTGAGCGAATCACCGAACTGCTGACGGCAGAAACGGATGGTGTTTTCGATCTCGGTACGTTCGCTCGCGGGCAGTTCCACTACCTCATCCACACTGATCATGTTCTGGCGGATGCCCTGTGCCAGGTGCCCATAGATCACATTGGGCGATAGCTTCTGCTGCCGCGCCACCTGTTCCACCGTCATGCCGCTACGGTAAAGCAGCAGCGACTGCTCTGCCTGATCACTGCCGCTGTCATTGCCATCCGCATGCTCGGCGATCAGATCGAGGAACGGCTGGCCATAAAGGTCCAGCTTACGCTCCCCAACGCCACTGAGGCGGCGCAGCTGTTCGGCTGTCAGCGGTCGATAGAGCACCATCTCCATCAGGGTGGCATCGTGGAAGATGACGTAAGGCGGCACGTCCTGATCCTGAGCCAGTTGCTTGCGCAAGGCACGCAGCGCATCCCAAAGTCGGCTTTCGTCTGCATCCAGGCGTTGCTGAGCCACATTGCTGCGCCCCTTGCCACTGCCGGCCGAAGGAGCCTTCTGGCGCAGGTCACGACGCAGCTCCAGGGTTTCCTCCCCCTTCAGCAATGGACGGCACTTCTCGCTCAGGTGCAGCACCCCAAACCCCTGAGGGTCCACGTTCAGGTAGCCTCGCGCCACCAGTTGGCGGAATACCGAACGCCACTGCTGCTGATCCAGATCCTGGCCAATCCCCCAGACTGAAAGCTGTTCATGGCCGCGCTGACGAGTCTTGTCGTTGGATTGCCCCTGAAGGATATCGATGATGTAATTGACGCCATACTGCTGGCCACTGCGGTAGACCGCTGACAGGGCCTTGCGCGCCGCCTCGGTACCATCCCAGACCGGCACCGGCTCGAGACAGGTATCACAGTTGCCACAGGGCTCATGCTCGGTTTCTCCAAAATACTCCAGCAGCGCCTGACGACGACAGCTGGTGATTTCGCACAGCCCCAGCATCGCTTCCAGCTTTTGCCGCTCGACCTGCTTCTGCGCATCTTCAGCGCCCGAGCCTTCCAGCATCTGACGCAGGAAGATCACGTCCTGCAGGCCGTAAACCATCCAGGCATCCGCCGGCAGACCATCTCGACCGGCACGCCCCGTCTCCTGATAGTAGGCTTCGATGGAACGTGGCAGATCCAGGTGCGCCACAAAGCGCACGTTGGGCTTGTCGATGCCCATGCCGAAGGCGATGGTCGCTACCATGATCACCGGCTCCTCGGTCAGGAAGCGGTGCTGATGATGCTGACGCAGATTGGCATCCAGGCCGGCATGGTAGGGCAAGGCATTGAAACCGCGCTCACAAAGCCAGGCGGCAGTCTCTTCCACCCGCTTGCGTGACAGGCAGTAGATCACGCCGACATCCTGCGGGTGCTCCTCACGAATGAATCTGAGCAACTGTTCGCGCGCCCGGTTCTTCTGGCCGATGCGGTAGCGGATATTGGGCCGGTCGAAGCCGCAGATGAAGGCACGGGCATCCACCAGTTCCAGCCGATCCAGGATCTCCTGCTGAGTGCGGGCATCGGCGGTGGCGGTCAGCGCAATGCGTGGAACGCCGGGGAACAGGTGGCGCAGCTGATTCAGCTGCATGTATTCAGGACGGAAGTCGTGCCCCCACTGGGACACGCAGTGCGCCTCATCGATAGCAAACAGGGCCAGCTTGCACTGACTCAGCAACTGCTGGGTACGAGGCTGCTGCAGGCGTTCCGGTGCCACGTAGAGCAAATCCAGCTCACCCGTGCGCAGCTGATGCTCAGTCTCCTGCAGCGCTTCCAGCGTCATTGACGAATTCAGGCACCCGGCTCTGATACCCAGTTGTGACAGGGCGCTGACCTGATCCTGCATCAAGGCGATCAGCGGTGAGACCACGATGCCGCAGCCTTCGCGCACCAGTGCGGGCAACTGGTAACAGAGCGACTTGCCACCACCAGTCGGCATGATGACCAGTGCATCCCGGCCTTCAATCAGCGTAGCCACCACCTCATCCTGGGGGTGACGGAAGGACTCAAAGCCGAACACATCGGCGAGTATTTGTCGGGCGCGTTCAATCATGCGCGGCATTATCCGTGATCACCTGCCTGAAGTCATCCCGCAGCCATATCCCTGTGCCTCGCTTCGGGGTAGAATCACCGTTGTTTCCTTCGCTGCGGATAAGCTGCCATGACTGCCAATATTGCCCTCATCACTGAAGAAGAACTGGATCGCCTGGAAGAATTCCTGTTTTCGCCGGCGGTTTCCGACGAAGCCCTGGACCTGATCGGCGCTCACGGTTTCCTCTGCGCACTGAATATCAGCCCGGAGCAAATCGCTGAAGCGGAATGGCTGGAGCAGCTGTTCGACGGCGAGCCGGAATGGTCATCCGAAGCGGAGAAGAACGAGATCGTCGAGCTGCTGCGCAAGCTTTACCGCACCATCGGCAATGACCTCTACAACGATCAGGAGATCCTGCTGCCCTGCGAGCTGACCCTGGAACCGGAAGATGATGAAGAGATGACCGAGCTGACCATCTGGGCTCAGTCGTTCATGGAGGGTGTTTTCCTCAAGGAGGACGCCTGGTTCGGTCAGGACGAAGAAACCGTGGCTGGCCTGCTGCTGCCCGTTATGGTCGCTTCAGACCTGTTCGAGGACGAAGAAGTACGCGACATCAGCCAGGACCGTTCATTGCGGGAAGAAATGTGTGTCCAGATCCCGGAAGTTTTGGTCGACCTGTACCTGCACTTCCACGCCCCGGACAAGTAAAGCCCAGCTCGGTGAGGCCGTCGCTGACCGCCTCACCAAATGGCATGACACCCTGCACGGACTCACCCGCCATGCCTGGCAACAACATCAGACCCGCCCAAGGCCGGGCACGAAGCCTATCAGTAGGTCACCTTCAGCGACCGGCCCTGCCCCAGTACCCGAATGCGGTCACCAGGGCGGAAGAACTGCCCGTTATCCACTTCCTGCACCACCGACAACACCTGTCCGTTATCAAGGCGAATGGTAATCTCCTGCCCCTGACGTTCGGTTGAAGCCTGCTCCACGCGCTGTCCGATCAAACCACCGGCGACCGCACCAACCACAGTTGCCAAGGTACGACCACTGCCACCGCCGATCTGGTTGCCGGCGATGCCACCGACCACCGCACCTGTACCACTGCCGACGATGCCATCTGTCCGGCCTTCGATCCGTACCGGCGTAGACGATTCCACGGTGCCATACCGCACCGTCTGTGCCTGCCCAACCTGACTGCGGCTGTAGCTGGTCCCGTATAATCCCTGCTGGGCACAACCGCCCAAAACTGTGACCGTTGACAAGGCCACCACGGCAATAAGTTTTTTCATATCCATATCTCTATTTGATCTTCAAAACCAGTTGACTGATCAGCGCCCAGATCAGTTCCTTCAGTTTGCGATGCCAGGGCCGTTTTGACCACTCTTCAGCAGTAATTTCTACACACTGTTCCAGATCGGCCAGCATCAGTTGCTCAACCTGCTCGGTCATCTCGGGCTCGATCACTTCCACGTTTGCTTCGAGGTTCCAGCGCAGGTTCCAGTGATCCAGATTACAGGAGCCCAGCGATACCCAGTCATCCACCAGACCTACCTTGGCATGCAGAAAGCGGGGCTGGTATTCGAAGATACGTACACCGGCGTTGAGCAACCGACGATAATAGCGCTTGGAAGCATGATAGACCCAAAACTGGTCGGTGTAGGGTCCCGCCACCAGCATGCGCACATCCACTCCGCGCCGTGCAGCCCGCCGCAAAGCCGAGCGGATGGAGAAGGATGGCATGAAATAGGCCGTTGCCAGCCAGATGCGATCGTTGGCGCCGTTAACATGGTTGAGGAAGGCAACCTTGATATCCTGCTGGTAAAGCCCCTGCACCGTCGTCACCCGCATCAATGCATTGCCCTTTTCCGGTTGCGGTGACGGCGGCGACAACCGCTGAGCCGTACAGCGGTACCAGAGGCGGTTATACAAGCTGACCAGATCCGCGACCACCGGCCCCTCAACCTGGCACATCACCTCATGCCAGGGACAACCGGCCCTTTCCGAAAGCCAGTATTCGTCTGCCAGACCCGTGCCGCCAATAAAGGCGATGCGCTCATCCACCAGCATCAGCTTGCGGTGATCACGGGCAAAATTGCGAGTCAGCTTGTTCAGTTGCAACGGGTTGTAAATCACCAGTTTCACGCCCGAGGCTTCCAGGCGTTGACGATCCGCTCGACTCAGATGACGACCGCCAAAACCATCGATGATCAGGCGGACGCTGACCCCTCTGCGAGTCGCATCGGACAATGCCTGAGCAAAGCGATCCATGATCTTGCCGGAGATCACCAGGTAAAACTCCAGCAGCAGGCTCGACTGGGCCTGCTCGATCCCTCTCAACATCGCCGGAAAGAAGTTCTCCCCGTCGACCATCAGTTCGACCCGGTTACCACCGTGCCAATTGAAGTGCTGTCGCATGCTTCAGTCGCTTTCCTCTACACTTGCCGCTGGCCATACAGCCGTGCATACAGACCCTGCTGGTCCAGCAGCTCATCATGACTGCCCTGCTCAATGATCTGACCATCCTCGAACACATAGACGCGGTCAGCCTGCTTTACTGCACTGAGACGGTGAGCCACGATCACCGTGGTCCGACCCTGCAGAAACTCGGACATCGCCCGGTGCAGCGCATACTCGGTCTGGGTATCCAGCGCCGAAGTCGCTTCATCGAGGATCACCACTGCCGGGTCAGACAACACCATGCGCGCAATTGCCAGACGCTGACGTTGCCCCCCCGACAAACGAACGCCCTGCCGCCCTACCATGGTATCCAGCCCCTGTTCCAACCCTGTGACAAAGGTTTTCAGCTGGGCCACTGCCAGCGCATCCCATAACTGCCGGTCATCAAACCGACGCCCCATAGTCAGGTTATCGCGTACCGTGCCATTAAACAGGGCCGGCTGCTGCAGCACCGTAGCGACATGCTCGCGCACCCGCTCCAGACCGATCCGCTGCACCGGAACGTCATCAAAGCAGACCTCTCCCTGCTGCGGCGGATAAAGGCCCAGCAGCACCTGTACCAGCGTCGACTTGCCGCCACCACTGGCCCCGACCAGTGCCACCTTCTGCCCTGCCGGGATCTCCAGTGAGATTCCTCGCAACACTTCCTGGCCCGGAAAGTAACTGAAATGCAGGTTACGCAAACTGATGCTGACGGTCTTTCTGTCGACAAAGGGGTTTTGCAGTTGCGGGTAACGTGGTTCGGCGTGCAACGCCAGCAGCCGGTTGACCCTTTCCAGCGCCGCCCGGGCCCCGAACCAGGCATACTGCATGCCCAGCACTTCCTGCACCGGCCCCATCATGAACCAGAGATAGCCAAATACCGCCATCATCTGCCCCACCGACAGATCGGAGAACACCACCATCAGCATGGAAACGGCACGGAACAGGTCCACCCCGATCATGAACAGCATGAAACTCAGGCGGTTCGCCGCATCTGAACGCCACTCATAGCTGGTGGAATGATCCCGCACCGCCCGCGCCCGTTCGGTCAATTGCGTCAGGTAGTGCTTTTCCCGGTTGGATGCGCGAATCTGCTGGATCGCATCCAGCGTCTCTGTCAACGCGGCCTGAAACAGCTCGTAGGCGGAGTTTTCCCTGGCCTTGAGATGCTTGACCTTCTTGCCGGTCGCCATGGTCAGCCAGATAACGAAAGGATTCAGGAACAGAATGAACAGGGCCAGCTGCCAGTGCATCCAGATCAGGATCAGCGCCGTACCGAGGATCGACAGCACCGCCACCAGAAAGCGACTGACCGAGCTGCCAACGAAACGGTCAACGGTATCCAGGTCGGTGACGAAATGGGACGCCACACTGCCACTGCCCAGCGTTTCGTATTCAGCCATGGAGATGCGCTGTAATCGTTCCAGTAGCCCGGCACGGATACGATAGATAATGTCCTTGGAAATAATGGTGAACTGGCGAGCCTGAAGCACATTGAGCCCCAGCGCCATCAGCCGAAGCGCCACAGTCAGCAACAGCACCGAACCGATATAGAGCGGCGCACCCTGCCAGTCAGCCGGAAACAGGGCATTCACGCTGGCCACCACCACACCCGGCTGGTTTAGCAGAACCTCATCGACCAGTAACGGCATCAGCAACGGCAAGGGCACACTCAGCACGGCAGCGCCGATGGCGATCAGGTTCGCCAGTATCAGCTCTCGCTTGTGCTCTAAGGCAATATTGAAGATGTAACGCCAGGTATAACTGGGCGGTGTGGATAGAGACACCCGAAGCTCCTTGCAACAGAGAACATCAAGGCAATTGCGGCGCAAACATTCGCCTGCCTGATATTCAATGTACGCCAGCCCCGGATAGAAAAACACCCGCAGATGCGGGTGTTATTTGGAACCAGGATGGAACGATCAGTTACCAGCTTCTTTCAGCATGGCGTACAGCTGATCCTTCAGTTGCAACCGCTTCAGTTTGAATTCCTCTTCGGTCTTGGTCGCAACCGGCTCGATTTCCGCTTCCATGCGCTCCACTTCTTTGGTGATCACGTGATACTCGTCGAACAAGCGGGCGAAGTGGCTGTTTTCCACTTTCAGGGTATGGATCTGTTCACGGTATTCCGGCAGTTCGTGGACCAGGTCATGGTGTTCGATTGTCATGCGTTCTATCTTCCTGAAGTTGTTGTCGCTTTGCACTTTCACTATCCTGCAACCATGACCTAACGTCATTGATGCGTATCAACACCTGCGGGGAAGTTACAAATGATCCACACCCACGTCATGCTCAACACCCCTGTGGGTCCGCTCACCCTGCAGGCCGACGCCCAGGGGTTGTGTCGTGTCGACTTCGGCCAGCGTGCACCTGTGGGACCTGACGTACCCAACCAGCCGGTACTGAAACAGGCCGTCGAACAGCTCGAGGCTTATTTCCGGGGCGAACGTACCCGCTTCGACCTGCCGCTGGCACCGGTCGGCACGCCCTTTCAAGGCCGGGTCTGGGAAGCCCTTCAGGCGATCCCCTACGGCGAAGTCCGCAGCTATGTCGACATTGCCAGAGCCATCAATAGCCCCCAGGCCTGTCGAGCTGTAGGCATGGCCAACAATCGCAACCCGATCTCCATCATCATTCCCTGCCACCGCGTGGTCGGCGCCAACGGCTCGCTGACCGGCTACGGCGGTGGACTGGAGACCAAGATTCGCCTACTGCAGCTGGAACAGGTTCCACTCAAAACTGCGCCTGAACCTGAGCAATACCGAGTCATCCAATCGAGCAATACACCATAGGAGACTCGACCTCAGCGCCGATAAACGGTAGCTTATGCAGCCCACGACCTGCGTAGAGTGAAGCTGCCACCCATGGATACCCTGACCCTGCAGCCGCTGGCCCATGCCGACGGCCAAGTTCAGATTCCGGGCTCCAAGAGCCTGTCCAACCGAATTCTGCTGCTCGCCGCCCTGGCCAAGGGCACGACCCGCATCACCAACCTGCTCGACAGCGATGACGTCCGTCATATGCTCAATGCACTGCAGGCACTGGGGGTTCGCTACACCCTGGCGGAAGACCGTCGCAGCTGCGAGCTGGAAGGGCTGGGTCAGGCCTTCAACGTCGACCAGGCACTGGAACTCTTCCTCGGCAACGCCGGCACCGCCATGCGCCCACTCTGCGCCGCACTCTGTGCCAGCCAGGGCGAATTCACCCTGACCGGTGAGCCGCGCATGTACGAGCGCCCCATCGCTGACCTGGTCGATGCACTGCTGCCTCTGGGGGCCAATGTCGAATACCTGGGTGAGCCTGGCTACCCACCGCTGCGCATCCGCGCCAACGGCTTAAAGGGTGGCGAAGTTGGCATCAAGGGTAATATCTCCAGCCAGTTCCTGACCGCACTGCTGATGGCGGCACCGCTGGCCAGTGGTGACCTGGTAATCAACGTCGAGGGCGAGCTGGTTTCCAAGCCCTATATCGATATCACCCTGCACACGATGAAGCTGTTCGGGGTTGAGGTAGAAAACCAGAACTACCAGCGCTTCCTGGTCAAGGCCGGTCAGCAGTACCAGTCACCGGGTGAAGTGATGGTCGAGGGTGATGCCTCTTCCGCCTCCTACTTCCTGGCCGCAGCCGCCATCGCCGGCGGTACCGTACGCGTATACGGTGTCGGCGCTGACAGTGTTCAGGGCGACAAGGCCTTTGCCGAGGTACTGGGCAAGATGGGTGCGAAGATCAGCTATGGCCCGACCTGGATCGAGGTGAGCAAGGGCGAGCTCAAGGGTGTAGACCTGGACCTGAACGCCATTCCAGATGCGGCGATGACCATCGCTACCACGGCGCTGTTTGCCGAAGGGCCGACCGCCATTCGCAACGTGTATAACTGGCGTGTAAAGGAAACTGACCGCCTCAGCGCCATGGCGACCGAACTGCGCAAGGTGGGCGCGGAAGTGGTTGAGGGTGAGGATTTCATCGAGATCACGCCGCCGGCGCAGGTACAGAGCGCCGCCATCGACACCTACGACGACCACCGCATGGCAATGTGTTTCTCGCTGGCTGCCTTTGGTGATTCACCGATCACCATCAACGATCCCGGCTGCACCCGCAAGACCTTCCCGGAATATTTCGAACTGTTCGCGCAGATTACGCGCTGACAGCGCTTATTCGCCAGCAGACTGGCTCCTACAAGGCACAAATGACCGCTGTAGGAGCCTGCCCGCTGGCGATACCTGTGCCTTATCCCTGATCCGCTTTGGAACCACCTTTACAGGTCGGAGACAACGGCACTTCACCATTGCGAGCCACCCACTCCTCCGGCGTGTGCAGGTGCAGCGCCAGGGCATGGATCGGATTCTGCATCAGCTCGGCCACCAGACCGTAGACCTGCTGGTGACGCTGCACCAGACGCTTGCCCTCGAAGTCCGGGCTGACCAGTACCAGTTTAAAGTGGCTCTCGGTCGCCGGGCCTGAGTGCATGTGACTCTCGTTCTCCAGCTGAATATGCTGGACGTTCAGGCCTGCCTGCAGCAGGCTTTCCAGTTGTTCTGCAACGCTCATGTATACTCCGCTCATGTAACGCTCACGCCTGAAGCCGGATCAGTCTCGAATCCGGTCCTTGCGCGCCATCTGAATGAAATGATGATGGATTCGACGGGTCGCCAGCCAGACGCTAAAGGCAACCACTGGGACGGATATGCCGGTGGCCAGCGATTTGTCGATCGGTATACCGGCATCATACACCGCCTCGAACACATACTTCAGCAATCCGATCAGGTAGTAGCTGATCGCCACCACTGACAGGCCTTCGACGGTATGCTGCATCATCAGCTGAATGCGGGAACGACGATCCATGGAACTGAGCAGTTGCTGGTTCTGCTGATGAATACTCAGTTCAACCCGAGTACGCATCATATCGGAGACACGATCCACTCGCCGTGACAGGTCCTCCAGCCGCTCACCGCTGGCCTGACAGGTACGTACCGCCGGGGTCAGGCGACGCGTCATGAATTCAGTCATGGTTAAATGACCGGACACCTCATCTTCACGCAGCTCATCCAGGCGCGTCAGTACCAATGCATGGTAGGCCTTGGTCGCGCCGAAGCGGAAGGTCAACCGGGCTCGCCAGGACTCGATATTGGCGGCCATATCGATCAGGTCGGCCAGCAATGCAGGCTCATCGACCTCTCCATCGCCAGCCAGCTGCTGGGTCAGTTGCGCCAGGCGATCATCCATACGCACCAGTTCGGGTGATACAGAACGTGCCAGCGGCAATGCCAGCAGTGCCATCAGACGATAGGTTTCGATCTCCATCAAGCGTTGGGTCAATCGGCCCAACTGGCTGTCACTCATCTGCTTGTTGACTACCATCAGGCGGCCAAAGCCATCCGAGTGCAGCTGAAAACTGGCCCAGACTCGAGCGTCGCCATTCTGCGGGCTGCTGCCTACCAGGCGCATATCCTCGAACGCCCGCTTCACATACGGAAGGTCCGGCTCCGGTGACTGACGAGCATCCTTGATACTGACGTGAAACGCGGCCACCACCTCGCCCGGCAGGGACTCAATCCACCCCTCAGGCAAGGGGGTCAAACCGGTCACTTCGAAAGGCTCACTGCCTTCAGGTATATCCAGATTGATGAAGGTGTAGGCGGTGAACTCGGTATGCTTTTCACGTCGCAGCCGAAAGTTGCCGCAGTCATACTCGTAGCAGTTTTGGTCCTGATGGTTTATCGGACAGCCAAAAACACTATGCAGCTCCTGCAGATGGTCATACTGGGCCTGTTTCTCGGACTCTGAACAGAGTACTGCAATATGCGTAACCCGTGCAGGACTGGGAATGACCTGGAAGGGTCGGGAGTGCAATTCGTCGTAAAGATGTGAGCGCAGCGGATGGATATTCATCACGGAATCCGGGCAAAAGAAACCAACCTTAATGAATTGTTTCGGCGATGAACACCCCCGGTGGATCGTCAATCCGTCGGCCTTTGCCTTATACTTGCGGCCTATACCAATTCGAGTCGCCTATGATTGTCCGTGTCCTGCCACAACTGGAAAGCCGTGACGAGTGGATCACCTTCTGCCGCCGTGAAGTCCCCTATTGTCTGGTGGATACTCCGGCCTGTCTGGTCGATTTTCAGAGCCACTTCCTGCAGCTGACCCTGTTCAATCAGGCAGAACCGGTACGCTACACGCTGGGGTCTCGGCGCTCCATTGACCCGGCCTGGCAGCTGGTCAAGCGCTGCAACTGGAGCCTGAAAAGGCTGGTGGCAGGACTGGATACACTGGACTTCGGTGGCAATGTGCGCGACAACGAGCTTCTGGGCGTCCACAGCGACTTGAGTGCTCGCCGCTCCCAGCCGCGCGACCCACACCTGCATGCGCCCACGAGCAGCGAACGGCTGGCACCGCTACAGGGATTGCCGGCACAGTGGAATTGCCTGAGCCTTAAGCGACTGCTGGCCAACCATCAGTATCGCGACTGGCGCAGCGAGCAGGATGAAGTGGTTTTAGGTCCGGCCGCAGTACTGCTGGACCTGCTGGATCATGGTGGTGACTGGCAAGCCAGACCTTACGGCCCTCGGCTACAGCTGAGTTGTCGCGGACAGGTGCTGGTCAGCCTGATCGCCGACCTGAACCCCGTTTCGACAGCCACGACACCGGGACTGACCTCCTTGCCAGCCCCGGTTCGCTGAGCCATCAGACCGGGAGGGACTCATCCTCGGCTTCAGCCGCCAGGATCTTGTAAGGATGATCCGAAGCCAGCAGCTCCTTGCCCAGCTCAGTGGGGAACTCCACATCCAGGTCAACCACACGGCCGTCACGACAGACGTTGATGATGGTGTCCATGCAGGAAGAGAGCAGCGAGTATTTCTCGTCCGGCGCCGCGATGATGGTCTGCAGCCCCAGGTCTGACATGAAGCCCAGTGATGTCACGGTGTTCTCGGAGTCGAGTTTGTTGAACGCCTCATCGAATACCGACAGGCTCATGCCGCCCACCGGCTGACCATCACCCCCTTCCTTCAGACGGTAGGTCGCGCCAAGTGCCGCGGCCATCGCCACGTAAAAAGGCACCTGGTGCTCACCACCGGAACCAGTCTTGATACGCTGGGTCAGGGTGGTCTTGCGGTTACCTTCCAGATCCTTCACCACCAGTTCGAAGTTGTAGAAGTTACGGTAGTCCTGCAGCAGACTGCTTTCGCCCTCATCGCTGAGCACATCGTGGATCTTGTTCAGCGCTTCGCGGTGGTCGTTGTCGCCCTGGTGCTGGATATCGAACAGTGTACCGACGTTGGCCTGATCCAAACGTGTGTAGGCCTCGACCAGCTCGAGGATATCCTTGAGCTCCGGGTTGGGCATCATCTCGAAACTGTACATCTCCTGATGGAACGGACGGTTCTTCAGGTGGCTGTTCAGCTCGCGGATCAGATCCTTGATCTTGTTGATCTGGTCGTTCAGGTGCGCCACGAAGTCGGAACGGAAAGTCGTTTCCGCCTCCAGGCGTGCACGTTCGGCCCGCTGGGTATATTCCGCCAGTTCGGAATCACGCAGCGCCTGCACCGTCTGGTTAACGTAGAACTCCAGGTCTTCATGGCTGGACTCGGCACTGATGTTGTCCAGTTCCTGGTGGCTCATGCCACCGCCATGATAGCGCGCCTTGTACTGGGCCACGGCATCACGGACAGCGTTCTTTTTCTTCTCGTGCAGCTGAATTTCGGACTGGGCGCGCTTGGCCGCTTCGAAAATGACACGTTCCAGCTCGCCACCACAGCTTTCGTCCAGATAATCGCGCTTTTCCTGTGCCGACTGGGCATCGAAGTGCGACTTCTCTTCGCAACGGGTACGTGCCTGAGCATGCTCGACCAGCTCCTGCTCCAGAACTTCCAGGCTGGCGTTGTCCTTGATCATGCCGGTACGTACTTTCTGCAGTTTGTCCATCAGCGACTTCTGCTTGGCGTCGATCTGTTTCTGCTGCTCGGCCAGTTCGGCAATACGCTGCTGGATGCCGCTATCGTCGTGGTTGCGCAGGTCAACGACCGCCTGTTCGTAACCGGCCACCTCAGAGGCCAGCTGCTCACGCTGGTTGACCAGGTTGAACACACTTTCGGTCATCTGGGTCAGGCCGGTCGTCATGTTGATCAGCGCATCACGCAACTTCTCCAGCGACTCGTGACGACGCCCCAACGTCGTGAACTCGGCGATCAGCTCGTCTACCTGACGACCCTGCACTTCCAGCTGGTCCTGACGACGGCGGATGCCCATGATAGGGCTCAGCTCGTTGATGGAGGTGGTGGAGCCTTCGGTCTGCAGCATGCAGTCGTAGGTCAGAGCCCGCTCCTGACGCAGCAGCTCATGCTCGGTTTCCACCGCCATCACGCCACCCAGCGCACGGTTCAGGTAGGCACGGGCATGCTCGTTATCCGTATCGATGAACTCGGCCAGCGAGCCACGCTTGCTGCGGTGTAGCCAGTCACCGGACTTGGTGGTGTTGATGATACGGCACCCCTTGAGGTGACGCCCCTTGCGGCGGTACAGCGTAATCGCTTCCTTGACCCGATCCGGTGACACCACCAGTGCTTCACGGCGGGCACCGAGGAAGGATTCGATGGCGATACGCCACTTGTCGTCATTGATATCGGCCAGCTCACAAATCGGCGTCGATTCGATACCGTACTCGTTGAGCAGTTCCATCAGCTCGCGGGTGTTGTGGCGAATGGGCGCCCGGCCCTGCTGCAGCTGTTCCACCGCACTCTTCTGATTCTGGATCAGGCTGCGCAGGTCGTTGATGCGGATCACCGACTCTTCGTAGCGGCGGGCGATCGCCTTGCGCACGTCATCGACCTGCCCCTTGAGCTGCTCGATCACCTTATCGACGCTGACCGGTTCCGCCGGCCACTGATCCGCCGGCAGACTTTCACCGGAGCGCCAGAGTTCAACCGAGCGCTCGACCAGCGGGCGAAAATCATCCGGCAGTAGGTCATTGTAGCTGGCAAAGCTGACCGTGGTCCGCAGCAGGCTGTAGGCCTGCTGGATCTTGTCACGCACCACGCTCTGCTCGTGCTGACGCGCCTTGATAGTGGATTCCAGCGCGCTGATCTTGTGAGCGGAGTCACTGGTGTTCAGTTCGGCACGCGCATCGGCAAGATCCTGCATCGCCTGGTTAAGACGGGCACTGTTCTCCTCAAGCTGCTGCTGCAGGGTCTCTTCCTGCTCGGCAGCCTCTTCCAGGCGTTCAGCGGTATCTTCCTTGCGCAGGTCGGCATTCTCAAAGCGGCTTTCGTGTACCACCCATTCGTATTCGACCGCATTCTTGATATTGCGGCTGATGCCACCACACAGCTCCTGGACCTTTTCCAGTTCGCCGATACGGTTGGCCACTTCCTGAGTTTTCTGCTCCATCGCCCGGTATTCGTCAAGCGATTTACGGAAGGCGCCGACGTGAACGATGTTCTCGTCGAGCACGAACTCACGGATAAAGCGGGTCGGGCTGTCGATCGGCACGAACTTGAGCGCGTTCTTGAAGTTCTTGATGAACTTGTCATCGTCGTTCGGCATCTGCGGATCGTGACTCAGGTGGGTCACCATATCGCGGATAAAACGGTTGGCGCGCTTTTCCATGATCATGTCAGGGCACTGCTTGAGCAGACTGTCACGCACCTCATTCCAGGGGCGCGGCATGCGACCACTCCCCTCTTTTACCGAGAAATCATCCAGCGAGACGGAAAATTCCGGCAGGATGAAGCGACCCAACACATCTTCTTCGGCACTGGCCGTGGAGGCACTGATGGCAATACCGATACAACTCTCCTTGGCGGTTTCGGTATCGAAGAAGCTCAGGGCCATGTAGGTCAGGGAGTCTTCACGGGCCGTGGCTTTCTTGCCCTGATCATCCATGAAACCCAGACAGTAGGTGCGCAGGGAGCGTTCACTTTTCTCGCCGGCCGAGGCATTGAAGCTCAGGTGGCGTTTGTGGCCGCCCATCAATACGGTCTGGATCGCATCCAGCAGCGAGGATTTGCCGGAGCCGTTGGGGCCCACGATGGCAACATTGCCCTTGATCGGAATTTCGACGGCACCCAGTACATACCAGTTGACCAGAACGATGCGGTTAAGCTGTTTCATGACGGGGTGTCCTCCGCTTTGTCGGCGGCTTGTTCATCTTCTTGGTTGGACTCGGCTGCTGAACCGCCGGTCTCCACGGCCGTTACTTCAGCGTCGGTCTCTGCCGTACCTGCGGTCTCGGTCTCGGTCTCGACGGCAGCTTCGGACTGCTCCTCTGCAGTGGTCACGTCATCCCCCTGCTCGGATTCCTCAACCTCTTCGCCCCCCTCGATACGGTCACGAATATCCATATCACACAGGGCTTCCAGCTGGCCGATATAGTCCTCAACCACTACCTGACGGATGGTCGGGTTAATGCGCAACGGGATGTTTTTCGGATCAGTTTCTTCCACCTTGCCACGCTCCACCAGTCCGTGGCGGGTGAACAGCGACAGAATCTCCTTCAGGCGCGTCTCGTTGGGAATATCCTTGCCGGTCAGGCTGGCAAACAGGCGCAGCAGGTCATCGGTGGTCGTGTAGGCCTTGCCGCTTTCCACCTCGAAGTTTTCCAGCTTCTGCTCGTACTGCTGACGCAGGCAGAGCATCAGAAGGGACTCATCCAGCTTGAGCTTCAGTACTCGTTCTTCACCCTGAGGGATGATGCCGAGGAAAGCCTCATCCGGCTGATAAGCCAGGGTCCAGCCGATCGCTTCGAACAGGTTGCGGAAGTAGTCCAGATTGCTCGCGATCAGGAAGTAGCTGTCACGGTGTACCGGGCGGTCCGCATAGAGGAACTGGCTGCTCAGCAACAGACCGGCGGCGCGGATGAAATCATCGGCGTCGTGCTGTTCATTGCGGGAGACGATTTTCTGCAGATCACCAAGCATTTAGGTATTCCTGTGGATGATAAAACCACGACACTCCACCATATCGGAGACGTTGACGTAGTGGTCTTCAAATTGAATTCGGTAACGTTTGCGCATCTGCTGCGCCTTCTTGCCCAGCGAGTTCAGGTGGCGGACGTAGCTGAAACAGATGTACTCCTCCACCGTGCTGATGCGGAAGTCCGTGGCCTTGAGTTGGTCGCGACCGGCCAGCTGGCTTTCCAGATAGGTCTCGATCCGGTCAACATTGACTTCACGGCGCTCCTTCCATTCTTTGAACAGACGACGCAACTCCAGCACCTTGGGATCGATCTCCTGCTGGGTGATGACGCGGGGCTTAGCCTCAATACGGCGACGGATGGGGGCACGCACACTGGCGGGCGAAATGAAGCCCACTTCTTCCAGTGTATCCAGGCGCGGAATGACATGATCCGGCAACTTGCTGGCCGCCGCGATCAGGCGCGACAGGCGCGCCGCCATACCCGGCGTGGTCTTGTCCATATAACGCACGGTATCCGCCACGCGCTTCTCCAGCTGATAGCGGAAATCGTCGATCGACGCCAAACGCTGATCCACCGAGTCGAAGATACGGATGATGCGGTTGATGTGCTGATGGACCTGGGCTTCAGCCACATCGTAGGACACATCCAGCTGCAGCTGGTAATGCTCGGTCAGTTGCTTGAGCTTGAGCGGATCAAACTGCAGGTCCCGCAGCATCGACAGAATCTGGCGACGGAAACGGAAGGGGTTGTTGCGTGTCTTCAGTGTCTTGTAGTCCGACACCAGCACCTGCTCAACGAAGCGGTCGAAGAAGCCACGCACGATCTCCTGAGGGTTGTTGCTCTCAGACAGGTTGATCTTCAATTCACGCAGACTGAGCATCATGTCGGTCAGGTGGGCACTGAAGTCCGCTGCCGTCTGGGCCGCCTCAGCCAGGGTGATACCGCGCCCTTCGGGGTCGTTAACCGCCGATTCCAGCGAGCTGAGCACGTTGAGCACGGCACCACCATAACTGCGCTTTTCCAGCTTGGCGATACTGACCAGCGAACGCAGCAGATGGCTCACCGATGGCGACAGCAGCACATAGGTCCGATAGACCTTCTGCTCCTCTTCCAGCCAGCCGGTCTGAACCAGGCGACGATAGATGCGATTGGTATATTCAGCCGTCGACCTGGGCAGCTCGGCCGCATCCTCTCCGACCTCGTGCTCCCAGCGTCGCACACCCAGCCGTACCACGGCATTCTCGATGGTAGAACGTACCAGGTCACGCGGAATAAAGGGGTCGATCAGGTCTTCATCAAAGAAGAGGTCCGCCAATTCCAGCAGGACCGACTGGTAGACCTGCCGGTTCTGCCCCGAGAGCGGGAGAAATATATCTTCAGGAAGCTTGTTGAACAGCACAGAGTCGTCCGGTTGTCGTCGGTTTGCATAAGCGGGTTATGTTAGCGAAAAACCGGGTGCGAGATAAGGGGAATGGTTGGCAGAGTTGAGTAGAAGCAAAAAGCCCGCCGGATGGCGGGCTTTCAGGTTAGCTAAAGCAAGGACCAGCCGTTAGCTGTTGTCGACAACAATAGTGCCGTTATCAACCAGCATATTCAGGTCGGTGGCCAGATCACCGTTGACGACAATGACCTGATCCGGTGTTGCTGCCGGGTCAGTAGCATCACCACCGCTGAACACAGAGATCGTAGTCTGTCCGGTACCGTTATCGAAGCTGGCATCCAGATAGTCACCGATATTGGTACTGTCGATCACGTTGCTGCCGGAAGGATCCAGCAGGTCGGAGATGTCGAGCACATCGTTACCGTGACCATTGGCATTACCGATGTCGAAGTCAGTAATGGTATCAGTAGAGCCATCGGCATCACCGACATCAAAGCGGAAGATGTCATCACCCTCACCGCCGCTCAGGATATCATTACCTTTACCGCCGACCAGGACATCATTTCCTGTGCCACCGGCAAGGCTGTCATTACCGAGGCCACCGAACAGCAGATCGTTATCGGCACCGCCGTTTATGGTGTCATCGCCGTACCCGCCGAAGATAACGTCATCCCCTTCGTCCCCAAGGAGCGTATCAGTACCTGCACGACCATCGATAATGTCACTACCAGCTCCACCGGAAATAACATCGTTGGACACATCAGCGGAATCTATGCCTGGATCCCCGAAAATGATGTCATTGCCTGCACCACCGTCGATGGTTTCACCAGGCTCGGTAATTGGAATGGCTTGAACGAACTCCTGACCATTTGGATCACTGGAAGCCCAGATCAAATCGACTCCACTATTGTCGGCAGCGGGGTCATAGGCATCAAACGTATTACCTGGACCGGTTATCAATGGTGCACTATTACCATCGTTGTTCAGCAGCACATATTCGTCAGAGTTAATAAAACCAACCTCACTGAGGTTTTTGCTTACATTTGCCCACTCAAGCCCAACCTTCTGGCTGTTATCTATAACAACAGCGCCGTCTGTCGTATTGGTAACGGAAACCCTGAAAAAGGTTGTGTTATTTGAACCATCGCGGACCTCTGTGATGGAAACATCCAGCCCCAGTGCGTTGAGGGCAGCCAGGTCATCAGGTGTGATGCTGAGCTGTGCATCAGGATCTGTAACATAAAAATCGAAGTGAATTTTACCTCCAGCAGTGAAAGTAATATTCCCGGTTCCCTTAGGCTGAATCAGCTTGCTTCCCACCTGCCAGTCAGAACCATCATAAATGACCGGAGGATCAAGGACCTCATTAACATTAATGGTCAAGGTAGAGGTATCAGTATCCGTACCATCGGTAACCGTATAGGTTGCCACCGGTACCGGGCCACTGTAGTTCGCCAGGGGCACGAAACTATAGCTACCATCGCTGTTGATGGTCAGACTGCCTACACCATCCATCTCAACTGTTTGCCCCGCCTGATACACAGTCGTATCACCTTCAACCTGGAACTGAGTGATGCTGTGAGTATCACTCGCCTCCGGATCGACCACGTTGGCCAACAGATTCGGACCGGTAGCCGTGGTGTCTTCATCAATGGTGACGACCTCGTCACCGTCGCTCAGGTCGTTAGCACCACTAATCACAACGTTGTACGGCTGGGTTACCAGCGCATCATCCCCGTCGCTGACGCTGAAGGTGAACTGCTCGGTGAAGGTCTCGCCGTCATCCCAGCCTTCAATGTTGCTGGTCAGCACATACTCGTAAGCGCCGGTGGCGGAGTTCAGGTACAGGGTACCGTGGGTGCCCGCCACGGAGGTGTCGAAGCCGGTCCGGCTGGTGTCGGACACGCTGCCGCTCGCACCGTAGGTCAGGGTCTCGACATCCACGTCGTCGCCCTGCAGGGTGC
>NZ_BAAAET010000002.1:897646-982890 GCF_039523155.1 Marinobacterium maritimum | reverse complement strand
GTCCGGCTGGTGTCGGACACGCTGCCGCTCGCACCGTAGGTCAGGGTCTCGACATCCACGTCGTCGCCCTGCAGGGTGCCGCTCAGGTTGCTGCTGCTCAGGTCACCGCTCAGGCGCACTTCGCTGATCGCGCCATCGCTGACATCTTCCAGAGTCGGTGGGTTATTCAGACCTTCCAGATTGATTGTCACATCAGCAAAGGAACCCGTATTGACGCCATCAGTGACCTGATATGCGTCCGCAAACTGAACAGGGAACTCTTCCCCCTCATCCAGTTCCTGAAGTTTCTGCTGCCCTGCCGCGTTCAGAACAAACTGATAGCTGCCATCTGCATTAATGGTCAGGTCGCCATACTCATGACTCAGCTGGATGCTCTGCTGTCCGTCAGGGAGAACAACGGATACGGCGTCACCATCTTCATCAGAATCGTTAACCAGCACATTGCCTTCTACGACCTGCTGTTCAGGGCCGATATCTGCGAAGTCATCCTGCGCCACCGGACGATGATCATCGTCATAAATAGTGATAGTACCGGCATCAGCTTCAGAGTTAATAATGGCGTTATCCGCACTCAGCAGCTGGATACCAAAGCTTTCGGTATTTTCTACCAGCTTGTCCTGAACGATATAGACAGTCACCGGGAAGCTGGTGTCTCCAGCGGCAATGGTAACGGTGTAGGTATGGTCGGGACTAGGCCCATCCAGCCAGTCTTCCCCGTAGATGGCAGTACCACCATTGAGTCGGTAGGTAACCGTCACGTCCTGGTCAAACGCTTTATCGAGTACCAGGTTGAAGGTCACTTCCCGGACATTTTCGACATCCGAGCCTTCCAAAATCTTGACGCTGTTACCGCTTACCAGAACAGGATTATCTGGTGTCGGGATTGCCGGTACCGTGGGGTCTTCAGGATCCACCGGAACAATGGGTTGCCCTGGGTTGTTCGGATCCTCAGCAGAGACTTCAACAGTAACGACCGGCAGTGCCTCAATCAGCGGCTCCTCACCTTGCGGGGTCTGTGCTGTATAGTCCAGCCCAATGGTATCGAAGCCGGCTTCGGGTGTGGTTTCACCGGCGGTACGGTTAAGCAGGACGAAATCAGCCCCTTCATTACCGCCCGCAGGTGCACCACCAGCCGGAGCACCGGCCGCAGTGGGTTCGAGGATTTCAGTCGGATCCTGACCGGCCAGGATCGCCTGCTGCAGCGCAGTCACATCAGCGGTCGCTTCGCTGGTGTCAAACTGATCAGCCGGGGTATAGGTGTCAGCACTGGCCAGCCAGCTTTGGCCACCGGACAGCGCCACCGGGTTACCGCTTTCCATGGTGATCTCAGCGCGGCCGTCAGGCGAGGTACGGATCACTTCATCGGCATAGATTACGTCGCCTGCCACCAGCACACGCTCGCTGCCATCCGCTGCAACCGCGACCACCTGACCGGAGGTTACGGATACTACGCCGACGCCACCTTCCAGTCCGGAGGTCGCCATACCAGCTTCAGCGGCCAGCCAGCTCTGGCCCGAGGCCAGCGCCATCGGTTCGCCATTCATCATGGTGATTTCGATGCTTGCATCAGGCCCTGTGCGGATGACCTCATCCGCCATCACCTGATCCCCAAGCGCCAGCACACGTTCAGTGCCGTCCGGCGCTACTGCAACTACTTGTCCTTCTACGAATGAAACAGAACCGATTGCCGTGCTCATCGCTGCTACCCTGCTTTGGTTTTTGTTACTGTTAACTAAAGACACTGACCACTGTTTCAACAACTGTACTCTGGTACACCCCCGCCTCCAGCCCTTGATCCTGGTCAATTTTCAACGGGTTCAACACTGCACAGGCACACTAGCGAGCACTATTCAGTTTCAGAACTGAAACACTGCCGTTTGTCATAACCAGCCCGCTGTCTCCCTTTCACGCGAAGCATCCCCCCTTGCTGCAGCCCCCAGCCCCTCGTTTACGGCAGTCTCAAGAACCCTGATCAAGAGTCGCCACTATATCCTTGATGCAACAAGAAATTTTTTTCACATTTATGCTTGACGATCTGCGATCTCATCACTAATATACGCCCCCACAGTTCAGGTGTTCCTCGATAGCTCAGTTGGTAGAGCAGTAGACTGTTAATCTATTGGTCGCTGGTTCGAGTCCAGCTCGAGGAGCCAACTGCCTGATCTGTGAACAATTCGGTGTTCCTCGATAGCTCAGTTGGTAGAGCAGTAGACTGTTAATCTATTGGTCGCTGGTTCGAGTCCAGCTCGAGGAGCCAACCGAAGTCGGAGTGTAGCGCAGCCTGGTAGCGCATCTGGTTTGGGACCAGAGGGTCGGGGGTTCGAATCCCTCCACTCCGACCATTTTTCCTCCCTGAATTGCCTAATCCTAGATTTTTTCTTAAAAACGCCCTTTATTCCGTGGCGAGTTTCCTATTTATCTCCTTTTTTGACTCTAACTAAGCCTCCCCTGATGCCTTCGGCTGGAAGGTGCATACTGAACAGGCCTTGATGCCAATGTTCAGCGTATTTCCCGTTATCGCCGGTGGTTACGGCTACGGCCGCCAGTGCGCCGGCATGCTGCTGGTCACCACAGCGTTGGCCTTTATCAGCCTGACTCTGATTCTGGCACTCATGGGCTAAGACAGTCCCGATTTCTCCGGACAGGTGGTAGTATCCGCGCCTGATTCATTTTCAGGAGGCGACGCCCGTCGCATATGTGCCCATGCAGGTTCTGGTAATTGGTTACGTTTGGCCCGAGCCGGCCTCAAGTGCAGCAGGCTATCGCATGCTTGCCCTGCTCGATGCCTTTCGTCACCAGGGCTGGCAGGTGACATTTGCCAGTCCCGCCGAGAAAAGCATCCACCGGGCCGATCTGCCTGCACGCGGCATCAACGAGGTCAACATCGCGCTCAACTGCTCCAGCTTCGATGACTTTATCCGCGAGCTTCAGCCTGACCTGGTGATGTTTGATCGCTTCATGATGGAAGAGCAGTTCGGCTGGCGGGTGGAGAAACACTGCCCTCAGGCGGTCCGACTGCTCGATACCGAGGATCTTTCCTGCCTGCGCCACGCCCGCCATCAGGCCACAAAGCAGAGCGGCAATGTCAGCCTTGATGTATCGACAGAACTGCTGTTCACGGAGCACGCCAAGCGCGAAATCGCGGCCATTCTGCGCAGCGACCTGACACTGATGATCTCCCAGGCGGAGATCGACCTGCTCACAACAAGGTTCAAAGTGGATTCAGCCCTGCTGCTGGACAGCCCCTTCATGCAGCCGCCTGTACCGGAAGAGCAGCAGCGACAGCTCCCCGATTTTGATCAGCGCCAGCATTTCATCGTGATCGGAAACTTTCGCCATGCTCCCAATTGGGATGCTGTGCTCTGGCTGAAACAAACCATCTGGCCGCTGATACGCAGCCGCTTGCCGGAAGCCGAACTGCATATTTTCGGTGCCTACCCGCCCCCCAAGGCCACACAACTGCACAACGCTCAGCAGGGCTTCCTGATCAAGGGCTGGGCGGACGATGTAAACCGGGTGATGCAACAGGCACGCGTCAACCTTGCTCCCCTGCGGTTCGGTGCCGGCCTCAAGGGCAAACTGGTCGATGCACTCGCCTGCGGTACCCCCTCAGTCACCACCTCCGTCGGTGCAGAAGGCATGAGCGGTGAGCTCGACTGGCCACAGCCGGTCACGGACCATCCGGAACAGTTTGCCAACCTTGCCGTCGAGCTTTATACCGAAGCGCATCAATGGCGCGACTGCCAGCAACAAGGCTTTGACCTGCACAATCAGCGCTTTGATTTTGGCCGACATGCCGATACATTGATCAAGCGCCTGCAACAGCTCAGGGACGATCTGGACAGCCACCGTCTGGCCAATTTTACCGGCGCCATGCTGCGGCACCACAGCATGAAAAGCACTCAATACATGGCACAGTGGATCGAAGCCAAAAACCGCAAGTGAGCCCCGTTTATGATCGACATTCAGGACGTCACGGTTTACCAGCAGCAGACCCCCGTACTGCAAAACTTCTCGCTACAGATAAAGGAAGGCGAAAAGGTCGCACTGCTTGGCCCAAATGGAGCTGGCAAGAGCACCCTGCTCAAACTGATCAGCCGGGAGCTTTACCCTGTCGTCAGGGATGGCAGCCATGTGCGCCTCTATGGCAGCGAGACCGTCAACCTCTGGGAACTGCGCCGGCGTATCGGCTTTGTCTCCGGCGATCTTCAGGATGACTACACACCCTACGCCAGCGCGCTGGATGTCATCCTGTCAGGCTTTTTCGGCAGCATTGGTCGCCATGATCATCTTCAGCCCACCGAGGAACAGCGACAACAGGCCAGCCGCTTGCTGGAAGAGATGGGACTGGCCGACTACGGCCAGCACATGTATCAGCGTCTTTCCACCGGGCAGAAACGACGCCTGCTGCTCGCACGCGCCCTGATTCATCAGCCGCAAGCACTGATCCTGGACGAGCCGGCCAGCGGTCTCGACATGGGCGCGTCGGTCAAGATGCTGCAGCTGATGCGCGACTTCTGCCAGCAGGGCGGCTCCATGTTGATCGCAACCCACCATATCGACGAGATCATCCCCGAGATCGACCGCGTCATCCTGTTGCATCAGGGCCAGATACTGGCCGACGGCTCCAAACAGGAAGTACTGACCAGCGTTAATCTGTCACGCCTTTACGGCACCCCGCTGGAAATCAGCCAAAGGAATGACTGGTATCGTCTCTGGCACGACTAGCAGCACAAGTTATAACCAAACAGACCATTTATATATCTTGTTTTGCTAATATATATCCCCCTACAATAGGGCTGTCCATCTCATCGCCACAGGAGACACCCATGAAGACAGCCCACGATCTGGTCGCAGCCGCCAAGGAACAGATTCACGAAATCCCGGTCAGCGCCGCCGATGAAGCCATTCAAGCCGCCGACCTGCTGGTTGATGTTCGCGAAGGTGACGAATACCACAACGGCCATATCGCAGGCGCCATCAACATCCCGCGCGGTCTGCTGGAGTTCAAATTCAGCAATGACGAAGCACTGACATCACGCGACCTGAACATCGTGCTCTACTGCAAGAACAGTGGCCGCGCGGCCCTGAGCGCCCAAAGCTTGAACGCCATGGGTTACCTGCACGTGCAGTCAATCTCCGGAGGCATCGAAGCCTGGGAAGCCGCCGACAAGCCGGTTGTTACGCCAACCCTGCCGTCGTTTGACTGAACAGCTCCGACACCTCGTTACAGAGGTATTCGGCCGGCAGACACTGCTCCAGTGAGCCGGCCGCATACTCCAGAAAACCCCGTGCAGCGTGAGGCAGACGCCGATCCCGTCGAATGATGAAATGCCAGTGACTTTCGAGCGGAAACCCCTGCACCGGCAGGATCGCAATTCCCGGATGCGTCTCCGGCAGCACATGACGTGACACCACGGCCAGTCCCATACCGGACGCCACCCCCACCCTTATCGCCCCATTGCTGGCCATCTGCAGCCCGTGGGACCACTGTGCACCCTGCCCCTGCAGCCAGCTCTCGAACAGCATCCGGGTCGCCGATCCCGGCTCACGCAGCAGCAAGCGCTCCTGCAGAATCTCTGTCAGACTGACCTCCGGCTGTTGGGCCAACGGGTGCTGCGCCGGCGCGATCATCACCAGCGGATTACGCAAAAAGCGCGCTGCGTGCACCTGTTCCAGTGACGGCGGATGGCTGAATACGTAGATGTCATCCAGTTGGCGCTCAAAGCGTTCCAGCAACTCCTGACGGTTGCCTATCTCGACGGTCATATCCACATCAGGAAACGCGCGGGAATAGGGCCCCAGCAGCCTGGGCAACACGTACTGAGCAGTATTAACCAGCGCAATACTGAAACGCCCTCGTTGTCCGCCATGAAGTTCCGTCAGGTAGTCCTGAAAATCGGCAAAACGACCGGTCACATCCAGCGCCGTGCGATACAGCTCACGACCCGTATCGGTCAGATCGGTAGCACCTGAGTGCGCCTCAAACAAAGGCTCCCCCACCGTTTCCGCCAGTCGCTTGAGCTGCTGGGATACTGTGGGCTGGGTCAGGTGCAGCTGCCGAGCGGCCGCCGTGACAGAGCCTGTCCGCACGACGGTGACATAGACCTCCAGCAAACGAAAAGTGAGATGGCGCAGGTTCATAACGGCTCAAAGCATAGATAATTATCTATATATCATTACCCAATAATTAATTAGAGACAATGTATTGATCAAGGCACAATCCCAGCCATCTGAAACCAACGGATCAACAAGGGGATTCCATGCCGGACATAGTTGTCATGTTTTTTCTGCTGGGCGTTATCGCCGGGCTGGTCAAATCGGACCTGAGCATACCCAAAGCGGCCTACGACACGCTGAGCCTGCTGCTGATGCTGACCATCGGCCTTAAAGGCGGCATGGGGCTGCATGGCAATCTGGATCTTGAACTGGTGCCCGAACTGCTGCTGGTGATGGCATTGGGCGCACTGATCCCCCTGATTATCTTTCCATTGCTGCGCAAGATACTGCGCCTGTCACTGGCTGACAGCGCCAGTATCAGCGCCCACTATGGATCCGTCAGTGCCGGCACCTTTGCCGTCGCCCTGGCCTATGCCGAAAGCCACAACCTGCTGACAGGCCCGGAGGTAACACTCTACCTGGTGTTGCTGGAACTGCCAGCGATCATGGTGGGTATCGCTCTGTTTCGCCACTTTGATACCAGCGTCGGCGTCAAACATTCCCGCCTCAGCCTGCTGCATGAGACCCTGACCAACCGGGGCGTGATTCTGCTCGCCGGCGGCGTCGTGATCGGCTACCTGTATGGCCCGCTCAATGGCGCACCGGTTACAGACCTGTTTACCGGTGCCTTCAAGGCCGTACTGGCGCTGTTCCTGCTGGAGATGGGCCTGACGGCGGCTGAAACACTGCGTCCCATTCCCTGGCAACAGTGGCGCCTGCTGACCTTTGCCTGCCTGGCCCCCACGGGACTGGCCGGCTTCGGTATTGCCGCAGGACTGATGCTGGAACTGCCGCTGGGCAGCACCCTGATCCTGGCCAGCCTGACGGCCAGCGCATCTTACATCGCCGCCCCGGCCGCGATTCGCGCCGCCATCCCTCAGGCGAATATCGGCCTGGCGATGCTGGCTTCACTGGGATTCACCTTCCCATTCAACGTGATCATCGGCATTCCGCTGTACCACCAGCTATTGCTGGCCCTGAACTGAAGCTGAGCCGATATACATCCTCGGGCGAGTGTGCAATCCTTGAATCAAGGGCCTGCCTCTCTCCCGAAGGTGACAATGGAACATATTTCCGAACTGGCAGTGCTGGTCGTGGACGACCAGCCAATCATCAACGAGTTTTACCGCAAGATCCTGGAGCAGTTGGGCTGTAAATGGATCTACTCGGCGCTGAGTGGCGAGGAAGCTGCCAAGCTGCTGGCCAGCCGCGGTGACATCAACCTTGTATTGACCGATATCGACATGCACCCCGGTAACGGACTGGAACTGCTGCAGGCGATACGTTGCGGAGATATTCCCAATACCTCCCGAGACCTCTGCGTGATGGTGGTGACTGACTACAACTACCGGCATAACGTCATGAAAGCGGTTGGTCTGGACTGCCAGGGTTTCCTGAGCAAGCCGCTCAACGCCGGCCTTCTGGCTGACAAGATCCATGCAGCCCTGCATCGCACAGTCAACCTCGCCCCGGCTGAAACCTACAGAGGCATAGAGACTGATATTCGACTGAACAGAGCCATCGCGTCGCCGGACAGCCTGCCACCACTGGAAAGCAGATCACCATCAGTCTCTTCCCCGGCAGAATCCTCTGCAACCATGATTCAGGACCGCGCCCCCCCCCTGGAGAACGAGGGCTCAACCCATCCCTCTGTTGCGCCCCCCGGTCCATCTGATGCAGAAGCCGCACTGGAGACGGCTCTCAACGAGCTGCTGCCCGCCGGCATCAAGGACGGCTTTCTGATCCATAAACAGGGAGCTATTCGTGAAATTCTCAACCTGCTGGATCACATTGGTAAAGCCCTCAATTTTGCCAGCGAAGCCGAACTGGTCGAGATGATTGACCAGCTGGAGCAGATGAGCACCGACCTGTTCCAGCAGGAATACCTGCACCAGCGCGAGCACAGTTACCAGCCCCTGTCCGCTCACCAGGCCGAGCACGGACTGATCCTGCAACGCACCCAGATGCTAAGCGGCAAGCTCGGGCGTCACCCTGAACGGGCCATCAAGGCACACCAGCAACTACGCGAAGCGTGGTACCGGCACATCAGCGGCAAGGACCGAATGTACGTCAATTTTTTGCAAAATCAGGGAAGCCGGGCATGATGCTTGACTGGGAACACTGGAAAACCACATTTCTACTCCTGACCAGTCTGGTGGCTGCCGGAGCAACGGGTTTCGCCCTGCTGAAGACCCGCCAGCACCTGCGGGAAACCCAGCGACAGCAACAGGTGCTCACCGCCGTTTCAAAGGTCAATAACAACTTCCTGCTGCATAAGGACCCCAAGCGCCGGTTTGGAGAGCTGCTGGAAGTCCTCAAGGAGCTGACCGGTTCCCCGATGGGCCTGATTGGCGAACGGATGGAAATGGATGGCCAACCCTTCATGCGCTGCTATGCCATCACCAACCTGGCCTGGGACAAGACTTCCCGAGCACTGTATGACGACAATATCGAACAGGGGATCGACTTTTTCAGCCTCGACAACCTGTTTGGCAATACGCTTAAATCCGGTGAGGTCATCATTTCAAACCAATATGATGCCCCCCCTGGCGGCAGGCGAGTACCCAAGGGACATCCGGAGATCCGATCGTTCATCGGCATTCCATTGAAATTTCAGGGTGAAGTTCTGGGCATGTTCGGACTGGCAAATGCCAAGTCCGGCTACTCGGACTCCCTGGCAGAGTGGCTGAAGCCCCTGACCGACACTCTCACCGGCCTCATGTACGCCTTTCGCATCGAGCGAGCGCAAAGGGAAGCCAGCCACAGGATGCTGCTGGCCCTGAACGAGGCGGAAGATGCCAACCAGGTCAAAAGCGACTTTCTCGCCACCATGAGTCATGAGATACGCACCCCTCTCAATGCAGTGGTCGGCATGCTCGATTCCCTGGGCAACACCCAGGCCCTGTCTCCGGAACAAAGGGATTACATTCGTACCGCCGACAGTGCAGCTGACACCCTGCTAAGCCTGATCAACGATGTGCTCGACTTTTCCAAGATAGAAGCCGGCAAACTCAACCTGGAGGCCATCCCGGTCAATCTCTGCCAGCAGGTGGATGCTGTCATGAGCCTGGCAGCAACCACGCCAGGCGCACATGAAATAGACCTGTATTTCAGTCCTACACCGAATACCCCCCTTGAAATCATCGGCGACCCGGTTCGATTGCGCCAGATTCTGCACAACCTGATCAACAATGCGGTCAAATTCACGCGCCAGGGGCACGTCAGTGTTTCGCTTCAGCCCTGCAACCCTGAAGATCAGCCAGGCGATGGCATTAGTATCAGTGTAGAGGACACCGGCATCGGCATTGCCCCCGAACATCAGTCCATTATTTTCAATGCTTTTCGCCAGGCGGATCACTCAACGACAAGGGAGTACCAGGGGACGGGGCTAGGCTTGGCCATAACGCGCCATCTCGTAGAGGCCATGGGTGGCACTATCAGCGTAACCAGCCGGTTAGGCGAAGGCTCCCGATTTACCGTCAGCCTGCCACTGCAACAGCACGGTAGCTCTACGCTTGCGAGCAGCTTGGCACAACTGCCGCTGTCGCAGTGCCGCGTACTCTGCGTGAGCAACTCGCACCACTTCTACCAGTTCCTTTACACTTTACTGTCACCCCATGTGGCCTGCATTGACTGCCATTACACACCGTTGGCCGAAGACGCAGAGGCTGGTGGATATGATCTTCTGCTGGTGGATGATCGACGTTATCCGCTCGATAACGACAGCCTGCGCCACTGGATCCAGCAGCAGTCAGGCCAGGGTGAGTTGATTGTTTTCAGCAACCGGAACCTGGCCGAACTGTTCATTCCGGTCAGTGCGCAAATTCCGCTGCCCCTATCCACTCTGGATCTTCTGCAGGCGCTTACGGCCCTTTATCGCCCTGAACTGCTGCCACCTGAGACACAAGGGCTTGCCTTGCCCGATGGGCCAGACGACAACCTGGCGTCTATCACTCAGGGCTTGAACATCCTCATCGCCGAAGACCACCCGGTCAACAGGAAGATGATGGAAGTATTAATGGAAAGGGCCGGTGCGGAGTACACCCTCTGCGGGGATGGTCTGGAAGTGCTGGACGCCTTGAACTCAGATGAAGACTACGACCTCATCCTGATGGACCTGCACATGCCCAACCTGGACGGCTTTGACACTACTGAAGCGATTCGTGCCCTGCCCTCCCCTCTGTCAGGGATTCCGATCATCGCCGTCACCGCGGATGCACTATCAGGCGATCGAGAGAAATGCCTTACGGCAGGCATGGATGATTACCTTGCCAAACCGGTAAGACTGACCGATCTGCAGCGGGTAATCAGCCGAACGCTGGCGGCTTCCTTTATGCCTGCAAACGAAATCGTCGAACATCCGGCACAGCCAGAAGCTGTCGATTTTGATGCTGAAGGCTTGATTTCCGAACTGGGCGGTACCGAAAATGCGGTGCTGTTGATCCACGAGTTTGCCGCCAGCCTGCACACAGAACTCAGCCGCATTGAGCAGGCACTGAGCAACAGTGACAATGAAAGCGCCAGCTCTGCTTCACACCGGGTCAAGGGCAGTGCCCGTACTCTACGCTGTGGGCTGCTGGCAAAGCAGCTGGAAACGGTAGAACATTTCAGCCGTGCCGGCCAGACCGATCAGGCACGCTCAGCCTACACGGCACTGCAGCAAGACCTGCCCGCGCTGGAGCTCAAGCTGCTGCGCTTTTGCGCCCAGCACCTGCATCACAGCTAAACAGGATCAGTCACACCTGATCCTGAACAGCACGCAGTAGAACAACGGCAGCACTACCAGCGTCAGTGCAGTCGCGAACAGCAAACCGAACATCACCGTCACCGCCATGCTCTTGAAGAAAGGATCCACCAGCAATGGCGCTACGCCAAGAATGGTGGTCAATGCCCCCAACACAACCGGGCGAGCACGACTGAGACAGGCGTTGACGACCGCATCATAGGCAGGCATCCCATCGTGGATATTGTGGTCAGCCTCATCCACCAGCACGATGGCGTTCTTCACCATCATCCCGATCAGACTGAGGAAACCCAGTATCGCCATGAATTCGAAGGGCGTCTGGAACAGAATCAGCCCGATCACCACGCCGATAACCGCCAGTGGCGCCGTCACCCAGATCACCAGCGGTTGCCTAAGGGCGTTGAACATGAACACCACAGCCAGAATCATGGCGGTAAAGCCATAGGGTGCCGAGGCCGCTATCCCGGCATTGGCCTCACGTGAGGAGTCATACTCACCGTACCACTTCAGCTTGTAGCCAGGCGGCAGCTCCATCGCCTCAATCTGCGGCCGGATCAGGTTGAAGGCTTCGTTAGTGTAAACGCCAGGCGCAGGGTCGGACTGCACCTTGATCGTCGGTTCACGATCGATGCGGCGAATCATCGCGTCTTGCCACACCATATCGACGTCTGCCATCAACTGGTTGACCTGAACCGTCCGTCCTGCGGCCGGGCTGTACACCTCAGTGTTCTCGATCGCCCGCAGCTCGGAACGCTCCTCGATCGGCGCCCTAACCACCAGCGGTATCAATTTATCGCCCTCGCGATAGACACCGATCTGACGGCCACTTAGCGTCTGTGCCAAAGCGGCATTCACATCAGACTCCGTCAGCCCCAGCCGCTGCAGCTGTTCCTGCAGCCAGCGTGGTCGCGCCACCGGCACCTGCTGCCGCCAGTCATCCTGGACGGCGATCAACGCCGACTGCTGCTCCATCCGCGCCTTGGCCACTTCCGCCAGCCGTCGCAACACTCTGGGATCCGGCCCAGTAAACGCAGCTTCAATCTTCTTGCCGCCGCCACGGCCGAGCATGAACTTCCACACCTTGATCGAGGTATCCGGGAACCGCCGTGACAACTCATCCTGCAGCTGCGCCACCAGCGGGACGATGCGTGCATAGTCGTCAACATCGATCAGCAGTTGCGCATAGCTTGGGTTCACCGGCTCAGGGGCATAGCTGAGCATGAAGCGCAGTGCACCACCGCCGACAAAACCGCTGGTATGCGTAACGCCCTCCCTGGCGGCAACCCATTGCTCTACCTGCGCCAGCCGTTCGGCGGTGCGCTGAATGTCAGTCCCCTGGGGCAGGAACAGGTCCACCACAAACTGCGGACGCTCGGAGTCAGGCATAAAGCCGGGTGGTATCAGCCGCGCCGCCGACACTGCCCCCGCCAGGGCAAGCAACAGCATGACGATGGTCAGGCCACGATGCGACAGCGCCCAGTGCAGCAAGACCGAATAACGTCGCGTCACCCAACCCGGACCATCAACCTTCTCCTTCGGACTCACTTTAAGGAACTGGTAACACAGCAGTGGCGTCACTGTGATTGCAAAGATCCAGCTTAACAACATGGAGTAAAGGATCACCCAGAACAGGGAGCCGGCATACTCGCCCATGTCACTCGGCGACAGTCCGATGGCACTGAAAGCCAGAATACCCACCAGGGTACCGCCTAGCAGCGGCCAAATGGTGCTTTTCACCACGGCTGAGATCGCGGCCAGGCGCTCCTCGCCCTGTTGCATACGCACCAGGACACCGTCACTGACCACGATGGCGTTATCGACCAGCATGCCGAGCGCGATGATCAACGCCCCCAAAGAGACGCGCTGCATGGCAATATCATCGATCAGCATGACGATCAGGGTGCCCGCAACGGTCAGCAACAGGCCAAAGCCGATAATCACGCCAACCCTGAGCCCCATGAACAACAGCAGTACCACAAAAACGATCACCACAGCCGCGCCAAGATTACCGATGAAGGCGGACACCGAAGTGCGTACCGAGTCGGACTGTAACGAAATCGGGTGCAGCTCCATACCGACGGGTTGCTGGCCCTCGAGCGCCAGCAGGCGCTGCTTGACCGCATCCCCCATCTCGACCACATTGCCCCCTTGCACGTTGGAGATGCCCAGACCGATGGCTGGCATGCCATCGTAGGTCATCAGCATGTGGACCGGGTCCTTGTACCCCCGCTTCACCTCGGCGATATCGGACAGGTGCAGCACGGTATTGCCGGCCCCAACTCCGATCTGCAGGTGTTTGAGGTCATCGAAAGCGCTCACCGAGCGGGTCGGCACAACGGGCACACGCATGCCGTCCGCTTCCATCTCTCCAGCCACGGTCACCAGATTCTGCTTTTGCAAGACCTGATAGACCTGCTGCGACTCCAGGCCAAAACTGGCCAGCCGCTCACGCGAGAGCTCAATGAAAATCTGTTCCTGCCGCTGCCCCAGCAGCGCGGTCTTGGCTACTCCGGGCACCAGGGCAAGATCACGCGCCAGCCCGTCGGCATACTCCTGCATCTCACGATAGCTGTAACCATCACCGGTAATGGCATAGAACTGAGCATAGACATCGGAAAAGTCGTCATTGACGACCACCGGCCCCACACCCGGCGGCAGACTCCGCTCCACATCGGAAACCTTGCGGCGAAGCTTGTCCCATACCTGCTGAAGTTCGGCCGTGCTGGAGGCAAACTCCAGCTTGATCTCGACCGTGACCTCTGAGTAGCCCTGACGCGAAACGGAGCGTACTTCGTCCAGCTCCTGCAGCGCCTGTACCGCCGCCTCGATCTGGTCCGTCACTTCATCGGCTACCTCCTGAGCACTGGCACCCGGGTAATAGGCAGAAATGACCGCCTGACGGATCACGAATTCAGGGTCTTCGAAGCGGGCCAGCTGGCCGTAGCTGATGTAGCCGCCCAGTAGCACCATCAGCACGATGACCCAGAGACTGGTCCGCTTGGCAATGGAATAGCGGGCAATATCCATCAGCACTACTCCCCGCTTTCACCCATGGGACGCACAGGCATACCTTCATGCACGCTACGCACACCAGCGGTGATGATACGGTCTCCCGCCCGTAATCCCTGGGTAATGACAACCTTATTCCCCAACAGCGTCCCTACAGCCACATCCTGGCGTTGCGCCCGGCTCTCGTCATTCACCTTCCAGACGTACTGCTGCCCCTGGTTGTCAGGCACCACCGCACTGAGCGGCACGGCCACCTGCTTACCGGCCGACTCTCCGGAGGTTACAAACACTTGAGCCGACATGCCCGGCAGAACAGGCGCATCACCCTTTTCACCCAGCCCGAAAATGGCCTGATAAGTCTGGGTAACGGGATCGGCCTCGGTAGCAAAAAACTTGAGTGTCAACGGGAAGCTTTGCTCCAGACCGACGATTCGGGCCACCACCTCGCGATCACGCCGATTCTGCAGCACCACCTTGTCCGGCACCTGAATCATCACCTCAAGCTCCTGCAGGTTCTGCAAAATAATCAGCGTCTGGTTAGCCCCAATCTGGGCGAAGTCATCTACCAGTTTGCGCCCCACGATACCGGCAAAGGGGGCCAGCAGCCGAGTTTCCTCCAGCGCCAGCTGTGCCTCCTTCAGTCGGTTGGCTGCCAGGCTGCGCTGGGTGGCCAGCTTCTCCAAATCGCTCTTGGAGATCGCCTGGCTGCGATCATAGATCGCCTTGCCTCGCTTGTAGTCGGCATCAGCACTGGCATATTCGGCTCGTGCGGAACCCAGCGCGGTCTGGAATTCACGGTCATCCAGCTGCGCCAACAGGTCGCCCTGCTGTACCCGGTCACCCTCATTGACCAACACCTTATCGACGCGGCCTCTGACCTTGAACGCCAGCTCAGCGCGCTGGGCCGCTCTTACAGTGCCGTTGAAAACCAGACCATCCGACTGCAGCGGTTGCACCTGCTCGATGCGGGCCGGCCTTTCGATATCCGCGACCGTAGACGGCTCCGATTCAGGCTGCTTATCGCACCCGGTCAGCAAGGCACTCGACAACGCCAGCAACATAAGACCACCAACGCCCCTCTGTTTACGCGACAGGAAATGCAGCATCCGAACCTTCCTTATCATGACGGCACTTAACGGTGTGATAGATAGCAGTATAGAAACAAGACGCGCGATCTGGCATCACGCCAGTTTGAGGCGCAAACGCACAGCCTACTTCAACGAAGACTGCAGGACCGTTACAGGACGAATGGTAAGAAGGTTGCGGGAGATACCTGGCGGTGTGCCGTCCGAGGATAAGAGGTTTACTGGGTAAGCGAAGAGAAAGCTCGACTGCCGCCTGAGGCATGCGCCTGGCGACAGTCGTGCCCCTGAAACAGGCTCAGACCTGATCAGTCTGCAGGAAACGCTGCAGCACTTTATACAGGCCGTGAGCATCCTGGCTGCCGGCCAGTTCACGGATCGAGTGCATGGCAAACTGGGGCACGCCGATATCCAGGGTTTTCACGCCCAGTTCAGCCGCCGTGATCGGACCGATGGTGCTACCGCAGGCCATATCGGTGCGCACAACGAAACTCTGTACCGGCACCTCGACCTGCTCGGCCAGATGGCGGAAAAGCGCACTGGTTTCGCTGTTACTGGCGTAACGCTGATTGGCGTTGATCTTGATCACCGGGCCGCCATTGAGCAGCGGGCCATGGTTGCCATCATGTTTGTCGCTGAAGTTGGGATGAACGCCATGGGCATTGTCCGCCGAGATCAGCATGGAGCGTGACAGCGAGCGGTTGCGCTGATCGGCGTCCGGCAGCACCCGCTCCAGCCACTGACTCAGCATCGGGCCCTGAGCGCCGCAGGCACTCATGCTGCCCACTTCCTCGTGGTCATTGCACACCAGCACCTGCCCAGCAGCGGCCTCGCCACCGTCGATCAAGGCCTGCAGGCCGATAAAGCAGCTGAGCAGGTTATCCAGTCGCGCCGAGGCCAGAAACTCCTGATTCAGGCCCACCAGCGCTGCGCCCTGGGAGTCATAGAAGCAGAGTTCGTAGTCCAGCACCGTCTCGACCTCTGCCACACCCTGAACTTCCAGGCGCTGCTTCAGCAGTGCGCGGAAGTCAGGCTTTTCATCCGCCTGCCCCATCACCACCGGCAGATAGGTCTGAGCATTGATGCTGCGGCTGGCGTTGGCTTCGCGGTCCAGGTGGATCGCCAGGCTCGGCAGTACCGCGACCGGCTGCTCAAAGTCGAGCAAGGCGCTTTTGATACGGCCCTCATCGTCGCGGTAACTGACCCGGCCGGCCAGCGACAGATCGCGGTCGAACCAGGGGTTAAGCAGTACACCGCCGTAGACTTCGACACCCAACTGGAAATAGCCCTGACGGTGCAGCTCCGGGTTGGGTTTGACCTTCAGGCAGGGCGAATCGGTGTGCGCACCGACCAGACGCCAGCCCAGATTAACCGCGGCATCCACGGCCGGCTGACGCCAGGCGATGATGGACGAACCATTGCGGGTGATGTAATAGCCCTTGCCCGGCTCCAGCACCCAATCATCCGACTCATCCAGCCTCTGGAAACCTGCCACATCCAGGCGCTGCGCCATTGAAACGACGGCATGAAAGGGTGTCGGCGATGCATCAAGGAAGGCTTGCAGGGAAGCATTAAAGTCCTGCAGCGGAAGACTGTCGTTCATCATTAGTTGCTCCCTTCGGTCTTGACCACTTCCAGCAATTCAACCTTGAAAATCAGCGTGGAGTTGGCGGGAATATCCGGTGCCGGGCTGGTCGCACCATATGCCTGCTCAGGCGGCAGGTACAGCATGGCCGTGCCGCCTTCCTGCATTCGAATCAGGCCATTGCGCCAACCTCGCACCACCTGCTTGAGCGGAAACTGAGTCGGCTTGCCGCGCGCGTAGGAGCTGTCAAAAACATGGCCATCAACCCGCTTGCCTTCATAATGCACGATCACGGTGTCCGCTGCCGTCGGGCTCGCACCCGAGCCTTTGACCAGATGCTCGATCTGCAAGCCGTTTGCCAGCACTTCCACCCCTTCCCGCTTGGCATTTTCGGCCAAAAAGGCGTCTCCGGCCTTGCGGGTATCATCGTTCAGGGCACGCTCCAGGCGCTCCTGGCGCTGACGCTCCTGTTCAGGGTCTTCACCACAGCCTCCCAGCAGCAGTGCGGCCGCCAGCGCCAGAGCGGTTGTTTTCCAGATCGGCATCAGTATTGACTCCGTATATTCAGAGGTAAGCCAATGATTTTACATTACCAGGCACGATGACTACACTCACAAAGCTCTAGCTGATGGAACTGATGACCGTTACCGCCGTCCTATATAGGAGCCGAGTGCAGGAACGGACCTCTGTGCCCTCGGGACTCAGCTCCAGCCATACGATCCGGAGATCCGCTGCTCATGACCAAGCGATTCGCCCAGCCCCTTGTCGCCGCGCTGACCCTCACCCTGTCGATGGGGATCAGTGCAGCCAACGCCACTCTTGCACCGGCCCCTGTATATTCACAGACGATGCTGGATGTGGTCACGGCGCTGCAGCAGGGACACTACAATCAGGTCGCTTTCGATGACAGTTTGTCGAGTGCCGTACTTGATCAGTACCTGGAAACACTGGACCCGGAGCGCAGCTATTTCTACACCAGCGACATCGCCGAGTTCGAGGCCTACCGCAACCAGCTGGATGACGAGATCCTCGCCGGCAAAAGCAATGCTGCTTTCGACATTTTCAACCGCTACCAGCAGCGTCGCAGTGAGCGTATCGACTATATCCTGACCCAGCTGGACCACGCCGAATGGGACTTTTCCCTTGACGAAAGCCTGTCCACCGATCGCAGCGAAGCCCCCTGGCCGGTCAATCAGGCCGAGATGAACGAACTCTGGCGCAAGCGCCTGAAAAGCGCTGTGCTGAGCCTGAAGCTGGCAGATAAAACCGCCGATGAGGCGCGGGACATTCTGCGCAAGCGCTACCAGAACCAGAAGCAGCGCATGGAGCAGACCAAGGGCGACGATGTATTCGAAAGCTTCGCCAACGCCCTCACCCATGAATTCGACCCGCACACCCAATACTTCTCGCCACAGGGCTCAGAAAACTTCGAAATCAACATGAGCCTGTCTCTTGAAGGCATAGGCGCCGTACTCCAGGCCGAAAACGACCAGACCAAGGTGGTGCGTCTGGTCCCGGCCGGACCGGCCGATAAGGGTGGCCAGTTGCAGCCTGCCGACCTCATCGTCGGTGTTGGCCAGGGCGCTGACGGCGCAATTGAAGATGTGGTCGGTATGCGTCTGGATGACGTAGTGAGCAAGATCCGTGGCCCCAAGGGCACCATTGTCCGTCTCGAGATCATCCCGGCCGATGCAGCCGATCGCCAGAAGCGCAAGGTGATCAGCATCGAGCGCAACAAGGTAAAACTTGAAGAGCAGGCCGCCCGCAAACGTGTGCTCGAACTGACCCGAGACGGCAAGCCTTTCCGCCTTGGCGTAATTGAGGTGCCGACCTTCTATATCGACTTTGCCGCGCTGCAAAGCGGCGACCCCAACTACAAAAGCACCACCCGTGACGTGGAAAAACTGATCAATGAGCTGCGCAGTGAAAATGTCGACGGCCTGGTCATGGACCTGCGCAACAACGGCGGCGGCTCACTGCGCGAAGCCAATGAACTGATCGGCCTGTTCATTCAGCGCGGCCCCACCGTACAGATTCGCGATGCATCGGGTCGTGTCGATATTCTCGGTGATTTCGACCCCAAAGTGGTCTGGGATGGCCCTCTGGCCGTAATCGTCAACCGCCTGAGCGCGTCAGCTTCGGAAATCTTCGCCGGCGCCATTCAGGACTATAATCGTGGCCTTATCGTCGGCAACCGCACCTTCGGCAAGGGTACCGTACAGACGCTGCAACCGATCGATCACGGCCAGGTCAAACTGACGCATGCCAAGTTCTACCGCATCTCCGGTGACAGCACCCAGCACCGCGGCGTTGAACCGGACATTCACTTCCCGTCCCTGTACACCGTAGAAGAAATCGGTGAAAGCTCTCTGGACAGGGCATTGCCCTGGGATCAGGTGCGCCCCGTTCGTCACGGCCGCTTCCCCAGCCTCAGCCCCTTCATGCAGCAACTGATCGATCGCCACGAACAGCGTACGGCGCAAGACCCCGATTTCGTCTTCATGCGCAAGCAGGTGGCTCATCTGGCCGAGCAGAAAGACAATTCGATGCTGACCCTCAACGAAGCCAAGCTGCGCGCCGAGCAGGAGCGCAACGAAGCCTGGATGCTGCAAGCGGAGAATGAACGCCGCGTTGGTCTGGGTTTGCCCCCGATCAGTCAGCTCAGCGAAGCCGATGATGACCTGCCCACCGATGACCAGGGCCGACCGATCAACCCTGAAGCCGAGGCCATTCTGGCCGAGAGCGGGCAGATCCTGCTGGACCTGATCGATCTGTCGATCAGTCATACCGCAGCGGCTCAACCGCTGCGCACCCCTGCCCTGTCAGCGGAGTAACGGGTGAAGCTCAATAAAGTCGGTATACTGCTGCTGGTCCTGATCCCCCTGCTGCTGATCATCGGGGGGACCGTCAGCTTTTTCGCCTACCAGAAGATGCAATCGCAGCACCAGCTCAATCTGGCCGAGCTGGAAAAGTTCGGCTATGAAATGGTCCCCACGGACGTGTATACCGAAACCGTGGGTGAACTGGGCGCCAACCAGTTGCCGCCGACCTTCGGCGAGAAAAAGCTGACCCCGACTGAACGGGTGATTCGCGGCCTGATGCAGGACAAGGAAAACCTGCTGACGGAGCAGCAGGCGCTGAAAGACCAGATCACAGCTCTGCAGCAACAGATAGCGGAACTGGAAGATTACAAGCGACTGAACCAGCATTTTGCACCCGATACCTTTGCCGAAGAGCTGGCAGAAACCAGGTCGATCCTCAAAAGCACTCTGGCCCGAATGCCGGAGTCTGAGCCGTTCGACAACACTCGTCTGGACGTGATGGCCGCCGCCGGCACCCACGAATACCGTCGCTTTGTCAGTGCTAACCGGCTGATGCTGGAGCGCTCGCACAAAGCCCGCATTATCGAAGAGCTGCTCCCGGTTTATGCCTTCTGTGTCGGTAACGCAGTCGACCTTGCGGCCAACAGCCGGTCCGAAGAGCGCCTGTTGACCAACTGGTTCAACGATCCTGACAACACCCGCCTCCCGACAGCACTGGCCACCGACATCAACAAGTTGCTGCCGGCCTGCCAGCGCCCCCTGCGCGAAGCCCTGCACGCTACACTGGCCACAGGAACAGCTGGTTAAAATTGACCCTGCAGACTGGCGCAAATCGCCATACGCCTGTATAATTTTGCAACTTTATATTTCCCACGCCGTCTGCACATCGCCAGCCCAGTGCAGACTGACGTGGTTATCGACAACCGACCCTGTATAGCTGGCATACAGGCTGGAAGCTGTTCCTTTGATCTCGAAGGGCAGCGACAATATAGGACACTTTCATGAGCGAAAGCTTTGCTGAACTGTTTGAAGAATCCCTGCAAGACATCGCAATGACTCCGGGCACCCTGGTAATGGGTGAAGTTGTCGACATCGACAGCGACTGGGTCACTGTTAACGCAGGCCTGAAATCTGAAGCAGTTATTCCCCGTGCGCAGTTCCTGAACGACAACAACGAACTGGAAATCCAGGTCGGTGATTCTGTTAAGGTCGCACTGGAAGCGGTTGAAGACGGTTTCGGTGAAACTCGTCTGTCCCGTGAAAAAGCCAAGCGCGCCGAAGCCTGGGAAGTTCTGCAGGCCAAATTCGACGCAGAAGAAGTGGTCAAAGGCTACATCTCTGGCAAGGTCAAGGGCGGTTTCACTGTCAGCATCAACAACATTCAGGGCTTCCTGCCGGGCTCCCTGGTTGATGTTCGTCCGGTACGTGACGTTGACCACCTGGAAGGCAAAGAGCTTGAATTCAAACTGATCAAGCTGGATCCGAAGCGCAACAACATCGTTGTGTCTCGCCGTGCCGTTCTGCAGGAAGCTAACAGCGCTCAGCGTGAAGAGCTGCTGGCTACCCTGGAAGAAGGTCAGGTTGTTAAGGGCTACGTCAAGAACCTCACCAACTACGGTGCGTTCATCGATCTGGGCGGTGTTGACGGCCTGCTGCACATCACTGACATGGCGTGGAAGCGCATCTCTCACCCGAGCGAAATGCTGAACCCGGGCGACGAGATCTCCGTCAAGATCATCAAGTTCGACAAGGAAACCAACCGTATCTCCCTCGGCCTGAAACAGCTGAGCGAAGATCCGTGGGATGACATCAAGGATCGCTACCCGGCCGGTACCAAGGTTGCTGCTCGCGTCACCAACCTGACTGACTACGGCTGCTTCGCGTCTATCGAAGATGGCGTTGAAGGTCTGGTACACGTATCCGAAATGTCCTGGACCAACAAGAACATCCACCCGTCCAAGATTGTAAACATCGGCGACGAAGTGGAAGTGATGATCCTGGACGTCGACGAAGAGCGTCGTCGTATCTCCCTGGGTATCAAGCAGTGCACTGCTAACCCGTGGGTATCCTTCTCCGAGCAGAACGCAGCCAACGACAAAGTCAGCGGTACTATCAAGACCATCACTGACTTCGGTATCTTCGTTGGTCTGGACAACGATCTGGACGGTCTGGTTCACATGTCCGACATCTCTTGGGACGCTGATCCGGAAACCGCTCTGCGTCAGTTCAAGAAGGGCGACGAAGTTGAAGCCGTTATCCTGTCTATCGACGCCGAGAAAGAGCGCATCTCTCTGGGCATCAAGCAGCTGGAAAGCGATCCGTTCGCTGAATACCTGGCCGCTAACGACAAGGGCAGCATCGTAACCGGTACTGTTAAGAGCGTTGAACCGAAAGCCGCTATCGTTGAGCTGGCTGAAGGTATCGAAGCGACTCTGAAGGTTTCCGAAATCGCTGCTGAGCGCATCGAAGACGCTACTACTGCTCTGAAAGTGGGCGAAACCGTTGAAGCCAAGATCACTGGTGTTGACCGTCGCAACCGCGTCATCAACCTGTCTATCCGTGCGAAAGACCAGGCTGACGAAAAAGCGGCTCTGAACGCGGTTCGCAACCAGGAAGTCGACGTTCCGGGTCCGACCACTATCGGCGATCTGATCAAGCAGCAGATGGCCAACCAGAACAACTGATTTTCCTCTTCAGTTGCATTCTCAAGGGGCGCCTGATGGCGCCCCTTTTTTGTGCTGACAAACACCCTCATCCCAACCATCAATCCCTCCATACCCCTTCTATACTGGAGGTAGCACCAGCCCTAACCCCCCCCTACTCATACCCGACTGGTGATTGTGAGCCCTCGAGACAGGACTGCATCATGGACCACCATGCCCTCACCAGCCTGCTACGCCGAGACACTACCTCCGGAAGCACAGCACTGACACTCAGGCTACTGCAGACACTTAGAAAACAGCTGAGAGCCGACCAGACCCTGAGCAGTAGAATACTGGATCAACTGGTATCGGAGTTATCAGCCATACGCCCAAGTATGGTTGTGCTAGCCAATGTACTGCACCGCTGGCAGCACAGGCTAGCCGACTGCCCTACCGCAGAACTGTACGCCCAGGCACTGAACAGCCTCGACCAGCTTGAGAGCTGCTTGAAAAGTGCCAGCACCAGACTGCAGACCCAGGCCCGGCAACTGGTACACCCTGGCATGACCCTGCTGCTGCATAGCCGCAGCTCAGCTATCAGTCAGCTACTGATAGAGCTGGCCGCCGACAATATAGCGTTCGACGTCATTTTGACCCAAAGCCTTCCCGGCAGAGAAGGCGCACTTCTGGCTCAGGAGCTGCAAGCCGCAGGAATACCTTGCCAACGAATCCACGATGCACAACTGATGCTTTTCATGGAGCAAGCAGACCTCTGCCTCAGCGGATGTGACGCCTGGTTGAGCGATGGCTATTTCATCAACAAGTGCGGCACGGCACTCCAGGCTCTGGCCGCGCGCCAGTGCAACATTCCCTTCTGGGTACTTGCCGACAGCTTCAAGGAGAGCCCATTGCAACACACCGCGTTTCCACTGGAAATCCTGCCGGGCGAAGGCGACATGACAATCAGCAGGATCGCTTTCGAACCCATACCCACATCCTGGGCGAGCGGACGAATTACCGAACATGGCCTTCAATCAGCATAAAAAAGGCCGCTCACTTACGTGAACGGCCAATCCGTCTAATTAAACACTGTGTAACCTTGTCAATCGATCTCGATAAGTACCTCCTCAGGCGTAACTTAATTACCCCTGACACCACACTCCAGAGTCATGCAGCCAAACAGAGAGCACGAGGCTCCCTCTCTGTGACCGCATACGTCACAGCGCATGAATTTAGTACAACAGCAGAAAAAGAAAAAATTGATATTTTTTCTATCTACCATAAGCTATTACTTATACCTATGACTATTTCCCAAGATTTCAGATAGTTACAACACCTCATCATGCCCTATTCTCTTGCCCGATTACTGACCCGCCTGTCCTTTCGCCAACTGCAAGTGTTTCACACCGTATGCCATCATCTGAGCTACAGTCGTGCCGCCGAACAGCTCGGTCTGACCCAGCCAGCGGTCAGCTCACAAGTGCGACAACTGGAGCAGGCCCTGGGCCAGCCGGTATTCGAATACGTGGGCAAGCAGCTGTACATCACCGCAGCAGGCCAACGACTCGAACAGGCCGTCGGTTCAATCTTTTCCGATCTGGAGCGATTGCAGATGGAGCTGGCGGAGATGGAGGGGCAGGTGCGAGGAGAGTTGAAACTGGCGGCCGTCAGCACCGCCCAGTATGTAGTGCCCTACCTGCTGCAGGGTTTTCTGCGGCAGTACCCCCAGGTCGATGTGCATCTGGAGATCGTCAACCGTGCCCGCGCCACCCAGCGGCTGACCGAGAATCGCGATGACCTGGTGATCATGGGCATGCCGCCCGAGTCCAGTGCGCTGCGCAGCACCCCCTTTCTCGACAACGTGATGATTCCGGTGGTCAGGGTGGACAACCCGCTGCTGCGCAGCAAAAAGGTCGACCCACAAACGTTTTTGAATGCAAAATTGCTGATCAGGGAACCGGGCTCCGGCACCCGCAAGGCACTGGAACAATGGTGCCAACAGAAGCGACTCACGTTCAATCCGCATATGGAGCTGGGATCCAACGCCGCGATCAAGCATGGTGTTCTGGCGGGACTGGGGGTCGCAGTACTGCCCAAACTCAGCGTCCGTGCCGAGCTGAAACTGGGTGAACTGGCCAGCCTTGACCTGGAAGGCTTTGCACTACGGCGCGCCTGGTGCTCGGTCTACCCGGCAGCCAAGCACCCGACCCCGGTCATGCAGGCGTTTCTGGATTATATTCGGAATACGATGGGCGAGCTTGAACAGCTGGTCTATGGCGAGGCTCTGTAGCCAGAGGCCCTGCCACTTAACACTCCGAGGGACTCAGTAGTCCTCGTCCAGCACATAATCGATCAGCTGGTCCTCGCTGATCTCGTTGTCCTTGACTTCGTACACACTGAGCACCGAGGCATTGGCTTCAATTACGGTCTTGCGATCACCGGTCAGCAGCGGGTGCCAGTCCGGCAGATCCTGGCCTTCATGGATCAGGCGGTAGCTGCAGGTGGGTGGCAGCCAATCGAAATTTTCCACATCTTCCGGCTGCAGGCGGATGCAGGTAGGTACCAGCTCACAGCGCCGCTCGTACTCGGTGCACTGGCAGTTTTCCATATCCAGCAGATGACAAACCACCGTGGTGTAGAACACCTCTTCGGTATCTTCGTCTTCTACCTTGTGCAGACAGCAGAGCGCGCAGCCATCACAAAGTGATTCCCACTCGGTACGCGTCATTTCACGCAGCGTCTTGCGCCGCCAGAACACCTCCTGAGCCATGCTCAACGCACCCCTGTTTCGGGGCGATCCTTGAACAGGTCCAGCATGTATTCTTCCTTGGGAGGCGGCATCTGAAGATAGTAGCCCTTGTTTTCGACTTCATCCATCAGCTTCTGCGTATCTTCCACTCGCGCCAGCTTGCGATCCGCCTTCAGCGGCATATCCATCACATGAACCGGTGCACCGAACAGTTCCATCAGCTGTTCAGGCACACGTTCCAGCTGCTCGCGCTTGTCCACGTAGAGGTACATCTCGTCCTTGCGAGAGCTCTTGAAAACACTGATGATCTTCATCATTCAACTCTTATCAAACTGTTCAATTCGCGCCAGCAGCGCATCTCCCACCAGCGGCTTGCGCCAGCCGGACAGGCTCGGCGGCAAACGGTAGTGGCCAAATTCATCATGCGTCCTGATCAGTGCGTCCAGGTCACGCTTGCGCAGCAGCACTTCCGGCATCAAGCCATGCTGTTCCGCCGCCTGACGACCGATGGCACGCAACTGCTTGAGGCGCTTGTTCCAGACGTAATGCAGTGGCCGATCAATCTCGGCCGGCGGGTTTTCACGGGCCGACTCGCCTGCGTTGGCGATCACCCTCAGAATATCGGCCCCGAACTCACGCACCACACGGCCACGCTGGATGATCTTGTCCAGCTGGTTCTCCGTGGTCGGCAGCTTCTCGGCGATTTCCAGCAACGCCTGGTTGCGTAGCAGTCGGTTGCGCGACACATCACGCGTGCGGCAGGTCCGTTCGCGCCAGGCCGCCAGATCTCGCAGCGCCGCCCGATGCAGATCATCGAAGTGCCAGGCTTGACTGAAGCGCTGAAAATAGGCTTCAGGATCCTGCTCGTCCTGCGAGGCCACCGCTTCGGCCAGCGCCGCACACTCCTCTTCCGCCCAGGTCAGACGCTCCTGCTTGGACAGCTGCTCACGCTGTAACAGTGCCAGTGCTGGCAGGTAAGCCACGTCCAGAGCCGCATAGTGCTCCTGCTCGGGTGTCAGCGGGCGCTGCAGCCAGTCGGACGTGGTCTCGCCCTTGCCAAGCTCAACCTCCAGCACCTCGGACACCATACGCTGCAAGCCCATACTGAACCCCCAGCCAACAAAGGCGGCACCGATCTGAGTGTCGTACAGCGGGCTCGGCAAGACGCCATAACTGTGGCGGAAGAGTTCCAGATCCTCACTGCCGGCATGTACCACCTTGAGCACTCCGGGCGCCGCTAGTACACGGGCCAACGGCGCCATGTCCTTAACCTTGAGCGGATCGATCAGGTAGCAGCCCTGCTCATCCGCGACCTGGACCAAACCAGGAATCGGATAAAACGTCTCGGTCCGCATGAACTCGGTATCCAGCGCCAGCAGCGGCTGCTCCAGCCAGCGCTCGGCATGCTCGGCCAGTGCAGCGTCATCGTTGATGCGCACAGGATCCGCGGCCTGGCGCTCAAGCGAGCGCCAGTCATATCGTTGGCTCAGATCAGTCATCGGCACTCTCAATCGACATTCTCAATCGGCATTCCGTTTCAATGAACGACGCCCGGCAAAAGCATGCGCCAGGGTTCCGCCATCGACAAATTCCAGCTCCCCCCCGACCGGCACGCCATGTGCGATGCGGGTGATGTTGACCGGGCTCTGCTGCAATTGTTCAGCAATATAGTGTGCAGTCGCCTCACCCTCTACGGTCGGGTTGGTCGCCAGAATCAGCTCGCCAACCTCCCCCCGGTCGACGCGCTCGAACAGCTGCTCCAGCCCAAGTTCGTCCGGACCTATACCGTCGATGGGTGACAGATGCCCCTTGAGCACGAAGTAGACGCCATTGAAACCGCCGGTCTGCTCCACCGCCATCAGGTCAACCGGCGATTCCAGTACGCACACCACACCGGTATCGCGGGTCTCGTCTTCACAGATGGCACAGGTCTCGTGCTCCGACAGGTTGCGGCAGACTCGGCATTCACCGATCCGCTCCACAGCCTGTTCAAGCGCCGCCGCCAGGCTCAGGGCGCCACTACGATCGCGCTCCAACAGGTGCAGCGCCATGCGCTGGGCCGACTTGGGCCCTACACCGGGCAGCGCACGCAGTGCACTGATCAACTCTTGCAGTAAGGGACTCAGGCTCATTATCAGAACGGCATCTTGAAGCCCGGCGGCATACCCATGCCGCTGGTGACCTTGGCCATGCGCTCCTGAGTGGTCTGCTCAACCTTGCGTACGGCGTCATTGACCGCCGCGGCGATCAGGTCTTCCAGGATCTCCTTGTCCTCTTCCATCAGGCTTTCGTCGATCTGCACCGCCTTGACATCATGACGACCGTTCATGGTGATCTTGATCAGGCCGGCACCGGACTCACCGGTCACTTCCGCACGCTGGATCTCTTCCTGCGCCTTTTGCATATCTTCCTGCATTTTCTGGGCCTGCTTCATCAGGTTCCCCATGCCACCTTTCATCATGGTGTCGTTCCTCTTATCTAATCAGTCAATCGATCGGCCGTACCGAGTCATATTCGATACTGGCACCAAAATGTTCAATCAATGTATGCACGGTCGCATCGGTTTCAATGGCCACAACAGCCTCAACCAGACGCTCGCCGCGCTTGCGTTCAGCACGCTGTGCCGGCGTTTCCAGGGTTTGTGCAGCCTGGATGAACTCAATTTCGCACTCGGCCCCGCGTACCTGACGCAGCGCCTCAATGATCCGCTCGCGACGGTCGCCGCTGAGCAACGCTTCCTGTTCGGGTGTGTAGTGGAAACACAGCCGTCCCTTCTCTTCGACCTCCAGTGACAGGTTCCGTGCCAGGCTTTCCGCCATGCCGGTCAGGCCCAGGCTGGCCATCAGTTCAGCCCAGCTCTCGTTCTCGGGCGCAACCGCTGTCGGGGTTACAGGCCGGGAGGTTCCCTCTGCCACCACCTGAACAGGAGGCGAAGACGGTTGTTCAATGGAGACTCGTGACTGCCGAGGAGGTTCCGCCACCGGCTGCACAGAAGCTATGTCAGCCGGTCGGGACTTTTTTGGCTCACTATCTCCCATGGCAGCCAGGTCCGGCGGCAGATCCTCCCAGGGGGGGACCTCCTCCGACTGCACCGGTGCCGACGGCTGAGGCGCAGCAGGAGGCGGCTCGACCGCGGCAGGCTGCGGCGCGGGCCGGGGCGCAGGCTTGACCTCAGGCTGGGGCGCAGGACGCTCAGGCTCGGGCGGGGCAGAAGCCGCCGAAGATGTAGCTGCGGCGATGGGAGCCTGTGCCTCGGATGCCCTGAGGGCCCGAGTCGGCAGCGGCTCACTGCCGGCCGGCCGGAACGCCAGCATGCGCAACAGGGTCATCTCAAGCCCTTCGCGAGGTTCAGGCACCAGCGGCAAGTCCTTGCGCCCCATCAGCGCGACCTGATAGTACAGCTGCACCTCTTCGGCGCGCATCTGCTGCGCCAGTGCCAACACTTGATCACGGTCGCCCAGACTGTTGTCCACGGCGGCCGGCACCACCTGGGCCAGCGCGACACGGTGCAACAGGCTGACAATATCCCCCAACACACCGTGATAATCCGGCGAGAATTCGGCCAGGGACTGTACCGCTTCCAGCACGGCCTGCGGTTGCTGAGCCGCGACCTGTTCGACTATGCGATAGACCAGGTGCTGGTCAATCGTACCCAGCATGGCCCGCACATCGGTTTCGTTTACAGCACCGGCACCAAAGGCGATCGCCTGATCGGTCAGACTGAGCGCATCACGCATGGAGCCATCCGCTGAACGCGCCAGCAACCAAAGTGCCGCCGTTTCGAAGGGGATGGATTCAGCCTGGAGCACATGGTCCAGGTGCTGCTGGATACGTTCAGCCGTCAGGTTCTTCAGGTTGAACTGCAGACAACGTGACAACACCGTCATCGGCAGCTTCTGCGGATCGGTTGTCGCCAGCAGGAATTTGACGTGGGGCGGCGGCTCTTCCAACGTCTTCAGCAGCGCGTTGAACGAACTGTTGGAGAGCATGTGCACCTCGTCGATGAGGTAGACCTTGAACCGCCCGTGGGTCGGCGCATACTGCACGTTTTCCAGCAGTTCGCGGGTATCCTCGACCTTGGTACGCGAGGCCGCATCGACCTCGATCAGGTCAACAAAACGCCCCTCGGCGATCTCGATACAGGCACTGCACTGGCCGCAAGGCTCGGATGATACGCCCTGCTCGCAGTTCAGGGATTTGGCGAACAGGCGCGCGATCGAGGTCTTGCCGACCCCTCGAGTACCGGTGAAAAGATAGGCATGGTGCAGACGGTCGTCATCCAGGGCATTAACCAATGCCTTGAGGACGTGTTCCTGCCCCACCATTTCCGCAAAGCGTTTGGGCCGCCATTTACGTGCCAGTACCTGATAGCTCATGCTGCCTCGTTGCCGAATTTGAACATATTCATGGGCGCGAATCTTAACATGCTTTCCCGGCCGGCGCCGCACCACTGCCGTACGACCTTCTACCCCATAGGTCGAGCATGGATTGCTTTATCGAGGGTTTCGATTAAAACTAGGGAGCAGGCCCATTTTCAAGGCAACCGGGATCGATGAAAGCGAATAAAGTCAAAAAGATAGACCGAATCGACCGCAACATTCTGACCATTCTGCAGCAGGAAGGGCGCATCTCCTATACCGAGCTGGCCGACCGGGTCGGACTGTCGACCACTCCCTGCATGGAAAGGGTCAAACGTCTCGAACGCGACGGCATTATCACCGGCTACCGCGCCACCGTGGATCCGGAAATGCTCAACTACAACCTGCTGGTCTTCGTCGAGATTGCCCTGTCCTATCAATCTCCGGATGCCTTCGAACGTTTCAGCCGTGCGGTCCGCACTCTGCCCTATATCCTGGAATGCCACCTGGTCTCCGGCGATGCCGACTACCTGCTCAAGGCACGCTTGCACGACATGTCTCAGTATCGTGAACTCCTGGGCGACATGCTGCTGACCCTGCCCGGCGTCAAGAACTCGAAATCCTACATCGTTATGGAAGAAGTAAAGGAAGAAAGCACCCTTCCGGTCGAGATCAGCAAATGATTCTCCACAATCCAGCCATTTTTAAAGAGAATACCTCTTTGACCTGAAAGTCATATCCACTACGCTTATGAAAGGTCCGGCCAGCCCATAATAACAACACGAGGACAGAGCTGATGACGACCCACTCTTATCCAGCACACCCAACGCTGCCCACTCCTGGTGCATCTAGGCTCCAACGCCGTACCACCGAGCCCATTTCGGCCCTCCAATACCTCTATTGGTGAGAGGGACTGGCTCGAATCGTTGATTCAAAACAGAAATTAATTCCGAAACAAGAACAAAAAATAGACCTTTACTCGGTTTTTCACTAAAAATAAAAAATGAATCAATAGCAAAAAGCGAATTGGCATCTTTTCTGCTGGAACTTAAAGGACTATCCCGCTCATACACGGATACGAAGATGACCAATACTGGAGTACTGCTCTACGGCTTACTCACGTTTTCGCGTTCAGCTATTGAAGAACACCTGATGGAGGTACACACTGATGGAAGCCATTGAATCCGCCATTGGCGCGGTCAACGGAATCGTCTGGGGCCCTATGATGCTGGTCCTGATACTCGGCGTCGGGCTCTTCTTGTCGATCGGCCTTAAATTGATGCCGATCCTCAAGATCGGAACCGGCTTCAAGCTGCTATGGAGCGGCCGTACAGCCGCCTCCGGCGATGAAAAGGAAGGGGAAATTCCACCATTTCAGGCCCTGATGACCGCCATGTCCGCCACCGTGGGTACCGGCAACATCGCCGGCGTCGCGACGGCCATCTTCCTTGGCGGCCCTGGCGCGCTGTTCTGGATGTGGATTACAGCGCTGATAGGCATGGCGACGAAATACTCGGAAGCCGTCCTGGCGGTGCGTTACCGTGAAACCGACGAAAATGGCCAGCATGTCGGTGGCCCCATGTACTACATCAAAAACGGACTGGGCAAAAACTGGGCCTGGATGGGTGTACTCTTCGCCATCTTCGGCGCTTGTGCCGGTTTCGGTATCGGCAATACCGTACAGTCCAACTCGGTTGCCGATGTCCTGCATGCCAACTTCGCCATTCCGACCTGGGTCAGCGGCCTGATCATGGCAGTTCTGGTCGGCGCCGTGCTGATTGGCGGTATCAAGCGTATCGGCCATGTAGCCGGCGCTCTTGTTCCTTTCATGGCGATCTCTTACCTGGTAGCGGGCCTAGTGGTACTGGGCATCAACTCCCACCTGCTGCCGCAGGCAATTGACCTGATCTTCACCCACGCCTTCTCACCCGTTGCCGCGCAGGGCGGCTTTGCCGGTGCTGCGGTCTGGGCCGCCATTCGTTTCGGTGTAGCCCGTGGTGTCTTCTCCAACGAAGCCGGCCTGGGCTCCGCTCCAATTGCACACGCGGCCGCGCAGACCCACGATCCGGTTCGCCAGGGTCTGGTCGCCATGCTGGGTACCTTCCTAGACACGCTGGTGATCTGTACCATCACCGGCCTGGTCATCGTCAGCTCCGGCGCCTGGACCGGCGGCGAATCCGGTGCCGCCCTGACCAGCCAGGCCTTCGCCACCGCACTGCCATCCCTTGGTAATTATCTGGTCGCAATTGCGCTGGCGATATTTGCCTTCACCACCATCATCGGCTGGTCTTTCTATGGCGAACGTTGTGTCGAGTTCCTGTTCGGCATCAAGGCGGTGCTGCCCTACCGCATCCTGTGGATCCTTGCGATCCCGCTGGGTGCAACCCTCAGCCTGGACTTTGTCTGGCTGGTGGCTGACACCCTCAATGCAATGATGGCAATCCCCAACCTGATCGCCCTGGCATTGCTGAGCCCGGTAGTGTTCAAGCTGACCCGGGAATATTTCAACAAGAACTGATTCATCAAACAGTGACGGCGTCACTTAAAAAAACACCCCGACAGAGTGATCTGCCGGGGTGTTTTCATTTGAAACGAGCCGATGAATCAGGCCGCCTGAGCCGCCACCGGCTGAACCGAGCGGCTATCGTAGAAGGCTTCGATTGCCAGAATGCGTTTGGTCATGCGCGGATGCGATGACAGGATCTCCTGCAGGAAGCCGAACACGGCCGGAATCTTCTGCTCCTGACGCTTGAATGCCTCAACACTGGTATGCGGTGTCAGCACCTGGCTGCCGGAAGCCAGCGTAATCATCGCGGTCACGGCCGCTTCACGGTTGGCCGGGATGCACGCCGCAGCAATACGGTCGGCGGTCAGTTCGCAGGAACGGTTGTAGGCCGCACCCAGGAAGGGAATCATCATCGCCGGCTTCATCAGCAGGCCGACCCAGAAGTTGACATGACCGGCCGCGTGATGCGCCAGTTCATGAGCCACGATCATGCGGACACGATCGCTGTCTTTCTCGTCCCAGAGCAGGTCCACCAGGCTGGAGAACATCAGCACGTACTGAGTCGACAGGAACTTCACCGCCAGAGCGTTGGTCAGACCACCTGCATTGACAACGAAGGTTTCCGGAATACGGCTCAGGCCGAGCTTGTGACCCACATCCTTCACGATCGCATTCAGCTCGGCATACTGCTGCTCATCCACCAGCACACTGTTACCGAACAGGGCGGCTCGGAAAAAGCGACCGGCAATCCACAGCATCAGCGCGAGAGGCAGCAGCATGATCAGGATCGAAAACATGGTACCCAGCAGCAAACCGGCCCATATCAGGCCACCGAACACCATGCAGAGCATCCGATAGAGTTTTTCTTTCGGATGGCGCAGTTCATTTACGGAAATCATCACTATTCCTTTATCAAGATGGTAAACGAAACCAGCAGGGAAGCGAGGACTCAGGAACAGCAGGCGCACGCAGGGCGACAGGGCACGCGAAGGCAGGCTGATATGGAAGTCCTTTTCCATTGCTGGGCGCGACTATATACAGCTTTTGTGACAAGTGGAATCAATGATCGAGCTACAGTTGAATAACAACTGATTTTCAGGTGTTCTCAGCTCCATTTCAGCTTAATCCTGTCACAATAAAGCAAACCACATCTGGAGCGATGATGAGCCTACCCAAACGACTGCGTACGCTGGCACGTAAAAGCGGCCTGAACACGCTTCCCGCGCAGATCAGAACCGGGGTCGAGCGAGGCCTGGAACAGCGAGTCAAGCTCGCCATTACCGGCCTCAGCCGCAGCGGCAAGACCGTTTTCATCAGCACCCTGGCCCGACATCTGCTGCAAAGTGATCAGGGCCAGTCGCTACCGTTTTTTGCTGCCTCCGCCGAAGGCCGCATCATCGGCGCCCGAGATCTGAGCCAGCAATCCGAACGCCCGTTCCCATTACAGACAACATTGGCTGGACTGCAAGCCTCCCCTCCGCACTGGCCGGCCTCCACCGAGCAGTTGTCTGAAATCAGGCTCGCGCTGCGCTATCGTCGCGCACCGGGACTCAGCCGTGCACTGGGCGAATACTCCACACTATATGTTGACCTGATCGATTACCCCGGTGAGTGGCTGCTGGATCTGCCGCTGCTGCAGCTGAGCTTCGAGCAGTGGTGCCAACAGCAACAGGCCCTGTTTGCGGCCGAGCCACGCGCCCAAGTCGCCGCCGAATGGCTGGCACGTCAGCACGCGATAGACTGGCTGGCCCCGGCCAGTGATGAGCAACAGGCCCGGCTCAGCGAGGCGTTTCGCGCCCTGCTGCAACAGCTGCGAAAATCGCCGCACAGCCTCAGCCTGCTGCAGCCCGGCCGCCTGTTGATGCCAGGGGACCTCAAAGACAGCCCACTACTCAACCTTTTCCCGATCATTGTTCCCTTGCCGGAAAACATGGACCAGGCCGCTACTGACAGCCTGTACAGACGGCTGCAGCAGGCCTATGAGGCCTATCGTGATCAGGTGATTCGTCCCTTCTACGAAGACCATTTCCGCCACTTCGATCGCCAGATTGTACTGGTTGATTGCCTGAAAACCCTGAATCAGGGCGAGGCCTGTTTCAACGACATGCAGCAGGCCCTCAATACCCTGCTGCACAGCTTTCACTATGGCCGCAACGGCTTGCTACGCAGGCTGTTTCGACCCCGTATCAACCGGGTATTGTTCGCTGCCACCAAGGCCGACCATGTAACCGCCAACCAGCACCACAACCTGGACCGCTTCCTGCAATTAATGGTCGAGTCGGCACAGCGCGAGATCCGTTTTGAGCAGGTGGATACCCGCTGTCTGGCGCTGGCCTCACTGCGAGCGACCACCGCCGCCGAGGCACGAATGGATGGTCAGCACCTGTCCTGCCTGCACGGCCATCGCAAGGACAATGGCGAGGAGATAGCCCTTTTCCCGGGCGAGGTGCCGGTCGAATTGCCACGCGCCGAAGACTGGAACAGCGATCGCTTCCGCTTCGTCGACTTCGCCCCTCGCCCCCTGCCTGCCGGCCCCTTGCGGCCGGAGCACCACATCCGTCTGGATCAGGCAGTCGAATACCTGCTGGGAGACCTGTTTCGATGAGCAGCAAAGAAAATTGGCAGCGCCCGGTCGAGCTGGCGCCGGAAGACCTGTCATCCGGCGATCAATCCGATACCTCTCAGCCGAGCGCGGCCCGACCGAACGCGGCCCGACCGAACGCGGCCCAACCGAACGCGGCCCGAGAAATACCGCTGGAAATGACACATGCAGTTGATGACGCAGAGCCTGTCATCCCGCCGCCCCAGCCTCCGGAACGACACCGCTCCCGACGCTGGCTCTGGGGCTCCTTGGGCGCACTGGTCATCGCGGCCTTCGGTGCAGAACTCTACCGCCTGCTCAACTGGAGCAGCAACCTCCACCCTTTGCTCGGCATGACCTTCGGACTGCTCACGCTCGTGCTGCTGGGCGCCCTCGGGCTGGAGATCCGTCGAGGACTAAAGGGCAGCCGACAGCTGAAGCAGGTCCGCTTGCTGCAACATGAGGCACTGGCACTGCAGGAGCAAAGCACCCACGGCAACAGCACCCGGCTGACCCGACAGCTGGAACGGCAGTACCGCCACAGTTCGCTCAACCGTGAACTGCAAGGTGCCCTGCAACAGCTCGACAGCAGTTACAACGACGGGGAGATTATCCACTACCTGAACCGGCACGCACTCACCCAGGCCGACGAGGCGGCACAAGCCTGCGTGCAGCGCTACAGCATCGAATCCGGTGTACTGGTCGCTTTCAGCCCCTGGGCCAGCTTCGACATGCTCCTGGTAGCCTGGCGCAACCTGCGCATGCTACGTGAAATTTCGACAATCTACGGGGTCGCGCCGGGGCTGTTGACACAGGGGCGGCTGTTGAAACAGGTACTGCAGAACCTGGCCTTTGCCGGAGCGAGCGAGATGGCAATGGAAGCTGGCTCAGCCCTGCTGAGCAGCTCGGTGACCGCCAGCCTGTCCGCGCGAGCCGGTCAAGGGCTCGGCGCTGGCCTGTTCACGGCTCGAACCGGCTTAACGGCAATTACACTCTGTCGTCCACTGCCCGATCCACGCCAAAGCACCGGCATGCTGAGCAAGATCGCCAAAGGGATCATGCAGCGCCTGGCCTCCAGAACCTAGCCCCTGGAGGCCACTTCCCGCAACACCCAAAATCCAGCGCAGCCTCACGCACCCGATTTTTTGGTTACCCTGGCCTGATATTTGGCCAGTTCAGCCTTGAGCAGCGCCACCTCATCGGCGTTCAGCCACTCTTCAATCCAGTCACGGATATGACGACGCCTGCGCGGGGTATTTGACCAGGTTTTGTACGCCCGGATATGGGACGGGCATACACAGGAGTCACCTTCTGCAGGTGCCGAGCATTCACAGGGAAACAGGCGGTTACTGTCAAACTGACGATCGATCCACCCTGCCACCCAGACTTTTTGATCTTTGCTGAATTCCATCGTACTCCCCCATTGAACAATCGGTGCTCAATTTTAAGAAGCTTCGAGAACATTCTTGTTACATGCCACTGCTCAATGTGGTCAATAAATAGAAGACCATCACAGAAGGTCTGTGAACGAACGCTCATGCGTTACGTGAGAAAGTAGTCGGTACGCTCAAATCACACTGGGGTTACGGACCGACCACGCGCCAGGCTAAAAACATATGCTGCATTGAAGCACGAGATTGAAAAAGACCTTTCAGTCCACCTGATCACCTTCCAAATGCCGGCGACAGACACTAATGGCACGACACTGAATCTTCACCCAAAATGTAGTGACAAGCACTGCCGTTTAACTTCATTAAGTTGAGACGTCTTCAATGACCGAAAACAACGATTCTCACCCGCTGATTCATGAAGAGCTCCCTAAAGAGCATGCCGATCCATTCATCGCTTTTCTACACCGCATCATCAGGCTGGCCATCAAGGTGCTGGCTGTTTTGATGGTTCTGGTTATCATCTGGGGGATTGGAGATGTCATCTACGTTCTCTATCAGCGGCTAGGCACCGAGCCGTACTTTCTACTTGATGTGAATGACATCTTTCAAACGTTTGGCGCCTTCATGGCGGTGCTTATAGCGGTCGAGATTTTTATAAACATCCGGCTCTATTTGGGTACAGATGAACTCCCCGTACGCCTGGTTACAGCAACCGCATTGATGGCTATAGCCCGAAAGGTCATTGTGTTGGACCTCGATAAAATCAGCGCGGACTACGTACTGGCAATAGCCGCTGTAACCATCGCACTTGGGGTTACCCACTGGTTGATATCCATAAAGCCTCAGAACAGCGGCAAGAACCTCCGAACGGATAGCGAGTCTTAAAAAGGGAATTTAATGACCCCTGATCAACAAAAATCAATTTGGTCCTGGGCTTTCTATGATTGGGCCAACAGTGCATTTTCCACCGTCGTGATGGCTGGTTTTTTCCCGCTGTTCTTCAAAGAGTTTTATGCAGCCGGGGCATCTTCTACAGACAGTACATTTTACCTGGGCCTTATCAACTCAATTGCCAGTGTCATTGTGGTAATGATATCCCCAGTTCTGGGTGCGATTGCTGATCAATTAGGGCGACGCAAAGGCTTACTGATACTGTTTGCCAGCTTTGGGTCGATATCAACAGCGGGCCTTTTTTGGGTGGAACAGGGCCATTGGATACAGGCAGCCTGCCTTTACATTGCCGCTGTAATCGGCTTTTCCGGAGGCAACCTTTTTTATGACGCCCTACTGACCCTTGTGTCGCCAGAAAAGGACCTGGACCGGGTTTCAGCGCTGGGGTTTGCTCTGGGGTACCTGGGTGGCGGCTTGCTGTTTGGCCTGAACGTCTGGATGACATTGCACCCCGAAGCCTTTGGGTTAGGCAGTAGCTCTGAAGCTGTAAGAATAGCCTTCATTCTGACTGCCCTCTGGTGGATAGGCTTCACCACCCCCCTTATGCTTTTTGTTCATGAACCACACCCTCCTGAAAAAAAGGTCATGAACATTGCGAAATCCAGCTTAAACCAACTATTCCTGACATTAAAAAAGATATCCTTACTTCCACAAACCTTCCAATTCCTGATTGCTTACTGGCTTTATATCGATGGTGTTGACTCCATCGTACGTATGGCTTTGGATTACGGACTATCTATCGGTTTAAACTCAAAAGACCTGATTAGAGCCCTGCTGATTACCCAATTTATTGGCTTTCCTGCCGCCATTCTGTTCGGCCGTATTGGAGAGAAAATTGGCGCCAAGCACGGCATCCTGATTGCCTTGGGGGTTTATATACTGGTAACCATCTTTAGCGCATTCATGGATGCTGCCTGGCAGTTTTACCTGCTGGCGGTTGTTATCGGTCTCGTTCAGGGTGGTGTACAAGCCTTAAGCAGGTCTGTATATGCGCGTATGGTTCCACCAGAGTATACGGCTGAGTTTTTTGGTTTCTACAACATGATGGGTAAGTTTGCAGCCGTACTTGGCCCCGCCCTGATCGGCTGGGTTGCCATGATGTCGGGCAGTAATCGAATCGGGATCCTGTCTTTAGTAATCCTGTTTGCGGCAGGCAGCTATCTTCTATGGCAGGTCGACATCAGGAAAGGTCATCAACTGGCCAAAGCATTCCAGGTCGAATGACTTCGTTATGGGTAACCACTGATGCATCAGTATCGTCGACACATCCCACGCAGTTGAAAGCTACGCATTACCCACAGTTATACAGGGCATTTTCACTATCCCGATACAGCGCTGGGTTTATGCCTGTAGCTATAGCAAATACGAATCGGGGAAAAACGTTCAGATCATGTGCGGGGGAAGGCAATGGAGGCAGCCCCGCCAGCCACATCCCGGCACACGAATCCACCGCTGTGGCTGCTCCCTTCCGGGCCTGACCAGGTTCACGGTTTATCGTTGCGAGAGGACCAACAGGGCCACCATAAAGTGGCATTGCGCCCTGTCTCAACAAGACAGGCGCGCAGTATAAGCATAGATTCAGTGAAATGCAAACAGGATCAAGGCATTGCAACCCGAACAGCCAGCCCGATCAGCACCACGCCGGTCAGTTGCTCCACCCGCTTCAAGTGACGACGCAGCCAGTCCAGAAGCCTCGGCTGCGAAAACAGCAAAGCCACAAGCGTGTACCAGGCACCGTCCACCAGCGTGGCCGTCAGTACCAGAATCAGCTGATCGGACAGAGTTTGCCCGGCAGTGACGAACTGGGAGAACAGCGCCGTGAAAAATACTGCCAGTTTCGGATTCAGCAACGAAATGAACGCTCCTGAGCGTGCCGCCTGCCAGTAGGACTCCTTAGCGCCCTGCCCAGCCTGAAGCTGCGGCGTCGCCGCCAGCCGCAAGGCGTTAATCCCCAACCAGACCAGATAGCCGGCTCCCAGCCAGGTGATCAACTGATACAGAGGCTGGTACTCGTTGACCAGCACTCCGAGCCCCCAGACCGTCATCGCCGCCCATAGGCCCACGCCCAGCGCATGGGAGCAGCCGGCCAGGATACCGTGACCACGACCGTTACTGACCGTCTGCCGGAGCACCACCGCCAGGCTAGGCCCCGGCGACATCGCCCCGAGCACACAGATCAACAGCAATGACAGCCATAACATCAACGACATAGCAATTCCTTATCAATATTACTGAATAGCCAGCCCCTGCCTGCCTGCAGGCAATATGCTATAGTCCTGCTCCGAAATACCGAGCATCTGATTCGAGGAACCACGATGGCAGGCTCACTGCAGGACCAACTGCTCAAGGCAGGTCTGGCCAACAAGAAACAGGCCAAACAAGCTAACGAGCATAAACGTAAAAAGACGAAACAGAAACGCTCCGGTCAGGCGGTTGATGAGCAGCAACAGCAACAGGCCGCACTGGAAGCAGCGCGCAAGGAAAAAGCCGAACGCGACCGTGAGCTGAATCTCAAACGCCAGCAGGAGCAAGCCCAAAAGGCTGCTCAGGCGGAAGTACGTCAGTTGATTGAAGCACACCGTATCGCACTGCCCAAGGATGCCGAGCTGCGCTACAACTTCGCCCACGGCAGCAAAATCCACCACCTTTATCTGGATCAGAAGCTGATCGATCAGCTGGCCCGTGGCCAGCTGCGCATCGCATTTCTGGATGAAACCTACCATCTGGTGCCGGCTGAAATCGTCGAGCGCGTCGAACAACGCCAGGATGAAGTGATCCTGCCGCGCCCGGTGGACGACACCCCAGCCGAAGACGACCCTTACGCCGACTACGTCATTCCCGACGACTTGATGTGGTAACGCCCCTGGAGCTGACCCCGGTCAGCTCCAGGACTGTCCTCAATCCCTGACACCTGCTAGTCTCAGCTGTTTCCGCTTGAAATCAGGACAGGCCCCGATGAGCACACTCTGCATCAGTGAACTCAACATCCTGCTGGTGGAACCATCCGCCCTGCAGCGCAAAATCATGATCCAGCAGCTGCGGGATGAACAGGTCACCGCCATTGACACGGCGGCCTCCCTGCATGAAGCACTGGAAAAGATGTTGAAGGTCACACCGGACCTGGTCATCAGCGCCCTTCATTTTGACGACGGCAGCGCGGTAGAACTGCTCGGCGCCATGCGACGCCTGCCCCAATTGGCTGAGATTCCCTTTATGCTGGTATCCAGCGAAACCCGCAAAGACCACCTTGAAGTATTCAAGCAGTCCGGCGTGGTTGCCATCCTGCCCAAGCCGTTCACCCGCCAGCACTTGGGCTCGGCCCTGAATGCCACCCTGGACATTCTCGATCCGGACCATATCGAACTGGAGCATTATGACATCGAAAACCTGCGCGTTCTGGTCGTCGATGACAGTCGCATGGCACGCAACCTGATACGACGCGTATTGGGGAACCTGGGCATCCGCCACCTGCTGGAAGCTACTGATGGGAGTGAAGCGATGCAGGTACTGGCCCGGGAAACGGTTGATCTAGTGGTCACCGATTACAACATGCCCGAAGTCAATGGACTGGAATTGACCGAGTTCATTCGCCGCTCAGAACTGCATGCCCACCTGCCCGTGTTGATGGTCACCTCGGAAGCCAACGAAGCCCACCTGAGCCAGGTTGCACATGCAGGCGTAAACGCACTGACCGACAAGCCGTTCGAACCGGAAACAGTCAAACGACTGCTGGTACAGATGCTGGATCAGTCGTAGTCGTAACAGCGCGGCACACGCGGCGTCAGGCAGGTCAGCAGCGTATAGGGAATGGTATCGCACCAGCGAGCCACCTCGGAAACGGCCAACTGCCGCCCCCACAGCTCTACCCGGCTGCCAACACCGGCCTGTGGCAGATCGGTCAGATCCACGGTCAGCATATCCATGGACACACGCCCAACCAGCCGAGTCCGCTGCCCCGCCACGATCACCGGCGTCCCAGTGCGGGCATGACGCGGGTAGCCGTCGCCGTAGCCCATGGCAACCGTACCGATACGGTGCGGGCGATCACAACTGAACGTCGCACCATAGCCAACCGCTTCACCGGCCGGCACTTCACGTACTGCAATGATTTCGGAACTTAGCGTCATCGCCGCCTGTAGCTGATCCGCCACCGGGTTCGGCTCTTCGAAAGGCGTTGCTCCGTAGAGCATCACGCCGGGACGCAGCCACTGGTGATGAGCTTCGGGCCAGGCCATCACCGCTGCCGAGTTGGACAGACTGGCATCCAGGCCCAACTCATCAGCCAGCCTGCCAAAGCGCGCCAGCTGTACTTCAGTCATGCCATGCCCCGGTTCATCTGAACAGGCAAAATGGGTCATCAGCAGGATATCGGCCACCGTTTCACAGGCACGCAAGCGGGCCACCATGGCGGGTACTGCCTCAGGCTCAAACCCCAGCCGGTGCATGCCGGTGTCGACCTTCAACCAGACCGGAATAGGCGCCGGCAACTCGACCTGCTCCAGCATCTCCAGCTGGTGCTCAGAGTGCACGGCCGGCCAGAACCCCTCCTGGGCGATAACCGGCAGTTCGTCGGCATCAAAGAAGCCCTCAAGCAGCACGACCGGTTGAGTCAGCCCCGCCTCACGCAGCTCCAGCGCCTCTTCAATGCAGGCCACGCCAAAAGCATCGGCTTCGACTGCCAATGCGCGTGCCACCTGCACAGCACCATGACCATAGGCATTGGCCTTGACCACAGCCACGGCTCGCGCTCCAGGGGCCTGGGCACGCGCCAGGCGATAGTTTTGAACAATCGCACCCAGATGGATATCGGCGCGGACCTTGCGGCTCATAGTGGCCCTGTCCCCCTCAGATCAGTCCTTGAGCACCATCACGGCGTCGATCTCGATATCAGCCGCTTTCGGCAGCTCTTTGACCGCGAACGCGGCACGTGCCGGGTAAGGCTCACTGAAATAACGCGCCATCACTTCGTTGACTTGAGCAAAGTGGCCCATATCGGACAGCAGGATGGTCAGCTTGACGCACTCGCCCAGAGAGCCACCCGCTTCTTCTGCAATCGCCTTCAGGTTTTCAAACACACGCACCGCCTGAGCCTCGAAGGATTCAGTCACCATTTCCATGGTGGCCGGGTCCAGAGGAATCTGGCCGGAGATGTAAACAGTGTTGCCAGCCTTAACCGCCTGAGAGTAGGTGCCGATAGCCGCCGGAGCCTTGTCGGTCTTAATGATGCTTCGATTGGACATTCTGTTGTTCCTGATCGCAAAGTTTCAATTAGCGGCAAACTATGGCGCAGAGCCATCGCCTTGCCAAGAAAACGCTTTGTTGCTCAACGATTATAACGGCTTATCGCCAAACCTTCGGTATCGATTGCCGGTGTCTTACCACAGATGATATCGCTGATGTAACGAGCCGACCCCATCGACATGGTCCAGCCCAGTGTACCGTGACCGGTATTCAGATAGAGCCCCTGGTAGCTTGTGCGCCCCAGAATCGGTGTGCCATCCGGCGTCATCGGGCGCAGACCGGTCCACAGCTCAACCGATGATGGGTCACCGCTGCCCGGGAAGAGGTCGTTGACCACGAACTCGACGTTGGCACGACGGCTATCCGGCGTCGAGAGGTCAAAACCGGTCAGCTCGGCCGTACCGCCTACGCGAATGCGGTCACCCAGACGACTGACGGCCACCTTGTAGGTTTCATCCATCACGGTTGACTCGGGCGCACGGGAGGCATCAGTAATCGGGATGGTCAGCGAGAAGCCTTTTACCGGGTAGATCGGTGCCTTGATGCCCAGCGGAGACAACAGTTCAGGGCTGTAGCTGCCCATCGCAACCAGATAGGCATCGCCGCGCACCAGACCCGCATCGGTTTCCACGCCAGTGATTTTATCCTGCTCCACCTGCAGCTTGTGAATATGGGTATTGAAGCGAAACTCCACACCCAACTCACGGCAGCGCTCAGCCAGCCGCTGTGTAAACATGAAGCAGTCACCGGTCTCGTCACCCGGCAAGCGCAAACCGCCAACAAGCTTATCACGCACGTGCTGCAGCGCTGGCTCGTGCTGGAGGATCTGATCCACGTTCAGCGACTCATAACGCACCCCGCAGGATTCAAGAATACGGATATCATCAGCCGAAGCCGCCAACTGTTTCTCCGAGCGAAACAGCTGGATCAAGCCTTTGGCACGGTTGTCATATTCGATCCCGGTTTCCTGGCGCAGTTCGATCAAGCAGTCACGGCTGTATTCAGCGATGCGCAACATGCGCGCCTTGTTGCGGGCATAGGCCTTCTGCGTGCAGTTGCCCAGCATCCTGGCCAGCCAGCCCAGCATGACCGGGTCAAGGCTGGGCTTCACCCGAAGCGGCGCCAGGTCCTGCATCATCCACTTGATCGCCTTCAACGGCACCCCAGGCGCAGCCCAAGGGGCCGAGTAGCCCGGCGAAATCTGGCCAGCATTGGCAAAACTGGTCTCCATGGCAGGCTCCGGCTGACGGTCAACGACGACCACCTCATGCCCTTCCTGCGCCAGATACCAGGCCGAGGCCACTCCGATCACACCACTTCCAAGAACGACAACACGCATACCAGCACCTTTATTTTTGTATTCAAAAGATACCGCTATTCTTAAGCAAAAAAAGCAGAATTAATTACTATATTTAAGATTTAAATTAGATTTATTTACTGCATACATCAGGTATCACCACGGATTGATGAGCATGAAGCCCTTCAATCCAGCTGTTTCTAAGCATGGCTCGAATTGCTGAAAAGTCGACCGTATCTGCCGCGCGTATCGAACCGAAGCACTGGAAAAGGAGAAAAGGAGAAAAGGAGAAAAGGAGAAATGGAGAAATGGAGAACAGAGAACAGAGAACAGAGAACAGAGAACAGAGAACAGAGAACAGAGAACAGAGAACCGTAGAGGGAGTGGCCCTAATAAACTACATCAGATGGCCCCCACCTTACTGATATAGCCGTTCAGGCCATAGAAGCGAAACCAGACCGGTTCCGCTTTTTCCGAATATAGGGGGTCAAAAAGCGAAAATCAAGAAAAAACTTCCCGAGCCGTGAGAATTTCTTCAATACGCTCACGAATTCGCTGGAAGGGAATAGGCTTCGGCAGCACCTCTATCCCGGGACGCAACGCATCCACCCGACGCTGCACCTGTCCCTGATTCAGCGCCGTTACAACGACCAGCTGCATCTGCTCCAGTATTCCCTGTTGCTCCAGCGCCTGAATGATACTGAAACCATCGATATTGGGCAGATTAAGATCCAGCACCAACAACTCCGGGTCGAACTGCCCCAGTTCCAGTAGCCCCTGATAGCCATCGGTCGCCTGCTTCAGCTCGATCGGCAGCCCCCAATTACGGAAGGTCAAGGCGTAGAGGCGCTGCAAGCTGGGCTCATCCTCAATGACCTGAACCCTGACATGACCCGCACTGTCAGTCGCCGGCTTACCTTCAGGCCGAGCTGCACTCGACGGGATACCGCCAGAACCAGGGCCTCGACTCTTCAGCTCCCCTGGCCGAACGTCACCATTACGAATCTCGGCCGCAAGGCGCTCGATAGCGCTAATGCTGAAACGACGATGCCCACCAGGCGTCTTCCAACTCTGCAGAATGCCCGAATCAGCCCACAGCTGCACTGTCCGAGAGGTAACCCCTAACAGTTCGGCGGCCTTGCGACTGGTACAAAGATCTTGATTAGACACCTGGGACTCTCTCTTTGATGGCAACCGCCTATGTTAATCCTTCGCTTCATTTTTGCAAAAACCAAATCGGCCTTCCCCTGCTTGATGCCAATTAAATCAACGGGACAGCACCGCAATAGATATGTTATAAAATAACAAAACAAAGCCGGTAGCCACCATGAACATTGCAACACACCCACTCCCCGACATCGCTCACCAAACCCATGCCGACCAGCAACAAGCACTGAGCTGGGTCGGCATGAGCGGTATCGACCTGCCTCTACTGATGAATGATGAGAGCCAGGCCACTACCCTGCCCGCCAAAATTGACCTGCATGTCGACCTCTACGACCCGCGGCAAAGAGGCATTCACATGTCGCGTCTCTACCTGGCATTACAGGATACCCTGGCACAGTCACCGCTCAACCGCTCCAGCCTCGAACAGCTGCTCAGCCGCGCCCTGGATAGCCATACCGATACCAGCTTGCAGGCCTCCATCAGTATTCACTTCGATCTGCCGCTGTTGCGCCCGGCGCTCAAAAGCGAGTTCAGCGGCTGGAAAGCCTACCCGGTTACGCTGCAGGCACAACTGGGTCTCCGGGGGCTGACCACTGAACTGGCGGTCGAGATACCCTACTCCTCGACCTGTCCCTGCTCGGCCGCGCTCTCGCGCCAGTTGCTGCAGCAGGCTTTCAGCCAGCAGTTCGCCCCCGATGTACAATTATCGGTCGACCAGGTAAACGACTGGTTACAGGAGCACGGCAGCCTGGCCACCCCGCACAGCCAGCGCAGCACGGCCCGACTAAGGGTTGAACTGCCTCAGGATCGATGGGTCGAACTGCCGCTACGCAAGCTGATCGACTGCGCTGAAGCGGCCCTGCAAACTCCCGTACAGACAGCGGTCAAACGTGAAGACGAGCAGGCGTTCGCTGCCCTCAACGGCAGTAACCAGATGTTTGTCGAGGATGCCGCCCGACGCCTTAAGCAGGCCCTGCTGGCCAATGATGACTGGCAAGATTTCTGGATTCGAGTCGAACACCATGAGAGCCTGCACGCCCATGATGCCGTGGCGGTCTGCACCAAGGGTATCCCCGGCGGCTACAGCCCCTTGCTGACACGCTGATATCCGCCTGTGACCAGTGCTGTATAATGACGCCGGTTTCAGCGGGGAAAAACAGATGCAGCGTTTGGATATTCTTATGGTCGAACGAGGTTTGGCCGACACACGTACACGGGCTCAGCGGCTGATCAAGGACGGCCGGGTGCAGGCCGAGCTGGGCCAGTGGCAAACCCTGACCAAGCCCGGCTTCAAGCTGGCCGAGGATACCCCCTTACAGGTGGAAGCCCGCGACGAGGACCGCTTCGTCTCCCGCGGCGCCCTCAAGCTGCAGCATATCCTCAAGGCATTGGCACTGGACCCCAAGGGCCTCACAGCCATCGACGTGGGCCAGTCCACCGGCGGCTTCACCGACTGCCTGCTGCAAGCAGGTGTCGCCCGTGTGGTCGGCATCGAGGTCGGCCACGATCAGCTGCACCCCAGCCTGCGCGCCGATGAGCGCGTCACCTGCCTGGAAGGCTATAACGCCCGTGAACTCAAGACCGAGTTGCGCGACTACACACCCGACTCGCAGGGCTTTGACCTGGCGGTGATGGATGTCTCCTTCATCTCCCAGCGCCTGATCCTGCCATCATTGGCCCCGCTGATCCGCCCCGGCGGCTGGCTGCTGACCCTGGTCAAGCCCCAGTTCGAGGTAGGCCCCCAGCATATCGGCAAGGGTGGCATCGTACGCGACACCGCGCTCTACCAGTCGGTGCGCGCTTCAGTCGAGGCCTGCTGCCTGGAGCAGGGCCTGCAGCCACTGTACTGGGATGAGAGCCCGATAAAGGGCGGCGACGGCAACCGCGAGTTTTTGCTTGGCGCCCGCCAGCCCTGATACTGCCGTTGTAATCTTCTTGCGCCAGGATCAACGCTATCGCACACTGAGTGACGGTATCTGTTGAAGAGGATTGAGCATGCGCATCGAAGATATGCATCTGGTCATCCGCAACCTCGAGCATGATGACTACCCCAGGCTCCAGGCGCTGATGGATCAGGTCTACAAGGACATCGGCGGAGCCTGGCCCGAACACACCATCAACAAACTGATCGACGATTTTCCCGAAGGCCAGATCTGCGTCTTCGACGGCGAGGAGCTGGCCGGCATTGCCCTGACCGTGCAGGTTCGCTATGACCGCTTCAGTAATCCGCACTCCTACGATGATCTGATCGGCAAACGCATGACCATCCTGAACGACCCGGATGGCGACGCCATGTACGGGCTGGATGTGCTCATCCACCCGGATTACCGCGGCTTCCGGCTGGGACGGCGTCTCTATGAAGCCCGCAAGGAGCTGTGCCGGCAGTACAACCTGCGCGCCATTCTGGCGGGCGGTCGCATCCCCAACTACTACAAGCACGCCAAGGAGATGACCGCCAGCGAATATATTGGCAAGGTGCGCCAGCGGGAGATCTACGACCCCATCCTGACCTTTCAGCTGTCCAACAACTTCCAGGTCAAGCGTCTGCTCGGCAGCTACCTGCCGGAGGATGCCAAATCCAAAGGCTACGCTACCCTGCTGGAATGGAACAATATCCTGTTCGAACCGGAAGAGAGCGTGATCAGCAGCCGCCCGACCCGGGTGCGTATCGGCGCCATTCAATGGCAGATGCGCACGGTGGAATCCGTGGAGGAACTGCTGCAGCAGGTGGAATACTTCGTCGACACCCTGTCGGAGTACCAGAGCGATTTTGCCCTCTTCCCCGAATTCTTCAATGCCCCGCTGATGGGCCTGACAGACCAGACCAGCCAGACCGAGGCGATCCGTTTCCTCGCCGGCTTTACCGAGCGCTTCCGCAATGAAATGTCACACTTGGCGGTGAGCTACAACATTAATATCGTTACCGGCTCCATGCCGCTTCTGGAAGGCGAAACGCTCTATAACGTCAGCTACATGTGCCATCGCAACGGCACCGTCGAGGAACAGCGCAAGCTGCATATCACGCCACATGAACGTCGTGATTGGGTGATCAAGGGCGGCAACCAGCTCAAGGTTTTTGAAACCGATGCCGGCCGGGTCGGCATCCTGATCTGCTATGACGTCGAGTTTCCCGAACTGGCACGCCTGCTGTCCGACCAGAACATGGATATTTTGTTTGTACCCTTCTGGACCGACACCAAGAACGGCTACCTGAGGGTGCGTCACTGCGCCCAGGCACGTGCGATCGAGAACGAGTGCTACACCGTGATCTGCGGCAGCGTCGGCAACCTGCCCTCCGTCGAGAGCCTTGATGTCCAGTACGCCCAATCTGCCGTCTTCTCGCCCTCCGACTTCGCTTTCCCGCATGATGCCGTGATGTCGGAAACCACGCCCAACACTGAGATGATCATGTTCTCCGACCTGGATCTGGACCAGATCCGGGTGATCCGTAACGAAGGCTCGGTGACCAACCTCAAGGACCGACGCAAGGACCTCTACCGGCTCAAATGGCGGCACGAAGTCTGACCTGAAAGTGCACGCTGCTCTGGCCCGCGCCGGAGCGGCGGAGTAGACTGATCGGATAAGGAACTGGCTACAAGGAGTCACATGTGCGCCGTCTGCTCCCCTTCGTTGTGATACTTTCCCTACTGGCCATCGCCGGCATCTACCTGCTCAATCCGCTGACCGGTGACCGCCAGCTGCCACCGGGCCTGACAGCCGCCAACGGCCGTATCGAGGCAGCCGAAGTCGATATCGCAACCAAGGTTGCTGGCCGGGTCATCGAGGTACTGGTCCATGAGGGCGACATGGTCAAACCGGGACAGCCCCTGGCACGCCTGGACAGTCGTCAGCTGGAAGCCCAGCTGGCCGCCGCCGAATCGGCCGTGCGTCAGGCCGAACAGCAGCACCTCTATACCCTGGCCGTTGTCCAGCAGCGCGACAGCGACCGGGTCCTGGCCCAGAAGGAACTGACCCGCGTACGCAGCATGGTCGACAAGAAGCTGGTGTCCCAGGACAAGCTCGATCAGGCGCTCAACGCCAGCCAGAGCGCTGCGGCGGCTCTGCTGGCCGCTCGGCGCCAGGTGCAGCTGGCCCTGGACCAGATCAGTGCCGCCAAAGCCAATGTGGAACAGATTCAAAGCCTGCTGGATGACACCCTGCTGACAGCCCCCGTTGCCGGGCGGGTACTCTACCGCCTGACCGAGCCGGGCGAGGTACTGGCGGCGGGCGGCAAGGTGATCACTCTGCTCGACATCGGTCAGGTCTACATGCCGGTCTACCTGCCAACCGCCGAGATCGGTCGCCTGAATCTGGGTGACGAGGCGCGCATCCTGGTCGATGCCCTGCCGGAGATTGCCATCCCGGCCCGGGTGACCTTCATCTCGCCACAATCCCAGTTCACGCCCAAGGAGGTCGAAACCCGCAGCGAACGCGACAAGCTGATGTTCCGGGTCAAGGTCAGCATCGAGACCGCCGTGCTCGAACAGCACCGCGACAAGGTCAAGACCGGCTTGCCCGGCATCAGCTACCTGCGTCTCGATCCTCAGGCCGGCTGGCCTGAATGGCTGACGCCTCCTGCCAGTCTGACAGCCGCCAGCGTCCTCTGAGGAGACAACCATGTCAGACACTGTTGCCCATTTGGACAGTGTCGGCCACCGCTATGGCGATGTGACCGCACTGGAGCCCACGACCCTGACACTGCCCGCCGGCCGCATGATTGGCCTGATCGGGCCGGACGGTGTCGGCAAGTCCACCCTGCTCAGCCTGCTGGCCGGTGTTCGCACGATCCAGACAGGCCGTATCCAGCTGTTCGATGGTGACCTGGGACAGGCCCGCTTTCGGCGCCAGGTTTGTCCCCGTATCGCCTACATGCCCCAGGGTCTGGGCCGCAACCTGTACATGACCCTGACGGTGGCTGAAAACATCGACTTTTTCGCCCGCCTGTTTGACCAGGATCGGAGCACCCGCGCAGCCCGCATCGACGAACTGCTGCACAGCACCGGACTGACGCCCTTTCGGGACCGGCCCGCCGGCAAGCTGTCCGGCGGCATGAAACAGAAACTGGGGCTCTGCTGCGCCCTGATCCATGACCCGGACCTGCTGATTCTGGACGAGCCGACCACCGGTGTAGACCCGCTTTCACGCCGCCAGTTCTGGCAACTGATCGAACGGATACGCACTCAACGCCCCGGCATGAGCGTACTGGTCGCCACGGCCTATATGGACGAGGCCATGGGGTTCGACTGGCTGGTGGCAATGAATGCCGGTCGCGTACTCGCAACCGGCAGCCCACATGAACTGCTTGCGCGCACCGGTGCCCGGGAACTGGACACCGCGTTCGTGCGCCTGCTGCCCGAGACCGAAGGGCTGACTCACCAGCCCCTGCAGATTCCGCCACTCGAACTGGATGACCAGAGCATCGCCATCGAAGCCGAAGGATTGACCCGCCGTTTCGGCAGTTTTACCGCCGTCAATGACGTCAGCTTTCGAATCAGACGCGGCGAAATCTTCGGTTTCCTCGGCTCCAACGGCTGCGGTAAAACCACCACCATGAAAATGCTGACCGGACTACTGGAACCCAGTGATGGCCGAGCCCTGCTGTTCGGACAGCCATTGGATGCCCGCGACCTGACCACCCGCTCCCGTGTCGGCTTCATGTCGCAGGCCTTTTCCCTGTATGAAGAATTGAGCGTCACCCAGAACCTGCTGCTGCACGCTCGCCTGTTCCACCTTCCTGCCGAGCAGGTCACCCTGCGTATCGAGCAATTACTGACGCAATTCAGCCTGAGCGAGTACGACGATCAACTGGCGGCACAGCTGCCACTGGGGATCCGCCAGCGCCTGTCACTGGCCGTCGCGATCATTCACGAGCCCGATATCCTGATTCTGGACGAACCCACCTCCGGCGTCGATCCCCGCGCCCGTGACGACTTCTGGCGCGAACTGGTACGCCTGTCCCGCGAACAGGGTGTCACCATCTTCATCTCGACCCACTTCATGAACGAGGGCGCCCGCTGCGACCGTATTTCGCTGATGCATGCTGGCCAGGTGCTCGCCTGTGACACACCCGAGGCACTGACACTAAGCCGTGGCAGAGACACATTGGAAGAGGCATTTATCGATTACCTGCAGGATGCCGCCCAGCCCTCCCGGGAGCAGCCGAAGACAACACCCCGAACGGCCCCAGGACAGGAGCAGTCCTCCTCCCGACACAACCGGAGATTCAGCCCGCGTCGCCTGCTGGCCTATTCCCGTCGTGAAACACTGGAGATCCTGCGCGACCCCGTGCGTACGGCCTTTGCACTGCTGGGCTCGGTCATCCTGATGCTGGTACTCGGCTACGGCCTGTCATTCGACGTGGAAGATCTGAGCTTCGCCGTGCTGGATCATGATCGCAGCCCGGAAAGCCGGGCCTACATTGACAACATCGCAGGCTCACGCTATTTCAATCGGCAGGCAGATGCCACCTCGGAAGCCGAGCTGGAACGGCGCATGCGCCACGGTGAACTGGCCGTGGCTCTGACCATCCCGGCCGGGTACGGACGGGCATTGAAGCTGGGGCAGTCACCGGAAATCGGTGTCTGGATCGACGGCGCCATGCCCTTCCGGGGCGAAACCATCCAGGGCTACCTGCAGGGCATGCACCTGCAATACCTGCAGCAGCTGGCCAGCGAGTTACGTCTGGACATTTCGGCATTGCAACCGGCCAGTCTTGAGGCTCGTTACCGCTACAACCAGGATTTTCGCAGCTTGAACGCCATGGTTCCTGCGATGATCCCAATCCTGCTGATTTTCATCCCGTCCATCCTGATGGCACTCGGGGTGGTACGTGAAAAGGAACTGGGCTCCATCACCAACCTTTACGCGTCACCGGTCACGCGGCTGGAATTTCTGCTCGGCAAGCAGCTGCCCTACATCCTGTTGAGCATGATCAGCTTCATCGGCCTGGTACTGCTATCAATCGCGTTTTTCAAAGTCCCGCTGAAAGGCAGCTTCCTGCTGCTGACGCTGGCAACCCTTCTCTATGTGACCGCGACCACCGGGCTCGGCCTCTGCATCTCGGCCTTCACCAGAACTCAGGTAGCGGCCCTGGCGGGCACTGCCATCCTGACTCTGCTGCCGGCCATCAACTTCGCCGGACTGACGCAGCCCGTCTCATCTCTGGAGGGGCTCGCTGCACTGGTTGGCAATGGCTATCCGACCACCTGGTTCTTGACCATCAGCCGCGGCATTTTCACCAAGTCACTGGGGCTGGCCGAACTCTGGCCACATCTGTTGATACTGGCCGCCTTCATTCCGATACTGACGCTGCTGAGTCTGGCACTGCTCAGGCAGCAGGAGCAGTGACATGAACATGGCCAACATCACCCAACTGGGGGTCAAGGAACTGCGCAGCCTCTGGCATGACCGTGTCCTGCTGTTGCTGATTATCTGGGCCTTTACCGGCGGCATCTACACAATGGCCAAAAGCAGCTCGGTTGCGGTCCACAACGCCCCTATCGCCATCGTGGATCAGGATCGCTCACCGCTTTCGGCTCGCTTGCAGACGCTGTTCACCACTCCCTGGTTCAAGTCGCCGGACCTGCTGGAGGAACAACAGATCGACCTGGCACTGGACAGAGGCAGCTACACCTTTGTATTGCTGATTCCCCACCGCTTCGAAGCGGACCTTCGTGCCGGCCGCCAGCCCGAACTCCAGCTGATCATTGATGCCACGAGAATGACCCAGGCTTTCCTCGGCAGCCACTATATTCAGCAGATCGTTCAACAGGAACTTCTACAGACGCTGAACGGACGCGCTGACCACACCGCCCTGCCAATCCGCCTGAAAACACGCACCTGGTTCAACCCCAACCTGGAAAGCAGCTGGTTCGGCAGCGTCATGGAAATCATCAACAACATTACTCTGCTGTCGATCATCCTGACCGGGGCCGCTTTGATTCGAGAACGTGAACACGGCACGCTTGAACACCTGATGGTGATGCCTCTCAAGCCCGCGGAGATCATGCTGGCCAAGTTGACGGCCAATACCTGCGTAGTCCTGCTGGCCGCGACCCTGTCACTGTATCTGGTGGCTCAGTGGGCTCTGGAAGTGCCGATCAGAGGGTCGATCCCTCTCTTTCTGGCGGGCGCTGCCATTCACCTGTTTGCCGCCGGCAGCATCGGCATTTTCCTCGGCACCCTCGCCCGCTCCATGCCTCAGTTCGGTCTGATGCTGATTCTGACTATCCTGCCACTACAGCTGCTGAGCGGCGGCATAACGCCACGCGAAAGCATGCCCGAAACGGTTCAGCAACTGATGCTGATGGCGCCCACCACCCATTTCGTCAGCTTTGCCCAGGCGATTCTCTACCGTGGGGCCGACTTCGCCGTGGTATGGCCGGCATTTCTGGCGACGGCCGGTATCGGACTGGTGTTTTTCCTGCTGACGCTGAGCCTGTTTCGGCGCAGCCTGGCACGCGAGCACTGACACCGTCGGTCAGGGCAGGAGCCAGCAAAAAACCCGCCGGGCCTGAGGCCGGGCGGGTAAAAGCAGAGAGGTTGGTCCCGGTATTACCGGGACGGGGTATCAGTCAGCCTGGCGGCGCAGAAATGCCGGAATATCCAGGAAATCCATGTCATCCGTACCGGTTTTCTTCACGACCGCTGCTTCAGCGGCAGGTTCGGACTTCTCGACGGCAACAGCGCGCGGCTTGTCTTCCGGCTGACGGTTACGCAGCACGGTCGGCAGCTCCAGCTGACTGAAGTCAGTTGTGGACGCGGCTTGGCGCGGCGCGGCAGACGCAGTGGTACTGCCGTTGACCACACGGGACTCTGCCGCCTGTGCACGGGCCAGGCCCGTAGCCACGACGGTCACCTTGAGCTCGTCGGTCAGTTCTGGATCGATAACGGTACCGACCACTACAGTCGCATCTTCATGGGCGTAGTCTTCGACCAGATCACCCACTTCGGAGAATTCACCCAGGCTCAGGTCCAGGCCGGCCGTGATGTTGACCAGCACGCCGCTGGCACCCTTGAGGTCGATATCTTCCAGCAGCGGGCTGTTGATTGCCGCCTCTGCCGCTTCGCGGGCACGATTCTCACCACGAGCGACACCGGTGCCCATCATCGCCATACCCATTTCGGACATCACGGTACGCACATCAGCAAAGTCCACGTTGATCATGCCCGGGCGGATGATCAGATCCGCAATCCCCTGCACGGCGCCCTTAAGAACATCGTTGGCCGTGCCGAACGCACTGACCAGACTGCAGTTCTTGCCCAGCACCGGCAGCAGTTTTTCGTTCGGGATGATGATCAGCGAGTCAACATGCTCCTGCAGCTCACGGATACCCTCTTCCGCTACCTTCTTGCGTCGACGACCTTCAAACGGGAACGGCTTGGTCACCACCGCTACTGTCAGGATACCCAGCTCACGCGCCACCTCGGCCACGATCGGTGCGGCACCCGTACCGGTACCACCACCCATGCCCGCGGTGATAAAGACCATATCGGCACCGGACAGCGCCGTCGCGATGCGCTCACGATCCTCAAGCGCCGCCTGGCGACCGATTTCCGGGTTGGCACCTGCACCAAGGCCCTTGGTCAGCTCACCACCAATGTGCAGAGCCGTTTTGGCAACCATGTTGTGCAGTGCCTGGGCATCGGTATTGGCGCAGATGAACTCGACCCCTTCCAGGTCGGTGCTCACCATGTGGTTAACGGCATTACCGCCGCCACCACCGACACCCACGACTTTGATTACGGCACTCTGCGGTACACTATCGACGAGTTCAAACATATTCTATTCCCTCTCCTGCAAGGACCCCGCTCTTGTACGGCGGGTACCCCGTTAGTACTCAATAATTGCCCTGCAGCCAGTTTTTGAACCTGACCAGCAGGTTGTCTCGATCTGCCTCTGCGGGGGCCACTTCGACAAAGTCATTTCTTTCCGTGATCGGCCCGACCGGTTCCTGATCCTGTCGGGCATAGTGCAACAAACCGATGCCAGTCGCATAAATCGGGTTGCTCAGCTGTTCCTCCAGGCCGCGCACACCCTGTGGCTTGGCCAGACGCACCGGCATATGGAAGATCTCTTCCGCAAGCTCAACGGCACCTTCCATTTTGGAGGTTCCGCCCGTCAAAACGATGCCCGCAGCCACCAGATCTTCGAAACCACTACGGCGCAGCTCTGCCTGCACCAGGGAAAACAGCTCTTCGTAACGCGGCTCCACCACCTCGGCCAGTGCCTGTCGTGACAGGTTCCTGGCCGGACGGTCACCCACGCTGGGCACCTTGATCATCTCGTCCGCATGCGCCAGCTGAGCCAATGCGCAGGCGTATTTTACCTTGATCTGTTCTGCATGCAGGGTCGGCGTACGCAACGCCATGGCGATATCACTGGTCACCTGATCGCCGGCGATCGGGATCACCGCCGTGTGGCGAATCGCACCCGCCGTGAAGACGGCAATATCGGTCGTCCCCCCGCCAATATCGACAATACAAACCCCCAGGTCCTTTTCATCATCGGTCAGCACGGCATAACTCGATGCCAGCTGCTCGAGCACGACGGCGTCGACCTCCAGACCACAGCGGCGCACACACTTTTCGAGGTTCTGAATCGCATTGGTTGCACCGGTCACCAGGTGCGCTCGTGCTTCCAGACGCACACAGGACATGCCCAGGGGTTCCTTGATCCCCTCCTGGTTATCGATCAGGTACTCCTGCGGCAGGATGTGCAGAATTTTCTGGTCTGCCGGGATCGCGACCGCACGGGCTGCATCAATCACCCGCTCCAGATCATAATCGGAGACTTCACGATCACGTACCGCAACAATACCGTGGGAGTTGTAACCGCTGATATGACTGCCGGCGATGCCGACGGTGACGCCGTGAATCTTGCACCCGGCCATCAGCTCGGCTTCTTCCACCGCACGCTGAATCGAGTTCACCGTGGACTCGATATTGACCACTACCCCACGCTTGAGACCACGTGACGGGTGAGAACCGACCCCGACGATCTCGATAGTACCCTGCGGCGTCTGCTCGCCGACCAGGCACACCACTTTCGAAGTGCCGATATCGAGTGCGACGATCATGTTATGTGCTGTCACCGGTTGTCCCTGTCAGAGCCTGCTATCAGGCGGATACTATCCAGAATATACGCAAAATCCGGGCCAGATTATTTCGCATTCGGATTGCATATTGATTAATACTAAGTATCGCCGCTACATGGTCAAAAAATCAACAATCAATTACCGAACTATATCGGCAACTCTTTGCCGCTATTTAGCATTTTTCTTTATTTTTCAGCCAGATATTTTGCCAGAGGGTGAATAATTTTGCCGCCTGAATTGCAGACAGAGCCAGCCCCGTCAATTTTTGGGATGCAAGACCAGGTTCTGAATAGCCATGATGAATCATTTTTTTATTTTGAAGAAACGGGAATAAATCAAAATTCAATATTGATTTTCATGCCGCCTGGTTTCCATTCAGGCTTTCCGCCACCCAGCTTTCACGCTGTCCTCACACAGGCTGACCGATACTGCATCATCCATCAGCTTCAGGACGGCTCCCATGACCAGCCAAACAGCAACAATCACCCCGCCATTTTGGCAACAACCACTTCATCCCGTGGTGCTGAGTGCAGTTGTTACCCTGCTGCTATGCTTGTTCTACAACGGCCCGCTCTGGCGACTGATCGGAGAACAGCCCTACCCATCCACACTGGATCGCTGGCTGTTCACGGCCGCCTTTTTCAGTTTTGTCGCAGCCATCATGCAGCTGTTTCTGGGGGCACTGGCCTGGCCACGGCTGGTCAAACCGATCGCGATTTTTCTGCTGATCAGTGCCGCCAGCGTCAACTACTTCATGGAAAGCTACGGCATCCTGATCGACAAGACCATGGTGCAAAACCTGTTCGAAACGGACACGGCCGAAGCCACCGATCTGCTGAGTATCCAGTTGTTGCTGCACATGCTGATCAAGGGGATTGTGCCAGCCGTTATCGTCTTGCTGATTCCGCTGAAACGTACGACACTGAAGCCCCAACTGACCGCGCAAAGCCTCAGCCTGTTTTGCTGCATCACACTGATCGGTCTCAATGCCGCCGTGCTGTACAAGGACTTCTCTTCACTGTTTCGCAATCATCGCGAAATCCGCAACCTGGTCGTTCCGTCCAACTACCTCTACTACACCTCGCGCTACCTGGCCGGCGCCTATGACCCGGTAGATCATACCTTTCAGGCTCTGGGGACCGACGCCGTGCAGAAGCGACTGGTCAGCGCCGGCAACCACAAACCTGATCTGTTGGTGGTGGTACTGGGCGAAACAGCTCGCAGCATGAACTTTTCCCTGAACGGTTATGCCCGTGATACCAACCCCGAGCTGGCAAAGCAGCCGGTGGTCAGCTTCCGTCAGGTGGAGTCCTGCGGTACCAGCACCGCGGTATCGGTACCTTGCATGTTCTCACTGATGGCCCGTGACAGCTACAACGAAGATCAGGCCAACTATCAGAGCAACGTGCTGGACGTACTCCAGCAGGCCGGCATCAGCGTGCTCTGGCGTGACAACAACTCGGGGTGCAAGGGTGTGTGTGAGCGAGTTCCGCATGAAGATGCCGGCCAGTTCAACCCCGACCGAGACTGCCGTGATGAAGAGTGCTTCGATGAACAGATGCTGACAGGACTGGAGCAGTGGCTGGCGCAACAGACCGGCTCAGCGGTCATCGTACTGCACCAGAAAGGCAGCCATGGCCCGGCGTACTACAAGCGTGTTCCCGAGTCCTATGCTCATTTTACGCCTGTCTGCGACAGCAACCAGCTGCAGAGCTGCTCCCAGGAAACGATCACCAACGCCTACGACAACAGCATCCGCTACACAGACCACCTGCTCAGCCGGGTAATCGACTTTTTGCAACAGCAGAACGGCCTGTTCAACACGGTGATGCTCTATGTCTCCGACCATGGCGAATCGCTGGGGGAAAACAATATCTACCTGCATGGCATGCCGAGGATGATTGCCCCCGATGAGCAGAAAAAAGTCCCGCTGATCACCTGGCTATCGGATGATTTCCAGCTGTCTCACCGGTTGCCAACCAGCTGCCTGCAGTCCCGAAAGAATACTCCACTGAGTCATGACAACCTGACCCACTCACTGCTGGGGCTGATGAACGTCAGCACCCAGGTTTACGCGCCTGAGCTGGATCTGTTTGCACCCTGCCAGGGCAGCAGCGCCACACTGGCCCAGCACGCCGGCAGCTCGCCCACCACTACGGACGGCTGAAGCGGATTTCGGCTTCGAAGTGCCCGTCAGCGATTCTGGTACTGAAGCGGGCACCCGCCTTGCCGGCGAGCAGCTCGACAATAGGCAAACCATAGCCAAAGTTAGCCCTTTTAGCGCCCCCTGTTGCCGGCGGCACCTCAGAACTGTCCAGCCGGTTACGTACCAGCAGCCGGTCCTGCGATGCCCGCACTTCGATATCCCCGTCACCATGCTCCTGGGCATTGCGCAACAGGTTATCCAGCAACACAGACAGCACAAAGGGATGAATCGACCAGCACCAGTCCGCCTGCAGTTCCAGCACCAACGTTTCGGACAATGCCGGCGTCAACAGCTGCAACTGTTCCAGCAGCTCCTCCAGCATCTTCCGGTCAACCCGGGTCCCCTCCGAACTGTCTTCCCGCGACAGCCAGAGAAAGGAGTCCGTCAACTTTTCCATGCGTTCCAGCGCCTGTGCAATGCGCCGCAGCGCCCGCTGCTGCAGCGGGCCGGGCTCAGCTGCCGCCATCTCCTGCAGCAACGTCAGTGAGCTGCGAATGGTCATCAACGGCGTACGCAGCTCATGACTGGCAAAACGAGTAAAGTTCTGTTCACGCTGGATGAATGCCTGCGTCCGCTCCAGCAAGGCTGCAAACTGGCGGCTCAACTCACCCAGCTCGTCAGAGCGCGCCAACGGCTGCAAGCAGGGGGATTCAGGACTGACACCGGCAACCGCCTGCATCAGCTGTCGCACCGGCACCGTCTGCTTCCAGATCAGCAGCAGTGTCAGTCCCATGGACCCCAGGGTAAACAGCAGTATCCCGCCAACGACCACCAGGGCTTCAGCCGTTTCCGAGGTCTGCGGCTCTACCAGTCGCTCCAGCTCCGGCAGGTAAACCGCATACGTCTCCCCGGTATCGGGTTGCACCCGTACCAGCAGGGCGCCCTCATGCTCAACCTCGTAAACACCGGGAGTCTCAAACCCCTGCCAAGCCTCGGGCCTGGGGACGCCCTCTCGATACAGCAGAGCTCCCGGCACCAGCGCCAACGCTTCGGGCGCCAGTTGTCCAGCCACAACCAGGTCCGCTCGCTGCCCGATAAACTCCTGCAACACTCTGTCTTGCTGGGCTTCAAGCTCTTCAACATAGTGCCAGCCCACCAGCCAGTAGAGACTGGTCAGCAACAGCGCAGAAAAGCCGACGGTCAGGATAATGCGCGTGGAAAACCTCATTGCAGCTCCTCAGGCAGCGCCAGGCAAACGCCCTGGCCACGACGGGTATGCAACAGAGGATAGGAAAAGGGTTTGTCCAGCTGACTGCGCAACTGGTACAGCAGGGAACGCAGCGCATCACTGTCCGGTGGCATCTCTCCCCAGATCGCCTGTTCAAGTTCACCGCGACTGACCACCCGGGGCGCTCGGGCCAACAGGTAACGCATCAGCTGGAATGCCTGGGGTGTTAGCTGTAACAGCCGGCCATCCCGTCGAACCTGCTGCTGTTCCACGTCCAGTTCGACCGGGCCGTGGCGCAGCCGCCTGACCTGCTGGCGGGACACTCGCTGGCTCAACGCCTGCACCCGGCAGACCAGCTCATCCATGGCAAACGGCTTGACCAGGTAGTCATCAGTGCCGGCCTGAAACCCGCGCACCTTATCGTCCAGCGTGTCCAGTGCGGTCAGCATCAGAATCGGCGTGGTCACCCCTTCGCTGCGCAGCTGTTCACAGAGGCTCAGGCCGCTCATGCGCGGCATCATGATATCGAGCACAAGCACATCGTAATGATGCTGGCGGCAGAGGCCCAGCGCCTGCTCACCATCACGCGCACAGTCCACTTCGATACCTCGCCACTGCAGAAAATCGGCAATACCCTCCTGAATACCCGGGTCATCCTCCGCCAGCAGAACTGTCAGTGCCGTCATCCTTTCTCTCCCAAACCATCGACACCCCGATCATATCGCGGGCTGCAGACTTGGCCTAGGAGAACGGGACAGCATCAGCGGAGCCAGTCCGGCACAGATCGACCAGCAAAGCGTCAAACTCCACAGGTCATGGGACAGGAAATGGGCACCGCGCAGCTGCTGTGCAAGACCGAACAGAACACCGGTCAGCATGACGCCCAACAGTATCCGCAGGCGCACACGGGGCCAGACCGTTGCGGCAGCAAAATAGAGTGCGAACCAGGCATAGCCGGCACTGGCATGCCCCGCCGGAAAGCAGGCGCCGTCACCGGGTGACAGCAGCTGCTGCAACAGCGGCCGGTAAGGCACTTCTCCGCCAAAGGGGGAGAGACTCCAGGGGCAGTCGACACCGGAGAGCCGCTTGCCCAGCAGCACCGCGGCACTGGCCATCAGGGGCGCAACCGCCAGGTAAGCCAGTACCCGACGACCGGAGCGCAACCGCTGCAATTTGAAACTGGCGGCATAGAGCAGGATGCAGGCCAGGGCCAGCAGAATGCTCAACCGACGCCCACCACTATGAATCAGGTCTGAGAACAGCCAATGCTCCTTGAACAGCCATTGTCCACCCTCCTGCTCATACAGCCAATGCGTCCAGGCGTAGTCCAGTTGAAAGGCACTGATCAAGGCTTGCAGCAGCAGCGCTACAGCCAGTACAGGAAGGATTGAGCGAACCCCGCCGACAGGCGGGGCATAGACAGTCTCGGACATCTGACTTCCTCGGGCACAAAGCCCGACTCTGGCACGTGCCCTGTGAATTCAGCGTGAAAGCACTCAGTCCTTGGTCGCTTTCATCAGATGGTCCGGGGTAAAGGCAACACAGAAGCTGCCCCAGCGGCGTCCGCCAACAAACAGCGGCACCGACAGCGAGTTGAGGATCTCACCGGTATCACGGATGAAGGTTTGCAGCAGGAAGGGTGCATCGTGGTTGGCACGGCGCTTCTCGGCGCGCGAACCCGCGTAGATACGACGATGGCGACTGAGCGCATTGTCGGTTTCGAAATCACCGGTCATCGGCCTGGACAGCTGGCTGACATGGGTAGGACAGTAACTGTTCAGGTCAAACGCAGAGGCGAACAGGAAGGCCTCGTTCTCCCGCGCACAGCGGTCAAACAGTGACTGCAGGCGCTTTTCAAAGCGATCCACATAACGGGTATCGTACTTCTCCGGCAGCTGACCGGGGTTGGTACGCACATACTGGGTATCGAACAGGTCGACGCCCTCACCGGCAAGGGCCTCCAGCTCGCTCTCGGTATACTTGGCCCATTCCTGGGTTGCCTTGATCAGTTGCTCGAAACCGCCGTAGCCGATAGTGAAACGGGACAGCAGCGCCTGCATCTCTTCAGTGGCGCCGTCCAGCTGTTGCGAATACCCGGTCGACACCACCATTTCCTCGCGGATTTCGTCCGCCAGCCGAGTGATATCGGAGACCTGCTCATGGCTGCTCTGATTGGTGCAGGACAGCTCCTCGATCGCCGCGCTGATCTCGTTCAGCTGACCGTTGAGAGCCTCGAAATCGGTGACCAGGGTATTGAAACGGCCGCTGGTGTCACCAATAAAGCGGTCGGTGTCACTGACATTCTGCAGGATCACGTCCGCCCCGGTGCGCGTACTGTCCACCAGCGACACCATCTCATTGACCCGGCTGTCGATCTCCACGGTAGCCGTGCTTACCTTCTGCGACAGGGTACGCACTTCGTCGGCGACAACCGCAAAGCCCCGCCCCGCTTCACCGGCACGTGCAGCCTCTATCGAGGCATTCAGCGCCAGCAGGTTGGTCTGTTCGGAAAAGCCCTGTACCAGTGACAGGATACTGATGATGCTGGCCGAGTTATCCGCCAGCTGTTCCACCACCTGCTGAAACTCGCGCACACGCGACTCTACCGTCGCCACCTGTTCACTGACCCGTTGCAGCTCGGCAGTCGACTCCCGAATCTCCTCCAGGTTGTGGCTGTTACGCTCGGCAATGATCTGGGTATGCCCGGCAATACCGTCAATCGCCGACGTTGACTCCTGGCTGGCCTGAAACACGGCCTGCGCCTTGGCCACCTGCTCTTCAGCGGAGTGCTGCGCCTTGAGTACCACCTGCTGCAACTGGCTGGCATTGAGCGACACCTGCACACTGCGCTGACGGGTATCGGCGATCATCTGCTTGAGACTGCCGGAGAAGTGGTTGTAGCTGTTCGCCATCTGGGCGATCTCGTCATGGGTCGGCGCCGGCAGTGTGGCCGAGATATCACCATCCTTGTTCTGCACGGCACTGAGCACCTGGGTCATGTTGTCGATCGGCTTAAGGAACAGATGACGCATGAAAAACAGGGCAAACAGCGCGGCCGCCAGCGTGATGACCAGCATCACCGCCGACAACCAGCCGGTTGTTGACGCCAGTTCGGTGATGCGCAATTCAGCTTCAGGGATGGACCCCAGCAGCTGGTTGAGTTCACGCATGGAGCTGAACAGCCAATAGTTCAGCCCGATCAGCACCAGACTGGGAAAGATCAGGAAAAGTACGTTACCGAGGATCTTGCGGGTCAGGGTATGGAAAAATGTTTTCTCGATACGCCGGTAGAGACTCATAAGGGCAGCACTCTTTTATTGTTATGTCGCAACTGGCATGCAGTCGCTTCTTGCGGACAAAAAGAGTAATGCCGATTACGTCTACTGACAACCCAAAAGTGTTACACCCTTCCCATAAAGGTGTAACACTTTGTAACGAGCTGTATCAGCGATAGGAGTAGTTCACCGGAGCGGCCGGCATCAACTCGGGCCGCTGGCGAAGGTAGTCGCGCAATGCACGCCCATCAGCCGTAAAGCTGCTGTCGAGGAAGTTGTCCAGTACGGCAGCGCCCTGACTGGCCGCCGCCTGCAGGCAAAAGCCAAGGTAGCGCGGGTTGGGCAGGATATCCTGACGCCAGAGCACCCCCTGATAATACTGCCCGACCCGGCGATGGTATTCCTCTTCGGTAACACATTTATTGAGGCGGTAATCCAGGTCGGAATAACCGGTGCACATGCGCCCAAGCGTCGTCTCGCCCGTTTGGCAATGCCATGTTTCCACCTCAACCCAACGGTAGCGGTGTTCGCGCTCGTATAGCTGCAGGAAATCTGCCTCGGAACACTCGAACTGGGCCGCGATGATCTCGCAACTCGGATCGGCTTCGGTCGAGCAGGACGCCAGTTCCAGGCTGTCAGGCGACTCGCCATGGCGACTGATGAACACGACACCCACCTTGTCGAACACCCGACGGTAACCGGGCACCCGCACCAGACGGTAGTTGTCCAGCGCCGGCACCGTTTCCCGGGCCGATTCTTCCGACAACAACGACCCGAAACCGACCACAGAGATCATGACATCACCAATAGTAGTAAAGTGCAACAATAGCGGCGATCACCAGCGGCATCATCAGCACCAGTGTCTTGAAGTCACCCAGCAAACGCTGGAACAAAACCACATGCACCAGCGGGAAGGTGATAAACAGGCAGCTGACCGGAATCCACCAGTCCAGATGGCGTACGCCATAGGCCAGCGCCCCGATCAGGGTCAGCGCCCCCAGGTTGCCCGCCATGATCACCGCCACCAGGCCGTTGCGGCTGCTCATAAAGGCAGGACGCTGATCTTCCGGCAATTTATTCAGTGCCCCGGCACTCAGCGCCGCTGACATTGACACCAGGCCCGTGGCCAGAAACAGATACAAGGCTTCGTACATGCTTACCCTCCGTTGACAGAACCGCGATTGTACAAGATCCGCCGCCGTTTCGTTATCCACAAATCTGTGCCTCGGACGCCATCCCTGATACTCTTGCCCGCCGGTTCAAGGAGGAATACATGTACCTGTTAACACGCCTCAAGGTCGAACTCTATCGACACCTGAAATCACTCAGCTGGCAAGGACTTTTGCTCATACTGGCGAGCTACCTGCTGATGAGCTGGCTACTGCTGTGGCTGGCCGATGAACACGCCCTGACCGGTCAGGATTTTCTGTACTGGATGGTGGTCACCGCCTCCACTGTCGGCTACGGCGACCTGTCGCCCTCGACCCAGACCGGGCGCTGGCTTACCGCCCTGTTTATCATACCGGCCGGGCTCAGCCTGTTCGCCGTCACCATCGGCCGCGTGGCCGCCTTCAGTGCACATCAATGGAGAAAAGGGATTATGGGACTCAAACAACTGGAACTGGATCAGCACATTCTGGTGATCGGCTGGGATGGCAAGCGCACGCCGCAACTGGTCAAACTGTTGTTGCTGGAAACCGCTCAGCACCGCAAGCGCCGCGTCTGCCTCTGTGTCACTGATGAACTGGAAAACCCGCTGCCCGGCGAGATCGACTTCGTTCGCGCAGAAGCCTACAACCACGACGCCGAGATGGACCGCGCCTGCATCACCCGTGCCTCCAGCATCGTGATTGATACTCCCAGCGACGACCAAACGCTGGTCTGTGCGCTCTACGCCTGGCAACGCAACCCCGATGCCCAGATCATCGCCTACTTCCGTGACGAATCGATCGGCGAACTGCTGCAGCACCATTGCCCGTCGATCGAGTGCACGCCTTCCGTATCGGTCGAGATGATGGCCAAGGCCACCATGGACCCGGGCTCGACTCGCCTGCACCAACAATTGCTGAACGCCTCCGACGGCATGACCCAGTTCTCCATTCTCTACCCGGAGCAGGAACCGGCGATGAACCTGGGTCAGCTCTACGCGCCGCTGAAGCAGCACTACCAGGCCACCCTGCTGGGCATCCAGCACCCCGGGGATGCCCACCCGACACTGAACCCGACACTGGATGAGACCATTGAACCCGGCGCACTGGTTTACTACATGGCCGAGCGGCGTATCGCCGATATCGACTGGACACAACTGCGCGGGCAACAGACCGCCAGTTAAGTGGTAGAATGAGGCTTCACGTTTATTGCTGTTTCAGGTTGTACCAAAATGCCCGAATTTCTCGTCGACGAGACCATTGAAGACTACGCGTTCGTAAACACCAGCGCCGAGCCACCGCTGTTGCAGGAGCTGATCGACCAGACCAACCAGAACATGGGCTGGCCGCAGAAGCTGTCTGGCCGCCTGGTCGGACGTACCCTGAAGATGTTGTCGGCTCTGACGCAGCCCAAACATGCCCTGGAAATTGGCATGTTCACCGGCTATTCGGCGCTCTCCATTGCCGAAGGCATGCCGGATGACGGCAAGCTGATCTGCTGCGAAACCAACCCCCGCGCGATCGAGTTTGCCAAGGGGTTTTATGATCGCAGTGAACACGGTCACAAGATCGAGGTGATCTTCGGCCGCGCACTCGACACCATCGAGACACTGGATATCGAACTGGACTTCACCTTCATCGACGCCGACAAGCGCAACTACCTGAACTACTATGAACGCGTTAAAGAGATGACCCGTCCCGGCGGACTGATCGTACTCGACAATGTGCTCTGGTCCGGCAAGGTGGTTCAGCCTGAATCGGAGATCGACGATATTCTGGTGGAGACCAACCGCCGCATCGCCGCCGACGCCGACGTGGAAAACGTGTTCCTGACGGTGCGGGACGGCCTTAACGTGGTGCGCAAGCTCGGCTAAAAAGCCAGGCCAAACCCACACAAGGCCAAGTGCCAGGATCGAGTTCGAGGAATCCGCCTGAGGAGAGCCGAATGCGCAAGGGACTGATCGGACTACTGGTACTGGCAGTAATGCTGCCCCTGCTCCTCTGGCTCACCCTGCCCTGGACCGCCCAGTACCTGCTGCAGCAATGGCTGCAGCAGCAGGGCTTTGAGCAACCTCAACTCAGTCTTCAACACCCCTCCTGGCAGCAGCTGCGCATCGACCACATCAGTGTCGGCCAGCACTCTGACGGCCGCCGCCTCCACCTGGAAGCAGACAATATCAGCATTCGCTTCAGCCCTCTGGCCCTGCTGCAGGGCCATATCCGGGAGTTGCGCATCGAACAGGTACGCCTGCACGTAGAGGCGGACGCGTCCCTCCAGGGCCGCCTGAACCAGCTTGAGCAGCAGACAGCCCCTGTCCCGCTGGATCATTTCAACCCCGCCCAGCTGTTTCGCTATGCCCCCTCGCAACGACTGGTGATCGCCCAGCTGGCACTGGGCTACAATGCCCCCGAACAGCCGACCTGGCAAGCAAGAGGCAATATCGACCTGGAACCCGACCTGCTGCAGGGGCGATTCCAGTTGTTCAAAAACGAAATCGCGCTGGGCTATCTGGACCTGAGCCTGGACCCGACACTCAATCTGGCACTGAGCCTGAGTCGGCATAACCAATACCTGCTGCGCAGCGCACACCAGCTGACCTTCCCGAAGCAGGCCTGGCAATTGCGCTCGGACCTGCGCATCGATGCTGAGCATCTGCCAGACTGGCTGAGACTGCTGCAGCCTGGTCTCGAACTGCCGATCACCGCCCCGTCCGGCCAACTGAGTCTGAATACGCGCCTGCACCTACCCAACCCGCTGCCGACAAACATGACAGAACTGCTCAACAGCTTGACGCTGCAGCTGGGCAGCGAAGTCAACCTGGCAATAGAAGCGGGCCCTGACGTCGGCCGCAGCAAGATTGATCTGCAGCTATCGGCCCAGTTGAATCAGGGCCAGTTCAGCCTGACCGCTGCCAAGGACTCAGGCATCTCCACCAGCGACCTCAGGCAGCCAGGCCTCAGGATTGATTCCTTCAGCGCCTCGCTGACGGAACCGCTGCAGCTGTCCGGCCACTGGCAGCAACCGGACCAGTGGCAACATTCCGACCTCGCGCTGGCACTGACACCTCAGGGACTGCAACTGCCCCAGCCACTGGAGCTGACGCTGCAACCGGTGCAACTCAGTGTTACAGCCGGCAAGCTTGTTCGCCCTCAGTACCCGCTCAAGCTCAGCCTGCCCGACATCCGCCTGAAGCCCGAGCACCACCCCGCCGTAAACCTGTCCGTGCAGACCGAGCTGCAGCTGGACAGGGAGCGACGACTGGTCAGCGGCCAAGCCCGGATCGACAGCCGCCAACTGCCGCTGCACCTGACACTGAACGGCCATATTGAAGACAACCTTAAAGGTCAGATCCAGTTCCAATTGCCCAATGCGGACCTCAAGGCACTGCACACAGCCCTGACCCCCTGGCTACCCAGCGATCTGAAACCGCTCGATATTGTACGTGGCAGTCTAAACGTCCAGGGCACGGCGCATATCGACGGCTCCCAATGGTCACTGGACGCCCGCCCGACTATCCACCACGCCGACCTGATCTGGGATGAGCACACCAGGGTCAGCGACATCAACCTGACGCAACGCCTGCGGCTGAACTCGGCGGGACAACTGCGCAGCAGCGGACAGCTTGAGATTGACCACACCGACAGCGGTATCCGAGTGTTTGGCCCTCGGCTGGATTATGACCTCAGCCTGCCCGCCAAAGGCACGCCCCGTCTTAGCCTCTCCTCGTTCAGCCTGTCGGCACTGGACGGCATCATTGCGGTACCGCCACTGAGCTTCAATCCGCTCCACCCCGTGATCGACACCCGCATTGCCGTTTCCACACTCGAACTGGAACGGATGCTGGAGCTCTATCCACAGGAAGGCCTCTATGGCAGCGGCGTACTGGGCGGTGCCCTGCCACTGAAGATCAATGGCAGCCAACTCAGCATCAACCAGGGCCAGCTGGTCAGCCAGGGGGAAGGCGGGGTGATCCGCTACCAGCCCACGCCAGAAGTGCAGCTGATGGGGCAGCAAAATCCGGGCATTCAACTGGCGCTCAGCGCGCTGACAGATTTTCGCTTCGATCTGCTCGATCTTACCCTGGACTATACGCCCAGCGGCGATGCCATCATGAAGGCGCGCCTCAAGGGTCAAAACCCCGGGTGGCAACAGGGGCGACCGGTCGATCTTAACCTCAATATCGAGGAAAACCTGCTGGATCTGCTGCGCACCCTGCGCCTGACCGACAATGTCACCGACGCCATTGACCGCCGCTTCCGGCAATAACGGGCCAGGTGCTTTTCTTGAGACCTCGAGGGGCTGTTGATTCGCTTGCCGTTCAGCTAAGCTGCGGTTGAATGGAACCTGGAGCATCAGCCAGCGTCTTATAGTGCACAGGCTGAAGCCTCACCCCACAACCTATAAGGAAGACCGATGCGCGTTCGTCATCTTTCACCACTGCTCTGCGCCCTGGCGCTACTGGCGGCCGGCTGCACTCCGACGGTTCAAGTGGCCGCTCCTTCGGAGCCGATCACCATAAACCTCAATGTCAAAATCAAGCATGAGATCCTGGTCAAGGTCGACAAGGAAATCGACGACATGCTGGACGAAAACAGCGAACTTTTCTGAGGCCCCCGACATGACTTTCAAGACCTATCGTACTTTGGCCGCGACCCTGCTTGCGCTGCTGCTCAGCTTGCCGGCGTATGCGATCTCTTTGGATGACGCCAAGGCCCAGGGCCTGGTCGGTGAGCGCAGCACCGGCTACCTCGGCATCGTTACCACCTCGCCGTCCGCCGACGTCAAACAACTGGTGCAGCAGGTTAACAGCAAACGCCGTGCCCTCTATCAGCAGAAGGCCGGCAAGGCCGGGGTTTCCTTGGAGATCATGGAGTTGCGCACCGGTGAGCGACTGCAGCAGATGACACCTGCCGGCGAGTACATTCAGGATGACAACGGCCGCTGGGTTCGCAAGTGAAACAGCGTTCGGCGTTAAGTTCAGCCCTGCTGCTGGCGGTGCTGCCGGCCGCAGCAGGGGCCGAAGAAGTCGACAACAGCTGGACCGCCAATCTCTATTTCGAGAACGACCTGTTCAGTGAAACCGATGAGCAGTACACCAACGGTCTTCGCCTGTCCTGGGTATCCCCCGAGATCGACAGCTTCATCGATGACCCCCTGCTTCCGGACTGGCTCCGCTCCGCCAACCGACTGCTTGCGCCGTTGGACCCTGAACCGGTCAACCTCGGAGACGACGTCAGCCGTCGGCTGATCTTCACCATCGGCCAACTGATCATGACGCCGGACGATCTTGACCGCACCACTCTCGACCCTGACGACCGCCCCTATGCAGGCTGGCTCTATGCCGGCTTCGGCTACCATACCCAGACCCGCACCCGGATGAACTCTTTCGAGGTCAACCTGGGCATGGTAGGCCCGGCGTCCCTGGCACAGGAAGCCCAGGACTTTATCCACGACCTGCGCGGTTTCGAGAAATTCCAGGGCTGGGATAACCAGCTGGACAACGAGTTCGGCCTGCAGCTGATATATGAATACAAGTACCGCTGGATGCGCGAGGCACTGGCCCACCGCTGGCAGCATGAAACGATCCTGCATGGCGGCGGCAGTCTGGGCAATATAGCGACCTACCTCAATGCCGGGCTTGAATACCGCATCGGCAAGCACCTGCCCCATGATTTCGGCACCTCGGCTCTGAGACCCGGTGGCGACAACAGCGTTCCCGGCCGTGGCGACCCGCGCTTCAGCCACCAGTGGGGATTCCATGGCTTCGTGTCACTGGATGGCCGCTATGTGTTGCGGGATATTTTTCTCGACGGCAACACCTTCAGCGACAGCCACAGTGTCGACCGTCGGCCCTGGGTGGCGGATGCAGCCTTCGGGGTTGCCGCAACCTGGGAGCGCTGGAAACTGTCTTACGCACGTATCTATCGTACCCGTCAGTTTGAACAACAGAACGGCAGCCACAATTTCGGCTCGCTGGCAATCTCGTACACTTTCTAAGCTTTTGCCTAAAACCGGCTGACGCCAGCGACCGGGGTTGATAAACTTCTGTTTTACTTACGCGACCATATTTGGGAACCATGACCAAGACGCCTATCAGTCTGCTGCTGGTTGATGACAGCCGCATTGCCCGTTTAAGCCTCAAGCGTCAACTTCAGTCTCTGGGACTGGAGCTGAATCTGCTGGAAGCGGAGTCCGCTGACGCAGCGGAAGTTGTACTGGCCTCCACCGTACCCGATATCGCGTTGATCGATTTCAACATGCCCGGCCGGGATGGCCTGCAGCTGGCCGAGAATATCCAGCAGACTCATCCCCAGATGCGCATGGCTCTGGTAACCGCCAATATCCAGGATGCCCTGGTCCAGCGTGCTAAGGAAATGGGCCTGGCCTTTCTGCCCAAACCGACAACCGCTGAACAACTGGGCGCCTTTATTCAGCAGGAACACTGATGGACCTTTTCAGCGCTGACGAGCACGACCTGATTGTCGAATTGATGAACCTGGGCGTCGGCCGCGCTGCCCATGCTTTATCCCAACTGGTCAGTGACGAGGTCCTCCTGTCGGTCCCAAGGCTGGAGTTCATCTCGGTACCTGAAGCTCAAAAAGCCTTCCATAACGACCTGCCACCATTCCTGGCGGGGGTGATGCAGAACTTTGAAGGCTTCATCAACGGCCGGGCGGCTCTGCTGTTTCCGGAAGCCCGCAGCCTGGAGCTGGTGAACGCGATGATCGGTGAAGAACTGTCCGCCGACGAAATCACCGAGCTGGAGCACGAGACTCTGGCCGAGCTGGGCAATATCCTGCTCAACCACTGTCTGGCCACCCTGGCCAATCAGCTGCAACAACAGATCAAGACTGACATACCGCTGGCGTTCAGCATCAGTGCCGACGAACTGCCCGGCACGCTGAGTCTGCACCAAAGCGATTCCGACAACACGCTGGTGATGCTGGTACAGATCGACTTCAGCCTGCGCAATAGTGCCCTGCGCGGCTACCTGGCCTTCATCATCGACCTGCACTCTGCCGACACCTTTGTGAATGCCCTGAGGTCCTATCTTGCTGAGCTCATCTGAATCGTCCGGCTTCTGCCTGACCGAGATCCTCGACAATCTGGACTGCACGGACCTGTTGCACAGCCTGGATGGGGGCGTGCTGCTGCTGGATGCCCAGTGCCGCATCATCTTCTGTAACCGCTGGTTTTGCCGTCACACCGGCTTTGCCGAAAGCACCATACTGGGCCAGACGCTGAACCAGCTCTTTCCCGGCCAGTTGCCGCTGCCACTGCACGACGCGATCGAAACGGCCTGTTACCAGCGTATGGGACGCATTCTGTCGTACCAGCTGCACAAACGCCTGCTGCCGCTGAAAAGGCGCACCCCCAGCGGTGAGCTACAGCCGCTGCACCAGTCGATCCTGATCAAGCCACTCAGCCAGAGCGAACTGACCCTGGTGCAGTGCCTGGACATCACCAACGCGGTCAAGCGAGAGCAGCACCTGCGTGCCGGTGAACGTATTCTCAAGCTGGAACGCAAGGTATTGGAGCTGATCGCTACCGGCGACTCCTTCGATACCGTACTGGACGAGATCTGCAGTACGGTCGAACAGCTGATCCCAAACGCCGCAACCGCCATCATGTTGCTGGACGAGTCAGGTGATCAGTTACGGATAAAAAGTGCCCCCGGCTTTCCGCCCAGCTTTACCCGGCGTGAAGACACACTACAACTCGGCGCTTCCCTCACCACCTGTACCCGCGCAATGCAGCAGCGCACCCTGGCCGTCACGCCCGATATTCAGCAGGATGAAAGCTGGCAGCTTTGGTCCGATACCGCCGAGCGCTTACAGATTGCCGCCTGCTGGGCGCAACCGATCCTCGCCGCCTACGATGAAGTGGTCGGTGTCTTTGCCTGCTATCCGCAGACCAGTGGGACGCCCAGCGAGCCCGAACGCCAGTTGCTGCAGCGCATGGCCCATCTGACCGCCATCGCGCTGGAGCGCCACCGTCGCATGGAGCGCATTCGCTTCCTCGCCATGCATGACCCACTGACCGGCCTGCCCAACCGCAGCTTGCTCAACGAACACCTTGGCCGCAACCTGCGTCGCGCACGGCGTGAAAACCAGCAATTTGCATTGATGTTCATCGATCTGGATGGCTTCAAGCAGATCAACGACCAGCATGGTCACGATGCCGGTGACGATCTGCTCTCGGTGCTGGCTGGCCGCATGACCGAACAGCTACGCGGTACCGACACCTGTGCCCGCATTGGTGGCGATGAGTTCGTGGTGATGCTGGAAACCGTACAGTCACCGGAAAGCGCAGGCATGGTTGCGACCAAGATCCTGCGCTGCCTGAGTACACCAGTGCAACGCGGCCAGCTCTCGCTGCAGGTTTCTGCCTCAATCGGCATCGCGCTCTACCCCCATGACGGCATCAGCGCCGATGCCCTGTTGACCCGTGCCGATGACGCCATGTACCAGGCCAAGGCCCGGGGCAAGAACTGCTGGTTCCGGCTCGACTGATCCTTTGGCTCGATGCAGCGCACCATAGGCGCGTATGGATCGCTTTCAACCAATCGCTGATCACGTCCGAGGCTCATCTCTGCTAACATAGCGCCCATTACATGAACAACCGGGACCATCCGCCATGAGTGAACAGAACCTGCCCCCGCTGCATGCCCTGGAACAGCAAGACGCCTTTATCGGCCGCCACATCGGCCCCTCTGCCGATGAAGCCGCCGCCATGCTGGCCGAACTGGACGTCGACAGCCTCGACACCCTGATCGACGAAACCGTACCAGGCAGCATCCGCGTGGAGCAGCCGATCCCGCTGGCCGCACCAAAAACCGAAACCCAGGTGCTGACCGAGCTGAAAGCGATCGCGCAACAGAACCAGCTCAAGCGCTCGCTGATCGGCATGGGCTACAGCGATACCCTGACCCCCAACGTGATTCTGCGTAACGTGCTGGAGAACCCGGGCTGGTACACCGCCTACACGCCCTACCAGCCGGAAGTGTCCCAGGGTCGCCTGGAAGCCATTCTGAACTACCAGCAGATGGTACTGGACCTGACCGGTCTGGATCTGGCCAACGCATCCCTGCTGGATGAGGCCACCGCTGCCGCCGAAGCGATGACGCTGTGCAAGCGCATGAGCAAGGCGAAGAAGGCCAACGCCTTCCTGGTAGACGAGCAGCTGCACCCGCAGACCATCAACGTGATCCAGACCCGCGCCGAGCCACTGGGCTATGACGTCATCGTTGGTGATGTGGAAGCCCTGCTGGACCAGCACGAAGCCTTCGGTGTGGTCTTACAGTACCCGGGCACCAGCGGTGAACTGCGCGACTTTGGCCCACTGATCGAAAAGGCACACAACAATAAGGCACTGGTCTGCGCTGCCGCCGACCTGCTCAGCCTGGTACTGCTGAAATCCCCGGGCGAGATGGGTGCGGACGTGGTGTTCGGCTCCGCCCAGCGTTTCGGTGTTCCCATGGGTTACGGCGGCCCACACGCGGCCTTCTTTGCTACCCGTGACGCCTACAAGCGCTCTGTACCGGGCCGCATCATCGGCGTATCCGTCGATACCCGCGGCAACCCGGCGCTGCGCATGGCGATGCAGACCCGCGAGCAGCATATCCGCCGCGAAAAAGCGACCTCCAACATCTGTACCGCTCAGGTGCTGCTGGCCAACATGGCCGCCTTCTACGCCATCTACCACGGCCCTGAAGGCCTGAAGACCATCGCCGGTCGCATTCACCGCCTGACCGACCTGCTGGCTGCCGGCCTGCAGCAGAAAGGCCTGAAGCTGGTGCACGACACCTGGTTCGACACCATCACTATCGAAGCCGGTGCCGACCGTGACAGCCTCTACCATAGCGCTCAGGAAGCCGGGTTCAACCTGCGCAAGCTGGGTGACGAACAGCTGGGCATCAGCCTGGACGAGCGCAGCGACCGCGCCGAGATTGAAGCCCTGTGGACTGCCCTGCTGGGTTCCGATCACGGTTTGGATATTGCGGCACTGGACGCAGAGCTGGTCGCCAACGGCTCCACCAGCATCCCGGCCGAGCTGGAGCGCACCTCCGACTTCCTGACACACCCGGTGTTCAACGAATACCACAGCGAAACCGAAATGCTGCGCTACCTCAAGCGTCTGGAGAACAAGGATTTGTCACTGGCGCACAGCATGATCGCGCTGGGTTCCTGCACCATGAAGCTCAACGCCACCGCCGAGATGATCCCGGTGACCTGGCCCGAGTTCGGTGCCCTGCACCCCTTCGCGCCGCTGGAGCAGGCTCAGGGCTACAAGGTGATGATCGATTCGCTGGAAGAGATGCTGAAAGCGGTAACCGGCTTTGACGCCATCTGCATGCAGCCCAACTCCGGCGCCCAGGGCGAGTACGCTGGCCTGCTGGCGATCCGCCACTACCACCAGTCACAGGGCGACGTCCACCGCAACATCTGCCTGATCCCGACCTCGGCGCACGGCACCAACCCGGCGTCAGCGGCGCTGGCCGGTATGAAGGTGGTACTGGTCGGCTGTGACGATCAGGGCAACGTGGATATCGACGACCTGCGCAGCAAGGCCGAAACCCACGCCAACGACCTGTCCTGCCTGATGATCACCTACCCGTCCACCCACGGCGTTTACGAGGAAGGCATTCGCGAGATCTGCGACATCGTGCACGCCAATGGCGGCCAGGTCTATATGGACGGTGCCAACCTCAACGCCCAGGTGGCGCTGACCCGCCCGGCCGATATCGGTGCCGACGTGTCGCACATGAACCTGCACAAGACCTTCTGCATCCCGCACGGCGGTGGTGGTCCGGGCATGGGTCCGATAGGCGTCAAGGCACACCTGGCACCGTTCGTCGCCAACCACCCGGTGGTCGGTATCGACGGTCCCAAGGCCGGCAACGGTGCCGTCTCCGCTGCGCCCTGGGGCAGCGCCAGCATCCTGCCGATCAGCTGGGTCTACATCGCCCTGATGGGCGGCGAAGGTCTGCGTCAGGCCACCCGCCATGCGATCCTCAACGCCAACTACCTGGCGAAGAAGCTGGGCGCACACTACCCGGTGCTCTACTCCGGCCGTAACGGTCGTGTAGCGCACGAGTGCATCATCGACCTGCGTCCGCTGAAAGAGGTGTCCGGCATCTCCGAGGAAGATGTAGCCAAGCGCCTGATGGACTTCGGCTTCCACGCGCCGACCATGTCCTTCCCGGTACCGGGCACGCTTATGATCGAGCCAACCGAGTCCGAGTCCAAGGCCGAGCTGGACCGCTTCATCGAAGCGATGGTGAAGATTCGCGGGGAGATCGCACTGGTGGAGGCCGGCGAGCTGGATGCGGACAACAACCCGCTGAAGAACGCGCCGCACACCCAGGCCGACATCATTGATCCGGAATGGAACCGCCCGTACAGCCGCGAACAGGCCGCTTTCCCGGCCAGCTGGCTTAAGCAGTCCAAGCTGTGGCCGACGGTGAACCGTATCGACAACGTTTACGGTGACCGTAACCTGATGTGCAGCTGCCTGCCGGTAGAGGCGTACGCGGAAGACTGAGTAAGCCGGTAAGAGCGGGAGCGCCTTCGCACATGAAGCGCGCTCCCATTATTGTCCAATAACGCCAGACCATCAGAGGTCGGTTCAGCGTTTTATTATCCTTTCACCACGAAGCAGGGCTGCTGCTGTTGCTTCAGCTCACGACACAGCATGTTGGCTGAGGAATGGTCAGCAAATCCGGTGACCCTGACCTTGTAGGCCGTTTTAGCTCCCGAAGACACGGGCACAACGGCTATCGTCCGTCCCAGCAACACCGCTTCCAACTGCTGCTTCAGCCGATCGGCCAGGGATACTGCAACCGCCTGCTCGGACAGCGACGCCAGCTGAACGGCAAAACCACCTCCGGCGGCCTGTTCACGCACTGCCACCATTTCCTCTTGCGGCAGTTCAGGCGCTGTATGACTTACCGCCTGCGTGGCGCTGTCCGATTCTGCGACCACACCCCGCTCATCCGAAGGCTCTTCCTCAGACGCGTCGTTGTTCTCGCCTGCCCGAGCCACGGGCTGCGAGAAGGTATCAACCTCCACAGAATCCGACGCTGGTCCCAGCTCGCGGATACGTGCTTCCAGTTGTGCCGGGATGATCGACAATTCCTGAGCCAGCAGTGCCTGCGCCTTAACGGCCTGGGTGTCACCCGCCCGTGCTGCCAGTGTCATCCATGCCAGTGCGTCCAGGGGAACGGGATCAGGCTGTTTCAGATACAGTATGGCCAACTGGTACTGGGCATCAACATTACCCTGCCGCGCCGCCTGCAGCCACCAGTGGCGACTCTGATCATAATTGGGGGTACCACCGTCAAAATAGTACAGGGTTCCGAGATTCAACTGCGCTTCGGGGTGCCCCAGCTCGGCCGCACGAAGATAAAACCGGCGCGCCTGCTCCAGGTCCGGCTTGATACCTACCCCCTTGCGAAAATACTGCCCCAGGTTGAACAACGCGCCAGCATCGCCCTGCTCCGCACGCTCATACCAGGTCGCGACCTGCTCAGCCAGGCGCTGGCTCAGTGTCTGATCGGAGCCGGCCCAGGCCGGCGGAGACAGAAACAGCCAAGCCACTAACACCCAGCCAAGCGATAATACCCGTTGTTTGTGCAACATGACCTCCAAAGCTGCCACGGTGAGTCGATCTGTAAGCGCGCCCTCACGCTCAGGGACCAACGATATAGCAACTCACGCCTCCCGAGCAACGACAGTACCGCCCCTGAAGCTGATTCGCGCCACCTTGTGCAGGAATGATGCCTTTCGGTCTTACCTGTACGAAACTGTTATACTGAGCGCGGAGCTTAAAAGATGGATACAGATGTCCGATTACAGATGGTATGTGCTGCAATCCAAGCCTGGTCAGGCGGAGAAAGCAGCTCAGGAGTTGATCAATCAGGGGTTTGAGGTGTTTCTGCCCCTGGTCAAGGTGGAAAAGCTGAAACGCGGCAAGCGTGTCGAGCAGGAAGAGCCGATGTTTCCCGGCTATCTGTTTATCGAGCTTTCGGAGGTTGCCAGCAACTGGCGGCCCATTCGCTCCACGCGCGGCGTGGCACGGATGATTACCTTCGGCAACAAGCCGGCGGCCGTGCCCGATGATGTGGTCGAGCAGCTGCGTGACAGCCTCAAGCAGGCGGCCGAGCAGCGTTCACTGGAACCCAACCAGCCGGTACGCATCACCGAAGGTCCCTTTGCCAACCTCAATGCGGTGTTTGCCGAGTATGATGGTGAGAAACGCGCCTTCCTGCTGCTCGAACTGCTGGGGCAATGGCAACGGCTGTCAGTACCCCTGGGCGCGTTGAAAAAGCTCGACTGATTCAGCCCTGAGGCCACAGCGACTGCGGCTCGATCATCAGGGTGCGCTCACTGTCGGTGACCCAGAGCTGACCGTCTTCGATAGTGCACTGCAGGTGCATGCCACGCTGCACCCAGTCCGCCAGCTGCTGGCTCTGCTCCATCGGCACACGCAACACCTGCAGGTTGTCGAACCGGTGCAACTGCCCCTTGATCCCCTCCCACCAGGGTGTGACCGCCTGATCGGAGCCATAGGCCAGCACCAATACATGCTGAGCCCGGTTACAGGCCTTGCGAATACGCTTATCGCTGGGGAGTCCCACATCGATCCAGGACTCGATCTCGCCGGAGTAGTTTTTCAGCCACAGATCCGGCTCATCATCGGCGCAGAGACCACGGGTGAACTCCAGCTGTTCGTCCGCCTTCAGCATGAACGCCAGCAGGCGCATCATCAGCCGCTCTTCCGTTTCAGAGGGGTGCTGCGCCAGAGTGTGGCTGTAGTCGGCATAGTGATGCCGATCCATATCAGCCAGTTGCAGGTGAACTTTGTGGACGGTTGCGTTTTGGGCCATTAGGTTGATCCGCTCAAGTATCCAGAACAGGGGCGGGCATCATCGCACCATTGTGCCTGCATCGCCAGATAATCATTCCGCCAGCTCGACCGGCTCACTGAAGACGTAGCCCCGGCCACGCACCGCCTTGATCGGGCTGGCATCGCAGTATTCACGTATCTTTTTGCGCAAACGGCTCATGATCTGTTCCAGGCGACGCTCATCGTACTGCAGGTAGTCTTCGCCAAGCCCGGATACCAGTTCAGCCCTGGGCGCATGTTCCGGATGGTATCGCGCCAGCTGTTTCATGATGCAGGCTTCCGTCGCCGTCAGCTCCAGTGCCGAGAGCGCATTTGGCGCCACCAACTGGTAGTTGGACAGCTCAACCCGCCAGTGCACACCACCAGTGTAGTAGCTCTTGCGGCGTATCAGCGCATTGATATGCGCCAGCAGTTCAGCTAATTCAAACGGTTTGGTCAGGTAGGCATCAGCCCCGGCCATCAACCCCTTTACCCGCTCGCCCAGCCCCTCACGGGCGGTCAACATAATGATGCCGATGTCATCCTGCCGGTTCAGCAGTGTTCGCGCCACATCGATTCCATCCCGATCCGGCAGCCCAAGATCCAGCAGCAGCAACTCGAAAGGAGGAGCACTATGCGCCTGAAAAAAATCGGCCGCGGTACCGAACACCTCAACCGCATAGCCCTCTTCCTGTAACAGGAAAGCGATCTCTTCACGCAGCGCCTTGTTATCTTCCAGCACAGCAATACGGTGCGTTCTAGTCATCAACATTCCTCCACGAAGTAACAGGTCATACAGGTTCCCTCTGTACCCGTGTCGACCTCAATACGCCCGCCGTAGCGGTCTATGACTTCCTTGACGACAAACAGCCCCAGCCCCAACCCCGGTACATCCTCGCGCTCGCTGGCCCGAAAGTAGCGTTCGAACATGCGCTGTTGTACATAGTCACTCATGCCTTCGCCATGGTCACGCACACTGATTCCCATCGACTTATGACCAGGCAGCACAGCGACTTCGACGGGTGAATCGGATGGACTGTACTTCAAACCGTTATCAATCAGATTACGCACGACCACACCCAGCATTGGCTCGGACAAGCCAAGGCTTATTTTCCTTTCAGTAGCCAGTGCCTGAAAACGTATACGCTTGCGTTGTGCAGGCTCTAATCCGTTTATCACCTCCATCACCAGCCCGGTCACATTATAGGGTTCCCACAGCTGCCCCGAGCTGACGGACTCCTCTTGCCCACGCACCAGGCTCATTTGCAACAGCTGATCAATCCGCTTGATGGCGTCTCGAATGCGCTGATAGCGCTGCTGACGCTGCTCTCGGGTGTTGCCCTTGCGCTCCAGCACACCCAGAGCCTGGGCTGCGGTATCAATAACCGTCAGCGGCGTACGTACTTCATGTGCAAACATCGCAAAGAAGGTTTCATGGGCCAGCCGCTGGGAGCGTTCCAGCCCAGCTTCTCGACCGGAAAGCTCAGCCCGGCGCTGCGCATCCAGCAACGTGCGTTCGGACTTGCGCACAGAGAACATGATGATGAAGTGCAAGCACAGCTGAAATGACAGAATCATGACAGGTGCAATGTAAGTGGTTCCCTGTGTCACGGGCACCATACCGATGGTATACAAACAGTTGACCGAAACAAACACCCCGAACACCAGGCAACCACCGGCTCGAAATTTCTGCTCGGCGTTAAACGCCGTCCAGTTCAGGAGCAACGGCACTGATACCACTAACGGAAACAGCGAGACATACAGGTTGATATATGCCATGGCACGCACAAACTCATCCTGTAGCACAAAGTACATGCCCACCAGACTGTGACCGATGCCGAGCCAAAACATCAGGTACACCAGCCAGTTCCAACGAAACGGGAATGCCAGCATCTGCCTGAAGAAAATAAACGCCAGGCATCCGGAGCCCAGCACGCCCATCTGCATCAGCAGGTTCTGCTCATCCGCACTCAATGCCGGAAACAGGTCACGCATGAGGCCGCTTATCAACAACATTGTAACCAGGAGGCAGGTTTCATAAGCAACGAAATAGATGAACAGCGTCCGTCGTAACCAGACCCCATTCAGTAGGTTGATGACCAGTACCATTAACAGAATACCGATCATGATACCCTCGCTGAGCAGGCGACCGTCGATCACTGCACCTACCTGTGCGCCCGGAATGGCCTGCACCAGCAAGACCGAGGTGCTGCTGGCTTGCAGACGAATCAGCAGTTCACTCTGCCCCTGCGGAATGCGGGTGCCTACGATATGCAAACGATGGTGCAGATCATGCTCAGGGTCCTCAACCCGGTCCCCTGCCGAAAAGCGATCCAGCAGTTGACCATCGTGCAGCAGGTAGAAATCGACCTGGTCCAGATAGGTAGGCCCAACCATGAACGCCCAGTCATCCGAGACCTCGTCACCCCGCTCCAGTGTGGCATAAACCCAGAATACTGAAGGGCTGTAGCCCTCACCGACACCATAAGGAATATCCCTGAAAGCGCCTGCCCGCTGTGCTGCCAGCGCCTGATGCCAATCCAATGCATGGCCACTGTCTTCCAGCAGGCTCAATTGGCCGTCATCCAGCGCAATACCGCCCTGCCCCAGAACCACTGGGGTTGCGGCATTGGCCGACAGAGCCATCATCAGGGCCAACAGCGTGATAACCGGCATCAGCCAAGTGCCAATGGTTCCAAGTCGCTGCATCAGAACCCCGACTCACGAATAAACAGGGCAGCCACCCGCTGCAACTGATGCAGCAAGGCACTGCGTGGCTTGCCGTTTATCACCAGCACGCCCGCCTGTCGTGCCGGTTGCGACACTACCGGCTCTCGGCTTTCAGGCGTCAGTTGAACACGATAATGAGCCGCTTCAGGGATCAGTTGTTCATCCTGACGACGTACCGCAACCGGCCCGCCCGCCTCCGAGCCGAGTTCCGGATATGGCAGTGATGGAACCGCACTGATATCGATCTGTTGCAACCTGACCGGCACACTCGGATGCTCACCGCTGGCCGCGATGAACACACCCGCTTGCCCAGGCTGCAGCAGGTTCAAATCACGCTCATGCACCAGACCTTCGACCATAACCTGCCCCGTATCGACAAGTGTCAGCAAAGGCTGATCGCGCCCCACCCACTGCCCGGGGGACAATGTTTCCATGGCACTGACGACACCACCGAAGGGCGCACGAATGACCAGTTTTTGTTCACGTAAAACCAGCCCTGCCAACTGCTCTTTGAGCTGACGCAAGCGTTCGAGGTTGACGGCCTGATCCGTTTGCGCATCCCGCGAGGCAGACTGACGCGACAGTTTCAACTCTACCAGCTGCAGTTGTTCACGAGTCTGTTCCATTTGTTGGTTCAACTCCGGGGCCGTCAGTCGCAGCAGGGTCTGCCCCTCGACAACCCGCAGCCCGGCGCTTACCAGTACTTTCTCCACCTGTGCCGCTTCAGTCGCAAACAGCGACTGCACCTGCCGGGCTTTAAGCACCGCCGGCACCCTTACATCCACCGACAAGGGCAACAGCGCCCATAACAGGAGACCCAGCGGCAATGACCAGACGGCCCGCCGCCAAGGCGTCCAGTGAAAATCGGCCCGTCGCTCTCGCCAGACCCGCAGCTCTTTGAAAATCGGCATCGCAATAAACCAGAGAACCTCAACAATAAACAGAAATATGCCCAGCAACTTGAAGAAAAAATGGTAAACCAGCAGGGCAATACCCAGAAACAGAAAAAACCGGTATATCCAGGTGCCCCAGGCATAGAGGGTAAGAAGGCGTGCCCTCTGGCGCGGCATGGGTTCGGGTAAGGGGTCATCCAGTCCCCATAGCCAGCGACGCAGACGCCATCGCCCCAGCGCAAACGCCCGCTGCTGCAGGTTTTCCACACCCAGCAGATCAGAGAAGGCATAGTAGCCGTCAAATCTCAGGAAAGGGCTGATATTGACCAATACCGAAGTTATCCAGCTGGTCGTGGCGACGAAGAATGCGGCGCTACGCAGAGCACCGTCCGGCAGGATACCCCAGAGGAAGGTGGCGATCAGTGCCAGATACAGTTCGGTTCGCACGCCGGCGGTAACGATACGCAAACGATCGCGCCGTGAGCGCAGTTTCCAAGCATCGGTCGTATCGGTATAGAGCACCGGGAACATCACCAGAAAGGCAACCCCCATAGACGCTACCCGGCAGCCCAGCCGTTGCGACACCAGCGCATGCCCAAGCTCGTGAGCACTTTTAACCAGCACCAGCGTCAGGCCATAGAGCACCGCGCCCTCCAGACTGAAAAAATACAGGAAGGTAGCACTGAAATTGTCCCATTGGCGCAGTACCAGCAAGCCTCCTAACAACCCCAGCAACAGCACCATCCGGTGCGTCGTGGCACTGAACAGCCATGACAGCCGAGGCCCGATACGGTTAAGCCAGGGGTCGGGCCGAAACAAGGGGATGCGGATGAACAAGTAGTTGTGCAACAACCAGCGCCATGGACTCAACCGCCCTTCACTACGCAGTCGGACGAAGTGATCGCAGGCCCCTTCGGAGCGCGCCAGTACCAGATTGTTGGCGATCAGGAAGTCGATAAACGCGCGGATCTCGTCCGGTTCATGATCAAGCCCCCGATCAGCCAGATAGGCCTGCATCTCATCCAGCGTGCGGCCCGGCTGCCAGTGCCGGATCAGGCTCAGTGCATCGGCGGCCAGGGTGAAATAACGGTTGCGCACCCGATCATGCAGCAACCAGCGCGGTGCGCCATCTTCATCATGACGCCCCGGCAGCAACTTCAGATCCTGCCTCAGCGCGGGCAAGCGTACCTCTACCATCCCAGCCACTGCCGCAGCGAGGTGATCGGACGCCGGAACAGGTAAAAGAACAGGCTGACCCGGTCACCATACACCTTGGCGGTGCCGCGCAGTCCTATACGGGGTGGCGTGGCCCCCGCTTCAGCCTCACTCAGTTGTGCGATCATGCGATAGGCAAATTGCTGGTCGGGCGTCACCTTGGGCTCGTAACCGGCCTGACTCAGCTTCGCCGACCTGGCATGCAAGGGGTCATTATCCAGGAACACTTGCACTTCAGCACCCAGTGCCAGCGCGATGGAGTCCTTAACCGGCAACATGATCTTGAATTCGACCCGCTGCGGGTCTGCCACCAACATGATGCGCTCCCCCACCCGTACCGGGCGCCCCTTCCATTCGTCGGGGTTGTCCAGCACTGCCACGCCGGGTCGATCTGCCCTGATGGACGAACGGGCCAGACGTTGACGAGCGTACCGCAACTCAGCCTCTTTCAAGCGAGACTGAGCCTCCAGCTCGGCCAGGCGGGCCTTCTGCTTCGGGTCCATGAAACCGCTCTGCTGGACCGTTTTCAGCTCTGCCTGGGCCACCGACAGGGCCTGCCGGGCCACGGCCTCCCGGCTGGCCAGTTCCGTATCCTCAAGAAACGCCAGCGGCTGACCAAGCTTGACCTGCTGATTGGGCGCAGCCACCACTTGCTTGACCACACCATCCAACGGCGCTGCAACGACATGTGGGTCTTTCGCTACTACTTCCACCGGTGCCAGCGTACTCAGCCGGACCGGAAGTGCCAGCAGCACGGGGATCGCCAGTGCGGCAGCCAGCCAGACGCGGCGTTGACGCAGGCCCGCTCCAAGTCCCTTGAACCTCTGGTGCCTGCGCAACGCAAAGAGCGCATGCCCGGCACTGCCCGCTAAATGCTGAGCAATGCCCCGCTCCGCTTCGCTCCAGTCCGTGTCGCGCAGCAGCAGTAAGGCACCGGCCACTTCGTTGTCACGCGCTTCAACCCATAAAGGCTGCCAGTAGAGAAAGTCGGGCAGTTCCAGCTCACGCCACTCGGCCGCCAAATCGGCCGGCAGCTCAGCCGGGCGGATCAAGTGGGGTTGATCCGCCTTTCCCTGGGCAATCACAGCCTTACTGAGCCGCTCAGTCCAGTTGATGTAGGGAGAGGTGTAATCAACGGTGGGCAGATCCGACACCGCAACAACCTGAGGGTGCTGCAGCCCCTCCCCCACCAGCAGTAATGCCTGGGTGTAGGGGACACAGCGGTGGGTCTGGTTGACCAAGGTATAAAACAACTGCGCAAGGTCTGATGCCTTGCGCAGTTGTTGCTCCAGCCCCAGCAGGGCGGCAACAGTTTCGCTCACAAATGCTCCTTATGCGGACTGAAGCAGCGCCATCAAACGATCTCCATATTGATCCTGGGCAGCCAACTCTGCTTCCAGCTGGTCACTCAAGGGGACAAAGCCAGCCGTGTCGGCGTCACCAGCCTCAACCGCTTCTCCCTCTCCAGGCAACGAACGCTTGAGCAGCTCTTCCAGATCCAGTTTAAGCTCGAGCACACGGACCTGGCCGTCTGCTCCCACAGCCTGAATGCGGATACTGACCTCTTTCTGGCCGACCGGCGGATTCGTGATGGTCACGGAGCCGGTAGTCGGGTCCAGCTGAATCCAGCCCGGCAACTGCTCACCGCTAGCCAGGCCACCGCTGTACAACGGAGCGCTGGCAGAAGCACTTGTATCCTCGATGGCAATGACCAGCTGCCCTTCCGCAGTGTTATCAATACTGGATACCGCCAGCGACACGGCATCAAAAGCCCCCTGCTGATCCTCGGAAAACTCGACCTGACCGGATTCATTCACGTTGACATCGACAGAGGCACGTACGCTGGTGCTGCCGTCTGTATTCTTGCTCTCAACGACCAGCGCGCCTGGCTCGGACAGGATCACCTGCTCGGTTGCGCCGCCGCCCTCGGCACCTTGATTCTGAGGCTCACTGACGGGTTCTGTTGGCTCCAGTTCAACCTCTTCGGCACTGCTTTCAAAGCCTCCGTCATTCGGTGCCATAAAGCCTGTCGAGTCTGTCGGATCATTTGTAGAGCCACCTTCACTGACCAGGCCATCCGGCAGACCCGACAGATCATTCTCAACCGGCTGAGTATCAGTTTCCGGCGCCGGTGGCGGTGTGTCATCACCACCGGTGCTGGCCGGATCTTCGGACACGACCGCAGTAACCGTCAGCTCGAAGGTACGTGAAACGCTGGCACCCTCAATGTCGATTGCGGTGATCAGGATCTCAAACACACCCGATTCCCGTGCAGCGCCACTGATCGCGCCCGTTTCCGGATTGTAACCGATACCGTCCGGCAAGCCGGTAATGGTGAAATCCAGATCTTCACGGCTGAGCGTGCTGTCCTTGTCACTGAAAAGGCTGGCCACTTCAAGGGCATAATCGGCGCCCATCTGTACGATGATTTCATCATCGGTCAGTTCGCGGGCTGTTACCTCAGGCCCATCATTGGTGCCCACCAGGGTTACGGTGACAACCGCCGTATCCGTCGCCCCCTGGCTGTCTTCAGCCGTTACCGTGAAGCTGAAGGTGATCCGGTCGCCTTCGTTGAGGAAGTCCAGATCCACTGAGGCGACATTATAGGTCCAGTTCACCTGGCCATTATGCGGCTGGTCATCGGCGCCCACGCTGAAGCCGTCTACCAACGTGGTCACCAGGTCCGCCGGCAGAGGCGCAACCGCTGAGCTGTCCTGACGCGCCCAGACAATATCGTCATTGCTGACAAAGCTGATATCGATAGCGTCGGTCAGGTCCTTGTCGGTGAAGTCGACGCTGCCGGTGTCCGTCAGCGCCTGTGCGGAAGCATCTTCAGCCTCGGTAAACGGACCTGCGTCTTCCGCTGAGACCTCTGGCGCATCGTTGCTGCCGGTGATGGTAAAGCTCAGCGTATCGGTCGCAGTGCCACCGTTACCGTCATCCGCAGTCAGGGTATAGCTGAAGGTGATGGTTTCACCCACCGCCAGGAAGTCCAGATCCGCGTCATTAACGCTGTAGTTCCAGTTCACCGTACCCGGCGCCGCGGCATCGGTCGCCCCCACACTGAAACCGGCGACCAGTGCAGCGGCCAGATCACCATCCAGAGTGCCATCACTCCAGGCAATGTCGTTATTGGATACAAAGCTGATATCAATCAGGTCGGTATCATCCAGATCCGCGAAATCAACCTGGCCACTATCGCTCAGATTCTGGGCACTGGCATCACCCGCTTCGCTGAAACCGCTGGATGCGGCGGCGGTCACGGTAGGCGCATCGTTGCT
>NZ_BAAAET010000002.1:180782-897548 GCF_039523155.1 Marinobacterium maritimum | reverse complement strand
GCTCAGCGTATCGGTCGCGGTGCCACCGTTACCGTCATCCGCAGTCAGGGTATAGCTGAAGGTGATGGTTTCACCCACCGCCAGGAAGTCCAGATCCGCGTCATTAACGCTGTAGTTCCAGTTCACCGCACCCGGTGCTGCAGCATCGGTCGCCCCCACACTGAAACCGGCGACCAGCGCAGCGGCCAGATCAGCATCCAGAGTGCCATCGCTCCAGGCAATATCGTTATTGGATACAAAGCTGATATCGATCAGGTCGCTATCATCCAGATCCGCGAAATCAACCTGGCCACTATCGCTCAGATTCTGGGTACTGGCATCACCCGCTTCGCTGAAACCGCTGGATGCGGCGGCGGTCACGGTAGGCGCATCGTTGCTGCCGGTGATGGTAAAGCTCAGCGTATCGGTCGCGGTGCCACCGTTACCGTCATCCGCAGTCAGGGTATAGCTGAAGGTGATGGTTTCACCCACCGCCAGGAAGTCCAGATCCGCGTCATTAACGCTGTAGTTCCAGTTCACCGTACCCGGCGCCGCGGCATCGGTCGCCCCCACACTGAAACCGGCGACCAGTGCAGCGGCCAGACCAGCATCCAGAGTGCCACCGCTCCAGGAAATATCATTTTTAGAAGTGAAGCTGATGTCTATCAGGTCGCTACTGTCGATATCACCGAAGCTTACCAGTCCACTACCTGAAATATCCTGCGCACTGGCATCTCCCGCTTCGGTCAGCGGAGTTGAAGTATCAGCGGCCATTGTAGGCGCATCATTGGTGCCGTTGACGGTGATATTGAGCGTGCGAGTTGCAGTGCCGCCATTGCCATCATCGGCCGTCAGCTCATAGGTCAGAACCAGGCTTTCCCCGGCAGCCAAGTAGTTGAAGGTTTCACCGTTGGAGTTGAACGTCCAGTTCACATCGCCACTGGTTGCGGAGCTGTCGATACTCGGCTGAGAACCCGTATCCAGCATCGCCAGCAGTTCAGCAACGCTTGGCTGGTCGCTGCTGGAAGCCATCGCCACACCATCCGCATCGCGCTGCTCAGCGATTACGCCAGACACGCTCACGGTGACCGAATCAGGCTGGTCGACATCACTGACGCTCAACTGCCCGCTGGTGCTCAGCGCGCTGTCACTTTCGGTCAGCAGCGTATCTGATGACAGGTTGGCCGAATACTCCAGTGCACGCGGAATGATCTCTCGGACCCAGCCATCATTGCTGGTGGACCCTGTGGAGACATCCGAACCGTACTGAGTCGCGGTGTCGATAAAACCTGTGCCGGCGATGCCCGAGCTATAGTAGTCATAGCCCATGAAAATAACGGTACCGGCACCATACTGAATGGTAGCAACGGTCGCATTGGCATCGGTTCCATAGATGGCTGTAAAGCCATCGACTGTACCGCTGCCTATGGAGTCAGTCGCACTGGGGGCCGACAGGCTGGCAGGACCTCCTTCAAAGGGAGTGCCCGCCGCATTGGCTTCATTGAGGTTCCAGCTACTGCCTCCCTCCGTCGTCAAGTCCCAGTTAAAGATGGTGTTCAGAAAACTGGTATCGTTAGCGCCAGAGGTGCCGGTCATCATAATCACACCACCGGCATTCACCCAATCACGAATATCCGACTTGGATGACTCTGGCAAGAAGGATGTATCAAGCGGGTTACCACTCTCCATATCCGTCATGAAGAAGAAACCGCTGGCATTCAGCTTGTCAGCAAAATCAGCATCGGTGAAATTCTGAATAGAGGTATCGAGCGTATACTCACCGCCTTCGTTGATCACCCATTGAACGATACTGGCCAGGTTGGCGTTTTCGTTACTGGTGCCAGGACTTGAGTCACTGCCATTCAGGTTCGGATAGCTGAACACGGATACCTGGGTTGAGCTGTTATCAGGCTCGAATATCGGCGCGTCATTGCTACCAACGACTGTCAGGGTGATGGTAGCAGCCGTGCTGGCAGCCCCATTGTTATCCGTAGCCTGATAGGTAAAGCTGACCTGTCGGGTTTCACCCACAGCAAGGTCATCAAAGTCCGTGCCCGGATCAAATTCATAGCTACCGTTGCCATTGAAGGTCAGTGACCCGCTGGAGACAGAACTAAGCAGTTGATATGAGCTGATTGTGCCATCTACATCGGTTGCAACAGGCACACTGCCGGAATACAGACCGTTTTCGGCAACGGATTGCGTCGCATCCTGAGAGACCGGTGCGTCATTGGTACCGTTGATGGTGATATTGAGCGTGCGCGTCGCAGTGCCGCCATTACCATCATCAGCTGTCAGCTCATAGGTCAGCACCAGGCTTTCCCCGGCGGCCAGGTAGTTGAAGGTTTCACCATTGGAGTTGAACGTCCAGTTCACATCGCCACTGGTTGCGGAGCTGTCGATACTCGGCTGAGCCCCCGTATCCAGCATCGCTTGCAGATCGGCCAGACTTGGCTGGTCACTGCTGGAAGCCATTGCCACACCACTCGAGTCACGCTGTTCGGCGATTACACCAGACACACTCACAGTCACCGAATCGGGCTGATCGACGTCACTGACGATAAACTGCCCATTGGTGCTTAACGTACTGTTAGTTTCGGCCAGCAATGTGTTTGACGAAAGGTTGGCCGAATACTCCAGCGCACGTGGAATGATCTCTCGGACCCAGGCGTTTGTATTGGAGGAGCCATCTGCGACATCTGCCCCATACTGGGTGGCTGTATCAGTGAAGCCCGTGCCGGAAATACCAGAGTCGAAGAAGTCGTAGCCCAGGAACAGCACTCGACCTGCACCAAAGCCAATCTCGGCTACTGTTGCATTTGTGTCGGTACCATAGATGGCTTTAAAGCCATCAACGGTCCCAGCCCCAATGGCGTCTGTCGCACTGGGTGAATCCAGGCTAGCAGGCCCTCCTTCAAAGGGAGTACCTGCAGCGTTACTGGCATTCAAACTCCAACTATCGGCAGTCTGGCTGGTCAAATCCCACCCAAATACACGGTTAAGAAACTCAACATCTTCCGTACCTGCCGTGCCTGTCATCATGATGACACCGCCAGCATCGACCCAGTTGTTTATGGCATTAGCCGCGCTGGCAGGAAGGTATGTATTACTTAGTGGATCAAAACTGCTTGTGAACTGCTCCATATCCGTCATGAAGAAAAAGCCGCTGGCGTTCAGCTTGTCGGCAAAATCAGCATCGGTAAAATTCTGGATAGAGGTATCGAGCGTATACTCGCCACCCTCATTGATCACCCACTGAACGATACTGGCCAGGTTCGCGTTTTCGTTGCTGTTACCAGGGCTTGAGTCACTGCCATTCAGGTTCGGATAGCTGAACACGGAGACCTGGGTTGAGCTGTTATCAGGCTCAAATACCGGGTTGTCACTGACTCCGTTGATATTGAATGTCAATGTTTCGGAGTCGGATGCTCCGTACGAATCTTCTACGGTGACTGTAAAATCATCAATGGTACTGTTACTTAGGGCATTAACCACACTAGAATTGGGTGTATAGGTATAGGCACCAGTTGCCTTCACGACTTGCAGAGTGCCATAAGTACCAGTCAGGGAAACAGTTGTTCCATTATCGGTTCCGCCCTGAATGCCAAAGCGGAGGGAGCTTGAATCGATGTCGCTGCCGGTCAATATTCCCGTTATCGGGTCAAAGGTATCCAGCACCTCTGTATCCGTTACCGTACCGCCTGTCGGCGCACCCATAACAGGAGCCGCATTCGTAACCGTGATCGTTATATTTTCATCATAACTGGCGCCACGCAGGTCGGTTGCTCTGACAGATATAGTGTAATTACCTGGCTGAAGTAATGTTGTATCTGCCACACGAATTTCATTTCCGCTGACACTGAAACGCCCCCCCGCGTTATCAAGCAGAATATAGTCATGACTGTCAAAGGAGTTGCCATCGGTTGTGGCAAGGTTGCCAACAACATCACCATTGGATGCATTGTGAGGTATGGTGTCATCGTCGATAGTAATATCGGTCGGAGCGACATTAGGCTCCATCACATTCAAAGTAACCGTTGCTGTGTCCGAATTACCATCCTTATCCACAAGGTAATAGTTAAAGGTTTCTACACCAGTGAACCCGGTATCGGGTGAGTAGGAAAAGGATCCATCTCCCAAAACTGTTACCGATCCATTAGCAGTAGTAAACGTATGACTTTCACTTGTGCTGGTAAAGGTATGACCTTCAACCACAAGGTCAAACAGGTCCAAGTTCGGGTCATAATCGTTTGCCAACAAGCCACTGAACCTGTCAACACTGAAGCTACTATTCTGGTTTACACCGTATATGTCATCACTCACCACCGGCACTACGGGGTCAAGTGAGCCCGGGGCACTTCGAACATTGCCGTAGGTTACATTACCCTGTGATTCGTTAAAAAAGCCAAATCGACCCGGATCAAAGCTTCCTGCAACATCAAAAATGGTTACGCCATCAATTTGGGCGCGAATTCTATTCTCCATGTAAAGAATACGGAATTCGTATGTAACCCCATTTTGCCAGCCATTGCTCGGGTCTGATGAAACGTCTGAGGCCAGGTGAGTAATTGTTCCATTATTATTTTGCCACAGCTCGTAGCCATAACCACTTAAGCCCCAGCCACCTTTATCCCAGGCAAAAACAATATTGTTATTCGAATTTTGATAGCCAACTGTAAAACCAATGAAATCATTATCACCCTGACTGGCATCAACCTTAATTGTGCCCTGTATAGTTTGGTTTATTACACCATTTTCCGGGCTAACAAAGTAGGTTTTCCCCCCATTAACCGACTGGTAGACTGTCCGCCCTCCAGGTTGGACTTGCCAACCCGCACTATCACCTTCTACCGACCAGTTATTCAAGTCTACATATTCCAGTCCTTCAAGGGTGCCTTGAAACGCATCAATTGCCAATTCAGCTGCTTCAATACTTCCACTCTCGACCTCCAGATCCCAGTCCCCCCCCAAGCTTTCAGCACCGGTCAGGTCTTCAGACGCTGCCACATCAGCCTGGGTCAGTTGAGCTACTGAGTCGATAAAGTCCTGCCCTTCACTGTCAGCTCCCACATAGCAGCCGTACAGCATCAGGTCACCATCTTCCGTCAAGGACTCTCCCAAGGTGGACAGCAGTTCGGCGTTGGCGCCCAGATTCTCGCCATTCAGGGTAAGTGTCCCCAGCTTCAGTTCACCCACATCGCCATGCGAGAACAGGTGAATCGCATCGATACCGGTCTGCCCCTGCAAGGCGGCGACCATCTGCTCCAGCCCGTTTTCACTGCCGTCGACCAGGATCACTTCGATGTTGTCGCCCAAACCATCGACCAGGCTCTGGTGGTCTTCCACCGCCGTGTCCACAAAAGCGACTTCACGGCGACTGCCCGGCTCGCTGCCGGTGGGAGCCGGGGCCGCAAAATGGACACTCTGGTCTGCTGATCCAGTGTGTACGGCCTCATCCTGAAAGGCCACATCGGTGGTCATTTCTGCCGTGGTGGCAACAGCAGCACCATCGAGCAGGATGCGCGGCTCCAGAGCGGTAATCAGCGGCTTGCGACGAGAACGGATCGGGTTAGCGGGGGTCTGCTTTTTCATGGTCTCTATCCCTTTAGGGCACCGGGCACTTGGCCTCAATGGGTGCAGTTTTACTGGGCACTGGGCGCGTTAAAAACGGCTGTTGCGCTCATGCCGGGTATCAGTTGGGTATCTTGTGACAGGGTGGCGCGCAGCAGGACGGTCTGGCTGACGGCATCAATCGCCGGGATGATGGCACTGACCTCGGCACTGGCAGATTCCGTTCGATCATCCACCTGCAGGCTGAGCGGCTGCCCCACGGCGAGCCAGTTCAGCCAGGCCGCCGGCACCACGATCTCGGCTTCCAGCTGGCGGTCGCCGACGATCTCGATCAGCTCCTGCTGCTGGCGGATGTTCTCGTGTGCATTGACCTGCACGCTGACCACCCGCCCATCCCAGGGCGCCTTGATGGTACAACGCTCGGTATTAAGGCGCGCGATCCGCAACTCGGCCAGCGACTGCGCATACTCGGACTGCGCCAGCGCGACATCCAGTTCACCAATGGAATTGAGCGCTTTGAGCTCACGGGCGTTGTCACGTTTGATTTTGGCGGCTCGTACCTCAGCAGAAACCTTGTCAGCCTGTGCCTGGTACAGCGAGCAATCCAGCTCAACCAGTGAATCGCCTTTGACAAACGCATCGCCCGGACGCAGGGGCAGTCGTGCCACTTTAGCCGCCAGCTCACCGGACAACACGGCACGGTCCAGCGCTTTGATAACCGCCCTGGCTTCGTATTCAGCCTGTGCAGTTACCGACACCAGCAGCAAAGCAGCTGCCAGCGCCGATCTCATCCCTTTAAGCGCCATCAGCTGACTTTATCCTCGGCAGTTGCTTCGATTACCGCCTGTGATTCATCACTTTCCAGCACTTCCTGGCTGACCTGCTCCAGTTGACCATTTTGCCACTGGGCAAAGCGCTCACCGATCTTGTCGCTCAGTTCATCCAGCGCTACATCGCTGTAATCTTCCGGCAGCAGATCCATACCCATAGTCACATAGACACGGCCATAGCTGTTCTGCAGGTCGGCATAGGCCACATCGCGGCGCAGCTCGGCCAGAACGGCGTTCAGGGATTCACGGATCAGGTCCAGTTTGGAGGTACGTTTCATCCTGGCAGCATTGCGGGTTTGCTCGCTAATGCGCTCAGCCACATTCAGGTATTCACCCGCCAGGTCAAAACTCTTGCGCGCCTGCTCATAACGGATTCGAGACAGGTGCACCTGGGTCAGAACGGCCATGGAAGCTGCCAGGCGCTGCTCTTCAGCCAAGGCTTCACGGGTCTTGGCCATGCGGCGTTCAGCACCGATCTTGAACACATCAAACAGGTTCCAGCTGATCTGGGCGCCCATGCTGGTCCAATCCTGGTTCAACAGGTAATCGTTACTGTCTTCATAGGCGCCTGCCGTAAGATGAATACCCGGCAACAAGTTGAGCATGGCAGCTCGGGTTTCAGCCGCCGAAATGCGTTTTTGGTAATGGGTTTCAACCAGCTCGGGACGCTGCTGCAGTGCCAGCTCTTCCATCTGTGCCAGCTCAACTGACAGTTCGGGCACGGCGAAGCTGGGGTTATCGACATCGCTGAGCGCGAAGGCGGCTCCAGGTTTCAGCCCCATCAGACCAGCCAGTTCCGTTTTGGCACCCATCAGGTCCTGGCGCAGCGACTGCAAGGCTCGCAGAATATCCAGCAGTTCACGCTGATAGTACAGCGCTTCCAGCGGCGAACGCAGGCGCTGTGTCTCTACCTGGCGGGAGTCCTGCAGCGCAGAGCTGGCCTGTTCGATCAGCGGATTGATTTTGGTCAGCAGGCGCTCGGCTGAAACCGCACGCCAGTAGGCGGCACGCACATCCTGAGTGATATTGTGCACCACCTTACGCTCACGTTCCTTGGTGATCAGGTACCGGTCTGCATGCTGTTTGGCACGCACATAGGACAGGCCGAAATCAAGAACATTCCAGGTAAAGGCAATATCCCGGGTGTCGCGCTCCTTATCCTGGGAGACGGAGTAGGCAGGATTGGGATCAAGCGCATCCGGCACACCATCAGTAAAACTCACGCTGGCGGAGGCGGCATATTCACTGCGCTTGGAATAGCCGGCAGAAGCGGTCAGATCCGGCAGCATCTCGTGCTGCACCAGTTCGATCTGCCCTTGAGCCAGGGCAGCTTCCAGTGCTTTCAACTTTTTATCGCGATTGTTCAGCACAGCCCGCGCAATGGCTTCTTCCAGTGAGATCGCGGATTCAACAGCCTGTTCTTGACTCAACAGCTGAATATCAGCCTGAGCCGTGGCTTCGATGCTCTGGTGTGTAATCGCTTCGGGCGTAACAGAACAACCGCTGATGATGGCAGCAATGGCGGTCGCAAGCAGGGGCTTCTTGAACATGTACAGTTCCCTTGACTGAAGACTGAAAAATCAGAAATTGATAGCTGCCATCTTTATAACAAATGTTTGTCTGGCAAAGCTGACATAAGCTGACATTGACTGGCGCAACTGTCACTAATGCCCAATTACTTGCTCCAGATCAACCTGCCCCCAGCAGGCAAATTCACTCTCTAACTGCTCATTCCCGTGTAGACTCCCCTATAAACAACACCTCAGCTGCACACAGGCCCCGACTAAACCATGAGCGAAGAGATCAGCCAGCATATTGACCAGATGATTCGGCACGATGAGGACGAATCAACCAGCCCTTTGCCGGACAGCTTCGACGAACTGGAACCTGAACAGATCGCCCTGCTGCTGGAATCTTTGCCGCAGGATGCTCGTCGACATGCCTGGGGCCTGGTACCTGCCGAGCTCTATGCCGATGTGCTGGTCGCCATGCGCGCCGAGGCACGTGAGAGCCTGCTGCGCCAGTTCGACAGCCAGACACTGGACCAACTGACATCAGACCTTGATGCCGAAACACTGATCGAGCTGGCCGACTCGCTACCGGAAGAGGTGGTCGACATTGCGCTGGCTCGCATGGACGACCGCCAACGCACCCACTACGAGCAGAGCGCCAGCTACGCTGAAGACCTGCTGGGCCGTTATGTTGATCATGAGCTGCTGGTGCTGCCGCACAACAGCCGAGTAAGAGATGCCGAGCGCCTGCTGCGTCGCCAGGTCCCGGAATACAGCGAACACCTCTGGCTGGTGGACCGTACCGGCCGCTACACCGGGGCGGTCGCGATCAACCGCCTGTTCGGGGCTGCTTCACACCAGCCCCTGGCGGTGTTTTATGATGAAGAGCTGGAAGCTCTCAGTGCCGACCTGACTCTGAAGGAGGCCTGTGAGCAGTTCGAGATGGCCGCCGTCGCGGCACTGCCAGTGGTCAGCACAGAAGGACGCCTGCTTGGACGCATGAGCCAGCGTTTGGCGTTCGAGCTGGTTCATGAACAGCACGAAGCCCAACTGATGGCCAGTGCGGGTCTGGATGAGGATGAAGACCTCTTCGCCCCGGTCATGCGCAGCTCACAGCGCCGCGCGACTTGGCTGGGGATCAACCTGCTGACTGCATTTCTCGCGTCCTGGGCGATCGGCCTGTTCGAAGGCACTCTGCAGCAAGTGGTCGCACTGGCGGTATTGATGCCGGTAGTTGCCTCCATGGGCGGCATCGCCGGCAGCCAGACACTGACACTGATCATCCGAGGACTGGCACTGGGCCAGATCACCACCTCCAACATCATGCCGTTACTGAAGAAGGAATTGAGTGTTGGCGGTCTCAATGGCGTACTCTGGGCACTGGTGATCGGCGTAGTCGCCTCGCTCTGGTTCGACAGCGCCGCCATCGGGCTGGTGATCGGACTGGCAATCGTGATCAATATCGCCGCTGCAGCGCTGTCCGGCGTACTCATACCGGTACTGCTGGAAAAGCTGAAGATCGACCCGGCTCTGTCCGGGTCGGTGATTCTGACCACCGTCACCGACGTGGTTGGTTTCGTGGCCTTTCTGGGACTGGGAACCTTGCTGCTGGTTTAGAGCTCGCCCAGACTGAACGTCTCACCGGCACTGTCAACGACCAGCTCAGAGGAGTGCTGATGCTGCACCATACGCGCCAGCTCCACCAGCTGATAGAACAGGTTGCGACCAATACGCCCCTCCATGCCGAAACGGATCATCAAATAGGGCGAAGGCTCTTTGGTTTTGGGGTCGACCTCAACTCGGATCGGGTGTTCGGCATCGGCCCGCACCCGGTCACCGGTTGAGGTGGTAAACACCAGCTCGAGCCCCTTCTCACCCTTCTCATGCTCAACACTGACGACCTGAAACGGCACATCATCCACCTGGATACCGACCTTCTCGACCGGCGTTTTCAGAAAATACTTATCGCCTTCTTTCCATAGTACGCGAGAAAACATTTTGACCATTGCCTCACGGCCAATGGGAGAGCCCTGGTAAAACCAGCGCCCGTCGCGGGCGATGCGCATCTCGATGTCACCACAGAACTCCGGGTTCCACTTCTCCAGCGGCGGAATACCTTCCTGCCCCTTCAACTGCTGGCCCAATGCCGCCGGATCGAAACTACCGCTCATTTCAGGCTCCTTGAATCCTTTTGTATGACCATGAGTAGCCCTCACACTGGCTACAGAAGATTTCATCATGCTGCTGCGATAAATGAATATAATTCACTTACAACAAAACACCAATGAAAGAAGATGGATATCATCATGAGCGAATCTCTGCAGCAAAAATTTGCCGATCCTCACCGCAGTGTCTGCTTTGTCGGAACCACTCCGCCCAAGGCCAGCACTGAGGATATGCAGATGCAGGAGATCGCTGACCGTCTTCTGGCTCGCCTGGAAACTCTGGAATACGATGGTCTGATCGTCTATGACATTCAAGACGAAAGCAGCCGCATTGACGCGCCGCGCCCCTTCCCTTACATGGAAACACGGGACCCGCGCGAGTACTCCAGGCTGCTGAGCGAACGCAGCCAGCGCCCGATCATCACTTATAAAAGTGTAGCCCAGCGCGACCGTGCCGACTTTGAACACTGGCTGGAAGAAGCCTGGGATGACTATGGTGTACGCAACCTGGTGCTCGTCGGTAGCCCTTCGTCCGAAGGCGATATCAAGCTGTCACTGAACGAGGCCTATACAGCGCTCAAGGAGCACCACAAACCCTTCCACCTGGGTGGCGTCACCATCGCCGAGCGGCATGCGGTCAAAGGGAATGAGCACCAGCGTCTGATCAGCAAGGTTGAGAACGGCTGTGAGTTTTTCGTATCTCAGGCGGTCTATAACGCTCAGGCGACGATTGACCTGCTCACCTCGTACGCCCGTAGCTGCCGTGAAATGGGCGTTAGCCCCAAGCGCGTCATCCTCACCTTCACGCCTTGCGGAAGCGCCAAAACGCTGGAGTTCATGCAGTGGCTGGGCATTTCAGTGCCGGAAGCGACTCGCTACCGCATTCTCGATGCGGAAAAGCCACTGGCGGAGTCCGTTCGCATCTGCCAGAACAACCTGGAACAGATCCTGGACGCCTGCCTGCCACTGGGCCTGCCGATCGGACTGAACATCGAGAGCCTGACCAACCGCAAGGCCGAGATCGACGCTTCTATCCAGCTGTATCAGCTGCTGAAGGCAACACTCGACCTGCGCCTGGCCGAGCGCCAGCTGAGCCAGTCCGAGTAACACATCGCGCGCGGAGCGCGCTCCCACAACCAGGAGCCCTGACAACCAAGGGCTCCCACAATCAGAAGCTCCCATAACCAGGCAGAACACCATGCTTTTGTGGGAGCCTGCTCTGCAAGCGATTGATTGGGTAATAAAGTATTCACCCGTAGGGGCCTACCCTGCAAGCGATTGGTTTAATCGCCTGCAGGCAGGCTGCTACAACGAATTTTCAGCCAGAAGCTCCTGACGGGTTCGCGCCAGCTCACGATAGCGATCGGCGTGCCAAATCACGACCTTGCGGTCCATGTCAATCTCGTATTTAAGCTTGCCAAGAATATCCATGCCGAGCAGGCCGTCATAACCAGGTACCGTGCTGGGTTCAATCACCAGCAGCTCTGACTTGCCCTGATCCACCGGCCCAAAAGAGATGCCGTCCACCGGCATCAGACTGGTCGGAATTCGGGCACCACCCACAACCTGAGCATGCCCCGCCGGCCTGAGCATTGCACCCAGGCTGCGTATCGTCGATTTGTGCAACAACGTACGAGTTGCACCGGTATCAACGATCAGATTTACCGTTTTGCGTTTTCCCTGGTAACGCAACTCAACCGGCACCTGCACGCTGTTGCCGTTGACGATGGCACGCTGCTCCAAACTGGCCATTTCCGCTTCAATCGCCGCGACTTCCCCTTTGGCGCCTTTCTCCGCCTCAAGGCGCTGTAATATCTGCGCTCGCCGCTCACGCGCTGAGTGGCTAAGTGTTTCAGACTCCTCCTTGAGCCGCTGGGTCTGACCCCGGTACTGAGGTGGAATCTGGCTCTGACGGTCAACATAGATCTTGCGGCCATGTTGGTCGACGTAGTGATAGACCTCAGCAACGGCCGGAATACCCCAAAGGGAAGGCAGCAGCAACGCCAACCCCGCAACCAGAACTCTTTTGCTCATCCCTGCTTCCTCATAGGACTCAACCGCCGGCCAGCTTGACCTTATAGCCTTCCGCTTCCAGCGCCGATTTTAAAGTATCCCGATGGTCGCCCTGAATCTCGATGACACCGTCCTTGACCGCGCCACCGGTACCACAACGCTGCTTGAGCTTCTTGGCGAGTTGTTTCAACTCTTTGTCGACCAGGGGCACCCCGCTGATGGTGGTGACACCCTTGCCCTTGCGACCACTGGTTTCCCGACGGATACGCACGACACCATCAAGTGCCGCCACACGATCCGCTTCCGCCTGTTCCTCACAACGACAGGCCTCCAATGACTCGCCACACTCTGGGCAGTGCCGCCCGCTTTCTGTCGAATATACCAGCCCACTCAACTGATCACGCAAACTTGCCATACAACTTGAACTCTTTTCCTGCTCGAAATCATCATTCTACGACAATATCTGTTCGCTGTAGGAGTTCGCTCTGACAGCGAACAGACCTACAGTCCCACGCCACCGATCTGGCGCGCCAGATAGGAAGCATAGTTATCGGTCATGCCGGAAATAAAATCCAGTACGCGCCGGTAGCCATTGTACAGGGGCTCACCCGCCACAGGCGCATGGATCCCCATCAAAAGCAGAACCTTGTCCGAGCGATAGCCAACCGCTCCCTCGCTATGCAGCTCATAGACTGCGCCACAGAACGCATCCAGCAGAACCCCCAGCGTGGTGTAAGCCCCCACTTCCAGCTCAGCCTTACGGGTATTCGGAAACACGCGCTCACGCGCTACACGCTTGGCGGTCAAGATGCCATCCCTTACCATCTCATCGCCATCCAGCAGCAGTTCTCCCTGATAGCGGCCGGCCATAATCTCGTCGTAATGACACATGAAGACCTGTACGGCTGAATCCACCATATTTTCCATCGCCTTGCCACGCAGCGCTGAGATTTTGCGCCGCGCCGAAGCTTCAGTCGCAAAGATGGCATCATCAAACGCCAGATCGCCACACAATTGCAGCAGGATCGCCTTCACATCCTCGAAACTGAGAATATGCAGCTCTATGGCGTCCTCCAGGTCAAGAATGGCATAGCAGATATCGTCAGCCGCCTCTAACAGAAAGGTCAGCGGGTGCCGGCACCAGTGATTTTGCCCCTGTACTACCAGCCCCAGATCCCGACCCAGCGCATTGAGAATCTCCACCTCCGACTGGAAAGCACTGAATTTGCCCTTTGGCCCAGCCTGCTCCACGCTCCAGGGATATTTCAACAAGGTACCCAGGGTTGGAAAGGTCAGGCGCAAGCCACCATCGAACAGATGATTTTCAATCCGGGTAACCACACGAAAACCCTGGGCGTTACCTTCGAAAGTTTGCAGGTCCAGTCGCTCCAGCTCAGACAGCGGCACAAGACGTTCATCGTCACGATGACGGGCAAACCAGTCACGGATCGCATACTCGCCGGCATGGCCAAACGGCGGATTACCGATATCATGCGCCAGGCAGGCCGACTGAACTATGGTGCCCAGATCATGCGGCGTCACCCAGGATGGCAACTGCTCAGCGATCAGCTCACCGACACGAATCCCCAGGCTACGCCCGACGCTGCCAACTTCCATGGAATGCGTCAGGCGGGTATGGATATGATCATTAAGGGAGAAGGGGTGTACCTGTGTCTTGCGCCCCAGGCGACGAAAGGCACTGGAAAATACGATACGATCATGGTCCTTGTGGAAGTGCGAACGCCCGACTTCATCGGGCGTCAGCGACTCGTGACCATAACGGTGGGTGGTGAGCAGTTGGGGCCAATCCATCCAAACACCTCCGGCCATCAGACACTAGGAGGCACTAGCGCCCCCAGCATTCACTTCGATCACCGCGGGTAGACCCTTTAACACCCTGATGATTGAAGGTCAGGGTACCGCACCGATCCCCAGCCATGACACCGATGGGCGCCGCATTAAGCTGGAACTGATTATTTCCCGCGTTGACAACACTCAAGTTGTAGAACTTGCTGCTGCCATCCTTGGGCGATTGCGTGTAAGGCAATGCCGGAGCGGCACTGCCCCCGGCAGTCGTGACGTAGCGTCCATTTGCAGCATGGTAACGCTCCATGAACTGAGCCAGCTCGAGCAGATTCGAGCGCGCTTCGGAGCGGCGTGCTTCATTTACGTACTCCAGATATGAGGGGTACGCAATTGTAGCCAAAATACCCAGAATCACGACGACGATCATCAGTTCAATCAGGGTAAAACCGCAAGTTCTACGCATCGACTTCATCATTTCACAACCACCCGTATATATGTCAGATACGAGGGTTTCTCGCTATCTGTCTCATAGATCACGTCACTACGTACAGGCAGCTGCTTCGGTATGGCAGTACCGCGTATCTCCATTGTGGAAACCCCCAGCAAACGGGTGGAGCTCTTCAAGTGGAAAGTCTTGCCATCAATCACAACATTTCCAGACGCTACACTCGTGACACGGCCCTGCATCCTTTGCCCACTGCTTTCGGCAGACCAGACTACAGGGGCGAACAGCATTAACGCCAGACACCAACACACGCATCTTTTCATTTTCATTTCTCATCCATCAGTTCACGCCAACCAAGCCGACCTTCCATGCCCTGACCGGGGTTCTCAATAATCACGGTGTCCTTGTCCAGAACTTTGACCTCTTTATCAGCGTCCACCGGAATGATCGAGGGTGCCGGTTTTTCACCGTCGAACTTGATACCAGACGGAGGCCTTTCTTCCTTACCGCCACCGGGACTACCAGGGTTGCCCGAGCCATCGACTACCCAGTCCTTACTGTCAAACTTGCCATCACCATTCAGGTCGAAGTTAGCATAGCTCAAGGCCGCACCACTCAAGGCATCAAGCTCCATCAACCAGCTCTGCGATTCACTGACGCAGGGATCCTTTCCGTCCAGAACCGGAAGCAGGGAGGTATAGATAATCTTGCCGTTACGCAGGATCGGCTTACGCACGATACGCTCGGAGGCCGGCTGGTCCAGGTCCATATACCAGCCGAGGTGATTGGACCAGTTGATGCTGTTTCGGGTTGTCACACGCACATCGTAATCCTGCCCCGACTTCTTGGAGACCTGGCTGGAGGGCACGATCTCTTGCTCAAGCAGCCCTTTGCGGGTGACGGTCTTGCCATTACTGGCAAATTTGTCCCAAATCCCGTAAATGCTCTGCAGGCGAGCACCTTCAGCCTCCTTATCAACCGGCTCAAGGTATTTCCCGGTCCCGAAGTGCACAAGCACACCGCCCAGAGGATGTCGCCCTACCGTTGGTGCCGACGTAATGGGCTGGCGGTTTGACGCACTGCACGTTGTGCCGCCGCAGGCCGTAAACAGCAGCGTATTTGCATTGGTCGTCACCTCACCATTCGCGGAAGCCTTTTTCAGATCCTTGAGATTGAAGCGCCAAAGGTTGCCGAACAGATCACCGGCATATACGTAATCCACTTTATGATCGCCATCCAGATCAATCGGTGTCACGGTTGCCAACCCATTAGGCCGACCCTCCCTTGTTGGGTCTTCATTAACACCTATGCCGGTCGACAGCTTGTACAACAGATTTCCGGTTTTGAGATCAACGATGAACAACATGGCATCACCGGTCGAACTCGCCTGGCCGTCCGCTTCGGTACTGTTATATCCGTTACCAAAAACAGCGACCCAAGCCCCATCCGCCAACTGCACGATGGCAGGGCGGCTGAAACTGTAGCCCAGATCAGCATCTTCAAATTCCCAAAGGAACATTGAGCCCGCATTACTTTCACTGAATCTGTCAGGGTCGGTCACATCCAGGGCATAGATCGACTGCCCCCCCCGATTCAGCCCACCCACCAGTACGGTGCGCCACTGCCCATTGAGCCGGGCATCCAGCACCGTGGGCGTACCATCCACATAAAAGCGGTGGTCATAGTTCTCATCAGCAAGCGCTTTCAGATTCTTCATTACAGCATTCGGCACAAAGCCGAAAAGCTCCTTGCCCGTTTCCGCCTCAAAGGCATGCAACATGCCATCATTGGCACCGACATAGATGACGTGCTTGCGATCCTTATAGGTTTTTTGGAATGTCCGATAATCCTCATCGTCATACCGCAACCCTGGAGCTTCAACATATTGCGGCGAAGAAGCGATAATATCGCCCAACAGGCCTTCCCGCTTGCGGAGTCCTTTACCCTCCAGGCTTCGGTCACCCCGTATGAACTCCACCAACGCGGAACTGCCCAGCAGGTTTTGCTGATCAACTGACAGCTGCCCCCAACGGAAGGGTGCACCACTCCCTCCTTTGTGCGTAATCACATGCCGACTGCTCAGACTGATCAGCGCGGAGGCACTCTTCCAGGCGGTTTTGAGCTGCAAATATGTCAAGCTGGTCGGATCAGAGTCGAAGCGATAGGCCTTTAGATCTCCGGTCCAGTACTGACTGTTATACTGCGGGATGATCGACAGACTCTGAGCGGACAACACCCCATGGGATACTGCCGCCGTCGAAGCCGTAGCGACCTTGTCCGAAATATCGGACAGTGCGGCTTCCAGGGCAGCGGCCAACTGATCGGCGTTATTGGCCGTATAGTACTGGCCATTACCGGCTTCAGCCGTGCGCTTGAGCAGCGGATGGTCCAACGCAAAGCCAACAGTGTAGGTGTCCATGTTCTGCTTGGGGAACTCCGAATCATCAAAGCTTTTGCCTGCTTTGTCGCTGCCTCCCTTGCGCATGTCCAGATCCCGGCCAAATTGGGCAATATCGTCCAGGTAGAAGCCGTCATCGCCATCTGTCCAGTTGGGCAGGCGGTTGCTTTTTCCCGTAATAGTGTCCCCGGCGACCACTGAGTTGATCGACTCGCCATCCTCGTCCCATTTACTGAACCTGTCCTTGGTTGGCTCACCGTCACTAATGACTATGGTGAAATTTTTCTGGCAACGGTAAGTGATCGGAGACGTGTGCTCGATTTGGCTGCTCCACACAGGATCCAGGCCACGAAAATAACGGGTAACCTCGTACAAAGCCTCGCTTATGGGAGTGTTGGTGGATGAGGAAATCTTATCTATCTCACTCAGTGTATTACCCGTTGAAGCGCCACAAGCCGATATGATCCTGCCACCATCATCTTTATATTGGTTCCAGCAGCCGTACGTCCATACATACTCCCAGCCATTCCAGAACCAGTTGTTACCACACCTTTGCTGGATTACGTCTCTGTTCAGCCGAGCAACGCCAAACCGAACCCCCTCAACCTTTCCGATAACATCCTTGGCAACCCGTTTTGCAACCGTCATCCGTACCTCATTGGGGATGGCGCCATTGCGCAAGTCCGATCCACTGGCAAAAGTCGAGAAAAGATAATTAAGATAATTACCTGTATAGCGGGTATTGCCACTCCCTACAGGATCCGGCAGCGCAAGACATTTCCGGGTTTTGACATTATCTGCCCTAACGGCCTCAACATATCCGTCACGGCAATTATCCTGGCTTAGCTCCGACAGATAGACATTCCCGGATGTATGATCCCAATCACTGCCCTCGTCCCCATAACTCCCGCCACGCTTAATACGCTCATCCCAGCGTGTGTAAGTGACCTTGGGATCATACCCGTCTGCCCAAATGATGTTATCCATGCTGCCCGAGTTATCGATCAACAGCATGACATTGGGCTCTACCCTCGAACTCGAGACTGATAGCGGCGTATGGGGCAGAGATAACTCAGTCGCCGCAGTCGATGATGCAGCGAATGAGCCTGCCAATATGAATGTGCCAATTCTGGATGAAATGCTCATTTCCCGTCCCTAGTTGAACCTTCTGGCATAGATGCTTTCCAGCCTTGTCCGGGCATATTCGCTTTGCCCCTGTCCAAGCGCTTCTATTTTGTAGATGTCTACACCCGTTTTCATTTCATGGCCGATATCCAGGCTATCTGGAAGGAAAGACTTCTCCTCCATCCTTGCTTCAGGATCAGCCGACACGGCCTTCAGCTCAGTCACGCCCGTATTTCCGTATTCGGAAAAGGTATCCTCGAGTTCAGGCAGCGTGCGCTGCTCGCTCAGCCATTTTTCCTTTGCCCTTAACGCAGCCTCTGCCGCCTGAAAGGAGATTTCCCTGTCCTTCAGATTGCCCACCATCCGTTCCTGCATCGTGGTGGTCTGCATGGCACTAAAACCAATGATACTGATCAAGACCAACATGATCATGGCAACCACCAGTGTTGCCCCACGTTGCTGACTAAAGGGTGTAAAAGTGTTGTGTTCAACGTTCATGGCAAACGGTTCCTGATCGCAACGGTGGTTGAAAAAACACTTCGCAGACTGCCATCACTAGCCGCCGCAACTGGATCCAGGGTACCGTCTTCGTCACTGTCAAAAGGCCAGTTCAGGGCCTGACTGGCACCCTGCTGTGCATTCCCGGGGCTCCTGGCCAGCACGCTGATCTGTACAGTCACGACCTGACTCCAGTCAGTAACCTTATCAGCCGGTAAATAGGCATCGACGCCTGCGTCTACGGCCCCATTGCCATCGGCGTCTACGCCGAAGCGCAGGCGCATATCCTCGACACCCTCGACCAGAACCGTGTCCCGGCCAAGCGGAGTTTTCTTGCTGCCAGCTGCGGGATTAACAAAATATTGCTTGAGTGCGGGCTGCCCTCTCAGCCCCTGGCCGATATAGAACACGACTGCCGTCAATCGATTGATTTCAACATCATCCTGATAGTCATGACTCCAGGGCGTCGAAGGTGGAATGTTACCCGGGGTTCCGCCAGAGCCGCGGCTGAGAGCCCCCTTATTGCTGTTACCACCGCTGTTGGCCCGCTGAAAAAGATCACACCCGTAAGCGTCGGAAATCAGAATGATACTGCCCTGCGGCACAAGCGAATCGTCACCTTCGATCGGGATCGCGGCAGCATTTGCCCCTGCCCCCGCAGTCGCCTTTAAATGGCTACTGCGCGCGGCATGTTTGATCAACAGCACATCCCCTCGCAAGTAATCGGGCAGATGGCCTGACAAGTCGCCAGCCTCATTCGCCCAGCCCTGAATAGGAGAGTCGAGATTGAAAAGCGCATCGACATAGTGGCCATTGCCCTGATTTAGCAAATTATTCACATTGCCCGGGCAACTGCCAATATAGCCGGCCTGACGCACCTCTCGCGCCATAAAGTAAGAAGCAAAACGACCGCTCTCCTGCACCCGAGCCAGTGATTCACTGGTGGTCTGGGAACGAATACTGCTGATATACACCATGACTACGCCGAGCAGGATAATAAGTCCAATGGTGAGACCGATCATCAGCTCGATCAAACTGAAGCCCGCCTGGCGACGCTGATATTCCTTCATCTTAAATCTCCGTACTCAGCACCAAAGTACCACCGGTCGCGTCCGAGGAAGCATTTCCCTGGTCATCCAATACAGCCCCACGACCGTCATTCCAGGTAATGGTCAAAGTGAAAAGCCGACCGTTTCGCTGCAATTTGGCATCAGAGCCACTACCCAACATTGCCGCCACCTGTTTCTGCCAACGAGCACGTTCGCCGGTGGCGCCATCATTATAGGCACCATCAAGCGCTGCCTGGCGGTTTGCGCGCATCAGGTCAAACAGCTCGTAGGCTTGAAGTGTCAATTGCGAGGTAAGATGAGAGCTTTGAGTCCCCTTAATGGTATACAACTGCAACGCTAAAACACCCAGAAGCCCGAATGCCACGACGACCATGGCAATCAGTGCCTCAAGCAAGGTTGAACCCCGCTGACGGCGGTGCAGGTGTAGCAGATCCGATCTCATCATCAGTTACAGCCTCCCATGGCCAGACTTCCGGTTACACCGACGCAGTAGTTGGAAATCTCACGCGAAGAGCCTTCAGAGATATCGACAATGCCGACGTCCAGCCCGGACTGTAGCTGGTCTCCATGTGCATCCACGGCCAGACCAAGTGGTGAAAAACGAACGTTGAACCCATCGGTCCCGCCACCGGTATAAGCCACTTTTTTATCGGAGTCCCAAGTTCTCAAAAGCGCCTTGGCACCATCAGCGGCTTCTGCTTCAACTCGAATTTCATTCACACGCTGAGCACAGCCAGAAGTAGCACAGACACGGGTAAAAGTGTTTCGCGTGACGGCCTCAGAGCGCGCAAGATTCATTGCAGTGACAAAGCTGCTGGTAGCCGAGCGATCACGGGCAGATTCGAACATGGCCTGAAAGCCGGGAAGACCAATCGAGAGAACAATGACTAGAACAGCAATGGCAATCATCACCTCAAGCAAAGAAAAGCCCTTGCAAGAAGAATGACCATTGCCAAGTGGATGATGCAGCCTCATTCCAAGCCTCCATACTGGAAAAGGTCAAGACAGCAATACAGATATGATTGATGGCAAGTGCGGCCGGACATGCTGTCCGGATAGCCCAGAACAAGACTGCTCCATCAGTCCATAAATGCATAACTTCTAAAATACAAGCCACATACTAACGTATAAATTGAACAAAGTAATCCAACCGAGTAATAGTCGGAGCAACCACTCATCAGCATCCTGCGGATCCCGGTTATGGTAGCCGCCTGGCTTAAGGACTGATCCGATTAGCCCTCTGCGACCGCTGACTCAGGTCAATAGCCCTGCTGGCCTGACATCACTCCAGTCGTTACACTACAACCACCATTCAACACCGGATGACCGGTAACTGAACAAGGAAGAGCCTACCGTGAACCGGGCATTTCTGTTTGTCATTTTTCTATTTACCCTGCTTCCGCTGATCTATTTCCCCAACCCGGGACAAGACGCCTTACTGATTCCTTTCAATATTTTCCTGTGGGAAGTTGCGGCAGCAACCATCTTTTTTGGTGGCCTGTATATATACAAGAACAAGGTTCTGGTTCTGCCCCGACAAGCCTTGTTAATTCTAGCACTGCCCCTCGGAATGATCCTGAGTGGATTTATAACCGGGCTGGACCGCCCGGTAGACTGGATGTTCAGGCTAGGAGCTATCCTCATGGGACTGGGTTTTTTCTTCTCCCTGTTCCAATTCCAACCTAACCGCCGTGCGCTCGATAATGCGGTTTATATCATTCTTGGCGGTATGCTGGTGAACGCGATCATCAGCATTATGCAAATGATACCAAGCCGCCCACTTGAGGGCTTGATTGCACACCCTGAGACTCCACGCGCCGTGGGTGTTTTCATGCAGCCCAATCTTTTGTCATCCGCCATGGTAACAGCCATCCTGTTAGCGCTTTATCAGATATCCAGTCCAGGTTTTGGGAAACGCAACAGCACCATTCGACTGCTCTGCTTCGCTACACTATTGACAGCTGGCTTTATCGTTTTTTCAACAGGTTCCCGCCTCGGCTTGATCTCAGCATCCATCAGCCTCCCCTTCCTGGTGGCAACCAGAAGCAAACTTTTGTTGCAACATCGAACCCGCTTCGCCGCCTCTCTTGTGATACTGACAGCAGGTTGTATCGCTGGCGGCCTGGCCAGCAGCGGTACGGTAAAAGCCTACTCCAAATTGGAACGTCTGATCGAAGCACATTCAGAAGCACGCCCACATGTTTACCGTATCGCCTGGGAGCTGTATGCCGAAAAACCCATCGCAGGCCACGGCATAGGTAGTTTTCAGGGAGTATTTCATGAACGTGCTGCCGAATACATAAATGCACGGGGCAGCAAACCATTAATCGGCCATGCCCGCTATACCCACCCTCATAACGAGCTGCTGTTCTGGGCAGTAGAGGGCGGCAGCCTTGCCCTGTTAGGTATAGCAACCGTTGTTATTGCTGTACTGAAACAGGTTTGGCGCCTCGGTTGGCAGCGTGGTGGTGCCTTACTGGCACTATCACTGCCTCTGACACTACACACACAAACCGAACTCCCTTTCTATTCATCCATTTACCACTGGCTGTTGTTTTTGTTCCTGGCCTTCATGATTTTCAGACCATTGCAGCGTTACATGGTAATTAGCCGCCCGGAAGCCGCTCTCATCCCGTTCCCGGCAGCAAGCATGGCCATATTACTCGCTACGCTAATGTTCGGCACCAGCACCTTCTCAGCGGGCCGAGATCTGACTCGCTTTCTTCTTTATAAAGAAATGAATATAGAGGAACTCAGAAGGGCTCAGGACAGCCTGTATTTCAACGAATTCGCCACCATGCAGACCTTAAAAGTGCTGCTGAACCAGGACCTGACCCAAGGCACGCAGCACTGGACACAGCTTTATATCGACTGGATGGAGGTTTATCTCAAGCAGATCCCCGAGACCTCATCGTTCCACGACCTCGCATTGGCTTACAATCACTTGGGACAGAAAGATAAAGCCGTTGAAACGATTGAACGGGGCCTGTACCTGTTCCCCCAACACCCGATCATCAGCGGCGCAATTGAAAAGATCAACCAACTCTCACCCGCCAGCGCAGCAACAGCACCGGATGAGACACTTATTCCAAAAGAATAATAATCAACACAGCCTTATGCACCTTATTCAGCTGCTTATGGGTACCATCTGCAAAATGCCGAATAGACGGCCTCAAGTAGGAAGTCGCTCCAGCGGCAAACAAACCTGAAGACAGAGCCGACAGGATTACGGCAAAAAACTGCGCCCGAATGTATCGGGCGCAGTCTATATCCAACAACAAAGCTTTTTAAGCCATTAACAATCAAACGGCTTTAATTGGTAACTTCTTCATACCAGTCAAACACGTACAAAGTCCCAAAAGAGCCAGTTTGACCATCACCATTAGCATCCGGACAACCTTCTGGCCCCGGGAAGCTGGTATCTGAAATATTTTCTACAAAGTTTTGCACCTGCATCAGATATTGACAGCCGTAGTTATACAATGCTGAACCACCACCACTGACATCCCAGTTGATTTCAGGGTCTCCCGCGTGACTCCAGGTCGTATCAGTACGTGGCGTTTTCGCATGATATGTCGAGTTTTTATCCAGGGGGAGATCGGCATCATCAGCATCGACACAGGCACCATCAGTCGTGCAGTACCGGAAGTCATCAGTGGCCGAATCATTGAAATCAATATTTGAAACGATCAAGGTCCCCGCAAGGCCGTCAGTTGTACCACCGCCACCGATGTTAACCGTACCGCCAAGCACGATTATCAGGCCGTCCCAGTTGGGTGTACCACTGAACGTTGCGTCACCCGTTACAATCAGCACACCCGCGCCATCAAAACCACCAGGCATTGTAATGTCGCCATGCACAACAAAAGATTTCATGTTGGCATAGTCTGCCGGGTTGGACGGATCGCCAGGGGTACCAAAATCCACGGTATTGAATCGTGATTCATTGAAATCAACAGGCTTCCCTATCTGGTTATTATTACTGGGCGCTTCGGGATAGATACTGGTCGTTGACCCACTAGCCAAAATGCCTTTATAAAACTCCTTTAGCCCTGTTTCCGGGTTAGTAAAATCAGGCGCCGGGTTGTTGGCAACAACCCCGCCAATCAGCTGCCCACTGGGAACACCACCATCCAAATCCGCCTCTCTGATCGCCTCGGCACACTCTGGCGTATTGGTAGAAAGCGCGGGACCTCCCCTGCCATCATAGGTATAAGCATTGGATGGTCCGAAGTCGAACGAGCACTCGACAGGGTCAGCATCCGGGTCATCATTTACAAAAACCGCAGGCCAGGTTGCTTCACCGTCATGACTAACATTGAAATGAACACGACGTAACGAGTTAGTCTGCTGACCGGTACTGACAAAACTGATGGTTTTTACGCCTCCGCCCTCGTACGTAGTACAAAGACCACCATAAGTAACCGTATAGGTACTGCCGCCACTGAAACCCTCATTCGCCGGCAGTACGTACAGCGCCTCATCCACATTCTGCAACTCGCCATCGGAACTGCATTCGTTATAGTAATACCAAGTGGGAGGATTTATCGCCGGGTCTGCCGCGGTATTCTCATCACCCGATTCACAAAGATGCTTGTCGCCACCATATTCCGTACACAGCATCGCAACCGTCTTCTGCATACCTCCTTCAGCGGCCAGAAATGCATCAGCACCACGGCGTGTATTACCCGTTATGCGCTCATCCTGCACGGAGCTATTCATCATGCTGACCGCACCGACCATGAGAATAGCCAGCAAAATCATGCCGATAACCAGCACCGACCCCTGCTGCCTGGGAAACGTCATCACATCTCTGCGTAGAGTCATACCAGCTCCCTTGCTCATCCCATAAGCGTTTTCAAATTTCATATACTCACCAGCAGTCAGCCTGTGCGGCACTTGTCTCGCCAGCCTGGTTGATGGTTAAAGTGCCACAGGCATCACCTGTAAAACCGCCAGCGGGTACCGCCTGCAATTTATAGGCAGAAGTAGTTGCAGCGCCCTGGAGAGAGATGGTGTAACTACCACTGTCAACAACCACATTGATAGCACACCCGGCATATGTATTATTGGCAGTAAAACAACGCTCCATTCGCTGTGCCGCCAATGCCAATGCAGCCTTACCTTCTGCACGCTTGGACTTGGCCACATATTCCAAATAGGCCGGGTAAGCAATCGAAGCAAGAACCCCAATCACAACAACCACAATCATGAGTTCAATGAGTGTAAAACCCGCATTGGTACGTAAAGCAGTTCGCATACCCTTTTCCTTTGCAAATCAGTTAAACAAGTCTGACAGACGATTTCGAAGGGCCACAGTCGTAACGATGGGACTACTGGCTACATTAACGGCTGTTTCACCTGTGCCCATATCGGCAAACGTTACCTTTGAGCGAATTGCCACCACTTGACCCATATCCGGCGGGAGGCTGTCATATGCTGTATAGGTAATGGAATTGCTCCCCGACAGATAACCGAAGGAAACCTGCCAACCCTGCACCCCATCCACAAGCACCCCATTAACGGTTTGTGTTCCTGCTACCTTTCGAGAATAGCTGATCGCATCATCCGCAAACGAATACGAGAACTCTACCGTTTGCTCGGCACCTGAAGCGTTGGGGACAATATAACCGGAGGTTAGGGTCTTGCCAGCGTAGCTTAGCGGCACACTGGCCGTTATATAGCCGCGCCCGACCATCCGCATATCACGTGACATGAACTCATACAGAAAACGGGCATCATCCGTAATAGTGGCCATATTGCGGCGGGTCATACTCGCCTCTTTACTGGCCAGGAGAGTTTGCATGACCCCACCCAATAAGACCAAGCCGATAACCAAACCGATCATCAGTTCGACCAATGACAGGCCCTGCTGCATGGAGGGTGACTTAATACCAGAGCACTCATGCGTCCGTTTCATATCATCCCTGCTCATTTTCTCACCGTATAAACAAAATCAGGAGATTGACCAGTTTTTTGCTTACCGTCCGCATCCAGCATGCGTTCGGTCCAGCCAAGCGTGATCCGGTAGTCCACGGGGGTTGAAGCGGCCGTTGGGTATGAAGCAACAACTGTTGCCGTATTCAACAAACCGCCAAAAACACGCTTCGAGCCAGCGCACCAATCCTTCTGATCCAGCCCAGCCAAAGTAGCTGGGGTACCGGCCATGGTTCCCGGGAAGGTCTCGGAAAATGAACAACTGAACACATAGTCCGCATCAGCAGACAGTGGATTGGCACGAATACGCTCTTCAAGATCCATGGCCTGGATTGATGCCAAAGCACGCAGATACGAGCTGTGGCTCATACTCATGGTCTTAGTGTACATGGCCGCCAACCCGAGAAGGGCCACCGAAAAGACCACCAAAGCAATCAACGACTCGAGCAACGAAAAACCGATTTGCAGCCTGGGTATAGCTTTCAGATCCATCTGTCCTCCTAGTTACACGCACCATCACTCTGGCGGACAGAGCCACTGAGAGTAAGTTTTATACAACGCTGAAGGCCGGAGTAACTGACCTGTATCTGAGTAGAAGCAGATGCTACCCCGCGCCCATCAAAACTTATGTCGCCCTTGCTCACACCATTTCCATCAACATGGCTGGTTGTCACTCCAGAGGACATACCGCTGTTCTTGCGCAGAGTGTCACTACCAGCCACCACTGACCAACCAGAAACAAAGCCGCTGCCAGCATCCTTAAGCGTGACTTTCGTATTGCGTTGCAACGCCTCGCTTCGCGCATAGCGCAGACCATCTGCCAGGTCATCTGCAGCAGCATCTATCCGGGATCGATCCATCATCGACTTGAATGAAGGTATACCAATACCGACAATAATCGACAGAACAGCAATGGCAACCATCATTTCAATGACCGAGAAGCCCTGATGACGCTTTCTGGATTTATTGACTGGCATCCGTGCTGGGCCCCTGTGGTTAAGATTTGGTTCAATGCCATAAAGTTTACACAAAAGCCATTTCAGCACAATTAAAGCCCCTTCCAGCAACCAAAGTGTTGACCAAATGCAAAAAACAGCTGTTCTAAACAGGATAAAATCACCTTAACTGACCCCAAATACAAACACTCCAAAACCATTGCCATTCAGCTTTTGTTCAGTAAGAATCACGCTTTGCCAGGGAGGTAGTCGGCATAACCCCCAAACAAGGAAAGTCATATGTCTATTGCACAGGCACATTATCCAGCCCACTCCAAACAACAAGGCTCCGTATTACTGTTAGGCATGATCATGCTCCTGGTGATGATGATCGGCGCAACCAGCCTAATGAACTCAGCCGTTCAGGATGAACGCATCACCGGTAATACCAAATCCAGCGTCCAGGCATTTATGGCCGCAGAAGCAGGACAGGCCTCAGCCAAGGTACTTCTGGAGTCGAAGCTGACCGACTGGGGTAGCTACATCTGCAATCCCGGCGACACCCTGGTCAGCGCCGACCAAAGCAATGGCGATACTTTCACTTACAGCGTGAGCGTACAGGACTGCTCAGGTGAGACTACAAGCCTGCTAAGCACCGGTGGGGTACTCGGCACTCAGGCAACTCGCCTGCTAGCCTTTGACCTGACACGCATGGCACCGGGGCTGAACCCTCCTGCCTCCATCAGCTGCATCGGCGGCGCCTGCACCGTTGAAGCCGGCACCGGCAATGGCGCCAAGGGCGCCCCCATCGATGGACGTAACCACCCTGTGCCCAGCAAGAACTGCTCGGGCAACTCCTGTTGGGAGACAGCCTATGTCGGAGCTGACATGATCCCGTCCGTTTACCTTGCCGATTACAATAACAGCTCACTTTTATCTGGCAATGGCAAAGGTAAAGGAAAGGCAAGCAGCGGCAGCAACAGCGCCTGCACCTCCAGCACAAAAGGCTATTCTTTTGTTGGTCTGGACAACAGCAACTCAGGCAATTGCGTCATGGGCACAGATAAAACTACCGGAGCCGTTTGGACTGATAGTGATTTCACCAATAACCAGATGGCCGCGCCCGACTGGGACAGCTACTTCGGAAATGATTCACTGCTCGAGAGAATTCTGAATGAATCCAATGCTTTTGATAGCAACCTGGGCACACCTGACGCCCCCAAGACCACGATTATTACTTCCTACAAGAAAGCCACAGGCCATTTTGCAGGTTTTGTGGTCGTTGATGGCACCACCTTGGAACTACATGGCACTGGTTTCTTCTCGGGACTTATTATCCTGACCAACTGCGGCAAGGTCAGTGCAAAAGGCAATTTCCCAATATATGGCGCAATCATTGCTGACGCCAAGGGCTGCGGCAGCGGCTATTCCCCCTTTGCTGCAAGCGGCACACCCGACCTCAAGTACAGTTTGGATGCACTGACCAATGCCAATAACGCCCTACTGGCAGGCATTGTGGTTGATGATTGGTATGAAGTGATTAACCCGTAAGCCGTCCAATAGACCAAGCCTACTTCGGCTTGGTCTTAACCCCCAACATACATTCCCTAACAGGGTGGCGTAAGCCACCAACACCAATCCTGTGGACAACACCACCTATCAGTATTGGTGTAACTGACGCAGTGCATTCATAATTTAAAAACTTAAAAAACCAAGGCTAAACTGAGTCATGGCGGCGGAAGATAAAAACAGCTGACATGCCTTGAAAGAGGCAAAGTTAGCCTTACGACTTTACGCCTTACCATGCACACTCGACACAAAGACGTCGAGCCTTATTCAAAACGAAGGAGAAATAGAAACACCGGATCTGGTATCAGGATATCTAGACAGGTTGAACCGAAAACACGAGCCAAACAAGCAGGAAAAAACTTCAGCCGCCCTCTACTGTCGGCACAGTATCACTCAGAACACAGGACGTATCCGCATTCAGATTGCAGACCGTACCGGTATCACCAGGACTCTTGGGATAGCCTGTGATTGATGTTCCAATCGAAAGACTGGCTAAAGCCGCTGCATCGGTAATCCAAGCACAAGCGGAGGTTGTTGGTGCCGACACTGAGGACTTACCCTCTGCCACTGCCACCAGCACACTCATGGTATAGCCCTTCACTTCGGCCGAGCAAGCCCTGTTGGAAGCTTTACGGGTGTAATCTATATAAGCAGGCAATGCAATTGAAGCAAGAAGACCAATAATAGCAACCACCATCATCAGCTCAATAAGAGTAAATCCTTCTTCCCTACTCATATCCAACTCCCTTAAGAACGCGGACACTATTTATCTATCAACCACATCAACTACTCAAAAAATCTTTAAAGTTATTTCCGCTCAAATCAACTGCCGCCCCCACAAAGAGGCCCCGCCATTGCGGGGCCTCTTCAGCTTCAAATCAGGACAAAGCTACCCTAATCCCAATTTTACATTTTGTCGTGAGTACAAACACCGGTCTTATCAGAACCAGTTTTACATGTGATAGTTGCATCACCTGGAGTTTTAGCTTTAACTGACAGATCGGTTGTACCAACATCAGCAACAGTACCACCCGCTGTCGGGGAGTCACAGGAAACCCAAGTGAACGTCGGAGTAGTACCTGAGGTGCCTTTCTCTGCGTACTCAATCATTAGAGTATTAGCAAAGCCTTTCGCCTCACCCAAGCAAGCATTGTTCTTACTCTTACGTGTATAGTCTTGATAAGCCGGCAGCGCAATTGCAGCCAAGATACCGATGATCGCTACAACGATCATCAATTCGATCAGGGTGAAACCCTTCTGATTCATCTGTTTTTTCATGGGTTATCTCTCCAGCGAGTTAACATTCCGTATTGAATAGCCAGCCGACCAACATCCTGTGGCAGCCAACTGCTTCACATAGTAGACAGCGGCCATCCAGCTTGTCCAGCCTGAATGTGAACTGAACGCCAAATTAGCTTGAGCCTAATCAACAAAGCAGCGTTTTGCCAGTGCCCGTTTACACTTTGGCTGCGCCTGTGTTTTGATTGCAGTACCATAAACTTTATTTATTTCATTTAGTATCCACTCTGTACTGATGTCTACATACGGCGACAGGAGTTCCGGTGTCTCAAGGTATGCAACCCCTTACAGGCTTGGCCAAACGGCTGGTCAATGACGGTGTCTTTTCAGCCGAAGTGGCGCAGGATGCGGTAGCCCAGGCGCGCGAGGCCAATCAGCCCTTTATCCACTACATTATTAGTCACCGCTTGGTCAGCGCTCACCGCGCTGCCACCGCCGCATCCGAAGAGTTCGGTCTGCCCCTGTTTGATCTGGATGCGATCAGCGACGAAGCGATCCCCCGTGATGCGATATCGGAAGCATTGATCACCAAGCACCATGCGCTGCCGCTGATGCAGCGGGATAACCGCCTCTATATTGCCCTGGCCGATCCAACCAATATTCAGGCATTAGACGAGATCAAGTTCAGCGCCGGCAAGACCACCGAGGCAGTCATCGTTGAAGAGGACAAACTGACGCGCAAGCTGGAGCAGTACCTCGATGGCGCCAACGATGCCATGGACGAGCTGGAAGATACTGATCTCGATAATATCGAGCTGGGTGAAGACAAGCCTGCCGATGATAAGGACGATGCTGAAGAAGCCGCCAACGAGACCCCGATCGTTCGCTTTATCAACAAAGTGTTGCTGGATGCCATCAAGAAAGGCGCTTCGGATATTCACTTCGAGCCTTATGAGAAGAGCTACCGGGTCCGTTGCCGTATCGACGGCATGTTACAGGAGTTCCACAAGCCACCATTGAACCTGGCCAGCCGCCTCACGGCCCGCCTCAAGGTGATGTCTCGCATGGATATTTCCGAGCGGCGTGTCCCCCAGGACGGGCGTATCAAACTTAAAGTGTCGGCCAAGCGCTCCATCGACTTTCGTGTTAACACCCTGCCGACACTCTGGGGTGAGAAGATCGTACTGCGTATTCTTGACCCCGGCAGCGCCAAGATGGGTGTGGAAGCCCTGGGCTTTGAGCCCGACCAGAAGGAAGCCTACCTGACCACTCTGCAGCAGCCGCAAGGGATGATTCTGGTCACAGGACCGACCGGTTCGGGTAAAACCGTTTCCCTGTATACCGGCCTGAACATCCTCAATACCGAGGAGCGCAACATCTCCACGGCGGAAGATCCGGTCGAGATCAACCTGGAAGGCATTAACCAGGTCCACGTGAACCCCAAGGTGGGTCTCACCTTTGCCGAAGCGCTGCGTGCCTTCCTGCGTCAGGACCCGGATGTGGTGATGGTGGGTGAGATCCGTGACCTTGAGACCGCCGAAATATCCATCAAGGCAGCACAAACCGGTCACATGGTCCTGTCCACCCTGCATACCAACAGCGCGCCAGAAACCCTGACCCGCCTGCGCAATATGGGCGTACCCGCTTTCAACATCGCCACCTCAGTCAGTCTGATCATCGCTCAGCGCCTGGGACGCCGACTGTGTGAAAATTGCAAGCAACCAGCCAACCTGCCGGAGGCTACACTTGTGGAAGAAGGCTTTGCGCCCGAACAGATCCCCGGCCTGCAGCTGTACGAAGCAAATCATGATGGCTGCAGCCACTGTAACCGTGGCTACAAGGGACGAGTGGGTATATATGAAATGTTGAAAATGTCTGGCGAAATCGCCCAGTGCATCATGGAGAATGGCAACTCCATTGATATCATGCGTGTGGCACAGCAACAGGGCTTCCGCACGCTGCGTCAATCAGGCCTGCTCAAGGTAGCAGCAGGTGTAACCAGTCTTGAAGAGTTGAACCGGGTAATTAAAACCTGACAGGGATAGAAGATGGCAACGGCAGCAGCAAAGAAAGCCCCAAAACGATTCACTTTTGTCTGGCAAGGCAAGGACAAGAGCGGCAACATCAGTAAAGGCAAGATAGACGCAGAAAATCTGGCGGCCGCCAAGGCACTGCTGCGCAAGCAGGGCATCAACCCCAACAAGCTGGCCAAGGAAAGGGTTTCTGTCTTCAGCTCCAAGCACAAACCGATCAAGTCCATCGATATCGCCTTTTTCATCCGCCAGGAAGCGACCATGATGAAAGCGGGGGTTCCCTTGATGCAGGGTCTGGAGATCGTTGCCGAGGGGGCTGAAAAGGTCAAACTCAAGGAGATGATCCTCGAGCTTAAAAACGATGTAAACTCGGGCAGCGATTTTTCGCAGGCACTAGCACGCCACCCTGAACATTTTGATGATTTGGTATGCTCACTGGTCCATGCCGGCGAGCAGTCCGGTGCGCTGGAAACCATGCTCGACCGCATTGCCACCTACAAGGAAAAAGTCGAGTCGCTGCGCAAGAAGATCAAAAAAGCCCTGACTTACCCCATCGCAGTCATCGTGGTGGGGGTGATTGTATCTGCCATCCTGCTGGTTAAAGTGGTCCCCCAGTTTGAAAGTGTATTCAGCAGCTTCGGGGCTGACCTGCCGGTGTTTACCAAGTGGGTTATCGGCCTGTCGGAATGGGCACAGGAGTGGTGGTTTGTGGTCTTGTTGGCTGCCCTTGCGGCTGGTATCGCCTTTTCCAAGGCCCGTTCGAAGTCGCAAAAATTTTCCGATTTCGTGGATAGAGCGGTACTCCGGATCCCGATTATCGGCCAGATTCTGCACAAGGCGGCAATCGCTCGCTTCTCCCGTACCCTGGCCACGACCTTTGCCGCCGGTGTTCCGCTGGTAGAAGCGCTGGATTCGGCCGCCGGTGCCGCAGGTAACGTGGTATACGAGAACGCCATCATCCAAATCCGCAACGGCGTATCGACAGGCCAGTCGCTGCAAAGCGCGACTAATATGACCGGCGTTTTTCCCACCATGGCGGTGCAAATGATCGCCATCGGTGAAGAGGCGGGCTCGCTGGATATGATGCTGGACAAGGTTGCCAGCTTCTATGAAGAGGAGGTTGATAATGCCGTCGACAACCTGTCCAGCCTGATTGAACCATTGATCATGGCGGTGCTGGGCGTACTGGTTGGTGGCTTGGTCATTGCCATGTACCTGCCAATATTCCAGCTGGGTCAGGTTGTGGGTTAATGATCGAACTATTGAATTCTGAGCCGCTATTGGCGACACTTTTTGCTTTGCTACTCTCGCTGCTGGTAGGCAGCTTCCTCAACGTGGTAATTCTGCGCCTGCCGGTGATGATGCAGCGCGAGTGGGACGCCATGCTCAAATCAGAAGCTGGCGAAACCGTCGAGGAACAACCCGCCTTCAACCTGATGACGCCCCGCTCTCGCTGTGGTGAATGTGGTCATCAGATCCGCTGGTACGAGAACATTCCAGTGATCAGCTGGCTAGTGCTGCGCGGCCGCTGCAGCGGTTGCGGCACCGGTATCTCCTTCCGTTACCCCTTCGTTGAGCTGGTCACCGGCCTCGGTTCCGCCTGGATCATCTGGCAGTTTGGCCTGACTGTTGAAGGCATGGCCCTGGTGGCCCTGACCTGGGCATTGATTACGCTGACCTTTATCGATCTGGACCACCACCTGCTGCCGGATTCCATCACCCTGCCTTTGTTATGGCTGGGCCTGCTGATCAACACCCAGGGCGTGTTTACCTCGCTGGAGAGCGCTGTCTTGGGTGCCGCAGCGGGATATTTGATCCTCTGGAGCGTTTACTGGGTGTTCAAGCTGCTGACCGGCAAGGAAGGCATGGGCTATGGTGACTTCAAGCTGCTCGCGGCAATCGGTGCCTGGGGCGGTGTAAAGATTCTGCCACTGGTCGTACTTTTGTCGTCTGTGGTCGGCGTGGTACTGGCAATGCTGCTGATTGCTTTTCGCCGCCATCAGGCGCAGAATCCTTTGCCATTCGGCCCCTATCTGGCCATTGCCGGGTGGATTGCCCTGCTCTGGGGTGAACCGATTATCTCTGCATATCTTGGGAGTTTCTGATGCTGGTTGCAGGTCTTACGGGTGGTATTGGCAGCGGTAAAAGCGCTGCTTCTGCATGTTTTTCAGCTTTGGGTATACCGGTGATCGATGCGGATCTGGTCGCCCGCCAGGTGGTTGAGCCTGGTAGTGAAGCGCTGTTAAAAATTGCAGCCCACTTCGGTCAGGACGTGATCCGGCCTGACGGTACACTCGATCGCGCCGCCCTGCGCCGTATCGTGTTCGACAAGGAACGCGAGCGCAACTGGCTCGAAGCCCTGCTGCACCCGCTGATTCGCGACTCCATTCTTGATGCGCTGGAGCAGTTTGATGTCGACGGTCATCCCTATGCCGTACTGGCTTCTCCCCTGCTGCTGGAAACCGACCAGCACCTGCTGGTCAACAAGGTCGTTGTGGTCGATGTTCCAGAGTCGGTTCAGATCGAGCGCACCATGCAGCGTGATGGCGTTGAGGAAGCACAGGTTCGACAGATTCTGGCGGCCCAGATGACCCGTGACGAGCGCCTGAGCCATGCGGATTTTGTCCTCGATAACGGCGGCAGCCAGGGTCAATTGACCGCCGCCATCGAAGCTCTGCACCCTCAACTGCTGGCACTGGCCGCCCAAGAGGATGGACAGGATGGCTGACAACAGCGTAAAGATGGTGAAGTGTCCTCAATGCGGCTCGCCGTCGCCCTACAGTGAAAGCAACAAGTGGCGCCCCTTCTGCTCGGAGCGCTGTCGATTGATCGACTTGGGCGAGTGGGCCAGCGAAGGCTACCAGATCGCCGCCGAACCTTCACTGGACGATTTCAGCTCCGGCATGACGCCAGAAGAGATGGCGTTTACGCCAACCAAACATTAAGAGTCATCGCCTGATGACCATCGCCCGTTGAGTGGGTGCCTGCACAAGACACAATACGCCTGGCTTTTGTGGGTGAGTATTCCGTGCGCGATGGTTTTAGCTTTCTACTCAGCCATTGTAATCATCCAGCGCCGCCTGGCGTGCCTTTTTATAGTCGATGATCGGTGCTGGCCGGCCGTATTGCTGCCCCGCCCCCGGCTTGTGTCGAGCCTTGGGCTCCAGGTGACGCAGTTCCGGCAACCACTCGGCGATAAACGCTCCATTAGGGTCGAACTTCTCGCTTTGCAGTTGCGGATTAAAGATGCGGAAGTACGGCGCTGCATCGGCACCGACAGAAGCGCTCCACTGCCAGCCTCCCAGGTTGGACGCGAAATCACCGTCGATCAGCTGCGACATGAAGAAGGCCTCTCCTCGCCGCCAGTCCACTCGCAACAGCTTGGTCAGGAATGAAGCGACGATCATACGCAGACGATTGTGCATCCAGCCGGTGGCCAGTAGCTGCTTCATAGCCGCATCAACGATGGGGAAACCGGTCTCCCCGGCTTTCCAGGCCTCGAAGGCCTGATCGTTATCCAGCCAGGTAATACGCGCTTCCACTTCTGGCCGGAAGGGCTTCATCCGGTTCAGCTCGGGGAAGGACACCAGCAGGTGGCGGTAGAACTCACGCCAGATCAGTTCGTTAAGCCAGGTGCTCTGCTGCCAGCTTTCATCCTCATGGGCCTGTTTGAGCGCCGCCAGGCATTGGCGGGCCGACAGGGCGCCGATGGTCAGGGCCGCTGACAGGCCTGAAGTGGCGTTGCGTGAAGGAAAGTCACGCAGACGCTGGTAATCGGGCTCCTGTTCATGGATGAAGCGCTGCAGATGGGCATGCAAATTTTCATCATCGACCGCATGGCACGGATCGCCTGCAGGCAGGCTCCTACCATGTATCGAAGACTCCTCACTTGCATTGCCGGAAGCTGCCTTGCAGGCGACTGATTCGACACATGCCTCATCGAGGCCGGCATGCGCTCTTGCAGCCAATGGTGATGGCAAGGGCTCATGTGCAATCTGCAACAGATGTCTCATCCACGCCTTGCTGAACGGGGTGAACACCTTGAAAGGCGTCCCCTGCCCGGTCACAACCTGCCCGGGCGGGATAATCAGATCACCGTGATAGCCCCGCGCCTTAACCCCTGCTGCTTCCAGCAGTTCACAGACTGCTCGATCGCGGTTGCACTCGTTAAGCGGGTACTCGTAGTTGAAGTGCAGTGCGGTTGTACCCTGCTTCCGTGCCAGGTCCAAAATAGCCTCGGGGCAATCGGAAAAACGCTGCAGAGGTAGCCGGATCAGCTCTATCCCTCCTTCAGCCAAAGCCTTCTCCAGCCACTGCAGTCGTGCTTGCCAATAGCCGATGCGAGCGTCGGATTCGTTGTGCTCGGCCCATTGAACCGGCGTGAGGCAGACCAAAGCCTTGACCGGCTCACCGGCGGCACAGGCCGCACTGAGCGCCGGATTATCCACCAGGCGCAGGTCGTTCCGAAACCAGACCAGTTGCATTCAGATGTAGTTCCTTAAACCGAGTTCATGCGGATGGGGGTTAAGGTAGGTTTGCTGACGAATATAGTCCGTGCCGAACCGTTTGACGTAGTGTTTCAACAGCGTCAACGGCACCACCAGATGCACATGCCCCAGGCGATACTGCTCAATGCTGTCCAGCATCTCCTGCTTGCAGTCGCTGTCGAGTTCCCGCTTCAGATAGCCCAGAATATGTTGCAGTACATTGGTGTGGGTCTTGCGTGTGGCCTTGTGCGCCATGTGGTGCATGAAGCGGCCAAGATAATGCTGCTTCACTTCCTCAATCGGAGTGTCGTGTGCTTCGGCCAGGTAGCGCCCCAACTCGCGATAGCCTTCGTAATGATGCGCCATCAGCAGGTATTTCTGCCGGCTGTGGAACTGCAGAATTGCGTGGTAAGAGGGCTCAGACGCAATACTGTTCATCCAGTCATCGTAGGCAAAAACCCGGGCAATGAAGTTTTCACGCAGCACGGCATCATTCATCCGCGCCTCCTCTTCCAGCGGCAGCTCGGGATAGAACTCACGCAGGGCACGTACGAACACACCACGATCTGCGTGATGAGGCACACCGTTAGGATGATAGACCTTCACCCGCTCCATGCCGCAGCTGGGCGAACCTTTCATCAGGATAAAGCCGCGCAGGTGGCGGTGGCGCTCGACAAAGTCCTTACCCACCCGCATCAGGTCATCCGTGACGTCCATCTCCGGGTCGGTCGTGCCCACCGCACGCGGGTGCTCCCCCTCCAGGCCAACCAGACGAATGGGGTCACGTGGAATGCCTAGCCCAATCGCCACCTCGGGACAAAAGGGCTCGAATGCGAAGCAGTCTTCCAGCACATTGAGGCAGTAGCGCGACTGTTTGTGACCACCGTTATAACGCACTTTCTGCCCGGTCAGGCATGCACTGATACCAACCGGGATTTTGGGTTCGAGCGGAACTTGATCAGACATGAAATGACTCCTGTCAGAGACCGATAAACGGCTGCACCAGCCGTCCCATCAGGCCGGTAAACTTTAGTGGTGCATCCGTGGCGATCAGGCAGATGCAGTCTTCGTCAGTATCGACAATCGGCTGATGGCTCACCTCGCCATCCAGATCCGCCACGTCGCCACGACAGAAACGTCCCATTTCATCACTGTAGGAGCCTCGCAGGATCAGGGTCAACTCGCTGCCGCCATGAGTGTGATGTGGCACAGAAACGCCCGGTGAGATGCGCAGCAGTCGGGTTGCGCCAGGGCCTTCCAGTGCCAGATCGAGCTGGCGTACTCCGTAACCGATCCGCTTCCAGGGCAGTTCATCAATGGGCTTGTTCAGTAGCTGGCTAAGCGGGGCCGGCATCTCTCTACTATCAGAGGAGGATGCAGATTGAACCGCTGCAAACTCCTGCTCAGGTTCGTCCAGTCGAGCCAAAACGGCATTGAGAGCGTCTTCTTTAAGGACCACCGGCTCAAGAGTGTCCAGCATTGCACCACCTACGGCATCCGTTACACGGGTACGCTCGCGGCAGTGTGGGCACCAGTGCAGATGGCAGGCAACCAGCAGTGCCATGCCCTGTGGCAGGCTACCGGCCGAATAGGCCATCAGGGTGGCGTCGTCAAAATGATGGCTTATCTTCACGCGTCTTCTCCCCAGTGAGCCTTGAGCTTACTGAATGCTAACCTGAGTCGTGACTTCACGCTGCCCAGCGGAATGCCCAGTTGATCGGCGATTTCCGAATGACTTTTGCCCTCATAGTAGGACAGGTGCAGAACCTGAGCCTGGCTTTCCGGCAGAGTGGCTATCGCCTCTTTCATGCGCCCCTCAATGACCAAGTGCTCGCCCATGTCACGGTGATCCGGATCAGGCTCTTCCTCTGGCAACTCGTATAACGGCATCTTGTCCCGCCGCATCCGGTCGATGCTTTGGTTACGTGCCAGGGTAAATATCCAGGTGCTGGCACTGGCCTTGGCGGCATTGAACAGATGAGCCTTGCGCCAGACCAGCAGCATTGCCTCCTGGGTCACCTCATCGGCAGTTGCGTCTGGCATACCCAGACGTAGAATGTAGGCTTTTACCCGAGGGGCGAAATAGCCGAACAGTCGAGAGAATTCGGACCTGTCCCGTGTTTCGGCTAGGGCTGTGAGACAGGCACTCCATTCATCGCGCACCTGCTTTCTCCTCTCCTCGGCGCTCGTCTCCTGCTGAGTGATGGCGGCAGCGTTCACATCGCCTCCTTCGGCATCGTTTTTTTGCATTTGCTCTCCATACGCATTAGAAGCGACAAAGGATCAACGGTTGCACCTGATATTCTAGTTACAAGATTACATGATCGCCCCCGATGATCTATAGAAAGGATCATCAACGTAACAGGGACATAACGAATTCCAGACAGGACGACCCACCCATGAATATCAACGTGATCAGGCCTCTGAAAATCGCGGTTGTCGGCTCCGGTATATCCGGATTGTCTGCTGCCTGGCTGCTCAACAAGCAGCACCAGGTAACGCTGTTTGAAAAGGATGACCGGCCCGGTGGCCACTCCAATACGGTCAGTGTTGCCACGCCCGGAGGAGAACTGGCGGTGGACACGGGGTTCATCGTCTACAACCCGGTCAACTATCCCAACCTGGTCGAGTTTTTCCAGGCACTGGGTGTTCCGAGCCAGAAAACCGACATGTCATTTGGCGTTTCGATTGATCGTGGCGCTATCGAATATAGTGGCTGCGGTCTGGGTGGCGTATTTGCGCAGAAACGTAACCTGCTGCGCCCCAGTCACTGGAAGATGCTGTCTGATCTGCTTCGATTCTACCGCGAGGCTCCCGGCCTGATCGCAGATCCTCAGGTGCAGAATCAGACACTTGGCGAAATGCTGGCCCACCGAGGTTACGGCAAGGCCTTTATCCACCGCCACCTGATCCCGATGGGCGCCGCGATCTGGTCCACCCCGGCCGACCAGATGCTTGACTACCCGGCGGTCACCTTTCTGCGTTTCTGCCAGAACCACGGACTGATGCAACTTAAGGACCGCCCTCAATGGCGCACGGTCACCGGCGGCAGCCGGGAATATGTCGGCCGGATCTGCCATGAGCTGGGCGACAGCCTGCGCTTGAACAGCCGCATCCACAAAATCCACCGTCGCGACGGCAAAGCGGTGGTCGAATTTCTGCACGGCGGCAGCGAGACCTTTGATCATATTGTGCTGGCCTGTCACGCAGATCAGGCACTTGAACTCCTGGCCGAGCCTACCGCCGAAGAGCAAAGACTGCTGAGCGTTTTTCCCTATCAGCGCAACCGTGCCCTGCTGCATACCGATGAACGCCTGATGCCGCAGCGCCGCGCAGCCTGGGCCAGCTGGAACTACCTGACCGACAGTCACAGGTCGTGCGGGGAACAGCCCGATGCCATCTCGGTCACCTATTGGATGAACAACCTTCAGCACCTGCCACCGGAGCACCCTGTATTCGTAACCCTGAATCCGCTGGAAGAACCCGCCGAGGGCAAGATTCTGCGCAGTTTTCTCTATGACCACCCTGTGTTCAGCCTCGACTCCATTGCCGCGCAAAAGGAACTCTGGTCCCTGCAGGGCCGGCACAATACCTGGTTCTGCGGCGCCTGGTTCGGCTACGGCTTTCATGAAGACGGGCTGCAGTCCGGTCTCGCGGTGGCCGAACAGTTAGGCGGGCTGCAACGTCCCTGGACACTGGCTAACCCGAACAGCCGCATCCATGTGCAGGACAACAGCAGGCCCCGTGTCGTCTGGCTGCCAGGAGCTGTGGCATGAACAGCTCCTGCCTTTACGCCGGCCAGGTAATGCATCACCGGATGAAACCAAACCGCCATCGGTTCATCTACCGGGTCACCTCGATGCTGGTGGATCTTGAAGAGCTGCCGGCGCTGTCTCAACGACTGAAACTCTTCTCACTGAACCGGTTCAATCTGTTCTCCTTCCATGAGCGCGACCACGGCGATGGCAGTGATCGCCCCCTGATCGAGCAGGTACGTGGCACCTTGTCTCAGCACGGCATGGATCTTGGTCGAGGCCATGTAAGGCTGCTCTGCTACCCCCGGCTGCTGGGGTACGTATTCAATCCGCTCAGCGTGTTCTATTGCTATGACGAGCAGGACCATCTGGCCGCCATCCTGTACGAAGTCAGCAACACCTTCAACCAGAAGCACAACTATTTGATTCCGGTGACAGACCCTGCGGCGCCGCAGGTCCGGCAGAGTTGCGATAAGGCGTTCTATGTTTCTCCGTTTATCAGCATGGCGACCCGCTATCACTTTCGCATGCAACCGCCCAAGGATCGCGTGGCGGTCTGCATCCGCCAGACCGATCAGGACAGCGCCGTGCTGCATGCCACCTTTACCGGCCAGCGGCGCGAACTGAGCGACCGCAGTTTGTTGAGCACCTTCTTTCGCTATCCGTTGATGACCTTCAAGGTGATCGCCGGTATCCATTGGGAAGCGCTGCAGATCTGGCGCAAGAAAGTACCACTGCAGCCCCGCCCGGCACCGCCGAGCGAACGAACCACTCTGGTAACAGATCGAGGGGATGAACGCCATGAAACCATCTGAGTACCGTCAACTGTCCCGTCTGGATACCCTGCCGCAGACCGGCTGGTTCAACCGCTGGTGCCTGAACACCCTGCTGGCCCATCTTCCCGAACTTGAATATGGCACCCTGGATCTGCAGCTGCCGTCGGGCCAATTGCTGCAGTTCGGCCACGCCCGTGATGGCGAGCCCCGTGCCGAAGTCCATCTGCGCCACTTCCGCGCGTTACGCCGACTGGTGCGTGGCGGCGCCATTGGCTGGGCCGAAGGCTGGATGGAAGGCGACTGGGACTGCCCCGACCTGGTCGCACTTTTTCGCTGGGCGCTCGGCAACGAGCGGCAACTGCAGGCACTGGCCAAGGGCAATGCGCTGCTGCGTGGTCTGAACCGTTTGCGCCACCTGTTACGTACCAATACCCGCCGTGGCTCGAGGCGCAACATCGCCTACCACTATGACCTGGGCAATGATTTTTACTCACTCTGGCTCGACCCGAGCATGACCTATTCGGCAGCCCTCTATCCGCAAGGCGCCGAAAATCATGGCCCCGATGCGCTGCATGCGGCCCAGCTACACAAATACCGCCAAATCTGCGAACAGCTTGAGCTTCAGCCGGGACAAACCGTGCTGGAGATCGGCTGTGGCTGGGGCGGCTTTGCTGAAGTGGCCGCGCGTGAGTTCGGTGCCGAAGTGCATGGCATCACCCTGTCGGTGGAACAGCTCAAATACGCCCGCGAACGGATCGAGCGCGCCGGCTTGAACGAGCAGTGCCGCTTTACCCTGACCGACTACCGTGACCTGGATTCCCACTACGATCATATCGTCTCCATCGAGATGTTTGAGGCTGTCGGGGAGGAGCACTGGCCTACCTACTTCGATCAGGTCAAACGCTGCCTGAAGCCGGGAGGAAGGGCGGTACTGCAGATCATCAGCATCGAAGAAGCTCGCTTCGAGCGCTACCGTAACGGCGCAGACTTCATTCAGACCTACATTTTTCCCGGCGGCATGCTGCCCAGCCCCGAACGACTGCGCACGGCCATCCAGGATGCCGGCATGACCCTGGACTTCGAGCAGACGTTCGCCAGCGGATACGCCGACACCCTGCGCGAGTGGCGTCACAGCTTCATCGCCCAGTGGCCCAGGGTCCAGGCGCTGAACGCGGGAAACAGCAGCTTCGATGAGCGTTTCCGTCGCATGTGGCTCTACTATCTTGCTTACTGTGAGGCCGGCTTTCGCCACGGCAGTATCGATGTGGGCCTGTATCGGTTGAGCTGATGGCCGCCCCGCTGCCGCTGCCACGGCTGCTGGCCTATGCATTGCCAGCCCTGCCGCTGGCAATACCGACCGTTGGGCTCTACGTGCTGCTGCCAAGCTGGTACGTTGAAGAGTGGGGCCTGACGCTTGGCCTGACCGGGTTGCTGTTGATGCTGGCGCGGCTCAGTGATCTGGTCACCGATCCATTGATCGGTTTCTGGCTGGACCGTGGCCGTTCCAAGCGATTTCGTCACTTCATTCTGATCGGCGCCCTGCTCTGCGTACCCGGTCTTTTGCTGCTGGTACAACCTGCCGTCGATGCGCCTGCCTGGTCACTATTGGTCGGGTCGATGGTGCTCTACCTTGGCTGGACACTGGTACAGATTCCCTACCTCAGCTGGTTGTCGGCATTGAGCACAGACACTCATCAGCGCGTTCGTGCTGCCAGCTGGCGCGAAGGGTTTGGACTGATGGGATTGCTGATCTCGGCGCTGCTGCCAGCCATCGGGCTCTGGCTGGGTGCCACAACGTCTCAGGTGCTGCTCGGGATCGCTCTGGTCACATTGCTGGCAGGCGTGCCGGCACTGGCGCTGCTGCTCAAACGAACCCCGTTACCGAAGCCTGCAGCCGAACATTCAAAACCCGGCCACTGGCGTGTGCTGCTGCATCAGCGTCCGGTGAGGATGTTGCTGGGCGGCTGGTTTTTCAATGGCATCGCCAATGGCGTGCCTGCTGTACTCTTCCCGCTCTACATCAGCCGCACACTTGCCGGTACCGAGCGTGATCGCGGTCTGATGATTCTGGTCTATTTCGGTGCTGCCATCCTTTCGCTACCGCTTTGGCTGCAGCTCAGTCGATATATCCCCAAGGTCGATATCTGGCGCTGGGCCATGCTGTTTGCGGTTGCCGCTTTTCTGCCCGCAGCTCTGCTCGGGGCCGGCGACCTGACACTGTTCATCCCGATCTGTGTGCTGACCGGGCTGGCACTGGGCGCCGACCTGTCTCTGCCGCACGCGCTGCAGGCAGACGTCTGTGACTGGGATCACAGGCAAACCGGCCTGCAGCGCCGTGGGCTGTTGTTCGCCTGCTGGAATGCCGCTAACAAGCTGGCGCTGGCGCTGGCAGCCCTGCTGGGACTGGGGCTGCTGCAACTCGCCGAGACGCTGTCTCCCGCTCAGGCCAACACCTGGTTGGCGCTGATCTATGCCGGTGTGCCCTGCGTAATGAAGGTGGTAGCGGTGGTAAGGCTGCGCAGTTACTCACTCAATTAAGCGACACCGCCTGATACCACCGTTGAACCCCGCTGCGCAGCCGAAGAAAGCCGATGGAGTTTCCCATGCGGATTACACAGGTTCTGTTTTGTATCCTATTGCTGACCGGATGTTCACCGATGAAGACTGACTCTCTGAGCCAACAAGGCCCCGCCCTCAAGATTGAAGAGTTCTTTCAGGGCAAGGTATATGCCTGGGGAATATTCGAAGATCGTTTTGGCAATCTGCGCCGCCAGTTTCAGGTCGAGATCGATGGTGACTGGAATGGCGAACGGCTGATCCTCGACGAGAGATTTCTCTACGGTGATGGCGAGCGCGACCAGCGCATCTGGACCATCACTCCTACAGGCGCTGGCCAATATGAAGGTCAAGCCGATGACATCATTGGCACCGCGCAAGGAGTCAGCGATGGTAATCAGCTCAACTGGCGCTACCGAATGGATCTCAAGGTCGGTGATGGCAGCTGGCGAGTGACCTTCGATGACTGGATGTATCTGCAGCCGGGTAATGTGCTGGTGAACAAGGCTGAAGTGCGCAAGTGGGGAGTCCAGCTGGGCGTGGTTACGCTGTTTTTCATTCACGCTGACCAGCTCAAGCAGGCTCCTTTCAGCCTTTGATATTGCCTGAGGAGCCAAAAGATAAGCTGGAGCTGTCCCAGACTCAATCCTGCATCGAGATACGCTGCCGAATGCGCCTTAGCAAAGCGCCCAATAACGGCAGCCTGAAGTAAATAGGAGCGCTGTCCCAATAATCCAGATGTTCGGTAATCAATCCATTTGGATCAAGGCTGACTCGACTACACCCCTCCACGTCCAGCTGACCAATCACCGGCAGCTGGGCACTGAAATGCCAGCGCAACCAGCCGACAGCTGTGTCCTCATGCCAATTGATCTCATCGACACTGAACGCCGGTCGCCCGGCACGTTCGAACATGTCCAGCAGCAGCGCACGCAGGACATCACGCCCGTACAGGTCGTTAAACGGATCTCGAAAGTGCACATCCAGGCTGACACGCCGACACAAGGCGTCGACACTGTGCGGGGTCAAGGTTGCAAAAGCCTGACCATAATCATGCAGGCATTGTTCGCGATGGCTGACGGTCAAAATCCGGTTCCCTTCTTTACCCAGCGGAAATAGAGACGGTACGGTAAGCGCCGCAGCAGCGCCAGCGTCCAGGCAAAGCCGCGCGGAAAACGGATCTCGAAACGCTGACTGTGCAACCCTTTGATCAGTGCCTCTGCCGCCTCTTCCGGCGTGATCAGCTGGGGCATGGTGAAGGTATTGCGGTCGGTCAGCGGTGTTTTGACAAACCCGGGGTTAATCACCTGCAGGCGCACGCCGCTGCCCTGCAACTCTACCTGCAGGGCTTCACAGGCGTTGACCACTGCCGCCTTACTGGCGCCATAGGCGGCTGCCGTGGGCAACCCTCGATAAGCGGCAAGTGAAGCCGTACAGGCGATATGACCGCGTCCCCGCCGGCGCATTTTGGGCAACAGTATCTCCAGCCCGGCCATCACGGCAAAGAAGTTGATCTCCATCAGTGAGCGACAGACACCTGTATCCAGGTCCGCCAAAGGCATCGGCTGGTGGTCGCCGGCATTGAGAATCACCAGATCCGGCAGTTTCCACTCGGCTTCGATTCGCTCCAGCGCCCGTTCGTAGGCTCCAGTCTCGGTCACATCCAGCACCAGGGGCAAAATTCGTCCTTCCAGCTGCAGTCCAGCAGCTTCGCTCTTTACCGCTTCCAGCGCTGCTGCACGGCGGCCACTGACGATGACATCCGAACCTTCCGCGGCAAGCCGCAGTGCTGTCGCACGACCAATGCCGCTGCCAGCTCCGGTAATCCAGATCAGCGGCCAACGTGGCGGTAGATTATTCATGGCTTCTCCCGCTCGGCCAGTTCGGCATCAGGCTGCAAGCGCAGGCGTATGCGACTGCCATCTCGCGCCGAGAACTCCATTCCCAGCCAGCGCCCCTGCTCGTCATACCAGCTCAGGGTATCCTCCAATTCGCCCCCCAGGTGATAGCGCCGGGCCCGCACCTGGCGAGCACCGATCTGAATGCGCTCCTCTCCCTGCAACACAACATTAAGACGGCTGACCTCGCCGGTCAGTGTATTGATCAATCGAGATTGCTCCACCAGCCCTGAATGCCAGTGGTTAGAGGTTAGCAGGGTATCCCCCAGCCGCACCGCATCGGTATCACCGCTCAGGCGGTAGAGGCCATCACTTCGACGTTCAATACGGTAGCTGTGAGTACCACCGTCATCATCGATACTGACTTGCATGGCAACCAGACGGTCAGCTGCCTGCCATACTTCTTCAGCACGATAGCTGAAGTCATATTTGAACAGCCCAAGGTATCGTAGCTGAAGCTGCATGGACACATTCACCACCAGCCTGTCATCCGGCTGCGCGCGAAACGCCAACCGATACTCACCAATGGTCTTGCCCTTTCGTTCGACAGAGTAGATCGCTTCGCTACCGTAAAGTCGAAACGGCTCTGTGGCTTCGGCCGGCAGCGACGCCAGCAGGCTCAGTAAAACGATCTTGAAAGAAAATACGTGCAGCCATTTACCCATAAAAAATCCCCCTTGGCTGTTACGCAGCCCGGACCGGGCTGGTTCAACCAAGGGGGATATGGGGTGACTTCAGGTTCAGATCTTGAAGCGGGACACCAACTGGTTCAGCTGACGTTCCAGCTCACTCATCCGGTTTGCCGTACCTGCCAGCTCTTCCGCATTGTGAGTCGCCTTGTCAGCGATATCCGCGATCTGCTGAACGCTCTTGCTGATCTCGTCCGCCACCGCGGTCTGCTCCTCGGCGGCACTGGCAATCTGGGTATTCATCTCGGTAATGTTGCTGACCGAGTGCGTGATCTGCTGCAGCGAGCTGCGCGCGGTATCAGCCTGAACAATCGTCTCCTGACTCTGTGCCTGGGAGTTTTGCATCTCGGTTACTGCACGACGGGCACCGTTTTGCAGGCTTTCGATCATGCGCTGGATCTCATCGGTACTCTGCTGAGTACGGGTCGCCAGCGTACGAACCTCGTCCGCAACGACGGAGAAGCCACGGCCTTGTTCACCGGCACGGGCAGCTTCGATCGCTGCGTTCAGCGCCAGCAGGTTGGTCTGCTCAGCGATATCACGGATCACGTTGATCACAGTGCCGATCTTATCGGCATCGGAATCCAGACTACCGATCACTTCGGCAGAACGGTTGACGTCATCCGCCAGGCGGTTAATCGAATCAATGGTCCGCTCCACGACCGTCTGGCCGTTAACAGACTCGTTACCCGCTTCGCGTGCCGACTCCGCTGCCTGAGCCGCGCTGCCCGCCACCTGCTGCACGGCGGCTGCCATTTCATGGATCGCCGCCGCGGCCTGTGAGGTTTCACCCTTCTGCATGTGAGCATCTTCATGGGTACGGGTGACCACCTGCTTCATCGACTCGGTGGATGTACTCAGCGAATTCACTGCTGTATGCACTTCGCGAACCAACTGCTGAATTTTTTCGATAAAGTCGTTGAAACAGCGCGCTACATCGCCCACTTCATCACTGGACTCGACCGGCAGGCGGCGTGTCAGATCACCTTCTCCCCGGGAAATATCACGCAGGGCTTCCGCTGTTTGCAGCAGTGGCCTAATAATGCGGCCGGAGGCGATCAGGGAAACCACGCTGACAATACCCAGCAAAACCAGGGCAGAGATCGCAATCAGGGTCAGCGTGCTACTGATTGAGCCATGTATCTGCTGTTCGGCATTAGCCACTTCGGCATCAATGTCATCAATGTAGAAACCGGTACCGACAACCCAGTCCGCACCCGGCAGGAGCGCGGCATAACTGAGCTTGGGAACCTCACGATCCAGCTGTGGCTTTTTCCAGATATATTCGACAAACCCGCCCCCCTGGCGACCGGCCTTGACCAGTTCCCGGGTAAACTGCACTCCGTTGGCATCCTTAAGGCCTGAGAGGTTCTTGCCGATCAATGCTGCATTGGCACCATGTACCTGCATGACGCCCTGAGAATCAAACGCAAAGATATAGCCGTCGGTACCATAACGCATGGCGTTGAGGATCTCGACCACCTGGCGTTCCTGCTCGGCAGCTGTTAGACCGGCACGCGCGTAAATCGGTTTGACCGCTGATATCGCTTGCTCAACATAATGCTTCAGTTCCGCTTGTTTGGTCGCCAGCATACTGTCCCGTATACGCTGGACTTCAACGTCACCCGTGGACTCCATTTGAGTGCGCACAATCAGCATGATTGCCACTACGACCAATGCCATAGGCAGCAGCGATAATAGCAACAGCTTGCTTTTGAGCTTCATTCCCGACATGGGCTGATACCTTCTGTATACAAGGAAGGCCCAGTATTCTATGCAAAACAGCGTTGCTTTTTAATAACATTATTAAAACAGGTGTTTCTTATTTAAGCCTTCCCCCCTTCAAGCGCCGGGCGTTGGTTACCACCGTCACCGATGACAGCGCCATGGCCGCGCCTGCGATTGCCGGATTCAGCAGCAATCCTGTCCAGGGATAGAGCACACCCGCCGCTACCGGAATGGCCAGGCTGTTATAAATGAAGGCACCAAAAAGGTTCTGTTTGATGTTACGTACCGTGGCGCGGGATATGCCGATCGCATCCACCACCGACATCAGGCTGGACCGCATCAGGGTTACATCGGCAGAACTGATCGCCACATCGGTGCCAGACCCCATCGCATAGCCGATATCCGCCTGCGCCAGTGCGGGTGCGTCGTTGATGCCGTCACCCACCATCGCCACGATCTTGCCTTCCAACTGCAGATCCCGAATCACCGCCTGTTTCTGCTCAGGCTTGACCTCGGCGATAACCCGATCGATCCCGGCCTCCTGTGCAATGGCATTGGCAGTCTGCTGGTTATCACCGGAGAGCATTACCACTTCCAGCCCCTGACAGTGCAACTGAGCCACCGCCTCGGCGCTGTCTTCGCGCAATGGGTCGGCAATCGCCAGCAACAGCTTCATCTGTCCATCAACCGCCACCCAAACCAATGAACGACCGGCCTGGCTGAAATCATCCGCCTTGTCATCAAAGAAGGCGGTCTCCACGGACTGCTGCTGCATCCAGTCCTGGTTGCCCAACAACACCTGCTGCCCTTCAACACGAGCACTGACGCCACTGCCCGCCGTAGCATCGAAGTCCTGACTATCGACCAGTTCCAGCCCCTTTTCACGGGTGTAGTTCACGACGGCCTGTGCCAAGGGGTGTTCCGAGTGTTGCTCGACACTGGCCGCCAGTTGCAGCCACCGAGCGGTATCGCCATCTGCATGCAGCGCTACCACCGCTGGTTTGCCTTCGGTCAGAGTACCGGTCTTGTCCACCACCAGAGTCGTAATCGCCTGCGCCTGCTGCAATGCATCGCCATTGCGAATCAGCACCCCCTGCTCAGCAGCACGCCCAACTCCTACCATCACCGACATCGGTGTCGCCAGTCCCAATGCACAGGGACAAGCCACGATCAGCACGGTCAGCGCGGCAACGATGGCATAGGGCCAGGCTGGAGCCGGAGCCAGCCAGAGCCAGAGTCCGACCGCCAGCACGGCGATCAGGATTACCACCGGCACGAAGATGGCTGCAATACGGTCAGCCAGACGTCCCAGCGCCGGCTTGGCATTCTGCGCTTCGCGCACCGTCGCTACAATCTGCGCCAGCACGGTTTTCTGGCCGACCGCCGATACTTCGATCAACAGGCTACCCTGGCCATTGACGGTACCGCCGGTCACCTGGTCACCCGCCTCGCGCTTAACCGGCAGGGGTTCACCGGTGAGCATCGACTCATCCAGATGGCTGCTGCCCTCGATCACCACACCATCTACCGGCACCCGTTCGCCAGGGCGGATACGCACCCGGTCTCCCGGCAGCAGCATCGCCACTGGCACTGACTTGCTCTCACCGTCACGAATACGCAAGGCCTCACGCGGCTGCAGGTCAAGCAGCTTGCGCAGGGCATCGTTGGTATTGCCGCGCGCGCGGCTCTCCAGTGCCTGCCCCAGCAGGATAAAGCCCAGAATCATTACGGCCGCTTCGTAGTACAGATGCATGGCCGCTTCCGGCAGCACACCCGCTGCCATAGCCGTCGCTATCAGCAACCCGGTGGAATAGATCCAGGCGGTACCCGTCCCCAGCGCGATCAGGGTGTCCATATTCAGGTCACCATGAAACAGCCCCTGCCAGGCCCCCTTGTATATATGACCCGCGCTGTAGGCCATGATCGCCAGCGTGATCACGCCCATAAAAGCCCCCTGCAGCATACCGCTACCGGTGTGCAGGTCGGGCATCCAGCCGATCAGCATCGCGACCATCAGCGCAGCCCCCAGTACCAGTGCCACCAGGCTCTTGCGCAACGTCGTTCTGAATGCCTGACGCTCCTGCTTAGCACGCTGATCATAGTCATCCTGATCCTGCATCAGCGAGGCGCCATACCCCGCCGCTTCTACCGCCTGGGTCACGACCTCGGGATCGGCCTCTGTCTGCACCGAAGCGGTACGGTCGGCAAAATTGATCGCAAAGTCGTCAATGCCATCGGTTTGGCGCAGCGACTTTTCCACACTGCGCACACAACCGGCACAGCGCACGTTATGCAGGGCAAATTGGTAAATAGCCATCACACATCCCTTGAGTACTTTTTGGCGTGGTTTTTCGTTAACTGAATGATAAACCCTGAAGTCGAGTACAGGGTCAAGTGGTTGATCGCCTGCAAGGCAGGCTGCTACACGAGGATGTGACAATCGACATGGATGTAGATGTAGGAGTTTGCTTCAAGGTGAATTGATGCGCAGCATCAAGAGAGGGTGGCCTGGGCCATGCAAGCGATTGGTGCTGCACAAGGCTATCGCCCACGAGGCGAGACCCTGCAAACAAAAAGGGCCGCCGAACGGCAGCCCCTGTATTTTCCCGCTCTCCGGTGGAGATCAGAACATGTGCAGACCACCGTTGATGGAGAAGTCGGCACCGGTGATGTAGGCAGATTCATCTTCCGCCAGGAAAGTCACGATGCGACCAATTTCGTCCGGTTCGCCCAGGCGGCCCACCGGAATGGACTTGGCGATTTTTTCCAGAACGGAATCGTCGATCTTGGCAACCATTGGGGTCATCACGTAACCCGGTGATACAGTGTTCACGGTGACACCCTTGGCGGCCACTTCCTGCGCCAGCGCCTTGGTGAAACCGTGGATACCGGCCTTAGCGGCCGAGTAGTTGGTCTGGCCGAACTGGCCCTTCTGTGCGTTAACAGAGGAGATGTTGATCACACGACCAAACCCCTGCTCGATCATCGGGTTGATTACCAGACGGGTCATATGGAACATGGAGTCCAGGTTAGCGCTCAGCACTTCATTCCACTGATCCCAGCTCATCTTTTTGAACTGGCCATCGCGGGTGATACCGGCGTTATTGACCAGCACATCCACATCGCGACCGGTCATCTCCTTGACGGTTGCGATACAGGCAGCGCAGGACTCTTCGCTGGTGACATCGCCGTAGGCCACATCGATTTCGTATCCGGCCTCGCGCTGCTTTTCCTGCCACGCCTTTGCCTTATCATGATTACCGCCGCTGTTGTAGCCGGCGACAACGTGAAAACCGGCGTCTACCAGCTTGCGGCAGATTGCTTCACCCAAACCACCAGTGCCGCCGGTGACCAATGCTACTCGTTTGCTCATGCTTTGCTTCCCTTTCCATGTTTGAAGCCTGCTCCATTCCCCTGATCTTATGTCGACCGTTTGGAAGGAATGGGGGCCGTCAGGCTTAGAGTACGATTTGTTATAGTGTCAGTTAGCGTTTTAACTTCATGCTCTAACTTCATTGATCATAGTCCTTTTAAACTATTGCAGAAGTATGACCTTGGTAAATCAGGGAAAACCCTAGCAATCAGGAAGCCGGCACAGCACCGTGCTCTGTATCAAGCGTTTTCAGGTAACGCTTAACCCAGGTGGAAGCCACCACAGCAGTGATCGCATTGGCCAGCACCAGCGCAGAGAACATGCCGGTCAGGCCGAAGAAATGGTTGCCCAGCCAGCCCAGCGGCACGTACATCAGGAACAACCGGAACAGGCTGATCCGCATCGCACGCATCGGCTGATGCAAGGCATTGAAGGAGGAGGCACTGAGGAAGGTAATAGCCTGGAAACCGAATCCGGCGGGTACGATCAACATCCACGTCTGCAGCCAGCGCGCCACTTCAGGATCTGTACTGAACAGCTTGGCTATGAAACCGGACGCCAGCACCAGCACGGCAAAGATCAGCAGCTGCCAGGCCAGCGCAAAGCGGATCGCCCCCTGATAGGCCGCTCTGACCCGCTCGACCTTGAGCGCGCCATAGTTTTGGCTGATGAACGGCGGCAGCGTCATCGACAGTGCCAGACACACCAGCAGTGACAGGGATTCTATACGGGCGCCGGCGCCAAAGGCGGCCACCGCCTCGGCACCATGAACGGCCACCAGTGCCGTAAGGATACCGTTGGCCAGGGGCGTCATCATGTTCGACAGTGCCGCCGGCAAACTGATCGACAAGACCTTTCGCCAGTTCCCCAGCATCTCGCCCACATCCGGCGGCGCCAACAGCAGCATCCCCTTGCGGTGGTACAACAGGTGCAGCGCCAGCAGAGTCGTCGAGGCCCAGGCGATCACGCTGGCAATGGCGGCACCGCGAATCCCCATGGCCGGTACCGGTCCCCAGCCAAAGATCAGCAGCGGATCAAGAATAATATTGAGCAGCGAGGAAATTAGCATAATCGTTGCCGATAACCGTGTATCACCCGAAGCGCGGAATGTGCTGTTGCACACCATGTTCAACACCAGGAACACCGAACCGGCAAACCAGACTTCCATGTAGGCATCGATCAACGGCATCAACCCCGGGTCAGCGCCCATCAACCGGAAGATCGGGTCGGCAAAGTGCTGTCCGGCAAAGCCGACTGTCACCATCAGCAGCACCGTCAGCAGCAGGTTATCGGTGGCCAGACGCGCCGCTTGCTCGCCGCCGCCATTGCCACTGCCAATCAGGCGCGCCAGCGTCGCCGAGGTTCCTATTCCCAACCCGATCGCCAGGCTGACAACCGAAAAAGAAACCGGAAAGGTAAACGCCAGCGCCGCCATCGGCTCGGTACCGAGCTGAGCCACAAACCAGATATCGGCCAGGTTGAACAGCATCAGGCTGACGATGCCGAACATCATCGGGATCGTCATGCGCACCAGGGTCTGGCGTATGGGCGCGTTAAGCAGATCGGGCCGCCTGGACATGCTGTTCCTGTGGTTGGAAGAAGGGCTGCAGAGTGTAACAGAAAAGGAGACCGCTTCGCTTTAGGCGATGCAGGCAAACTACAGCGCTGTTGCGCAATTTTGTTGCGCAAAAATGATACCCCCTGCGCAAACCGGTTAACGCCCCTGCGGCTGTGCTGAACATACTGCACAAGCTGCTTCGGCAGCCTGTCCCCATAACAATAATCAAGGGTACATCATGAAAAACAGACTCTCCCTTTTGCGCAAGACCGCCCTGGCGGCTGCCATGCTGACTTCCGCATCCCTGGTTTCTGCCGCAGACAACCCCAATATTCTGCTCATTGTCGCCGATGACCTTGGCTACTCCGATATTGGTGCTTTCGGTGGCGAAATCGAGACTCCCAACCTTGATGCGCTTGCATCGGAAGGCATCCGTCTGACCGATTTCCACACGGCACCGACCTGCTCCCCCACTCGTTCCATGCTGCTCTCGGGCACCGACAGTCACCGGGCCGGTCTTGGCAACATGGCCGAACTGCTGCAGCCGGAGCAGAAAGGCAAACCGGGTTACGAAGGCTACCTGAACACCTCGGTCGCCACGCTGCCAGAAGTACTGCGTGACAGCGGTTACAACACTTACATGGTGGGCAAGTGGCACCTGGGACGAAGTGAGGACAAGAGCCCGGCCGCACGCGGCTTCGACAAGTCATTCGCCCTGATCCAGGGTGGCGCCAGCCATTTCGACGACCAGCGTGCCATCATCGGCAAGGACCCCAGAGCGATCTATCGTGACAACGGCAAGAGCGTCGACCTGCCCAAGGGCTTTTTCTCGTCGGATTACTATACCGATCTGATGATGCAATACATCGGCGACGATCTGGAGCAGAACAAGCCGTTCTTTGCCTATGTCGCCTATACCGCCCCGCACTGGCCACTACAGGCACCGGATGCCTACCTGAAGAAGTACGAAGGCAGGTATGAAAAGGGCTACGAGCAGATCCGTCAGGCACGCCTGAAGCGCATGAAGGAGATGGGGCTGGTCAACTCTGCAGTCACCGCCAACACGCCGATGACGCAACTGCCTCGCTGGGAAGAGTTGACCGACGAGCAGCGAAGGATCGAAACCCGTCGCATGCAGGTTTATGCCGCCATGGTCGACAACATGGATCACAATATCGGTCGTTTGCTTACATGGCTGGATGAAAAAGGCGAGCTGGACAACACCGTCGTGATGTTCATGTCCGACAACGGCGCCGATGGCAACAGCCCGGAAGTACTGCCTGGTAACAAGGCCTGGTTCGCCAGCGACTACGACAACAGCTACGAAAATATGGGTCGTCCCAACTCTTATATCTGGTATGGCGCCCAGTGGGGCCAGGTCAGTGCCACACCCTTCCCGCTGTTCAAGGGTTTCCCCTCTCAGGGCGGCCTTGTGACACCGGCCATCGTACGTCTGCCTGGCGAGACGCAGAAAGGTCAGATCAATCACGAGTTTATCCACGTCAAGGATGTAATGCCCACCTTCCTCGAGCTGGCAGGAGTCAAAGAGATCACCAGCCCCTACAACGGCCGTGAAGTTCTGCCAATCCAGGGACACTCCATGCTGCCAATACTTCAGGGTAACAAGGCTGAAGAGCGCACAGTTGGTTGGGAGCTGTTTGGCCGCTCCGCGATCCGCAAGGGTGACTGGAAGATTCGCCTGCTGGAGCAGCCCTACGGTGATGGTGAGTGGCAGCTGTTCAACCTGAAAAACGACCCCACCGAGCGCCATAACCTGGCCGAGCACGAACCGGACAAAATGGCTGAATTGCTGGCCGACTGGGAAACCTATGTGCGTGATAACGGCGTCTTCCCTTCTGATCCGGAGAAGATGAAGAAGATCGGTTACAGCTTTACCACCTGTGTATTTGATCGCTGTGTCGAGTAAGGCCCACCCCATAAGTTACAGTCGGAGACAATAACAAGATGTTCGTGATGAAAAAAATGGCCTTCGCCATCGCCCTGGCAACCCTTCCATTGATGGGACAGGCTGCCGAATTCAGCAAGCCGGAAGCCTATGGCTTCCTTAGCGCCGGCGCACTGAAAACCGACAATCAGGATTTCGAGGCCGAAGCCTTCGAAATTGAACTGGGCCTCAAGGGCAAGGTTCAGGTAAAGGATCTGAACCTGCTCTATCAGCTGGAAGTTGATTTGGCCCAGGCCGCCAACCGTGCAGACAGTGGAGATCCGGGCAAGGATGGCGAGGATGATATCCACATCAAGGAAGCGGTCATGAGGCTGCCGACGCAGTACGGCACCTTTGTGCTGGCACCGCGCGGCACCTCCGGTCAGTGGGCGCAGCTCTATGGCCCGATCAACCATTATGAGTACAACGAGCCTCATGCTGCTTTGCATGCAGACGGTATTTTCGTCCAGCCGGACCGCACTTCCGGTACCTTTGCCTGGGCATCTCCCGCCATCGCCAATACCCGCCTGGTAATGGCTGCCATCACCCTGAAAGAGGATAACGGCGAAGATGCCGATGCAGCTTCCATCCGCATAGTGTACAACGATGGTCAGCTGCATCTGGGCGCCGGAACCACGCTGATCAAGGCGGAGCAGCTGCCGGCCTTTACCCAGGAAGACCTGTTGTTGACCGCTCTCAGCGCTGGCTACGATTTCGGTCAGGTACAGCTGGGTGCCGTCTGGGAGCACAGTGACAACCAGCCCTACCCATTCGCACCCAAGGGTGCGGCTGATTCCGATTCTTTCGGCATCTCAGCCAACATCAATCTGGGCACAGGTTACGGCATGGCTGTGGGCTACAAGGAGAAAGACCACGACTATGATGCTGCCGACGAGTCAGTGTACATGCTGAAACTCGAGAAACAGCTGGATGACCAGGTCAAGGTCTGGGCCGAAACCGGCCAGTATGACCGAGGTGACAGCAACTATGCCCTGGGGGTCAACCTGCGCTTCTAGACACAATTACCGGAGTAGCACCGGCAGGGTTCCCTTCCCCTGCCGTCACCACTCCGGTTATCACCGTGTAACAAGCGTATGCCGTTTCAGCGTCTGGGACGGCGTTTCGCCGTAATGGTCCTTGTACAAACGGGTAAAGTGACTGAGATGGTTGAAACCGCAGTGGTAAGCCACCTCGCTGACCGTCCCTTGAGTCTGTTGCAGACGCTGGTGCGCCAAATCCAACTTCTGCTGAAGGATATAGCGTGCGGGTGAGCAGCCAATGAACTGCTGGAAACCGTTTTCCAGCGAGCGACGACTGCAACCTGCAGCCTTCACCAGGTCACTGACGGTCAGCGGCTGTTCAATGTGAGCCTGCAGCCAATCGACAGCACGGCGAAGTTGCAAAGGCAGTATGTCGATATGATCAGGCGTTGGGTCGGCCAACTGGTTAGCGATTGACTCGATTAACAGTGACTCCCAGTGTTGCTGCATGACTGGCAGTATCTCGCCTTCGTTAATCTGATGCTGACTGGCCAGGCACTGAAGCAGGCTGAACAACGAGCGAACGTGTCGGTCCTGCGGTCGCAGTATACGCAAAGCCCCGGAATAAAAGGCTTCGCGCTCAAGGCCTGACAAATGCTGCAAAACTTCACGATCGAAAGTGATTACAATCGCCGAACAATCCGCTTCCCAGACCAGATCAGCCTCCGATCCCGGCATCATCAGCAGTATTTCATTGGGTCCAACAAAACGGTTGATACTGCGGACTTCTATGAAGCGGCTTAGCGGCAGGACCAGATGACAGGTGCTGAGTGCTCCCGAACGAATATGCACCCGCTCCCCCCAATGAGCTCCAAAGAGCAGTGTTTGCCGCAATGGTTGCAGGGTGAAACAGTTAGAACTGTTACCTTGAGCCGTCAGTGGTATGACTTCACGCTCATCAATACGCGAGTTCAAGAATGCCTGGGCTTCTTCAAAATCTCTGGACTCAAGGCAGGTGTTATATGAAAAGGGCAGTTCGTTATACATGACGGTCAAACGGTTGATTCTTTATGCTGTTTAACCAGCAAGAATCATACCTGTATTTCGTTTTTTTCCGAAAGCCGTTATGGTGCGCCCTTCCGCTTGTTGGCCGAGAATAGCCTCAGAGCGGATGTCACCCGATCATCAAAAATCGTCCTGGATAAGGTAAGAATGAATCATTTCATCACTTTTTCCAGTTTTCCCATTCCATGCAGCTAACTTGACTGATGGCCGATGCCTCCCATGCAAACGGCTTCTCCTGCTGCTGATCAACCTGGTACGAGCGCGGCAACGCTTTCACGCTGATAGTAAGAATATGGAGTACTGGTAAGGAAGCGTTAGCGGCTAAAGACCCCCAGCACACAGTGCCAGTGCCGAAGCACTGACGGGTGAGTTTTGCAGTATAAGGAACCGGCCCCGGGTTCAGGGCCGGCATAGACCGATCAGAAGGGGATGATGGTCTTGATCCAGAAGGCGTCACCTTCCGGGCGGTTTTCGACGGCCATTTCCTTCTGGTACTTCACCGAGAAGAAGAAGCCCTGGCCGTTGTCGTACTTGATGGACGGGCCAATCGCGAAGGCCTGGCCTTCATTGCCGATCTCGACACCGTTCACTTCATCCGGTGTTGTTTGCTTGTAGGCGTAACCACCGACACCCACGACCCAGTTCGGGCTGACACCATAACCGAGGGAGTAGTCGAAGTGCAGCTCCTGCCCTGACTGGTAATCGGTATCGTCATTCTCGAAGTTGTAGTCGTACATCAGCTTGATATCGGCGTTCCAGCCAGTCGGGTTAACCCAGGACGCCGCATAGGCCGCCTGTACACCCCAGTAGTTGCGGCCGATATTGGCCATCTCATCGACATCGTATTCACCAATGGGAATAAACACGTCCATGCCCACCACGGAGTGGAAGTTGGGACTGTGGTGATAGGCCAGTGCAAAGGCGGTCAGGTCAAGGTCACCGATACCCTGGTTGCTGTCCTTCATGCCGTTTACCGACACATCCAGATCAACCAGCGGCAGCAGGGCCGCGTGGAACAGCTGCCCACCGAGGATGGTCTTGTCGGTGACCCATACCAGGCGAGGCGCCAGCACATCAGCACGTAAGTTGAAGTCGATCGGCAGGCTGTCACCGCTGTCGCCCATGAAGTCATCCGCTTCATAGCTGTTGGCATAGATCAGCGGGTAGACCCCGGGTGGCGGCAGTGCCCCCATCAGGTAGTTTTCGGCGCCCATCGGATAGTTGGAGCCTCCCCCTTCTGTCGCCTGAGCTTCAGTGGTCAATGTCAGCGCCAGTGCGATGGCGGCCGCCAGGCTCGGTTTAGTCAACGCGTTCATCATGCATGAAATCCTGTGTTGTTATTGTTATCAGGGAGCGGTCACCAGACGGCTCCCTGTGGAACGAATTAGTTCTCCAGCTGTGCAAAGGCTCCGCGGTAGAACAGCAGCGGCTCACTTGGCTCGGTGTTCATCGCATCGACTCGTCCGACGATCAGCAAGTGGTCACCCAGCACGCGGGTAAACTCGACCGTGCACTCCAGCTGAGCCTGAGCGCCCTGCAGCAGCGGCACCTGGCGGCTGTTGAGCTCGTAGCTCACATTGTGGAACTTGTCTTCCAGCGGCCGGGCAAACTGCAGTGCCAGAGCTTCCTGTTCCCTCTGCAGGATATTGATCGCAAAGGGCTTACCCTCTTCGAAGGCGTCCAGGTTCGGCGATCTCATCGCCAGGCTCCAGAGCACCAGCGGCGGTTCAAGCGACAGGGATGAGAAGGAGTTCGCCGTGATACCGATGGGCTGGCTATCGGCACCCGGCGCGGTGACCACGGTCACACCGGTGGCAAACAGTCCCAGCGCATCACGCAGCTCACGCGGGTCAATCGAGGGCGCAAGGTTAGCAGCCGCCGTACTGTTTTCAACCGCGACATTGGCAGTATTTACGCTGGTCATATCAGGCCGCTCCCTGTTGCATGTGGCTGTTGATCAGATCCCGGCAGGCCGCTTCATCCAGCCACCAAGGCATGTAATCCGGCGGGTTGTCGAAGCCGTTAGCGATGCGCGAAGCCAGTGACGGTGACTGTTGTGCGGCGCCCAGCAGCTCCAGAATGTGCGGCGGAGGCGGCAGCAGCATGCTATTGGTCCACTCGACCACCTGAGAGGCATAGGACCAGTAGGTTTCGAAGGTCTGCTGCATCCACTCCTCGGTGAAGGGCTGGTCACCGCGGGCGATAATTTCGTTGAGGTAGATGCGGCTGCACTTGGCACCGTTGTTGGACCCCTGACCGGTGATCGGATCATTGACCACCAGCGCATCGGCCATACCAAATACCTTGCGGCCTGACGGCAGGGTCGCCACCGGCTTGCGCACGGTCGGCGGGAAACGGCCAGCCAGCACACCACCCTCATCGGTCAGCTCCACGTTATGGCAACGCTCGGCCTCCCAGGGCGCATAGGTCCGGATGATCTCCAGACTGCGCTGCAAATGCTCCTGCGGCGTAGTGATATCGCCCCAGCAATCCATGGGGCCGCCCGGGATGCCTTCGAACACCATGATCTCGCAGGGTCCGCTCAGGGTCAGTGCCGGGAACACAAAGTACTCGCCCACACCCGGGATCAGGTTGAACGCCACCCGTGAATAGGGCTCCTTCGGCGTCATGCCATGCACGTAGGTCAACGCCAGCGCACGCTGGGGCTTGTCGAAGCGAGAGCGCTGCTCATCACGCTCGAACATGCGCACGATCTCGCCCTTGCCCGCCGCCAGCAGCACCAGATCATTGGCTGCCGTCAGGTCTTCCAGCTCGGCGATACCCACATCACAGAGTTTCAGCTCACCGCCCAGACGCTCGAACTCGTCCATCCAGACCGGCATCTTGACGCGCTGATCCACTGACTGCGCCTTGTTGTCCAGCTGTGCCGACCAGTCGATCAGCTTCTCACCCGGCTTTTCGGGGTTGGGCACGGTCAGGCCGATCCCCTCCACCGGCGGGCAATCATGCTCCCAGAAGTTCAGGCCCAGGTCGCGCTCTGTCTGCAGCGCCTGATCGAACATGCACTGGCTCGACATCACCTTGCCGGCACGAATCTGGTCACCGGTGCGGTTCGACAGAATGGTGACTTCATAACCGGCCTTGAGCAGGCCGATACCGGTTTGCAGGCCGGACTGGCCGGCGCCAACGATTGCAATTTTGCGTGTCATGGAGTGGCTCCAATATTCTTTTTTTTATGGTGCCGACCGGGGGGCGCGACCGGCTGTTGGGTTACAACGAGGTTTTTATTCCGCCAGCTTGGGAATCGCCGGCTCCTGCTGTTCCGGCCCCAGGGCCGAGTAGCCGCCATCGACGGCATAGTCGGCCCCGGTGACGAAGCTGGCCCGAGGCGAACAGAGGAAGAGCACCACTTCGGCGACTTCTTCAGGCCCGCCCAGGCGCCCCAGCATGTGGAAAGGTGCGGCCACGCGGTCTGCCTTGGCACGGTCGCCGCCGCTGACCTCATCGATGACGCGCGACCAGGTCCAGCCCGGCGACACCGAATTGACGCGGATGCCCTCTTCTGCGAAATCCAGCGCCATGCTGCGGGTCAGGTGCTTGAGCGCGGCCTTGCTGGCGGGATAGATCCAGCGCCCGGTCTGAGCCGCCTGCGCCGAGATGCTGGTAAAGTTGACAATGGCACTGCCCTCTTCCCCCGCCAGGATTGGGCGTACCGCCCGTGCCGCCATCACCGCGCTGACCACATTGATATCCAGCGCCTTGAGCCAGTCGCCACGATTGGATTCGGCACCTTCATCGAGGTAGCTGCACGCCAGATTGATCAGATAGTGCAAGGTGCCGAAGTGATCCCGGGTCTGCTGCACGGCCGCTTCCAGCTGGGCGTCGTCGGTAATATCGGTCTCGATAAACAGGGCTGCAGGTCCCAGCCGATCCGCCAGCTGCGCACCCGCCTCGGCATCGATATCGAGAATGGCTACTCGGGCACCATTGCTGACGAAGGCTTCGGCTACGGCCGCACCAATCAGGGTGGCGCCACCGGTGATCAGCGCAACACGATTATTGAACTCGCTCATGGTCACGCCTCCTCAGTCCTTGCCAGCACTGCTGGGCCAGGTCGGCATCAGCTCGTTGGACGCCAGGCTTTCATCCAGCAGCTTGGTCGCGGTTTCACGCCCGGCCACCGGCAAGCCGGTCGGATCCAGCACGCCCAACTGCACCAGCACCGACGCCTGATCCCAGTAGATATGTTCGTGGTAGAGCTTGTCGCCACGGAACTTCACCACCGCCAGCAGCGGGATTTCGACATATTTTCCGGTGGGCGCGATGCCGGGCACCAGCCAGTCGATCTCGCGGTCATGGGTGAAGCAGAACAGCAGTTCATCCACGATCTGGGTGTCACCGATGGTGCGGGAGATCGGGATCAGGCGGGTGTCATCCGGGTTGACGTCAACGAAGTGGTGCTTGTAGAAGCGGTACAGGTCCTTGTACCCCACGCCACCGGTCAGCGTCGGGATATGGTTTACGTAGGGTTCAGCCACCATGGTCGCCATGGTGTCCTCTACATTACGGGTATCAAATTCGTATTCGCAGTGCTTGTCCCAAAGGTAGGACAGGTTGTAGTTCGGCCCGATAGTCTTGCGCAGCACCGCCACAGAGCGCTCGTGCGCCATCAGCGCCGAAGGTTTGTGGTAATGCTCGGAACCGGGACGGGCAAAGGCATGATCCACGCCAGGATAGGTATAGAGTTCCACGTTGTCGCGGGATTGCAGCGCCGCATGAATGTCGTTGCGTGCGGCAGCCGGGCAGTATTCGTCATTTTCGGCGAAGTGCAGCACCAGACGTCCGCGGATGTTGTCGGCCTCGTCCAGATGGTTCTCCATGCCCATGCCGTAGTAGCCGATGGCGGCATCCACATCACAGCGACAGGCGGTCAGATAGGCCATGCGGGCGCCCAGACAGAAGCCCAGTACGCCGACACCCGCCGTATGCTCATCGCGCGCTTTCAGGGCCGTGATGGCTGCATCGATATCCTCGACGCCCTTGTCCTGGTCAAAGCCCTGATAGAAGCCAAACGCCTTCTGCCAGGAGGCCTCATCGTAGCCCAGTTCCACATCGGCTTCCTGACGCCAGAACAGATCCGGCACCAGCACCACATAGCCCTCTTCGGCATAGTAATCGGCAATCTGACGCATGGTGCCGTTGACGCCGAAAATCTCCTGCAAAAGAATCAGCCCCGGCCCATTGCCGGCTGCCGGTACGGCCAGATATCCGCTAAAACTTCCTGAACCGTCTTTTGCATCAATTTGAATCTGGATTCCCATGAGTGGCTCCTTGTTATTATTTTCAATCTACGGAACCAATACTATTTAAAAGGCTTTTACTGATACGATCCGATGCCGGCAGCGACTATCCGGATAGTGCAAAAAAATATAAGCAAATATCCACTCTCGACACGTCCCCTGTTTATAATGTCCAAACCCCTGAGCAACCGCAGCTCTTAATGCGGACAGATAAAAATAAGAAGGGAAGTAGCCAATGCAATCCAAACAACGCCTTTCGCCCCTGCTGGCGGACGCACTGCTGGATCAGCCCGAGATGCGGGTGTTCAGTTCATGTGACGTGGACGAGGTGCACAGCAAGGTCGGCGAAGCTTTCAAGCCGCACCGGCTTGTTCCCTCGGGACACACCAGCGCTCTGAACTCGAGACTGCACCAGTTTTCCATGGGGCACGTTTCCTTTCATCGCCTGAAATATGGCGCCTCCGTGGAGGTGGATCCGGACTGTCTGGAAGATTTCTTTCTGATCCAGATGCCGGTCAGCGGCCAGGCCGAAATCAGCTGTGGTGACTGCTCACTGATCACCAGTTGCCATCAGGGTGTGGTACTGAACCCGACACAGCGTCTGAAGATGCACTATGACAGTGAATGTGACCAGTTGATGCTGCGTATCGACCGCCGCGAACTGGAGCAGATCTGCAGCCGCTATCTGGGCCACAGCGTCAAGCAGCCGGTGGAGTTTGACTGCCATCTCCACTGGCAGAACTCACCCGCCTGGGTGCATATGCTGGAGTACATCACACAGATGCAAAAGGACTTGCCCGGCTGTCTGCAGCAGCCGTTGATAACCCGGCAACTGGAGGAGCTCGTGATCAGCACCCTGCTGAGCCAGCAACCGAACAACTATTCACAGGAGCTTTCGGGCAACCATCGCCCACTGGCCCCGCGCCATGTGAAGCGGGTTGAGGAGTATATCGAAGCCCATGCACAGGACTCGCTCAGTCCCGCCATGCTGGCCGAGATCGCCGATGTAAGTGTGCGCACACTCTATGCCGGATTCCGTGAATTTCGGCACATGAGCCCGATGGAATTTCTGCGCAGTGTTCGCCTGCAACGTATCCACGAAGCGCTGTCCCGACCGGACAATCACGACTCGGTCACCGATGTTGCCATGTACTGGGGCTTCACGCACATGGGGCGCTTCAGCCAGGAATACCAGAAACTGTTCGGTGAAAAGCCCAGCGAAACCAAACGCAAAGCGCAGGCCTGATGCCTGCGCCTTGTCTTGTTCTTGTAGCCAGCCTTTTCAGCGATCAGATCAGCATCAGGACCAGCTCCGGGAAGGCACTGAGCAGCACCAGCGTAACCAGTGTCGCGGCCAGGAACGGCAGCAGTGAGCGGAAGATCTGCATGGGCGCTATGCCCGTCATCGCCGACCCGATGAACAACCCGGCGCCAACCGGCGGGGTCAACAAGCCCATTACCAGCGTCAGGCAGACCACAACGCCGAACTGATAGGGACTGATATCGAACTGCTGCTGGGCAATCGGCAACAGAATCGGCACCACCAGAATCAGCGCGGCAATACCGTCCACCAGCATGCCCACCAGGATCAGTACCCCCACCACCATCAGCAGGAACACAAAGGGATCCGAGGTCTGGTCCGCAATCCATGAGGCCGCCATCTGGGGAATCTCTTCATAGACAACCACCCAGCCGAATACGCCCGCGGCCGAGATCAGCATGATCACCATGCCGGAGTTCAGCGCCGTCCGCTTCAGGATCTCCGGCAGGTGGGAGAACTGCAAATCCCTGTAGATGTATTTGCCGATCAGAAGGGCCGCGAGTGAAGCCAGGGCTGCCGACTCGGTCGGTGTCGCCAGACCGGTCAGTATCCCGCCGATGATCACCAGCGGTATGGAACCTGCGGGAATCCCCATCAGCAGCCAGGACTTGATCTGCGCACGATCCGGCCACTCCCCCTTGGGGTATTCCTGCACCAGCCCCACCAGCGCAATCACGATAAAGAACAGTGCCGACATGATCAGACCGGGGATGATGCCGGCAATGAACATCTCCGCGATAGGCACCTGAGCCAACACCCCAAAGAGCACGAACAGCATCGACGGAGGAATGATCGGTGACAGCAATCCTCCCGCCGCCGTGATCGCAGCCGCATAGGAAGCGGAGTAGCCTTCCTTCTCCATCGCCGGCACCATGGCACGGGACATGATGGCAATTTGTGAAGCCGCCGATCCCATGATCGCCGCCATCATCATATTGGCCACCAGGTTGATATAGGCCAGGCCGCCCTTGAAGCCACCGACCAGAATACGCGCCATATTGATCAGCCGGGTGGTCAGGCCACCTTCGTTCATCAGTTCACCCGCCAGCATGAACAGCGGAATCGCCAGCAGGCCATAACTCTCGATGGCACCAAACAGCTGCTGAGGATAGGACTCGAACAGAACCGTGTTACCCGAAGTAGCGATATACCCGAGGGCCGTCAGCGTCAGTACAAGCGCAATTGGCACGGCACAAAACAACAGCACAAAAAACAATATAAACGTCATGCACCTGCCCCCTTTAAATTAAACGCCTGCTTGAAACTGGACATCAAGTTATTCAGGGCATGAAGCGAAAGCGAAATAGAAAAAACCGGTAAAATCAGCCATGGCCATATTTTTTTGATACCCAGCGTATTGGTTTTTTCCGAGTAAACAAAATTAAAGGTATCCCCCTGAAAAGCTTTAATATCGAGATTAAATGCCGCCAGAGTGGCAGGATCAAGCCAGCGCCAGCAGAGCACCAGCAGGCTCAGTGAAAACACCAGGATCATCAGATCTGAAAAGCACTGCAGCCAGGAGCGACTGCGCTCTCCCATCATGTCCACCAGCAGCGTCACTGCTACGACCTGACGTTTTTTCAAAACGACCGAAGTTGCCAGAAAGGTGGTCCAGACCATGGCATAGATGGCCAGTTCATCCACCCAGTAAATCGCCATCCCCAGCGCGCGGCTGGCGATGTTCAGCAGAATCAGCAGGGTAACCGCGGCGGCCAGCATGGCGGCCAGTGCCGTTTCGACCCTGACGATCCTGTCGGAAAGGGTATTCAGCATAGTGTTGTCCTCAACCCGCGAGGGGGGCGCTCGCGGGTCTACACGCGATCGGCGTTAGCTGCCTTTGATTTCGGCGGCTGCCTGGCGCAGGCCCGGCAGCGATTTGGCTTTTTCAGACCAGATCTTTTCCCATTCCGCGATCGCAGTGGCGAAGTCGTCCTTACTCACTTCCTGAATCACCACCTTGTCCAGCGCTCTCAACTGCTGCTCCTGCAGTTTTTCCTGTTGCTGGAAATGGTCGATCACACCATCCAGATGCTTGCGCATGCTGGTCTGCAGCAGCTGACGCTCTTCCTTGCTCAGGTCTTTCCAGACTCGACCCGATACCACACCGACCATCGGGAACATCATGTGGTTGGAGATCATCAGATTCTCGGCATGGTCGTAGAATTTGAAGATCAGGATGGAGTCGAAGTCCATATCGATAGCGTCGATCTGACCGTTGGCCAGAGCGTCATATACCGCCGGCAGCGGCAGAGGTGTCGGCGCAGAACCTGCCGCCTTGTAGAAGTCGCGAATCGGCTCGAACGGGGTGATGCGCAGTTTCTTGCCCACCAGATCTGCCGGACCTTGTGCGGCATCACGGCTCATCACCTGGCGCATGCCCGCCATGCCATAGCCGATCCCCACGATACCGGCTTCAGATGGCAGCTGGTTCAAAAGCTCACCAGCTTCATCAGATTTCAGCAACGCAGCTGCCTGATCGATGTTCTCGACCAGATAGGGCGCGTAGAGAGCACCGAAATCCGGCACACGGTTGGAGATTTCCGCTATGGTCAGAAACGCCATATCCAGCGCACCGGTTTGCAGCTGCTGAACCATCTGCGCCTCGTTACCCAGCTGTCGAGCCGGGAAAACCGAAATGTTGTGCTCACCACCGGATTTTTCCTTCACCTCTTCAGCAAAGGCGTAGGCCGCCTGAGTCCACTTGTGTGGTGGAGGTGTAATCAGTCCCAGGCGGAAGTCACGAGCCTGGGCCGGCAACACCATCATCAGCGTCATCGCGCCGGCCATAACGGAGGTCAGTAATCGTTTGATAGACATGGGCTAACTCCAGTGCATTATTATTCTAATAATGGGCTTGGGCCGGGCACGCCCGGCCCGGACTTCAGGTCAGAGCTGTCAGGAAACGCTCATTGAGCTGGCGGTCGTGATAGAAAATCGCCTTGCCCAGCTTGTCCGCATCCCAGGTGATCGGCTCGTGGTCCGGGTAGAAGTAATCCCCGCCACAGAACACTTCGTTGCGGTTACCGGACGGATCGAAGAAGTAGATCGTCTGGCCATGGGTGATGCCATGTCGCGTCGGGCCAATATCGATGGAGGTATCGGTCATCGAGATCAGGTCACCAGCGCGCAGCACGTCTTCCCAGGTTTCCAGAAAGAAGGAGGCGTGGTGGAACTTGCCCGGTTCCGGGTGATCGATGAAGGCAATATCGTGCGCCTTCATGCTGGTGGTCAGGAACTGCGCCACCCGCTTGCCGTCCGGCGTCATTACCTGCTCGCAGAGGTCAAAGCCGAGCACCTCGCGGAAGAGGTCATAGGTCTTGTCCAGGTTCGGCCCGTACAGCAGGCAGTGGTCAAAACGCTGGGCCTTCATGCCCTTGAGATCGCGCGGCCAGGCTTCAGGGTTGTGGTTGCCGACGCCGTAACGACCGGTCTGCACCTTGTCGGCAAATAGTTCAAAGCTGTGCCCGGTCGGTGCCTGGAAGCGGATGCGACGGCCACAACCGTCCAGTTCGCCGGCAGGAACCTGCTCCACCTCGACTCCGTAAGCCACCAGTTCACCGTGCAGCTTTTCCAAAACAGCTTCGCTGAGTACCTTGAAGCCCATGAAATCCATGCCCGGCTGGTCAGCTTCACGCAGTACCACCGAGAAGCGGTCCACTTCGGTCCAGCCCTTCAGGTAGACCCGTCCCTGAGCGTCGCGGTCCACCTCGATCAGGCCGAGCAGGTCGCGGTAATGGGCCAGAGCCTCATCGATATCCAGCACCCGGATCTGTACATGTCCGGGGCGCATTACGCCTTTTTTCATTGTGCGGTCCTCTTTGTTGTTATTGTGTTGGGCTGTTGGGTTAGCTGGCCGAGAACTTCTCGAAATAGATGCTGGCGTTTTCCATCTGGCGCTGGTCGAGCCAGCTCTTGACTGCCTCGACCATCGGCGGCGGTCCGCAGAGGTAGGCATCGACTTCGCCACCGTTGAAATGCGGCTCCTCGAACAGGTCGGTCACCACGCCCTGCGGACCCTGCCACCCCTCATCCGGTTGCATCACGATGCTGTGATAACTGAAACCGGGGATGGCTTGCTGGTAACGGTCCAGTCGCTCCAGTTCACAGAGATCCTCAGGTCTGGTGACGCCATAGAACAGGCTGACCGGCTGATCAACGCGGCTCGGCTCGGATTCCATCTGATCCAGCATGCCGAGGAAGGCGGCCAGACCGGTGCCACCGGCCACCATTATCAGGGGGCGCTTGACCTGCTGCAGGTAGAAGGCCCCCAGCGGTGCTTTCAGGCGGATACGATCACCGGCCTGGGCACGGTCGCGGAGGTAGTTGCTCATCACGCCATCCGGCAGCAAACGGATCAGCAGCTGCAGCTGGTTGTTCTCGTTGGGCTGACAGGCGAAGGAATAGGAGCGCCACTCGTCGGTACCCGGCACCTGCACATGGGCGTACTGCCCCGGCAGGAAGTCCAGCTGCCCTTCGCGGGAACTGGCATCCAGGTGCAGGGCTGCCGTTGAATCGGACAGGACCTCGACCTGAGTCACTACCGCCTCGACCTCTTCCGGACCGGCACTGGTACACAGCGAAGAATCGAAATCGAAGCGTACCGCGCAGTCGCTCTCAACCCGCATCTGACAGGCCAGGATACCGCCCCGGGCCAGGTCATCCTCACTCAGCGCATCCTCGTCGACGTAATCAAGATCATACTTGCCGGACTGGCAGGTACCCTTGCAGGAGGCGCAGACCCCTTCCCGGCAGTCGACCGGCAAGGTCAGGCCATGGCGCAGGGCGGCATCCATCAGGACCTCGCCCGGGTTGATGCCGATGAAATGCGTGCGCCCATCGCTGAAGTTAAGTGCTACCTTATGCATACTACTCACCACTTGTGTCGAGAATCATGAGCACCCGAAGGTGCTCAGACATGGTAGAAATCCAGCACGTGGCGGATCTTGTCGTTCAGCACGATGGCGCGCTTGCTCATGATCTTCCAGCTGTCACCCTCGGCCCGCATCAGGTACTCGGACCAGCCAAAGAAACACTCGGATTCACCGAAGCGGAAGAAGTGGGTCGCCCAGTTCGCCTTCACTTTCCACAAGCCATCTTCCTGCTGCTCAGCCTGGACATTGTCGACCAGGTGCATGGTGCGCGGCATCGGAGTACAGGCGGCGCTTTTGCCGGTACGGATGCGGAAGACGCGGTCTTCCAGGCCCGCGCGTGTCGGGTAATAGATCAACGACATCTCGCGCTTGGGGTTGGTGGTGTAAACATGCTCGCTGTCCCACTGCGGAATGTGGAATTCAGACTCCGCGTCGAACATGTCGAGGTATTCATCCCACTGCTGGCGGTCGCAGTATTCGGATGCACGGTAGAGAAACTGCTCGATGCTCTGGATAACATTGCTCATTGCTTAAACCTCCTTCTTCGCCTTGGCTGCCAACCCTTCGAGCAGATAACGCTGCCAGTTGGAATGCTGGTTCACATACAGACCTTCCTGGGTGAACTCGGTACCGGTAATTGCCGGTTCGATATCCAGGGCACGGGTGTTAGCGGTCGGACCATAGGCCCAGTTTTCGCAACCTCGGGAAATGTCATTCCAGCGCTCGGCACGTCCTTCGAAGCCTTTCTGGGCTTCACGGAACTCCACCAGGTCATCCGGGGTACCCATGCCGGATACGTTGAAGAAGTCCTCGAACTGGCGGATGCGGTTTTCGCGGTCGGCGTCGGACTCGCCCTTCACGCCCAGGCAGAAACTGTGCACCTCGGTCTTGTTCCAGGCCACAGGGCGCACGACGCGCAGCTGGGAGCTGATCTGGTCCATGAAGAACAGGCTCGGATAGATGTTCAGGTTACGCAGACGGTGCATCATCCATTCGGCACGCTCCTGGCCGTATTCCTCGATCAGTCGCGGCATCACAGAAGCGTAGCCCGGGCGAACTTCGGGGTTGGGCATGTCACTGAACAGAATGGTGTGGCCGTTTTTGAACGCGAACCAGCCGTCATCGGTCTCCTTGTCACCGGCACCGAGCTTGCTGTAGTCCAGTGTCTTGCTGGCGCCCCCCGCCTTGGCCGCATCCTGCTGCTGACGGTGCTGAACAGTCGCCACGTAGTTGTAGTGCACGGTGCTGACGTGATAACCATCGAGGCCGTTTTCGTTCTGCAGCTTCCAGTTGCCGTCGAAGGTGTAGGTGGACGAGCCCGGCAGCACCTCCAGCTCACCGGTCGGTGACTGGGCAGCCATCATGTCAAAGGCGATTTTGGCATCGCCGAGGAACTCTTCCAGCGACTGGGTGGACTCGGTATTCAGGTTGATAAACACGAAGCCCTTGTAGCTGCTAACCAGCGCCTTGCGCAGGCCACGGGTGGACTTGTCAAAGTCGGCCGGGTATTCATCCGGCGCCTTGACCTTGACCAGCTTGCCATCAGTCTTGTAACACCAGGCGTGGAACGGGCAGGTAAAGGTTGACTGATTGCCCTTGCACACACGCGTCAGAGTCGCACCACGGTGCTGACAGGCGTTCAGCAACGCATTGATCTCGCCCTTGGCATCGCGGGTGATGATCATCGGCTGACGGCCCGCTTGCATGGTGAAGAAGTCATGGTTATTGGCGATCTGGCTTTCGTGACAGGCGTAGATCCAGGTGTTCTCGAAAATCAATTCCATTTCGAGGTCGAAAAGCTCAGGATCAGTGAAGATTTCGCGGGCAACCTTGTAGGTCTTGTCATTCGGGCGGAAGTCGAGTGCCGACTCAACCTTCTCGCGCCAGTGTTCCAAATTCTGCTTGTTATTATTCATTGTTGGGTCTCCATTGGCGGCGGGCAGATCACCTTGCCCTCCTGTCTTGTCGTGATAACCATGAGACCAGAGCCGCACCATCCGCAGCTATCCACTTTTTTCAGAAGCGCTATCCCCTTTTTCCCATCCGCTGGCCGGATTTAACCTGTGCCGAGAAAACGTTGACCACAACTTGCAACCGGTGCTAGTTTGAAAGGTGGCTTCAGCCATAACCCAACAGGCCTGAATATAAATAATAATTAAAAATGGTTGTTCCATGCTGGAAACAGACAATATCCTTGGTTGCGAACCGGCCAAGAAACTAATGGCCGATATTCACGATGCCGGCGATGCCGTATCCTGGATGTCAAATATATGCGGCCCACATGATCTGACAGTCCATGATGCAAATAAAATGCATTTCAGACATGTTGGAAATATTCTTAATTCGACAACAACGGCCATCGGCTATATCGAGTACGGCACCGATGTAACCGTAAAAGTCGAGGACCTGAGTAACAGTTACAGTATCAGCCTGCCCATCAGCGGATACCAGGAACTGAGCTGCGACGGTGGCAATGTTCAGTCCAACATCACCAGCGGTGTGATCATCTCCCCTGCGGCACCTTATGAGCTTCACATCAGCGGCAACTGCCGTAAGACGCTGGTGCGCATTTCGCGCCAGGCGATGGAACTGGGACTTGAAGGCCTGATCGGCAAACCGGCCACTAAGCCACTGATTTTCGATGCAAAAATGGATGCCAAGGTGGGGTCATCCAGTGCCTGGTGGCGCACCGTTCGCTTTATTGAAAAGGAACTGTCCTGCCCGGACAGTCTGTATAACAGCCCCGCTTTTATCCGCGACATGGAACAGGCCCTGATCAAGGGCGTGCTGACCTCTCAACCGCACAATTATTCGGATGAGATCAAGAACGCCATCAAGAACAACCTGCCTGCCTACCTGATAAAAACGATCGATTATTTGAAAGAACATGCCAAGGATGAAATCCACATGGATGATATTGAGTGGATTTCCGGAGTTTCAAGAAACAAGCTGTATGCCGATTTCAAGCGTTATATTGGCGTTCCACCGACCGCCTATTTAAAACGTATTCGCATGGAAGGCGTACGTACCGATATTATCAGAGCCTTGGGAGAAGAGAGCATTTCCACCCTGGCACTGAACTGGGGGTTCAACCATTTAGGGCGCTTTTCTACAGAGTATAAGAAGTTTTTTGGTGAAACCCCGTCCGAGACGTTGGCAAAAGCCAGGCTGAGCCTATAACTGAGCCAGCCTGGCCCTCTCTCCCTGCCCCAGCACCGCATCCAGAACCACCATCGCGGCAAAGCGGTGCTTCAGAGCTTGCCCCCTGGCTACCGCCCGACAGCATTCATTCAGCAGCCAGGGTCTCCGAGGGTAGCAACAGGCACTTCAAGCCCGACGGAATCCGGTATTCCGGGTTGGCCATTTGCAGGCGTACCCGGAAGGTGCTGCTCGCGGCATCAATAATCGCATCCACATTGACCACCTCGGCGTCATGAACCGTCTCCAGGTGCTGCAGTTTCACCCGATAGCGGTCACCTTTTTTGAGGCTACCGAAACGCTCCAGGGGCATGACCGTTTCCACATACAGCGGGTCGAGGCTGACGATGCGGGCCACTTCACCGCCCGTGAGCAGGTCTCCCTCAGCCACCATACGCTCCACGATCACTCCATCGATGGGGCTGGTGATCTTCTTCAGTTTCAGCTGCTCGCGACGCTCGCGCAATTCCAGGTTGGCGACCGACTTCTCGGTCTTGATGTCATCGACCTCCTGGTCGGTGATCAACTTGGCGGCGGTCAGGTCCCGGATGCGCTCCAGGCGACGACTGGCATAGGCGGCCTGGGCCGACTTGGTGTTGACCGCGGCGTTCTCCAGCCCCGACTCCAGTTCGGCCAACAACTGGCCCTTTTTGACATGATCAGAGCGGTCCACCAGCATCCGGGTCAGCCGTCCTTCGGCAGTGGTGCCGACAGTCACGTCCGCCGAAGGCTCCAGATAGCAGCTCAGGGCCTGTAACGGCTCAGCCTGTACCACGCCGGACAGACATCCGATCAACACGCCAAGCAGGGGATAATTGTGTTTCGACATCTGTATGACTACTCCGATTTTCCGGTAAATGACAATGAACGGCGGGTATGGAATTCAGCCTTGAGCAAGCTGCGCCGGATCCGTTTGTGGTAACGCTCGACTTTCTTCTGTGCCAGCCAATACACCTTTCGCGCCCCCCACTGCAACAGGCGATTGTCAGGTGCCTGTTGCAACATTCGGCTCAACCCCACCAACACACTTCGCGGCAACACTTGCAGCAGCTCATCCTCCAGCGACAGCATCTCTTCCCAGCTGCCAGGCTGTCCCTGACGGGCACTGCGACCCACCAGCTGGCGATCCACGCGGGCACTGTCATGCAGCTCGGTCAGGATCACATGCAGGCCACCCAGCGCATCAACGCCCTCTGCCAGCTTGATGTCCGTGCCGCGACCGGCCATGTTGGTGGCGATGGTGATGCGCCCATGCTTGCCCGCCTCGGCCACAACCAGGGCTTCTTCCACATCCTGGTCGGCATGCAATACCTGGTGCTCGACCGCCTGCTGCGTCAGCCGTTCTGACAGCTCATCGGCTGCGCTGATCGTACGCGTGCCCACCAGCACCGGCTGCCCCCGGCCCTGAAGCTGCGTAAGCGTTTCGACCAAGGCTTGCCATTTGAGGTCCGCGGTGGCAAAGACCCGGCTCCCCTGACGCACACGCCGGCTGGGCCGATGCGGTGGAATGCGGACCGACAACAGATCATAAACATGCCCCATTTCGGCAGCCACTTCGCGCCCGGTCCCGGTCATGCCGGCCAGCCCCATATAGCGGCGGAAGAAGAGCTGGAAACTGATTTTGGCCAGTGTGACCCTTGGTGGCGTGACAGGCACTTCTTCTTTCAGCTCAATCAGCTGGTGCAGCCCCTTTTCCCAGGACCGATCCGGCATGATACGCCCGGTGTGCTCATCGACGATCATCACCTTGTCGTCACGTACTATGTAGTGCTCGTCACGGACAAAGTTATGCAGTGCCGTCAGCGCCTGAATGACCGCTTCCTCACGACGAAACTGGTTGTGCCAGATGGGATCAGAGTCCTGCGTCAGCGCCACCAGGCGCTCACGGCCCTGACGCGTAAATTCAACGCGTTTGCGCTCATCCACCACAAAGTCGGTGAAGGGTTCCAATGCCTTGGCCAGCATCAGCGCATGGCCGTAGTATTCTTCATGGCGGGCACTTTCGTCGCTGGCGGAAATGATCAACGGCGTTCGCGCTTCGTCGATCAACACACTGTCGATCTCATCGACAATGGCAAACTGCAGCCCCGGCAACAGCAGCTCGCCGCCAGGCTTGTTGCGCACGAAGTCCTTCAGCCGGATGCCCATTTGCGACAGTTGCTGTCCCAGTACCAGACGATCCTTAAGGTAATCGAACACCAGCGTCTTGCCGGTGCAGTAGACGATCGGGTGCCGATAGGCCTGCTCGCGTGCTTCACGCGGCGCATCCTCGGCCACCGTTGCCGTGGTCAGACCGAACCAGTCGTACAGCGGTGTCATCTCGGCGGCGTCACGCCCGGCCAGATAGTCATTGACCGTGACCACCTGTACCTGACGCCCGGCCAGCGCCATGACGATGGCCGCCAGCGTCGCGGTCAGGGTTTTGCCCTCACCGGTATCCATCTCGGTGATGCAGCCATGCACCAGCACATAGCCGCCTCTCAGCTGGACATCATGGTGACGCATGCCCAGGATTCGCGCCGACACCACCCGGATCAGCGCAAAGGCCGGGGCGACCTGAGCGTCCTGGATGCCATCGCGGCGCAGGCCAAGGCGGATGGTCTGCAACTGCGTCTTGAGTTCAGCCTCGTCCAGCAACTTGAAGGCGGTTTCATGCGCCTCGACACGCTTTACGAAGCGCAGCTGACGCCGAGCTGACAGCCCCACATGTCGCGTCCAGTGCAGTACCAGCCAGTTCCAGGTCCGCTCCAGCCTGGGCAGCTCGCTCCAGTCCAGTTTCTGGGGATAGCGTTCGGCCGACGTCAGCAGGGAAAACATGCTCAGACCCCGAACTTGCGAATGAACAGGTCACGCAGAATGCGGTACCACTGCATCGCCAGCGGCTCGGGCGTATGCTCGAAACGGGCGTATACCCGGCCACCCAGGGTCGTACTGATCGGCTGGTCCGACACTGCCTTCAGTTCCAGCAGGAACAGGGGCTCCAGCGCCAGCGGTTGCTGTTCTCCGGGCTCGACCCCGATGGTGCCGCCGCCCTGTAATGCCAGCGCCAGGCTGGGCAACCGCCGGGTCGCGGAGGGAACCGCTCGCAACACCCGGGCCGTCACTTCACGCTCGATATCATCCACCGGTCGCAGGCGAACGCTCTGACTATCGGCACGCACGCGGTCAATACTCATCTGAGGTACCGCGCTCATCACCGTATAGCGCTGCGGATCGATGATATGCGCCACCACTTCGCCGCGCTGGAACCAGCGCCCCACCAGATCGGACGAACCCGGTACCACGAAACGGCCATCCATCGGCGCTACCAGCGTGAAACGGGCGATACGCAGCTCCAAGTCGTCGATCTGGGCCTGCACGCTGATCAGTTCTTCTTCCAGCAGGCGGGCTTCAACCCTGTCCGTTCGCTGGGCGATCACCTGCCGGGCCAGCAGCTCCTGCTTGCGCTGCTCGAGCACTTCGCGTCGCGTCGGTAACAGTTCGTCCTCACAGCGGATCAGGGGCTGTCCCTTGCTAACCATCCCCTGGCTGTGCAGCAGATCCCGTACGAAGCAGGCCTGAGGCGCACGGATACGGGACTGCTCCGGCATCCAGACGACCCCTTCAACCAGCGTCGCGGACGGCACCGGCGTCAACACCAGGCACCAGACCAGTCCTGCCAGTGCCAGCGCCGTCACACTGTACAGGCGCAGGCGTCGTTCCATGATGAGCGGATCGTTGAGAATGTTCTTGACCAGCTTGATCAACGGCAACAGCAGCATCATGTAGATCGCCCAGAGGGCCAGCAGTATGCCGATGACGAAGAACTGGGTGGCAACAAAGGTGACGATGGTGAACACCAGCACCATGCGATAGCAGAAAGAGCCGATGGCATAGACCGTCAGCCAGGCCGGCTCTTTCGGCGTTGTCCGGGGCGGCTGCAACCCGCGGCGAATACGCAGCAGATAACGCTTGCTCAGGTAACCCAGATACTGGTTGGCCTTGCTGCCGAGACCGGGAATTTCCAGCCAGTCCGACAGTATGTAGTAACCATCGAAGCGCAACAGCGGGTTGATGTTGAAGATCAGCGTGGTCACACCAGCCAGAATGACCACATCGTGCAGGAATACGCGCAGCAGCCCCGGCTCGGTCCATGTCCAGATCCACAGTGCGACAGCGGCCAATGCCAGCTCGATCATCATGCCCGCAGCACCCACGATCATGCGCTGGTACTTGCTGACAAAGCCGGTGGCATGACTGGCATCGACATAGGGCACCGGCATCATCACCAGCAGCATCACGCCCATCTCATGGCACTGCCCGCCAAACAGCTTGATCGCGATGCCGTGCCCCAGCTCGTGTATCGCCTTGACGATGGGAAACACCAGCAGCAGGGTCAGCACATATTGGGGCGTGAATACCAGCTGGCCGACATCTTCGGTCAGTCCCTCCCAGTGAGCGAACGCCAGCCAGCCGCCAAAGGCGATCAGCAGCGCCCAAACGCCCAGAATGACCGAGCGCATCCAGACCGGCACCCAGCCAACCAGAGCACTGAGAAAGCGATCAGGATCGACCAGTGGGATTCTCAGTGCCAACGGGTTGGACAGATACTGCTTGATCCGGTTGCGGCGCGACTCCCGGGTGCGCTCCTGCAGCTCATCCAGGTCGGGCACCTGGCCGCTGCTCAGCACGCCGGCGTTATGCAGCTGAGTCATCAATTGCAGGATTTCATCCTGCCCCGGCACATCATCACCCATGGTTTCACAGGCCAGCTGCCAGATCTGTTCCAGGTTCCGATGCCCATCCATCAGGCCCAGAATGCGGTAGGCCTGAGCATTCAGACGCAGGAACTTGCCACTGCTCTGGTCCTGAACAACGCGCCAGACCTCGCCACGATAAACGTGGCGAAAAATCCGCGCCTGGGTTCTGAGTCGGGGAACCAGTTCTGCCGTACGATACCAGGAGGCCGAAAACAGTGCCGACATGTCAGATCCCGAACCATTTCCAGAGTGAAAGACGTACCCAGTGGCGCAGCTCACGGGTCCAGATCCAGATCAGCTTGCGTTCATCCACGCTTACCTTGCTGACCCCTTCCAGCCCCGGACGCATGCCCTCAGTCACCTCATTCAGCCGGGCCTCGACCCGGAACAGGTTTTGCCCGTCGCGTGCTTCCGCCAGCGGGGTGATCAACGACACTTCAAACCCGGTCGGCTGATCGGGGAAAGCTTTCAGCACCAGCTCACCGGTCTGGCCAACGCGCAGGTAACCGATATCACTTTCCGGCACATCCAGCACCAGCCGGTAGTCCTCCAGAGGCGCCAGTTCGAACAGCACCTGCCCCTTGGAAATGGGCAGCCCCAAATCCTGCGACAGGTCGCCACTGGTGATCAGCGCATCAAAGGGCGCACGGACCTCCGTCCGCTGCAGCATGGTGTTGACCAGCTTCAGCTGGGCCTGTACCTGGGCCAGCTGGGCCGACACCACACCCGCCTGGGCCGAGTCCCAACTGGCCTGTGCCAGCTGCAGCTGGCGCGTATACTGCGCCTGCTGGCTTTCCAGCTTGGCCAGTTCCAGCCGCATGTCACGGTCATCCAGCTTGGCCAGCATGTCACCGGTCTTCACGACCTGCCCGGCACGAAAGATCGCCTGTTCCAGGTAGGCATCGAAGGGCGCTGCCAATGAACGGTTAAGTGCGCCCTCGAGTCGAGCATCGGTATCGATTCTGAAATCACCCGTGGCAAGGCTGAAGAAGAGCACCAGTGCCAGTGCGGTCATGGCCAGCATTTTGGTGCCAAGATAACCGGCCCCGAGCAGTCGCTTGAAAGGAGCCAGGGAGTAGCGACGCAGCATCTCCACAGGCCCGTGATCCAGAGCGCGCCCCTTGAGCAGTACCTGCCCCAGAATTGGCGCCACGGCCGTGGCCAGTTCAATATTTGCGTTGTCCGGTGCCTCCGCCCATTCGAAGGTCAGGACACCATAGTGTTCGGCATCGCGAATGAAAGGAATCGACATCAGGGTATGGTTGCCCTGACGCTCGGCCAGTGCCTTGTGGGCATCCCGTATGACGAGGCTGTCGTCCTCACCTGGCCAGCTGATCGCCTCGCCCTGATCAACGGCCTCTTCCATCGCCGCTTCCAGGTCCTGCACCAGGTCGATCTTGCGCGAGAACTCGGCCACATTCGCCAGCGTATAGAGTCTGACCCCCTGCTTGTGGGCAAATCCCAGGGCGATACGGTCACAGCTCAGGCTAACACTGGCCTGTGCCAGGACCCTTTGCGCAGCCTGCTCCAGATCGTCACTGTCGAGCGAGGACATCAGCAGTTCCAGCAGCAGGATCAGCCGCTCATTGAGCTCACCGTCGCCACTGCCCGTCTGTACGGAAGCATGACCCAACAGCCAGCCAAGCCCCCACTGCATCCAGTTTTTCTGCTGAATAGACAACCCCGGCGAGCTGGGCGAGATAGCCAATACTCCGAGGAGGTCATTCTGATGCACCACCGGCATCGCAAACAGCAGGCGAGCGCCTGCCCGCTGCATCACGGGACGGCACAGCTCCATGGCCTGCTCGGCGACCTGCACCAGCGCATCGCTGCAGGGAGTTTTGTAGGGCCAGGATGCCCTGGGTTCGAACGGCCCCGTATTGGCCGGCCCCAGAACCAGTACCCCTTCCTGAATGCCACCCAGTCCATCGTTAAGCAGGTTGAACCAGGCCGAAAAAAACACCGGATCAGACTCATCATGGAGGAGCCTGAACCAGTGCATGTATTTTTCCGGATTCGGCGTATCAGAGCTTGATTTCACCGAATCGTTTTTCATATTCCTTCAGTCCCATATCCAGCATGATCTGCAGACGCTTGGCAGCATAGGGGGTCAGCAGAATACGCTGAGACAGCGCGACTTCCACTTCTTCCTGGTTACCCTGCCAGTTTGTGTTGGAACCGAACAGTACCATGATCTCTTCACGGGTGCCCATGACATTGCAGACATTGGCGTAGGTGGACTGCATGTTCTCGTCATTCCACTTGATCTTCGGCATCACCGGCTGCTGAGCCGGCTGTTCATTCATGGTTTTCTGTTCTGCAACTTCAGACATTTTTAACTCCTTGGTTTCAAGTCACACACGGGTTGTTTCCAGTGTGATCTCATCTTCGTCAGATTCGACAGGTACGATCAACAGCTTCAGGGTCTGCAGGGCTCCCGTCAATGGGTGCCGGGTCTCAATCTGGATCAGGAAGGGCTCCCACCCCTCTGGAATGACTCCCGACAAGCGTGCTGACAGGCCAGTGCCAATCAGCTCGACCCACTCCGGCAGCGCGCCACCGTCAACAGTAACGCCGACCAGCTCCGATTCCCCGACCAGCTCAGCCAGCGGAATGCGGAATTCTTCACCCGTGTTCAGGTTGATGATGGGCATGTCGATGCTCAGGTTACCCAATGCCAGTGGATCGGTCGTGAGCAGAGCATACCCGCCCTCTCCTGCTTCATTGATGACAGTCTCACCAAACACTGTATCAGCCGCGGTTTCCAGCAGTGCTGGCGGGAATACCTGCTCGGTTTCAGACACCTGAATCAGCGGGTCTGTCGCGCTTTGGCTCGGAATGCCACTGCCGGACGAAGACTCCTGGTCGATACCGCTCACCACACGCAGATAGGTATCCGGATCCAGGATGGTCGTACCTGTGTAGTAGCCATTACCGGGGCGTGTCACCTGATCCGCCGGCATGTCGTTATACAGTGTGCTGAATACCAGGTAATCCGGCTCCAGCCCCGCCATGCGCTGGGTGTAGTTGTTGGAAGTGCGATCGTAGATCAACCAGTTGCTGTCGGCAGCCGCGATAGCATCGCTGCCGACACCGGTCCGGTTGTAGAACCAGCTGCCGGCTGCCAGCACGGCCGCATTGGCCGTATTGCCATGCACCGTCATCGGCGCATCCAGGAAGATCTCGTTGCCGCTGCGGATCCAGGCGGTCGACAGGTCCGTTGCCCCCTGCAGCGTGATGCGACCACCTGCCTGAGCCAACAGATCAGCGCTCACGCCGTTCACCTGACCCAGGATAATGTTGCCACCCGCGCTCAGGTTGGCACTGTCAGATACGGACAGCAAGCCGGTATGCGTCAGAGTTCCATCTGCACTCAGTGAAGCCGCACGCGCGCTGTTGTCACCTGTCATGGTCAGATCGCCGGTCACGCCAGCCACCAGGGTGCCGGTGTTGATACCGGTACCAACTGCCTGCAGCAGCTCTGCAGCCGTAATCAGGATCTGCGCCGTATCGATGGTGGCCAGGTCCGCATTCAGCTGCATCAGACCGGCATCAGCACCCAGTGTCAGGTTGCCGCTGTCACTGCTGACCATCTGCGCCAGGATCAGGTCGCCGCCCAACGCCTGGACATCGATATCACCAGCTGCATTCAGGCCACTCAGCCCATCCACGGTAGCCACTGTCAGGCCATCGCTGTCCACGTAGCTGATGCTGCCGTTCACCGAGTCAGCCGCCAGCGAAGCGATGGCGTTTTCCGGGTTGTTCAGCGCGATGTCGTTGGTCGCCTGGGCTTTCAGAGAACCGGCGGTGACCGCCTTGCCGCTGTCGAGCACCTGACTGATGCTGTCGGCCGCGAAGCGGATCAGACCAGATGTACCTGCGATCTGAACGCGGTCGTTCAACTGCAGGGCACCGGTCGCCACCAGGTCAACGGTCTCATCGTTACCGGCGGTCAGGCCGTTCAAATCGGCGGCCGTGTAGTCGGTCGTGTTGGCTGTATTGACTGCCGCCACCTGATCCACGGTCATATCCCCGCCGTGCGCCAGGTACTGGCTGCCGGTGCTGTCCGCCGCCAGCTGATCCACGTTGGCCAGCTCGATGCGGTTGCTCAGGCTGCCGAAATCGCCGCCGCTTTGCAGCAGCAGATCACCGGTGGTGTCCAGCTCGGTGGTGGTTCCAGTGGTGCTGTCGGTGCTGATATCACCACCTGCCAGGATCTGCAGCGTGCCGCTGCCGGAGGTGATCTGCGCGCCGCTGTTCAGCGCGATATCACCCGTGCCGCCGGTACGCAGGTCCACGTAACCGCTGGTATCCGCGGCCACGTTTTCGACCAGCGTCAGATCACCGCCCTGAGTGGTCAGAGTGATGTTGCCCGCGCTACCGCTAGTCAGACCGGCATAGCTGCCGTTGAAGCTGCCACCGACGTTGTCAGCAGTATTGAAGGCTTCAACACCGCCCAGCTGCAGAGCATCGCTCGCGCCCAGCTTGCGCAGCCAGAGACTGCCGCTGTCCGCGTTGGCCGCCAGTGCCGCTGCACCGCCGATCTCGATGCGATTGCTGTCACTGCCGACGTTACCCGCCGCCTGCATCAGCACATTGCCATCGGTGCTGATGGAAGCGCTGTTGCTGGTTGCCTTGCCACTGATCAGGTCGTTACCGGCCAACAGCTGGATGTCGCCAGTAGTCGAGCTGACCAGAGCGGCCGCGCCGAGGGTCAGATCGGAGTTGCCGGAACGGATATCGATCCAGCCACCGTTGCTGGCCGTGACGTTGGCATTCAGCGAGATCGCGCCATCGGTGGTGCGCAGGTTGACGTTACCATCGGTACCGGCCACGACCGCCGCATTGGTGGTCAGGGCGCCGCTGTTCAGTGCCCGCAGGTCGATATCACCGTCATCGGTCATTACTGCCTGTGCCACGCTCAGGTCACCGCCCAGAGTCTGTACACTGATGTCACCGGCGGCGTTCAGGCCGCTCATGCCATCCACGGTGCCGATAGTCAGGCCATCGCGGTCCACGTAGCTGATACTGCCGTTGACGGAATCAGCCGCCAGTGTATCGATGGCGTTTTCCGGGTTGTTCAGCGCGATATCATTGGTTGCCTGCGCGTTCAGGAAACCGGCCATCATCGCCTTGCCGCTGTCGAGCACCTGGTTGATGCTGTCTGCCACGAAGCGGATCACGCCCGTAGTGCCGCCGATCTGAACACGGTCGTTCAGCTGCAGCGCTCCGGTCGCCACCAGGTCAACGGTCTGGTCAGTACCGGCGGTCAGGCCGTTCAAACCGGCGGCCGTGTAGTCGATCGTGTTGGCTGTATTGATTGCTGCTACCTGATCCACGGTCATACCACCGCTGTGCGCCAGGTACTGGCTGCCTGTGCTGTCCGCCGCCAGCTGATCCACGTTGGCCAGCTCGATGCGGTTGTTCAGGCTGCCGATGTTGCCGCCGCTCTGCAGCAGCAGATCACCAGTGGTATCCAGCTCGGTGGTGGTTCCGGTAGTGCTGTCGGTGCTGATATCACCGCCTGCCAGAAGCTGCAGGGTGCCGCTGCCGGAAGTGATCTGGGCACCGCTGTTCAGCGCGATATCACCAGCTCCAGCCGACCGCAGATCCACGTAACCGCTGGTATCCGCCGCCACATTCTCGATCAGCGTCAGGTCACCGCCCTGAGTGGTCAGGGTGATGTTGCCTGCGCCACCGGTGGTCAGACCAGCGTAGCTTAGGTTGTAGTCGCCACCTGCCGCTGTATCGGTCAGGTCGTCGGTGACGAAGGCTTCCACGCCACCCAGCTGCAGGGCATCACTGATACCCAGCTTGCGCAGCCAGATGCTGCCATTGGCGGCGTTGGCCGCCAGGGTCGCCGCGCCGTCGATCTCGATGCGGTTGCTGTCGCTACCGATGCTGCCGCCGGCCTGCAGCAGAACACTGCCGTCGTTGGTAGCGAGAGTCGCACGACCGGCTGCATCGGTCACCCGAGTGGTCAGCAGGTCACGTCCGGCCAGCAGCTGGATGTCACCGCTGTTCGAGCTGAGCTGCGCGTAATCAGCGCCGAGGTTGCCCACCGTGATATCGGAGGCAGCACCGCCGGAACGGATATCGATCCAGCCATCACCACTGGCGGTGACATCGGCATTCAGCGTGATCGCCCCATCGGTGGTGCGCAGATCCACGTTGCCGTCAGTGCCGGCCACGACCGCTGCGTTGGTGGTCAGGGCTCCGCTGTTCAACGCACGCAGGTCGATGTTGCCACTGTCTGTGCCGACAGACTGCGCCACGGTCAGATCATTGTCGATACCGGTACCCAGGGTCTGCACATCGATATTGCCGGCGGCGTTCAGGCCACTGAGTTCACCGGCATTGCCCAGATCCACGGTACCGATGGTCAGACCATCGCGGTCCACGTAGCTGATACTGCCGTTGACGGAGTCGGCGGCCAGCGTATCGATGGCGTTTTCCGGGTTGTTCAGCGCGATGTCGTGGGTCGCCTGCGCACGCAGGAAACCGGCGGTCATCGCCTTGCCGCTGTCGAGTACCTGGTTGATGCTGTCCGCCACGAAGCGGATAACGCCCGTAGTGCCGCCGATCTGCACGCGGTCGTTCAGCTGCAGCGCACCGGCCGCCACCAGGTCGATGATCTGGTCAGCACCGGCGGTCAGGCCTTTCAAACCGGCGGCCGTGTAGTCGGTCGTATTGGCTGTATTGACTGCCGCTACCTGATCCACGGTCATATTACCACTGTGCGCCAGGTACTGGCTGCCGGCGCTGTCCGCCGCCAGCTGATCCACGTTGGCCAGCTCGATGCGGTTGCTCAGGCTACCGATGTTGCCGCCGCTTTGCAGCAGCAGATCACCGGTGGTATCCAGCTCGGTAGTGGTACCCGTGGTGCTGTCGGTGCTGATATCACCACCGGCCAGAATCTGCAGTGTGCCGCTGCCGGAGGTGATCTGCGCGCCGCTGTTCAGCGCGATATCACCGCTGCCAGCCGTACGCAGATCCACGTAACCGCTGGTATCCGCCGCCACGTTCTCGATCAGCGTCAGGTCGCCGCCCTGAGTGGTCAGGGAGATGTTACCTGCACCACCGGAGGTCAGGCCGGCATAGCTGGCGTTGAAGCTGCCGCCAGCCGCGGTGTCGGCCAGGTCATCGGTGACGAAGGCTTCCACGCCACCCAGCTGCAGGGCATCGCCCGCGCCCAGCTTGCGCAGCCAGATGCTGCCGTCGGCTGCGTTAGCCGCCAGAGTCGCCGCACCGTCGATTTCGATACGGTTGCTGTCGCTGCCGATGTTGCCTCCGGCCTGCAGCAGTACACTGCCGTCGTTGGTACTGATGGAGGCGCTGCCGTCGGTGGCCTTGCCGCTGACCAAGTCGTTACCGGCCAGCAGCTGGATGTCGCCCGTGGCCGAACTGATCAGTGCAGCATTACCGATGGTCAGGTCAGATACACCGCCGGAGCGGATATCGATCCAGCCATCACCACTGGCGGTGACGTTGGCGTTCAGCGTAATCGCCCCATCTGTGGTGCGCAGATCCACGTTGCCGTCAGTGCCGGCCACGACCGCTGCGTTGGTGGTCAGGGCGCCGCTGTTCAGCGCACGCAGGTCGATATTGCCGCTGCCCGTACCCACGGCCTGAGCCACAACCAGGTCACCGCCCAGCGTCCGAACATCAATATTGCCCGCCGCGCTCAAACCATTCATGCCATCCACGGTGCCAACGGTCAGACCGTCAGTGTCCACGTAGCTGATGCTGCCGTTGACGGAATCGGCGGCCAAAGTGCCGATGGCGTTTTCCGGGTTATTCAGAGCAATGTCGTTGGTCGCCTGTACCTTGAGCGCACCCGCCGTCATCGCCTTGCCGCTGTCCAGATTCTGGGCAACGCTGTCAGCATCCAGCTTGATGATGCCGTCAGCGACCTGAACCTGCTCATTCAGCTGCAGTGCACCGTCCACCAGCAGGTCGATTACCTGGCTGGCACCGGCTACCAGGCCGAAATAGCTACCCGGCAGCGCCAGCAAGGACGCGGCGGTATCCAGGGTATTGGCGTTCACCACATCCACTTCGGCCACGGTCATGTCGCCGCTGTGACGCAGGAACTGGCTGCCGGTCGCCGAACCACTCTGCGTGGCCACGCCGGTTGCACCGGCAATTTCAATGCGGTTGGTCTGGCTACCGATGGCACCGTCCGCGGCCACCAGCAGCACATCGCCACTGGTGCTCAGCTCGGTGGTCATGCCGGTTGCCGTGTTGGTGCTGATGTCCGCCGCAGAGACCAGTTGCAGCGTACCGCTACCGGATGCCACCTGTCCGCCGTCGACACGGATAGACCCCGTGCCACCGGTGCGCAGGTCGACATACCCGTTGCCGTCCGCTGCAATGCTGTCCACCACGACGATATCGCCGTCGACCTTGGTCAGGGTGATATTGCCGTTACTACCTGCCAGCGTGGTCAGGCCCGACATGACGCCGCCGGTCTGACTGACGGTGCCACCGAAAGTCTCGGTGGTATTCAGCGCGGTCGCCTGTCCGATCTGCAGATCTGCGCTGTCCAGATGGCGCAGCCAGATACCGCTGGCACCCGCTTCCGCCGCCAGGCTATTCGGCACGGAGACTTCGATGCGGTTGCTGTCACTGCCAATCGCATCACCGGCCTGCAGCAGCACAGTGCTGCCGGTGGAGTCGATCAGCGCCTCACCGTCGGTGGCCTTGGTGGTAGTAATGCTGCCACCGGCCAACAACTGGATGGCGCCGTTTTCACTGTTCACCAGTGCGGTCTCGGGAGCGGCCTGATCGATGATCAAGTCGGAGCCCAGGCCACCGGCACGCAGGTCAACAGTACCGGTTCCGGTTGCCGTCACCGCCTTGTCCAGCGTCAGGGAGCCATCCCCGGTCGCGATGCGGATATTGCCATTGGCGCCCGGGGTTACGCCGTTGACGGAGCCTGCGCCGATCAGGCCGGTGTCGATACCGGTCACTTCACCGATAGTCAGATCACCGGCATTGAGCAGTGTGACATCGAAACCATCGCTGTTCAGGGCCAGCGCGGCCAGATCAATCTGGTTTGTCTGGTTGTCCAGCTGTATTGCGCCACCGGTCACATCGGCTGCCAGCACGCCGGCGTTGATCTGAGACTGGGCGGCATCCGCCGACTGGGTCAGGGCGCCTGCCGTTTTCAGCACGATCTGCGCATTCGGGGCCTGGATGCCATCACGATTGACGGTGGTCTGGCTGATCAGGCCGAGATCACTGGCCGCATCCGCTGTTTTGCCGGACAGGGACACACGACTGATCTCCAGCGCGCGGGTGTTGTTCAGTTCCAGCCCGGAATCAGCGGTGAAGGCACCGGCAAAGGTACCTATGACATTGTCATTATGCAGCTTGGCCGTGCCCTCACCGGTACTCAGATAGAGAGCCGTCGCGGTGTTTGCATCCATATCGCCATCGGCGATAACCGCTGCGCCTGTCTGCAGGAAGGTGCCGTCTTCGACCTGGACGCTCAGGGTATTGGCGGTGATGTTCTCAGACTGAGTCACATCGGCAACAACACCCGGTGAGGTGCTGATAGCGCGCAGATCGATCTGGTCGGCAGTCAGGCCAGTGGTGGTATCGGTTACCTCAGCGGCAATGTCAACCTGACCGGTCGCCGTATCAGAGGTATAGCCCTCGACGCGTGTACTGCTAACCTGGCCGATATTCAGTGCCTGACCATTGGTCAGTACCAGATCACCCAGCACGTCGGCCGCCAGTGTACCGATACGGTTGATTGCCGTCGCTACGAAGTCACCACCGCCTTCAAGGCGCAGCTCATCAACGCTGATCACGCCCTTGGCCACCAGGCCTTCCGACGTAGTCAATCCGCTGTCCGTAATCACGGTCAGGCTGCCGGCGTCAGTGGTATTGGGCTGACGGGCCAGCGTCAGGGCCGAGTTGATGATCACCTTCGCCGCATAGGCATCGTTGTTGACGCCAGCCAAGAGGGTCAGGTCATCACGGAAGGTGGTCGGCGCGCTGACAGTGATATTGCCGCTCAGATCGGTACGACCGATGGTGATATCGGCAAAGCCGGTGCGGCCGGTATCAGCCGTCACCAGATCGCTCATCACCACCGGAGTAGCGGAGCCATCCTTGAACGTCACCAGGTAACTGCCGCTGCCCTGGTTCAGTACGGTGGTACCCTCGTAGCCCGCTATCCCCTGGATGGCCGCCTGGATATTACCGCCCAGCACGGCAGAATCGGTCGAGTAGGCAATGTCACCGGTCTGGCTGCCGCCGATATTCAGTTTAAAGTTGCCGCCGGCGTTGCCGTTAACCAGCAGATTCTGCTGCGAATCCAGGCCTCCGGCCGTAGCGGTTACCTGAGGTGCACTGAGGAAGACCGCATTGGCACTGCCGTTGAACCAGTCTTCGCCCAGGTAAAGAATCTTGTTGACGCCGTTTTCCGGGCGCGAGCCGGCGTTGCCGAACACGATCCGGGTATCGGCGCTTTCCGGACGGATCACCAGGTGGCCGTCACTGGAGACCTGCAGGCGCGAAGAGGAGCTGTTAACGAACTCCATGGAGTCGGCAACAAAGATGATATCGCCGGTGGCCGCACTCTTGTCAGCATCACGGCCGACATAGATGCTGTTACCGGTGGCGTAGATACCGAAGCTGTTCTCACCCGCGTCATCCAGACGGCCACCGGAGGTACCCTGCAGCAGAATGTCACCACTGCTGCTGAGGATACTGGTGCCGTTGTCCTGCAGGCGGATACCATGGTTCTGTTCCACTGAGTTCTGGTTGCCGCCACCACCCTGGCCACGTACCAGGATATCGCCGCTGTCACTTTGTACCAGCGCACTGTTGGCCAGCAGCACACCGATATAGCGGTTGCCACCGGTGACGCTGTCACCCACGGCACTGGCGTCACCGTCGATCAGGATATTGCCGCTGGTGGTCGTCAGCGTAGCCTGGCCGGAGACGCCTTCGCCGATAACGATCGCATCCTTGTTGCCACTGTCGGTCTGGTTCTCAACACGACCACGCACGCTGAGCTGACCGCTGTCAGTGCTCAGGTAGGTGGCGGCACCGGTGATGCGCACACCTGCACCGGAGGAGTCGGACGCCTGGGTGTTATCCGCGGCACGACCGAAGATCGACAGGTCGCCGCCCGCCGTCTCAATGCGGGTATTGTGGAGTCGTACACCGTCACTGCCATCGGTATCACCGGCCACGCCCTCGGCATAGTTGCCGGCGCTGCCCAGGCTGACATCACCGCCGGTAGAGGTAATCGCGACATCGGACATGATCACGGCACCCTGACCGGAGCCTGTGGCCACGTTCGGGTTGAACAGCAGGTTGAACGCATTGGTGCCGTCAGAATCGATGCTGACACCGGACAGCTTGATCGACTGATCGGAGTTGATGGTCAGGGTCTGCGCACCCGTCGCGGCCGCATAGATGTCGAAGCTGTCCTGCAGATAACTGGTGTAACCCGCTGTCAGCCCCGGCACGGCTCCGCCGGTGATATTGATGGTGACATCATTACTGAGCAGGTTAAGTACCGGGTTGTCGGCAAAGTTGGTGCTCGCGGTGATCACCGGACCGGCAGTGTTACTCAGGTTGATGCTCGACGCGTTGAAGTCGATGTTGGTGGCGCCGTTGAAGGTCAGGCTGCGCAGCGGGTTGGCCGCGCTGCCGATATCACCGTTGAAGATGATCTTGCCAGCAACAGAGGGATCAGCACCGGTCAGACCGGTGGTATCCAGGATCAGATTCTGCGGCGACTGGGTCTGGGCCGTGGTGTTGGTCGATGAGATCACCGGCGCGGCGCTGAGCACCTGACCGTCAAACTGGATATCGCCGCCGATATTGTTGTAAACGCCACCGGAATCGGACCCCTGGGTGTTGATGGTGACGCTGTAGCCATCATCGGCCAGGTACACATCCTTGACGAACAGGACATCACCGGACGGGGTATTGCTGCCGACGCTCTGGGTTATCTTGGTGCTGACCGGCGTTTCATGACGCAGGTGGGTGACCTTGTTGAAGGTGATATCACCACCGTTGGTCGCCAACTGGCCGAAAATGGAGATGATACCTGTGTCGCTCGGAGCGCTGCCGAACACCAGGTTGAGCGCGTTACCGTTGCCGCTGGAGGTGATATCCACGCCGGTATGCAGCGTAATATCGTTTCCGGCATCGAACGTCAGAGTCGCCTCCGCGCCAGTGGTCTTGGCGATCGATGCTTCGATGCTGATATCCTGATCCGCCTGCAGGGTGACATTGGCACCGCCGTTCAGGCTGGACTCGATGGACACGTTACTGACCGTATCCGCGGTTCCACCGGTGGTGTTGACGGTCAGGTTGGTCGGGTCAAGCAACCAGCTGCCGCCTTCACCTGACTCGGCGGAGACATCGACACTGCCACTGACACCCAAGGCACCCCGGCTGGAGGTTTCAACCCGGCCGCCTTTTCCTTCTCCGGCACCGCGTGCGGAGATGCTGCCGTCATGACGGGTCTGATCAGCTGACCAGAGCACCACTTCGCCACCATCACCCTCAACAGTAGCATCGGCGCTGATATCGGCGTCTTCAGAAACGGTAACTCGGCCTGCCTCGGCGATTTCGCTTTGATCCCCCTGCCAGCCGCCGCCGACATGGATGACGCCGCCACCGACTGTGCCCTCTGTATTCAAAGAGCCATTGATCTCGACATCACTGCCAGTAATCTGGATGCGACCGCCCATTTCACCAGCATCATCGCCCCGCGCCTCGACCGTACCCGCGATCATCGCCCGGCCCTCGCCGGCATCGATACGGATACTGCCGTCACCGGCCACCGCCAGTGTGTTGGCACGAATGATACCGGTCTGGTTAATCGCAGCGGACAAGGCCCCACCGGCATTGCGGCTTTGAATCAACACCTTGCCGCCATCGGCAATGATGGCGCCACTGTTGGCAATCGCCGCTTCAGCACTAACGCCGTCCATTTCGACGCCGATCAGGCCATCAGCAGTCAGTTCAAGGCGCGCCTTGTCACCTGACAGCAGGGCCACCTGACCGGCTTCGGCCGTGATGGTGCCGCTGTTCTCGACGGTCTTGCCCGCCAGAACCACGAAGCCGCCGGTGCGGGTCGTAATCTGCCCCTGGTTGATCACGTTACCGCCCGCTGCCAGATCTTCCAGCAACAGTTGGCCATTGATAAGTTCGTCACTGTCCGGCATCTGGCCCATTACCGCCAGGCTGCCGACATCGATACGTGCACTGCTGCCGAACAGCACACCCGCCGGGTTGGCGATGATCACGGTACCCTGAGCGTTAAGCTGTCCCAGAATCTGAGAGGGATCGCCCGACAGCACCCTGTTCAGCGCCAGGTCGGAACGCTGCTGCAGGAAGTTGACGATCGCGTCCGAGCCGATATTGAACGTATTCCAGTCGGTGACCAGCCGGGAGCTGTTCTGCTGGATGTTCATCACGTTATCGGTCTGAGTGATTACCGCCTGCCCCTGCTGAATCACGGCACCGGAAGGCAGTTCATCAACTGCAGGCGCCGCCTGCAGTTTCATGGACAGGCATATCGAAGCCACGGCCAGGGAAAGAAGTCTGGGCTTGAAGTTGGGCGCTGAGTTCACCCGATGGTTGTTCTTGGTCATTCCGGACCCCTTCCTTAAAACAGAATCTTGCCAACCAACCAGAGACGTCCCTGGTCGTTCTTGCCGTCGCTATCGGTCCCTTCAGGCGTGGGATTCGGATTATCACCAGCCTTGTGGGCGTAAACGAGCTGCAGATTGCCGCTTTCGCCGTAGGTCAGGCTCAAGCCCGCACCGTATCCCTTGAGGGTGTAACTGTTGGGTCCGTCATAGACGATGCCTGAATTCAGGTCGGCATACTGGGTAATGCCACCGGCATCGTAGAAGCCGAACGCCTCAACACGCCCCCAGTCCGGTTGCGCCAGGATCTGGCGCAGTTCCAGGTTGGCCACCCAGCCATTGTCGCCAATGCCTTCGCCCACCGGCCAGGCGCGCACGCCGTCAGGCCCGCCCAACTGGAACTTCTCGGCACTGTCCAGGTTGCCGCTGGCCCACTGGCCATTGACTGACGCGTTGAAGAACAGCCCGTCCAGCAGCAGCGACTGGTAGCGCTGCAGCGAGTAGTTGATCTTGGTAAAGCTGCCTTCGGTCTGCGGTCCGTTGGCATCGTTGAACTGGTAACTGCTGCCCTCTTCCAGCCCCACACTGCCCTGGGTCAGCGTCAGGCCCCAACGGGTCTGGCCACTGAAACGGTCGATATGGTCACCGCTGAAGCCCAAACTGGCCGAGGTGATATCACGATCGTTTTCAACCGCGCCATAGAGGATCGAGTTCTGGTAGTTCTTGAAGTCCAGGCTGGCGTACAGATCCATATTGGTCTGAGCACTGCGCTGCAGCGGATAACTGGCAAATATGGACGTGGCCGAGGAGTCGCTGGCGATATTGATCGGCACCGAGAACCCCTGCTCCAGATCGAAATCCACATTCATCGCCGCATAGGACAGGCCCAGTCTCAGCCCGGAGTGGCCGACCGGCACATGCCCGCCAATCTTGTAACTGCTGGAGTCATCCGACTCGGTCAGGTTCAGGAAGATCTGTTCACCATGACCGCTCGGGCTGTTCAGGTTGATATTGGCTCCCAGGCGCTCGGCACCTGAATAGGTGCTGCCATGGTTATCCGCTGTCAACAACACATTAACGAGGTCATCATCCTCGACCTGCGCCATAACCTGGGTCGTACCCGGCTGGGAACCCGGTTTGAGGTCGGTCTGGACGCGTTTGACACCCGGCAGGTCGTTCAACAGCCGGACCTGCTCTTCCAGTGCCGCCACATCCAGAGGCTCACCCGGCTTCACCGCCTCGGCCAGATAGGCCTGCGCCACATCGGTCTTGAGACGGGCATCTGCGCTGGCGACTGTCAGGCCGTTTTCACCGGACATTTCATCCACGACACCTTCAAGCACATCCACTTTTACGATGCCATTACGGATCTCCTGCGGCGGCAACCAGGCCTGTGCCAGCGCATAGCCGCGGTCGCGCAGCAGGCGTGCCAGCGACTCGGCGGCTTCGCCCAGCTCTTCAACGGTCAATTCGCGATCAGACCACTGCGCCATGTGCTCGGCCACTTCGGCTTCGGTCAACAGTGTCACACCGTTGATCTCGAACCCTGCCACCTGAATTTTGGGGGTCGCATCCTGGTAGGGAGCAACAGGCTTGAGCCCTTCGATCGCCACGGCCACCTGCTGGTTTTCCATGAACTGCATCTGGGAGAAGCGCAGCACCGCATCAGGATGACCGTTTTCGCGCAGGAACTTGAGCAAGTCGCTGGCGGCCAGCTGGAACTCGTCAAAGCTCAGCGCCTTGCCATGCCAGGGCTCCATCACCTGAGCCAGGTGCTCGACATTGACATCGGCCCCATCCAGTACCGGGATCGCTTCTACCGCAAAGGATCTCTGCGTCAGATCGACCGGTGGCGGCTCGATGGCCGGGGCGATCTTCGGCGCGGCCGAAGGTGCACGCAGCACCACCTTGCCCTTCATGCGCTCGGGAATGCGCATGGGGTCTGAAGCCGGATTGGTCACACTGGCGTCACCCGACTGGGCAAACAGGCTCACCAGCTGAGGTTCGGTGTCAGCCTCCTGTGCCAGAAGCAACATGGGGGCTGCGGCCAGCACGGTAGTGGTCAGGGTAACGAGCGGTTTAATGCCTGCTCTGACGGACTTCATTGCATTACCTCGCAGGCCTTGCCAAACGCTGTCTCAAGTTTCAGTTTCAAGGTGTCGTTCCTGTCTGCTTTGTACATCACATCAGCAATCATTCTTGTTTTCAGGCCTCCGCCCGCCCCCAGTTCCATCGAATCCGTCCCTTTCCGCTCACCGCTTCAGAGCGGGCAACGGCCAGACCGGATGCAAGGCTCACCCCTTCGATAGCGGCCAGGCCAGCACTTTCCGGTTGGGCGTCATCAGTTGTCGGTGTAGCGCCGTCCTCAGCCGGAGCGTCCTCAGGCGGCACCTCTGGGCTGGCATCCTGCGCTTCAGCTTCGGTCGCGTCCTCGGCAGATTCTTCTGCCGCGGCTCCGCCAGCCGCCTCTCTTACTTCCGCCTCATCTGCAGGTACGGTTTCTTCACGGGCACCCTCATCAGACTCTGCCGCCCGCTTACGCTTGTCCTCTTCGTCTTCATCCTGAGTCAGGGACATATCGAAACCGGTTGCGGTCTGAGCAGCATCGGCTGCAGCTTCAGCAGCGGCCTGACCCGATGTCTGACCTGCTGGCAGGGTATCCCCGGCAGCCTCGCTGCCACTGGCACCGTTCACGCCAGCCTCATTGCTACCGGAAGTTTCGACCGGTGCGTCTGCCGTCGGCACCGGCATACTGGCTGCAGTACCCGAGCTCAAATTCACTCCTGACTCCAGCAGCCCTGGCGCCTCGTCAACACTCTCTCCGAGACTCGACCCGGACACGACAGGAACAGAGCCTTCTGTCGGCGAGAAGAGACTATCACCTAGCGTGGCTGCACTGAATACAACTGTTTGAATTTCTGTAGAAGATTCATCCGGTGTCTCAGGCGTACCGCCACTTTGCATCTGCTCCAGCAGGCTGCCGGTTGCAGATATCGAACCGCTGCTACCCGGTGTCCCAGTAGCAAAAGTGCCGCCAGTCACTGGCGTCTGCTCCAGCTCGAAGCCGGCCTGGTTCTGGATCACGTTGAGGTAGCCGCTGATCCGAACCGAAACTACAAACTCGGAACCATCAAGCGAGGTCAGCGTGAACTGCTCCTCCACGCTTTCATCCCGTGCCAGCTCAGCCAGAGCCGTGCTGGCCGGATCCAGCTGGTAGCTCCAGTGGCCGGAGGTACTGACCGTCAGGGTGCCATAGGCCGTGGTCCGGTTCAGAGCCTGGAAGGCGGACTCGCCGGCATCGGCATCCACAATCTCAAGACGGCCGTTCTGGGACATCACCAGGCTCTCGACGAGGCTGGCGATCGGCCCGGTCATCGGATCTGGTGTTACCACCGGCGCGTCATCCCGCCCGTTGATGGTGAAACTGAACTGCTCAAGGCTGCCGTCTGCGGTTTCAACCGCGAAGCTGTCGGTCACGCTGACACCTTCGCCCAGGCCCTGAACCGCTGCCGAGGCGTTATCCAGCAGGTAACTCCAGCTGCCATCGCTGCTCAGTACGAAACGGCCGTAGGCCGACTGGCTGTCCTGAGCGACAAACTGAGACTGGCCAGCGTCGGCATCGACGATGCTCAGACTGCCGCTGGCCTGCAACTGCTGGTCTTCGCTCAACACGGCCAGCGCACCATCACCTGCATTCGGGGTGACGACCGGCTGGTCGTCGCTGCCCTGAACGGTGAAGCTGAAGGTCTTGGTGTTGCCATCAGCCGTCACGACCGTAAACTGGTCGCTGACCTGCTGGCCCGTTACCAGTCCCTGAACCGCAGCCGCCGTGTTGTCCAGCGTGTAGTTCCAGCTGCCATCGGCACTCAGTACGAAGCGGCCATACGCTGAGCTGCTGTCCTGAGCCTGGAACTGGGCTTGACCGGTATCGGCATCGCTGATCGCCAGCACACCGCTGGCCAGCAGCTGCTGGTCTTCGCTCAGCACTGCCAGCGCACCGTCACCGGCATCCGGCGTGATCACCGGCTGGTCGTCCTGGCCCTGGATGGTAAAGCTGAAGGTCTCGGGGGTGCCATCGGCCGTCACAACAGTGAACTGGTCGCTGACCTGTTGGCCTGTTACCAGCCCCTGCACGGCAGCACCGCTGTTATCCAGCGTGTAACTCCAGCTGCCGTCGGTGTTCAGCACGAAGCGACCGTAGGCGCTGTTGCTGTCCTGGGCGACAAACGCCGCCTGCCCCGCATCGACATCGCTGATCGCCAGGGTACCGCTGGCCAGCAACTGCTGGTCTTCACTCAGTACCGCCAGCGCACCGTCACCGGCATCTGGCGTGATCACCGGCTGGTCATCCTGCCCCTGAATGGTGAAGCTGAAGGTCTCGGTGGTGCCATCAGCGGTCACGACCGCGAACTGGTCGCTGACCTGCTGGCCGGATACCAGTCCCTGTACGGCAGCACCGGTGTTGTCCAGCGTATAACTCCAGCTACCGTCGGTATTCAGTACGAAGCGGCCGTACGCACTGCTGTTGTCCTGAGCCACAAACGATGACTGGCCAGCATCGGCGTCGCTGATCGCCAGCACACCGCTGGCCAGCAACTGCTGATCTTCACTCAGCACCGCAAGGGCACCATCGGCGGCCTCCGGGGTGATCACCGGCTGGTCATCAGCGCCCTGAATATCGAAGTTGAAGGTACGGCTGGAGCCGTCTGCCGTCACAACCGTGAAGCTGTCGGTCAGACGATCAGCCGAGGTCAGCTGCTGTACCGCTGCGGATGCATTCTCCAGGGTGTAGGACCAGCTGCCATCCGTCGCCAGCACGAAACGGCCGTAGGCCGAACTGCTGTCCTGAGCCACGAACAGAGACTGGCCGGCATCGGCGTCGGTCACCGTCAACACGCCATTCAGCTGTGTCTGCTGGTCCTCGACCACCTGCAGACTGCCCGGATCGGAAATCACGGCCGTGTTGTTGCGGCCTTCGATGCGGATTTCCAGGGTCCGGGTAGCACTGCCGTCGGCACTGCTTACCTGGAAGCGCTCGATACGCACCTCACCGGCATTAAGGTACTGGATATCGCCGTTGCGCACGACGTAGTTCCAGCCGCCATCCGCCGCAATGCTCAGTTCGCCCAGCGCGTCCGCAGACAGTATGTTGACCGCGCCATCAAACAAGGCCTCGCCGGCATCGGCATCGCTGATCGACAACTGACCGTTAGCCGTCAGCAGCTGATCGGCGGCGGCATTGTCCGCCTCTTCCACCACTGTTGCCTGAGTCGGCTCGGCACCCGAGATGACGGCGCCATCATTGGTACCGATCAGCTCGACGGCAACGGTTGCCGTACTGCCGTCCAGGGTGGTAACCACCAGAGTATCGGTGACGCGCTCACCGGCACGCAGCGCCTGCACTGCCGCAGCGCTGTTGTTGATCAGATACTGCCACTGGCCATCCGCCGTCAGCGTGAAGCGGCCAAAGGCGGTCTGGGTATCCATATCGAAGTAGCGCGTGTTCAGCTCTACATCCGCCGCGTCCACCAGACGACCGGACGCCGCATCCATCAGCACATCATCTTCGGTCAGCGTGGCGGTGACGTCCGCCGGCGCATCAGTACTGCCGAACACATCGATCGTAATCGTCGTGGTGCTACCGTCGGTGGTGGTCACGGTGAAGTACTCCACCCGCTGATCGCCATCCTTCAGGGCCTGAACCTGCGCATTGACGGCTTCGCTGAAACCGCTGGCATCCTGGCCCAGGTCATAACGCCAGCCACCGTTCTCGAACAGGGTCAGGTAACCATACTGCCCCTGCTGGCTGTTACTGGCCGGGTTGAAGGTAGCAAAGCCGCCGGTCAGAGCCGGATAGGCGATACGACCGGACACACTGTCGGCGCGATCCTCGGTTACGCTGCCTACTCCATAATAGGTGTAGCTGTCGCCACCGCCGGAACCACCGCCGGTATCGCCCTGAACCAGGGTTGCGCCGGAAATGAGCAGTTCGTCACTGGCGCCGGAGGCATATTCGCGGTCAGCGAAGATGCCCATTTCACCGGCTTCACCCAGCACCACTACGCTCACGACCTTGCTCAGCAGGTTGATGGAGCCGGTACCCGGCAGCAGACGATGGCTGTCACCAATGCTGCCAACCAGGGTATCGATCGACAGACCGCCGATCAGGAAATTGGTGCCGGCATCCGGCAGGATGAACTGGTTGCCCGGCAAACCGGTCGCCACGGCGCTGCTGTCGGTGCTTTGCATCAGCACCGGAACGCCCAGATCGTAGTTAACCTGTGCTTCATCACCGGCGACCAGACGGCGGTTATCATCGGTCGAGCTGATGCGGATCTGATCAGCCCCGCCGCCGCCAAAGACGGCGGCATCGCCACTGCCCAGCACGACGCTGTCAGCATCGCCGGACAGGGCCGAGGTGGTCATCAGCTGCTGCAGGCGGGTCCGCTCGAAGCCATTGCCATCCAGGTACTGCTCGTAAACCGCATCACCGGCATCACCGAACACGACGGACGCATCGGCAGAGCCGGTAAAGGCGGTCAGGCTGTCGCTGCCGGCACCGCCAAAGATCAGCTTGTTGCCACCTGCCGTGACGATCTGATCAGCACCGCCCAGCGTCGGCTGGATCACACCGGCAAACAGATGCTGACGCTCGCCGTCGGCGGCGATCAGGCGACGGTAATCCAGGTTATCGCCGGAGATCACGTCTTCGGTTCTGACACCGGACTGCACCCGGATGTTATCATCGGCCACACCTCCGGCAATGACCTGGTACTCGGCGATCCCGCCCGCATTCTGGTCATCACCGGACAGTGTCAGCGTGATGCTGTCGTTGCCGCCGGTTGAGAGATCGCCATCCAGCGTGGCAAAGCTGAGCAGGCGCCCCTGAACATCAAAGGCGATGTTGGCGTTATCACCGGCCAGGGTGCGCTCACGCGTTTCGCCTGCGTTCGCCACGTCGGCACTCAGCGTAATGGTGTCGGCACCGAAACCGCCGATGACCACCTTGTCGCCATCGTCGAGGGTCAGATCACCGCCACCGATCTGGATGCTGTCGTTGCCGCCGATGCTGGTCCCCAGGCTGGTGATCAGCTCAGCGGCACCGGTCGCACCGAACAGCATGCGCGCGTGATCACCGGCCACCAGGGTATTGCCGCGCCCTGCCCGGATCTCATCACTGCCGCTGCCACCGATGATGACGGCATCACCCGCCACGGTGGTCAGGATGTCATCGGCCCCCAGTGTGAAGTCATAACTGCTGACGGATTCGCGCTGCGCACCGCCGTTTTCGGCAAGGCCCGCCTGGCGAAGGATCTCGCCATTGTCACCCACCAGCGTGGTACGTGCACGGGCACCATTGATATTGATGCGGTCGGCGCCAATTCCGCCAATCGCGACAACCTCGCCCATGACGCCAGTGATCGAGCCGGCCAGGCCGACACGAATCTGATCATCCCCGCCGGTCGCTGCCTGCAGGTCGGTCGAGACCATGCGCGTCAGGCTTTCAACCTGATCAGTGGCCTGGTCGGTCGGCGCAAACTCGAAGCGAGCGTTATCACCGGCCAGCGCCCGGAAGGCGGTGCTGTTGGCATTGATACTGATCAGATCGCGACCGAAACCGCCGATCAGCGCCAGATCACCTTCCAGCACGGTCAGGGTGTCATCGCCACCACTGTTGTTGGCCAGGCTGGCCATGCTGACCAGCGCATCAGAGCTGAATATCATCTCGGCCGAGTCGCCAGCCACCAGCAGGCGGTTGCTGCCACCATCCTGGGCCGCACGGGCATCGCTGGAGCGAATATCGACCGTGTCAGCGCCGTGGCCGGCGATAACCAGATGCTCACCGGATCCCAACAGGATGGAATCGCTGCCACCGGAGCCGGTCACTGTCGACTGAACCTTGCTGAGCAGATAGCTCTGTGGCTGCCGGATGTATTCACCGTTATCACCCAGCACCACGCTCTCGCTCAGAGAACCGGTTTCCACGGTTACAGAATCGGCGCCCATGCCCGCCATCACCAGGTTGAAGCCCAGGCTGGCGGTGGTGTTGTCGGCACCGATGACGATGCTGTCATCACCACCGGTCGCGGCGATCTGATCCAGCGTACGCTGGGTAGTCAGGCCACCGCGGTTGTCGAACAGGAACTCGGCGTTGTCACCGGCGATGAAGCGACCGCTACGTCCCCGATTTTCGATCTGGGCCGATGTTGTGGTCGGAGACGGCAGTACCGCTGCGATACCGACCACACCCGCCAGATAGCTGGTACCACCGACATATTCGCCACCGGTGCTCCAGCCTTCACCACTGGCATCAGCCGTAGTGGTGGCATCGATGCTGATGGTATCGGCACCGATACCGCCGGCAACCAGCTTGTAGCCTTCCCGCAGGGTGATGCTGTCCGCACCACCCAGCACGGTGCTGATAGTCGTGGCTGAGCGCAACACGCCGTTTTCAGCCACAGCGTCGAATGCGAAGCTGGCGTTGTCCCCCATCACCAGATGAGTACCGTCGAACAGGTTGACGGTATCGGCACCGAAACCGCCAATGACCAGCTTGTTGCCGTTGGCGGATACGATCTGGTCGTTGCCGCCCTTGTCAGTCTCGGTGCTGTTGACCGCCAGCATGACGTTAGGACGCGTGGCGGTAGAGTCAGCACGCAGAATCTCGCCATTGTCGCCCAGAATCACGTCTTCGCTGGTTGCTTCACCGCGAACCAGGCGGCCATCGGTATCCACATGAGCCGCGACCAGAATGCGGTCGTTGCCCAGACCACCGATGATGAAGTTGCGTCCCAGGTTACGCGCCAGAACGTCATTGCCACTGCCAATACTGATCTGATCGGCACCGGTCGTCACGGCGGTTGTGTCGGTAGAACGGAACGACGTCATCAGACCGTAGCTATCGAACAGGATATCGGCATGGTCTCCGGCGATCAGGCGCTCGGAATTGCCGGTTGTGCTGCTGCCGGTAGCGGCCAGGGTGATGCTGTCTGCACCACGGCCGCCAATCACTACCGCATCGCCGGTGCCCAGGGTGATGATATCGTCACCGCCGGTCGCTACATCGGTTTGCGACGTCAGGCTGCTGAGACGGTGATCGTCCACCTCGGCCAGCGAGAACTGGATGCGGCCGTGATCGCCGATCACGATGTTACGCTCGCCGTCGCCATCGGTCGCGGTGATGCTGTCGCCACCGGCACCACCCAGCACGATGTTGCTGCCGCTGCCCAGGGTGACCGTATCACCGGCACCATAGCCGCTGGTCAGGGTGCGTACATCCAGCACACGACCGGTGACCGGATCCAGTGCCAGATAGCCTTCATCGGCCAGCACCAGGTTGTCACCGTTACCCAGCCGGATATCATCGGCGCCAGCACCACCGATCACCACGTGATCGCCGTTGAGGCCTTCGATATAGTCGGCATCACCGAAACCGGCATCGAGGGTTTCATCCACCTCGGCACGGACCAGCGCGCCAGTGGAATCGAACGTCATCCGGGCCAGGTCACCAGCCACAGTATCGTTACCGGCACCAGTATACAGGCGGTCGAGACCCAGTGAGCCCAGAAGGACATCATCGCCCTGACCGCCGATCAGCACCTCGCCGGTACCGTTGAGGTCAGTGCTGTGAATGCTGGTATCGAACCAGGTCCATTCACGTGACGGCAATTGCGTCCAGGCCGGACGGTCGACCAGCGCCGTGCTCAGGGATTCGATGGTTTTGCCCGTATCTTCAACAATCAGCGTATCGGCGACCAGCAGATCGCCGCCCTGTGTACTGATCAGGGTATCGTTGCCCTGCATGCCGAAGATCTGGTTCTGGCGCTTGTCACCCACCAGTACGTCGTTACCCTTGCCACCGATGATGTTGTGGAAGCCACGAATGGTGACGTTGGTCGCACTGGTGTTGATGCGGCTGCCGGACGCGACCGTCGCAGCCCCTGCAACCGTGGTGAAACCAGCCGGCAGGGTATATTCACTGCCGCTGGTATTGATGCTCACCGCCGTGGTGTAGTCGGAGAAATCAATGGTGTTGCGAACTCCTTCACGCTCGAAGGTGGTATTCAGACCCACACCACTGGCGGCACCGCCATAGAGGCTGCCGGTAATGGCGGCCTTGTCCTCGAACGCGAAGATATCGCTCTTCACACCACCGATCAGGTTTTCAAAGCCGGTAAAGCGCAGCACACGATCGCCATAAGAGGAGACAGGTGCATCCTCATTGTTCACGGCCCCACTGGACAGTCCGGTGATGACACCGTCGTTCAGCGCATCAGCGTCCGTATCCGTCAGGCGCGACTGAGCCTCGCTGCTCAGTGACGCTTCAATCTGCGCCGTGGCGACATGGATATCAGCCACCTGAACATGCAACTTGTTCGACTCGTAGGACATGTCGACGGTATCGTCGCCGCTGCCGCCGGCAATCAGGCCGATCTCGGTCTTGCTGTCCCAGGACACCTTGCTGCTGCCCTGAGTGACCTTGCCGTTGTAGGTATCCAGTACCAGCGCACCGGTCTGATCGGAGAAGTCGAGGACATTGGCGCTGCCGCGCACATCCTTGTCATTGATGCTGGCCGTGCCCCAGTTGCCCAGGAAACGGTAGGTATCGGCGCCATCACTGCCCTCCATCGCCGTGGTGCCGGCACGGGCCATAAGCAGGTCATCGCCGTCGCCGCCGATCAGGCTTGAAGTGCCGCTGCCACCGATGAGCACATCGTCTTTGGCACTGCCGGTCAGGGTATCGGTGCCGTCACCGGCCAGCAGCACGACGTCGATGTCATTCAGACCCGAAGCATCGACCGTATCGTTGCCTCGACCGGTAAAGCCGACGATCTTCTTCACGCCGGTATAGGTGACGGTGTATTCGGACCCGTTCAGCGTGGCGGTAATCTCGACCTCACCGTTGCCGATCTGCTTGAGTACGAACTTCTCGTCACCATCCTCGATGTTGCGGTACTGACGATCGACGGCGCCCTTGCCTTCCATCATCGCGGCGATATTGAAGTCCACCGCGCTGTCGGACGGCAGCAGACTGTTGTCACCCATGTGCAGCACGAAGGTACCGTCGCCGTTGTCATCGGAGGCCAGAATCGGCATGCAGGGCTTGGGCTTCCAAACAATCTCGAACAGCTCGATATCAAACAGTGTCTGCTTGTAAACGCTTTTCCAGCCCGCCAGCAATGTGTTGATATCAACATAAACACGGCCATAGGCACTGGCCTTGAGGTTGGCTTCGACCAGGTTGAGCGGGTTGAACGGCTCACACAGCAGCTGGTTGTAGATCTCCAGCGCACGGAACTTGCCGTCGTTGGCGCCGGGGCCGTTCTCGTCCCAGAAGTCCAGCTCACCGGTCAGCTTGATACCACCGGCGGCACCGGCGCGCGCCAGACCGATGTTCAGCTCGGCATAGACCTCCAGGAATGCATTCAGCACGATTTCCGGGTTATCGATACCGTTGACCACGTTATCGCTGACGTAGAAACCTTCCAGAATATGCAGCGGGTTCTCACTGTCGAAGAACTTGATGATGCCGAAGGTATCGAAGCCCAGCGTCAGTGCCACATCGATCTCAACCCCCCCGCGGATACCGGCCTTGACGCCCGGATAGACGTAAGAGCCCGCATCAATCTGGACGTCCACGCCCAGGTTCGGCGGAGTGAACGTCACCAGATCCACCGGTTTGCCCATGATCAGGTCCAGCACCAGCGACAGGTCGGTCAGGATCGGGATCTTGAACGCGTTGTTCGGGTTCTTCAGCTTGTCCATGAAGGACTGGGTGCCGGAAGTTGAGCCCGAGGTGCTCTGGCTCATCGCGCTGTTGGTGGAGTTGACATTGCCACCCAGGGACGAGCTCTTGCGACTGCTGCTGTCCTGCAGGTTGCCCCCGAAGGTGAACACCCGTCCGACCGGGATGATCAGGCCATCGGCGTCGGTCGGGATCGCATTGAACAGATCCAGCATGTAGACAAACGACTTGATGAACTGGATGCGCTTGTCGCCCTTGCCCAGCTGTTCTGCCAGATCGAGCACGGAATAGTCACGACCGGCCAGCTCGGACAGCCCCGGAATCGGCATGGTCAGACCGTCGATCACCGGCTGCAGCGGCTGGGTGACTTTCTGCACTTCCGCCACGATCGGCTTGAGGAAGTCAGAGAACAGGCTGCCCACGTCAATCGCCAGATCGGTGATCCAGACCTGCGGCTGGGTGGAGAACATGTCGCCATAGCCGACCGGAATGGACGCGGTATTCAGCGCCCAGGTCATGTGGAAGTCACCGATGATGCGCGGCAACGGCGTATCGGCGATGGACAGTTCCATATGGAAGTTGGCCTGGGCCGCACCGGTGAACTGCTTGCGGAAGTTGTCGCTGAACTTGCCGGTAGTCATCTCGGCATAGGTCAGGCGACCATCTGAGTTGCGATCGGTCATGTTGATGGCAAACTCGCCGTGGAAGAAGGTGCGCGCACCGACTGCGTCACCGAACGGCGAGTAGTTGCTGACATCGTTGCCGTTCTGGTCAACGAGCACATCATTGGCGAAATAATCGGTCAGCGTACCGGCAACAAAGAAGATATTGGCCGAAACGGAAGCCGGATTACCCGCCAGATAGGCATCGAACACGATGCTCAGTTCGTTCACCGCCGGGTTGTCACTCGGCAGCTCCCAGGGGTTGTCGATCAGCGGGTTCAGGTCAGGGTCCTGAACGGCTTCAAAGCTGCCGCTCAGCGTCACGTCCTGTCCCAGCAGTGAGGTGCCGGCAAAGCTGATCAGCCAGCTGTCACCCTGTTCAGTCACGGTGATGCCGGTGTAGTCAGCCGCCACCGCCTTGTTCAGCAGCGTCTGCAGCTGAGAGGCCGTGGTGCTGTTGCTGACATCGGTCAGATCCCAGCTGTTGCCACCTGCCGAGAAGCTCAGATCGAAGGTGCCCTGAGAGGATACCGGACGGGTCACGAAGATTTCGGAGGCGACCGTGTTCGGATCGGTCGGCGTGCTCAGCGTAGTAACCGCCAGGCCTGCGGTGTTGGTCAGGGTCACGGTCTTGCCGGCAAGCGAGCTGCCACCAAAATCGATGACCCACTTGCCGCTGCTTTCAGTCACGGTAATACCGGTATAGCCCGATGCAACCGCGGCATTGAGTTCCTGCTGCAGAATGGACGCCGTCAGGGTACTGCTGTCCAGCCCCGACACCGTCCAGTTGCTGCCCCCGGCAGCAAAGGTCAGATCAAAGAGGCCGGCAGAGCTGTCCGGCTTGGCCAGACTCACCTGAGTGGTTTCCTTGAGACTGTCGGACGGCAGGGTCTTGTTCTGGGTAATCAGGTCGTAAACGCTCTGGGTCAGGGCCGCATCATCCAGACCGGCATTGCCCGGCATTTCGGACACCAGGTAGAGACCTTCCTGAACGTTCACACCGAAACCGAAGAAGAAGTCCCAGCCCAGATTCAGGCCAATGCCGCCATCCACATCCAGGTTCAGGCCCGGCAGGCCGATATCGAAGGACAGATCGACTTCACGAGACAGCAGGCTCTGGCCCAGATTCATACGGAACTGCAAGGCTCCGGCTTCACCCAGCGGGTCATAACCATCCACAGCGACGATATCACCGCCAACATACTCGCCACGCTCATCGGAGGTACGGCCCGCCAGGGTATAGCCCAAACGGGTACCGGCGGCCACGCCGGCCGGTGACAGCGAGCCGAACGCCAGGTACTCGACCACAATATCGTCGGCCGTAATCACGCCGTCGCCGTTGTAGTCCTTCAGATAGTTCAGGAAGGGGTTGTCACCGCCACGATCGGCAATCGCCACCTCATCGATTTCGGCCTCGATCCACTGATCCATGCTCAGCGGGTTGATGATGCCGTCGTTGTTGCTGTCGTTGGTAAAGACACCGTACAGCGTCATGCGCAGGGCATTTTCCATGCCACCGTATTCTTCCAGCGCGCTGTCGATGAAGTTCTGAATCTCGGTGATCACGCTGCCACGGAAATCAGCGATGAACTGGGCACCCTTGGCCAACTGGTCACCGATCAGCGGCAACGGCAGGGAGGCAATGGCATCCAGCGACTGCTGAATTCCCTTGAGCGCATAGTCGATACCATCGACGATCACGGACGGGTCACGAATCAGGCGGATCAACGGGTTGTTCAGTTTGAACAGGTCAAACATGCCGCCCAGGTCGGGCAGACGGTAGTTGATCGTATAGGCGTCATCGTAGACACCGGCCTCGCTGATCAGGATGGAGCTGACCGTGTCACCGTCCATCAGACCGGTCATCAGATCGTTCAGGCTGTTGACCTGCAACTCGAGATCGCCGATGTAGATCGGGTTTCTGAGGCTGGAATCGAGCAGTCCCAGCTCGCGTCCCAACGAGAATATTTCATTCGGCAGGGTCACATAGCCCGGTAGCAGTACGTTGGCCGTACCGTCGAAGTCGACGCTCAGATCACGGTACAGCGCCCCAAACGGAGAAGCCACCAGATTGGTGCCATCCACCGTGACCGTGACGCCCTTGCCGGTCAGGGTATTGCCATCGAAGCTGATCAGGAAACCGCCATTATCGGCATCTTCCGCCACCAGAATATCGCTATAACCGCCACCCATGGCCGTATTCAGCGCCGTTTGCAGCTCTTCGGCGGTAATATCCCAGGCCAGGTTGGTCAGGCTCTTGGTGGTCGAGCCATAACTGAAGCTGAGATCGAAGGTGCCACCGGTGGCGGCGACCAGCATCACGCGAGACTGGTTCACTACACCCGTGGAATTACTGACCACCACGGGCACCGCAACCACGGCGCCTTCATGGGTCAGAGTGCTGTCATCGGCTTCCAGCAGTGCGATGCCGCGACCGGCCAGGCTGCCGGTAAACTCGATATGCCAGCCATCCTGAGGCTTGGCATCGTTATGCAGGCTAACGCTGACATCCGCATCGGCAATCGCATGGGCACCGCTGGTCAGGGCGGCACGCAGGGCAGCGGCCACCGTCGCGGCATCCGCATTCCAGGCGATATTGGCCGTGGTATAGCGCTGGCCATCGATATCGGCGGTCAGCGTAAAGGAGCCACCGGAACCAGAGGGAATGCTGACCCACTGGATCTCGTTCAGTTCGCCCAGCGGGCCGCCATCGGCCTCGGCGCGCAGCTGCTGTACATCCAGCGCCAGCGTCTTGCCGTCGAAGCCGGCGCCGCTGACGACGATTTTCCAGCCTGCAGAGGGATCATCGGCATCGATCTGCTCGATGCTGACAGCCCCCTTGAGGGCGGCAGAACCGTGCAGCAGCGCTTCTTCCACGTACGCTTCAACGGTCGCGGCATCATAGCCTCGCGCCAGCGACTGGGTATAGTAATCCACCCCGGCCACGGTGAAGTGAAGTCGGAAGGCTTCGTCATTGTCGGCGGTGAGGGTCCAGGCATCTGCCGTGGTGCCCTGGCCACTGATGGTGAAGCCGGCCGGCACTGTGGTTTCATCCCAGATCAGGGCAACGCTTTCACCGTCCTGCAGGGTCTGCACAGAGATGGCAGAACCCAGATAGTGACGACCATCGCCCTGCCCGGCCGCGCCATCGGGATCATCGCCGAGATAGAGTCCGGCCTGGCCGACGATATCAGCCGTACCGTCTTTCACGTCGAGCGAGAACAGCCCCAGGGAGGCGTTAAAGGCCAGGTTGGTACCATTGACCACCATGCCCAGGCGGGCAAAGGTGCCGGTATCGTCATCCAGATTATCGGCGGTGCCACCATCAAAGTAGTCGTAGACGAACATGGCGCCGGATGCGAGATCCAGACCCAGAGCGATATTGAGCATCGCGGTGGACTGCAGGTTGACCAGCGCGCTGCCGCCCACATCGACGATGCTGCCAACGGAACCCATCAGATCTTCCAGCGTCGAGCCCCCGATCAGCTCACCCAGGGTCGCCAGGTCCAGCGAGATCGGGTAGCTCTTGTCGAGCAGATCGATCTCGTACGGAATGTTCAGCATTACCGCATTGGACGCCGCATCGTAGTCGAGGCTGACCCCGAACACATCGGGGCGTGCCGGATCATAGATCGGCAGACCAAAGCTGTCGGCCAGCACTTCCTGCAACTGCCCCACCCCGGTGGCCGGGTTGTTGCCCACCTCTTCGACCGCTCTAGCCAGCTCGACGGCAATGTCGAACATGTCATTGACGCTGAGGTCGATGACCGGGATATCCTGATCCAGGAAGCTGAACGTCTCGAACTGGCTCAGCAGGTTGGAGGCCATGCGCAGACCTTCGATGACCTGTACCCAGGACAGATCGCCGAAGCCGGTCAGCGCATCGGCCCCGATGACACGGACATCGACCGCCTCGGCCAGCGAGACGGCGCCCTTCCATACGTCAATGATCGGTACGCTGATCTCGATCCGCGGATCCACATCCGGCGGCAGCAGGCTCAGGCCACCGGCATCCAGGTTGATGCCGTCGATAATCAGGTTGGCCATCGGCTGGCTGCCGATGGTGTAGTCGCTGTCGCTGAAGGTTACCGGACTCAGGTATTCGCCGAGCAGGCGACGGCCTTCAACGCGCACGCTGGCCACGGCCGGCGCCAGGAACTGAAGCGCACCGGCGGCAATGGTTTCCGTGGTTTTAGTCGTGACGTTGTAGAGCAGCAGATCATCCGACTGAACCCAGGTATGAGACTTGAGGTCGGCCAGCTGCGCACTGGTCAATTTGCCGCTGTTCTCGCTGTTCCACTGGTCGATAGCCGTATCGATGGCCGCATTCAGATCGGCCGCCAGATCGGCCACATCGGTGTTGGTCAGCGTGGACGACGCCAGCAGCTTCACATCCAGCTTGATGGGACGACCTTCATTGAGACTGTCGCTGTCGAGGGTGATGGTCAGGCCCACATCCTCGGACAACACCCCCGTTGCATCGCCATCGGGCGCCGCAATCAGGGTACTGCTGCCGCCAGCTGTCAGGGCAAGGTTACCACGCATGCCCAGCAAGCTGTCCTTCAGCGTAGCGGCATCGATCAGTTCATCCAGATACACCCGGCCACCCGGATTGCCATCCGGCCCGTCCAGCAGGCGTACATTTACGCCGGCATCGATCTGGGCCAGCATGTTATCCATCGACAGGTCGACGAAACCGATGGAGGCACTGCCCTCGAACTGTTCGACGCCCGCTATCAGGCGCGCGCCAATCAGGGCGTCTTCGAGATAGACGGAAACGCCACCCGCCTTGTTCAGCTCATCCGCCACAAAACCGAAATGGCGCACCAGCGGGTCGTGATCCTGGGCGGCAAACTTCAGCGAGGCGACATGCTGACCCAGCGTATTGAGGATCAGTACGGGCTTGCCATCGGCGGCGGTGCCGAGATCAAAGCTCAGCGCCTCGCCCAGATGACTGACCTTGCCCTGCAGCGGTCCCAGTGCGGTGCCGGAAATATCGGCCAGCGCCGCATTGAGCGCATCCTTCAGCGCCTGCGGGCTGTAGGTACCGGCCGCGATACCGACCGTGATGCGGTTATCCCTGGTTGCGGCAGTGGTACCACCGCTGGCCAGGTCATCCGCACCGTCAATGATCAGATCAAAGGCACTGCCATTACTCAGCGTCAGCGAGTTCGGCAGGCTCAGAGGCGACATTTCGATCGGCGTGGTCAGCGAGCCGATGCCCAACCGCGACGCGAACTCGCCGCTGGCGGACACACCGGCTTCAGTGATGGTCTTGCCGTAGAGGGTGAAGGCCAGCTGGTCGTTGTTGCTGTCATCCTGGCCAAGTGCCACATCCACCGCCTGACCCAGGTTCTGGTAGCCGAGACGGCTCAGCGCCGAGTTGGCATGCACGCTCACGCCGCTCAGCGCGGTACGGATATCGGCCAGCAAATCGTTCAGGCTGGTGTTGTCGTTCTGTGATGCGGCACTGACGGTGACGGTATAGCTGTCGCCATCGAAGGTGACCGTGAAGCTGGCGTCGACGGTCGGATTGTAGTCCGGGTTGGCCTCCATGATGGGATCGCCGGTATCCGGATCCGTACCGGTCTGAATTTCGGTATTGGGGTCGTAAGGCTTGGCCGGATCCTGCAGGAACTGGCCGAACGCGGTATCGACGCCGCCAGCCTTGTTACCCAGCACCTCACCGGACATCAGCACGCCGCTGTTGATCTGGAAGTTTTCCGGACGGTTGAAATCCAGGCCAATGGTAGTGGTCAGGTCGACCCCGCCATTGATCGCCAGCAGGCCGGACAGATCCAGCGAGGCCAGCGGATCCAGGTCATCGATATCCAGGCCGATCGGCAGTTCCAGAGCCGGCAGCGACGGTGACAGGCTGACATCGAACATGAAGTCCATCGCCACCGGGTCGAAGCGCGCCGCGATGTTGAAGGTCTCGCCACTGGGCAGCAGTTCGTTGATCGCATCGGCCAGTACCGAGGCGAAATCTTCCAGGGTGTTGAACTTGGGCCCGATTTCGGTTTCGGCTTCACGGCCGCCGAGGCCAAAGCCCAGCGCATCACTGCCGTTGCCGTAATCGGTGGTCGTATCGACCGCCTGCAGGCGATGGAACACCAGCAGGGTCGGCAGGTTGCGCTCGCCCAGGGCTCCGGAGAACTGGATGTCATAGCTGAACGCACTGGCGGTTTCGCCCGGCACAGCGACAACGCTGACCTCGGCGCCGGCGATGGCGCGGTCGCCGGTACTGAAGGCCAGATTCAAGGCCTGCTCCAGTTCCAGCGCCCGTTTTTCGTGCAGGCTGAGGCCGGTGATATCGACACCCAGACCGGTCAGCCAGGTATCCAGTGCCGCCTCATCCGGCAGCACTTCCAGCGGCTCCTGCAGGTTGTAGTAGCTGCCATCCAGCTGCATCACCAGCGAGTAGAGACCACCACTGACATTGTTGAAGGTCAGTCGCTGAACTTCATCCCGCCCGACGGTTTCATCACTTTCCGCACGACCTTCCTGCAGGGTGTAGCTCACCGCCTCGGCACCAGCATAGGCGCGCAGGCCACCGAAGTCAGCGGTCAGCAGCGGGATAGCGGTCTTCGCAAGGGCACCGCTGAAGGTAATTTCGAAAACATTGTTCTGCTGGTCGCTTTCCAGCGCGACCGTCACGCTGCCGGCTGTATCCAGGGCCGTATTGATCGCCTCCTGGATCGTGGCCGCATCGGCATTCGCCGCGATTGCCGCCGTGGTGTAGCTGTCGCCGCTGTCAAACGCCAGTGTCAGGGTATAGCTGCCGGAGACGGCATCATTGACCGTGAGGCGCTGAACAGCATTCAGTCCGGTCGCCTCGCTGCCGACCTGTATGGACTCGGTCAGCACGCCGGTACTCGGAATGATCGCTACATAGGTGAAGTCGTCGACGTTGACCGGACGGATGTTGAGCTTGCCCCAAGTCAGACCGCCGGACATCGGACGCAGCTCGGATGTCCCCACCTGGATCAGACTGGCACGAATCTCCTGCCCTTCGATCTGGCTGGTGGTGGTCGTGGTTACCCCACCAGTGGTCAGGTTCAGCGTTACATTCAGGTTGAGTGCATGAATGGTCTTGCCGGCCAGCTCACCGGTAAAGAGCACATCCCAAAGCTGGCTTTCGCCTTCCGGCGTATCCGCCGCCACCAGACTGACATTGCCGGCACCGACGCCATCAAGCTGCTCCAGCGCGGCCAGCAGCGCCTGCTGGGCCTCGGCAACCGTCATGTTGGCAATATCGACGCTGACGGCGTAAGCGCTGTCATTGGCAAACTTGATCTCAACCAGCTGGCTGACAGTTTCACCGGCGGCGGCAATGACCGGCTCCAGCGCAATCGACTGCAGCGGACTCAGCTGCAGTTCGGCCAGATCCTGGCCCGCCAGGCGCCCGGTAAACTCGATGCTCCAGCGCTGAGGCTCACCGGTAACCTTGACATTGCCCACACCGATCTCGGGCAGGGCTTCCAGAACAGCCTGGAGTTCGGCCGCCGAGGCGGTGGCAGCAAAGCGGTCCGACAGGGTGCCATCGGCACCGAGCTGAACGCGGTAATCGCCCACCGAAGCCCCCAGCAGAATCTCCTGCACCTCATTGCGCAGGTAGGCTTCGCGGATGGTGCCCAGCGACACATCAGGGGTAGTGGCATTGGACAGGTTGGTCACCGACAGTTCGGCCACATCCTGGCCCGCCAGGATGCCGCCAAAGCTGACTTCCCAGCTGCCGGTGCCCACCTGCCTGACGTTGATGTCGAGCCCGTCGATATCGCCCAGACGATCGGCACCGGAGGTGGCGTTCAGCAACGCGGCGCGCAGTGCCGACGCCGACATGTCACTGGACAGGCTACCCGGTGTGATCCAGGTCTTGCCGCCGTAACTCCAGCTCAGATCGAAGCTCGCCGGGTTGGACGGATCGGCATTGACGCTCAGCGTCTGCACCTCACCGGAGGCATTCTGCCCCGGAGTCAGTTCAAACAGCGTCACACCACGAGTTTCCCCTGCCGGCACATAGGTGCTGTTCTTCAGGTTACCGTAGTACACCGTCATGTCCGGGATATCCTGATTGGCCAGGTCACCCTGGAACTCAATCAGGAATTTGGGCGCTGAGCCGTAGTTCGCCTTCTTGCCGGTCGGATCCAGCGGATCTTTCTGCGGGAAGGTCACTTTCACGTTGCCGACGCCGGCAATTTTTTCCAGCGCCTGACGAATCATCTTGGCCTGCAGCGAACCGGTCGGATCCGCAATGTAGCGAATCGGGTCCGTAGTCTGCCCCATCAGCTGCAGTTCGAAAGTGCCAGCAGCATAGCCACTGAAGGCCAGCACCTTGACCTCACTGCCACCGGTAGTACTGAGTTCGGTTTCCGTTACCGACGATGTCGCTGTCGACGGCACGTTCATGCTGTAGCTGAAGTCTTCCGAGGTATAGGCACGGCCGGACACAGCCCCGGCAAATTCGATGCGGAAGCCTTCACCACGACTGCCCGTGATCTGGATATTTTCCGCGACAGTGCCGGTTGCGGTGGCGAAGGTCTGAGCCAGCGCATCAGCAATTTCGATATCGCTCATGTCGGCGGTGATCGCCAGGTTCTGGGTCGCCCCGCCCTTGTAGGACAGCGACAGGGTGCCGGTTGCGGTACCCAGTTCGAAACGCAGTTCAGCGTTGACCGCTTCGCCGCCGGCCTGCTCTTCGCTGACATTGGCGGCGGTTCCGGTTACCGCGGCGCTGCTGGTGCTGCCGGTATCGGTATTGGTGGTATCCGTCGTTGTGGTGTCACTGACCCACTGCGGCAGGCTGTCCTGCAGCTGCAGGGCGCCATTGGTCGCTTCGGAAATGCGGCCACTGATGTAATCCGCCAGCTCGTTGATATGGGTGAAGCCGGCGGTATCCGACTGCAACAGGGTGACGGTATACAGGCTGGGCACCAGGTCGCCCGGGCGCTGCAGCACCAGGTCAAAGGCCAGATCATCGCTCAGGCGCGGAGAAACGATCTCCTCACTGGTCAGGTCAAAACTCAGTACACCCTGCAGTTTCTCGTTCAGCACCTGAGTCCAGCCGTAGGCGAAGTCAAACGCATCACCCAGATCGGTCCCGGTAAACGGAATCGGGATCTGGAACACTTCGGAGTCGCGGAACTGATTCAGGAAGTCACCGATATTGACCAGCATCTGCACCATCATGGCCGGCGTCATATTGGACAGGCTGGCCAGATTGGTCAGGTTCTTCTTCACGATCACCGGGTCGGTGTCCGCAATCAGGTTCATGTCGATCGGCAGGGCTTCACTGCCCCAGTAGACCTCAATGCTCGGATTCTCACCGCCGGTCAGCTTGGTCAGGTCGCCACCGAACAGGTTGGCCTTGAGCGGGAAGTCCGCTTCCGCCCAGATGGTTGCCTCTGCATCGATCAGATCGGAGAAGTTGGCCGCATTTGAGACGTCGCTCAGCGTGACCTTCTGACCAACCGCATCGGCATTGACGCTGTCCTTGAGGTTAACACCAGCATCCGCCACGAAGTGAACGCTGCCGTTATCGATTTCGGCATCCAGTACGCCGAGGGAAACACCGGCATTGAAACTGTCGGTACCCGCGATCACCTGCGCGGAAATATCGCGGGCCTGGAAGAAATAGCTGCTGCCGGCCGTCAGATCCGACAGGCTATCAAAGGCAAGACCGAACGACAGATCCAGATTAACCAGCGCATCCAGATCAATAGTTCCGTCACCCTTGAGCGCAAAACCCAGTTCGTCGAGCCCTGTTCCAAGATTGAACGGCAGGGACAGCATCTTGCCCAGATTCAGTCCCAGATCCAGCGACAGGCCACGCCCCCCACCCTGCTGAGCAGTGGTGACGCGGGCCTGACCGCCGGTCAGGTTGGTGCTGTCGGTGCGCAACTGGGATACGTTGGTAGCGGCCCACTGGCCGGCGAAGGCGATCGCCAGAATGCCGTTATCATCGGTGACTGTCAGGTTTGTTACGTCGGTAAAGAGTGCTCCCAAGGCTGCCCGCAACGCCGTCTGAACATCGGTCGCTGTCGCATCATGTGCGATGCTGGCAGTGGTGTAGTCAACCCCACCCTGAGAGAAGCTCAGAGTATAGCTGCCGCCAGTGGCATCAATGTTCAGGTGCTGAATTTCGTTCTGATCATTAATGAACAAACCACCACCGATGGTAAACGGCCCCTGCTCGGACTCGCCGTACTGGCTGGGCAGCAGTGCTTCCAGATCAGAGTAGACCCCGGTCGCACCAAGGAAGTCACGCAGCCAAGTGATCAAGCCGCTGTAGGTATGATCGCCCGCGCTGGCGTAATAGTCCTCAAGTACCGTGGTGCGGGTTTCATTGCCGCTGGCGTCGACGCTGACCCGCTGGAAGGACAGCACATCACCGAGGGTACGGCCATCTTCGCTCTGGAGCATGTCGCCCAGGCTCTTGTCCAGGAACGGCAGGATAGAATCCAGGAAGCTGGAACCGTCGAGCGCGCCACCAACGGAGGCCACCTTGGCAAAGAGGTCTTCCAGGTTGGCCTTGACCGTGGCCGAGTCGATGCTGACATCGAAGAAGTAGTCCGGCGCAAAGGTGCCGTTGACGATGTTGGACGTGATGGTCAGGACCGGGTTGCCCCAATCACTCACATTGAAACCACCCAGATTCCCGCCCAGCACAAAACGACCCGCCAAAGACATGGCCGGGGTCAGATCGAAAACCCCGTCGAACCCGGCAGCACTCAGATCGCTGAGGGTAATGCGCCCCTTGCCATCGCTGTTATCAGGGTCTTCCGCGGTAATACTGGCGGCTACACGAACGCTGAACTCGCCTTCGGTAATACCGGCATTGGCAAAGTCAGCCGCGCTGAGGATCGCCTCAATATTGAACAGATCCAGCGCCACACCGGTGTCGAAGCGATTCAGGTTGAAGAAGATATCCGAGTCACCCGGCTTCGGCAGCGGGATATCACCGACCGGTGTCGTACCGGTGCGGGTGGCAACAGCAATGCCGGCATCCAGATCCAGCGCCAGTACGAAGCGCCCCAGACCGTCAGCGCCAAGGGTCAGCACATCACCCAGCGCAAAATCGAAACCAAAGTTGAACAACTGATCGATGTTGCTGATCAGGTTGAAGCCCAGAATCACCTCGCTGCCGCTGGTATCGAACATCGGGCTGATGGCGATGCGCGGGCCATCCAACGGCTCATCAAACACATTGTCCAGGACTGCCTGATCCATATTCAGGCTGGTAATGAACTCGGCAGTTGCTGCGCCAAAGCTGGTCAGCGCGTCATAGAAGGCACCGGCGGCAGATCCGATATAACTGCCGATATCCAGTGCCGCCCCCAACAGGCGGGCACCGTCCAGATTGAGCTTGTAAGTACCGTCAATGGTCAATCCATCCCAGTTGCCCAGGGACAGATCCAGACCCGAGAAATTCCAGTCCATGCCGATATTGGGCAGTTTCATGCCACTGAAATCAGCACCTCGGAAGCTGCCGAACTGGAACAGGTCGGCACTCAGACTGGTCAGTGCGGACAGATCCAGGCCAGAGAAATCGACCCAGCCAAAATCCAGCGGCGTCGAGCTGCCACCAGAGGTCCAGGCACTCCTGATATTGGTGAGGAAATTACCGATACCGCTGACACCGGTCAGGTCGATGCCGACAAAATCGGCCCCGCCCAGCGACCAGGTAATATTGCTGTTGAAGCTGAAGTTACCGAAATCGACATTGCGGAAAATACCCGACAGCACGCCGCTCGGCAGCGTCACGTCAGACCAGCGTGAACCGGTCCAGTCCACCGCGCCAAAGGTCGCGCCGGTGAAGTTGACGCTGCTCAGGGTCGACCAGCCCAGCTTCAGGTTGCCAAGGTTGATGCCGCTGAAATCCAGCCCACTCAGGTCCCAGCCGGAGAAGTCGAAGCCGCTCAGGTCGATGCCGCTGGCCCAGGTGGTTGCGCTTCCGGTCGTGGCGCTCGGCAAGGAACCCAGCGAAATGCGTGACAGCATGCCGGTGATATTGGCAAGCGTGCCGGTTACATTGCTCCAGTCCACATCCAGCGCCAGCGCCTTGGACAGGTTAACGCCCGTCAGGTTGCTGCCGTCGAATACCACACCCCGCAGGTTGACACCGGATAGATCGAAGCCGCTCAGATTGACGCCGGAGAAGTCGAGACCGGACAGGTCCCAGCCGCTCCAGTCCTTCACACTCCAGCCGGACAGATCCAGACCGCTGCTCAAACGACTGGCGCTGGACGCCTTTGAGCCGAACAGGCTGCGCAGATCAACATCCACGATCATGCCGGTCAGGTTGGTGTCGATATCGAAACGCAGGTCGCTGCTGAACCAGCTGGACCAGTTCACATCCAGCGCCAGCGCGTACGACAGGTTGGCTCCGGACAGGTTGGAGCCCACCAGATCCGCCCAGCGCAGGTTGGCGCCGCTGAAGTTCACGCCACTCAGGTTGGCGCCACGCAGGTTGATGCGGGACAGATCGAAGCCGCTGAAGTCGGTACCGCTCAGGTCCACACCGGAGAAGTCGACGCCGCGCAGGTCGATGCTGCTCCAGTCGATGCCGGTCAGGATGGCACCGTCGAAGATCGCCTTGCGCAACAGGCTGGCACCGTCAAACAGCGCACCGGTCAGATTGGCACCGCTGAAGTCCACGCCCGACAGGTCGAGGCCACGGAAGTTCGCGCCCGCCAGATTGGCACCGCTGAAATCGAAGTTACGCAGGGCGTCAATGCCCAGCTTGCTGAAATCAAAGCCGGACAGGTCATAGCCGCTCCAGTCCGTCTGACTGGTTGTGAACGGAATGGTCAGATCACGGGAGAGCGCCAGATTCAGCGCTTCGACCAGCCCGGACAGAGACGGGAATTCAGTGGTATAGCTGAAGTCATTCAGGTACACCGCTGCGGCATCACGCAGATTGAACACATCGATGCTGGCCGCCTCACTGCTGTCGCTGTCAAAGCCCAGCAGTTCGTTGACACTCTTGTCCAACCCCGGAATCTTGCCGTTCAGAACCGCATTATCCAGCGCGGAATTGCCGCTGTCGTCGATGCTGCCCAGCAGCTCAAGAATGCTGTCTCTGAGGGTTTCGGTGATACGAACATCCAGGAACAGATCAGGTGACGCCACCTCCCAGTCGCCGGTTTCGGCATTCTGCGAGATCAGTTCAGGCGCACGGAAAATCAGCGTCGGCAAACCAAAGTCATTCAGGTTGAAGCCGGCACCTTCAGCGTTGAGCAGCAAGTTGCCCCGCAGGTTTGAGGTGGTCTGCAGTTCAACCAGATCCGCCCAGGCGGTGCTGCCTCTTTCGGTGCTGGTAATACGGTTCAAGCCGTCATCATTATTTGGATCTGTCAGCGTCAGCTGTGCTGCTGCACGCAGGTCGATCACGCCTTCGCTGACCGACACATTCGCCAGTCCGGCTACGGAGAGGCTGGCATCCAGCTCGCTGACCGCCAGACGCACCCCCGCATCAAAGCGGTTCAGGCGCAGCCAGCTCTCGGAGTCGAGGCTGAACGTGCCTTCGCTGCCACTGGCGATATCGACGCCCAGGTCAGCATTGAGCGCGGCGACCAGACGTGCACTGGCCATCGCCGAGAGGTTGAACTCGGGAGCCAGCTGCTGTGCCTCAGCCGGCAAATCAGCCGTATCGAGCATAAACTCGCGGCTGACTTCTGTATCGATATTGACCTGAAGGTTCAGCCCCAGCGTGATGCCATCAGCATTGATCTGCAGACCGCCCAGGAAACTGAACAGCGGCCCTTCGGCACCCTCGGTGAATACATCATCCAGCGCGAACGGCGCCATGGCCGCTTTCAGCGTTTCAGCGGAAGCCGCATTGAGCCGTGTCAGTTCATCGTAGACGGCACCGCTCAGTGCGCTGGTCAGCGCATCAAGCTGGGCCGCCGCATCGGCTCCTGCCGCTTCAATGTCGGCCAGCACGGCTCCGCGCAGGTTGGCCAGGGTCAGGCTCGCATCGGTCAGAATGGCCCCGGTCAGATCCGCACCCGCCAGGTTCAGGCTATCCAGCACCTTGCCCGTCAGGTCGGCACCTGCCAGATTCGCACGTTCAAAATTGCCTTTCAGTACATCCGGCAGCCCCTGCACATCGGCCAGAGAGGCGGCAATGAAACTGGTCGTGTCATCCAGAATGGCGGTCGCCAGATTGGCACCGGCAAACTCGGTACCGTTCAGGCGAGCACCGGCCAGGTTCAGGTTGCTGAAGTCGATACCGGACAGGTCAAAACCGGACAGATCAAATCCGGACAGGTCAGCCCCCAATGAGCCGGCTGAAGCACCGACGCTCTTCAGCTGATTCAGCAACGATGCCGGATCGGAGAAGTCCAGACCGGACAGTTCCGTCCCGAAAGCAATGGCGTCATCCAACAACGCCTGCACATCAGCCGCGGCGTTCTCAAACTGCGCCTTGTAGATCAAAGCCTGGTCCAGCGTCGCGTTCCCCAGTCGGGTCACATCCAGTACAGCTTCACGCAGACTGGCGCCAGCCAGACTGGCGTTGGTGAAGTCGACTTTCGACAGGTCGAGTCCGCTCAGATCGAAGCCGTCCAGCATATAACCGGACAGATCCGCCAAACCGCTGGTCGGGTCCAGACGGACCGCCGCCAGGTAATCCCCCGCCGCTTTCAGCTCCTTGGCCAGCTCTCCGGTAAACAGGGCTCCGGCCACGCGCGTGGTATTGCTGACAGTGGCACGACTGAAGTTGGCCGCAACCAATGAGGCAGCACTGAGGTCAACACCACTGAGATCGGTATCGGCGAAGACGGCACCGCGCAGGTCCAGTCCGGCCAACAGCAGGCCGGACAGTGTTGCCCCCCTCAGGTTGGCATCGCGCAATACGGCACCGGATGTCACCTTGCCATCGGCACCATAGGTGGCGAATGTCGCTCCGGTCAGGTTGGCGCCGGCGAAGTTAACGCCGGTCAGGTCTGCACCGGTGAAGTTGGCGCCACGCAGGTCCGCTCCAACAAAACTGAAGCCCCGCAGGTCCATGCCGCTGAAGTCGGTCCAGGCCAGCTGGGCACCGGACCAGTCCGATTGCTCCGGGCTGAACGGCATTGCCGAGGCCTTCACCAGCGCTTCATTCAGTGCGGCCGCCAGGCCTCTGATGGTGGCGGTTCCGGTTCCTGTGGTACCGCCAAAGCCCAGCGTACTGCTCTGAAAGTACTGTTCAGCCGCTGTCTGCAGGTTGAACAAGGCCGACAACACACTCTGGTCACCGCTTACGGTGAACAGTTCAGACAGGGTCTTGTTCAACCCCGGGATCACGGTATTGAGGAAGTCGCTGTCAAGTGCACTGTCGCCCACCGACTTGAACTGCTGCAAGACGGACAACAGCTGATCACGGTGTGTTGTGGTCAAAGCGACATCCAGCGTCACAGCAGGCGAGTTGAAACGCGCATTGCCATTGTCGTCGGTGATGAACAACTGATCGGAGTTCACGTTGACAATCAGATTGCCCAGCATGTCGGTGAAGCTGGAACCACCGATAGTGATACCGGGATCTACCTCAACCCGGAAACCGGCATCGAAACGTGCCGCCGGTGTCAGCGTAATGACATTCTTGTACCAGCCGGTCGGATCGGCCGCCTTGAGCGCCGACACTTCAGACAGGCTCAGCTTGCCATCACCACTGGGGTCAGCCAGTCCAACGCGCCCGGCTACGGACAACGCCAACTCACCATCCAGAACCGATACGGTCCCCAGATTGACGACCTCCAGTGTCGCGGTAAAGCCGTAAAGCCCTGCACTCGCACCGACATCAAAGCGGTTCAGTCCCACCAGCACTTCGGTATCGCTGAAAGCCGGAACCGGCAGGTCGCCCACGAGCGTTCCCTGCTTGACCAGCGGCACTTCGACCATTGCTTCGAGATCAAGTGCCACAACCAGTCGAGCCATGGCAGTACCGGACACGTCAAAGCTGCCGAGCGCCGTCAGCGCTTCCATGCCCAGGTCATCCAGGCCAATGGCAAACTCCAGGCGCGACATCAGGTCCTGATTGACCTGAATCCGGAAGCCCAAAGAGACGCTCTCCGTGCCATTGGGTGTAAAACTCGGGGTAAAGGCAAATGCCGGCCCTGACAGCGGTGTGCCGAACACATCGTCGAGCACCACCTCGTTCATGCCCAGGCTGGTCAGGAAACTTGCGCTGAAACCGTCAAAAGCCGTCAGCGCGTTGTAGAAAGCCCCGGCGGCCGATGCCACCAGATTCAGTGCGCCGGCGATATCGGCACCGGACAGATTCGACAGACCGAAATCCAGCTTCGTACTGCCGCTGCCATCCCCGATACTGAAACCGGACCAGTCACCCAGCGACAGGTCCAGGCCGGTGAAGTCCCAATTGCCCGTCAGCAGAGTCGGCAGCGTCATGTTACTGAACGACACGCCCTTGAAGCTGCCGAACTGGAAGGTGTCATTCTCGGCCCCTGACCAGCCGGACAAGTCCAGACCAGAGAAATCGGCCCAGTCAAAGCTGAGTTTGGGCGCATCCGGCAGACTGTCCCAGGCCGACTTCAGGTTGGCAAAGAAGCTGCTGCCACCGCTGACACCGGTCAGGTCGATGCCGACAAAATCGGCCCCGCTCAGCGACCAGGTAATATTGCTGTTGAAATTGAAATTACCGAAATCGACATTGCGGAAAATACCCGACAGCACGCCGCTCGGCAGCGTCACGTCAGACCAGCGTGAACCGGTCCAGTCCACCGCGCCAAAGGTCGCGCCGGTGAAGTTGACGCTGCTCAGGGTCGACCAGCCCAGCTTCAGGTTGCCCAGGTTGATGCCGCTGAAATCCAGACCACTCAGGTCCCAGCCGGAGAAGTCGAAGCCGCTCAGGTCGATGCCGCTGGCCCAGGTGGTTGCGCTTCCGGTCGTGGCGCTCGGCAGGGAACCCAGCGAAATGCGTGACAGCATGCCGGTGATATTGGCCAGCGTGCCGGTTACATTGCTCCAGTCCACATCCAGCGCCAGCGCCTTGGACAGGTTAACGCCCGTCAGGTTGCTGCCGTCGAATACCACACCCCGCAGGTTGGCACCGGACAGATCGAAGCCGCTCAGATTGACGCCGGAGAAGTCGAGACCGGACAGGTCCCAGCCGCTCCAGTCCTTCACACTCCAGCCGGACAGATCAAGACCGCTGCTCAAACGACTGGCGCTGGACGCCTTTGAGCCGAACAGGCTGCGCAGATCAACATCCACGATCATGCCGGTCAGGTTGGTGTCGAGATCGAAACGCAGGTCGCTGCTGAACCAGCTGGACCAGTTCACATCCAGCGCCAACGCGTTCGACAGGTTGGCTCCGGACAGGTTGGAGCCCACCAGATCCGCCCAGCGCAGGTTGGCGCCGCTGAAGTTCACGCCACTCAGGTTGGCGCCACGCAGGTTGATGCGAGACAGATCGAAGCCGCTGAAGTCGGTACCGCTCAGATCCACACCGGAGAAGTCGACGCCGCGCAGGTCGATGCCGCTCCAGTCGATGCCGGTCAGGGTCGCGCCGTCGAAGATCGCCTTGCGCAACAGGCTGGCTCCGTCAAACAGCGCACCGGTCAGATTGGCACCGCTGAAGTCCACGCCCGACAGATCGAGGCCACGGAAATTCGCGCCCGCCAGATTGGCACCACTGAAATCGAAGTTACGCAGGGCGTCCCGGCCAAAGCCGCTGAAGTCATAGCCGGCGAAATCGAATCCACTCCAGTCCTGACGACTGGCATCGAAGGGGATCGAGAAATCCTTGGCAAACAGCTGCTGCAGGGCTTCGCCGAGCCCGGACAGAGTTGGAAACTCGGGATTGATCTCTCGGGTGAAGCGCGCTTCATTCAGATAGGCCTCAGCCGCCTGCTTGAGCTTGAATACTTCGATGCTGGTGGCATCACTGCTGTCGCTGTCAAAGCCCAGCAGTTCGTTAACGCTCTTGTCCAGACCCGGAAGCTTGCTGTTCAACGCATCGGCTGACAACGCGGAGTTACCGGACTCATCAACCGTCTGCAACAGGTCGAGAATCTGCTGTTTCAGGTTGTCGGTAATGCGGACGTCCAGATACATTTCGGGCGTGGCTATCTCCCACTCCCCGGTATCCGCATTTTGCGTGATCAGCTCAGGCGCCCTGAAGATCAGGGTTGGCAAGCCAAAATCATTGAGATTAAAGCCCGCGCCCTCTGCATCCAGCAGCAGGCTGCCGCGCAGGTTGGAAGTCGCGGTCAGCTCAGCCAGCCCGGCCAAGCCACCGGCATTAGTGATTTCAGTGGCCGTCAGTCGGTTCAGGCCATCGTCATTATTCGGATCAGCCAAGGCCACCTGAGCAGCCGCACGCAGGTCGATGACCCCTTCATGTACCTTGATATCGGCCAGCCCGGCAAGCGAAAGGCTGGCATCCAGACCGGTCAGCGCCAGGCGCGCGCCCGCATCCAGGCGATTGAGACGCAGCCATGACTCAGTGTCGAAACTGCCGCCATTGGCAGTCATGTCGACACCGAGATCCGTGTTCAATGCGGCAACAAGGCGTGCCACGGCTGTTGCGGCAAACTCGAACTCCGGCGCGAGTTCACCGGCTTCCACCGGCAGGTTTGTGTGATTCAGCGCGAAGTCCTGTGCCACCTGCTTGTCGATATTGACCTGCAGGTTGAACAGCAGCCCCATACCATCAGCCGAGAAACTCAAGCCGCCCTGGAAGGCAAACAGGGGGCCAGAAGCACCTTCGGTAAAGACCTCGTCCAGTGCGAACGGCGCCATGGCCGCTTCATAGGCGGCACGAGAGGCTTCATTCATGGCTGTCAGGCTGTCGTAAAGAGCACCACTCAGAGCCGATGTCACAGCATCGAGAATCGCGGCCGCATCGGCCCCGGCGGCGGTAACATCGTTGATGACGGCAGCACGCAGGTCTGCACCTGCAAGGCTGGCACCGGTCAACACGGCACCGGTCAGATCGGCGCCGGCCAGGTTCAGGCCATCCAGCACCGTATCGGTCAGGTCTACGCCGGCCAGTGAGGCACGGGCGAAGATGCCCTTGAGCTCGGACGGCAGATCCGCCACACCGGCCAGCGAAGCCCCTGTGAAGTCGGTCGTATCACTGAGAGTGGCTCCGGCCAAAGACGTCCCGTTCAAGTTGGCCCCAGCCAGGCAGGCGCCACTGAGATCGACACCGGTAAAATCGAGACCGCTCAGGTCGGCACCGGACAGGTCATAACCGGCCAGGCTGACGCCTTCCGCCAGCAGCAGTGCCGCGCTGCTCAGGTCGTTGGTGGTCAGATCCGAGGTGTCCACGCTGTCGGCAAACACCAGGGCATCCGCCGCCACGCCCAGCGCTGCATCGAGCTGGGCACCCTGAATGAACGCCTGATCCAGTACCGCATTGGCCAGCTCGGCGCCCTGCAGGTCAGTCCCCTGCAGATTGGCGCCCGCCAGGTTGGCACCGGTGAGGATGGCATCGGTCAGGTCCAGCTGCGACAGGTCAAATCCGGACAGATCGGCACCGGAAAGATCCACCGCCGCACCGGCCAGGTTGAGGGCGTCGGCATAGCCATCGGCACCTTCAAGTTCGGCGAGGGTGCTGGACAGAATTGCACCCTGCACCCGCGTCGTGCTGCTGACCAGGGAACGGCTAAAGTTGGCCGCCACCAGCGACGCAGCCGCCAGATCAGCCCCCGACAGATCGGCCGAGGTAAACAACGCGCCTCTCAGGTCCAGGCCTGACAGGATCGCATCGACCAGGCTGGCCGAGCTGAAATTGGCATCGCGTGCCACGGCCTTGCCGTTGGCATCGCTGAACACCGCCCCTTCGAGGTTGGCACCGGCGAAATTGGCGCCACTCAGATCAGCCCCGACGAAGTTGGCGCCACGCAGGTCGGCACCGGTGAAGTCAAAACCGCTCAGGTCCAGACCACTGAAATCGGTATAGGCCAGCAGTGCTCCGCTCCAATCCGCCTGGGCCGGGTCGAAAGGCATGGCTGCTGCAGACAGCAGGTAATGGTTCAGGGCATCGACCAGGCCGCCCACGGTGGCCGTCTCGCTGCCCGTGTTCAGCGTGGTGGTATCGAAGTATGCCTGCGCCGCTGCCTTCAGGTTGAAGATACGGTTCAGTGTACTCGTGCTGCCATCATCGACGGAGAACAGGTCGGCAAGGGACGCACCCAGCCCAGGCAGTTCGGTGGTGAAGAAATCGTTGTTCAGGACGAAGTCGCCGCTATCCTTGAGGCGATCCAGCGCTGCCAGGATATCATCGGCCAGCGTCTGGCTGAGCTCGATATCGAAGCTGATATCGGGAATGTTCACCAGCAGGATGTCCTGCTGATAGACGAACAGCTGGTCCGTTTCCAGTACCAGTCGCGGCGTACCCAGCGAGGACAGGTCGTAGCTGCCCAGGGTTGCACTCAGCGGCAACTCGGCATTGAGTGAGCCGGAGCCCCAGCTGTCCAGTACCGGAGTCGAGCCCACAGCGGCACGCTGCTCGCTGTCCAGCGAGGATTGATTGATGACAAAGCCGGCTTCGGCTTCCAGCAACAGGGAGCCCTCTGTCACGCCGACGGTGGCAGCGGAACCGAAAACAGCATCACTCAAGCCGACGCTCAGATCCAGACTGTCGGCACTGGCTTCTACACCCAGGGTAAAGGGCTGCATGCGGATAAAACCGCTGCCGGCGGCGTCCGCCGGGCTCAGCGTGGTAAAGTCTTCCAGCTCGACACCGACCGACACAGCCCCGGCAATACGGGCTTCCACATCGACATCGGAGAAGGCGGTCAACTCCAGGCCAGCCTGGGCCAGATCGGCGCTCAGGCTTTCATCCAGCTGCGGCGTGGCAGTCAGTGTTTGTACGGCATCAAAGGAGAGGTCCAGGCGCAGTTCTGACCAGTCATGGAGACCGGCGTCAACACTGAACAGGTCACCGGATACCAAGCCATTCAGTTCCAGCGCCACGGCATCGGCCAGGGCGCCCAGATCCGTGACCCCAGACAGGGTGTCATTGCTGATGGTCAGCAGATCATTGAGGAAGCTGGTGGCCGCCCCTTCAGCGGTCGACAGCGGATCCTGGCTGAAGCCCTCGGCCAGCAGGTCAACCACCGACATGCCCAGCAGCGGCAACTCGGCCGACAGTACAGAGTCGTTGAGCAGATCATCGATCAGGTCGCTCCAGCTGCCCAAGCTTTGGGTCAGCTCGGCCACCATGCTGTTGCCCAGTGAAATATGGCCGGTCAGGCTTTCAACCCCGGACAGGTCATAGCTGCCCTGGTTGCTGACACTGGTCGTGCGATCGGCGTTGCGGGTAAGGGTCACCGGCGCAACGGCATTGAGGAATACGGCCTTGTCCTGGCCCTCGGCATCCGTCACGGATACCAGGCCGGCGCCATCCGTCAGGCGGTATTCGTCACTGCCCTGACCACCGATAATGCTGTAGCTGCCTCCGGTGGCATCGAAGGTGAAGCTGTCCGTTTCCGAACCATCAGCATAATTGACGGTGACCGTATCACCATCCACGGTAAACACCAGGTCCCGGGTCACCGCCGAGAAATCGAGGGTATCCTGCCCCCCGGCACTGGCCGCGGTATCCACCCCCCAATCATCGCCGAACACGAAGCGGTCATCAGCTGCCGTGCCGGTGAATGCCTGGTCAGTGGCATCAGACGTGAAATCCGCCAGCACACCCTGCCAATTGCCTCCATTAAGCAGCATTGCGGCGTCAATAAGGCCGGCCTGCTGCTCCAGATCCCAGTCACCGCCAAGAGCTTCGGAGCCTGTCACATCGTCGGAGGCGGCCACATCGGCGCCGGTCAGATCCGCCAACGCCTGCACCAGCTGTTCGCCCTCGGGAACACCCGCCACGGAACAGCCGTACACCAGAATATCACCCTGCTCTGACAGGGCATTACCCCAGGCGCTCAGCTCATCTCGGTACTGCTCAAGTGAGGACAGGTCGAGTACTGAATCCCCTAAACTGATCTGGCCTGCGCTGCCATGTGAAATCAGGTGAACCGCATCCAGATCCTGATAGCGGCTCAGCCACTGGGCAACCTGCTCCACGCCGTCACTCTGAGCATCCAGATAGACCACTTCGAAACGACTGGTATCAACTGAGGAACCTGCCAGCGCCTGCTGGATCAGCATTTCGGAGTTTTCGACACCTGAATCGACAAAGATGACCTGGTCAACCGACCGGGTCGCTGCCTGATCTTCCGCCGGACTTTGCATGCTGGGTGCGGAGGCCAGGGCCTGCTCGGCTTCCCGGCTCAGATCGATCACGGACTCCTGCTGCTGATCAGGTGTCGGCGGAACCACCATCAGGTCGCCCGACAACAGGTAGCGCGGCTCCATCGGCTCGATAACACTGGTCGGGGTGCGCTGAGTCACCACAACCTGAGTTTCCAGGGACTTGCGAATCATGCCCTGCCACTGTTTCAGTGCCAGCGTACGCAGGTGTCCTTTCCTAAAGCCCTTGAGTGCACTACCCATAGTATTCTCCGTGCGAATGTGTCAGTCGCTTATTTCGGTTCCAGCATCATGTCCAGGTCAGCCACGTCATTACGGGCCAGGGTGCCAACCGCCTGCTTCAGCGTGAGTCGGTTCTTCAGGTATTCATAACGGGACTGCATGAAATCACGCCGTGCCGCGTAATAGCTCTGATAGGCATCGAGTACGGAAACGGAGGTTTCCACCCCGGACTCGAACCCCTTGAGGCGTGTCGCCAGTCGAATTTCCTGCGCCAGCACGCCTTCGCGCAGCGCCGCCAGCATGGCCGTACTGGATACCAGACTGGAGTAGGCCGAGCGCACGATACGTTCGGTCTTGCGGTATTCGCGTTCCATCTCCTGCTGGGTCTTGTCCAGGCGAGCCGTCGCTTCACGCACCAGCGAGGAGGTGCGCCCACCACTGAAGATCGGCACATTCAGGCGCAGGCCGACTTCGTAATCACTGACATCCTGGCGAGAGTCAGCAAAGAGGGTGCTTTCGGAGACCTGCTGACCAGCCGTGACAAAGAGGTCCACTGTGGGCAGATGCTCGGCACTGCGACGACTGATTTCTTTCTGCGCAATGGTGGTTGACAGACGCTGCGCCTGAAGCGACAGGTTCTGGTCCAGCGCGGCTCCCACCCAACGGTCAACCCGCTCAGGGAAAGGCGGTGCGGCACGGAAGTCGGCATTGAAGCCGTGCAGGCTTTCAACCTCCTGGCCCACGATCTCCTTAACGCTCAGACGGGCATCGTCGTACTTGAACTCCGCCTTCATCAGACGCGCGCGCGTCAGGGCTTCAAGGCTGCGAGATTCGTTGTAGTCGGCACGGCTCAGCAAGCCGCTGTTGAAACGGATCTGGGCCTGCTCAAGCTGCGCCACGATGGCGTTGTGCTCGGCCTGCGCCAGGTCACGCTCATCCCGTGCCGCCAGCACATCCAGATAGGCAGTGGTCAGACGCATGATCAGGTCCTGTTCGGCCGCCAGCAGTGCCAGTTTGGCCTGCTCGACCGCCACTTCGGCCTGATCGATCGCAATCAGGCTGGCCCGACGATAAACCGGCTGAGTCAGGTTCAGCGACAGGTTGTATCCCGGCACATCATAGTTACCCGTCGGGATGGAGCCCGATTCATGTACGGTCTGGTACTTGCTGGAGTACTGATAGCTGAAGCTGACCTGGGGCAGATAGTCAGCCTTGGCCTGAGGCAAAACTTCGCCACGCGCCCTGAACTCGGCCTTGGCCGCCTGATAGGTGGGATCCTGTTCCAGCGCCTGATCCACCAGGTCCAGCAACTTGAATCGTTCGCCCTGCAGAATCGGTGTCTCTGCCGCATAGTGGGCATCGTCCAGGGTGACCGAGCCGATACTCAATATTGGCTGACGCGTAAAATCGAATGAGGGTACATGGCGCAGAGTGTCCATCTCAAACCCGGCAATACCTTTCAGGTCCTCCGGAAAACCGCCCTGGGGCTGAATGGCAGCCTGCGGCATCGCAACCGTCAAAGCGCCCGCATAACGATCGATGAAAGGCGTCACTTGAGATGACAGACCGGCAGCATAGGAGGGCTCCAGTGTCAGCTCCACACGCGCCGACCCCAGTCCGGAAGTACCATAACGAACCCGTTCAATGAAGCGTGAATCAGCCTCGAATGCACCGATCTGGCTGGCCACAGCCTCGACCGGGACCCCCGGAAAGTCGACGATCAGACGGCCTGGCGCCGTCAAGTAATAGCCACGCGCCTGCAGCGCATCGGATCCTTTCAACTCAACACCGAAACCGGATCGCAGGGCAGCCATCTCAATGGCTGCCGGCGACGTATAATCTTCCTGTACCGGTGCATCGGGCACCAGCAGCAGGTGAATGAAACTGGCTTCGTTTTCGGGGTCAGACCCCACCTGGGCGTCCAGCAGATCTACCGGAAGCTCGGGCGTAAACGTCAGGACAGAACCGCCGCCCCTGCGGGAAGTGATCTGGGGCTCACCCAGAAACTCAGGCATGGCTGGCAAGTCGACCGAGTTCGCGGCTACTCCTGGCAGCTCAACGATCAGCTGCTTGCCCTGCTCCGCCATGGACACTTCAACCACCATTTCCGCGTGGCCGGCGAAGGAAAGATCAAACAGGTTGCCCCGCTTCTCGATCTTCACCTGGTTCAGCAGGCGGATGGAGGCATCAGCGGGCCGCTCACGCAGCAGCAATTCCCAGCTCAGACGACTGTCACCATTCAGCGCAACAGTCTCGTCAATCAGGTCCACAGGACGCATGAACTCGACCACCAGGTGGTTACGTTCGCCGAGCGTCTGGACATAAGCCTTATGGAAAATGGACGGCTGTGACAACAATTGCTCGGCCTTGCGGCGCCACTGGTCCAGATCCGCTGATGGCGACAGGGTCACGAACAACCGCTGACCGTTGGCCTGCAGGTGGGTAGACAGGAGTTCACCCGGTTGTGCGGTAATGAGCAGACGGTGCTCGCCGGTAGCCACTTCATTCTGGACATCACCCTGCACTGTTTCGGTTGTAGAAACAGCTTCGGCTGCAAGCAGGTCACGCCCACTCGCCAGACCCAAAACGCAAACTCCACTGATCATCAATGCCAGCGGCTTGAATCTGTTCTTGCCTGGAAACCCTGTTGCCATTCTTGTTTTCACAAAGACCCCTTAGTTCGCCTGCCGGCCTGATTAACGTACTTTGGAACTGGCTTTGGTGAACCCAGACAGTGAAAGCTCTACCACCAGCGTCTGCTCTGAGTTGAAAGGCCTGAAGCCTGCTTTCATGGTCTTGCCCGCTTTCATGCCTGCATAGAGGCGGTCATTCAGGGAAATCAGGACCACACAGCCATCCTTCACACAAGTGGTGTAGGCAAAATGCTGCTCTTCAGATTCATCGATGCGAATGACAACTCCCGGCCGCAGGTCCACCCCCAACGGCAGTACCATCTGAAGCACCCGCTGCTCCTTGATCTTGAGCACCGATGCCGAGAGTACACGTGACCGCTGTTCGCCTTCGCCGACAAACAACTGCTGTACGGCCTGGCACTGCTCGCCCTGGCAGTCCACGCGCCAGTCACCGAAAGTTTCTGCCTGCGCCGCCTGAGGCATCAAGATGGCAGCAGTGAGTAGCGCAGCCGTTGCAAGGCGCTGACGGGCATCCCGTATGGTTTGTTTTAGGCGTGTTGTATGCATCCTGATTCCACAACTCAAAACTTCAGACCTGGTATTTCGGAATTTTCCGAGTCCCTTTTTTACCACAAATGTGATAACTAAACCTGACACTGACTGACATTTTGTTAAGTTTATGTTCACTTTGTGGGTGTATCTCAAAAATAGCGTTTCATCTCCTTGACACCAGAAACAAAAAAACCCCGCCAAATGGCGGGGTAAGGAGACTGACAACGAAAGTTGAAACGCTACTGCTGCCCTTGCATCAAGGGCTGCCGGGGCTAACGCCCCAGCGTCTTGGCCGACTGACCGCCGATACCAAAATGCTGCTTGGGCATCTCGGTAATGATGACGCGGACATTGGCCTCGGGCGAGTCGAGCGAGCGAGCAATGGCGCTGGTCACTTCCGCGATCAACATCTCCTTCTGCTCGTCACTGCGCCCTTCCATGATGTGGATCTGTGCAACTGGCATGCTTGTTCTCCTTACTTGAGCCAGCCTCAGACGAACTTGCCGCCGATGGTGCCCAAGCCCTGGTAACGTACGGTGAAGGCATCACCCTTGTTAACCTGCACTGCTGCCGTGATGGCACCGATCATGATGAAGCTGCCAGCCGGCAGGCTTTCGCCACGCTCACCCATCATATTGGCCAGCATGGCCACAGATGCCGCCGGATGACCCAGTACGGCCGCACCGGCACCGGTCTGTACCACTTCACCGTTGATCTCCATCACCACACCGATGTTTTTCAGGTCAATATCGGCAATATCGGCCATGTTGCCACCGGTAACAAAGCGACTGGAGGAAGAGTTGTCAGCGATGACGCTCTTGAGGTCGAATTTAAAGTCCTTGTAGCGGGAGTCGATCACTTCCACCGCCGGCATCACGAAGTCAGTGGCACGCAGCACATCACCGATATGTACGCCCGGTCCCTTGAGTTCATCCTTCAGCACGAAGGCCAGCTCGGCTTCGATCTTCGGGTGGATCAGCTCATCATGCTTGATCTCGCCACCTTCAGGCACGCTGAAGTAGTCGGCCAGGAAGCCGTAGCACGGCTGCTCAACACCCATCTGTGCCATCTTGGCCCAGGAGGTCAGGCCCATTTTCATGCCGACAATCTTGTGACCACGCTCTTCCTTGCGGCGACGGATCTCCCACTGGATGTCGAAGGCATCCTTGTAGGTCATCTGCGGGAAGTCATCGGTGATCTTGGTGATCTCGTAGGCTTCCAGTTCGGCGTTTTCGCAGTGGATCGCCAGCTCTTCAATCTGGGATTGTGTCAGCTTGTTCTCGTATGCTTCAGCCATTAGATCAGCCCCTTTTCTTTCGCCATGGTCAGTGCCAGGTCTTCAATCATGTCTTCCTGACCACCGACGGTACCGCGGCGACCAAGCTCTACCAGAATGTCACGGGCCTGGATGCCGTACTTCTTCTCCGCGCGCTGGGCAAACAGCAGGAAGGAGGAGTAGACACCGGCGTAGCCCAGGGTCAGCGCATCGCGGTCAACGCGGATCGGCTGGTCCATGATCGGGAACACCCGGTCTTCGGCCACATCCATGATCTTGTACAGGTCGATGCCGGTCTCGACACCCATACGGTCCAGCACGGCACAGAATACTTCCAGCGGGGTGTTGCCGGCACCGGCCCCCAGGCCTGCGACGGAACCATCGACACGGGACGCACCGGCTTCAATCGCAGCCAGGGAGTTGGCGATTGCCATACCCATGTTGTGGTGACCATGGAAACCGACCTCGACGCTGCTCGGCAGTTCGGCGCGCAGCAGGCCGATCTTGGCAGTGACTTCATCCGGCAGCATGTAACCGGCAGAGTCAGTGGCGTAGATGCAGTTGGCGCCGTAGCTGACCATCAGTTTGGCCTGCTCCAGGATCTTCTCCGGGCTGACCATGTGCGCCATCATCAGGAAGCCAACGGTGTCCATTTCCATCTTGGCCGCCATGCCGATGTGCTGTTCAGACACATCCGCTTCGGTGCAGTGCGTTGCTACGCGGATGGTGGAAACGCCGCAGTCCTTGGCCATTTTCAGGTGATCGACGGTACCGATACCCGGCAACAGCAGTGCAGATACCTTGGCGTTCTTCATCTTCGGCACGACTGCGTTGAGGTATTCCTCATCGCTGTGGGCCGGGAAACCGTAGTTGACGGAGGCACCACCAAGGCCGTCACCGTGGGTGACTTCGATCAGCGGCATGCCCGCTTCATCAAGACCGGTGGCGATGTTGACCATCTCGTCCAGGCTGATCTGGTGACGCTTGGCGTGCATACCGTCACGCAGGCTCATGTCGTGCAGCGTGACTTTTTTACCGTTCAGGTTCATATCGTAATCCTCCGTTAGCCACGCTCAGGCAGGGTGATGGCGCCATTGGCCGCTTCTTCAGCGAACATCTCGGCGGTGCGCAGACCGGCCGCGGTCATGATGTCCAGGTTGCCGGCGTACTTGGGCAGGAAGTCACCCAGGCCTTCCACTTCCATGAAGCAGGAGACGCGGTTGCCGTCGAAGATCGGGCCGTTCACCAGGCGGTAGCCCGGTACGTATTTCTGCACTTCCTTCACCATGGCCTGCACGGATTCGGTGATGGCGGCCTGATCCGGCTCGCCTTCGGTCAGGCAGTGGATGGTGTCACGCATGATCAGCGGCGGCTCAGCCGGGTTGATGATAATGATCGCCTTGCCTTTTTTGGCACCACCCACCTTCTCAACGGCACCGGCAGTGGTACGGGTGAATTCGTCGATGTTCTGGCGTGTGCCCGGACCTACTGAACGCGAAGAAACAGTGGCGATGATTTCACCGTACTCCACCGGCTGTACGCGGGAGACTGCCGCGACCATCGGGATGGTCGCCTGGCCACCGCAGGTGACCATGTTGACGTTCATTTCCAGGTTCTTGGCATGGTCAGCCAGGTTCACCGGCGGTACGCAGTAGGGGCCGATGGCGGCCGGCGTCAGGTCGACCATGATCACGCCCAGTTCGTTCAGCTTCCGGCTGTTCTCGGCATGGACGTAGGCGGAAGTGGCGTCGAAGGCAACGCGGATATCGTCTTCAAGTACGTGCGGCAGCAGGCCGTCCACGCCGGTAGCGCAGGTCTTGATGCCCATCTCTTCGGCACGCTTGAGGCCTTCGGAGGTCGGGTCGATACCGACCATCCAGACCGGCTCGATCCACTCGGAGCGCTTCATCTTCATCAGCAGGTCAGTGCCGATGTTACCCGGGCCGATAATGGCCGCTTTCAGTTTTTTGCTCATTATTCTTATCCTGTAATCAACTCTGGCTGATCAGACAAAACGGACAGACGCGCTGCCGATGCCACCGATACTGACGCTCATGAAGTCACCGGCCTGGACAGGTTCCAACGGCACCAGTGAACCGGACAGAATCACTTCGCCGGCCTTCAGCGGGATACCGAACTGGCCCAGGGTGTTGGCCAGCCAGGTGACGCAGTTGACCGGGCTGCCCAGGGCCGCAGCGCCAGCACCGGTGCTGATGATGGAACCGTTCTTCTCGACCACCATGCCGCAGGTCGCCAGATCAACCTTGCGCGGGTCAACGGCACGGTCGCCCAGTACGAACAGACCGCAGGAAGCGTTGTCTGCTACGGTGTCCTGAATCTTGATCTGCCAGTTTTCGACGCGGGAATCGACCACTTCGAAGCAAGGCAGGACGCAATCAGTCGCAGCCAAAACGTCAGCAGCGGTGATACCAGGCCCCATCAGGTCCTTTTTAAGGATGAAGGCGATCTCGCCTTCCGCCTTCGGCTGCATCAGGCGCTCGGAGATCGGCATCTCTTCGCCCTGGCTGAACGCCATCTTGTCGGTCAGGTAACCGAAGTCCGGCTGCCCCACGCCGAGCATGTTCTGCACCGCCTTGGAGGTCAGGCCGATTTTCTTGCCGATGATCTTTTCACCAGACTCGATGCGACGCTCCAGCATGCGCAGGGAGATGTTGTAGGCATCTTCGATGGTGATGTCGCTGAAACGCTCAGTCAGCGGACGCACCGGCGTGCGTTCGAGCATCGCCTGGTAGAGTTCGTCACCGCATTGTTGAATCAGTTGCTTGTCCATCGTCTGTCCTCAGAGCTTGATGCAGATATTCTTGGTTTCGGTGTAGAACTCGAGACCGTGTACGCCGCCTTCACGACCGATGCCGGACTGCTTGGCACCACCGAAGGAAGTACGCAGGTCACGCAGGAACCAGGAGTTCACCCAGGCCAGACCTACTTCCATCTGCTCGGCGACACGAACGGCACGGGCAGAGTTTTCGGTCCAGATGGCGCACGCCAGGCCGTAATCGGTGTCGTTAGCCAGCTCGATCACTTCCTCTTCGGTATCGAACGGACGGATGTGGCAGCAGGGACCAAAGATCTCTTCGCGGATGACGCGGGCATCATCGGACAGGCCAGTCCAGATAGTCGGTTCGATCCAGGCACCGTCATTCAGCTCGGCGCCCATATCCGGGATACCGCCGCCGATCTCAACGGTCGCACCCTCTTCACGGGCCAGATCGTAGTAGTACTTGACCTTCTCGCGATGCTCGAGGCTGACCAGCGGGCCGAAGTTGGCTTCCTTGTCTTCCGGGCGACCCAGCTTCAGCTTGGCCACCTCTTCCTTCATGCGGGACAGGAATTTCTCGAAGATCGGACGCTCGACGTAAACACGTTCGGTACCCAGGCAGACCTGACCACAGTTGACGAAAGCGGAACGCATGGTGCCTTCAACCGCCTTTTCGATATCGCAGTCTGCAAAGACGATGCCCGGGTTCTTGCCGCCACACTCCATGGAGATGTTGCGCAGCCCCACGGACGCGGCGCGCATGATCGCTTCACCGGTACGGGTTTCACCGGTAAAGGTGATCGCATTCACCAGCGGGTGAGTGGTCAGGAACTCACCGGCAGAGTTCGGGCCGAAGCCATGCACCACGTTGAACACGCCAGCCGGCACGCCACATTCGTTCATCACTTCGCCCAGCAGCGTCGTAGTCGCCGGAGTTTCCTCGGACGGCTTGACCACCACGGTGTTGCCGCAGGCCAGTGCCGGGCCGACCTTGAAGGTCATCAGCAGCAGCGGCAGGTTCCACGGGGAGATAACGGCGATCACGCCCTTGGGTGTACGGTGACCCACGTTCAGCGCACCCTTGCCATCCGGCGTATCCATGCGGAAGCCTTCGGTCGGGTGGTTGGCCAGGGTTTCGGAAAACGCCTTGAAATTGGCGGCACCACGGGGAATATCGATATGGCTGGCGATGGAGCGCGGCTTGCCGGTGTCACGACACTCGGCTTCGAGGAACTCTTCGAAGCGCTCGTTGATGCGGTCTGCAACCTTGTTCAACATCTCGGTACGCTGGGCCTGGGTCAGCTTGCCCCAAGGACCTTTCAGCGCTGCCTTGGCCGCACGAACCGCCGCATCCACTTCAGCTTCGCCGGCCTCATGAACAGGGCCAATCAGGCTGTTGTCCACCGGGCAACGATTTTCGAAGGTCTTGCCGCTGGCAGAGGCCACGTACTCGCCGTTGATAAAATGCTTGAACTCTTTCATGGCTCACCTTGATCAGTTTCGGCCGCTAGCTATGTCAGGCCGATCATTTTATTGTTGGATCACACTGCAACAGTCCCTGCCGCGAGGGCTGCCAGCCAGGTTGAAATCCAGTATAGCGTTGCAAAAACGGGATAGAAGCGGCAAAAACGGGGGCATGAAATCCCGTTTATGGTAGTCATGCCTCAGTTTCAGCACAGGTTTCCGGCATAGACTGACGTCTTTCACGACGCCCCCTCAACGCCTGATTCAATCCATACACGGCCGCCCCCAACACCACACCCCAGAAGGCAGATCCTATGCCCCAGATGCTCACACCCGAGGCTGTCGCCATAAATGTCACCAGGGACGCATCCAGGTGCTCCTTGTCTTCCAGCGCGGCGCTCAGGCTGTTGCTGATCGCACCGAGCAGCGCCAGCCCGGCGATGATGGCGATCATCTCGGTGGGGAAGCTGGTGAAGAAGAGCACTATGCTGCCGGCAAAGATTCCACCAATGAGATAGAAAACCCCATTGGCGACACCGGCAATGTAGCGCTTGCCCGGATCTTCATGGGCATCGGGGCTGGTGCAGATGGAGGCGGTGATCGCGGCGATCACCGTGGTAATCCCGCCGAAAAAAGCGGTAGGAATGGAAACCAGCGATAGCAGGCTGATGATCGGCCGGGATGAGAAGGCGTAGCCCGATGCCTTGAGAATGGCAAAGCCCGGCAGGAACTGCCCGGTCAGGCTGACAATCACCAGTGGCAGCGCCAGCCCCAGTGTCGAGCTCCAGCTCCATTCCGGCACAATCAATGCCGGCGAGGCCAGCTGCCACTCCAGCTGGCCGAGATGGGTATCCATCAGGGTCAGCGAAAGTACTACGCCCAGCAGCACCATCAATACCAGGAAATAGGCCCGACTGAGGTACTTGAACAGCACGAAGCCGAGGATCATCACCGTGGTCACCAGCGGCACAGCCTCCAGTGAGCGGAAGGCGCCCAGACCGAAATCGAACAGGATCCCGGCCATCATCGCCGCCGCCACACCGCGTGGAATCAGGTGCACCACCCGGTCGAACAGCCCGGTGATGCCGACCAGGAAGATGATCACCGCCGCCGTGATGTAGGCCGCCACGGCTTCATTGATCGACAGCTCGGGAAACAGCGTCACCAGCAGCACCGTGCCCGGCGCCGACCAGGCGGTGATCACCGGGATCCTGAACCAGACACTGAGCAGGATACCGGTCACCGCTGCACCGATGGAGATCGCCCAGACCCAAGAGGTCATCATCTCCATGGAAATACCCGCGTTATGCGCCGCCTGGAAGAAGATTGCCAATGGTCCTGAATAGGACACCAGTACCGCCATCAGGCCTGCGATAACAGTGGAGATCGATATATCCTTCAACATGCGCTGCACTCCTCACTCCAGTTCTGCGATCCCTTTCACCTCAAGAAAATAGCCCGGCGCTCCGCAGAGAGAGGCCGCACCGATAGCGGTCCAGGCCGGATAACAGCCCTTCATGTAACGGTTGCGCACCTCCATGTACAACGGCAGGTCACGCATGTCGGTGTGGTAGCTGGTCACTTCGACCAGGTCGGCAAAAGAGCCTCCGGCCTCCTCCAGAATCCGCTTCAGGTTTTCGAATACCTGGACGAACTGGGCTTCCTTGTCGGCAACCAGCTCACGCTGATCATTGCGCCCGATCTGGCCAGCGATGTAGAGACGCTTGTCGACCAGCACCGCCGGTGCATAGCCGATCTCGTCGCGGATGAATTCCATTCCTTCAGGCACGATTATTGTTTTTGTTGCCATGATCATTTCCTCAGCATAGAAAGAGGCCGCAGTGGCACGGGGTGCACACCTGGCCCTTGTTTTACAAATACGGTTTTACAAAGGCGGGATGTCTCAAACGCAAAAAAGCAGGGCTGAGCCCTGCTTGCTGCGAATGCTTGTGTTATCCCAGATCACCTCCGCCAACCGGCAGCACCGTTCCGGTGATATAGGAGGCCTCGTCCGAGGCCAGGAACAGGATTGCACTGGCCTGCTCGTCCGGCGTGCTGTAGCGCTTCATGAACGTGGAATCGATGGTCTGGTCCACGATCGTCTGGTACCAGGCCTTTTCCCTGTCATTCATGGTTTCGGTGTTGCGGGGGATACGGCGCTCGCCCACATCGGTGCCACCCGGCGCCACGGCGTTGACTCGAATGCCATGCTGCGCATTCTCAAATGCCATGCAGACGGTCATTGCATTGACCCCGCCCTTGGCAGCGGCATAGGGCACCCGGTTCAGGCCACGGGTCGCAATGGAGGAGACGTTGACGATCACCCCACTCTGCTGTGCCTGCATCGGCTTGAGCACCGCATGGCAGCACCAGAGGGTAGGGAACAGGGAGCGACGCACTTCCGCTTCAATCTGCTCCTCTTCGTAGGCCTCATAGGGTTTGGCCCAGATGGTGCCGCCCACGTTGTTGACCAGAATATCGATACGCCCGAAGTAGTCGATGCAGGCATCGGCCACGCGACAACATTCGGGATATTTCTCCAGATCCGCCGTTACCACCCGGACCTGTACCGCCCCGGCGCTTTCGGCTTCCTGGGCCACTTCATGCACGATTTCGGAACGGTCCACCAGCAGCAGGCTGGCGTTTTCGGCAGCCATCTGCAGCGCAACCGCACGCCCGATGCCCTGGGCCGCGCCGGTCACGATGACCACCTTGTTGTCAAAACGATCAGGTCTCATGCCCACTCCTTACTTGCTGGCGGCAAACTTTTCATAATGGAAGCTGGTGGGTTGAATACCCTTTTCCTGCATGAAGGCGTTGACCGCTTCAACCATCGGCGGCGGGCCGCAGAGGTAAATATCCACATCACCGTCGTTCAGCTGGCCCGGCTCGATATGGTGGGTCACATAGCCCTTGTGCGGCCAGTTGCTCTCTTCTGACGCCACGCAGGCGGTAAAGGTGAAGTTGTCGATGGCGGCAGCAAAGGCATCCAGCTTCTCCAGCTCGACCAGGTCCACATCATTTGTAACGCCGTAGATCAGGTGAACCGGGTACTCGCTGCCCTCTTGCTGGATCTTCTCCAGCATCGCCATGAACGGCGCCAGACCGGTGCCACCGGCCAGCATCAGCACGGGACGCTTCACATCGCGCAGATAGAAGCTGCCGTAAGGGCCACGAAGTACCAGCTCGTCGCCGATCTGGGCCTTGCCGGCCATAAAAGTACTCATCAGACCTTCCGGCACCACGCGGATCAGGAAGGACACCGACTCATCGGCTTCATTGATCATGGAGCTGAAAGAATAGGCACGGGACTGGTCGGTACCCGGCACCTGCACATTGACGTATTGCCCCGGCAGAAAGTGCATGGCACGCACCTGGTCGCTGGCGACCGTAAAGGAAAGGGTGGAGTCGGACAGAAGGTTGATATCGGTCAGTTTGGCATGAACATCAGCCTGCTGGCTGCGTACGCAGACTTCGGAAGAAGCCGGTACGGTCACGACACAGTCAGATTCCGGAATCATGCAGCAGGTCAGCACGAACTGCTGCTCGGCTTCGTGATCTGACAGGGCATCATCGATGTAGCCATCCATCTCGTACTGGCCGGATTCGCAGTGACACTTGCAGGTGCCACAGGCACCGTCACGGCAATCCAGCGGGATATTCAGGCCGGAGCGATAGGCCGCATCGGCGACCGTCTCCATCGGCAGAGTGGTGACGAACCGAGTCACACCATCTTCGAAATTCAGAGCTACTTTATACATTGCGTGCTACCTCGGCCCCTTGAAGGGGTATCGGCGATACCCATCACCTATACCCCAGGGACACTTGTTATTAGGTGTGGGTCGATCAGAGGTGGTAGATATCCACTACGTGATGGATGTAGTCGTTCTTCAGCACGATCTTCTTGCGCTTGATCTTCAACGAGCCGTCTTCGCCACGCACCAGCGTCACAAAAGCGGTGCCGAAATAGGTGTCCACGCTGTTGTAGCGCACACTGTTGGTCAGCCAGCTGTAGCGAACTTCAGCATCACCTGCCGAGGCATTCAGTACCTCCAGGTTGCTCAACATGTGCTGGGTACGCGGCTCCGGCAAGGAGCTGGCACTGGAGCGGTCGGTCTTGATGCGGAACACGCGGTCTTCCAGGCCATCGCGGCGAGCATAGTAGATCAGCGAGATCTCGGACTGGGGATCGACGGTCAGCTCGCCATCCACATCCCAGCTCGGCACCCAGTATTCGGCTTCCTTGTCGTAGTGCTCAAGCCAGTTGTCATAATCCTTATCATCCAGTGCGCGCTGCTCGGAGTGCAAAAAATCACGGATCTCTTCGTAACTGATAGTCATGGCTTACTCCCCCTTCTCTTCCTGTTGCTTGCGCGCTGCCTGGTCCAGCACTTTCTGCCAGTAGTGATGCTGGACGATGTACAAGCCTTCGTCCTCGACCTTCTCACCACTCATGACCGGGTGGATATCGAGCTTTTTGGCATCCTCGTCCTGACCATCAATCCAGTGCTCAGCACCACGACACATGTCGTTCCACGGCAGCTTGATGCCCTTGAAGCCTTCCTGGCAGGCACGGAACTCTTCCAGATCGTCCGGGGTTGCCATACCGGAGGCGTTGAAGAAATCCTCGTACTGGCGGATACGGTGGGCACGGGCCTCGGCGCTTTCGCCCTTGGGCGCAATGCAGTAGATGGTGACCTCGGTCTTGTCCACAGCAATCGGACGGAAATGACGGATCTGCGAACTGAACTGGTCCATCAGGAATACGTTCGGGTAGAGGCAGAGGTTGCGCAGGTTGCCGATCATCCAGTCGGCACGGTCTTCTCCAAACTTGCCCACCAGCTCATCGCGGCGCTCATACAGCGGGCGATCCTGAGGGTTGGGCCAGTTCATCCACAGCAAAATGTGGCCGTGCTCAAAGGCGTAGAAACCACCCTTCTGCTTGTTCCAGGTAGAGGCATCCATCGCCTTGACGTCATCGGCTGACATGCCTGCCTTGCGGCGAGCGGTAGTGGCCACGTAGTTCCAGTGAGTAGCGGAAACGTGGTAACCGTCAGCACCGTTCTCGGCCTGCAGCTTCCAGTTGGCGTCGTAGACATAGGTAGAGGAGCCGCGCACCACTTCCAGCCCTTCCGGCGACTGATCCACGATCATGTCGATGATCTTGGCCGCTTCGCCCAAATGCTCGGTCAGCGGCTTGACGTCGTCATTCAGCGAGCCGAACAGGAAGCCGCGGTAGTTCTCCATGCGCACCTTTTTCAGGTTGTGGGAACCATCGCAGTCAAAGGAAGACGGGTAGCCGGCATCATTGGGATCCTTGACCTTGACCAGCTTGCCGGAGTTGTTGAAACTCCAGCCGTGGAACGGGCAGGTAAAGACGGCCTTGTTGTCTTTCTTCTTGCGGCAGAGCACAGCACCACGGTGGCTGCAGGCGTTGATGAAGCAGTTAAGTTCATCGTCCTTGTTGCGGGTAATCACCACCGGCTGACGGCCAATATAGGTAGTGAAATAATCGTTCCTGTTGGCGACCTGGCTTTCATGGGCCAGGTAGATCCAGTTGCCCTCGAAGATGTGCTCCATCTCCAGCTCGAACAGTTCCGGATCAGTAAACATGTCACGACGGCCGCGATAAAGACCCTGCTCTTTATCCACCTCCATCATGCCACCCACTTTGGCGATCAGATTGTCTTGCATTGCTATGCCCTCCTTATTGTTTGATCTCAGAGTAGAGGGCGGTGACAAGGCTCACTATCCAGCCTTTGCCATTCTTTATCCCATATGTGCAGAGGGTGTATTGGCAGTTTGTGGGCAGGTGCTTCTCACCCGGGGAAGGCCCCATCCGGTGAGGAAGCGCCTGGGCTGAACGCGTTAAAAACCATCAGACCAAATCGCAGAGACTCACCAGGAAGACTGGCGCCCGACAACGATATCCAGGGTGCCAGCTATTCAGAAAATATAATTTGATTTGCAATTCAAACTATATTTTTCTACCCTTATTTACATGAATACTCCAACCTCCCTTCGCTCCAGATTCGGTATTACCTTTTCTCTGCTCGCTCGACGTTGGCGCCGCGCCATGCAAACACAGCTTGCAGCAGCCGGGCTGACAGATTCAATCTGGGCTCCCCTGGTGCACCTGCGCGAGAGCGGGGGCGGTCTGGTGCAGAAAGAACTGGCCTTCCTGGTCGGTGTGGACGGTTCAAGCCTTGTCAGAGTGCTCGACATACTCGAGCGTGAAGGCTTGATCGAGCGCAGGCGCGATGCCGGTGACGGACGTGCCAAGCGGATCTACCTGACGCAGCCCGGTGAGGCGCGCGTGAACGAGATCCTGCAAGAGATCGGCAAGGCCGAAGCCGCCATGTTGTCAGAGCTGACCGATGATGAAATAGCAGCGATGTTCATATCGTTCGAGAAAATAAATTGTCGAATGTCGGAGCTGGAGGCCGAGAGGACAGAGGAGCCAGCATAATGAGCCACACCCCCAATACTCTGCCCGAGACAACCGGCTCCGCACCATCCACGCGCCGCCGCGATGCTGCCCTTCATCTGCTGCATCGAGATCAGCTCAAGGAGAGCATGAGCCTGTCGCGCCAACCCTTCTTGCGCAACTCAACGCTGGCAGGACTGCAGGCCGCGATCACCTCTGTTATTGCACTACCTCTCACTTACCTGTCCCCATGGTCACACCTGATCGGCTTTGCGGCTCTGGGTACCCTGGTCGCATTACTCGGCCGCTTTGCGCCGGGCAAAAAACGCCATCTGACCCTATTCCAGGCAGGGCTTTGCCAGGTCCTGGTTGTTCTGATCATGTCCAGTGCTGCCTGGCTGGGCGCACCCGAACTCCTCGAACTCTCCTTGCTGGCCCTGCTATGCGGTGTTCTGCTGTTCATTTGTGTGACCGGCAATTTCGGCCCGCCCGGCGCACTGATATTCATTTTTGCCGCCGGAGCCTCAATGACCACGGAAATCAGCCTGGAACAGGTAGTGCAGCGAACCCTGATGACCGCGGTGGTGGCTGTTCTTGCATGGGCTGTCTGCGCGCTAACGGAGCCATTGCGCCAGCTTCCGGGGCCGGAAAGCAACTTCCCCGAGGAACCTCAACGTCCGCTGACTCACAGGCTGATTGCAGCAGCCAGAATTTCCGTTGGTGCCGGGTTTGCGATCTTTATCGCCTCCTACGCTCTGGAAGCGAATTATCCCGCCTGGGCCGCAATGGGGGCACTGGCCATCATGCAGGGCACACATCTGCATATCAGCATGAATCGAGCTCTGCAGCGCATGGCCGGGACCGTTGCAGGCGCCGTTCTGGCGTGGATTCTGTTACAGCAAGCTCCGTCAATCTGGTTCCTGATTCTCATAGTCGCGGTACTTCAGTTGCTCACGGAGTTCGTGATCGGATTCAATTACGCCCTCGGCCTGTTGTTTGTAACCCCAATGGCCCTGCTGATGACCTACCTCGGTGCCAATGGCAATGTCGGTATGGAGATCGTAACCGAGCGGCTACTCGACACCCTGCTGGGCGCAGGCATCGGTATTGCTGTGGCGGTACTCCTGTCGACACTGGACGACAGACGCTACCTGGCCAAACTTCGCCAGCCGCCCGCTTTAGACAACAGGAAGTCTTAACAACTATCATTTCGAGCCGGTAACAATCCTCACCCTATTCACACCGGTTCCAGGCGGCAGGCTTCGGGGCGTGGCAACCCGATGACGCCCAGACACGATGAAGCTATGCATCCACACATAAAAAACGCCGTCGGATGACGGCGTGAAATATTCGACTGTGGAACTCAAACAGTCGAGTGCAGCACAACAACGGAATCAGGTCAGCGCCGTCAGGAAACGCTCATTAAGCTGGCGGTCATGATAGAAGATCGCCTTGCCCAGCTTGTCCGCATCCCAGGTGATCGGCTCGTGGTCTGGATAGAAATAGTCACCACCACAGAACACCTCGTTGCGGTTGCCGGACGGGTCGAAGAAGTAGATCGTCTGGCCGTGGGTGATGCCGTGACGCGTGGGGCCGATATCGATGGAGGTATCGGTCATCGAGATCAGGTCACCGGCGCGCAGCACATCTTCCCAGGTTTCCAGGAAGAAGGAAGCATGGTGGAACTTGCCCGGCTCGGGGTGATCGATGAAGGCGATATCGTGCGCCTTCATACTGGTGGTCAGGAACTGCGCCACCCGCTTGCCGTCCGGCGTCATCACCTGCTCACACAGATCAAAGCCGAGCACTTCACGGAAGAGGTCATAGGTCTCATCCAGGCTCGGGCCGTAGAGCAGACAGTGGTCGAAGCGCTGCGCCTTCATGCCCTTGAGATCACGCGGCCAGGCTTCCGGGTTGTGGTTGCCGACACCGTAGCGGCCGGTCTGCTCCTTGGTGGCAAACAGCTCGAACTGGTGGCCTGTCGGTGCCTGGAAACGGATACGGCGACCGCAATCCTTGAGCTCGCCTGCAGGAATCTCGTCAACCTCAACCCCGTAGTCGGTCAACGCTCGCTGCAGTTCATCAAGGGTGGCTTCGTCCAGGCACTTGAAGCCCATGAAATCCATGCCCGGCTGGTCCGCTTCACGCAGTACCACCGAGAACTTGTCCACTTCGGTCCAGCCTTTGAGGTAGACACGGCCCTGGTCGTCACGGTCCATCTCGATCAGGCCCAGCAGGTCCACGTAGTGCTTCAGCGCATCATCCATATCCAGCACACGGATCTGCACATGCCCGGGACGCATTACACCCTTTTTCATAAGCCACCTCTTGTTGTTATAGGTGTTGTTATCGGTTGCGGCGGATCCTTGTCCAGCCGGTGATTGTTCGACTATTACAGCCCGGCATGCCGGGTTAAATCCGGTGGGTGCAAGCTTTATCCATTCAGTGCATCCCTTGCGCACCTTCTTCCTTGCAGCCAGGCCCATTGCAGTTTTTGGACAGAGGTCTGCATCTGGCGGCTATTGATGCCGAGCAGGGTTCTTTCTAATCAGTGGACCATAAAAATAACGCACTCCATGAGAGGTCCAACATGTTCAAGTCCCACTCGCTGCGCACTGCCGTGGTTGCCGGTCTGGCAACGCTTACTCTCAGCACGTCTGTTACCGCAAACAATGAACCGATCAAGGTCGGCATGATGCTGCCGTTCAGCGGCGTTTACGGTGCCCTGGGCGATGCCACTCGCAATGGTCTTAAAATGGCCCTGCAGGAACAGATGTCCAAGCTGCACGGTCGCAAGATCGAATACATCGAGATCGATACCGAGGCCCGCCCCGAGCGTGCACCGGAAATCGCATCCTCTCTGCTCAACAACAGCGAGGCGGACTTCATTATCGGGCCGGTTCATTCCGGCGTTGCCATGGGCATGCTGAAGGTGCTGCGCGGCAAGGATACGGTGATGATCGTGCCCAATGCCGGTGCCGGCCCGGTAACCGGTCCGCTGTGCTCACCGAACGTGTTCCGCACCTCCTTTTCCTCCTGGCAGCCGTCCTACCCGATGGGCAATGTGGCACTGGACAAGGGCTACAAGAAGGTCGTCACCATGAGCTGGAACTACGGCATGGGCAAGGAAAGCCTGGATGCCTTTGAAGAGTCATTCACTGCCGGAGGTGGCGAAATCGTCAAGAAAATTCTGGTGCCCTTCCCCAAAACCGAGTTCCAGGCCTACCTGTCCGAGATCGCCTCGATCAATCCTGATGCCGTGTTCGTCTTCTTCGCCGGCGGCGGCGCGGTCAAGTTCGTCAAGGACTACGATGCGCTCGGCCTGAAAGGCAAGATCCCGCTGCTCGGCTCCGGCTTTCTCACCGAGGGCACGCTGGAAGCGCAGGGCTCAGCAGCTGAAGGGGTACTGACCACGCTGCATTATGCCGACAGCCTCGATAACGAGCAGAACACTCGCTTCCGCTCTTCATACAAGCAGCAGTTCGGCAAGGCGTCCGATATCTATGCTGTCCAGGGTTATGATACCGGCCTGATGATCGCCTCTGCCGTCAACCAGCTGGGTGGCAACATCTCTGACCAGAAGGCACTGATCAAGGCCCTGGAGAGCACCACCGTGCGCAGTCCTCGCGGTGATTTTACCTTCTCGCCGGCCCATAACCCGGTGCAGAACGTCTATCTGCGCACCGTGGAAAATGGCGAAAACCGGGTCGTTGAGATTGCGGCTCCCGCCTTGGCCGACCCGGCCCGCGGCTGCAAGCTCTAACCGCCTGCCAAGCCTTGGTCGGGCTGGCTGCCGCCAGCCTGGCCCGTTCAACCCTACTGATTTGTGCGGGTTCTGTTATGACCACCTCTCTTTTTCTAGTTCAGTTGATCAACGGCCTGCAGTACGGTTTGCTGCTGTTCCTGATCGCTTCGGGCCTGACGCTGGTGTTCGGCGTCATGGGCATTCTCAACCTGGCACACGGCTCCATGTACATGGTCGGTGCCTATCTGGTCTGGTATTTCGTCGAACATACCGGCAGCTTTGGCCTCAGCGCCCTTATCTCAGCCGTGATCGCACTGCTGATCGGTATTCTGATGGAGCGTACGCTGATCAGGCAGCTCTACCGTCGTAACCACCTGGACCAGGTTTTGCTGACCATCGGCATGATCTTCGTGTTCAACGCCCTGCAGGGACTGCTCTGGGGTAACGATCCGCTCGGCGTAGCCGTCCCGGCAGCCCTGTCCAGCGCCATCCCGGTTACAGATGTGCTTGAGTACCCGGTCTATCGCATCTTCGTTGCCCTGCTCTGCGTCGGCATCGCAGCGGTGATGTACTTCATGATCAACAAGACCCGCCTGGGCATGCTGATCCGCGCCGGTGAGTCCAACCGCGAAATGGTCGAGTGCCTCGGCATCGACATCCGCAAGCTGTACACCATCGTCTTCGCGATTGGCGTGATGCTGGCGGCCGTCGCCGGTGTCGCTGCGGCCCCCATGTCATCCATCGTGCCCGGCATGGGCGAACACATCCTGATCACCTGCTTCGTCGTCGTGGTGATCGGCGGCATGGGCTCGATCAAGGGCGCCTTCATCGCCGCATTGCTGGTCGGACTGGTCGACACCTTCGCCTCAGTCCTGGTGCCGCAGCTGTCGAGCATGATGATCTACATCCTTATGGCGTTCATCCTGCTGATCAAGCCTCAGGGTTTGTTCTCATCCTGATTCGGAGTTAGTGCCATGCTTTTCAACAAACGAACCGAACGTATCTTTTTCTGGGTGTTTTTCCCGCTGGCGCTGCTGATGCCACTGTTCCTGGCCGATAACACCTTTTTCGTCAGCAAGCTCACCAGCATCATGATCTTTGCCCTGTTCGTGATGTCACTCGATTACCTGGTCGGCCGCTGTGGCCTGATCACCCTGGGACACGCCATGTTTTATGGTCTGGGCGGCTACCTGTTCTGGATGATCGCGCCCGAATACGAAGCGGTGAACTTCTGGGTCTACACCTTCTACATCTGCATGATCGCGGCCGGCGTCGCGCTGATCATCGGCTTCCTGGTGCTGCGCACCAGCGGCATCTACATGATCATGATCACTCTGGCGTTCGCCCAGATGGCGTTCTACTTCTTCTCCGACTCCATCGATTTTGGCGGTACGGACGGCCTGTTCATCTACGTCAAACCGGAAACCAGCATCTTCGGTCTGAGCTTCTTTGACCTGGATAACCCAACCCATTTCTACTACCTGTGCCTGCTGTCACTGTTCAACACCCTGGTGTTCTTCCGCGTGCTGATCCGTTCGCGTTTCGGTCGTGTCGTCGATGCCATCCACGAAAACCCTGGCCGCACCACGGCGCTGGGTTACAACATTTTCGTGTTTCGCCTGATGAGCTACGTGATCGCCTCGGCACTGGGGGCCTACGCCGGTTACCTGTTCACGCTGCAGTACGGTTTCGTCAATCCGTCGATGCTGGCCTGGACCACGTCCGGCTCGGCCCTGGTGATGTCGATCCTCGGCGGCATGGGTTCCATCTATGGCGCCATCCTCGGCACCTTTGTCTATGAAGGATTGCATTACGTGCTCGAGCACCTGACCGAGCACTGGATGCTGTTCATGGGCGCGCTGATCATCACCATGGTGATGGTGTTCAAGAACGGCATCGCCGGCTATCTGGAAAAACTGCTGGAGAAACGCGCATGAATACCCAAGTTTCACTGGATCTCCAGGTCATGCTGGAAACCCAGGGCCTGTGCAAATACTGGGGCGGACTCAAGGCACTGGACGACATCTCGCTGCAGTTCTTCGACAAGCAGCTGCACGGCATCGTCGGCCCCAACGGCGCTGGCAAGAGTACCCTGCTGAACCTGCTCTGCGGTCACTACAAACCGACCCGCGGCAGCATCCTGCACAAGGGCGAACCGATCGAAACGATCAAGCCCTGGGCCTTTGCCCGCCGCGGGATCGGCCGCAGCTTTCAGAAAACCAATATCTACCCGGGTGCGACCTGCCTGGAAAACTGCTGCGTGGCGGTACAACGGCGCATGGGCGGCAGCTTCAATTTCCTGCGCTCGCGTTACACCCAGAAGGTGCTGGACGAGATCGCCACCGAGGCCCTGGAAAAGGTTGGACTGGGCCATCGCCGCGATGTGGTCGCCTCCCAGATCAGCTACGGCGAACAGCGCCAGCTGGAGATCGCCATGGTACTGGCCACGGCGCCCGAGGTGCTGCTACTGGACGAACCCATGGCCGGCATGGGCCATGAGGAATCTCAGCTGATTATAGGGATGCTGAACAAGCTGAAGCGGGAGTACTGCATCGTACTGGTCGAGCACGATATGGATGCCGTGTTCGAGCTCTCCGATCAGCTGACCGTCATGGTCGACGGCCAGCACCTGACCACCGGCAGCGTCGACCAGGTGCGCGACGACCCGCGCGTGAAAGAAGCCTATCTGGGACAGGGCGACGAGGTATTCTGACAATGACCAAACTACTGGACGTAAAAGGGCTGCACACCTACTACGGTGAAAGCCACATTCTGCATGGCGTGAACTTCGAGATCCTGCCGGGGCAGGCGGTAAGCCTGATGGGACGCAACGGCATGGGCAAGACCACCACGCTGAAATCGATTCTGGGCCTGGTGCCCCCGCGCAGCGGCCACGTGGTGTTCCAGGGCGAGGAGATCACTGGGCTGCCCACCTGGCAGCGGATGCGCAAGGACATCGCCTACGTACCCGAAGGACGCGGCATGTTCCACAACCTGACGGTGAAGGAACATCTGGAGATGGCCGCCCGCTCCAACCGGAAAGGCGAGCAGAACTGGACCTGTGAGCGAGTGCTGGAAACCTTCCCCCGTCTGCAGGAACGCCTCAGCAACCTGGGCACTCAGCTGTCTGGCGGCGAGCAGCAGATGCTGGCGATCGGTCGGGCGCTGGTTACCAACCCCGAGCTGCTGATTCTGGACGAAGCCACTGAAGGCCTGGCACCGCTGATCCGCAAGGAGATCTGGGAGGTGATCCGCACCATCAAGGCAAGCGGCATCTCTACACTGATCGTGGACAAGAACATTCAGGTGCTGAAGGAACTGTGCGACCAGCATATCGTGCTGGTGAAAGGCCAGGTGGTCTTCAGCGCCGGCTCCAGCCAGCTGATGCAGAGCCTGGACGAGGTTGAATCCTATCTCGGCGTCTAAGCTTCACTTCCCCCATAGGGTCTTGATTATGGCCGTGGAGGGGTGCACCCTCTCATTGGGAGCCCCCCTATCTGATTGAGTTGTAAATGGATGACCACTGATGTCTGACGAGACAGAAAAAACGCCTGAGGCACAACGCCAGGGAATCGGCTCGCTGGAGATCGGCCTGCGTATTCTGGATACGCTGGCCGAGTCAGCTCGCCCACTAACGCTGAAGAACCTGTCAGACCGGCTGGAGCTTTCACCCAGCCGCCTGCACAAGTACATGGTCAGTCTGGTCCGTACCGGCTACATCGCCCAGGAAAACGGCAGCGGCTACATTCTGGGCAAATCCAGCCTGACACTGGGGGTCGCCGCACTGAGCCGGATCGACCCTATACAGTCCGCCTTCACGGCGGTAGAAGAACTTAATCAAAGTAGTGACAAAACGGTATCCGTCACCGTCTGGAACGGCCAGGCGCCTCTGGTGATCAAGTGGCTGGATGCCAGTCAGCCGGTCGCTGTCAATGTCCGTCTGGGGATGGAGCTGTCGCCCTTTTTCTCGGTTTCGGGCCGTATCTTTCTGGCCCACCTGCCTGAGTCACGGCGTAACCAGATCATCGATAGCTTCTATGCCGACCCGCCGGCCCTGCCCCGCTATGCAGGCAAGACCCTGGACAAGGAGGAGTTCATCGCCCATCTGGAACAGGTGAAGGAAGACAATCTTTGCAGCTTCTACGGCGACTTTCTTCCCGACATCAATGTGGTCGGCAGCGCCATCCACGATATCAACGGCAATATCTCTTCAGTAATCAGCCTGATGGGACTCAACGGCGATACCGATGTGCGTCCCGGCAGCCATTACAGTGAGCAGGTGAGAGCCTGTGCGCAGCAAGTGACCGAGGAGATCTGTGGCCGCCACACCCGACCGGTACAGGACGCCAGCTGACGTCACTACCGGCCGGGCGACCGTTGGGGAAGGTATGACTCAGCGCTGACGCAGCGTCTCGGATGGCAGCTCGCCAAACATCTTGCGGTAGTCTGAGGAGAAGCGCCCCAGGTGGGTAAAGCCGTAATCCAGTGCAACCTCGGTCACGTTGCGAACCCCGGGGTTATGCTTCAGGTCTTCTCTCAGGCTTTTCAGCTTTGACTGCTTGATAAACAGCTTGGGGGTCACATTGAAATACTTGGCGAACAGGTTGTAGACGGTACGCACACTGACATTGCCCACCTGAGCCAGCATCTCAACGCTGAGATCATCGCGGATGTTGGCCTCGACATACGCCAGCAGCTGCGAAAAGCTGCGATCGTGAATGCTCTTTTCACAACCGGCCCCTGCATTGCTGTCGAACTGCTGCAGCAGTTTACGGATCAGAATATCGCGGTAAGGCAGCTGCAGATGACTCAGGTCCAGCTCGGTTTCATTGGCTTCCAGCAACAGCGCATCCAGCAGGCGCATGAAACCCAGTGACTGCTGCAGCTCGATCACCCGGCGTTCAAAGCGGACCCCAGTCCTTGGTACCAGCCCGGATTGTTCGAGGCACGCCTCGCGTACCAGCTCCTCGGGCACCTTGACGATCACCTTTTCACAGTCAGCCGAGTAGGTCAGATCGATTTTCTCGCCCGGGTTCATCATCAGCGCCTGACCACGCTGCAGACGAAGACGCTGGTCGGGGAAATGCCAGCGGCACTCGCCCTGAGTCACGACCTGAAAGTGATAGATGCCCTGGAGGTCCGGGCAACGCACCTGCACATCATCGCCATAGCTGATCGAGGACAAGCCGATACCGGCAAAGTCGCGATATCGCAATTGGGAGACGGGGCGACGACTGCGGTTCAGGTCATTGAACTCCAGTCTGTGTTGTCCAACATGGCGGTTCACATATTCGGACACTTCAAGCGGATGCGCCTGATCAAAGATCACGGCGTTACTGAGCACATTGGTGAACATCGGCTGCACCGTTTTTTTGTAATTATTGTTAACGAATTTATTATAGATAAATAAAAACCGGATGCAATGCCTGTTTTTTGATCAGGCACGCGCTCATGTCGGTGCCCAGATTTCATCACGAACTCAATCAACCAAGGACAATGAAACTCTGCATAGAGAAGGGGATTCAATACAGAGCTTCATCGGTCAGCCTGTTTAGAACTGTTTGCTGTAGGTCAGATAGAAACGGTTGACGTCTTTACGCTCCAAACCAGCAGGGCCAACAACTGCAACATTCCGGGTTATACCATCGACCTCACCTTTCGCACGGTGGATATCGGCGTACCAGCTGATATTGAGCCCATTCAGCGCCCCCTGGAAGTCATAGCTCAGATAGCTCACCAGTTCCTTGCGGCTGAAGTTGTCATAACCGGAAGCGTTGTTGGATGTAATGCCCTGCACCAGCCAGAAGAGCCCCGGAATACCAAGCTGACTGAAATCAGTGCCCAGCCCAACCCTGACCATCTGCTCATTTTCCAGGCCGTTGTAGGACCAGTTGTTACCGCTTGTCGCCCAGGTTCCGTGGTCTGTGGAGAAGAGCACGCGGTTGAAGTCACCACCTTTCACGGTGAGATAGTTCAGTGACAGCGTGTAGGGACCACGCTGATAGTCAATGCCGGCATCATAGAAGTCCACATCCAGTTCACCCGCCGGGGAATAGCCTCCTAAGCCATCACGCTCGAAAAGATGTCCCGCATCCTGCTGGTTACCGTAGACGAAGCTCATCTGGAGGCTGCCTTCATCTGACAACGGCATGCTGTACCCGGCCTTGAGGTAGCGTTCACGCAGGTAGTCTTTTGCTTCCAGCTCCATGGCATCGAGTACAAGCCCATTATCGAAACGATACTGGGCACCGTAGTAGCTGACATGATCGATCTTTTCGCCCAGGAAGTTCTCCAGCGAGTCCCCCCAGTTATCGTCATTTCGCGGGCTATGCTTGTCGAACCGGGTGTAATACAGCGTCAGCTTGTCAATATCCGCAGACAGGTCGTAACCAACGGTAGTGGAAGGCAAGATTCGCGAATTGGAATCATCATACAACAGTGAAGAGCGGCGCTTCTTGCCTGCGCCTGCTGTCAACGCGAAGGCGTCACCCGGATAACGCACCGACAGGTACGCGGTTTGCGTCGATGCCATCGAGTGAGGATCCGTTATATCATCGGAGTTTGACGGCAGATTGGAAACATCCGTCACATCAGAACCGATGACTAGCTGGTCGGCCACAGCAAATCCGTAGTCAAATTTAACCCAGCCATCGATATAACCGGTACTGTAATCCAGCAACGCAGCATGCACCCATTCGTCACGCGTTGACCCGCCCTCAATACTGCCATAACGATTCGGATCTTCATTCCAGTAATAGTTTTTATAGGTAAGCGTCAATACATCATTATCAAGAAATACAGAAGCATGTGCATTTAAAGACGCACCAAGTCCAACAGCGAGAGCCAGAGGAATTATCTTATTATTCATTTGATTTATTCTCGTTTTATATTTTTGCTTTCAAGGCAGTTTTCTAAAATCGTTACACTATTTTCTGTGTATAGTTTGTTTAGCGGGGTCCTTCCCGCAAAATTTCGGCAACACTATGCCCGCACCTCTGCCACCCAAGGCAGACAAGCGTGTTCAAGGAAGGTTTTTACCCCACAGCAGTACTTAGCGACTGGAAAAATACTGCTTCGAAGATCGGTTAATCGAGCACGCCTATCGCGTGAAAAAAGATCGCCAGGATAGCAACCGGCACAATATAGCGGATCAGGAAGCGCCAGATACGATACCCCCAGCCATCCCCTACTTCCTCGTACGTCGCGGAACGCGTCATAATCCATCCAGTGAAAACGGCCATTGCCAGGCCACTCAGCGGCATGATCCAACCGCTGGTCAGGTAATCCAGCGTATCAAAGAAGGTTTTGCCGAACAGCGTATAGTTCTGCCAGATATTGAAAGAGAACACTGATCCCAGACTCAGCACCCAAATGCCGACAGAGGTCAGCACACCAGCCTTAAAGCGGGTCATGCCACGTTTTTCGGTCAACCAGGATACGGCCGGCTCCAACAGCGAGATTGCTGACGTCAGAGCGGCAAAGGAGAGCATCACGAAGAAGAGTACGCCAACAATCTGACCAAACGGCATTTGCCCAAAGGCCAGCGGAAGAGTCACGAAGATCAGACCGGGGCCCGCACCTGGTTCCAGGCCATTGGAAAATACGATCGGGAAGATAGCCAAACCGGCAATGAGTGCCACCACCGTATCCAGCAAGCCGACAGTCATGACTGTTTTGCCCAGTGAAACATCTTTTGACAGGTATGAACCATAGGTCATCATACCGCCACCGGCGAGGCTCAGCGAGAAGAATGCATGGCCCAGGGCAACCAGCACACTGGTGCCGGTAAGCTTGCTGAAGTCGGGGTTGAACATGAATTCAACTCCGCGTCCAAAATAACCGGTTGAGACCGAATAGCCGACCAGGATCAGCAGGATAACAAACAGCCCCGGCATCATGATGCTAACCGCTCTCTCCAGTCCCTGCCTGATGCCTTTAATGATGATTGTCGCTGTGATGGCAAGGACAACTGTGCCCCAGACCGTCGAGGCAACCGGGTCACCAACGAGCGCACCAAACATGCCACCGATGTCATCGCTGGAAGCATCGTTGAAGGCGCCGGACCCTGCGGTGAAGATATAGGAAACAGCCCAACCTGCCACAACGAGATAGAAGCTCAACAGGACAAAACCGGTGATAACACCCGCCCACCCCAAAAGTTTCCAGCGCGAACTGACGCCCGCCTCCTGCGCCAACGCCTTCATTGAGTCTGGCGGGCTGTGTTTGCCTCTTCGGCCGATCAGGATTTCAGCCATCAAAAGAGGGATACCGATCAGTGCGATACACCCAAGATAAAGGAGCACGAATGCGCCTCCCCCGTTCTCTCCAGTGATGTATGGGAACTTCCAGATGTTTCCGAGTCCGACAGCTGACCCGGTCGCAGCCAGGATAAACATAAGCCGACTTGACCAGTGGCCTCGCCTGCCCACGGGGGCATTAACCTGGCTGTCTTCAAAACAGGAGACAGCATCGGCTGATAAGCTTTTATTGCTCATGAGTGAATACTCCATTTTTATAATTATATTTTATGGTTTGTATTGCGCTTGTTTTTCTCATCAGCAGATAGCCACACATAAATTAGCCGCTCAATCCATAAGTACATATCTAAATATAGAACGACTATCTGCCTGGATAAAAAATCAGGTAACCGAGGTCAACTTCTTGAATTCCGGTCGATCCCACTCCTCCTGTTCCATAATCTCCACCAGGGCATCAACACAGTCCCAAAGATCCACATAGCGCAGATACAGCGGGGTGAACCCGAACCGGAGAATATTCGGCGCACGGAAGTCACCGATCACATTGCGAGCGATCAGCGCCTGTATGATGGCAAAGCCCTGTTCATGTATCAGTGAAACCTGGCTACCACGAATAGCCGAATCTTTCGACGAAGCAATTTCGAAGCCGAATCCGCTCAGGCGCTGCTCTACCAACTTGATAAACAGTTCGCCCATCTGCAGTGACTTTGCCCGAATTCGGCTCATGCTGGTGGACAACATGATGTCGACCCCTACTTCGAGCAGGCTGGCACCAATCACCGGCGTTGTGCCACACAAGGTTCGTTTAATGCCCGGGGCCGGCTCGTAGTCATCCCGCATGGCAAATGAGTTGGCGTGCCCAAACCAGCCACTCAATGGCTGCTCCAGCTGCTCCTGGTGTCGTTTGGCAACGAACAGAAAACCCGGTGCGCCCGGTCCTCCATTAAGGTATTTGTAGCCACAGCCTACCGCCAAATCAGCACCAACCTCGTTCAATTGAACCGGCACGGCACCGGCACTATGGCTGAGATCCCAGAGTACGAGCGCCCCCTTGTCATGAGCACGCCGGGTGATGGCTGCCATGTCAAACATGTCACCACTTTTGTAGTGCACATGGGTCAGCACAACCAGAGCGGTATCTTCATCTATCGCATCGATAATTTCGTTACGATTCACCGTGCTCAGTCGCACCCGCCCCTGCTGGAATTTTTCCAGTCCCTGCAAGATGTACAGATCGGTCGGAAAGTTGCCTGGCTCAGACAAAATCTTGCTGCGCTCCGGGCGCATCCGCACAGCGGCAGCCGCAAGCTTGAACAGGTTTACTGAAGTGGAATCGGCCACTACCACTTCATCAGTGGATGCCCCGATCAGGCCGGCAATCTTGTTACCGACACGACTTGGCAAATTGATCCAGTCAGCCGTATTCCAGCTTCGAATCAAGCCCTGCCCCCACTCCTTCTGGACAACCTCTTGCGCCCGCTCTTTGGCAGCCTTGGGCAACACACCAAGCGAGTTGCCGTTCATGTAAATGAGACCTTCCTGCAGGTCGAATTGCTGTCGGTATTCAGCAAGTTCATCCAGGCGGTCAAAGTCAGCGCATTGCTCGCGAGTGAATGAATTCATGGGTGGATACTCCTCAATAATGCCCGCACCGGCGATGCATCCATGTTTTCCAGTTTTAAAGGGGGGGCGATCAGTTCGTAGGGGCCAGCCGGAACACCGTCCAGCACCAGACCTTCCAGAATGGCCATCGCATGACGCTGTACCGCTCTATGTGCGTTCAGTGTCTTGGAGTCCTCTGGATCAAGTGACGGGCTGTCAACACCAACCAGCCTGGTACCACGTGAAGCCAGCAGTTCGATGGTCGCGGCATCAATGGCGGTGAAGTCACTGACCCAGCGTTCATGTGAAAAGGAGGCCATCGTGCGCAATAGAACGCGCTCCACGCGCGGCGGCAGCTGATCGACTATATGCTCAGGACAGACCAGACCACTGGCGGCAGTCGCATCGATCAGGACACAAGGCCCTATGTAAGACTCCAGATCCACCTCCGCGATGGACTTCCCGGCCAAGTCGTAGTGCAGGGGTGCGTCAGCATGGGTACCGGTGTGCGTTGAGAGTTCAATAGCCCCAACATTGACCGGGCAGTGTCCATCCAGCTCCCAATGTTTCTCTGCACGGTACTCGGTATCACCAGGCCATACCGGTATACCACTGCGCAGTGTTTGCGAGATATCCCAGATTCGGTTCATATGCACCTCCTCAAATGGAGCTTCTCACCGACCAGAGTTCGGGGAAAAACTGAAGATCAAGCGCCTTGACCAGGTACTTCACACCGGCAGTACCTCCTGTCCCTCTGCGATAGCCGATAATTCGCTCTACCGTCTTCATGTGATTAAAGCGCCAGCGCTGAAAGTTGAACTCCATGTCGACCAGCTTTTCGGCCAGCTCGTAAAGATCCCAGTACTCCGCGGTGTTGCGGTAAATATCAGACCATACCGCTTCAACCTCGGGGCTGGCCGAATAAGCCTGCGTCCAGTCACGTTCAAGGTGGCTGCTCGGGATATCAAACCCCCGACGATGCAATAATTGCAGAGTCAGATCGTACAGGCTGGGAGCGCCAAGTACGGCTTGAAGGTGCTCGTAATGATGGGGGTGAGCACGATGGGCCTCGACCATGCCGGCATGCTTGTTACCCAGCAGGAATTCCAGCTCACGATACTGATAGGACTGAAACCCTGAGCTCTGGCCCAGGCTGTCACGGAAGCTTGAATAATCCGCGGGCGTCATGGTGACCAGCACGTCCCAGGCCTGAACCAGTTGTTCCTGAATGCGCGAGGCACGGGTAAGCATTTTGAATGCGGGTCGCAGGTTGTCCTGCTGGATATAACGCGCAGCACCATAGGCCTCGTGAAGACACAGCTTCATCCAAAGTTCCGACACCTGATGAATGACGATGAAGAGCATCTCATCGTGTTCTTTCGAGGCCGGACTCTGACATTTCAGCAAGGCTTCCAGATCCAGGTACTGGCCGTAGCTCATCTCCTGGTCCCAGTGAATGTTTTCATCATCAAGGCTGACCTGTTGCTTGCCAGCCTCTAAAAATGGGCAACCGCCACTCATAGCTGCATTCCTGTTTTTATTAGGCAAGCACAGTTTACAAACCTGGTTATTTATGTAAATTTCATAAAATCACCTAAAATTATTAATTTTTTGCATACCTATGAGCGCCCGCATCAGCACCCGACACCTGCAAATGGTTCTGTCAATCGCCACGACAGGCAGCGTATCCGAGGCCGCCAACCAGATAGGCCTGAGCCAGTCGGCATTAAGTCACCGTATCCGTGAAGCGGAACGGTTACTCAACACAGAAATTTTCTATCGAAAGAACAAACGGCTGATACCGACCAGTGCCGGTAAACGCCTGCTGCAATCAGCCAAGGTAATCCTGGGTGAGCTTGAACGCGCAGAGATCGACATCAACAAACTGTCGGTGGGCATTCAGCATGTGGTGAGAATCGGGAATGAGGCCTACGGCAACTACCATTGGCTGCCGCGCTTTTTGAAGGGTTTCCTGTCGGAACACCCCAGCATCAGCGTGGAGATCATCCCAGATGTGTCCATGGACCCATTCACCGCGCTGCGTAACGGTACTATCGATCTTTCGATCGTCTCAGGCATTTTAACGCACAGCGGATTCCGTACCCTGCCACTGTTGCACGATGAAATGGTCGTGGTGATGCCGGACAGCCACCCCATGGCTGGCAAGGAATGGTTAAGCCCGGAAGAGATCGCCGAAAGTCCCTACATTACGTACCACACCAACCCGGGGCCAGGCCGGGAGTACGAACAGCTATTCAGTCGCTATCAGGTGCTTCCGCCCCGCGTCATCCGTGCCGGTGTCACGGAAGCCGTCGTCGAATTTGTCAGAGCGGGTACCGGCATCTCCATCATGCCGACTTGGGCGGTACAACCCTATCTTCAGCAGGGCAGCTTAACTACCGCCAAGGCGACACGGGATGGGCTTTATATCGACTGGAACATCATCGTCCGCAACGACGAACCGGCAGACTCCCCGGCGACCTTACTGGCCGAGGCCATGACCCAAATGGGGCCCGCCCGAGCTGATCCGGGCTTAAAAAGATAGCGGGCCAGCCACTCCAGCAGCCCTCATATTTTTGCTTGCCCGACCTTCTCCATCACGAACTCGATCAGCGCGCGCGTCTTGACCGGCAGGTTCTCCCGGTGCGGGTAGAGCATGTGCATGGTGCGCCCTTCCATCGACCATTCCGGCAGGAGCTGAACCAGTTCGCCAGAGGCCAACTCCTCCGCCACCACATAGCGCGGCAGGCAGCAGGCGCCCAGGTTCTGTTTTACCGCATCTACCGCAAAACGGATCTCATCGGTGCGCAGGTGAGCATGGGGCGTGAAAGTGACAGCGTGCCCATCTCTATCCTGAAAACGCCAGAACGCCGAACGCTTGAGCACCACCAGCGGCAGCTGGGCCAGATCATCCGGACACGTGGGTTGTGGATAACGGTTAAGCAATTCGGGAGTGGCGACCACTACCATTTCGGTCTGCATCAACGGGCGTGAAATCCAGTCATTGAGCGTCACCTTACCCAGACGAAAAGCCACATCGATGCTGTTCTTGACCAGGTCCACGTTCTCGTTGCTGAGGAACATCTCCACACTGACCCGCGGGTTGATCTCCATGAACTCGAACACCCAGGGCTTGACGAAATGGTGCCCCAGGGTCAGCGGCGCGGTGATTTTGATATCACCAGACAGGGACGAGAGTTCGGAGTTTACATCTTCGGAGCGCATCTCCAGCTCGGTCATCACCGGCGACAGGCTACTGAAAAAGCGTTGGCCGGATTCGGTCAGGCCGAATTTTTTCGAGCTGCGGTGCACCAGCTTATAGCCCAGCTGCTGCTCAAACGCCTGCAGGCGACGGGACAGGGTCGAGGTCGGAATATCCAGATAGCGGGCCGCTGCGACCAGACTGCCCTTCTCGACTACCTTGATGAAATAGTAAAGATCCTGATAGTTCATATTGTTATTCTCAAAAATGAAATCACGCCTTCCCGCGTATCCGGTAGATAAATATCCCCACCAGCCTATATTGGTCAACCATAACACGTTTATTTGCGGTGGCCTCGGACGACTTCACACCGAAGCTCATTAGACTTGATGCCTGGACCTGAAGGGCTTTTATGATGCCAGAAACAGAATCTACACAACCGGCAGGAACAACTGTCACCGTGGTGATCTCACGCCGGGTGATCAAGGGTCAGGAGGACCGATTCGAGCAGTTGAGCAGCGAGATGACGCACCGGGCCTCTCGTTATCCCGGTTATCTGGGGGCTGACCTGTTCCGACCGGCCAGCTCGAACGATCCTGAATACCGCATCATCTTCAAGTTTGCCGATGAACAATCCTTGGCAGGCTGGCAGGCGTCCACCGAGCGGGCCGAAATTCTGGAGCAGATCGAACCGCTGCTGGTCACCCCCAGCAAGGTCGAGACGATGTCCGGCATCGTTAACTGGTTCACCCTCCCCGGCCACAACCCGGTCAAGCCGCCGCCCAAGTCCAGAATGACCTTCGTCAGCTGGCTGGCACTCTACCCCACGGTTACGCTGATCTTTTTCCTGTTCGGTGACCTGCTGGCACAGGTGCCCCTGCTGCTGCGCACACTCATCGTGACCGCCGTGGTGATGGTCGCCATGTCGTACCTGCTGATGCCAAGATTTACACGCTGGTTTGCCTTCTGGCTGTTCCCGAAGCACGAACAGAACGAACGCTGAACTCGGCCCCAAACTTCAGGAAATACCATGACCTTGAAACTGACCGTTGTCGACCAGTCCCCGGTACAGGGCCTGCCCAGCGATATCTCCCCGGTAGCCGTGACCGTCGATCTGGCCCGTGCCTGTGACCGCCTCGGCTATCACCGCTACTGGCTGGCCGAACACCACAACAGCGTCAACTTCGCCGGCCCCTGTCCGGAGATCCTGATCGGCCATATCGCCAGCCAGACCGAACGCATCCGCGTCGGCAGCGGCGGTGTCATGCTGACCCACTACAGCCCCTACAAGGTGGCCGAGCAGTTCAGCATGCTGGAAACCCTGTATCCGGACCGGATCGACCTCGGTATCGGCCGCGCACCGGGTGGCGATGCCCTCGCCTCCCATGCGCTGGCCTATCCGGCCCAGCCGGGGCTGGAAGACTATGCCGAGCAGGCCTGGCTGCTGCAACATCTGCTGCACGGCAGTCTGCCGGAGGATCATCCCTACCAGAGCCTGCAGGTGATGCCGGGTCAGCCCGCCATCCCGCAAACCTGGATGCTCGGCTCCAGCGGCGGCAGCGCGGGTCTGGCCGGTCAGGTGGGCATGAAGATGTGCCTCGCCCTGTTTATCAGCCCCGAGCCGGCACCGCCCAGCGTCATGGCCGAGTACAAGCAGGCCTGGCATGACGCCGGCCATGCCGGCAAGCCCGAGGCCAGCATCGCCGTCGCGGCCCTCTGTGCCGACTCCCGCGAGGAAGCGGAATACCTGGCCGCACCAGCCGTGTACTGGAAGGTGAAGGCGTTCCGTCAGGGCATTCGTGAAGTGGTGAAAAGCCCCGACGAGGCCCTGCGCCTGAAGGCACAGCTGAGTCCGTCCGATCAGGCCTTCTTCGATGCAGTGCTGAACTCGATGGTACTGGGCTCTGCAGCAGAGTGTGCCGACCAGATCAGCAAGGTGGCGGACCAGTACCAGTCCGATGAAGTGGGGATCGTTACCGTGACGCATGATTATGGTCACCGCTTGCGCAGCTACGAGCGCCTTGCCGAGGCTCTGATCCGCTAACGGCAAGCGACCACTTCCGCCCGGGTCAGAACTCTCCCCTCATGGCCTGGGCGCCCTTCTGTCACACCCGATCAAACCAGGCTCCCGGTCCAGTCCCCCTACATGCGGACTTTTCATTTGTTCGAGCTACAGCTATTCGTTTTAATCACGCTGGAGCAACAGCCAACGGGCTGGCAACGCCACGCCTGAAAGCTTGTCCTGTTTTTAATCCACGTAAATGGTTGGTCATCCGCATGCACGCCTTTCAGCAAAAGCCCCTGACACAGTGGCTGCAATCACACCCGCTTCTGAACCCGATCATCGCCCACCAGGAAGTGTACTGGTTTAATCCGGGGCTGCGTCAATTTGCCGAAGTCGTGGATGCCTTGCCGCTGGGCACTGCCGAAATTCGTGAAGCGGCCGACCGTTTGCAACGCTTCGCGCCCTATATCGCCCAAACCTTCCCGGATACCGCTGACAACGGCGGTCTGATCGAATCACCACTGGTGAAGATACCCAAGGCTCAGCAGGCACTGGAAACGCTGTACGGCCTGTCGCTGCCCGGCACGCTGATGCTCAAGTGTGACAGCCACCTGCCTATCTCCGGCTCGATCAAGGCCCGAGGCGGCATCTATGAAGTGCTCAAACATGCCGAAACTCTCGCACTGGACGCAGGCCTGCTGTCACTTGACGATGATTACCGGGGGCTGGCCACACCGGCCTGCCGCAACTTCTTTACCGAGCACAGTATCGTGGTCGGCTCCACCGGCAACCTGGGATTGAGCATCGGCATCATGGGTGCCCAGCTGGGCTTCAAGGTCTGCGTGCACATGTCGGCAGACGCCCGCCAGTGGAAGAAGGACCTGCTGAGAAGCAAGGGAGTCATCGTCGTCGAACACCCGGATGACTACAGCAAGGCCGTGGAACAGGGCCGACTGGAGGCGCAGCAGACACCCCGCTGCCATTTCATCGATGACGAAAACTCTCAGGATCTCTTTCTCGGCTACAGCGTGGCAGCCCAGCGCCTGAAGCAGCAACTGCATGAACAGGGCATTGTCGTCGATAACGAGCATCCCCTGTTCGTATACCTGCCCTGCGGCGTCGGTGGCGGTCCCGGCGGTGTGGCCTTCGGCCTGAAGCAGATCTTCGGTGACCAGGTGCACTGCTTCTTTGCCGAGCCGACTCACTCCCCCTGCATGCTGGTGGGGATGTACACGGGACTGCATGATCAGGTAAGCGTGCAGGAGCTGGGCATCGACAATAAAACCTGCGCTGACGGACTGGCGGTGGGACGCCCTTCGGCTTTCGTCGGCCGACTGATGACGCCCCTGCTGGACGGCATCTACACGCTCGAAGACGATACCCTGTATCGCCTGCTGGCACTGTTGAATGACAGCGAAGAGATAACACTTGAACCCTCGGCACTGGCCGGTCTGCCCGGAATGGTCAGACTAGTGGCTGAAGACGGCCTGCAATACCTGGAGCAGAAGGGGCTCTCTGACAAGCTGGATCGGGCAACCCATATCGCCTGGGCCACCGATGGCAACATGGTGCCCGAGCAGGAGCGTTCACACTACTATGAGACTGGAAAGGCGTTGCTGTCAGCCTGAAAGGCTTAATGCCATAGAGACAGCACTGCCACTCCGCCGAAATACAACACGAGCAGGATCACGCTTTCCAAGCCGATGTTCCCCGGCCCATGACGCTGCCGATAGATCAGGCCCATCAGTAGCACTCCGGTCATCAGCATGGCATTGGCAAGCCAAAACTGCTCCGCACTTGAGATGGCTGCATAGATAGAGCCGTCTCGATAGGCAAAGTCCGAGGCTGCGACGAACAGGGTGTCGAAGGCATTGCCCCCGATAATGTCACCAACTGCCAGGTTCAGTGCCCCCATTCGAACGGCCGTGATGGCAACCACCAGCTCGGGTATGGATGTCGAAACGGCCGTAAAAATCCCCCCGACAACTCCATGAGACAGCGCCGTTTTTTCTCCGAGGGGGACCGCCAGCTCCGCAAGTGACCAGCCAGCCAATGCCACGACCATCGCATAACCAACAAAATGCAGCCATAGCCGCCAAATTTGCAGACGGCCTCGAGAGCGACGTCCCACAGGTTCTGCTGGTGTATCTCGGGTCTTTCTTGGCAGCCACATAGGCATATCATGCGTTCTTGCCAACAAGTGAACGCCAAAAACATAAGCAGCAACCAGAATGAATGAAGCTGGATGGACCGAGAAAAGACTGGCACTCGGCAAGGAGAGTGCAAGTGCATGGATAGCCAACAAGGTCAGCAGGAAGGCCGACATGAACAGGTTCTCAGCGGATGCCGCCGCATGTTCCAGGTTCGCTCTGCGGTAAACGATATCCGCAAGAGCAAGAAATACGGTTTGCGCAGCGATCCCACCCAAGCCATTACTCACAGCCAGCTGCGCATAACCTTCTGCCGCCGCCGTGACAGATGTTGTTATTCCGGACAAGGAGGTTGATGCACCGATGAAGACGGCCCCCATAAGCGCTTGCCCCAGCCCTGTAGCCTGGGCGAGGTCTCGGGCGGTTTTGGTCATTTTGATACCCGCCACGCCAATGATGGCGGCGACCGCAGCGAAGGCGAGGATGATAAGCGCCAGTGGCCAATTATCCGGCCCATTCATGCTGGTACCTCACAATATTCTGCATGCAGACAGCGACCAGGAACCCAAGCCACAGGCTCCAGGCGACACCATCTGTCGAGCCATACTGATAACGAGTCTGTTCACTTCGTACCAGCAGACCTATGTTATTCATCAACAATAGCCTAAGGTTGGCCTCTGACACTCCCCCCAACCCAATCAAAACCCCGTGCCCTCATGAAGATCGGAAAAATCGCCAAGCAGACCGGCATACCTGTCGATACCATCCGCTATTACGAAAAAATGGGGCTTTTGCACGCCCCGCTGCGTAACAGCAACGGCTACCGCAGCTATAACAACTCTCACCTTGAACGGCTGCGCTTCATTCGGCGCTGCCGCAGCCTGGACATGTCCCAGGACGAGATACGCCAGCTGATTCACCTGAGTGAAACACAGGAAGCCGATTGCAGTGAGGTAGATGCACTGGTCGCTCATCACCTGCAACATGTCCGCGAGCGCCTGCAGGAGCTGGCCCAGCTCGAACAGACGCTGGTACAGCTTCAGACTGCCTGCGCATCAGGCAAAGCCATCAGGGAGTGCGGCATTCTGGCTGGGCTGCACACAGACCTGGAGCTACAGGATATTGAAGCTGGCAGCCATGTGCCCGGCATTCATGGGGCCAATCAGGACAAGCATTAAGTCATCGTCGACAGCGGTTGACTCTGTAGCAGCCACAGGGTTTTCAATGAAGCGATTCAACCCGCTTCAATAAAAGGAGACCTCATCATGGCATGCAGCTGTTCAGTTCCCGTTTCCAAAACACCCGCCCCAGGCTTTCGCAAGGCGCTCTGGCTTGCCCTTTGGGTGAACCTTGCGATGTTTCTGATCGAAGGCGTTGCCAGCCTGCAATCCGGCTCGGTCTCACTGCTCGCCGATGCGATCGACTTCTTCGGCGACAGTGCCAACTACATCCTCTCGCTGACTGTGCTGTCCATGGACATGATCTGGCGGGGTTACGCTGCCCTGTTCAAGGGACTGACCATGGCCTTGTTCGGAGCCGCCGTTTGGGCACGAGGCCTCTGGACCCTGCAGACGGGCACCACGCCTGAAGCCATCACCATGGGCAGTGTCGGCCTGCTGGCACTGGTGGCTAATGTCAGCGTTGCACTCGCTCTGTTTCGATTCAGATCCGGCGATGCTGACATGCGCTCGGTCTGGCTGTGCAGCCGCAACGATGCGATCGGCAATATCGCCGTCATAATCGCGGCAGCGGGTGTATTCGGCACCGGCTCAGCCTGGCCTGATCTGATCGTCGCGGGAATGATGGGCGCGCTGGCGATAACCGCCGGTATCAGTGTGGTCCGTCATGCACGTGCGGATATTGTGACAGCCAGATCGGTAGCCCCCGCAACAACCAGCAAGCCTTCGGCATGATATCCGGGCTGTAGCCAGCGGCACAGGAGTCAGGCAGCAATAAGAAGAGCGCAAGGAGACGCTTGAAAGAAAACCGGCACATCCTGATGCGGATGTGCCGGTGTCAGGATCAGTCCTTCAAACGGGGATCGACCGCCGTCAGTTCGGCGGGCATCTTGTAGTGCTGGTGGCGGTTGAGGCGCATCTCCAGCAGACGGAAGCAGCCGATCATCACCGCGGTAATGACCAGGTAGAGCACGCCCGCCGCCAGGAAGATTTCCAGCGGTGTATAGGTACGGGCGATGATGGTACGCGCGGCGCCGGTGATATCGAGCAGCGTGATGGTCGAGGCCAGCGAGCTGCTCTTGAGCATCAGGATCAACTCATTGCCGTAGGCTGGCATGACGATGCCGAACGCACGCGGCAACACGATCCTGCGAATCTTCATCACCTTGCTCATGCCATAGGCATCGGCCGCTTCCAGCTCCCCTTTCGGGATCGCATGGATGGCACCACGAATCAGCTCTGCCGTATAGGCGGCCGTATTCAGTGTGAAGGCGATGATGGCGCACCAGTAGGGCTCTTTCAGAATCGGCCAGAGTACCGACTCGCGCACCTGCTCAAACTGGGAAGCACCGTAGTAGATCAGGAAGATCTGCACCAGCAGCGGGGTGCCACGGAAGAAGAAGATGTAGCCAAACGGCAGCGCCCGCAGCCAGGGGTTATGCGAGGCACGCATCAGTGCCAGCGGCACGGCGAGCAGCAAGCCCAACAGCCCGGACATAAACACCAGCTCCAGGGTGACCCAGATGCCATCCACCAGGCGTGGGAAATACTCAACGATTACGCTCCAGTCCCAGTTCATGCCGCTGCCCTCCTCTCGGCCGGATTGGCTCTGCGTTCGAGCCAGGCAGTCATAGCCGTCGATAAAACGGTCAGGCCCAGATAGATCAGGGCTGCCGCCATGTAGAAAGTAAACGGCTGGTTGGTGGAGCCCGTGGCCACATAGGCCTGACGCATCAGATCATTCAGGCCCACCACCGAAACCAGCGCGGTATCCTTCAGCAGTACCTGGAACAGGTTACCGAGTCCCGGCAGTGCCAAACGCCAGACCTGCGGCAGTATGATGCGGAAAAAGGTTTTCAGCGGCGTCATGCCCAGCGCCTGAGCCGACTCCCACTGCCCTTTGGGAATCGCCTGAATGGCGCCACGAAACACCTCGGTCGAGTAGGCCCCGAAGGCGATCGACAGCGCCGCGACACCGGCGGCAAAGGCACTGATTTCGATATAGTCGGTGTAACCAAACTGCTCGGCGATCGCCATCAGGATCATCGAGCCACCGAAATAGATCGTCAGCACCAGCAGCAGTTCGGGAATACCGCGCACCAGGGTGGTATAGAGAGTCGCCAGGGCACGTGCCGGCCAGAAACGGGACAGTTTTGCTGTCGCACCGATAAGGCCCAGAATCAGGCCAAAGACAAGACTGGTCAGTGCCAGCTTGACCGTCACCCAGGTACCGGACAGCAGCAGATCGCCAAAACCGAGAAGATCCATTGATCAGAATATCCGCTTGCGGGGCCAACAGCTGCCGGCCCCGGGCTGTTGTCAGTAGATGGAGAACGGGAAGTAACGCGCGTTGATCTCGGCGTAGGTACCGTTTTCAACGATGGCCTTGATAGCAGCGTTGAGCTTCTCTTTCAGCGGATCACGCTTGCGCACGGCGATGGCGATCTCATCGTTGATGTCGATGTCTTCGCCCTTGAACTCGAAGCCTTCGCCATCAGCCGTCTGCAGCCAGTCGTAGGCCGGGAACTTGTCGGACAGCATGGCATCCAGACGGCCGTTGGCCATATCCAGATAGGCTTCGCTCTGAGTGCCGTAGAGCTTGACGTTGACCACGTCAGACAGGTTGTCTTCCAGGTACTGGCCGGAGCGAGTGGCACGCTGGGCACCGATGGTCAGCCCCTTGAGGCCAGCTTCGGTGGTATCCAGTTCGGTCCCTTTGGCTGCAACGAATGCCAGTACGTTGGAGTAGTAACGGTCAGTGAAATCCACCACGCGCAGACGTTCCTTGGTGATCGACATGGAGGCGATGATGGCGTCGTACTTGCGCCCCATCAGACCCGGGATGATGCCGTCCCAGTCCTGCGCCACAATTTCACAGTCAGCCTTCATTTCTGCACACAGAGCTCTGGCGATATCAACATCGAAACCGATCAACTCACCCTGCTCGTTGATGCCGTTGAACGGCGCATAGGCGCCTTCGGTGGCGATACGGATCTTGTCACCTGCCAGTGCGGCAGAGCTACTCAGGACAGTCAGTGCCGTCAGCGCGGCGGCCTGCAGAATTTTTTTAATTTTCATCGTGTTATTCCAATTCTGTTTGTTGGAGGTTGCCTGCCAAATCCGACCCTCGTGAGGTCATTCAGGCGTGGCTGGCCATGAAGTCCTGGACCCGCTGCGAGCGCGGACGGTCGAAAACTTCTTCCGGGGTACCGGATTCCTCAATCTGTCCCTGATGCAGGAAAACCACCTGACTGGACACCTCGCGCGCAAAACGCATCTCATGGGTCACAATCAGCATAGTGCGACCTTCTTCTGCCAGCGAACGCATCACGGCCAACACTTCGTTGACCAGCTCCGGGTCCAGGGCTGAAGTCGGTTCATCAAACAGCAGCACCTGCGGATCCATCGCCAGGGCGCGGGCAATGGCGACGCGCTGCTGCTGCCCACCCGACAGGTTGGTCGGGTAGGCGTCACGCTTGTTCAGCAACCCAACCCGGTCAAGCAGTTCCTCGGCGCGGCTGATCGCCTGATCGCGGGACTGCTTGAGCACCTGGGTTGGTGCCTCGATGATATTTTCAAGTATGGATTTGTGCGGCCAGAGGTTGAAGTTCTGGAACACGAAGCCAATGCGTGAACGCATGCGCTCGAGCTGACGAGTATTGGCAGCGCGCAGGTCACCATCCTTGCCCGGTACCAGGTTCAGCTCTTCGCCTGCGATCCTGATCTGTCCTTGACTGGGCCGCTCCAGCAGGTTGATACAACGCAGCAGCGTACTCTTGCCGGAACCACTCGAACCCAGGATCGAGATCACTTCACCATCGCACGCACTCAGAGAGACCCCTTTGAGCACTTCCAGCGAGCCGTAGGACTTATGAATATCGATTAATTCAAGGGCGGTATTTTTTTCGGTCATGGGTTCAACCCGATCGGACATACGACCATCAGAAAATTAAACGCGCGATTGTACATCCAAAGTAGAACAGGGTCACCTTTTGGACTATTCGAACACTTTGGCTGCATCACCGGGCCTAAAATCAACTTTATACATTAAGCACTTAAGATCCGCGTGGCGGAGTCTCAGATTTCGGCCAGCGCAGCCAGCTCTTTTCCGGCCAGGCGATAGACCGTCCAGCCATCCATGGGCCTGGCGCCAATGGATTTGTAAAACTGAATGGCAGGTTCATTCCAGTCCAGCACGGACCATTCAAAACGGCCACACTCTTTGGCAACCGCGATCTTCGCCAGATGTTTCAGGATCGCCTTGCCTGCGCCAAACTTGCGGTATTCCGGCGAGACATACAGGTCCTCCAGATACATGCCATTACGCCCCATCCAGGTGGAGTAATTATAAAAATAGACGGCAAACCCGACCGGCTCACCATTGATCAGACAGATCACGGCATCGACGGTTGAATCGGCCCCAAAGATGCTGGTCTCAATGCTGGCCTCGGTTGCCACCACCGCCTGGGGCTCTTTTTCGTACTCAGCCAGCTCCTTGATGAATCGCAGAATCAGCGCCGAGTCTTCAACCCTGGCATCCCTTATTTCGATTTGGTGCATCTGTTTACCCACTATTTTTCCCACCGCGTAAGAACTTGAAACGGCTTCTATGCCAGTAAAACGAAAAAGGGCCAACGATTCGATTCGTCGGCCCTTGTTTACGCCTGAAGGCACAATTTTAACACCCTCGACTGCAATGACGGAAACCGCCTGAAAGCACGCGTACTGTTTATCCATCCTGTCCGGTTTGCGACAACATCGCTGGTGACATCGCCTCGAAGTATTTCACTTTTGCCTCTGTCATCATCACCTTCTGATGTTTGGGCGCGATCTCTTCACCCGCTCGCTTGCCAGCACTCTCGGCAGCCGCCTTGGTTTCCCACAGGGAGAATGAACCATATTCGATTTCGTCTTCCGAGACGCCGAAGGTCACACTGATAAAGCCATCCAGGTTTTGGAAGAGTTCATAAACCTCTCTGGCAAAGGCTTCAATCTCGGGCCGATTGTCGGGCGTGGACCTGAACGTTAAATGACGTGCGTACATAAGACCTCCCTCGCTTGATGGGGCCTTCTCCAGTGTAGATGAAGAAACCGGCGGGTTGAGCTCCCTACTCCAGCATCCACAGCGCCAACGATGGATACATCGCCACCAGCCCCAGCGTCAGCAGCTGCAACGCCACAAAGGGTACGGCCCCCTTGTAGATCTCCAGCATGCTGATATCCCGGGTAGCGCTGCGAATATAGAACAGTGCCATCCCCACCGGCGGTGTCAGGAATGAGGTTTGCAGACAGAGCGCCATCAGGATCGCCACCCAGACCGGCTCGAAGCCAAACCCGGTCAGGATCGGCATCACCAGCGGCGCCACGATCAGCACAATCTCCATCCAGTCGAGGAAGAAACCCAACAGGAACACCACCAGGATCACCAGCGCCAGCACACCTTCAGGGCTGAACGGCAATGCGTAAAGCGCGTTCTCAATCACCTCGTCGCCACCGTAACCACGCAATACCACCGAGAAGCAGGAAGCGCCAAAAATCAGGGCATAGAGGAAAGCTACCGTACGACCCGTCTGGTAGCACACCTGACGCAGGTCGGACCAGTTCAGTCGTTTAGACGCCCAGGCCAGGAAAGTCGCACCGGCCGCACCAATGCCGGAGGCTTCCGTCGGTGAGGCAATACCGGCAAGAATGGAACCCAACACCGCGATTACCAGCAGCAGCGGCGCCAGCAGCGCACTGGCCATTTCACGCAGCAGCTGCCAGACAGCCACCTTATCGTTTGCTCGCGCCATAGCAGGCATTTCATGTGGGCGCAGCAGGGCGTACCCCAGCAGGAAAACCACAAAACAACAGGCCAGCAGCAGCCCCGGCAGAATCGCGCCCATAAACAGATCGCCCACCGGTATGCGCAACTGATCCCCCATCACCACCAGCATGATCGACGGTGGCACCAGGATACCCAGGCAGCCGGTGGCGCCCACAGTGCCGGCACTGAGCCAGCGGGCATAACCCGACTGCACCATGGTCGGCAAGGCGATGGTGGCCAGCAGTACCACGGATGCGCCGATGATGCCGGTGGATGCAGCCAACACGACGCCGATCAGTACCACTGCGATCGCCAGCCCGCCCGGCGCCGGCCCCAGCACACGGCGCATTGCCAGTATCAGCCGTTCTGCAATGCCGGAGCGGTCCAGCATGTAGCCCATGAAGATGAACATCGACATGGGAATCAGCGAATAGCTCGACAGCGTATTGAAGATGCGGTTAGAGACAAAGCCGATCATCCGCAGCTCGGCCACTTCGGCTATTTCGAAGGGCTCCAGCACACTGCCCAGCGCGGCAAACAGAACACCGACACCGCCAAGTACGAAGGCCACCGGAAAGCCGGAGAACAGAATCAGCATGAAACAGCCGAAGATCAGAAAGACAAAGAGTGCATCCATGGCGGGTATTCCTAGTGGGCGCGGCGATTGCCGAGGCGGCACAGGCAATTAAGCAGCAACGCAAAGCCCTGCAGCGTCAGCAGGGTCATACCGGCCGCCATGATGCCCTTGATGATGTAACGGGCCGGCAAGCCGGACGGCATCGGCGACCCCTCCTTCAATTCCCAGGAGTAAGCCGCCAGCTTCCAGGCATGCCAGCTCACCAGGCCTGTGAACGGCAGGAACAGCAGAACAAGCCCCAGCAGGTTGACCCAGTCCTTGCCTCGGGGCCGTAGACGGTTGTAGAGCAGGTCCACGCGGACATGCTCATCAGCCTGCAACGCAAAGGCAAGACAGCACATCACCACAGTGGCATTGAGGTGCCACTGCAGCTCTTCCAGCTCTATCAGGCCTATATTGAAGACGTATCTCAGAATGACATTGACCAGAATGGTCAGGACCAGCAACGGCAGGATCAGCGCCCCACTCTTGCCGATCAGAACGGACAGGCGCTCGATACGTCCTGCCAAGGCTCGGACAGCCATGATCAACCTCCCAGACACACCCGGACAACAACGGGGCAGGCATTACCCGCCCCGCTCACGACTCAGTCGGATTTGTGACGGCTCCAGAGAGAAGCTTTTTCACGGTAGGCCTGTAACGAGTCCCAAACCCGCTTGAAGTCGGCATCCGCTGCCGCCTGCTCCGCCATCACCTCGCCAGTGGCCTGACGGAAGGCCGTCATCACCTCATCAGGGAAGGCGCGGATCTCGGTACCGGCGGCCTTGAATTTGGCAATCGCCTCGGCGTTGGGCACCGTAGTTGAGGTGATCGACCAGATGTGGGTTTCTCGACAGGTATCCTCGATCAAACCGCGCTGGGCATCATCCATGGCATCCCATTTGCGCTTGTTTATGATCAGCTCGTTTATCGCCGCCGGCTGGTGCCAGCCCGGCAGGTAGTAGTACTTGGCTGCCTTTTCAAAACCCATGGCCGCATCAATCGCCGGCATGGAGAACTCGGTGCCATCGATCACGCCCCGCTCCAGGTTGGGGTAGATATCACCACCGCTGAGCAGCACAACCGAGGCCCCCGCTTTCTTCATCACCTCACCGGCCAGGCCGGCAAAGCGGATCTTCTTGCCCTTGAGGTCTTCGGGGCTGTTAATCTCGAAGGTGTACCAGCCCCCCGCTTCTGAATCCATCAGGCCACAGGGCACGGGTACCACGCCCTGTTTGGCGTAGATCTCACGCCAGATCTCCAGGCCTCCTCCGTTATAGAGCCAGCCCAGATAGTCCATCGCATCCGGTCCGAAAGGTACGCCACCGAACAGCTGCACGGCCGGGAAACGCCCCGCCACGTACAGCGGCGAGGTGTAACCGGCATCCAGGCTGCCCTGCTGCACGGCATCGAAGATCTGCAACGGCGGCACCAGCTTGCCCGCCGAGTAGAGCTTCACCTTGAGGCTTCCCGTCCCCTTGGCATTGATCCGTTCGGCAAAGTGAGCCGCATTCTGGCCACTGGCCGGCAACGTCAGCGGCCAGGCACTCTGTACATCGATGGATACGCGGGCAGCCTGGGCGCCACCCGCCCAGAGAGCCGCCGCAACCGCTACGCTCAGCACTCGCATCTTCATGATCTCTCTCCCTGTTCGAAGCCCTTGTTTAACCGGCAAAGCCCTGCTGCAGCAGTCTCAGGCTCTCCTTGAGTGCCTGCTGCTGATCGCTGCTGAGGCAGGACATCACCTGCTGCTCATGCTCGATCGCCTTGTCCAGCAGCTGTGCCGCCAGTTGCTGACCCTTTTCGGTCAGGCGGAAGCCTTCATCGGCAACCTGCAGCAATCCCTTGTCCTGCAGCCACTCACCAGTATCAGCCAACTCCTTCAGCGGTTGGGACACGAAGCGACTGATCTGCTCCGGCGCCATCGGCTCGCCATCCGCCAGCAGGGTCAGCACACGCCACTCCTCGGCGGTAACGCCGAAATGACTCAGCTGTGGATAAAAGTCAGCCGCATAGGCGTTCAGCGTCTGGCGCAACTGATAGAGCAGGTAATCACCGAGGAAGCCGCGCGCTTCCAGCGACTCGGTCGGCGCCTGCACCGCGGGATGAGTTTCCGGCACGGCGTAACGGCCATTGTGGAATACCAGTGAGCTGACGTTGTCCTCGTAGTGGTATTCGGTCACCTCACCGACGATGATGAAATGATCACCGCCTTCGTACACCTCCCAGGTGTTGCAGGCGAACCAGGCCGCGGTATCGGGCAGCAGCGGCGCACCGTTGGCACAGTCGCGGGTATCCACACCCGAGAACTTGTCCTCGCCACGACGAGCAAAGCCGTTGGACATCTCCACTTGGTCGTTGCGCAACACGTTGATGGCAAAACCGCTGCCCTTGGTGAAGGCATCCAGGCTCCAGGCGCCCTTGTCGATGCTCCAGAGCACCAGCGCCGGCTCGATCGACAGGGTGTTGAAGCTGCTCGCCGTCATGCCGATCGGGTTGCCCTCGGCGTCACGGGTGGTGATCACGGTCACGCCGGTGGGAAACTTGCCCAGTGCGCGGCGGAAATCTTTCGGATCAAATGACATAAGTACCTCCGGCATCAGGTCAGGGCAGTCAGGAAGCGCTCGTTGAGCTGACGGTCGTGATAGAAGATCGCCTTGCCCAGCTTGTCTGCATCCCAGGTAATCGGTTCGTGGTCCGGGTAGAAGTAGTCACCGCCACAGAACACCTCGTTGCGGTTGCCGGACGGGTCGAAGAAGTAGATCGTCTGGCCATGGGTGATGCCGTGTCGCGTCGGACCGATATCGATGGAGGTATCGGTCATCGAGATCAGGTCACCAGCGCGCAGCACGTCTTCCCAGGTTTCCAGGAAGAAGGAGGCATGGTGGAATTTGCCCGGCTCGGGATGATCGATAAAGGCGATATCGTGAGCTTTCATGCTGGTGGTCAGGAATTGCGCCACCCGCTTGCCGTCCGGCGTCATCACCTGCTCACACAAATCAAAGCCGAGCACCTCGCGGAAGAGGTCATAGGTCTGGTCCAGGTTCGGCCCATAGAGCAGGCAGTGGTCAAAACGCTGGGCCTTCATGCCCTTGAGGTCACGCGGCCAGGCTTCCGGGTTGTGGTTACCGACGCCGTAGCGGCCGGTCTGCTCCTTGGTGGCAAACAGCTCGAAGTTATGCCCGGTCGGTGCCTGGAAGCGGATGCGACGGCCGCAGTTCTTCAGCTCGCCGGCCGGAATTTCGTCCACCTCGATACCGTATGCGGTCAGCGCCTGCTGCAGCCGATCGAGGGTCTCTTCGTCCAGGCACTTGAAGCCCATGAAATCCATGCCCGGCTGGTCCGCTTCACGCAGAACCACCGAGAATTTGTCCACTTCGGTCCAGCCCTTGAGGTAGACACGGCCCTGGTCGTCACGGTCCATCTCGATCAGGCCCAGCAGGTCCACGTAGTGCTGGAGCGCTTCATCCAGATCCAGCACGCGGATCTGTACATGTCCGGGACGCATTACACCTTTTTTCATTGGGTTACCTCATCGTTATTCTTATAGGTTGCTTGCACGCTGCTTTTGTATGTAACTGTGTAAATAATTGCCCTAGCCCACAGCGTTAGGCAGCATCAGTGACAGGGACGGAATGGTGATGATCAGCACCAGGCGCACGATGTCGGCCATCCAGAACGGCGTCACGCCACGGAAGATGGTGGATAGCTTCACGTCGGGCACCACACCGCGCAGGACGAATACGTTCATGCCCACCGGCGGTGTAATCAGGCTGATCTCGGTGACCACGACCACCAGAATGCCGAACCAGATCAGGTCGAAGCCCATCGCTTCCACCATCGGGTAGAACACCGGCACCGTCAGCAGGATCATCGACATGCTCTCCAGCACGCAGCCGAGCAGCAGGTAAACCGCCACCAGGATCAGGATCACCATGAAGGGACTGAAACCGGACTCCAGCACCCAATCCTTGAGGATCATCGGCATGCCGGTGAGGTTGATGAAGTTGGAGAAGATCACCGCACCGATCACCAGGAAGAACAGCATCGCCGTGGTGCGAGCGGCACCGGTCAGCGAGCGCTGAAACATCTTGAAGCTCAGCTTGCCGCTGAACAAGGCGATCAGGAAAGCCCCCGAGGCGCCGATACCGGCCGCTTCGGTCGGGGTAAAGATACCGGCATAGATACCGCCCATGACGATGATGAAGATCAGGTTGATACCCCAGACACCTTTCATCGAAATCAGGCGTTCCTTCCAGGAAGAGCGCTTACCCGCCGGGCCGATTTCCGGCTTCAGGCGCACGGCAAAAACCACCGCCAGCATGTACAGAATCACACCGATCAGACCGGGCAACAGACCGGCAATAAACAGCTTGCCGATATCGCTTTCGGTCATCAGGCCATAGATCACCAGGATCACACTGGGGGGAATCAGAATGCCCAGGGTGCCGCCAGCGGCAATGGCACCGGTGGCCAGGCTGTCGGCGTACTTGTATTCACGCATGGAGGGCATCGCCACCTTGGACATGGTCGCAGCCGTGGCCATGGAGCTGCCGCACACGGCGGAAAAGGCACCGCAGGACACCACAGTCGCCAGTGCCAGGCCACCCTTGAAATGACCCAGGAAGGCGTTGGCGGCGCGATAAAGCTCCTTGGACATGCCCGACTCAGTAATCAGATTGCCCATCAGCAGGAACAGGGGCACCACCGACAGGCCGTAGGCCAGGCCGGTATCAAACGCGGTGGACGCGATCATGTTCAGCGCGGTATCCCAGCCGCGCGGATTGCCATAGGTGAGCTGCTGCACCAGCGCGAAGCCGACCACACCCACGATTCCCATGGCAACCCCCAGCGGCACCCGGGCCAGGATCAGCACCATCAGTGCTGCGAAGCCGATCAGACTTGCCTCCATTACTGCACTCCTCTCGAGGACTTGCCGTTTCGGTCAAACAGCAGCTTGATAAACAGGATCAATGCGGACACTGACACAGTGACCGCCATCAAAAAGGCGAGCCAGGCATAGGGAATCTGCAGCACCGCCGTTGTATCTTCGTATCGCAGAACCTTGAAGGCATGCTCCCAGAGCACCCAGGCGAAGACGCTGAAAGCCAGTACGTTGATCAGGCCGACCAGCCAGTACTGCACCGCCAGGACCCGGTCGCTCAGCGCCGAGTCAAGGATGTCCACAGCGATGTGGCCACCCTCGGCGGTAATCAGCGGCAATCCCAGAAAGATCACCGCTGCCAGCATCAACTCCGTCACTTCAAAGGCACCGGTCACCGGAGCCGAGAACAGGTAGCGCCCCAAAACATCCACCAGGGTCAGCGCCATCATCATGAACATGACGAGGGCTGCCGTACCGCTTAGCAGCTTGTTAAGGAGACCTTCTCCACGTACCAGCCAACCACTGCTCTGTGTGCGAGTTGAGTTCATCGTTTACCCTCAGCGAGTCTGCGCCACATTCTGCTGATGGCTCAGTTTGCGGAAAGCTTCCAGCGCCGCCTTGCCGTCAACTCCAAGCTCTGCTGCGGTTTTCAGCCATTCGGCTTCCATCGGTGCACTGGCATTGCTGATTTCAGTCAGGAAGGCCTCATTGGCGGTAACCACTTCGTTGCCATTGGCCTGAATCGCAGCCAGCCCCTTGGCGTCCTGGGTATCCCACATCTCACCGGCCAGGCGGGCGAAGGCTTCACCGGAAACCGATTCAATCGCCTTCTGGTCTTCTTCAGACAGGTCGGCAAAACGATCACGATTCATCACCAGGAAGAAGCTGAAGTTGTACAGACCGCCCGGCACCAGCGTGGTGTGAGTAGTCTTGTCCTGAATCTTGAACGCCGGCACAGATTCCAGCGGGAACAGAGTGCCATCGGCCACGCCGCTGGATACCAGTTCATAGGTGCTGGAAGAAGGCTTCTGCAGGGTCACGGCACCCAGCTCAGTGGCGATATCGTTCATGATGCCGCCGCCCACGCGCAGCTTCAGACCTTCCAGGTCGCTGGCTGCATTAACGGTGCGCTTGCTGTTGTGAATATGGCCCGGACCATGGGTAAACAGACCCAGCAGTTTGACGTCCTTGTGTTCGCCAGCCTGTTTCAGGTAGTCGTTGTAGACGTTCCAGTAGGCCACGGACGTGCCAACCGCACTGTCACCGCCAAACGGGAACTCGACCATTTTGTACAGTTTGAAGCGGCCCGGCGTGTAGCCATGCGCGCTGTAGGTGATATCCGCCTGACCTTCACGCGCAATATCGTAATGAACCTTGGGGTGACCCAGAGCCGACGGCAGCATGATGATCTTCACCCGACCGTCTGTCGCCTCTTCGACATTCTTGATCCAGGGCTTCATCACGTCCTTGACCAGCGGATGGCCAGAGGGCAGCCAGGAGGACATGGTCAGACGCGTTTCTGCGCTGGCAGTAGTGGCCAGAAGTGCAAGGGTTGCAGAAGCTGCAACACGGAGAATCGTTTTCATTTTTATAGTCTCCCGTTTGGATTTTTTGATTCCCATTGGAATCGGTGTTCTGCCACAGCCTGGCTGCGGCAGCTTTACAGCAAACTGTCAGATATCCACAACCAGGCGGCTGCTCTTGGCGCGTGAGCAACAGAGCGCAATCTGGTCGTTATCCTCTTTCTCCTCATCGGTCAGGAAATGGTCACGGTGATCAGGCGTACCCTCGACCACGTCACAGATGCAGGTGCCGCAAACCCCTTCTTCGCAGGACATCTGCACCTTCACGCCAGCCGCTTTCAGGGCCGTGGCGATGCTTTCATTCGGGCCGACCTGAACGGTCACATCACTGGCTTCGGCATAGACTTCGAACGCCTCGCCACTGATGTCGACATCGGCATTGAAGTACTCGAAGTGAACCTGGTGGTCCGGCAGTCCGGCAGCCTTGCCCTGCTCGATCACCCAATCCATGAAGCCACTGGGGCCACAGACATAGAGATGGGTGCCCGGGCGCGCGGCGGCCAACGCCTTGGGATCGATGCGCTGGTCTTCTCCGGCATCATCGAAATGCAGCACCAGACGATCACCGAACTCGCGCTTGAGTTCGGCGAGGAAAGCGGCCTTGCTTTCGCTGCGACTGCAGTAGTGCAGCTCGAACGATTTGCCGGCTGCTTTCAGCGCGTAGGCCATGGCGATCATCGGCGTGATACCGATACCGCCGCCGATCAGCAGGCTGTGCTCGGCATCCAGATCCAGCGGGAAGTGGTTGCGCGGCACGCTGATCTGCACCGCGGCACCGGCCTTGAGCTCGGCATGGATCTGCCGGGAGCCGCCGCGGGAGTTTGGATCATTGAGAATACCGAGACGATAAGTTGTTTCACCTGGCGCATTGCTCAGCGAGTACTGGCGAATCAGCTCAGGCGCCACCACCACGTCGATGTGAGCCCCGGCCTCGAACAGCGGCAGTGCGCTGCCGTCAGCCGCCGCCAGTTCAAACACCGCGATCTCGTCGGTCTGGTCGTCGCGACGGGTAATGGTCGCGTTGATGAGAGTGTTGTCGATACTACTAGTCATAGGTCTTGCCTCAGCGCATGAACAGGCCGCCGTTGATGTCCCAGGTAGTGCCGGTGGCGAAGGCCGCTTCCGGCCGTGCCAGCTGCACCACCATGTCGCCGATGAAATCGGCATCGCCCAGCTGCCCCACCGGGATGGCGCTCAGCAGTGTCGGCAGACGTTCTTCCGGCACCAGCGCCTTCACCATCGGCGAGTCGATCGGACCCGGGGCGATGGCATTCACCGTCACCCCCTGTCCGGCCAGTTCTTTGGCGAACACCTTGGTCAGGGTCAGGATGCCGCCCTTGGAGGCGGCGTAATGGGCGCCGGTCGAGGTTCCCCCGTTCTGGCCAGCCAGAGAGGACATATTGATAATCCGTCCGTAACCCTGGTCAGCCATATAGCGTCCTATCACCTGACACCCCACGAAGGTGCCACCCAGGTTGATATTGACAATGTCGTTGAACTCCTCGGCCGAGATCTCCATCACCGGGGTGGCTCGGGTCACGGCCGCATTGTTCACCAGCACATGCAAGGCACCCCAGCGCTCCAGCACCTGAGTCAGGGCTGTTTCGAAGTCACTTTTCAGTGCGACGTTGAGTGCCACCGCCATGGCGGTTTCACCACTGGCATCCAGGGCAGCAGCCGCCTGTTGCGCAGCTTCGGCATTAATGTCGCTGAGCACCACTCGGTAACCGGCATCATGCAGACGCCGGGCGATGTGATTGCCCAACCCCTGGGCGGCACCGGTGACCAGAGCCACCTGAGACTGTGCGGGTGTCGACATGGTCGGTCTCCTTAGAAGATGAAGCTGACAGTGCGCAGGAAGCCGTCGGCGTGCAGCAGCTTCACCACTTTCTGTTCCAGCTTGAAGCCGTCAGCGGTCGGCTTCAGGGTGTATTCCACGTTGGCCGGATAGGTCACCAGCTTGCCGTGGCGCAGCTCGTTCAGGGTCATGGCGCAGCGAGCGATGACAACATCTTCACCGGCTTCGAGCACACGGACACGGGACATCATGCGCACGGTGTTGCCCACGGACAGCGCCGAGACGGACTCGCCGTTTTCCAGACGGGCGACGCGCATGCGGCGCATGTCGGCGTCATCCAGCGCCAGGTTCAGGGTATTCAGGTAGTCGGTTTCATTCAGGTCCGCCGGCACGATGTAGAGGCCGGAATCGGTCCACAGGGAAAGCCATTCCTGGTAGCCCTTGTGGTCCAGCAGGTCCGCTTCGTAGCCGATGAATTCAGTCACCTGAGCCAGCAGTTGGGTATTGGATTTCATGCTTATTTCTCCTCTGCTGTTTCGGCTGCGCCGGCGGCGGCCATCATCTTCTTGTACTGGCGGTAGGCACCTCGCATGCCGGTCTCGGAGCAGACTGCACCAGCCGGGTTGCCATCTTTGGAGTCATGCAGGTTGTTCATGCCGCGGTTGACCAGGATCCAGCCGTCGGTGCCGGCCATGGAGCCCTTCTGTACCCGCTCCCAGGCTTCACCGTCATCCGGCGTACCGAAGCCCATCGGGCCCTGGAAGTGCTCATGCAGACGCATGCGCTTGCGGTTGAATGCATCCGGCGCACCTTCGCCGCCCAGTGCCACGTGCTGAATCTCGGTTTCGCCGACGCTGACCGGACGCAGGACGCGGAAGAACGCCATGGAGCAGGACACGTTCGGGAACAGGTTCAGGTTGAAGCCGGTACCGTGCGCCGCGCGGACCAGTTTCTTCACTTCGTCTTCAGACTTGCCTTCATCGCGCAGCGCCTGTGCCAGTGCCGCGAAACGCTCCGGGATCGGCTGGTCGAGATCTTCTTCCAGGTCGACCAGCTGCGGGATCATCACCATGACACTGTGACCGTTGCCCAGATCTTCGACGAAGCCTTCACCGTCGAGGAAGTCAAAGATGTCGGCAGTCGCTTCGTCCAGCGAGGTCACGAAGGACTTGTGCACGATCGGGAAGTGGTAAGCATCAGTGGTGTTTTCCAGCTGGATCTTCCAGTTGCCCGGGAAGTTGAAACGGTGCTCGCCCAGCACTTTCACCGGATAGCCACCACCCTGCTTCATGAACAGGTCGATCCACTTCTTCGCCGCACCGAGGAAATCTTCCAGCGGCTCGATGTCGTCATTGAAGGTGGCGAAGACCATGCCCTGGTAGGTTTCCACGCGCAGGCTTTCCAGCGGCATATCCTTCTTGTCGAATACGCCGTCGTACTCTTCCGGCTTCGGCAGCGCACGCAGGCTGCCATCCAGGCCGTAGCCCCAGCCGTGGTACGGGCAGGTAAATGCCTTGGTCTTGCCCTTGCGCGCCTCGCAAACAGTGGCGCCACGGTGGCGGCAGCGGTTCTGCAGTACATGCAGGTTCATCTTGCGGTCGCGGCTGAGGATCACCGGCTGGCGACCGATGTAAGCGGTCTTGAAGCTGCCGGCTTCCGGCACTTCGCTTTCGTGACCGACGAACACCCAGGTGTTGTTGAACACCTTATCCAGCTCTTCCTCGAAGATCTCCGGGTTGGAGTAGAGGTCCTTGTGTACGCGCCCCTCTTCCACCATCTCAGCCGCTTTCAGGCTGATGTTCTGCATTTCGATCAATTCACTCATGGTCTGCTCTCTTATTCTTGCTCGGCCCATGGCTGTCGCCATCGGGCACTTATTCTTCAGGAACCGGCAGCGGCTGCGGGTTATCCCAGGGTGTCTGCACCGGGCGGTTGAATCGGCTGGTGGTGCAGAAGTGGGCGATTTTCCAGCGCCCTTCTTCCTTGCGGAAACGCACGTTGAGCAGTGCGCTGCTCAATTGGGAGCGCCCGTCCGCAAAGGTCGCGGTCTGCAGCAACACCCAGCTACCTTCGGCTTCGCTATCGCTCAGCACGTCCACCTTTTCGGAGGTCAGAAAGTGCACATTGAGTGCGAAGTGCGCCGGCGGCAGGGTGTACTTCTCGAACATCGCCCGCACCGCTTCACGCCCTTCCCGGCGGCCAAAGGTGTTGGCATAACGCTTGCCCTTGCCTTCCCAGATGGCATCTTCGGTAAACAGCACCATCAGCGGCGCCAAATCGAAGCCTTCGTCCAGGTAGTCGCACAGCTGCATGTACTCATGCAGGCAGGCACTGACGTCCCGAGCTGCTTCCAGGGCACTGACTCGCTGTCGCAGCTGCTCCAGTTCGCTCATCACTCTGTCCTCAAAAGCACTGCCCTCAGGCACGCTGCACGATCAGTTCACGACCGATGCGCGCTTCCACCTTGGCGTAGCGCCAAAGCTTGTAGGGGCCCTTGCCTACTTCGGTGCTGCGGAACAGGTTGCAACAGGCCACCACTGTGTCGTAATCGGCCACATCGGCCAGCAGGTAGGTGGTCCAGGGATAGCCGCTGGAGGGGCCGACCATGCTCTGGTCGTCATCCATGTTGCCGATCACCTCGACACCATCCATGTCATGGATGCCGTTCCACATCTCGCCAAAGGCGGCCCAGACATCGAGTTGTTCTTCACGCGGCGCATCCATGAAGTTCTGGTTGATGCCCATGCAAAACAGGACGCGCAGGGGGGTCTTGGTAGTCATGTGTCTATCTCCTGTCAGTCGATTCAGAGGTAACCCGGCAGCGGGTCGTGGCCAAAGAACATGGCGCCGGCATTTTTAAGCGTGACCGCGCCCATAAAGGCATGCTGGGTCGCCATCATGGAGTCACGCAGAATTCGTGACAGCGGGTGGTCGTTGTAGGTGCTGGTCATGCCCGCCACCTGATAGGCGATGCGGATGGCTTCGGCACACTCATGGGTCAGGTTGGTGGTCGCCAGACGCACCAGGTTGATCTGCTCGCGACTGGGTTTGCCACCTGACTGGATACTGTTCCAGGCATCCTCGGTAGCTTCATAGAAGAAGGCGCGGGAAGCACGCAGTTTGGCTTCGGCCCTGGCAATCTCGATCTGGACATATTCACGCTCACCCAGATTCGGCGCACCGGTGACGGACTTGCGCCCAGCCGCCATGCCCTGCACCACATCCAGCGCTTCACGGGCCAGGCCTGCGGTGGTCACAGACAGCACCTGAGCAGCAAAGGCCAGGGACGGGTAGCGGAAGAAATCGGACGCGATATTGGGCTGGCCGCCCCGGACAAAGGTCCACTCTTCCGGCACGAAGACTTCTTCAACGATCAGGTCGTGACTGCCGGTACCCACCATGCCGATCACATCCCAATTAGGCACGATCTTGACCTTGTCGGCCGGCATCACCGCCATGCGCGGCAGCGGCTCTCCACCATCCGGCTGAATGCCGACGCCGATCAGTGAAGCGCCCATACAGCCACTGCCGAACTTCCAGCAACCACTGACGATGAAACCACCATCGACTTTTTTCGCCGGCTGCGTCGGGAAGATGCCGCCTGCAAAGACGATATTCGGGGTTTCGGACCAGACCTTGTCGATAGTGGCAGGGGGCAAAGCAGCCAGATAGGCGGGGTTCATACCAAAGCTTGCGACCCAGCCGGCTGAACCATCAGCAGCGGCCATGGCCTCGACCATCTGCAGAAATTCCATTGGGCTGCGTTCATCGCCACCCAGCGCCTTGGGGACCATCGCCCTGTAAACGCCGATATCCTTGAAGGACTCGATGATGTCGTGGGAGATGTATTTCTGGTCTTCAAACTCCTGTCGGCGCTTGCGCACCTCGTCCAGCAGGGCGTCGAATACGGTCTCCCCGCCCCAAAGAGATTTGTCGATCTGATAACCAGGCATGTCGCTCGGCTCCATATTGTTGTCTTTATTGTGCTGTGGCGCTGGCACCCCGCCTGTAGCCGTTTGGCTGTTTACACGCGGTTCTCGGCCTGTTCAGTGCAGCGCTGTTTGCCTCATGAGCTGAACAAAGAATTTCACTTATCACTTGATTCGTCAACTAATCAAACAACACCATTTCCATGACCCCTGTCACTTTCAGCCCAACTCACACCCACCAAGCAAAGCACGCACCAAAAAGCAAAAACACAACCAAAAACCAGAAAAAATAAGCCAAAAACCACAAAAAACAACACAAAGAAGCAAAACCCAAAAACTATTTAGATGCCCTAAAACCAACATGAAACCCATTTTTGACATTCATACATCCCATTTTTGCCAACCAATAAACCGATCAAAAACAGTGCAAAAAGTAAAAAATATGCACCAAAAAATTTCACCATCTCGGGATTAGCGATATACTTTCCCAGTCAACTATCCTCAGCAGCACACTCGCAGGGCGCTGCTGCCAGAGAGCCGTTTTTCCGATGAGCAATAAACGCAAAGCCGACATGTACGACCCACTAAGCGACAACTTCAAGCGTCGCGAATTTCCCTTCTATTGGGTCGCCCAGCTCAATGCACGCTACACCCAGGAGATGGAGCGCCTGCTGAAGAAGGTCGACATGGATGTGCCCCGCTGGCGAATCATCATGATTCTGAAAGAGCATTCCGAACTGAGCATCTCGGAAATTGCCGATCATGCCGTCGCCAAGCTGCCGACGACGACCAAGATTCTCTACCGCATGCGAGATGAAGGACTGGTACTGCTGAAAACATCACCCGAGGATGGGCGAGTGACGCTGGTTTCGTTGACGGACAAGGGACTGGATCGACTGGAGGAGATTCGTGGCTCGGTGAGCCAACTGTTCAAGCGCAGTTTCAAGGGGCTGACATCAGCCCAGATAGGACGCGCCAACACCCTGCTGGCGAAGATCTATGACAACCTGGTTCAGGGGGCCGATTGAAACGCCGCTGTCAGACGAGCGCAAACAACCTGCCCAATCGGCAGCGAAGTCGTTGCTGACGACGAAAAAAACCCCGGACAAGCCGGGGCAAAAGACCTGTAATTAAGAGGGAGACTGAGAAAACAGGTCTGACCTACTAGCTGTTAGCTGTAGAATTTCAGTCGTTGACCAGCAGCTGCAGACCCGCGCCGGTGTTGGATATCGGCGCCACGTAATTGCGGTGCACTTCCTTCACATCACCCAGCAGGCAGCCGCGCATCGCCAGCCACATGTTCAGCTCAACGCCCTGAGCGCCGGCGATCTCGACCAGATCGTCGTTGCTGTATTGGGTCAGGGCTTCTGGGTCGCTGACCAGCTTATCCATGCACTCCAGATCGAAGTCGGAGTTGATGATGCCGGCACGCTCGCCATCGAGCTGGTGCGACAAACCACCGGTACCGAACACTACGACTTTCTGATCACCGGCGAAGGATTCCACCGCCTTGCCGATCGCCTGGCCAAGCGCGAAGCAGCGGGACGGCTTGGGCATCGGATAACGCTCGCAGTTGATGCAAACCGGAATCACCTTCAGGTGCTGGTAGTTATGGCCCGGGTACATCACCGACAGCGGCACGGTCAGGCCGTGATCCACCTTGATGTCCTGGCAGATGGTCGGGTCGAAGTCGTGCTCGATCAGCTCGTTGGCGATATGCCAGGACAGCTCGGTTTCACCTGTTACCGGCGGGATGGTCGCAATGCCCCAGCCTTCGTCGGCGTTTTCGTACTGCGGCGCACAGCCCAGGGCAAAGGTCGGCTTCTTGTCGAGGAACATCTCCAGACCGTGGTCGTTGTAGAACACGATGGCGATGTCGGGCTGCTGTTCATTCAGCCACTCGCGCACCGGCGGGTAGCCGGCAAAGAAATCCTTCCAGTAAGGGGTGTCTTCCAGCCCCTTGTCCATGGCGATACCGATCGCCGGAATGTGGGAGGTGGTGATGCCACCGATAACCTTAGCCATTGTTTTTCCCCCTGCCCTGGCTGTCCAGGTATGCCTGAAACTCTTCGGTGGTACGACCGGTCTGCAGACCGCCGATATCCTGCATGTTCAACCCGAGCAGGCCGGCGAACTTGGCCAGATAGTAAATGCTGCCGCCTTCGCGCTGCAGCGCAAGAATATCGCGATTAATGATCGCGGCCTTCTGTGCCTCGGTCAGACCGAACTTGTCACAGTAGGCTGCCTCATCCGCCTTGAATGCGTCGCGACCCTCAGCACTGTTGAAGGAGTAGCACATCTTGTTCAGCGCATAGCCCTTGGTGGCCATGGGGCCATCAAAAAAGATGGTACCCGGTACCTCGCGGTGCGTTGAGCTCATCATCGGTTCTCCTGTCAGGACCAGTAAAGGCGCATCGGGTTGTCGACCAGCAGCTTCTGCTGCAGCTCGGCGGTCGTTGCGATCTGCGGGATCACATCCACCAGCTTGCCGTCATCAGGCGTGTGCGACTTCATGTTCGGGTGCGGCCAGTCGGTACCCCACAGGCAACGATCCGGGAACTTCTCGACCAGAGCCTTCATGAACGGTACCACGTCGCTGTAATCCGGTGGCGTCTGGGTCAGGCGCTCAGGACAGGTGGTCTTGACCCACACCTTGTCGTTGCTTGCCATGAAGTCGATGAAGCGCTGGAAGTCAGCGTGCTCAACCCCCCTGGTGACATCAGGACGGCCCATGTGATCGACCACAATGGTGGTATCGAGCTCGTTCAGGAAAGGGATCAGCTCTTCCAGATCCGGCGCTTCGAAATACACCACGATATGCCAGCCCAGCGGCTTGATCTTTTCAGCGATCGACAGGAACACCTCTTTTGGCGTAGTGTCGACCAGACGCTTGACGAAGTTGAAGCGCACGGCACGCACGCCGGCTTCATCCATCGCCTTGAGCTCCGCTTCGGTGATCGCAGGATCAACCACGGCTACGCCGCGTGCCAGCTCACCGGCGTTTTCCAGCGCATCGATCAACGCCGCATTGTCGGTGCCGTGACAGGACGCCTGTACGATCACGTTGCGAGAGAACCCGAGGTAATCACGCAGCTCGAACAGTTTTTCCTTGGGCGCATCACAGGGCGTGTACTTGCGCTTCGGGTGGTAGGGAAACTTGTCTGCCGGGCCAAATACATGACAATGGGCATCCACGGCTCCTTCCGGCGCCTTGAATTCAGGCTTGCTCGGGTTGGCGTGGAAAGGCAGGTAATCAGGATCCATCATTTCGGTACACCTGTTGAATCAGTTGTTATGGCTGAACACTTCGCCGTCAAACAGCTTGCGTGCCGTTCTGAGGATGGCGGCAGAGGTCACCTGACCTTCGGCGTCCATATCCAGTATCACACTCATTTCGCCGATCGGATGCTCGACCGACAGTGTCTTGCGTTCGCCGGCCGGAATCTCGGCCACCGCCGCCGCAGGCGAACCGGGCAGAACCGCGGCCGTGGCCACGCTGACCGCGCCCAGCACGCCGATGGAGGCGTGGCAACGATGCGGGATAAAGGTACGGGTCGACAGGGCACCGCCGTTGGTTGCCTGGCAGACCATACTCATCTTCGGCACCGATTTTTCGCTGACATCACCGAGGTTCATCAGCGGTCCGGCTTTTAGTCGGATCGATTCCAGCTTCTCACGTAGCGCGGTATTGGCCTCAAGCGCCTCGCGGGACTCGGTGCCGGTGATGCCCATGTCTTCGGCACGCATCACCACAACCGGCATGCCGTTATCGATCAGGGTCACCTCGACACCATCGATGTTGTCGACCGTGTTACCGGTGGGCAGCAGCGCACCGCAGCTGGAACCGGCGGTATCCTCGAAGGTGATCGGCAGCGCCGCAGAACTGCCGGGCACGCCGTCGATACGGGCGTCGCCCACATAGCTGACCTTGCCTTCAGGGGTACTCACGCGGGCACGGGCGATCTGGCCAGTATTCTCCATGAAGATACGTACTTCCGTCTCGCCATCCTGTGCCGCCACCAGACCGCGCTCGATGGCGAAGGGACCAACACCGGCGAGGATGTTGCCGCAGTTCTGCGCACCCGTCACGATCGCCTGATCGACGAATACCTGCAGGAACAGGTAGTCCACATCGGCATCCTCGCGACTGGACCGCTTGACCACCGCGACCTTGGAGGTCAGCGGGTCGGCACCGCCCATGCCGTCGATCTGGCGCGGGTCGGGCGAACCCATGACCCGCAGCAGCAAGGCGTCGCGCTCGGCGGTATCGGCAGGCAGGTCGGACGCGAGGAAGTACCCCCCTTTGGAGGTACCGCCACGCATCCACATGCAGCGAACGCCATCAGACATACTTCAGGCCCTTCTCGGCCAGGCGCGGACGCATGTTATAGATGTCCAGACCCAGCTCGCCGTTGGCCATGCGCACGCGCTTGGACTCTTCCAGCTCCATACGCTTGCGCGCCAGTTCCAGCACCTCGGCCGCCTTTTCGCGACGCACGACCACAACACCGTCATCATCGGCCACGATCACGTCGCCCGGGTTGACCAGCTCATCGGCGCAGACCAGCGGCACGTTGACCGAGCCCAGCGTCTCCTTGATGGTGCCTTCGGCAAAGACGGCCCTGGACCAGACCGGGAAGTTCATCTGGCGCAGGTCGCGGGTGTCACGAACGCCACCGTCGATGATCAGGCCGACTACGCCGCGCGCCTGGGCGGAGGTTGCCAGCAGATCACCGAAGAAGCCGTGCAGCGACGGTGAAGTCGGTGCAAACACCATCATGTCCCCCTTCTGACACTGCTCGATCGCCACGTGCATCATCCAGTTGTCGCCGGCGGCGCCGGAGATGGTCACTGCGGAACCTGCCACGGCCACGTCCTGCTGAATCGGGCGCATGTAGTGCGCCAGCAGACCGACACGGCCCTGGGCTTCATGGATAGTAGCCACGCCACATTCAGCCAGGCCGTCGATGACCGCCTGATCGGCACGTTCGATATTCTGAACGACAATATTTTCTCTCATGATCGACTCCTGTCTCAGGCCGGAATTTGCAAACGACTGAACACGCGACGGCTGTTGTGTTCGAAGATCTCCTGCTTCTGCTCGGCCGTCAGCGCCGCGTTACCGTCGATGTAACGCTTGGTGTCATCGAAGTAGTGACCGGTTTCCGGGTCGATACCGCGCACGGCGCCGATCATCTCGGAGGCGAACAGGATGTTCTTGGTCGGCACGATATCCAGCAGCAGATCGATGCCGCGCTGGTGGTACACGCAGGTATCGAAGTAGATGTTGTTCAGTACTCGCTCTTCCAGATCGAAGCCCTGGTCCAGTGCCATGCCACGGAAACGGCCCCAGTGGTAGGGAACGGCACCGCCGCCATGCGGGATGATGATCTTCAGCTCAGGGAAGTCCTTGAACACGTCAGACATCATCAGCTGCTGGAAGCCGGTGGTGTCGGCGCCCAGGTAGTGAGAGCCTGTCGTGTGGAAGCAGTCATTGCACGCCGCGCTGACGTGAACCATCGCCGGGATATCGTACTCGACCATCTTTTCGTAGATCGGGTAGAAGGAACGATCCGCCAGAGAAGAGCCGTTCCAGTGACCACCGCTGGGATCAGGGTTCAGGTTGATGCCGATGAAACCCATCTCTTCGACGGTACGCACGATTTCCGGTACAGACTTGGCCGGATCAACACCCGGAGACTGCGGCAGCTGTGCCACCGGCGCAAAGTTTTTCGGGAACAGATCGCAAACACGGCGGATCAGGTCGTTCTGGTGCTCGGTCCAGAACTGACTGGTGTGCTCGTTACCGATGTGATGGCCCATCCAGCTGGCACGCGGCGAGAAGATGGTCAGGTCGGTACCACGCTCCTGCTGCAGGCGCAGCTGGTTCTTCTCGATGGTTTCACGGATCTCGTCATCACTGATGATGATCTGACCCTTCTCACCGACAAACTTGGGGTCCTTGGCAACAGCTTCTTTCTGTTTCTCGCGGTACTCACCTACCTGCGGCGGCGTAGTGGTGTAGTGACCATGGCAATCGATAATCATCTCAGGCACCTTCAATAGCGTTATGTGGCTGAATCAAGTGCGCCTAGTATTCGCATGCACCCCGGAACTGGCTATTTCAATTTGGCCGCAATACTATTGATTTTTGAGAATACACCATCCATAACTCGCCATACCCGGAGTCGTCATGCAGTTTGCCATGCCCAATCTGAGACACCTGAGGGTGTTTATGGAAGTCGCCAAGTGCCGCAGCATCAGCAAGGCAGCCCCGCGGGTATTTCTGTCCCAACCGGCCATTACCCAGGCGATAGGAAAACTGGAAACACTGCTTGAGACAGAGCTGTTCGAACGTCACTCCAACGGCATGTTTCCGACCCCGTCCGGCGAGGCCTGGTACAACCGTGTCTGCCGCTGCATGGACCATCTGGAGCGCGGCATCAGGGCCGCCCTGAAGAGCAGTCACAGCCAGAACGGCAGCCCGTCCAGCCTGCTGCCACTATTGACCACCACTCAGTTGCGCGCACTGATTGCGGTCACCGAGAGCCACAGTTTCAGCGTCGCCAGCCGCAGCCTGGAGCTTTCGCAATCTTCACTGCACCGGGCCGCACGCGAACTCGAACATCAACTTGGTATCACATTATTCGAAAAGGCCCGCACTGGTATCACACCGACCCGAGCCGCCGAGACACTCACGCGGGCAGCCAAACTGGGTTTTTCCGAGATCGAACAGGGCTACAACGAGATCAGCGCGCTGCAGTTTCGCGAGGTCGGCCGGATCGTCATCGGCAGCATGCCGCTGGCACGTACCTCCATCCTGCCCGAGGTGATCAACCGCTTCAGCCTGGCCCATCCCGATATCGGTATCAACGTGGTCGACGCCCCCTATAACGGCCTGTTACTCCGTCTGCGTAGCGGTGATCTGGACATGCTGGTAGGCGCCCTGCGCTTCCCGGCGCCCGCGGATGACATCATCCAGGAGGAGCTGCTGTCGCCACCGCTGGCGATTGTCGGTCGCAAGGACCACCCGTTGCGCCGCGCCCCCCCGCTGACGCTGGAAGACCTGGCCCGGTGCAGCTGGGTTGTGCCCCGCAAGGGAACGCCGACACGGGCATTTTTCGACACCCTGTTCAGCGACCGCGGCGTCACGCCGCCGACCCGCCTGGTCGAGACCAGTTCACAAATACTTATTCGTGAACTGCTCAGTGGCAGCGATCGCCTGACGCTGATCTCCCCCCACCAGATCGAGCATGAACTGCGCCAGGGCATTCTCAGCGTCATCCCCTATGCGCTTAGCCACACACGACGGCCTGTTGGCATCACATTGCGCCGCGACTGGCAGCCAACCCCCACCCAAAGCCACTTTCTCAAAATGCTCAAGGAGACAGCATCACGCTACGCTGACATCTAACCGTAAAACATCCTTTTGCAAAAAATGAATACCTCAACAGGTTATTCAATTACTCAGCCTTCAGCCTGAGTGATAGATTTCCGGTACAAATTGAACGAGCCGATGTGGCAAGCTGCCCCAGGCCGATCGAATCCGTGGATTCAGTATCAGGAGAAAAACGCATGAGACTTTGTGTAGCGGGCGCAAGCGGCGCCTTTGGCATGAAACACATGGACGCCATCGAAGCGATCGACGGCGCTACCGTCACGTCCGTGGTGGGCACCAGGATCGATGTTATCCGTCAGTTTGCCGAGGAGCGAAACGTCCCCCACTACACCACTGACCTGGCGGAAGCCCTGGCCCGTGACGACGTGGATGCCGTAATCCTGGCAACCCCGACACAGATGCACGCCTCCCAGGCGATCCAGTGCCTGGAAGCCGGCAAGCATGTGATGGTTGAAATCCCGATGGCCGACAACATCGAAGATTCACGCAAGCTGGTCGAAGTTCAGCAGAAGACCGGCCTGGTTGCCATGGCCGGCCACACCCGTCGCTTCAACCCGAGCCACCAGTGGATCCATAACAAGATCCAGGCCGGCGAGCTGAAGATCCAGCAGATGGATGTGCAGACCTATTTCTTCCGTCGCACCAACACCAATGCCAAGGGTCAGGCCCGTTCCTGGACCGACCACCTGCTGTGGCACCACGCCTGCCACACCGTTGACCTGTTCCAGTACCAGACCGGCGAAGCCGCTACCAAGGTACAGGCAATGGAAGGTCCGCACCATCCGGACCTGGGTATCGCCATGGACATGAGCATCGGCATGAAGACCGGCAGCGGCGCACTCTGCACCCTGTCCCTGTCGTTCAACAACGATGGCCCCTTCGGCACCTTCTTCCGCTACATCTGCGATAACGGCACCTACATTGCCCGCTATGATGACCTGTACGACGGCAACGAAAACAAGATCGACCTGACCGGCGTTGCAGTGTCCAACAACGGTATCGAGCTGCAGGATCGCGAATTCATCGCCGCCATCCGGGAAGGCCGCGAGCCCAACTCCAGCGTTGCCCAGTGCCTGCCGGCCATGGAAACCCTGCACCAGCTGGAGCAGTGCCTGGAAGCCGACCGCTAACAGACGGCCGGCCCCGCCGCCGGCCATGAAGTGTCATTGAGTCAAGAAAAGGGGAACCCCATGAGCGCCACGTTGAGCAACCACTTCAACCAGCCCGGCATCGGTCTGGGCTGCATGAACCTGTCACACGCCTACGGCACACCACTGTCGGAAGAGGATGCGATCCGTGCGTTGCAACAGGCGTTCGACATGGGCTATCGCCATTTCGACACCGCGACCCTTTATGGCGGCGGCCGCAACGAAACCGTGGTTGGCAAGGCCCTGAAGGAACAGCGCCAGACGCTGTTCCTGGCCAGCAAGTGCGGCATGGCAATCAATCCCGAGCGCGGCGTGAAAGAGATCGACGGCCGCCCCGAGACCCTGCGCGCCCAGTGCGAAGCCAGCCTGCGCCGCCTGCAGACCGACCACATCGATCTCTACTATCTGCACCGCCTCGATCCCAACACGCCGATCGAGGACAGCGTCGGCGCCCTGGCCGAGCTGGTACGTGAAGGCAAGATCGGCGCCATCGGCCTGTCCGAAGTATCCGCCGCCACGCTGAAACGCGCCCAGGCCGTCCACCCGATCGCCGCGCTGCAGACCGAATACTCGCTCTGGTCCCGCAATGCCGAAATTGCGGTCCTGGATGCCTGCCGCGACAGCGGCACCGCGTTCGTGGCGTTCAGCCCGCTGGCCCGCGGCTTCCTGACCAACACCCTGCTGGACGTGACCGGCCTGGTGGAGAAGGATATCCGCAACAACATGCCGCGTTTCCACCAGGACAACTACCAGCAGAACATCAAACTGCTGGACGGCTATATCACCATCGCCAACGAAGTCGGCTGCACCCCGGCCCAGCTGGCACTGGCCTGGGTCAAATCGAAAGGCGACTTCATCGTGCCGATCCCCGGCACCCGCTCGGTTGAGCACATGCAGGAAAACCTGGCAGCAGCGCCTCTGCAACTGACAACCGATACAGTTGCCCGACTGGATGCGCTGATCAACCAGGACAGCGTTCATGGCACACGCTACAACGCCGCCCAGCAGGCAGAGATCGACACTGAGGAGTTTGCCTGAGGCTTCCCGAGCCCTAACCGATACACCGGTGTTGTTCTGACGCCGGTGTGCTCATCAGGCCCAACCGCCTCCCGCACAGCATAACCACCCATAATCTGGAGAGCAGATAACATGAACCTTCGGCACCAGACTCGGTCGCCGGGCATCTCTACCTACGCGCTCTACAAGGAAGAACCCTCACGACAGGACCCGGAATTCTTTCATATCGAGGATATCAAGAGCCGCGCCCGATTGTTCGACTGGACCATCAATGTGCACAGCCACCCGCAGATGTATCAGGTGATTTTCGTGCGCCAGGGCCAGGTACGCGTACACCTCAATGGCCAGGAGCAGGAGCTGAGCGGTCCCTGCCTGTTTACCCTGCCCCCCGGGGTGGTACATGGCTTTGCCTTTGAAAGAGATGTTACCAAGGGATATGTCATCACTCTGTCACGGCTATTGCTGCTTGACGAACGCTTCCAGCGCAACTTCCCGTTCCACAATGAGCTGATGCAGTCGGTGCAGACCATCCCCCTGGACAAGTACCCGGAGGACCTGTCCTTTATCAATCAGCTGACAGACGAGCTGGCACAGGAATATCAGGACAACGCCGCCGGCAAGCAGCAGTTGTTCGAATGGCTGCTCTACTCTTTGCTGATCAAAATGGGCCGACTGGTCAGCGCCAGCGGACAGGCACCGGCCGAGGACCGGTACTCGATTCGTTATCGCAAACTGTGTGAACTGATCGAACAGCACTACCGCGAGCACCAGCCCTGTCAGTTCTATGCCGATGCGCTCTGCACCACCCCGATCGGACTCAACCGCGCCTGCCAGGCGGTGGCGGGCAAGAGTGTCGGCGAGCTGCTGCAGGACCGCCTGGCGCTGGAGGCCCAACGGATGCTGATCTATTCAACAGCCCCCGTTGCCGTCATCGCCTACGACCTGGGTTTCTCGGATCCCGCCTATTTCTCTCGCTTCTTCAAGCGCAGGGCCGGCGCCTCCCCCAGCACCTTCCGTGAGCACCGGGATCAGGGCTAAGCCAAGCAGGCTACTTGCGATCCTTGAGCCGGTAGCTGAGCTGCGCCCGGGTCATGCCCAGCATCTGCGCTGCCGCGGTCACATTGCCGTCGCAGCGCGCCATGGCCGCCGTAATCAGCAGGTCTTCCACCTCGCCCAGCGAGGTCTCCAGCACTTCATTACGGCCACTGACAAAATCCCTCAAGCGGGACAGCGGATCATCGGTTGGCGCCGGCAAGGCTGGCGACTCAATCGGCCCTTCCGCAAGCTGATCGCCCTGCACCTTCCCGGCCTGGTCCCAGCTGTTCAGGCGCTCGGTTTCGCCACCCAGTGACAGGTGGGTAAAGTCCAGGGTGTCGCCATCTTCTGCGATGATCACGCCACGCTCGATCAGATTCTGTAGTTCACGGATATTGCCCGGGAAACGGTAGGCCAGCAGGGTGTTGACCAGGCGCGTGGTGAAACCGGTGAGGTGCCGGTTATAACGCTTGCAGTAATGATCCAGAAAATAGCTCATCAGCAGCGGCAGGTCTTCACGCCGCTCACGCAGCGGCGGCAAGCTGATCGGGAACACATTGAGCCGATAGAAGAGATCTTCACGGAAATTGCCGGCTTCCACCTCGGCGCGCAGATCCAGGTTGGTCGCCGCCACGATGCGCACATCCACCTGAATCGTCCGGGTGCCACCCAGACGCTCCAGCTCCCCCTCCTGCAACACACGCAGGATCTTGCCCTGGGCCGACAGACTCAAGGTCGCGATTTCGTCCAGAAACAGGGTGCCGCCATGAGCGCGCTCAAAGCGTCCGGTGCGCGACTTGTCGGCACCGGTAAAAGCCCCCTTCTCGACACCGAACAGTTCAGCCTCAACCAGGCTTTCCGGCAAGGTCGCGCAGTTCAGTGATACCAGCGGCCCGGCATGACGCTGGCTTTGCTCGTGCAGGCTTTTGGCGAACAGCTCCTTGCCAACGCCGGACTCACCGGTCAACAGCACCGTCGCTTCGGTTGGGGCCACTTTTGACAACAGCCGCGTCGCCGCCAGAAAGGCCGGCGAGCCACCCACCATCAGGCTCTGTTTGCCGCTCTCTTCCTGCTCGGTGCGGGCAAAAATGCTGTCCACCCCGTTGAACAGATCCTGCTCACCGTCTTCCCAGAGTTCGGCAGGCTTGCCGACGATGCGGCAGTGATCATGACCACAGGCCTTGCACTCCATTTCACGGTAGACCACGCTGCGCCCCAGCAAAGCTGATGCATAGCCACTGGCATAGCCGATCTGCATCCAGCAGGCCGCCTCGCTGCTGACACCGTAGCGCGCCAGATGCTCACTGGCCTCGAGCGAGTTATGCCAGAGAAACTCGCCCTGGAACTGGCCACGGGCGTTGTCGATTTCGATCTGGACTACTTCGACATCGACCATCCCTTTCAGCTTGTGCAACCGGGGACCGGCCGAGAACAAACTGGCACCGTCTCCGTTGGGCCAGAGTTCGCTGACCCGGGCAGCGTCCCGCGCGCCCGCCTGCCAGCCCACGCGCATCAGCAACTGGCGCGCCTGCTGATAGCCCAGCTTGTCGATCAGCTCACGGCGGATATTGCCGAACACTTCGGCCTGCATGAACATGATCCGCTGACCTGCCAGCCAAATATTGCCATCGTTGCTATCGAAGCTGAGGCTGTCCGCCAGGTCTTCGGCCGACGGCGTACCCTCACTGTTGAACTGGAAACGCCGATCGACGAGAAACTTCTTGTTGCGCTCGCGGAAGCGAGCGATGAACTCCGCCTCCAGCATCTTATCGCGATCATTACCCATAATAATTGTGCTTCACGACTGCATAATTTTATTAATGAAATTGTAACAGCTCACAGAATTCTATGAGTTTTATTACCCCCTCCTTTCGTCTAATACGACGCCACAGCCTTTTCAAAATGGAGCAATCAGACATTATAAAAAGTTGGCACGCTTATTGTATAAGCGATAACCGGATTTTATTACATCCTAATTAAAAGTTGTTGTTCGCTCAGCACAAACAACCTGTGTAAATGAAAATCGGATGGCCACTGGCGCTGTTCATGAACAGACACTCGGGGCTGCACACCCCGTAATGGCCTTCGGAAACTGAGAGAAAACGATGAATAAAACACCCAACGCCTATAACAACCTGGAATTGCAGCCGCTCGCAGGTGAGTGGCGCACAGGCAGCGGAGAACGCTCGCTTGTCGTCACCAACCCCTACAACGGTGACACCCTGCTGGAAATGCAGATGGCCAACCGTGATGACCTTCACGCTGCGTTCGACGCTGCAGAACAGGCTCAGGCCGAATGGGCCGCGATGGCACCTGCCGCGCGAGCCGAGGTGATGATGAACGCGGTGCGCATCTTTGATGAGCGCCAGGAAGAGATCGTCAGCTGGCTGATTCGTGAATCCGGCAGCACCCGCCTGAAAGCCAACATCGAGTGGGGCGCCGCCCGTGCCATCACTCTGGAAGCGGCCAGCATGCCCAGCCGCGTTCACGGACGCATCCTGGAATCCAATGTGCCGGGCAAGGAAAGCCGCGCCTACCGCAAGCCGCTGGGCGTCGTCGGCATCATCAGCCCGTGGAACTTCCCGCTGCACCTGACACAGCGTTCCCTGGCCCCAGCACTGGCGCTGGGCAACGCCGTGGTGATCAAGCCGGCCAGCGATACCCCGGTTACCGGCGGCCTGCTGCTGGCACGCATCTTCGAGGAAGCTGGCCTGCCGGCGGGACTGCTGAGCGTGGTCGTCGGCCCCGGCTCCGAGATCGGTGATGCCTTCGTCGAACACCCGGCTCCGGCGCTGATCTCCTTCACCGGTTCAACCGAGGTGGGTCGCAACATCGGCCGTATCGCCAGCGGTGGCGATCACCTCAAGCACGTGGCACTGGAGCTGGGCGGCAACAGCCCCTTCGTCGTCCTGGCCGACGCCGATCTCGAACAGGCGGTCAATGCCGCTGTTTTCGGCAAGTTCCTGCACAACGGCCAGATCTGCATGGCGATCAACCGCATCATCGTTGAAGCCCCGGTTTACGACCAGTTCTGCGAGCGCTTCGCCGAGCGCGTACGCCAGCTGAACTGCGGCGATCCGGACCTGATGGAAACCGCAGTAGGCCCTGTCGCCAGCGCTCGCCAGCTGGAAGGTCTGCTGGAGAAGATCGCCATCGCCAAAGCCGAAGGCGCCAAGGTACTGGTGTCCGGTGAAGCCCAGGGCAACGTCCTGCCGCCGCACGTCTTCGCCGATGTAAATGCCGACATGGAGATCGCGCGCGAAGAGATCTTCGGCCCGCTGGTCGGTATCCAGTGTGCCCAGGACGCCGAGCACGCCCTGACACTGGCCAACATGAGCACCTACGGCCTGTCCAGCGCCGTGTTCACCGGCAGCCTGGAGCGCGGCGTACAGTTCGCGCAGCGCATCAAGGCCGGCATGACCCACATTAACGATATACCGGTCAACGACGAGCCGAATGCTCCCTTCGGCGGCGAGAAGAACTCCGGTGTCGGCCGCTTCAACGGCGACTGGGCCATCGATGAGTTCACGACCGACCACTGGATCACGGTGCAGCACACCCCGCGTCCGTATCCGTTCTGAGCTAGAGAAAGAAATCACAATGACAACAATCATGAAACGACAGTTCATGCGCCCCGTCATGCTGGGAGCCGCCCTCACCCTGAGCTCGGGCCTGGCGCAGGCGGGCGACCAGAGCCCCTGGCAAAGTGGTGAGCAGGTGTATGCCAAGGTATGTGGTCACTGCCACGAGGCCGGCATCGGCCCCACCATCAAGGGCCGCAACCTGCCCCCCAGCTACATCACGGCTATCGTGCGTCACGGCTTCCGCGCCATGCCGGCGTTCCGCTCCTCCTTCATCGATGACCAGGCGCTGAAATCCGTGGCCGAGTACATCAGCACCAGCCCGGCCACTCAGGGCAAGGAGTAAGCGTGATGAATCCGAAACGCCGTTCCTTTCTGAAAGGCGCTCTGGCTTCGAGTGCTGGCGGTCTCGTACTGGGCAGTTCCGGCCTGGCTCAGGCCGCGATGGGCCTGAACGCCGGTGGCCTGCCGACTCTGGTTCTGGCCAGCGATGCGGCCGTTGAAGCCAGCTTCGCGGCTGGTGTAAAGGCCGCTCTGCCGAGCAGCACTGAAATGACCCTGCTGCGCACCGACCGCATCAGCCCGTTTACTGCCGTCAGTGAAGCGCTGCAGAACAAGCGCCCGATGCGCCTGGTCGGCCTGGTCGACGACGCATCAGGCGAACTGATCACCGCCATGGCACGCCGTGCCGGCGCCCGCATGACCTGGCTGGGCCAACATGCCGCCGATGCACGCCAGACTCGTCACCAGGTGCTCAGCGGGCAGACAGCCATGGGCAGCGCCCTGGCGCTGGGCGAGCAACTGCAGCAGGATGCCGCCGGCTTCCGCTTCAAGGCGGAACAGCCGTTCGCCAAAAAAGGCGCGCTGGAGCTCTCGGCCGCACGCGCCGGTGCCGCTTCCGGTCACTGGGCGGCGCACCTGGGCCACGCCCTGGTACTGCCGAACGCCCCCGTTGATGCCGCCTACCTGCCGGCCCAAAGCAAGCGCCTCGAAGGTCGCTTTGTTTCTTTCGTAATCGAGGTTTGAAGCCATGAGTCAGCAAACCAATGCTGTTCTGCCCAAGGGCGTAGCCGCCAGCGACTTTGAAGCGGCCGTCAACAAGTTCCGCGCCCTGCTGGGCGACGAGAACGTGCTGGTCAAGAGTGACCAACTGACCCCGTACACCAAGATCATGATGCCGGGTGATGTCGAGCACAACACGCCGTCAGCCGCCGTGACCGCCACCAGCGTCGAGCAGGTGCAGGGCGTCGTCAAGATCTGTAACGAGTACAAGATCCCGGTCTGGACCATCTCCACCGGCAACAACTTCGGTTACGGCAGCGCCGCACCGGGCCAGCGCGGCCAGGTGGTGCTGGATCTTAAAAAGATGAACAAGATCATCCACATCGATGCAGAGCTGGGTACTGCTCTGGTCGAGCCGGGCGTGACCTACCAGCAGCTGTACGACTACCTCGAAGAGAACAACATCCCGCTGATGCTGTCCTTCTCAGCGCCGTCTGCCATCGCCGGCCCGCTGGGCAACACCATGGACCGCGGCGTAGGCTACACCCCCTACGGCGAGCACTTCCTGATGCAGTGTGGCATGGAGCTGGTACTGGCCAACGGTGACATCTACCGCACCGGCATGGGTGGCGTCGAAGGCGACAACGCCTGGCAGGTCTTCAAGTGGGGTTACGGCCCGACGCTGGACGGCATGTTCACCCAGGCCAACTACGGTATCTGCACCAAGCTGGGCTTCTGGCTGATGCCGAAACCGCCGGTATCCATGCCGCTTGAAATCAAGTTCGAGGATGAGACCGATATCGCCGAGATCGTCGAATTCATCCGTCCGCTGCGTATCGCTCAGGTGATCCCGAACGCCGTCGTCATTGCCGGCGTGATCTGGGAAGCCGCCACCTGCAACACCCGTCGTTCCGACTACATCACCGAGCCGGGCGCGACACCTGATCACATTCTGAAGAAGATTCAGAAGGATAAGGATCTGGGCGCCTGGAACGTTTACGCCTGCCTGTACGGTACGCCGGAACAGGTCGAAGTAAACCTGAATATCGTCAAGGGCGCGCTGAAGCAGCTCGGCAAGGGGCGACTGGTCACCGAAGAAGAAGCCGGCGGTACTCAGCCCTTCGACTACCGCGCCAAACTGATGACCGGCGTGCCTAACCTGCAGGAATTTGGCCTGTACAACTGGCGTGGCGGTGGCGGCTCCATGTGGTTCGCGCCGGTGAGCCAGGCTCGCGGCAGCGAGTGTGACAAGCAGTACGCACTGGCCAAGGACATCCTCAACAAGCACGGCCTGGACTATGTTGGCGAGTTCATCGTTGGCTGGCGTGACATGCACCACGTCATCGACGTGCTCTATGACCGTACCAACGACGAGGAGCGCGCCCGCGCCGAGGCCTGCTTCAACGAGCTGCTGGACGAGTTCGAGAAACGCGGTTACGCGGTGTACCGCGTCAACACCCAGTTCCAGGACCGCGTGGCCCAGAGTTACGGCACTACCAAGCGCCGTGTCGAGCATGCCATCAAGCGTGCTCTGGACCCGAACAACATCCTGGCTCCAGGCAAGTCCGGCATCGATCTGAATAACGATTTCTGATCTGTTCGAATAATACCCAAAGAGGCGCCTGAAAAGGTGCCTCTTTTATAGCTTATGGTTCTGTTTTAAATGAGCCAGGATTTGTGCTGCCTGTCGTAAATATCACTTTTAAATTACGCGAGCATATAGAAGTGCAATTTAAACCTGACTATTTTTGCACACTTGGAAACTTGCATCTTTAAATGCTTGTACATTTCAAACACCCAGAGTGTTTTAAATGTACAAGTCAGCGTCTGTATTTTCCATTCAAGCCACTCTCTTGATGCTGAATCATAAGCGTGATCTCACTCTTTCTGATTGCACTTAAATTTTTAAAGAGAACACTATGAAAACAATTCAAACACAGGTTGCCATCATCGGTGCGGGCCCGTCCGGTTTGCTGCTGGGTCAGCTACTGGCGCGCAAGGGCATCAGCAATATCATTCTGGAGCGCCAGACCGGTGAGTACGTACTGGGCCGCATTCGTGCCGGCATCCTTGAACAGGGATTTGCCGATCTGGTACGTGAAGCCGGTGTTGCCGAACGTATGGATGCTGAAGGCCACGTACACGAAGGCGTCGAGCTGGTGGTCAATGGTGATCGCACGCGCATCGACCTGAAAGAGCTGACCGGTGGCGACGTGGTGGTCTGCTACGGCCAGGTCGAGATCACTCAGGATCTGATGGAAGCTCGTCAGGCCGCCAAGCTGGAAACCTACTACGAAGCCGATAAGGTACAGCCGCACGACGTCAAGAGCGAAAAGCCTTACGTTACCTTCGAGCACAAGGGTGAAGAATACCGCCTGGACTGCGATTTCATCGCCGGCTGTGACGGTTTCCACGGCGTTTCCCGTCAGACCATCCCGGAAGATGTCCGTACCGAATTCGAACGTGTTTACCCGTTCGGCTGGCTGGGCATGCTGGCCGATACCCCGCCCTGCCACGAAGAACTGATCTACGCCAAGAGCGAACGCGGTTTCGCCCTGGCCAGCCAGCGCTCCTCCACCCGTTCGCGCTACTACCTGCAGGTACCGCTGACCGACAATGTGGAAGACTGGTCTGATGAGGCCTTCTGGGACGAGCTGAAGAAGCGCCTGCCAGCCGAGATTGCCGAAAAAGTGGTTACCGGCCCGAGCCTGGAAAAGAGCATCGCCCCGCTGCGCTCTTTCGTCTGCGAGCCGATGCAGTACGGCAACCTGTTCCTTGTTGGTGATGCCGCTCACATCGTGCCGCCGACCGGTGCCAAGGGTCTGAACCTGGCTGCATCCGACGTGGCCACCCTGTACAAGATCATGACCCGTGTATACGAAACCGGCGACCGCCGCTACATCGAGCAGTACTCCGACATCGCCCTGCGCCGTGTCTGGAACGGTGAGCGCTTCAGCTGGTGGATGACCAACATGATGCACGACTTCGGCGAAGAGGTGAGCAACGGTGGTATCGACGCCCAGATGTTCGGCCGCTTCATGAAGTCCGAGTTCAATTACTACCTGAACTCCGAAAACGGTCGCAAGGTGATCGCCGAACAGTACGTCGGCCTGCCCTACGAAGACCTGAAAGAATATTGATCGACCGCCCCCATCGATCTCTACAGACCGCGCTCCTTTCGGGGGGCGCGTTTTTTTGTGTCAATCCAACAAGCAACAACAGAAAACACCGATGAAAAAAACAGTTCTTGCCTCCACACTGGCAGCCCTGCTGCCGTTGACCGCCACCGCTGGCCACTACACCCCGGGCGTAGAAGCGATGCGCGCCGCCATCGTTCCCGGCCCAGGCGTCTATTACAAGGGTTATGCCGTTCATTACAGTGCTGATGAACTGAGCGGCGTGCCCGGTAACAATGAAGTACAGGTGAATGCCCTCGCCAACCGCCTGATCTGGGTCACCAATAACAAGGTTCTGGGCGGCGACCTGACCTTCGAAACCATCATTCCGGTGGTGCACACCGACCTGGAGATCCCGGCCGCGGGCGTAGACAGCGACGAATGGGGTATCGGTGATATCTTCTTCGGCACCGTTCTGGGCTGGCACGGCGAGCGCTGGGATGCCGTCGGTGGCGTGGGTGTCTGGACCGAAACCGGTGAAGACGACGAACCGGCTGACCCGGGCCTGGGCTACACCGAAACCATGTTTACCCTGGGCGGAAACGTTTATCTGAACGACGCCAAGAATATTGCCTTCAGCGCCCTGTCACGCTACTCCATCGCGGATGACGACAGCATCGAAGACGAACTCCTGATCGAATGGGGCCTGAGCAAACAGCTGCCCAGTGGCCTGGAGCTGGGCCTGGTCGGCTATGACCGCTGGCAGGTTGAAGGCGGCGATAAGCAGAAACACGGCATCGGTGCGTCCTTGGGCTATTTCTGGCCGCAGATCATGACCGGTCTGAACGTAGCCACGTACAACGAGTACGACGCCGATGAAGACTTCGAAGGCTACCAGCTGCGCGCCACACTGACCAAGGTCTTCTGATTATCCATAACCGAAAAAGCCCGGGACAATGCCCGGGCAAAAAGAGCTGATGAGGGGAGTTACGGATCAGCGGCCAGAAGCTCGCATGTTCTGCACGCTGAACTTGTCCACCGGGCTTAATTCAGGATCGACGATCCCCTTGAACTGCCCCGTGGTGCAATGGTTGGCCTGGATATCGATCATGGTGAAGGAGTCATCGATCGATACACCAGTACCCTTGTTCACCGGCAGGTGGTGATCCGGATGGGTCTGACCGATAGTCCAGCTCTTCCACATGTCTCCCTTGCGGTCATAGGTGATGTTGCGCGGGATGATGAAGGTCTGGGCATCCATGTAGTGCTGGCGCTTGCTGATCGGATGGTTCGGATCGACCGGCTCTGACTCAACCACATACACCTTACGCAGCTGCCAGGTAATTTCCGGGAAACAGCCGCCCTTGCCACCAAAGGCAATCACCTGATAACCATCGTCATCTTGGTGGGTTTCGGTATCCAGCACCATGTCGTTGTGGTTGTACATCGGCATCAGCAGGTTCTTGGTGCCCTTGTAGGTCCACTTCATGTCACTGATACGACCGTTATAACCCTCGAAGTCCTCGATCATCACATCGGTGCCGAGGAAGGCGTCGGTGGTCTGACCGGTAGACAGTCGGCGCACGCGGCGCTGGAAGCCCAGATACAGGTAAGCGTTATCCAGCTTGGTATCATCTTCGAAACGGTGAATCAGCAGCTGGGTATTTTTCACGTCGAACGGCTCCAGCACCTGCACATAGATACCACGGAACAGTTCAGACGGGTTTGGCGTGATCTCAGGATAGGGCTCCTGAGAGGTGCGATGGGTGAAGTTCAGGAAGTGGAAGTTCATCTTGATGGTACGTTCCTTGTTCCCGGACTCCATGTCACGCATGGTCCAGTAGAACGGCGTGATCGCTGCGGAATCGCCCCAGTTGTAGCCATACTTGTAGTTCCAGGCCAGTTTCTCCCCGGCACGCGGATCGTCCAGTGACGGCTCGGCCGGGAACGGACGGCCCGCAACTGTGTCGGACAGCTCACCATGCCCTTCACCCAGCTGCACATCGGCGGAGTACTTACGAGTCGCCTCGATATAGCTTGGGTGCAGCGCAAAGTCAGTGGTCTCACCGACTTTAACCTCGGTATCACCGTTCTTGACGAACATGTACATCGCCGGATCGAGCACATCCTTGAACTGCTCGACGTTGCTCTGGTTGATGACCATACCCGCCTTCAGTCCCTCAAAGCTGGGCGCTCCATCGGCATAGGGGAAGAAGGATTCCTGGATAATCTCTTCGGAAACCTCGGCCGCCTGAGCACCGGAAGCCAACGTCAGAGCGATGGCGGCGGACAGCAGTGTTTTCTTCAGCATAATTGTGTTCCTTATTATCGAGTCCGGTTATCAGAAGCTGTAACGCACGGTCAGCTGGAGTTCGTCTTCGTCGTTGGCGACACCGATAGGTCCGTTGGTGAAGCGGGCCAGCGGTTCATACTGGGCCGAGGGATCGCCGAAAGCGGAAGCCACGCTCCACGGGAAACGCTCGTCACCACCGGTCTTGATATTCAGCCCCAGGTTAAACATCCAGTGGTTGTCCGGTGACCAGGAGATACTGGGTGCATAGACAGTCGACTGGGCGGCAAAGTCATGGGCCATGATGATCTGCGGGCTCAGACGGTTGTTCATGTACCAACCCTTGAACAACAGAGTGGCGATCCAGTTGTCCTCGTCATTAGGCATATCGGCTTCATGGTCGAGGATGTGCTCACCAAACAGCTGAGCAGACAGCAGGAAGGCGCTGCGGGTACCCAGCTCGGGAATAATGATGTTTTTGTCGAAGCCGACTACATAACGCAGCATGTCGGTTTCCTTGTGCCCGTTGAGGTCACGCGGCAGCTCTTCACCCTCGGTGTACGCCAGCTCCAGACGCCAGATCGCATCCATGTTCATGGAGTAGTAGTCGATGGAGCCGCCCAGCAGGTTCACCCGCGGGAACTTGATGTCGAACACGCCATCGGCAGCCGGTACCGGAGCACCCGGTGCCAGAGGGCGGAAGTGCAGCGACGGCAACTGCTGGCGGTACGTCAAGGCATTAACCGAGAAGGTCGCATCACCGTAGACCCCTTCCCACTTCATGCCCAACTGGGTATTGGCCAGGCTCCAGCTGGGTTCTTCTACATCATGAATAATCGGTACCGGCTGGCTGTAGGGGCCACCGGGGATCAGCTGCAGGTTGGCCGATGAAGAGAAGAAGCAGCCCGCATCCAGGATGCGATAGGACTGACCACAGGTACCCAGATTATTGGGACGGAACTTGTCGAAGTTCCACACCATAGACAGGTTGGAATCATCGAAAACGCTGTTTGGCCCCATGCGCCATTCGGCGGTCAGCATCCACTGCGGGATACGGATATCCTCCAGCTCGTCATAGATGTTGTGGCGGGAATAGTCCACCGGGTTGATCACGTCCAGTACACGGAACAGGTCGGTCTTGCCCCAGATTACCTGCTGCTTGCCCAGTCGGACTGACAGGATATCGCCGTTATTCAGCTCCTTGTCGGCGCTGATATAGAGTTCACGGATAAAGTCCAGCTGATCATTGAACTCGGGGAATTTGGCATCGTTTTCGTCGTGATCCATGTACCCATCGAGGTTGCCACAGAGGGTCGGATCGTTTTCACAGGGGAAGGAGACGCCGGGAGTCAGAATAGCGGTTGAGAGATCCTGTCCGTGCCAGTTTTCGCCCAGATAGGCGTGGCGAGAATCCTTGCCAAATTCGTCATCATTGAGGTCGTAGACACCATCATAGGTACCGCGCAGCACACCGTTGAGCTGTACTGAGCGGAAGGTGTCGGACTGGAACTTGGTTTCAAACTCCGCCTGTGCCGTGTTGCGGAACTTGGAAATTCCGACGCCATCACGGTAGTAGGTGGCGTTCTCGACGAATCCGGCCCAGGTGGTTTCAGCCGCCGCGGCCGGCAGGGCAAGTCCCGTGCCCAATGCCGCTGCTACGCCGAGAGCGAGATGGGAGAATGTCGTTGTTATTGTTTTCGACATGTGTGTTGGCCTCTTGTGGTTTAAGCCTTGGTTGTCATGACAAGGGAAGCCTCGACTTCCTTTTCCTGATTACTCTGTTTTTCCGGTACGGCGTCCGCCTCGGTATCGGCGTGGATCACACCGTCCTCGTCGGCATAGGCCTTGCAAATGAACTGGGGTTTGAATACCAGCACCCAGCTGGGCACCAGCAGCATGGCGGCCGCGCCATTGAGCACCACCATCACGATCAGCAACAGCGCCGCTTCCGCCTGGAAGCGCAGGTCGGACAGCACCACCCACATGACGATGCCAGCGATCAGGGTGATGGCGGTAAAACTGACCGCCAGTCCGGTGGTGCGAATGGCACGACGCACGGCGGCATGCAGATCACCCAGCACCACCATCTCGGAGCGGATGCGGTCCATCATGTAGATCGAGTAGTCGATACCGATACCCACGCCCACGGCGATAATCGGCACAGTATTGGAATTGATGCCCATGCCGCTCAGCCCCATGTAGGCGTAGGTCAGCGTGGTGGCAAACAGCATGGCGCCGAACATCATCGTGCCGGCCATGATTGAGGTGTAGAAGAAGGTAACCATGGCGAAGATCAGCAGGAACACCAGCGGCAGCACCCAGAGGTTGGTCTCGAACGCCGCTTCATTCTGGGATGCAATCACGCCAATGGTGCCGCCGGCCAGACGGATGGTGAGTCCTTCCACCTTGCCCTCGTTGTCGGCGATCCACTGTTTGGCGGTGTGGATGGCGCGACGCAGGGTCTCCCCTTTGTGGTCCTTGTAATAGAACACCAGGTTGGCCACACGTTCGTCACTGTCGACGAACTCCTTCAATGCCCCCGGAATCGGATTGGACATCATGTAGGTAAACATCAGGCCACCCGCATAAAGGGGGTCATCCGGGATCTGCGCCCAGCGCGGATCGTTGTTATGCAGCAGGCGGTTAACCTGCTTGACCAGATCCGGAATGCCCTTGGCACCACCGACACCCGGATCGAGCAGCATATGGCGTTCCAGATCCGCCAGCGCCTTGAGCACTTCGGGACGCTTGATACCGCCTTTTTCATCCGTTTCGGCGACGATATACATCTCCTCGGAGCCCGGGAAACTATCGTTGATCGCCTTGGAGGAGCGGTTGTAGTCGTGATCCTGATACAGGATCGGCGAGCCCGGCTCGGATTCACCAATGACCACGTGTGAAGAGAAATAGAAGCCACCACAGAGCAGTACCGCCGCGATGGCCAGCGCTCTCTTCGCCGCCTTTTCACCACTGATCAGATCAGCACAGAAGTAGCCCACATTGCGGAACAGGTTATGCTTGATGCCGGTATTTTTCGGCTTGGGCAATACCGACAGCAGCAGTGGCACCGCCAGGAGTACGGTAATGATGATGCTCAGCGCCCAGATCGAGGCGTAGTGCGCCAGCTTGGTGTTGAGCGGAATGGAACCGATGGCGATCAGCAGGAGACCGATGGCGTCGGATACGACCCCCAGGCTGCCAGGACGGAACAGGCTCTCGAAGGTCAGTCGCGCGGCCTGGTGGTGATTATCATGGGTATTCAGCTCCAGATAGTAGCGCTCTACCAGCTGGATACCGTGCGACATGGCGCGAGCCGAGATCAGGAAGGGAATCACCAGGCTCAGCGGGTCCAGGTTGTAGCCGAACATCGAGATGATGCCGATGCCCCAGATCGAGGAGACGATCACCCCCGCCAGCGGGATAAAGATGCCGTAAGCCTTGCGGAAGTAGAACACCAGCAGCGCCAGCATGATCAGTGCGGTGAACAGGAAGATCTCGATGATCTGATCCAGATACTGGTAGGCCCAGCCCACCAGCATTGGCTGACCTGTGACGTGGATCTTCACGCCATTGGCCGCTTCCTGCTCACGCATCTGCTGGATGTGTTCGTAGGTCGCGGCGTAGTCGAGCTTGCCTTCAATCAGCTGAGCCTTGACCAGCGCCATGTGCAGGTCCGGGCTCACCAGCGGCCCCAGCACACGTGGGTCGGCGCCCACATCCTTGCGCAGCTGGTCCAGCTGGGCCGCATCCAGATCGGTGTGCTCCGGGTTGTAATAGGGTTCGGAGTTGACGTTACCCTCCGGGGTCAGCCACACCTTGCGCGAGTTGCGGTGGGTGACGCTGGTCACCAGGTTGTGATCGACGCCGGGCAGGGAGTCCACCGACTGGGTGATCCGGTGAATGCGCGCCAAGGCTTCGTTGTCGAAGATATCGTGTTCGGTGAACTCAACGCCGACAATGATAACGTTGGCCCCGCCGAACGATTCCTTGATGTCGTTATGCAGTTCGATGTAGGGATGCGTCTGCGGCAGCAGATCAGCAAAGTCCGAATACATCTTCACGCCGGGGATCTGGAAAGCAAACCAGATCGTCGCCAGCAGAATCAGTGACAGGATGGTTTTGGGATAGTTGAACAGCTTCTGATCGAGGCTGTGCAACCAGTGAGTTGCCTTGTGGGCACTGGCAGATCGTTTATCCATGATAGAACCGTCGCGTTGTTATTATTGTATGGGCAGTGACATCAGCGTGCCGGCCCCGCCGGCGACAAGCAGTTCACCATTGGCCTGCCCGACCGCTGAACGCAGCCAGACCGGCATGGCCGGGGTCTCGACCTGACTCCAGTGGTTGTCGCTTCGAGTCAGTAAAGTGCCGTTCTCGCCCAGCGCGAACAGACCAGCATCGGTCTCGGCAATGCCGTAGAGCGGCGCCACCACTGGTGTGCTCTCAGCCTGCCAGCTCAGACCCGCATCACGGGTATGCAGCACCATGCCATCCAGGCCCACTACCCAGCCGCTTTCACGGGAGCTGAAATGGGCAGCCTGGGGATAGAAGTCGTTGGGGATGTAGTCGAGGGTCTCCCAGTTCCGGCCGCCATCATCCGTGCGCGCTACCAGACCGAATTCGCCGGTAGCATAGGCGGTCTGATCATTAAGGAACTGGATTGAGGTGATCATGGCATCTTCATTGAGACTGGTCTCGGACCAGCTCTCACCGCCATCTCTGCTGACCACCAACGTGGAGAAGCTGCCCACCGCCCAGTAGCTGCCATCGGAAGCGCACTCGGCATCAAGCAAATTTTCCGGCGTCGGCAGATCCGATTTGTGCCACTGCTGGCCTCGGGCATCAGCCATCCAGAGCTGGCGCTCGAAACTCAGGGCAATCAGTGAGCCATCAGGACAGGCTTCCACATCAATCAGGTTGGGCGCACCCTCCAGTATCTGTCGCTGCCAGGATGCTCCCGAGCCCTGGCGGGTCAAGACGAGACCATCATTTCCGACAGCAATCTGGAGCTTTTCCGTCGCAGCCAGCGCCTGAATTTGATCGGTTCGGCGAATGGATTTATTGAGCTCCTGATCGACACCGGTCAGGTTCAGCGGTGCTTCGCACGCGGTCAGGAGAAATGCACAACCGCCCAGAGCCACCGCCTGCAACAGACGGTTGGTTTCCCGAGCGAGATTCTGTTGAGACAGGCGTGCGACTACACGGCTGCCAACATGGGTTTCTGCTTCTGGTTTCATCATTTGTTGTTCTTCTGGATGAATGGGCACGAATGTTCGGCTTCATCCAGATAGAGCAACAGCTGTGCCAGAATTAATAAACACCCCTGAAAAATGCGTGATTTATTTACAAAACAATGGGTTAACCAAAGACACAACAGGCAGCAAGCATACAGATTCCGTGAACACCTGCGCAGTTCATCAAATCAGGTTAATCAAATAATCAAAGACTCCATAGGGAATTGCGCAAATCGTTAATAGCTCCGCACGGCGATATGCTTTTTTTATAAAATGGCCGGCAGTTGACCGACCAGGACCGGCAGCGCTGGCTTCTTTGTACCCCTCCCGGAGAACGGCCACGTGGCCGGCAACTTTCTCCAATATGTATTCATCTATGCCGCACCCTGGTTATTTGCTTATTACATATTAGTCTTTACACAATATTGATCCATATCTGAAAAGAATTAGCATTGCCATCCTCCATTGGGCTTGATCTCCTCCTGATACCAGCCCGGTTGTTTTACCCTAGCGGAACACCCCATGAACAAAGTTGAAAATCTGAGCGGATTTCTGCTCCTTACCCTTATTCTGAGCGTCGGTGGTCTGGCACTGCAGCCCGATATTTTTTTCCGCCTGCTGATCGGCCTCGGCCTGGGCTACGCCCTGACTCGCGCCGCGCTGGGCTTTGCCGGCAGCGTTAACCGGGCCTACCGTGCCGGTTCCACCAAGCTGATGCGTGGTCTGATGCTGATGTTCACGGCTACTGCCGTCGCCAGCACTGCGTTTCTGTACAACCAGAACCCCAGGGACCTGGATCTCTGGGTCAACCCGATCAACGCTGGCCTGATCCTGGGTGGCTTGCTGTTTGGGTTCGGCATGTCCTTCGCCAGCTGCTGCGCGTCTGGCGTACTGACCTATTTCTCCAGTAACCTGACCCGCCCGGCGCTAATCCTGACCTGCTTTGGCGCGGGTGTGTTCCTCGGCTTCCCACTGCAGGCTACCCAGCCGTGGATCACCGATACCCTGGTCTCCACCCAGACCTACGCCAACCAGGGTGTTTACCTGCCGGACCTGTTCCCGAATGACCCGATGAAGGGATATTTCGGCGCTATTCTACTGACCGCGTTCCTGGCCGCCATCGTCAGCTGGCTGGCACACCGCTATGAGCAGCGCCGCCGTCGTAACGACACCTATATCGGAGTCGCCGCCGAGAAGGCACAGGAAGAACAACCCTCATACAACCTGGGCCAGCATCCCTTCTTCAGCCGCCAGACCTATGAAGCCCTGTTTGTATCCCGCTGGTCGATGACCACTGGCATCGCCGTGATCGTAGTGCTGTTTACTCTGCTGATGGGGGTGACCGGTGCCGGCTGGGGCGCGTCTTCCCCATTCGGCTTCTGGTTTGGCCGCCTGCTGATCGCCTTCGGTGCCGATCCGGCTGCCATCGCCGAGTTCACTCACCGCCCGGTACAGGTATTCACCATGCCGTTCTTCAGCCATCCAGTGAACGTACAGAACCTCGGCATCATGCTGGGCTCAGTGGTGTCTCTGCTGCTGGCCGGCCGTTTCTTCAGTGGCATGTCGAAAATGCGTTTGGGCCTGAAGGAAGCGGTACTGCTGATCATTGCAGGTCTGGCGATGGGGCTGGGAACCCGCTTTGCCAACGGCTGCAATGTGGGTGCCCTGTTCACCCCGATCGCCAACTTCTCGCTGTCCGGCTGGATCTTCCTGGTGTTCATGGTGGCCGGTGGCATCATCGGCAACCTCTCCGGCAAGCGCCTGCAGCAGGCGTAACCGCACGATTGCAAAATCGGCGCTTGAAAAACGGGCGCCGCACCCACATGATCTGTAATACCTATTACAGATCATGTGGAGTGACCGATGCCAACCCTGTTTGATCCCCTGCAGGCAGGTGCCCTGCCGCTGCGCAACCGTATCGTCATGGCCCCGCTGACCCGCTGCCGCGCCGAGGCCGAGCGTGTCCCCGGCGACTTGATGGTGGAGTATTACCGCCAGCGCGCGAACGCCGGCCTGATCATCTCCGAAGCCACCTCGATCACCCCCATGGCCGTCGGTTACCCCGACACGCCGGGTATCTGGTCGGATGCTCAGGTTGAAGGCTGGAAGCAAGTCACCGATGCGGTGCATGCCGAAGGCGGCCTGATCGTGCTGCAGCTCTGGCATGTGGGTCGCATCTCCCACCCCAGTTACCTGAACGGTGAGACTCCGGTTGCCCCCAGCGCCATCAAGCCTGATGGCCATGTCAGCCTGATCCGTCCGAAGACTGAATACGTTACGCCACGCGCACTGGAAACCGATGAAATTCCGGGCATCATTGAGGCCTACCGTAAGGGCGCCGAAAACGCCAAGCGCGCGGGCTTCGACGGCGTCGAGATCCACGGCGCCAACGGCTACCTGCTGGAGCAGTTCCTGCTTGACGGCACCAACCAGCGTACTGACCAGTACGGCGGTTCACTGGAAAACCGTGCCCGCCTGATGCTGCAAGTCACCGATGCCGTAGTATCAGTCTGGGGCGCCGACCGGGTCGGCATGCACCTGTCCCCACGCGCCGATGCCCACTATGTCAGCTGTAGCAACCGCGAAGAGACCTATGGTTATGTGGCCGAAGAGCTGGGCAAACGCGGCCTGGCCTTCATCTGTACCCGCGAGCATGTTGCTGAGGACAGTATCAGCCCAATGCTGAAAGCACGCTTTGGTGGGGTGTATATCGCTAACGAAGCCTTTACCGGGGAATCAGCTCAATCTTATGTGACCGAGGGACATGCGGATGCCGTAGCCTTCGGCAAACCCTACATCGCCAATCCAGACTTGGCCGCGCGCATTTCCAAGGGCGCCGAGTGGAACGAGCAGGATCCTTCCACCTTTTATGCTTCGACCCCTGAAGGATATATCGACTACCCAACTATGGACTGATCCAGACACTGAAACGCCCCTCAAATGAGGGGCGTTTACTTAAAAGTGGAGGGTTTGTTTGCGCACAGACTGCGCGCCCACATGAGCTCCCCCACTGCAGAAGACCTGCGCAACACAGCCAAGGAATGGAAGCTTGCTCTGCGAGCGAAGCCTCCACCAGGGCGGACTGATCAGGTCAGCGCCGTCAGGAAGCGCTCATTGAGCTGGCGGTCATGGTAGAAGATCGCCTTACCCAGCTCATCAGCATCCCAGGTAACCGGCTCGTGGTCCGGGTAATGGTAGTCACCACCGCAGAACACCTCGGTACGGTTGCCGGACGGATCGAAGAAGTAGATGGTCTTGCCATGGGTCAGGCCATGACGGGTCGGCCCAATATCGATCGAGGTATCGGTCATCGAGATCAGGTCGGCCGCGCGCAGCACATCTTCCCAGGTTTCCAGGAAGAAGGACGCGTGGTGGAACTTGCCCGGTTCCGGATGATCGATGAACGCCACATCGTGAGCCTTCATGCTGGCTGTCAGGAACTGCGCCACGCGCGTGCCATCCGGCGTGACGACCTGCTCTGCCAGGTCAAAGCCGAGCACATCGCGGAACAGTTCAAGAGTTTTATCCAGGTTGGTGCCATACAGCAGGCAGTGGTCGAAGCGCGTCGCTTTCATACCCTGCAGACCGCGCGGCCAGGCTTCCGGGTTGCGGTCAGACAGGCCCCATTTACCGGTCTGCTGTTTGGTCGCATACAGTTCGAAATCATGCCCGCTGGGAGCCGTGAAGCGCAGACGGCGACCACAGTCCTTGAGCTCACCCTCGGGAATAACATCCACGGCGCAGCCGAAAGCGACCAGTTCCTCGTGCAGGCGGTCCAGCGTGTCTTCATCCAGGCACTTGAACCCCATGAAGTCCATCCCTGGCTGGTCGGCTTCACGCAGCACCACCGAGAACTTGTCGACCTCGGTCCAGCCTTTCAGGTAGACACGTCCCTGGTCGTCACGGTCCATCTCGATCAGGCCCAGCAGGTCCACATAGTGCTTCAGGGCTTCATCCATATCCAGCACACGAATCTGTACATGGCCAGGACGCATTACACCTTTTTTCATGCTCTTCACCTTTTATTGTTCTATTAGCCGTCGGTTCGATCCGCCGTGTGGCAGCTGGTGCCGATTTCGGGCGGGTCTGGTTCAATCACAAGATCACTGCGGGCGAATACCCGGCAGGCCAGCACCGTGCCTTCAGCCTCCTGTTGCGGCGAAATCCAGGCACGGCTCATCCGTTTACTGAAGTAATTCCCCTGCAAAACGCGAATTCGGCACTTGCCGCAACCGCCGCCGCGGCAGCCAACCGGTATCAGCTGCTGCCCGGCCCGCTCCATCGCTACCAGCACGCTGACATCCGGACTGGCTCGAAAACCTGAATCGTTCTCGTCGAGCGCGATGTGATGAACTGTCGGCACCTCCGCATCGGGGTGCGTTTGATTATTGTTATTCATGACGCGACCTCTTTTTCTGCCCGGGTCCCGGGCATCGGCTCTACCCGATCATCAGACATTCAGGCGGGGCCTGCCAGCGGCTGCGGTGGGAACATGTAATCCCGAATGCGGACGTTGCCACCGCCGCCGTCGCTGGTTCAGATCCGTTTAAACTCAGATCCTCTTAACCTTAAATTCGCTTAAACAATGCCGACCGGGTCTGCTCCTCGGCGCCGTCAGCGGCGGTCAGGAAGCGTTCCATATGGATGTCGCGTTCGAAAAGACGCCCCTGCATCAGGGCTGTGATCGCGGCGTCGATCATCGGTGGCGGCCCGCACAGGTAGGCCTTGTGGCCACTGAAACGATTATCGAAGTACTTGATCGCGGCTTCATGAACGAAGCCCTTGAAACCGTCCCACTGCTCCTCTTCCAGCGGCTCGTTCAATGCCGGAATGTAGTGAAAGTTGTCATGCTCACGATCCAGCGCTTCGAACAGTTCGCGGTTGTACAGTTCGGCCACATTGCGCGCACCCTGGAACAGGTAGATCTCGCGCTTGTCCCCTTCCTCCAGCATATCGAGGATCATCGACTGAGGGCTGGACAGCCCCGAGCCGCCAGCGATAAAGATCGCGCCTTGTTCGTCGGACTTGCGTACAAAGAACTGACCGTAGGGACCGGATACATCCAGGGTATCGCCCACCTGCAGGGTTTCATGCAGCCAGGTGGTACCGGCGCCGTTCGGTACCAGGCGCACATGCAGTTCCAGCGTGCGGCTGTCGGACGGCTTGTTGGCAATGGAGAAGGCTCGGGTGCCTTCAACACCGGGAATACGCAGGTTGATGTACTGGCCGGCCTGGAACTCCATGTCGTCGTCCAGTTCGAAGGTGATTCCCTTGATGGTCGGCGACAGCTCGACGATATCGGTCACGGTGCCGACGAAGTCGCGTACCGGATAGCCGGCAAAGTCGGGATCCACGTCGATATCGGCCTCGATTACCATGTCGGACTCCGGCATGGCGCAGCAGGCCAGCACCTTGCCCTCGTCACGCTCCATGTCCATCAGCGCGAAGGGAGAGGCGTTGCCCACGTCGGCATCGCCCTCCAGCACCTGCACCTTGCAGGTGGCACAGGTGCCATGACCACAGGCGAAGGGCAACCAGACACCCTGGCGCAAGGCGGCATCCAGAATGGTCTGCCCTTCATCCACTTCGATCACATCACCGGTCGGTTCTACGGTCACTTCGTAACTCATGACTACTCTCCTCAGACTCCGGCGCTCTTGTAACCCTTGAGATCCGGGGTCTGGAAGCGCAACAGGGATTTGTGGCCGATACCCTGATCCTTGAGCGACACATCCAGCTGCGGTTCGAACGGTTCGCCGTCCAGCAGCCAGGTGGTGTTCGACCAATCGATCTGGTCCCACTCGGGATGCAGTGAGAAACCTTCCGGCATCACATTTTCAATCAAGGCACGGAAAGGCGTTTCCGGCGGCAGCGGGTAGGCAAAAGCGGCACAGAACATCAGGTGATGGTCCCAGCCCACATATACGACCTGGTTGCCGTGGAAGTTTTCCAAACGGTCTTTGATGTCGCCGGTGTAATCCGGCGTAATGGCTTGTACTGGCATTATTCTTATCCTCAGATCCGGGGCCGACCAGCGGTCAGCCCCTCTCTTGAATTGTTCCGGGTGTCAGGTGAAAAACGGGGGCTTAAGCTACCCCTTTCCACTTCTTCCACCGCTCTTCGTCCGGCGAACCCTTGATGTCCATGTTGTCCACACCGACATTCATCTGGTAGTAGTCGCGCAGGATGTCCTCGACACCCGGACCACCGCAGTTGCCCTGGAAAATCTGGTGCACCGGCAGCCAGGACTGAACGAACTTCTCCGGCTCGTCGTCGAAGATGTCCTTGCAGCCATCGGAACAGAAGTGATAGCGATCACCCTTGTAGATAGAGTCGCGGTAACTGATCTGAGTCGGGTTATCCATTTCGGTGAACAGCATAGGGATCTGGCAGGTAGTGCACAGCTGCGGCAGTGCCTTGGTGTAGAAACGCTCACCCTTGGCTTCCATCTCCTTGGCCAGTTCCCAGCGCGGACGGTAGTACTTGTCGAAGGTTTCCGGGTACTTCTCGCTCAGCCAATCCAGCTCTTCGTCAGTCGGGATCCAGGTGTGGAAACCGGCCGCATGACCATGGGTGTAGAAGGTCCACCAGGCCTGATGCGAAACGTGCTCTTTTTCCTTTTCGATGATATCGGCATACTTCGGCATGCGGATGCCGTAGCGCGCCAGGTCCTTGAACAGGGCGCCGCCGGCCTCCTCGAAGTAGACCTCCCAGGCCTCTTTCCAGCTCATCACCTTGTTGGGCAGCATGTAGTCCATCATCATCGAAACGATGGTGAGCAGACGGGTGCCGCGCCAGAACCACTTGTCGATCCACTTCTGCACGATCGGCACATTGTCTTCATGCTGCTCGAGGAGGAACTTGATCACTTCCAGACCCAGGGTCATGTGACGCGCTTCGTCGGACTGGGCGGAGAAACCGAAGGTTACCGTCGCCATGTCGCCGTTGTAGGCGGCACCGGACATGAAGGGTACAAACAGCAGGTTGGTCAGCACATATTCGAAGCTGAAGCCGATCGCCACCATGAATTCGAACGGGCCGGCGGCACGGGCATCGTTGAAGAACGACTTGGGCACGGACAGGTACCAGACGCGGTCGTGCATGTGCGACCAGTCCTGCAGGCCGTCGAAGAACTTGTTGTAGTGGCTCATGGCGTGAACCTGCGTCTGCACGTGACGCAGCTCATCGATCGACTGCATCTGGCAGGCGACGCGGGCACCGACGCCGCCGAACTGACGGCCGGTGTGGGCAAAGCCCTGGAACGCCTGGTATTCCAGCGGCGAAACGCCGGTCAGAAAGATCTTCAACGCGTTGACATAACGCGGATCGGAGATGTTCAGCTGACCATTGTTCTGAGCAAAGGCATCGAAAATCGCGTAGAGCTTGCGCTCCTTCTCGGCCTGGTACTTCCAGTAGGCGTCCATGGTCAGGCGGAAGGGGTCTTCCCACTTGGACCAGTCGGTAATCTTGATCCCTTCGAACTCCTCGAACGGGAACGCCTTGTTGCGATCCTGATAGGAGAACTCCCAGTCCAGATCACGGGTCAACAGGCGGTATTTATCTTTGATGTTGAGTTTCTTGGCTGCCATCGGGTTCACCTTATTGTTATTCGTTCCAGGTCAGCGTCAGCTGATCGTCGTCTTCGTCCACGTTGCCACCGAGGGTGATCAGGTTGACGTGCAGCTCCTGCACGTCCCAGTCGCGGCCCATCTTCTCTTCCACGGTTTCACGCTTCACCGCCAGGAAATTCTCGGCTTCGATGCGGATCATGGCGGGCATGTGGATCACGGTTGACTCGGGGTTGTCTTCCTCGATTGCTTCGACGATGTAGCGGGATTCATCGTTATCCTGCAGTGCGATATAAACTTTGGACATGGCTCGGATTCCTTGTTGTTATGTGATGCCGGATGGTTATTTGATGCCTGCTTTGGCGACCCGCTTGTCCAGCTGTGCCAGCGCCTCGTTGAGGGCCTCAGCACCGAGCATCGCCTCGGCCAGCGGCGCCAGCGCTTCAGCAGCCTTGCCACGCCATTTCTCGATCCACTGTTTCAGCAGCGCCTGGTTTTCATCCGACTCGGCAGCCGCGGTCTTCAGCACAGAATCCATCCAGCGGATGGCGTCCTTATTCCACAACTGCATGAACTCGGTCAGCATGGCGATATCCTGGGCACCCGCTTCACTCAACTTCTGGTCGAACTGGCGATAGACCAGATCCGTCACCAGGGCATCCATCACCAGGTTTTGCGCCAGCATCACTTCGAACCAGTCCTCGGTCACCAGCGTTTCCTCGCACAGGGCACGAAGTCCCTGCCAGATATCCGCTTCCAGCCACTGCTGCTTGGCTTCGGCCAGGGCATCGCCTGAATTTCCATCAAGGATCAAACCGATACGCGACAGATACTGAGCCATGCCCAGACGGTCCATGCCATTGAACAGCAGCGCCTGTGTAATCGCGGTACCAAAACCGTAGGCCGTGCCATACATGTTGTTCAGGTTGGCGGTGTGCTCGACATGGCGCAGCGGCACCAGGAAGCGGATCACCTGAGCACGCACCTCGTCACTGAGGAAACGGGCCAGATCCCGCTTCTCGAAGAAGGCATAGTTGCTTTCGGCCACTTCCTGCATCTTGGCGCGCTGTTGCACGTAGGCACCGTAGTAGAACTGGCGCGGATCCTTGAACGCGTACCAGTCGCTCATCACGATGGAGGTACGGCGCGGATCGTTCAGCTCCAGCTCCGGCTGCCACAGCGGGCGGTAATGAAAATTGGTTTCGGACTGGAGGTCATAGGTTGCCTCCTGATAGCGGGTCGCCGGCTTGTCGCCGAAGCGACGCTCTACGTTGGCGTAGGTATTGCGGACCGGTTCCAGCGTGGCGGTTTTGATCTCAATGGTCATGGAACTCTTCCCAGGCTGCAGTTGTTGTTATTCGGAAGCTCGGTTGTGGTTGTGCGACATCAGCGTCTCCTCGCCGTAGCGCCACTTTTCCATCTCGGCGTCGACAGCACGGATCTGTTCTTCAGTCATGGGCACAACGTCGTTGGCATTGCAGAAGGCCTCAAAAGCCCCCTTGGGCATCACCAGCTCGACGAACAGGGAGGGATCACCAATGGCAAAATCGAATTCGACAAAGCGGGCATCCGGCTCGCTGCGTACCCGGATATATTTCGTCAAGCGATCAAAGCTCTGCCGCTTGGGCAGGTCATCGTTGCTTTTGTGCTGTGAGAGTTTTGTCATTGTTATCCTCTGCTCATCAACGCATGTTCACCCAGTACAACAGCAACAGGCATGCCAAATCGTGACTCAACAGGGGACTGTGATTTGAAATAAAACCCTAAGGCGTTGATTTTCAAAGAATAAAAAAACAAAAACCACGGATCAAAATGCGCAACAAAGAGTTGCATTTGGTCGATCGGGATTTTTTATCACCTGATCAAATGGTAAAAAAACCGGATATTTTTTTGATCAAATGATCAGAGCGGCTATTTTTTAACCGCTGGAGTGTCATAAGACTTTGGGTGTATGCTGAATGCTTTCCCTTCCAAACCAAGGCGAAATGTTTCAACAATAAAAGGCGGACCTGCCGTCCACTCAATGAACAAACACCGCCAACAGCCGGTATAAAAAAAACTATGGCTAACACGCAATCACTCGAGTTTCCGGGCAGCAGTGATCTGCTGTCCCAGATCCGCTTTGAGAGCGACCAGGGAAAGGTCTGGCTCAATGAGCAACGTATGCTGCTAATCCATTCAAGTGTGATGGGACTGTTGCGCAAGGAGCTGGTTCAGACACTGGGAGTCGAGAGAGCCAAGGGCTTCCTGATGCGCTTTGGTTATCACTCAGGCTGGAAAGATGCCGAACTGGTCGACAAGATCCGTCCGGACATGTCGAAGAAAGATGCCTTCTTTGTCGGGCCGCAGCTGCACTGCATCAAGGGAATGGTTAACGTAAAGCCTGTTTCCCTGGATTTGGATATAGATAGCGGCCATTTCCATGCAGAGTTTGACTGGTTCGACTCCTACGAAGCAGACGTTCATCTGCAGGATTTCGGCCCTGCCGACGAGCCGATCTGCTGGACGCTGATCGGCTATGCCAGCGGCTATACCACCTACTTTATGGGCCGAAACATCATCTTCAAGGAGACCCAGTGTGCCGGTATGGGACACGACCACTGCCATATTGTCGGCCGCCCTGCCGATGAGTGGGAAGACCAGGCCGAGCTGGAACGTTACCTGCTGCCCGACCCCATTGCCGACGAGCTGTTCAGCCTGCAAAGCGAGCTCAGTGAGCTGAAGAACAACTTCCGCAACAGCGATCATAGCGAAGACCTGCTGTTCAACTCCGTTGGCCAGTCCGGCGCTTTCAAGAATGTCTGTCAGATGATCAGGCGCGCCTCCACCAGCCGGGTCACCGTTCTGCTTCAGGGCGAAACCGGTGTCGGCAAGGAAGTCGTCGCCAAGGGACTCCACCAAAGCTCTGACCGGGCCGACAAGCCGTTCGTGGCCGTCAACTGCGCCTGCATTCCACCCGACCTGATTGAGGCCGAACTGTTCGGTGTTGAAAAGGGTGCCTTTACCGGCGCAACCCAGTCACGGGAGGGCAAGTTCGAGCGCGCCAACGGCGGTACCATTTTCCTCGATGAGGTGGTCGAACTGTCCCCCCGTGCCCAGGCAAGCCTGCTGCGGGTACTGCAGGAAAGCGAGATGGAGCGTGTCGGGGATACCCGCACCCGGCGCATTGATGTCCGCGTCGTCGCAGCTGCCAACGAGGACCTGGAACAGGCAGTCAGCGATGGCAAGTTCCGTGCTGACCTCTTCTTCCGGCTCAATGTCTACCCGGTACACATTCCGCCCTTGCGTGACCGAACGGAAGATATTCCCCTGCTGGTTAGCCACTTCCTGAAGAAGTACCACACGCTCTACAACAAACGCACCCTGGGCGTATCGGACAAGGCAACTCAGGCGCTGATGCACTACAAGTGGCCCGGCAATATCCGCGAACTGGAAAATATGATCGAGCGTGGAGTAATTCTCACCGATAACAACCACACCATCGACCTTGATGCATTTTTCCCGTCACTGTCTGAGCCGACCCATCCGCTCAATAGCATCAACCGTCAAGGGGTGCTGGCACAGCAAATCGCCAATAGCCAGCCGCAGGACGGCCTGTCCCAGTCGGAGCTGTGCGAACAGCTGCTCAACGATGAGTTCAGCCTTGAGCAGATGGAGGAGCAGCTGATCCGCAGTGCCATGGAGCGCGCTGACGGTAATGTGTCCCAAGCCGCCCGACTGCTTGGCATGACGCGCCCGCAGCTGGCCTACCGACTGAAAAAACTGGAGATCGCCTGACCCCTGCGCCGATCATGCAGTGATGCTATGATCGGCGCTTTTCCTGCCCGGTAATGCCCGTGAACCTGATCCTGCTGTACGTTTCTGACTTCATCGACCCTCACCGTGTACGCATCCACGACCGGCGCTTCCAGCACATGCGCAGCGTGCATCAGGCTCAGGTCGGTGAACGCTTTCGCGTTGGTGTTCTCAACGGCATGACTGGCGAGGGTGAAGTCGTCGCAATATCTGAACGGCAGGTGGAGTTGAATGTCCGCCTCAATCAGGCGCCACCCAAACCACTCCCTCTGCAGCTGATCATGGCCCTGCCACGCCCCAAGATGCTCAAGCGCACGCTGGAAACTGTGGCGACGCTCGGCGTCAAGGACCTCTGGCTGATCAACTCCTACCGCGTCGACAAGAGCTACTGGTCAACACCGATCCTGCGCCCGGAGAAAGCTCGCGAACATCTGCTGCTGGGACTGGAGCAGGCCGGCGATACCCGCTTGCCACGCATTCACCTGCGCAAGCGCTTCAAGCCCTTTGTCGAGGATGAACTGCCTGCATTGGCGCGCAACACCCGCGCCCTGGTCGCTCACCCCTATGATGCCCAGCCCTGCCCGGCTCCAACCAGCGAGCCGACGACGCTGGCAATCGGCCCCGAAGGGGGCTTCATCGCCTACGAAGTCGAGAAACTGCGCGAGGCAGGCCTGGAAGCCATTCATCTCGGCCCTCGTATTCTCAGGGTTGAAACAGCGGTACCGGTACTGCTGTCCCGGCTCTTCCCACTGGAGCTCTGATTCAACAGGACGTGATCCAGCGCAAGGTATAACCAGGACAAAGCTCTTTATAATCCATTGCCATAGATCGAAAACAAGAATCATACGCAATACCATTGACATAAGAATCAAAACTGATAACAATTCGCATTAAGTTTTTAACACCTCGATTCCGGGCCTCCCCCACCCGGTTGTAATGGAGACACCGATGATCGCGAAAAAAGTACTACTGGCAGGTTTGGCTCTCTCAACTCTGGGCAGCGTTGCTCAGGCAGCTGACGAGGTGAACATCTACTCCTATCGTCAGGAGTTCCTGATCAAGCCGCTGCTGGAAGCCTTCACCGCCGAAACCGGCATCAAGGCCAACGTCATCTTTTCCAAAAAGGGCCTGCTGGAACGCCTGGAACATGAAGGCGCCAACTCCCCGGCTGACGTCATCCTGACTTCTGATATCGGCCCGCTGCATGATGCCGTTGAACGCGACCTGGTGGCTCCGATCGACAGCGATCTGATCGATGCCAACGTACCGGCTCACTATCGCTCCAAGGAAGACAAGTGGGTCGGCCTGACTGCCCGCTCGCGCATCATCTATGCCTCCAAGGATCGTGTTGAGCCGGGCGAGATCACAAGCTACGAAGAGCTGGCCGATCCGAAATGGAAGGGGCGTATCTGTACCCGCAGCGGCAAACACTCTTACAACCTGTCTCTGATCGGTTCCATCGTCGAGCACGACGGTGCCGAGCAGGCCGAGCAGTGGCTGGCCGCCGTCAAGGAAAACCTGGCTCGTCGCCCACAGGGTAATGACCGTGCTCAGGTAAAAGCGGTCAAGGAAGGCCAGTGTGACCTCGCGCTGGGTAACACCTACTACTACGGCAAGATGCTGACCAATGAGAAAGAGCCGGAACAGGTCGAGTGGGCCAAGTCCGTTAACCTGGTGTTCCCGAACCAGGACGACCGCGGTGCGCACATGAGCATCTCCGGTGCGGCTCTGGCCAAGCATGCGCCGCACCCGGAAGCTGCCGTCAAACTGATCGAATTCCTGACCAGTGAAAAGGCCCAGAAGATGTACGCCGAAGTCAACTTCGAGTTCCCTGTTCGTCCGGGCATCGAGTGGTCCGATCTGCTGAAAGAGCACATGGGCGAATTCAAGGCTGATGAAGTCAACCTGGGCGACGTGGTCAAACACCGTGCCGAGGCTTCCCGTCTGGTGGACAAGGTCGGCTTCGACAACTGATTTGTTGCTGAATAATCGACAGTTACACGCTGAAACGGTAGTCTTCCCGGCTACCGTTTTTGTGCGCCTGACCGAATCATGACCGATATCACCGCTACCGCTGCCGCACCACTCGTCGATACCCGCAAGCCTCGCCGCTTTATGCCGGGCTGGTATTCGGTTGCCTGGGGCAGCGCCATTCTGGTGATGTTGCCGGTGCTCGCCGTGTTCTGGCTGGCCCTGTTTCCCAGTGAAAACATCTGGCCGCACCTGGTCGACACCATTCTGCCGGTCTATATCAAGACCACCCTGTTGTTGCTGGCCGGTGTCGGCGGCCTGTCGGTGATGATCGGCGTCGGCAGTGCATGGCTGGTTACCATGTGCAACTTTCCCGGCAGGCGCCTGTTCGAATGGGCTCTGTTGCTGCCCTTCGCCATGCCGGCCTACCTGATCGCCTACCTGTATACCGACCTGCTGGAGTACGCCGGCCCGGTGCAGACCTTTCTGCGCGAGCTGTTCGGCTGGCAAACCGCCCGGGATTACTGGTTCCCGGAGATTCGCAGTCTGGGTGGCGCCATCAGCATGCTGACGCTGGTGCTCTATCCTTATGTCTACCTGCTCTCTCGCGCCAGCTTTCTCGAGCAGTCGATGAGCATCCGCGACGCTAGCCGCATCTTCGGCTGTACGCCGTGGCAGAGCTTCTACCGTGTCTCCTTGCCGATTGCTCGCCCCGCCGTGGCAGTGGGGCTGTCACTGGTCTCGATGGAGACCCTGAACGATTTTGGCACCGTGGATTACTTTGCGGTGAAAAGCCTGTCGGCCGGGATCTATGACGCCTGGCTCAACATGGGCAACCTGGGGGCTGCTGCACAGATCGCCACGCTGATGATGGTGTTCGTAATCATGCTGATCAGTCTGGAGCGAATCGCACGCTCGCGTCAGAAACAGTTCAACGCCAGCGACCGCTTCCGCAGCATCGACCGCTATACGCTGTCACCACTCAACTCCTGGCTGGCAACACTGACCTGCGCCCTGCCGGTGCTGCTGGGCTTTCTGATCCCCTTCCTGGTGTTGGGCAGCTATGCGCTGCCGCGCCTTGACCAGTTTACCGAATCAGACTTTCTGGCCCACGCCAGCCACAGCTTCATCCTGTCAGCTCTGGCCGCCCTGCTCACGGTCGGCGTTGCTGTAATTCTGGCCTACAGCAAACGTCTCTACCCGAGCTTCAGGTCACTGGCACTGGCCACACGTCTAAGCAGCCTCGGCTATGCCCTGCCCGGCGCAGTACTGGCAATCGGCGTGATCATCCCACTGGCCGCCTTCGACAACAGCATCGACGCCTTCATGCGCGAGCACTTTGGTTTCGGCACCGGCCTGCTGCTCAGCGGCACCCCCTTCGCGATCGTCTTTGCCTATTGCGTCCGCTTCCTTGCCGTCTCGTCCGGCAGTGTTGAATCGTCGCTGGCCAAGGTAACACCGAGCATGGACATGGCCTCGCGCTCCCTGGGCCTGAATCCGCTGCAAACCCTGCGTCGGGTACACCTGCCACTGATTCGAGGCGGCCTGCTGACCGCCCTGCTGGTGGTATTCGTGGATGGCATGAAGGAGTTGCCGGCAACGCTGATTCTGCGCCCATTCAACTACGATACGCTGGCCACCTACGTGTACCAGTATGCGTCGGATGAGATGCTGGAAACCAGCGCACTGGCGGCGCTGCTGATTGTGCTGGTCGGCATAGTGCCGGTGATCCTGCTCAGCCGAACCATTACCTCGACTCGCCAGGGAGAATAAGTCCGCAGGCCAAGGCCTGGCATCAGCTTACTGACAGGGCAGCTGATAGCCTGTCTCCCGGAACAGCCGTAGACAGGCATCCACGACGGCAGGATCATAATGCGTGCCCCGGTGACTTTCAATTTCCTGCAGTGCCGTTTCAAGGCCAATGGCAGGGCGATATGGGCGGTGTGCATTGATCGCTTCGACCACATCCGCCACTGCCAGAATGCGCGCTTCCAGAATGATCTCATCGCCCTTGAGACCCTGCGGATAACCTGAACCATCCATACGTTCATGATGCTGCAGAATCATTTTTGCCACAGGCCATGGGAAGCGAATATCACTGACAATGTCGAAGCCAATCTGGGAGTGAGACTTGATAATTTCAAACTCTGCGGGCGTGAGTTTTCCGGGACGGTTCAGAATTTCGGAAGGAACGGATATTTTACCAATATCATGGATGGTCGCGCCCAGCTGAATGCCTTCAATACGGTCTTCAGATAATCCCATCTCTTCTGCAATCGCGGCTGCCAGTTCGGCCACCCGGTTCTGGTGGCCTGCCGTATAGGGATCACGCTTCTCCAGCGCAAGGGAAAACGCCTTGATCGTACCGATCAAAGACTCCTTCAGATTTTCGACTGTGCTCAGATGCTGCTGCTGATAGTGGTCACGCTCTTCCCGGGTCTGCAGGTTATTCAAACCAAAGGAGAGGTCGTTGGACAACTCTTCCAGCAAACTGATTTCGTCGGCCGAAAAAGCATCCGGGCGCTCAGTCAGAATGGTCAATACACCGAAGGTGCCCCCCGCCGGCAACTTGAGCGGCAGGGCAATAATGCTCCTGATATCAAGCTCATGCAGCAGTTTAAGCCAGGGAGACAATAGGGGGTCCTGTTGGGCATCCGCGACATGCTGGATTTTTCCCGTGCGGGCCGCACGCCCCGACACCCCCTGCCCCAGCGATGAGTCATCCCAGTAAACCGGTGTATGATAAAGGCTGTCCGCGCCGGGACCACTGACCGCAACCGGCTTGATCACCTTTTCAGGCTCAGACTCCAGCACACCGATCCAGGCCAGTTCATAAGACCCAAGCTGAGTGATAGTCTGGCACATATCGTTTAATAGCCCAGTCCTGTCCCTGGCCTGAATCAACGTCTGATTGCAGCGACTGAGCATCCGGTATCCACGCAATGCGATACTCAGATCACACGCACTCTTTTTCCGCTCGCTGATATCTCGTGCGATGCCGACACTGTACCAGTTTCCTTGGTGACGAAACCCGGACACCGAAAGCTCGATCGGCACCCCGTGACCAGACTTGTGAACCGCTTCAAGTTCCACCACCTGACCAACGATCGGCCCCTGACCAGTCACTCGGAAATGCTCCAGCGCGGGCCGGCTGATTGCCGCCTGCTCCGGCGCGGCAAGCAATGCATGCAGATCATGGCCCACCATCTCCTGCTCGGTGTAACCAAAAATGGCCTCCGCAGCAGGGTTCCAGAACTGCACCGTCCCTCGACCATCCAGTACGACAATCGCATCCTGTGCAGCATTATTGATTGCCTGTAACCGACCTTCCTGCTCCATAAGCTGCTGCCGGGCAGTATCCATGTCACTCAGGTCAAAATAGGAACAGATAAAACCGAGAGACTGCTCATTCGGCCCGGTTATCAGGCTGACCATCAGCCGCAGGTGCTGGCGTTGCCCGTCGGGGTACTGAAAGCTGATCTCCTCCTGCCAGTCAAAACACGCCCTGCCGGCAAGCAACAGCCCAGGAAGTTGTGGAAGGGGTCTGGCGATGCGCCTGGAGAAGGCCTGATTAATAAGAAAAGGTTGCCCACAGGCGTCATGGATGGAGATGGGAGTATGAATGGCATCAATTACCCCTTGCCATCGGCACATCCAGTGCTGCCGCTGCTTATTTTCGACGCCATCCCGCTGAAACAGAGCATCAAGCTCCTGCGCCACCTCCTCGGTGAGCGCAACCTGCCCGGGGTTCTCTCCATTCCATGACACAGGCCTACCCTCAGCCGAGGCAGCATCCCCGACCGGTTCTGCAAGCATCTCCCAAGCCTTCATCCAACATCCCCTGTTCTCACATTATCTGTCGGCCTCAGGATACACCTTCGGCATGAAAAATAGGAAATGTTCAGGCCAATTACTGGCAAAAAGCGTAGCGCCGAATACCACCACTTCAACGCTCGATAGCAACGTAAATGCCATCCAGACGCATGCAGACCTGATCGTGGCAGACGACCTCGACTACCAGCTCCAGCTTGCCCTTGCCGCGCTCAGCCACCCGTTCCGCCAGGGTATCCGCATCGGCAATATCAGAGAGCGAGACTCGGGTGGTAAAGTCTGCCGTAACCGGCTTGAGGTACTTCAGATGGCTGTCGGCAATGACTACATCACAGTCCAGTCCACGCTCCTTCAGGCACAACGTAGTCAGACACCAGCCGGCCACTGTGGCTATGGCCGCCTGAGAGCCGCCAAACCCGGTACCCTTGTCATTGACGTTGGGCGCCAGTGGTGTAGGCACCTGCAGTGACTGGCCATCCCAGTCCAGGCGATCGATCCCCAGGTGTGCCAGCAGGGGAATCTGGGTCTTGAGCCAGCCGAGAAAGTCAGTAGTGTCAGTCGTCATGCTTGCATCCTTGTTGTAGGAGCTTGCCTCGCAAGCGATTGTCAGGGCCTGAAATCATCAGGGTTTATCTCTATCAAGGCAAGCTCCTACACCAATGGTTATCACCTTGCACAAGCTCATGTACAGGCCCCGCTCACAAGGGAAAGCTGCGTCACCCTTCCCAGTGGGTGACGAACTCATCAAGCCCAAGGCGCGGCGCTTCACGGTCACGGCAACGTTGGCCCAGATAGATGTAACCGACAATGGTCTCACCTTCAGCCAGCCCCAACCCCTGCTCAACCTGTGGGTGGTAAGCCATCTCACCGGTACGCCACATGGCCCCCAGACCCAGTGCATGGGCGGTCTGCGTAATCGAATGGGCAGCACAACCGGCGGAAATCAGCTGCTCGCTGACCGGCACCTTGGGGTGCTCGCGCGTTACCGCCACAACGGTAATCACCATCGGTGCACGCAGCGGCATATTGCAGTACTTTTCGTAGCGCGCCGGTGCCAGATCAGGGTCATCCGCCTTAGCCGCTGTGGCATAGAGCTTGCCCAGCTGTACCAACCCCTCGCCCTGGGTGACGATAAAGCGCCAGGGGCGCAGAGCGCCATGGTCCGGTGCCCGCACTGCAGCCTTGAGCATCAGCTCCAGCTGCTCAGCCGTCGGAGCCGGCCCTTCCAGGCGCGGGCAGGATACGCGATTGATCAAAGCATCAAGTGCTTCCATTGTTGTCCTCGTATTCATTACTGGCGCGACAGACGCAGGTTCTGCGGCACATCGTTGATGCTGGAACGATAGGGGTTGATGTCCAGACCGCCACGGCGCACGTAGCGTGCGTAGACGCTCAGCTTCTGCGGACGGCAACGCTGCCAGATATCCATGAAGATGTTTTCGACGCACTGCTCATGAAAATCGCCATGCTCACGATAGGAGATCAGGTAGGCCAGCAGCCCCTTATGGTCGATCTGCGCCCCCTTGTAACGGATCTGCACACTGGCCCAGTCCGGCTGACCGGTCACCGGGCAGTTGGACTTGAGCAGATGGCTGACCAGCGTTTCCTCCAACACTGGTCCAGACGCACTGAGTAACTCGGGAGCCGGTGTGTAGTGCTCTACCTGCAACGGCAGCTCATCCAGGCAGCGTCCCTTCAGCTGACTGACTTCGGCAGGCGCATTCAGCGATGTCAGAATCACCTCCACCGGAGCTCCTGCCGCGGCTGACAGGTCCTGCTGCATCCGCGACTTCACCTCTGCCTCATTGGCAAAACGGCTCAGGTTGAAAGAGTTCAGATAGAGCTTGAACGACTTGGACTCGATGATGTTGGCCGAGTTGGCCGGAATGCGAAACTCGGCGATCCGCACCACCGGCTTGCCGCCCTGATCCAGCCAGGACACCTCATAGGCGTTCCATATATCCAGACCACGGAAGGGCAAAGATGCCCGCTTGACCCCTTTCGCCTCCCAGTTCAGGTCACGGGCGATGGGGTACAGCAGTGAGGGGTCGTACTGGTTGGCATAGACGGTCTCCTGCCCCAACGGAGAGGCCTTAACCTGATGATGTTCGCTCATTCACGAATCCCCTTGCCGGTGTTGAGAAGATGCAGGGCATAGCCGCCCAGCAGCACAATAAAGCCGATGATCATGGCGAAGGCAAACCCGATATCGATATCACTGACACCCAGGATGCCATAGCGGAAGCTGTTCACCATATACAGTATAGGATTGAGCTGGGACACGCCCTGCCAGAATTCCGGCAGCAGCTGAATGCTGTAGAACACTCCGCCCAGGTAGGTCAATGGCGTCAGGATGAATGTCGGCACGATGGCAATATCATCGAAGGTCTTGGCATAGACCGCATTGATAAAGCCGGCCAATGCAAACAGAATCGCCGTCAGCAGGACCACCGTGATGGTGATGAGCAGGTGGTGGATCTGCAGGTTGGTGAAGAACAGCGACAGCAGCGTCACGATGAAGCCGACCCCCAGGCCACGGGCAGCACCGCCGATCACGTAGCCGGACAAAATCACCCAGTTGGGCACCGGCGACACCAGCAGCTCCTCGATATTGCGCTGAAACTTGGTACCAAAAAAGGACGACACCACGTTGCCATAGGAGTTGGTGATCACCGACATCATGATCAGGCCCGGCACGATGTACTCCATGTAATTGAACCCACCCATCTCGCCGATACGGGAGCCGATCAGGTTGCCGAAGATAATGAAATAGAGCGTCATAGTGATCGCCGGCGGCAGCAGGGTCTGCACCCAGATGCGGGTAAAACGGCGGATCTCCTTGACGACGATGGTGGCAAAGGCGGTCCAGAGCAACCGGGTATTCATGCACTCTCCTGTTTCAGGTTCTTGTCGACCAGCGACACAAACAATTCTTCCAGACGGTTGGCCTTGTTGCGCATGCTGGTCACTTCCAGGCCTTCTGCGGCCAGGTGCTGGAACAGCCTGTTGAGACCTGCCGACTTGGGTACATCCACCTCCAACGTATGCGCATCGCGGCAGCGGATTACGTAACCCTCCAGACCGGGCGCTTCATTCAGGTCTTCTTTCAGGTCAAGAATGAAGGTTTCCGTATCCAGCTGCTGCAACAACGCCTTGATGCTGGTGTTCTGGATGATAGTGCCGTGATCGATGATGGCGATATTGCGGCACAGGCTTTCCGCCTCTTCCAGGTAGTGCGTCGTCAGGATGATGGTGGTGCCGGCTGCATTGATCTCAGTGAGAAAGTCCCACATGGACCTGCGCAGTTCGATATCCACCCCGGCAGTCGGCTCATCGAGTATCAGCAGTTTGGGCTCGTGGATCAGCGCGCGGGCGATCATCAGTCGGCGCTTCATGCCACCGGAGAGCATGCGGGCACGTTCATTGCGCTTGTCCCAGAGGCCCAGCTTGCGCAGATAGTGCTCGGCACGCTCGGTCGCCTGCTTGCGGCCGATACCGTAGTAGCCCGCCTGAGTGACAACGATATCCAGCACCTTCTCAAAGGGGTTGAAGTTGAACTCCTGAGGCACCACACCCAGACACTGCTTGGCCTGCGTCAGGTGGGTATCGATATCATGGCCAAAAACGCTGACCTTGCCTGAACTCTTGTTGACCAGTGAGGAGACAATCCCGAGCGTGGTCGACTTGCCGGCGCCGTTGGGACCGAGCAACGCAAAGAAGTCTCCCCGCTGTACCTCAAGCGAGATCCCCTTGAGGGCCTCAAAGCCGTTGCCATAGACCTTACGCAGGTCCTGGATCGATAAAGCTGTCGTCATGTCCTGCCTTTATGCTGTATTGGAAGAAGCGGCTGGTTTCTATATTAGAAGGGACTACTAGATGCGGCCGAAACTTGAAAATTCAAGCCAAGCGCCCCATTGTACCTGTTCTGCTGCCCGGCTTCCTGCCTGGGCGGCCTGATTCCATCTGGCACACTCTGGAGCACCGCGTGACCGATTCCCATGCCTTTCATCTCAACTTGCTGAAGATCGCCTACAACAACCTGTTGCAACAGGATGCCTTCAAGGGCGAGGATGCCGACCCGGTCAACCTTGAATTTCTGGACCAGTTCAGCGAGCTGGTGGAAGGATACGAGACACACCAGCCCGACGCTTTCGATGCCGGCCAGGATCTGATGGTTCGCTTGGTACGTACATACCCGCAGTATGTTCACCTGGTCGCCCGTGATCTGTTCTGGCTGTTTGGCGGCGAATGCCTGCATTTCATGAGCGATGAGGAGATCAATCAGTTCCAGCAGCTGGACGAAGCTCTGGCTGAAGCCGAAGCCCAGCAGAGCGAAATCGACTACCTGCAACTGCGCCAAGCGGTTTTTGAGCCGGGTTCAGACACAAAGCACTAAAGGCCCGACCTGTAGGAGCTCGCTCCGCGAGCAATAAGCCGCGCAAATACCCCATCGCTTGCAAAGCAAGCTCCTACAACAAACGCCCTGCTCATAACACGATACAAAGTGACGTTCGCGACAAGCTTGCTGAAAAGGCATCCGAAGCAGAAAACGAGCCACGCTCTGGGCGGACCGGTGCTCAGGCGACCAGCGCACCAAGATGCGATACTGCAAACAGGGGTACATTCATGCGTAGAAGCTTGCCTTGCAAGCGATCCACCAGCAGATAAAACATGTTGTGCTTGAAGCAAAACAAGACCGGATCGGAGCGGCGTTCCGTCGATTGGGGTATCAGGCGCGATTTACAATCATATAAAAGAGGGATAGCCCGGACTTAGGGCAAACAACAGAAACCACATGAAGATAAATTTTGGAGCGGGAAACAAGACTCATCCGGCAGGCGTTCCTGCGGCTGGCGTTCCGGTTGCGACCTATGACGAATGAAAAGCAGGTTCGCCCAGATGAGCGGCCGCATACAAAAACACGTGAGGAGTAAGACTGGAGCGGGAAACGAGACTCAACCGGTCGGCGTTCCGATCGCGATCCCCGACATATAAAAGCGGGTTCGCCAATTTAAAATCTGAGAGCTTGGAGGAGCTTTAGAATAAATTTTGGAGCGGGAAACGAGACTCGAACTCGCGACCCCGACCTTGGCAAGGTCGTGCTCTACCAACTGAGCTATTCCCGCAATGGCATCCCGTAGGGGGTTCGAACCCCTGTTACCGCCGTGAAAGGGCGGTGTCCTAGACCACTAGACGAACGGGACACACTAAAGTGTCACAGGCATTTGGAGCGGGAAACGAGACTCGAACTCGCGACCCCGACCTTGGCAAGGTCGTGCTCTACCAACTGAGCTATTCCCGCATTGGCATCCCGTAGGGGGTTCGAACCCCTGTTACCGCCGTGAAAGGGCGGTGTCCTAGACCACTAGACGAACGGGACGCAGCCTGTTTGCAAAAACGCTTGGAGCGGGAAACGAGACTCGAACTCGCGACCCCGACCTTGGCAAGGTCGTGCTCTACCAACTGAGCTATTCCCGCAATGGCATCCCGTAGGGGGTTCGAACCCCTGTTACCGCCGTGAAAGGGCGGTGTCCTAGACCACTAGACGAACGGGACACAATCTTTAGCGCTTTCGCTTTCCTCGTTGAGGAGGCGCATATATTACGTATCCCCCTTGCCGGGATCAACCCCTGACTTTCATTTTTTTTCACTTTTTTTCCGACGCAGGCTTAACAGCCATTCATCGGCAGCTTCCGGACAGTGCAACAGGTACCCTTGCAGCAGATCACAGCCATGCTCGGCCAGGAACCTTGCCTGCTCAGGGGTCTCCACACCTTCAGCCACGACTCGCAGTTTCATCTGGCGCGCAATGGACAGGATGGAACGCACAATCGTCCTGTTATCGTCGTCATCGGGCAGGTTATCAACGAAACGCTTGTCTATCTTCAGTTCACTCAGGTGCATGCGCTTGAGGTAAGCGAGGTTGGAATAGCCTGTTCCGAAGTCATCCAGTGAAAAACGCAGCCCTCTCGCCGACAGTCGCGCCATGTTGGCCTGCACCCAAGGCTGGGTATCGATCAGCAGGCTCTCCGTGATCTCCAGCATGACGCGGTCGGCAGCAACACCGGAATCATCCAGCAGCTCCAGCACACCGTTAATCAGGGCCTCATCACGAAAAAGCTCAGTGCTGAAGTTAATCGACAAGGGAACATCAAGCCCCATCGCCTGCAGTTCGGCGGCCGCCTCCAGCGCCTTGTTGAAGACCAGCAGCGTCAACGGCTTGATCAGGCCAGATGACTCAGCCACCGGAATAAACTCTGCCGGCGAGACTGGCACACCATCAGGGCCCTTCAGCCAGCGCACCAGCACCTCTCCCGCTTTCAACTGCCTCTCAGGCGTCCATTGCGCCTGAACTGCAACACTAAGCTCGTCGCGCAGAATCGCCAGGCGCAGCCCCTCTTCAAGCACCACGCGGCGACGAGCTGCCTCATCCAGCTCGGGTTCGAAGAAGGCATAGCTGCCGGGACCATCCTGTTTGGCCCGGTTCAGCGCCAAGTCCGCCCTCCGCTGAACGGAAGTGACAGTTTCAGCCGTGCTGTCAATCCATACAACCCCCATACAAGCGGTCATCGAGATGGTTTGCCAGTCCAGCTTGAATGGCCGGGACAGCAGCTGCTGCAGCCCATCCAGCCGACGCCTCAACTCTTCCTCCTCGGCCTGATTTTCGAGCTGCCACAGCAGGCAGAACTCACTGGAGCCCAGATGCACAACCAGTTCAGCCGGATGGCACAAGGATTTCAGTAACAACCGCCCGACTGCATGGAGCAGCCTGTCGCCATGAATGTGGCCATACGCATCATTGATTCGTTTAAAGCCATCCAGGTCCATCATAATCAGAACAGTACGCCCGCCACTGGTTGCCTGAGCCATGACGGAGCTCAGCTGGCTGACCAGCTTTCTGCGATTAGGCAGTTCGGTGACCGGGTCATGGAAGGCCAAAAACTCAAGCTGCTCCTGAGCCCGTTTCTCGGCCGACACATCCTGCTCAACCGACAGAAAATGCGTAATTTCGCCGTTTGGGGCCTGCACCGGCGAGACCATTGCCCGCTTAACCTTTCGGTGCCCGTCCTTGTGACGGTTAACAAACTCCCCTCGCCAGGCATGCCCTTCGAGCAGACATGCCCAAAAAGCCCGCTTTGATTCCTCGCTACGGGGCTGCCAAGCCCGAAAACCTGGTTTGAGGCCTAGCGCTTCCTCTCTGGTGTACCCCGAGTTCGCCTCGAACCCTGAATTGACATAGGTAATGTGTCCCAGGCGATTGGTGATGATGACACTGGAAGGACTTTGATCGATTGCCTGCCGGAACAGCAACAACTCACGCTCGGTCTGCTTACGTTCGGTTACGTCCGACTGGGTACTGACAAAATGAGTAACAACCCCGGCCTCATCTCGCACCGGTGTAATATGCAGGTCCACCCAGTAGGGCCGTCCATCACGGGTATAGTTGACCAGCTCTACACGAACGGGCTCACGCCGGTGAATCGCCGCCCTCATACAAGCAATGGCCTCGGGACAGGAGTCGATACCCTGAAAGATGCGGGGGTTTTGTCCGATCAGCTCCTGCCGTGAGAAGCCGGTACGCTCAACAACGGCTTGATTGACATAGGTGATGGTGGGATCAGGGGCGGCATCGGTTACAACAACCAGGTCGGTCAGGTGATCCAGGCTGACTTGCATGAAGCGCAGCCGCTCAAGCGGATCACTCGAGATGGCACTTAATTCAGGGGGCACGGGGGCGTTCTCAGCTATACAACGGGCGACTCACGATGGAGCCCCATATTTACATACAATGGGCACGGTTATTGTAGAGACAAAGCCCTTGCGGATGAAGCTGTATTTAGCGCGGCGGTATATAGCCACCCGGCCGGAACCGGTCCTGCTTGGCAGCTTCCTCCTGTTGGCGTTTTCTTTCCTCGGCCTCACGGGCCTTGCGCTCTTCATCGACCTTCGTTTGAAGTTGATCCATGTGTGTACCCAACTCATACAGCTGGCGGTCCAACTGCTGGGTCTGATTCAGGCTCTGCAGCTTGGCACCCGCTGTACGATAACGTGGCAAAGCGGCGGCTGCTCCGCGGCCTGCTTCCACCTCCATGGCATCCATCAACTCTACATCGATACGGGTACGGGTATAGGCTTCCTTGACCTGATAGATCACCTCTGATGCCTGGATACCGGACAGCATCCCACCTGCTTTCAACTCCGAGAGAAACTGAAACAGCTCCCTCAGTAAAGCCGCTGTCCGTTCGGCATGGTTGCGGTCCGTATGTAACGTCATCGATCCGGCAGGATGCTCGACGACTGGCAGCGGCTGGCTGGCAAACTCATCCAGCTCACTGAACTTTTGCCGGTTGTCCGGGCTGTTTTCCAATTCCAGAACCCCCTTCCAGCGCTGCTGCAGATACTTCACCAACAGATCGCGAATCTCCCGGGTAATATAATGATCCGGCAAGGTATGCAGCAGATGGGTCGCCCGGCGCACCTGATCCTTAAGCAACAACAACCGCATTCGACGCTCTCGCCGCTGGTTTTCGACCGTCTGTATGACGAAGGCGATCATCGCCATCACCACCACCACCGCCACGATGATCAACCCGGTTTGCGTCGGACTCATGCCCACTCACCCATTCAGCTCATACACCAAAGACCTTGATTCTATAACAAAAAAACCACAAAAAACGCTTGACGCCATACGAAGGCGCCATTAATATTCGCACCGCTGTCGGCAAGCGACGGCAGTTGATGTGTCCCGTTCGTCTAGTGGTCTAGGACACCGCCCTTTCACGGCGGTAACAGGGGTTCGAACCCCCTACGGGATGCCATTGCGGGAATAGCTCAGTTGGTAGAGCACGACCTTGCCAAGGTCGGGGTCGCGAGTTCGAGTCTCGTTTCCCGCTCCAATCTTACTCCTCATGTGATTTCTTTTTTGCTGCCCTGATCTGGGCGAACCTGCATTATATTCATCGTGGGTCGAGACATGACTACCAGTCGGATCGAGTCTCAGGCGCAAATTCCCAATTAACCGCCCGCTCTCACCTGCCCATCCCGGTCCATCCGAGCAATGGTCAACAGAACATCCGGTGCCACCATCGGCTTTGCAATATAGAACCCTTGTGCACTGTCGGCACCGGATTGCACTAACATTTCAAGCTGGGCTTCACATTCGACACCTTCCGCAACCACATCCAGCTGCAACCCTCGCGCCATCCAGACAATTGCCTGACAAAGCGTCGCCGCATTCACGCTTTCATGGATGTCGCACACGAATTCCCTGTCGATCTTGAGTGTATCGACCGGAAAACGCTTCAGATAACCCAATGCCGAAAAGCCCGTTCCAAAATCATCGATAGCCAGGCGCACCCCAAGCTGTCGCAATTGCGACATCAAGCTGACGACCTCACTTTCCGAGTCCACATCCAGAAAAATCGACTCGGTGATTTCCAGCTCCAGCGCTCCCTCCGCCAGGCCCGAATCACTCAGCAGCTCGGCCACCTCATCGACAAACCCATGATGTCGCAATTGGCGCGGCGAGATGTTGACCGCCACCCCCAAGGGGCGCCCCAACACCTGCTGCCAACCCGCCACCTGCATCACCGCAGTCTTCAACACCCAGCGACCCAGCTCGATAATCTGGCCGCTTTCCTCGGCATGAGCGATAAACTGGTCAGGCGGCACCAATTCCCCGGAAGGCTGACGCCAACGCACCAGCGCTTCCACGGCACGAACCTGATTTGTCTGCAGATCCAGCAACGGCTGAAACCAGAGCTCAAACTGCTGCTCAATCAACGCCCGGTGTAGCGCACGCTCCATCTCCAGCGCCTGCCGTGCCTGCAGGTTCATTTCGTCCCTGAAGAAACAGCAACCGCCCCTCCTGTCGCGTGATACCTGTTGCAGCGCAGCGTCGGCGTTCCGCAGCAGCACCTCAGCACTGTCACCATCCCCAGGGTACAAACAGATACCGATAGCGGCCCCCTGACGAAGCTCCAGCCCATTCTGATGGAAAGGCTCTTCCATCTGACGCAACAGACAACGCCCCAGGTATTCAACCGCCTGCAGCCGATTCACCTCTGGCATGACAACCAGAAACTCATCAGCACCAACACGCCCCAGACTTTCCATCGGTGACAGCACCTGCTCCAGCCGACTGGCGGCCTGGCACAACAACTGGTCCCCCACGTCATGCCCGTGCGCCTGATTTACGCGGCGAAACTGGCGCAGGTTGACCAGGAATACCGCCACCCGGTGGTGATGACGCTGCGCCATGTCCAACGCCTGCTCCAGGCGGTCAAGCATGAGTTGCCGATTGGGCAGGTCAGTCAGCAGGTCGTAGTTGGAACGGTAAAAAAGCTGCGCTTCGTACTGCTTGCGCAGCGATATATCATCCTGAATTGAAAGATAGCGATCCGGCCGTCCCGACTCGTCACGCAGTACTGATATCGACGCCGCTACCCAGTAATGCTGACCACTCTTGCGCCGATTAAGCAACTCGCCATGCCACTCACCTTTCTCCTGCAGATCCCGCCAAAGTTGACCGAAGGTATCGGCATGCGTGCGCGTCGATTTGAGCATGCTGACAGGCTGCCCACGCACCTCATCCTCGGTGTAGCCTGTGACACGACAAAAGCCAGGATTGACGTAAAGGATGCGGCCTTCAAGGCTGGTAATGATGATACAGGCGGGACTCTGCTCCAGCACTGCAGACAACTGCTGCAAAGCCTGACGGTTCTGCCGCAGGGAGCATTCCTGCTCATCGGTATGTGCTATGAGGTGTTGCAGGTGATTAGCCAAAGTGCGGTAACGGCGCGGAAACTGAGCTTCATCAAGGGCTTCGGCCGAAACCGATTTTGCAGCGGCCTCCAAACGTGCCAGCGGCGCACGCCCCTGGCCGAACAACCGCCACCAGAGGGGCCGCCAATACGTATCCGGATGCTCCACCATGCTCATCCTTAAGTTGTTATTATTTTTCTACAGACTGCCACAACCGAAGGCATCGTCAAAGTGCTAACATCATTCCTTTCACCACAGCATTAGCCCCTCCAAGTAACGGGGGCAGCAACAACCCTCAAGCGGAGATCCCTGCATGCAGGTAACGCTGGAACAATGGCAGGCTTTGGTTGGCGTCGTGGAAGCGGGCGGCTACGCCAGGGCGGCTGAGCAGCTGGGCAAAAGCCAGTCCGCTATCAGCTATGCCATCCAGAAACTGGAAAGCAGTCTGTCGGTGCGTGTCTTCAAGCTGACCGGACGGCGCGCCACCCTCACCGAGGCAGGCCAGGCCCTGTACCGCCATGCGCAAAGGCTACTGGCGCAGGCAGAACAGACCGAAGAACTGGCACAACAGTTCAGTCAGGGTTACGAAGCCCAGATCAGCATCGCAATGGATGTTATCTTCCCCCGAGAGATGATGCTGGATGTGCTGGCCGAATTTGCCGAGCACCACCCCCATACCCGTATCGAGCTGCTGGAAACAGTCCTGAGCGGCAGCGATGAGGCCGTGCTCAAGCGCCAGGTTGACCTCTCCCTCAGCGGCCGTGTGCCGCCGGGGTTCCTCGGCGAAAAGCTGATGGATGTCGGCTTCATCGCCTGCGCCCATCCCGACCACCCGCTGCACCAACTGAACCGCTCACTGACACTGGAAGACCTGCGCCAGCACCGTCAGCTGGTGGTACGCGACTCAGGCAGCCGCAGCGTCGACTCCGGCTGGCTCGGTGCCGAACAGCGCTGGACGTTAAGTGACCTCGACGCTTCCGTACTGGCCGCCAGCAAAGGGATAGGCTTTGCCTGGTATCCTGAAACCCGAATCCAGCCTCAGCTCGAACAGGGAAGCCTCAAGCCATTACGACTGGGCAGCAGCACCCAGCGCAGCGTAGAGCTCTACCTGATTCTTACCGATGGAGAGCTGGCCCGCCCCGGCGTACGCAAGCTGGCCGCGATGATCCAGACAAAGTTGCATGGCCTCTCCTCGGCCCTGCCGGTAGAATAGAGTAAATTTTGTAACACCCCGACAGGATAATGATGGAAAAACCGATTCCCCCCGCCGATGGTGAATGCTGCGAAAGCGCTTGCGAACCTTGCGTATGGGACAGCTATTACGAAGAGATGCGACTCTGGCAGGAAGAGCAGAAGCGGTTGAAAGAACAGGAAAAAAACGGCCGCCAGCAGGACGATTCAGAGCCAGTTAAGTAGAATTAACTCATTCTGGAACTTTTTACATCTTGCCAACAAGGATCTTGATAGATGTCGCAGGACACCCCCACCCAATCAACCTATATTCAGAATGACGAAATTGACCTGTTCGAGCTGATTGAGAACATCTGGCAGCAGAAATGGCTGGTTGTAATCACTGCCGTTATTGCCCTGGTGCTCGGTTGCGCTTTTGCGTTTTTGACTACGCCGACGTATGAAAGCAAGGCATTCCTGCTGCCTCCTACAGAAAAAGATATTGTTGAGCTGCGACAACCTGCTGCAGGCAACACCAGCACAGCGAATACGGCGCAAGCCGTGTACGAAGCCTTTCTTCAGAACATTGACTCCAACACCGTTAAGAAATCTTTTCTGGCGCAACCGGAGGTCAGTGCTTTTTTTGATGGCGTAAGTCCGACACCCCAGGGACAGTGGCGAGCCTTCAAAGACGCGCTTAACATCACCCTGCCGTCCAAAAACAGTCCGGTTTTGAGCACTGTCGGCTTTCAGCTGAACGACCCTGAACTGGCCGCCAAGTGGACTAACGAATATATCGCGCTGGCCGCCCAGCAGACACGTGCGCAGCTGGCGACTGACTTTCAATCCGAGATCCGCGCCAATCTGAATGACCTGGAACTGCAGATCAATAACCGTCGCGCCCTGTTCAAGTCACAGCTGAATGCAGAGATACATAAGCTCGAAGAGGCACTACAGGTTGCGCGAGCCATTGGCCTGACCGATCCGCTAAAAACAGATGTCATCATAGATGACAGCGGACGCACAATGGTTGACGAAGTGAGAAAACTTTACCGCCTGGGCTCCAAAGCACTTGAAGCAGAGATCAAGGCAGTATCAGCACGCCGGGATAATGAAATTTTTATCCCGGGCCTGCTGCAACTGGAACAGCAAAAAAGCCTGTTAGAATCGGTACGTATCGACAGTCAAAAAATCCAGCCGGCCACCATCGACCTTGAAGCTCAGGCCCCGGATGCACCGATCAAACCCAAGAAAGCCCTGATTCTCGCCCTGTCCGTGGTACTGGGTGGCATGCTGGGCGTGATGATCGCCCTGGTTCGCTCCGCCATCCGTAACCGCAAGGCCAAAGCGACCGAATGAAAGGACCCCAAATGCTGAATACCGTCATTATCCCGGTGGCTGGACTTGGCACCCGTCTTCTGCCCGCCAGCAAGGCCATCCCCAAGGAGATGCTGACCGTTGTAGACAAGCCGGTTATTCAGCATGTCATTGAAGAAGCGATCGAGGCGGGATTTACCCGCCTGGTGCTGGTCACCCGCAGTGGCAAATCGGCGATCGAGGATCATTTCGATCGCAACGCCGAACTGGAACAAGTACTTGCCGGCAAAGGCAAGGATAGCCTGCTAGCGGCCGTGCGCGACATTTTGCCCCGCGGTGTACAGGTCATTTCGGTACGTCAGGATGAGGCCAAGGGCCTGGGACATGCGGTGCTCTGCGCTGCAGCACTGACCGGCGACGAGGATTTTGCGGTGATGCTGCCGGACATGCTGATCGACAATGACGCTGATCGTTCAGATTTTATGCAGATGGTCGAAGCCTACCGCAACAGTGGCAAGGGCCAGATCATGGTGGAAACGGTGCCGGAAGATCAGGTCGAACGCTACGGTATCGTTGACTGTGGCGGCGAGCGCCCGACCAGTGGCCAGAGTGCCGCGATGACGGATGTGGTGGAAAAGCCGGCACTGGCAGAAGCCCCGTCCAACCTGGCGATTGTGGGTCGTTATATCCTGCCGGCACGGATCATGGAACTGCTGAAAAGTACGCCGCGAGGCGCCGGTGACGAGATCCAGCTGACTGATGCCATCAAAACCCTGCTGCATGAAGGCGGCAAACTGGACGCCTTCACCATGGCGGGTGATCTTTATGATTGCGGCAACAAGGCGGGATTATTGATGGCCAATGTGGCACTGGGACTGAAGCACCCCGAAACCGCAGCCGACCTCAAGGCGTTCCTTAAAGCGCTGTAACCCTGTCCATCGATTCCGGTGGAAAACCTGTTGTGGGGGCCCGCTCCGCGGGCGATAAGCCTCAAACCACCTTCATCACGCACAGAGTGCGCTCCCACAACAGCCTGCTAGCGCGTACAGAGTTTGCGTTCAGCCAACAGGCGCTCATCCAGCGTCAGACACATCTGTCGATACAGACCTGCATCCCGGGCCAGCTGCACTAAAGGCCGGGTCCGGGCGGCGTCATACATCAGCGTTTTTTGCAGCGACATCCATACGGAGCGGCGCTGCTGCTGATCCAGCTGAGGCCAGGCGATCATGCCGATCTCGGCCAATTGCGCCTGCACGCTCATGCGCCAGGGGCCCAGGCGGTCGGCTTGCAGCAGGGCCTGATCAAATTCCTTATCGAACTCCAGCAAGCGCAGCTTGATATAGGCCAGCTGAGCCCAGGTATGGGGCCAGAGCGGACGTAACTGCGCAGCCTGCCGATAAGCTGTCAGTGCATCACGGCGACTCTCAATCGACTCGACATCGCCAAACGGCTTGAACACGCCCTGCCATTCGTTGACACGCCCCAGACGATCCAGATACTCGCCGTTATCAATGGGCAGCAGACTATTCGACCGGTTAGCCGCCTCGAATGCCACCTGCCAGGCCCGCTCAGAGGGCGCTGTACGCTTCTGCTCCCAGTCTTGCAGGAACATTTCCCCCTGCACGGACGCAATGCCCGCCAACAGTTGCCCCCCCGCCAGATAAAGTAACGGCAACGCCAGCAGCAGCAACGCAATACAAAACGGCCTGCGCCAGACCAGATCCTCGGTGGTATACCGGCTCAACCGAAATGCCCTCCTGCAATCGCCCAGGGACGTGAGGTCACCAACGCCGCGGCCTCCCTGTCACCGATAAGCTGCGCGGCCACCTGAACCGCCTCACGCAGCTGAGGGGGGCGGTGGCTGCTGTTGTGTGCATCCGACGCCAAAATAGTGACCTTGCCTTCCTGCAGCAGCTCATGTGCCACCGATCGAGCCTGCTCGCCAAAGCGGCCCGCGACCGAACCAGCAGTCACCTGCAGCAGACATCCCTGATCCAGGAACGGTTTCAACTTCACCCGGGACTTCATGATCGCCTTGTTCCGCTCCGGGTGGGCGATCATCGGCCGAACCTTGCGGTCGATCATCCAGCGGGTCAGCTTCTCGGCGCCGAACGGCACTTCCCCGTGTGGAAACTCCAGCAGCAGCACCCTGTCGCCCTGCCACTCGCCCAGGAAAGGCACCGTCCCCAGGGCGATGCCCTCCATCAATTCCAGCCCAAAGCGCACTTCAGCCGCCGAGGACACGCTCAGCGCAATCCCCTTGTCGTCCAGCGCCTGACGAAAGGCCGCCAGTGCCGGCGCAATCGTATCCGGGGTGTTATCAAAGCGACCCGGATGGATATGCGGAGTGCAGACGAGATGCGAGATCCCGTCCGCCACCGCCATCCGCGCCAGCTCGACCGACGTATCCACATCCTCGGCGCCATCATCAATACCGGGCAACAGATGGTTGTGAAGATCAATCATGCCCATGGCATCATGCCTCCTGCGAACCACTGTAACCGTAGTAGTCGTAGTAGCCACCGTAGCTGTAGCCGTGCTTCTTCGCCTTCTTGATATCAACCTGGTTCAGCACCACACCGGTCACCGGCGCGTTATTCTGCAGCAACTGCCCCACACCACGCTTGGCCAACGGAGTAGCGGTCGATTCCGACTTGATCACATAAATCAGCGCGTTGGCGTGGGTCGACAGTACCAGCGCATCGCTTACCGCCTGGGTCGGCGGAGAATCGATCACGATACGGTCAAACATGCTCTGCAGCACTTGCAGGGCCTTGGCAAAACGAGGAGAGGACAGCAGCTCCAGCGGGTTGGGCGGCACCGTACCGGCAGTTATCACGCTGATGCCGTCATCCAGCTCCTGGATCACATCTTCAAGCCGCGCAGTACCGGCCACCAGATTCGCCAGCCCCGGAGTTCCGACCGGGAAGCCAAAGCTCTTGGCCACGGTAGGACGACGCATGTCCGCATCGATCAGCAGCACCTTCTCCATCTGCCCCAGTGCATACGCCAGGTTCATCGATACCGAGCTCTTGCCCTCTCCCGGTACAGACGAGGTCACAACAATGGTCTTGTGCGGGTTATCCAGCCCCGACAGCACCACACCGGTACGGATGGTACGAATCGATTCGGTGAAGGCCTTGTTGTCGTTGTCGACAAACATGCGCGCCATATCCGAGCGCTCCTTGCCCTTGAGCAACGGCAGAATGCCTAGCACCGGCAGACTCAGCTTGTTCTCGACATCTTCAGTGCTCTTGAAGGTGTTGTTGAGGAACTCAAGCAGCAGCACCATGGCAACCCCGGCCATCATCGACAGAATGCCGGCCAGCACCACGATCAGACTCTTCTTGGGCTTAACCGGAGTATCCGGCACCACCGCAGGGTCGACGATCCGGGCATTCACGGCCTCGAAGTCAGATGTGGCCGACGTCTCTTTCAAGCGGGTCATGAAGGTGTCATACAGCGAGCGGTTGGTATCAACCTCACGCTGCAGCTCGCGCAGCTTGAACTCCTTGCGCTTGATATCCTGAATCTGTTCCTTGTTTTGATTGAACGAGGTTTGCAGCGAGCGCTCATTGGCGGTCGCCAGCTGGTATTCACGCTCGATGGACGCCACCACTTGCTCGACCTGCGAACGCAGGTTGGCAGTCGCCGCATTCAGCTCGGACTGGGCGGCAATCATTTTCGGATGCTTGGGGCCGTAACGGCGGGACAGCTCCTGCACCTTGGCACGGGCACGCCCCTCTTCCGCCTTGAACTGCTGTACCAGCTGATTGCTCAACACCGCCGGCACCGATGCCAGCCGCTGCCAGCCACTGCTGCGCATGGCTGCTACCTGGCGGTACTGGCTTTCAGCCTCGGCTCGGCTGCGGCGAGCATCGATCAGACGATCACCGGTCTGCGACAGTTCCCCGCCGGCCACCGTAGTCACACCCGCAAGGTCCACCAGGTTTTCAGCCTCACGGAACTCCTGCAAACGACGCTCGGACTCCTTCAGCTTTTCCTTCAGCCCGCTCAGGCGCTCGTTCATCCAGTTGGTCGCCGTCTGCGTCATGTTCAACTTGGCTTCCAGCTGGCTTTCGATATAGGCGTTCGCCAGCGCATTCGCCGCACGGGCCGCCAGCCGGGGATCCGCCATTTCGACCTGAACCTTAACCAGCTGGGTTTTCATCACCGGAGAGATGGTGGTGCGCTGCATGAACGCCTTGACCACATGATCGAAAATGCGCGCTTCGCTCAGCGCCTCACTTTCCTCAAGATCATCCGGTGTGGTGATCGGCAGCCAGTCACGAATGTTAAAGCTGCCCAACAGGGCGCTCAGATTGATCAGCGGCTCGGGCTGCTGGCGCGGGTCCAGTTCAGGGTGCACGGTCAGGTTCAGCTCGCGCACTACACGCTCGGCCAGTTCGCGAGACTTGAGCAGTTCGAACTGGGTCTGCAGATATTCGCTGCTGCCGCCTTCAAGGCCATACATATCCTCGATGGAGACCACCTTGGCACTTTTCTGCTCGATCAGCATGGTCGAGGCCGCACGGTAGATCGGCGTCAGGCTCAGCACCACCAGTGTCGTCAGCATCATCACCACAAGGGTCAGCGTGATGATGCTCCATTTGCGTCGCCAGATGGTATGCCACAACTGCAACAGATCAATTTCATCGTCAGCCAGACGCTGCGCCAGAGATGCCCCTTCCGGCCGGGTATTGGTTGTGTCCATAATCAGAAGAAGCTCTGCTCAATAGTGATGATGTCGCCCGGCATGACCGGTGTATCCAGAGAGGCACCAAAGGTGCGCTTGTCCGCTCCGGTTTCGCGGATGATCGACATCTTGCTGGAAGAAGCGCGCTCGGTGAAACCGCCTGCTAACGCCACTGCCTTGCGCAGGGTCAAGCCGGGCTTGAACGGATAGCCACCGGGGTTTTTCACCTCACCGTTAACGAAGAAATCACGGTATTCCAGGATCGATACCGATACCTTGGGGTCGATCAGGTAATCGCCTTTCAGGCCTCTGATAATGATCGCTTCAATCTCGGCAACGGTCTTGCCCAGAGCTCGCACTTCGCCCAGAAACGGATAGGAAAACGTCCCTGCATCGGTCATCCGCAACTGTTCAAAACTCAGGTCCTCTTCGCCAAACACGTTAATACTGATGACGTCACCCGAGCCAAGCTTATACTGGCTGTCCCCTGCCGCCTGGGCGGCTGACATTCCAAGCACCATACCCATCAACAGCAGTACGACCGCTAGTGTTCGCTGTAGCATCTCTCTTCTGCCTCGTTATAAAACTGTCACAAAAAAGGGGAGACTCCGCTCCCCTTTTTACACAGCGGGGCCGGTTTACAGCCCCATAGTCAGCTTGACCTGGTAGACGTTGTTGTCATAGCGCTCGCTGGCAACATTTGAATCAACGTCCTTGTACTTGTAGCCCACACCAACGGTGGCCCAACGACGCAGGTCGTAGTTAAGGCCGATGGCGAACTCGCTGGTTTCGTCTTCACGATCGGTCTCGTACTGCTCGTCAGTGAAGGCATAGTTGACATCACTGGAGAGGTAGGAGCTCCACTCGTGATTCCAGTTCAGGCTGGTGCGTGTGGTTTCGATGTAATCTTCACCATCGGCACCGTCAGAGCCTTCATCCAGACCGCGACGGGTATTGAGCGTAAAGGCGGAGTAGCTGCGCGGCTTCCAGGTCACGCCCACTTCCCACATGCTGTTGTCGGCATCTTCACGAGCCGCGCTGTCGAAGTCTTTTTTCTCGTAACCGACTTTGGCGGTACCGCTGGTCTTGGCCGTGGCATCCCAGGTCACACCCAACAGATACGCCATCGCATCGCTGTTCAGAGTGGAAGAGGCCAGCTTGTAGTCGTAATCGTTATAGCGGATCTCGGCCAGCGCGCGGGTCTTGGGCGCCAGACGATAGTATGCGGTGGCGCCCAGGCTCAGGGTGTCACGCTCCATATCAGCGTTGATGCCACCCTTGTTGTCGTAGCGCTTCCATTCCTGGTTGGCACCCAGCTCAAACTGCATGGTGGCCGACTCGGCACCGTAGCCGTAAACACCACCAATATTGTAGGTGTGGTACTTGTCGTTGGTGCCTTCAACTTCAGTGTCAGCCACATCTTCCATCTTGTCGTAACCGACATTCAGGTCCAGGCGGCTACGGGCCGAAAACTCCATGTGCGCATCCGCATCCAGGTGATGATCGGTGTTGTTGTCATCCTGGCTGGAATGGAAAATTTCGCTGTTGAAGGAATAGGTCAGCTTGTAGATGTTCAGACGGTCCTGCGCCGCCAGCTCGAACGTCGGCTTGATCGTTGTGATCCAGCTGGATTCCTCGTTACCCCCGGTCTCACGGAAGTTGTCGTCGTAACGCTCGGACAGCTCCAGTGTCGGGGTGAAATTCATGGCGCCGAGCTTCATGGAGGCCGCATCGATCGCCAGGGCCGAGCCACTGCCGGCCAGCATCACGGCAGCCGCCAAGGTATTCAGGGTAAATGTTTTACGCATGCAAAAAAGCCTGTTGCAAAATGGGGGTCTACCCATGCCAGCACTGTTGGTATGGGGCCACTCAGTAATCGTCAACACTTATTCGCTGACACCACCACCGCTACCGCCAGAAGAAGACGGAATGCTACCGGTCGCTACCGTGGTTGTCTCTTTGGTAGTCGTGTTGGTGTTAGTGTTGGTCGTAGTGGTCTGAGTCGCTGCCGCAACCGCTGTGGCTACGCTGCTCTCGATCTGGGCTGACTGAGCCGGAGCCGCGGTCATGGCCGCTGTCTTGATGGATTCTGCCTGGGCCGGAGCTGCCTTAACCGCTGCCGCCGCAATAGCTGCAGCCTGAGCCGGAGCTGCCTGTGCGGCTGCCTGGACGGTCGCCTGTACCGCTGCGGCGTCATCGCCCAAAGCGCTAACAACCGCAGCAATGGCTTCAGCCAGGTCTTCACCTTCTGCCGCCTTGACCTTGTCTGCCAGCTCGGTGCTCAGCTTAATGCCGGCATTCTGCAGCGCCTGCAGGGTTGCATCGTCGGCCATTGCCTGGCCGGACATCAGAGCCGCCGCCAGAGAGATTGAAACCAGTGTCTTGCGCATGATTACGTCCTCAATATTGTTGTATTCCAGAGCGCGCGGGAGTGCCCAGGCTCAGTCAAAAAAAATGTACCGTGCCTTAACGGCACTATCACCGACCGAGCATTCTATTGCCTAAATTTTTCGATTGCCACCATTAGACGACAGTAGAACTGCTCAGGCGCATAAAAGCGCCAAAAAAATACCACCCTCGACTGTCTTTCACCGATGCAATATGGATAATTGCTGCGCATTCATCCATTTACATGTCGCCCAAGGAACCGAGCCAAGCATGTCCCAGCACCGATCCCCCCTGGAATCTGCCCTGATTGTTATGACTCTGGGCCTGCTGGTCTGGCTCCCCCTGCCCAAAGGCAGCTATGCCCACTGGTCAGGTTCCCTGTTCAGTCTCATTACAGCAACACTCACTCTGCTCTGGGCCTGGCAGCAGCTGAACAAAAACAGCAGCCATAACCGTGCGCTGGGCGTCGCCCGTACGCCCTTTCTGCTGCTGTTGGGCGCCCAGCTTTGGGTGCTGCTGCAGTTACTGTTTGGCATCACGACCGACCAGGGTGAAACGCTCTACTACCTTACGCTCGGTCTGGGCTACAGCTTTCTGTTCATTCTGGTGATTGGTCTGTTCTATACCCGCAGCCGACTGACCCTGCTGCTCAGTACACTGGTAGTCAGCGCCACTTTCCAGGCTTTCTATGGCACCTTCATGACACTGTCGGGAGTTGAGTGGCTGCTGTTTGAACCCAAAGCTGGTGGACAAGGGGTGGTGTCCGGCACCTACTTCAACCGCAACCATCTGGCGGGCTACCTGGTGATGAGCCTCGGCTGCGGCATTGGCCTGCTGATGGCCCTGCGTGACGGTGCTCCCTTCCGCTGGCACAGCCTGCTGGAGATGATGATGGGGCCCAAGGCTCGCTTGCGCCTGGCACTGGTGATCATGGTGATTGCGCTGGTGATGACCCGCTCACGCATGGGCAATACCGCCTTCTTTGCCTCCCTGCTGATCATTGGCGGCCTGTTCGTGCTGCTGAACCGGGAACACCGACTGCGCAACAGCCTGATTCTGGCCAGCCTGATCCTGATCGACGTGCTGGTGATCAGTCAGTTCTTCGGCCTGGACAAGCTCAAGGACCGACTGGTTGGCACCCGCTTCCAGGATGAAGTAGTCGTCACGGAGCTGACCGAGTCGGCAAGAGAGGAAATTCAGCGCGAGGAGCCGTCGTCACAGACAACGGAGACGGCCAAGAACAGCACGGTTGCCGACAGCGGATCGACGCAATCCGCGGTAGTGGAAGAAACTCCAGTGGTGATCGAACGGCTGACACTGAGCCAGGAAGCCGAAGCGCGCTATCAGGTAGAGGTGGTTGAACGTAAAAACGTTATCCGTACCGATGTTTTTGGTTACGTGTGGCAGCAATTCACCGATCGCCCCCTGGTTGGCTTCGGGGCCGGCAGCTTCGGCGCCAGCTTCCAGCCATACGCCGGTGAGGATATCCGCGGCTTCTTCAATAACGCCCATAACGACTACCTGCAGTTTGCCGTTGAATATGGGTTGATAGGCTTCACCGCCCTTGGCGCCTTTGTCCTGATCTGCCTCTACCACGCGCTGAAGGCACTCTGGCACCGCCAGTCCTGGTATCGCAGCGGAGTCGGCTTCGGCGCCGCCATGGGGATTCTGGGCATCCTGATCCACTCGGCCACCGACTTCAACCTGCAGATACCGGCCAATGCGGCGACCTTCGTGACGCTATGTGCCATCGGGATTCTGGCCAACCAGCATCGTAAAACTCGCCGACGCAATTAGCACTCGGCTGTCAGTAGTGTATTCGGCCGCGGAGCGGCCTCCCACACGCAGAACGGACGCCCCTATGCATCTGTAGAAAAGCCCTATCAGTGCACCAGGTTGCCAGCGGGCACTTCCGCTTTCAGCAACAGGTCCATATTGGGCGAAGAGGGTGTAAAGCCTGACACGGCCTGCTGCAATAGCTTGCGGGCCTGGTGGCTGTCATCCTGCGCCATTGCATCGCTCATCTGGACCAGCAGCGCCTGCAGCTGATCGGCCGGAAGAAGCTCTTCATGGGCACGCATGATCTTGGGATGTTCCGTACCGATCACGTCGGCCCCGATCAACAGCTCCTCGTACAGCTTTTCGCCGGGGCGCAGCCCCGAGAACTCGATCGCGATATCGCCATCCGGGTGCTGCTCGGTACGTACCTCATAGCCCATCAACTGAATCATGCGGCGGGCCAGGTCGACAATCTTGACCGGCTCTCCCATATCGAGCACGAAAACATCACCGCCCTTGGCCATGGAACCGGCCTGGATCACCAGTGACGCGGCCTCCGGGATCGTCATGAAGAAACGGGTAATATCGGGGTGGGTCACCGTTACCGGACCACCGGCTTCGATCTGGCGACGGAACAGCGGTACCACAGAGCCGGACGAGCCCAGTACGTTACCGAAACGCACCATGGAAAATACGGTCTTGCTGTCGCGCTCAGCCAGTCCCTGCAGCACCAGCTCCGCCAGCCGCTTGGTCGCCCCCATCACATTGGTGGGACGAACCGCCTTGTCGGTGGAGATCAGCACAAACCGCTCCACCCCGGCCGCCAGCGCCGCTTCCGCCATGACCCGCGTGCCCAGTGCATTGTTGCGCACGCCTTCAAACACATTGTGCTCCACCATCGGCACATGCTTGTAGGCGGCCGCATGGTAGATGGTCTGCACCCCGAAGCGATCGATGATACGGGCGACCCGCTCTGCATCCAGTACCGACCCCAGCAGCGCATAGACGGGCACGTTGAGACCTTCCGCCTTAGCAGCCTTGCTCAGTTCCTGCTCAATGGAATACAGCGCGAACTCGCTCAGCTCGTAAAGAACCAGCGCTTTGGGCTGGTTGCGCAGCACCTGACGGCAGATCTCGGAGCCGATGGAGCCACCCGCACCGCTGACCAGTACCACCTTGTCTTCAATGCTGGATGCCAGCAACGACTCGACCGGCGGCACCGGCTCACGCCCCAACAGGTCTTCCGGGTCGACCTCGCGCAGGGTTGCCAGCGCTTCGCCCGATACCAGTTCGGGCATGGACGGTATCGTCTTCACATGCACCGAATGATCAGCCAGCCGCTCAAGAATGCGACGACGTTCTGATCGCGAAGCCGATGGCAGCGCCAACAGCACGTGCGTCACTCCCAGGGACTGGATCAGCTGCCCGATTGAGGTTGGATCGTACACCGGCATGCCGGAAACCGTTGTTTTCCACAAGGCTGGATCGTCATCCAGAAAACCGACGGCGACATACTCGCCCCCCCCTGCCAGGGCCGTGGACAGCTGCACACCGGAGCCACCCGCCCCGTAGATTAGCACCGGCTCCTTCTTTACATAATGGCCGATCAGCCAGTGGTAATAATTGCGCACCAGCAAGCGACTGCCGCCCACATACACCAGAGCCGCCAGCGCAAAATTGACCGGCACCGAGCGCGGAAATTTGTCGATATTGAAGAAGAAGGCCGATGCCCACATCAGCACCGCCAGAATAACCACCCCTTTGAATACCGCCAGGATCGCCTGGGCGCCCATAAAGCGCACCACGGCTCGATACAGCCCGAGCTTCATGAACACCAGCAGCCCGACTACTGGCGTGGCGATAAACAGCCACCAGGCCTCAACCATATACGCCGACGGCCACCACTCAGACAGCCGCAGGGCATAACCCGACCAGAGCGCTACCGGCAAGGCGATAAAATCCGCCAGTACCATCAAGGCTTTTTTGTAGTTACGCCCCAGGGTCAGAATGCGATAGTGAAGCGAGCGCGAAGATACGCCGGTTGAGTCCATATCAAACAAGTCCATTCAATCGTTACAGCAATAAAGCGATTATATCCTGATTCGCGCTCGGAGAGCGCTCCCACAGAATCATCACGCCCCTGTGGGAGCGCGCTCTACGCACGATAATACCGCCTAAATCGAAACCCCGCGCCCGATGCCGGAGTACACCCAGCCAAGCTCGGCCATCAGCCCGGGATCGAACACATTGCGCCCGTCCAGCAGCAGGGGGGTTTGCATGCTCGATTGGATCGCTGCCATATCCCGGTTCCAGAATTCTTTCCACTCCGTCACCAGCATCAGCGCATCAGCACCCTCGGCCGCGGCCGCGGCACTGTCTACACAGACCAGTCCGGGCCGGTTGCCCAAACGGCGCTTCAGCGCCGGCAGTGCCATGGGGTCGTACACGTGCACCTCTACATTGTGCGCCAGCAATGCTTCAATCAGCACCAGCGCCGGGCTGCCTTCAACGACAGAGGTACTGGGCTTGAACGAGCAGCCCCAGAGCGCCACCCTGCGGCCACTGATTTCGGCTTTGAAATAGCGCCAGAACTTCTGGAACAGCAGGTCTTTCTGCTGCTCGTTGATCGCAAACACACTGCTAAGCAGACCAGGCTCATTAAGGTCGCCGAGTTCACGGTTAAGCTGTTCCAGGGTTCCTAAAAAGGCTTCACCACCAAAACCGCAGCCGGGATACAGATACTGAAAGCCGATACGGGAATCGGTACCCATGCCCTGGCGCACCTGCTCGATATCGATCCCTTTATCCGACGCCAACCGGGCCAGCTCATTCATGTAACTGACCCGGGTCGCCAGCATGCCGTTGATTGCCAGCTTGCTCAGCTCCGCTTCCAAAGGTGGCATCACCATGAGGGTATCGCGGCTACGATTGAACGGGCTCAAAACGCGGCGCATGGTGCTCACGACTTGCTTATCCCGGGTACCCAGCAAAATACGCTCGGGACGGGTCACACTCTCCAGAGCTCGGCCAGACTGTATAAACGCGGGCCAGAACAGTACGCGTACATGGCCTGCCCCCTGCTCATTAAGCCATGCCTGCAACCCATCCGTCGTTCCCAGCGCGACCGATTGCACCAATGCGATGAGCGGCCTGGATTCCGGTTGCTTTTTTACTTTAGCCACAAACCCCTGAATGGCCGCTTGCAACTCATCCATGGATGGCAAACGACGAGTCACCAGCAACAGGTCGGCCGCTTCTTCTCCAGCCCCAAGCTGAAGTCGCCCTGCAAGATGCTGCTGCTCCAGCAGCTGCAGCAGATCCGGCTCGGCAATATCAGAATCCGCCTCTGGCAGAGTCGGTTGCTCCATTGATACAGCACAACCAGTAAAGGCCAGTGCGCCCGCCAGCGTCCAGGCCTCAAGATTATCGCCCAGTACACGTACGTTCATGCCGCACCTCCTTCGCTGCCGGATTGTTGCTGTTGAATACTCAACGCCAGTTCACGGGTGGATGCATCAAGCCCCGCCACTGCAGCCGCGTCCGGGTCCTGCAGCAAGGGCTGCAGCTGCAAGGCTACCTGCTTGCCAAGCTCCACGCCCCACTGGTCGAAGGGGTTGATATTCCAGATCACGGCCTGGGTAAACACCTTGTGTTCATAGGCAGCGATCAGTGCGCCCAGCGATTCCGGGCCCAGTTGCTCCAGCAGCAACGTGGACGACGGCTGGTTGCCAGGGTAGCGCCGCCAGGGGTTGTCATCCGGCGCAACCGCCGCATCGCCGAAGGCCAACACCCGCGACTGCGCCAGGCAGTTGGCGATGTTCAATTGATGCTGGGCCAGCAACTGCTCCTGATGGGCATAGTGATCGAGGGCCTCGTAACGACGGGCCGCCACAATAAAATCCGACGCGACCGACTGGGTACCCTGGTGCAGCAGCTGATAGAACGCATGCTGGGCATTGGCACCGATCTCGCCCCAGAGCACCGGACAGGTAGAGTAGTCCAGCAGTTCACCGTCCTGCCCCACCGATTTGCCGTTGCTCTCCATCTCCAGCTGCTCCAGATAGGAGGGGAAGTACTTCAAGCGACCGTCATAGGGCAGAATCGCATGGGCACGGATATCGAGAAAGTTGACGTTCCAGATACCCAGCAGCGCCAACATCACCGGCAGATTCTGCAGAACCGGCGCCGTGCGGAAGTGCTCATCCATCGCATGAGCACCGGCCAACAGCCGGCGGAACACCGACATCCCCAGCGCCAGTGCAATCGGCAGCCCGATGGCTGACCAGAGCGAAAAGCGCCCGCCGACCCACTGCCAGAAGTGCAACTGGTTATCGGACGGCAAGCCCCAGTCGCTCATCTTCTGCTGCGCAGCCGAGACACCGATAAAATGACAGCGCAACATCAGCGCCTCATCCACGCAATGACTGCCCAGCCAAGATCGCACCGTATCGGCGTTGGACAGGGTATCGATGGTGGTGAACGACTTTGACGAGATGATGAACAGCGAGGTTTCGGGGTTAAGATGGTCCAGCAGATCAAACAGCTGGCTGCCGTCGATGGTGGAGGCAAAGTGCACCTTGAGCCCCCGCACCGCCGGCTCGGAATACTCACGCAGGCCGTGGGTCACCATCAACGGCCCCAAGTCACTGCCGCCCACGCCCAGATTGACAACATCGGTAATGCGCTTGCCGGAAAAGCCGCGCCACACACCGGACTGAATCCTGTCCACCAGCAACGTCATCCGCTGCAGCTGCTCTTCCACACACTGCTGTTCGGTTGTCTGTAGAGCCGTCGGAGTACGTAGCGCCGTATGCCAGGCCGCGCGGTTTTCGGTACGGTTGACCACCTCGCCGGCAAACAATCGCTCGCGCTCTTCACTAAGCCCGGCCTGCTCAGCCAACTGCGCCAGTGCCTGGAGCACACCGGTGTCCACGCGCTGTTTGCTGTAATCCAGCGTGATACCAGCGCCCGTCGCCCGCAGCTCATGCCCCCGTGCGGGGTCGCTGTCAAAGAGGTCGCGAAGGTGGGGGATACGGGCCGCACTCCTCTGCAGCACAGGCACGGCCGGGCAGTCTTTCATCGCCATTGAATCCTTGTCGGGACGGTTAAGCTTTCATTAGGAGAGTTTAACGGAATCAAGTGACAGGGTCTTGGGGTATGAATACAGCAAAGGCATCGCTGCCAGCCAGTAGCCAGCCTCCTCAGCGTCTTATAAAACAACCGTACTATCAATTAACCACTCTCACCCGGCTCCAGTCACCGTTCAGCCGAGCCATCAGTGCGCTGAGTGCCGGGCTGGGGTAACGTACAGACTGATCCAGCCAACGCTCCCGCACGCTTATGTGTACGACCGGCTCAATCTCACGCACTACACGGCGGCGCAGTGCGCGGTAGAAACCCTTGTACTCGTTATGCTGGGGGCCGGCGTAGTCAGGGGAAAGATCGTCGACGAAATGCGGCTCGAATGCCAGTCCACAGGCCAGAGCCTCTCGGGCGAGCCACTGGCCGGCGTGATCACCCAGCGTGCGGTCGGCATAGGCACCACCGATATCGGAATGCACCCCGGCAAACCAGACCTGCTGCAGATCGACACCGCCACGGGGCGTCCAGAGAGTCGGCTCAAAATCCTGGCGATTTTCATCAATGGAGACCGCATGGCGGGCATGGGTGATCACCTGCCCGGGGTCGGTATCGTGGAAGAGATAGCGCGAAGAGCCCAGCGTGCCCAGAAACGGAGCGGGGATGCCCAGGGCTCCGACAGTGTCGAGCACACCGACGAAATGCACCCGGCTTAAATCGGCCACTGCGAAGCGGCTTCGAAAGGTGGCAGACAGATCGCTGCCCGGCGCTGAAGCTGAGCTGCGGCGGCGGTAGAGTGAGTAAGCACTGGCTATCTTATCGGCATGCTCGCGGCGCAAAATGCCGCAGTTAGCGACCAGCCCCGCCAGAGAACGGACTGTATAGGCACCACGGCTAAAACCGAACAGATAGAGCTTGTCGCCCTCATCATAGTTGTGCACCAGAAAGCGGTAAGCATCGAGAATATTACGGTCGATACCCTTGCCCGTGATGCCACCGGACAGAGCATTGCCGTCAGAGCCAACACCCCAGTCGTAAAACACCACCTGCTTGTGGCCGATATCGTCTTCCGGGGCAATACCACGGGCAATACGCAGAATATGGGTGGCACAGTCAGACTCAGGCGACTGCCAAGTGCCATCAGCACAGATCACGATCTTTTTCATGTGGACTCCTTCCTTGGAGTAGTGTGAGTATCCTTCTCACCTGTTTACGGTATAGGCATAAGATTACCGCTGAGACATCATTACCTCAGTCAGGACCGCACAGGTCTTGTCAATTTCGGCCTGAGTCAATGTCGGGTGTACCAGGAACATCAGGCTGGTTTCGCCCAGCTTATGCGCAACCGGCAGCGGTTGTTCAGGGCGCCAGCCTGTACCATCGAATGCCTTTTCCAGATACACCTCAGAGCAGGAGCCCGAGAAACAGGGCACACCACGGTCATTGATCTTCTTCATGATCTCATCACGAGACAACGCCGGAGACGATGTGGGAGCGCACTCCGTGCGTGAATCCACAAATACATAGCACTTGTACACCCCGTGCTCGATATCCTCTGGCAGCTCGGGCACACGCAACCCGGGCAGCTTTTTCGCCGTGTCCCAGATCTGCTGTGCATAACGCAAGCGGGCATCGTGCCACTGCGGCATACGCTTGAGCTGAATACGGCCAATTACGGCCTGCATCTCGGTCATGCGCCAGTTGGTACCGAACGATTCATGCAACCAGCGAAAGCCCGGCGGATGTTCACGTTCGTAAACCGCTTCCCAGCTTTTACCATGATCCTTGAATGACCACATCTTTGACCAGAGTTCACGGTCATTTGTTGTGACCATGCCACCCTCACCACCAGTGGTCATGATCTTGTCCTGACAAAACGACCAGCAGCCCACATGACCGATTGAGCCGACCGGCTGCCTTTTATACAAGGCACCATGCGCCTGGGCACAATCTTCAATCACGTACAGTTCATGCTGCTCAGCCAGCGCCATAATTGGGTCCATATCGCAGGGCCAACCAGCCAAATGGACGCAGACAATGGCTCGGGTACGGAGCGTGATTACCGCCGCGATGGAATCAGCCGTAACGTTCTGGCTGTCAGGGTCTACATCGGCAAACACCGGCACCGCCCCTGCATTGACGATGCTGGACACCGAGGCCAGGAAGGTACGCGAGGTGACAATCACCTCATCTCCTGCACCAACACCCAATGCATTCAGCGCCAGATCAAGGGCTACGGTACCATTGGCCAGTGCAATGGCGTGCTCAGCGCCAACATACTCGGCAAACTCACGTTCAAATTGACGCCCTTCTTGTCCGGTCCAGTAGTTGACCTTATTGGAGAGCAGAACATCACGTACAGCATTGGCCTCTTCTTCAGTAAAAGAGGGCCAGGGAGAAAAAGGTCCGTTTAGCATTTTTTGGTCCGATGGGTGATTACGGAATCTAGAGTACTAAATCGCTACAATTTTTTGCAGGTTAACTAGCCTTGAGGAGGAATGTATATTTCTGCCTCTCCTGTTATTACTTTTTTAACACCCACCTTACATTCTGTTTTGAAGAAAACACGGCGTTTCTCACGATCAACCTTAGTAACCTCAACAGCAGCAACAACCGTATCATTAATATAAACTGGCCGTTTAAACTGTAAACTTTGCGAAACGTAAAGACAGCCAGGCCCAGGCAATCGCATACCAAAAAGAGCTGAGAAAAAGCCCGCAGACATCAACCCATGTGCTATACGCTTTCCAAAGCGGGACTGTTCTGCATAAGTCTCACTCACATGAACGGGGTTATGATCACCCGAAATACCTGCAAAAGCCTTAATATCAGCATCTGTAATAGTTTGTGAATAACTTACAGTCATTCCTGGGTAGATCTCTTCCAAGGGAATAGAGCCCAATGCTACCTCAGTCATATCAGCCTCCTAGTCGCTTATGGCCCAGTGGTTTGGCAGGATTTCCTACCACTACCGCACCTGCTGGTACGTTTTTCGTTACTACTGCCCCCATTCCAACAACTGCACCTTCGCCAATAATAAGAGGCTTACCCGGTTTGCCTTGTTTGATGATTGCACCGGTGCCTATATAAGCGTTATTTTCAATTTTCACATTTCCATTACATTTAACAGCAGGTGCAAAAGTGACATAATCACCGATAACACAGTCATGTGCTACATAACTGTAGATATTGGCATGAAAAGACTTACCAATCTTTATATTTGATGTCAGTGTTACAAAAGGACATATTACAGCACCGTCACCTATCTTGACCTGATCCATTTTGAGTGATTTTTCAGAAACGACCGTACATAATTTAATATCATCATTAGCACAGCGTGCTTCAATATTCCGGCGTATTCCCGCATCAGCAATTGCTACAATTATACTTTTCACGTCCGCATTGACATCAACAAATTCTTGATAGGTCAAAACCTTATAACCATTAATCTCAGCGGCCGGCGGGTTGTCGTCTACAAATACAAAATCAAATCCCTCTAGGTCATCCATTCCTCGAGCTACAGGCATTACTTCACGACCAAAACCACTGGCGCCAAATACACCAAACACCTTGCATGTCATTATTTATCTTTCCCTTCCTCTGAACCTTTAAACTTAGACATGGTTGCCTCGCCTTCTGCAGAGATCCCATCCCTGACTAACACCTTCTTAACCGTCAGGTAAATGATCCGTAGATCCAGCCAGAGTGAACGGTTATCCACATACCAAACATCCAGTTTGAACTTGTCTTCCCAGCTGATTGCATTACGTCCATTCACCTGCGCCCAGCCGGTTACGCCGGGGCGAGTCTCATGGCGGCGATACTGCTCTTTGGAGTACAGAGGCAAATATTCCATCAACAAAGGGCGCGGCCCCACCAGGCTCATATCACCCTTGAGTACATTCCACAGCTCCGGCAATTCATCCAAACTGGTTGAGCGTAAAAAAGAACCGAAGGGGGTCATGCGTTCAGAGTCAGGCAGTGGGTTACCGTCTTTATCGATAGCATCACGCATGGTTCTGAACTTGATCATCTCGAATGGTTTGCCATCCGTGCCAGGCCGGATTTGCCGAAAAAGGACAGGAGATCCGAGTTTACGGCGGATTTGGAAGGCTACCACGGCGAGAACCGGAGCAAGCAACAGCAGGCCGAAGGCAGAGGCAATGATATCGAAAAAGCGTTTAATCATAGTGATAGAAGACCTAGAATGGCGTCAAATAGGGGCTACAGTGTTACGGCACGGCTTTTTGGCTTAGGGCAATATCACTCAACCTCTGCGCAAAATACGGGATCTGTAGCCGGTGTCGCATTTCATCACTAATTAAAAACTTACCATCAGTGTTTTGTTCAAGCGAGAAGAAACAACGAACCAATGCTTCGTGATCAGCCACACATACAACGCCGACATTATGCTGCTCTACCCAACGTGCCACACTGGTATCTTCACCGCAGACGGCCAGTACGCCTGAGCCTGACAGGGCATAACCGGAGGACTTGCTCGGGAAGGCATATTTGGTGACTTCATCATCAATGGGCAGCAAAGCCCAGCGGTGTTGGTTCACCAACTCTGCGGCATCAGCAGCCGGGATGATGCCCAAATAGCCGACCTGATCATAGGCGTCAGCCAGTGCCTTCACATCGGGTGCATGCACCCCCCCACCGGCAAAAGTGAAGTTCAATTTTCCACCCTGTTGCAGATAGTCACGAATGGCGGTCATCAACAGAGGGATGCGTTGTAAGCGGCCGGCATTGCCACAGAACACAACGTCTTTGGTACGCTGATCTATTGGCACCGGCACGATATCAAACGACGGATTATCCAGCAGGAGTATTGGGCTTTTGGTATCGCTTCGCTGTTGGATATGGGCCTTCATATCATCAGAAAGGGTAATAATCACCGCTGCATGGCGCAGGGTGTAGTTGTCTATGGCCTTTAGCAATTTGAACACCAACCCGTTCAGCGGTACCACTATATTGACAGCTTCAGGGTGAATGTCCTGTAGATGATAGACATAGCGCGCGCCAAACAACCGGCAATAGACCGCAACGATAAACGGCACCACGACCGGTGGATTGGTCGACACATACACATTGGCTGGCTTTGCCCGCACCAGGCTGAGGAATGTCCACAACATAAAGAACACCGCCTCAACCATGCGTTTAATCAAGCCGCTAACAGAGGTGGTATAAGACTTACACGCACGGATCTGTACGCCTTTACCCCGGCCTTCGACCTCCAGCAGCGCAGCCAGATCACCATCGGTCTGGGTAATTACGCATACACTGTGCGTTTCAGCCGCTGTCTCTGCAAACTGCAGCAATCCCTCGCCAATCACCTGGCTCTGCGGCCAAAAGCTGCGATTAACGATGGCAAGATCCGTCTTTTTCTTCGCCATCAATACTGCTTCCAAACCGTCCGCATGACGTAATCACGATAGCTGTGCACAATGCGTACAACCTTGTCCGCCACATTCGGCATGCTATAATCGGCGACCAGTCTCAGGCTGCGTTCTTCACCACGACCTTGCGATTCCAGAATCGCAAGGCCCTGCAAGACTCGCTCCACTTCCAGCCCCACCATCATGGCAGCAGCCTCTTCCATGCCTTCGGGGCGCTCATGTGCTTCACGCAGGTTCAGTGCTGGGAAGTTGAGGATTGATGATTCCTCATTGATGGTGCCGCTGTCCGACAACACCGCTCGGGCGCAGAACTGGAGTTTGTTATAGTCCCTGAAACCCAAGGGTTTCAGCAGCTGCACGTTGCCGTGGAACTTAATCCCCATAGCGTTGACACGCTTTTGTGTGCGCGGGTGGGTCGAAACAATAACCGGCAGGTCGTACTGCTCGGCCACAGTGTTCAGCACTTCGACCAGCTTGAAGAAGTTCTTGTCAGAATCGACGTTTTCTTCACGATGGGCGCTGACGACAAAAAACTGATGATGCACTAGGCCCAAACGTTCCAACACATCCGAGGCCTCAATACCGACGCGGTAATGGTTCAACACCTCAAACATGGGGCTGCCGGTTTTGATCACCCGGTCAGGCGGTAGGCCTTCGGACAGCAGGTAGTCACGCGCAATAGCGCTGTAGGTCAGGTTGATATCGGCTGTGTGGTCGACGATGCGGCGGTTAATCTCTTCCGGTACGCGCATATCGAAGCAGCGGTTGCCGGCCTCCATATGGAAGGTCGGGATCTTGCGGCGCTTGGCCGGCAGCACGGCCATACAACTATTGGTGTCGCCCAGTACCAGTACCGCTTCCGGCTGCACCTCGGCCAGCACACGATCAACAGCGATGATCACATTACCGATGGTTTCGGCACCACTGGCACCGGCAGCACTAAGGAAGTGGTCGGGCTTGCGAATGCCCAGGTCATTAAAGAATATTTCATTCAGTTCGTAATCGTAATTCTGGCCGGTATGGACCAGCACATGCTCGCAGTGCTCATCCAGTTTGGCCATCACCCGTGACAGGCGAATAATTTCGGGCCGAGTCCCGACCACGGTCATAACCTTCAGTTTTTTCATAACAATCCTTCAGTACGGGCGTTTGCGTACAGATATTCAGGCTTCAGTGTCCGGTCATTTCAACCAAGCGGACGGGCAAAGGTATCCGGCTTGTCCCGATCGAAAATCTCATTGGCCCAGAGCATACAGATCAACTCGTCATCACCCACATTGGTCACATCATGGGTCCAGCCCGGCACGGTTTCGACAATTTCAGAGTGTTCACCCGAGGTGTGCAGTTCGTAATGCTCGCCGGTCAGCATATGACGGAAACGGAAACGGGCCTTGCCCTTGATCACCAGAAACTTTTCCGTTTTGGAGTGGTGATAATGCCCGCCACGTGTAATACCAGGGTGTGCGGTGAAAAACGAAAACTGCCCGGCATCAGGGGTTTTCAGCATCTCGACAAACACACCACGGGCATCGCCATGCTGCTGCACCGGGTAGGTGAAGCGCTCCGGAGGCAAGTAGCTGACATAGGTGGAATACAAAGCGCGTACCAGCCCCGTGCCCACCGGCTCGGTGATCAGGTTATGCCGCGTGGCCTTGAAGCGGTTCAGCTGATCGGCCAGCTCGCCAACGCTGATTCGGTATTCGGGGGCGACTTCAACATAGGCGTTATCAATACGAGTGTTGATTGATTCAACACCAGCCAGCAGTGACATGAAGTTATCAACCACATCATCCACATACACCAAGGGAATAACCGCAGATGGGTCGTTGATCCGGAGCGGCAGATCGCGTGCAACGTTATGGCAGAAAGTCGCCACCGCCGAGTTGTAATTGGGCCGCGCCCATTTGCCGAACACATTGGGCAAACGGTAGATAAACACCGGGTTGCCGGTATCATGCTGCAGTGCGAGTAAAGCGTCTTCGGCGGCACGTTTGCTGCGGCCGTAGTCGTTATCGCGTTCGGCCTGAATGGACGATGTATACACCACCGGAATCTGTTTACCACTGTCCTTGATTGCCGCGCAGAGCTGCTCAGTCAGGCCGGTGTTGCCGGTGACAAACTCCTCCGGGTGTTGCGGGCGGTTGATGCCTGCCAGATGAAACACCCAATCGATACCTTCCAGCAATGCAGGCAGATCATCGACGCTATGCTCGCGGGTGAAGGGCACCACGTCGATGCCACCCTTTTCCTGAAAGTGCAGCAGCAGGTTTTTGCCAATAAACCCTTTGGCACCGGTTACCAGTATACGCACAGATTAGTCCTCCGGGTTGATGTACTCACCCCGTTCCAGGGCACGAATGAAATCCAGCTTGCGCAGCAGTGCTTGCATGCCTGCCACATCCAGCCGCTCGGTGTTGTGGGAATTGTAATCTTCGGTGTGGGAGATCTTCTCTTCGCCCTGCTCGACAAACTTGCCGTAGTTCAGGTCACGCAGATCCGGTGGTACACGATAATAGCCGCCCAAGTCTTCGGCACAAGCCATCTCTTCACGACTAAGCAGCGCTTCAAACAGCTTTTCACCGTGGCGGGTACCAATCACATTGATCGGGTGGTCCGGCTTGCCCATCAAGTCCGTCAGGGCTTTCGCCAGCGTTTCAACCGTTGCCGCCGGGGCTTTCTGCACAAACATATCGCCGTTGCTGCCATGCTCGAAGGCATACAACACCAGATCTACCGCATCGGCCAGGGTCATCATGAAGCGAGTCATGTTGGGGTCTGTTATGGTCAAGGCCTTGCCGGCACGAACCTGATCCACAAACAGCGGAATTACGGAACCACGTGAGGCCATCACGTTGCCGTAGCGAGTGCCGCAGATCACGGTTTTCTCGGGATCGACGTTGCGCGACTTGGCCACCATCACCTTTTCCATCATCGCCTTGGAGATACCCATGGCATTAATGGGATACACCGCTTTGTCGGTACTCAGGCAAACAACGCGCTTCACCTCGTTCTGAATGGCGGCTTCCAGCACGTTTTCGGTGCCGAGTACGTTGGTTTTCACCGCCTCCATGGGGTGAAATTCACAGGACGGCACCTGCTTGAGCGCCGCAGCATGGTAGATGTAATCCACCCCACGGGTCGCGTTCAGCATGCTATTGTAATCACGCACATCGCCAATGTAGAACTTGAGCTTGGGATTAGCGTAACGCTTACGCATGTCGTCCTGCTTCTTCTCGTCACGGCTGAAAATGCGAATTTCAGCGATGTCTGTGTCCAAGAAGCGGTTGAGAACGGCATTGCCGAAGGAACCGGTGCCGCCGGTGATGAGGAGAGTTTTATTTGAAAACATTCAAGACCCAACAAAAATAATTTAATTGAAAAAACCTGAGTAATTTACTTTGAATTCTTCTTGCTCTCTTTCAACATCAGCCAAAAATCTTTCAGTATCAGACTCAAACTTTACTATAGAAAAAGTATCAAAATATTTTTTTATTGAAGAAGAAAAATCATCACCTTTTTCCAGGCACACCCCCAAGCTATATCTTTCCACATATTCAGCCAGTAAAGTCCCGTGGTAACATAAAATAGGCCTTTTATATTGTGCAGAATTATAAAGTCTATTTGGTAAGGCCACACGATCATTATAGCCATCTGAAAAGCGCAAAAGGTTAATTAATGAAGCACTCTTATATAGATTACATTCTTCATTTTTATCATAATAGCCAGTAAAATATACGTTTTCGGCACCAATATCATCCGAAAATTCTTTTAAATCAACCTCAGCCACACCTCTACCATGAAAGAACAGCTTATACTCATCACGGTTACAAAGCTCCTTAATAATTTCCGAGTTTGGACCAAAATCTCTTATTGCACCAATACAAGATATTGAGTAAGGATTAACTGGTATACCATAATCCTGCTTGGGTATAATTCTTTTGTAATTATGGCTAAGGACGACATTAGAGCGACATGGAAAGAGTGTACGATATGCAGGTGACGATATTGCTATAAATGATGCCTTGCGCAAAGAAAAAGAGGGTATGAGTTTTGTCAAAAAGTGATAATCACGATAGTCCAGCGCATAGTTTCCTTTAATAACCAAAAATGGCCAAATAAAGAAAAACAACTGTGGTGTAAATATTATAACTCTATCATCTTTATTAACATTCTTAACAATAAACCCAATCACAAAAATAGCAAAAAAAACATAGTTTATTATATTACGCCTATGCCCTTTCCTGCCATCCCTATATATTAAATTATTTTTCGATTCTTTTTCTTCGCCAAAGCGATCCCATACCAAGAAAACCTTATCGGTTACATCTTCATAGAGATCGACATATGGCATGAATGACTTATTTGTCGGGCAAACAAATATATTCACTTAACCACCTCTTAAATCTAAAAAATAAAGCGATAGGGTATGTAAGTATCTTCACCAACCTTGACTGTGTAAAAAAAGAAAAATATCAATATAGCATGAAGACTAAAAAACAAAATCCGGTTAATATAAAGAGGCCTTAACACTTCCAAAAATCGCGGTAGTAAAATAACAAGAAGAACAGTCGAATACAGCGTTGCCCTATGTGCTAAAGTTCCATAATTGGCAAATATCATGTAAATAAAAACACCAAACAAATAAGAATCTAAAAAAAACGACATTGCTTTGTCATTTTTAGTTATCTTGTCACTAAAAATGACAAATAAAACAGCAAACCCAGCTAAGAAAAATATTGCTTTTGTACCCTCCTGTGCCATTGTTTTTTTCAGATATACTTGGTAATAGGGAAAATAAATTTCCACAAGGTATCCAATAAAAGCCTCTATATAAGAACCTGCTAAAAAACCAAAAACAATAACAAAAGCCCATAGCTTTTTATTAAAATCAACCAGTAAAAAAATAGGCAAGAAAAGAGCAATAAAGGCAGACTTATGAAAGAGACTGGCCAAAAAAATCAAAGCCAAATATACAATATATCTTTTATTCAACAAGAAACATAAAGCTAGCAGCGATACACTAATAGCTGTAAAGGTTCTAACTACACTAAGCGAATTCAAGAAAAAAAGCGGAAACCCTATAAATATAAACAAACTCAACCATGGATTAACACTGTATTTTTTTACAAAAAAGTAAAAAATAGAGAAAAAAATAGCTGCGTTTATAAAAAAATAAATAAAAGGCGACTCATATATCCTTGCAAGATCAATCAGAAAAACTGTTAGATATTCTTCCCTTAGCGTTATGTTATTATCAGCATGATAAACTATAGCATTATAATAATGTTCGTAATCCCACCCCACCATATACCTAAGTGAAACAAAAGCTACAACAAGTAATATTGCAGATATATAGAAAAAATTTGATTTAACTCTAAAAGCAAGCAGCTGGAGAACAAACAAAGTCATGTAAAACAAGAAATATGTAGTCACAAACCATCCTTATAGCGCACTATTTATAACCATTAGAGACAATGAAAAACATCACCATTATTTAAATATGAAAAAATTAGAACCCTATAAGTATAATTAGTTTCAAAATTCTATTTCAACATTAGAGAATCATCTAATTTTCATTACAAATTTCTTTAGACCATATGTCATTACTGACATGAAACCTATGAACCCCTTACTATCATACTTAAATGATCGGTAGTCATAACTTATATTGTACAGTCTCTCAACAAAATTCAAAAATTGAACATTTGTGCTGTGATTTTCATAAACATGGTCTCTCGATACATTAGATGCATAATCATAGTCTTCATCCAACCTTTCAATTATTTCAGCAAAACTGTAAAGTTTTTTTTCATATATATTATGATCAAGTGATACATCATAGTTCATCAGCGAATTAACAGGTAAATATATACCATTATTGCCTAAATTTCGCATATACCTACCATCCAAAACTGCTGTAGGTACGCCACGGGCAGCAAACTCAAATGCAGAGGTTCCAACAGCAAAACCAAAATCTATGTTTTCCAAGCAAATTCTATCAATATCTTTATCATCGACTTTTCCCAAAAAGACAATTCTAAAATTACATGGTTCCATCACATTCGAAGACGAATCGCCATCACCAATAACAAAAAAAACTATTTTTTTTGAACTGTATTTTGCGTAATCATCAACATCTCTTAAAAGATTGTTCAGCATATTAATTTTGTCATTATCTAACCTCCCAAGCCACCCTATATTGAGCCCTTCCGCATCAACCCTAACCTTTTTAAATAATCTTTTATTTTCACTTTCAAAGAACGGTATAGTAATAGGCAAAAAATCAGGATCAAAACTAAATTTGAAAAAGTTATTATTATAATTAAAATTGCTACCGCACATAAAAAACAATGAGTTAGCATGACTAGCATTAGTACATATTTTCTTTAAATGCTCAACTCGGAAAAAATCAAAAATGCGGAGCACTCTTTTTAGAAATAAGTCTGGGTTTCGCTTATAAAATAAAGAAAAAATTGTATTTTCAATGAGATTAAAAGGATGTAGATCCCAAAAGCAAATTTTTGTTGATTGACAAGGAGAGACATATTTTTCAAAAAATGTTATTAGCGATAGAGGGCACAGTAGTATATCTTCATGTCCCAATTTAACTTTAGATTTTTCGTATATGAGTTCGTCGAAAACATATTTATCATTTTTTAATTCTTGAATTAAAAAACCATTTTTATAATCAACAACGGCCACTTTAACTCCTTTATTAATTAGCTTTTTAGCAAGCCTATAAAAAAGAAGCTCAACACCACCAACTTTTAAAGATGGGTATAAAAAAACAACCCTTATATTTCCCAACATATTTAAAAACCTTATGCAAAAGCACTAAAAATTAGAATATCGCCATATACACAAATACAAAAAAAACCAGTAAAATAGCGCATTAATCGTATATGCGATCGCACTGCCATCGATACCGAAATATGAAACAAAATATATAACTAAAATATAATGGAAAAAAGAAAAGAATAGTTCGGATAAAATGAATAACCAAGTAATTGCACGCCCAAGCATAACAAAAGCCAATATCCACCCTCCTATTTTCAGGATATCACCAATCATTTTCCAGGCGAACAGAACCTCCATCTCATGGAAATCTTCAGTAAATAAAAGTAAAATTATAAAATCACGAAGTATATAAATAATAAAGCTAAATAATATCGAAACAGGAAGAATTATTTTATACCCTTGTACTATTTCCTTCTTAATATCCGAAAAATCACTTAACTCAGACAATCGCGGAAGATAATAAACACTGAGGGTTGTAGTGATGAGCATTAGATAAGCGGTACTAAGTCGCCACATTGCTTCCCAGTAGCCTGCAGCTTCCCAGCCAAGGGTTTCACCCAGGTGGTTACGAATTAGAATATGGCTGACCGGTACGCAGGCCGCGCTGGTGAGGGCCATTGCAGTGTATTTAGCCAAGTTCTTGGCAGATTGCTTATCAATACCACCAAGTAAGTAGCGCAATTTGAACCAGCTGGCTTTGTAAGTGAGTGTCAGTGTAACGAAGAAGGTCAGTGACTGGTAAATTGCCAAGGCAACCAATGCACCGTAAAGGCCAAGTTTAACCGCTAGGACCGTGGTTACAGCAAGAGCAAAGAGACTACCGGCGATATTGGCAGTTACATAGCGCTGTATCTCTTTTTTACCATTGAGGATGGCAAGCAAGAGAGTGTTGAACACAAACAACACCAGTGTTGCTGCAAACCAAATAAAAACGCTGCCAAGGCTTTCATCCTTGAGAAACCAGCCCGCCAATGGTTTGTTGAACGCAATCACTGCTATTGCAACCAACACCGAGCCAACTAACGAGATGGTGCCCGCTGTTCGCCATATGGCATGCTGTTTGGCTTCGTCTTCGTGGTATTCAGCCGTATATTTTGTAACGCCTGTATTGATTGCGCCGCTGGCCAGCGTTGTGATCATCTGCACTGCATTTTGGAACTGCCCCAACGCAGCGTAACCCGACGGGCCAACATAGATAGCCAGTATCTTGTTAAGGCCCAGTAAGGTCAGCATCTTGATAACAACCGCTATGCCATTGAGCAGGCTGGTTTTAATCAGTGTCATGCGTTACGGCATCTCAAAGCTGTTACAGGCGGCAATAACAGCGTCTACCTTATCATCGGTCATCACCGGGCTAATCGGCAGGCTCAGCACTTGCTGATGAATGACTTCTGTCAGCGGGTAAGTCTTCTCGTTCCACTGTGCATAGGCCTGTTGCTGATGTGGCGGAGTCGGGTAGTGGATCAGAGTTTGGACGCCGGTGTTAGCCAAGTGTGCCTGCAAAGCTTCACGCTCTGCTGTGCGGACCACGTATAGATGAAATACGTGATTTTCCAATGATGTCAGTGTGCTGTGCGCTGTTATTGGCTGTGACAGTTCGGGATGCGTGATACCTTTGGCATAAGCCAGTGCAATCTCTTTGCGCCGCTGGGTTTCTGTATCAAGGTGCTGTAGCTTCACACGCAGCATGGCCGCTTGCATCTCATCCAGGCGACTATTGACGCCCTGATAGAGGTTTTCATATTTTTTGTGGCTGCCGTAATTACCCAAGGCGCGAATAGTTGTTGCCAGTTCATCATCATTGGTAGTGACAGCACCCGCATCGCCCAATGCACCGAGGTTTTTACCGGGGTAGAAACTAAAACCAGAAGCATGCCCCCAATTGCCCGCCTTTTTACCATTGATCGCTGCACCATGTGCCTGAGCGGAGTCTTCCAACACCAATAGATCATGTTGATCAGCCAACGCCATCAGTTCAGGCATGGGAGCCAGTTGACCATACAAGTGAACCGCAAGTACGGCTTTTGTATTAGCGGTAATTGCAGCGGATGTTTTAGTAGGGCAAAGGTTGTATGTCTGTTCATCTGGCTCAACCAAAACCGGCTTAAGCCGGTTTTCGGTTATGGCAAGAATGCTTGCGATGTAAGTATTGGCCGGTACAATGACCTCATCACCTTCTTTCAGTTTGCCAAGTTCTTTCCATGCCCTCAGTACAAGCGTTAAAGCGTCCAAACCATTAGCAACACCGATGCAGTGCTTAGTCCCGCAGTACGCCGCAAACTCTTTTTCAAATTCAGCCAGCTGGGAACCCTGTATGTACCAACCTGAGTCAATGACATCCGTTACCACCTGAATCAATTCTTCCCTGTATTGCTGATTCAATGCTTTTAAATCTAAAAAACCAATCATTAGATTTTTCCGTTAACATACTCAAGAATGTCATTGATCGTTAGCAGAGCATCAATATCTTCATCAGGAATTTCGATTCCAAAAGCATCTTCCATACCAAGAAGCATATTTGACAAATCAAGTGAATCAATACCCTGTTCACTCAGCTCCACATCATGTTTCAAGCTTTCAACATCTTCAATTACTTTTGTTGCTTTAATTGCATCTAGAATTTGCTCAATTTCTACTTTTTTCATTCTATATCTCCTGATTATTGGCCTTACTTGAATTCAAATATTCCTGTTGCCCAAGACAACCCTACACCGAAACCACTGAGGCAGTATTTTTCACCTGATTTCATCTTTATCAGATCTTCTTTTAGAAGCATCGGTATAGATGATGAGACAGTATTACCATAATCATACATACCAAACACAACTCGGGCAGGATCAAGCTCAGCACGCTGCGCTATTGTATCAACAATGTACTTACTCCCTTGATGTAAGTACCATTTTACAATGTTTGATTTTTTTAAGCCCGCCTTTCCTAGTGCGGCATCTATGGATTTAGGAACAGTTGTAGCTGAAAAGTTAAAAACCATTCGTCCATTCATGTGCAAAGAACCATTATTAATAAGATTCTTATACCCTTTACCCTTCGAACCAAAGTCGAAGCATATTGGTGATAGACCTGGTTTACCATTTTCTAAAAGGGAAACTGTTGCACCATCACCAAAAATTAAAGCCGTATTTTTATCCGACTCGTCAAGTATTGAAGAATATGCGTCCGCCGTAAAAAGAAGACCTTTGCGAAACCCCTGCACCTCCATAAATGCATTCAATACTGCAAGTGCATACACATACCCGGAACACCCCAGTGAAATATCAAAGCAAGCACAACTTTCAGGCAGATCCAACAGGCCATGTACGATGGCCGATGTATGCGGTAAATTGTAGTCTGGGTTCTGAGTTACAACGACGCAGCAGTCTATATCATCAAGATTTATGTCAGTCTGACTTTTCAAATCTTGAAAAGCTTCAACACATAGATCAGAAGCTTTCTGTTCTTGACTTTTTATTCTTCGGTTAAGTACACCGATTTTTTCACTTATGAAATTCTCATCAACACTAAATTCTGCTGTACGCTCTAAATTATTAATTTTTTTTTGCGGTAAATATGTACCTATATGAGTAATTGCGACCATATTTTATTTCACCATAGAGAAGTAAATATTACCGACCTTTTGATCACCGACATGAATTTCTGATTTTGTTAGTCTGAAGCCTAGATTTTTCACAAGACGAATATGGAACAACTCTTCATCACTGATAACTTTATCAAGTTCCAGTCGTGTGAAATACCATTTCCCATTTTCTTCAGGAAAAAGTGACTGCAAGAGAAACTTGTTCATTGCAACAAGATTCTCACAAAATGTGTAGGGCGTTCTTTCTATCAACCGAGCAGTTTTATTATTTAAATCCAAAGATACCCTATCTACAACAGCCTGTTCGTCATACTCATATCTTTCCTCAACAGGATCTGCACTTTCAATGAGTTTATACTGAGATTCTTTACCATTCTCATCCCAGCTTATGTGTACTTTAACATCACCCTGCGCATCTTTCGGGAGGAGCAGCAGGTTAGACGTAACCACTCCATTAAACCTTACATCAATATTTTCAAGCTTGGTGTTCATGTGAGCTTGAAGAAGTGCATTAAATATATCTGGACCCTGCACGTAGTTTCGGCTCCCTTTAAACCTAAACCTCAGCATTGTATTCATTTTGACTCCTTCGTATATTTTCGCAGATTTTTACGGTGGCTCATTGCAAAATTGCCAGATACCTTCGTGGCTTCAGCAATATCATTGATAACGACACTTCCTACCAAGAGTTCAGCTTTGTCACCAACCGTAATACCATGGGCAGTCGTTACTGCAGGGCCAATCCATACATTATTACCAACTGATGTATACCCAGCCAACTGAGCATGACCCGCTATCATGGTTTTCTGACCAATTTTACACCCATGCCCTATATTGCAATGAACACTCACAATAGAAGCCTTACCGATTATTGTAGGCTCATAAAAATAAGACTTTTGTATGGTCGCATGGGCTAATACTTGCACACCGCTTTCTATAATCACACCACCGGCGTCTTTTACCCAAATGCACTCACCGTTTATAAAAGTGTTGTGCATCCCCCTTGCACCGATGACAGCGTGAGGCCCAACATAAACACCTTTTTTTAGGTGTGTATTACTTTCAATCACAGCATAATCTTCAATTACTACACCATCTTCGATAATAACATTATCTTTTATGACTGCAGTTTTAGAAATTATTGCTTCTTTTGATATTGACCCATTTTCTATTAAATTAAAAAACCCATTATTGAACATATAGTTGTGCAGTTCAAAAAATGACTTTTTCGGTGCTTCGCTTATCACCAACGTCTTTTTCGTTTCAACCAACCCCATCAGGCTTTCATTTGTTATTACTACTTCAACATTGGGATTAGCTAGCGCTTGATTTAAATAATACTCATTTTCTGCAAATGTTGCTGTCAATGGATGAGAGCTGTCTGCATAATGTGTGACTTTTACTTGCACATCAGCATTAATTATTTTTTGATTAGAAAAGAAATTACTGATTTGCATTTTTAGTCTCTTTCAAAAAGTCTTCGTAATCACGAATATAATCAGCTTCATCATAGTGCTCGCTGGCCAGTACCAGCAACACGCAGTCGGGGGTGAAGTCGTGCATTGAGCCCCATATCAAGGCATCCTGAAGCAAACCGATATTGGGCTGGTTCAGGTCATAGGTGACTTTCTGCTTGCCATCATCCAGCGTGACTTTACAGGAACCATTCACCGCAATTAGATACTGTCTAGTTTGGTGATGAGAGTGCTGGCCACGTGGTACATCTGGCTGCGTACCGTAGATGTAAAAAACTCGCTTCACCTCAAAAGGAACATCTTGTTGGCCTTCAATTGCAACCAGTTGCCCACGGTGATCACCCAGAATACGGTGCGTGGTAATGCTCATGCTTGTTCCCCAACCAATCGAAGCAGGTACTGACCATAGCCATTTTTACTTAATGCCTGCGCCTGCTGTTTTAACACTTCCTTACTGACCCAACCATTGTTGAAGGCAATCTCTTCCAAACAAGCCACTTTTAAGCCTTGGCGATGCTCAATGGTCTGCACAAAACCGCCCGCTTCCAGCAGGCTTTCATGGGTGCCGGTATCCAGCCAGGCAAAACCACGGCCCAGTAGCTCTACGTTCAAAGCGCCACGCTCAAGGTAGGTCTGATTCACGCTGGTAATTTCCAGCTCGCCACGGTGCGAGGGTTTCACCTGCTTGGCGATTTCCACCACGTCGTTGTCGTAGAAGTAGAGGCCGGTCACGGCGTAGTTGGACTTGGGCTGTTCGGGCTTCTCTTCAATGGAGATCGCTTTGTTATTTTCATCGAAAGCGACCACGCCAAAACGTTCAGGATCTTTAACCTGATAGCCGAATACGGTCGCGCCGGAGGTGCGGGCAGCGGCCTGTTTCAGCTTGGGCGAGAAGCCCTGACCGTAGAAGATATTGTCGCCCAGCACCAGGCACACGCTGTCATCGCCGATAAATTCTTCACCGATGATAAAGGCCTGCGCCAGACCATCCGGGCTGGGCTGTTCGGCGTAGCTGAGTTGAATGCCGAAGTTGCTGCCATCCCCCAACAGTTTTTCAAAGTTTGGCAGGTCTTCGGGAGTGGAGATGATCAGGATGTCACGGATACCCGCCAGCATTAGTACCGAGAGCGGGTAATAGATCATCGGTTTGTCGTAGATGGGCAGCAGCTGCTTGGACACGCCTTTGGTGATCGGATACAAACGGGTGCCGGAACCACCGGCGAGGATAATGCCTTTCATGGTCTGTCCTTGTGACTGAACGAGTTACTATCAGAGCTGCCCAAGGCGCTCACGCTGGTAGGTGCCATCCTGCACGCGGCGGCACCATTCCAGGTTGTCGAGATACCAGTGCACGGTTTTACGGATGCCGGACTCGAAGGTTTCTGCCGGTTGCCAACCCAGTTCACGCTGAGTTTTGCTTGCGTCAATCGCGTAGCGGCGGTCGTGGCCGGGGCGGTCTTGGACGTTCGTGATCAGGTCATGGTAGCGGGTTGCAGCCGGGGCCAGTTCCTGCAGAATATCGCAAATGGTGTGGACCACTTCGATATTCTGCTTTTCGTTATGGCCGCCAATATTGTAGGTTTCGCCCACCTTGCCTTCGGTAACGACCTTATACAGTGCGCGGGCGTGGTCTTCTACATAGAGCCAGTCGCGGATCTGGTCGCCCTTGCCGTAGACCGGCAGCGGTTTGCTTTCCAGAGCGTTGAGGATCATCAACGGCACCAGCTTTTCGGGGAAGTGGTACGGCCCGTAGTTGTTGGAGCAGTTAGTCACCAGTACCGGGAAGCCGTAGGTGCGCATCCAGGCGCGTACCAGGTGGTCTGAGCTGGCTTTGCTGGCGCTGTAAGGAGAACTTGGGGCATACGATGTGGTTTCGGTGAACAGGTGCTGGTGCGCATCGTCCGCTTCTGCCGGGTGCGGCAAGTCGCCGTAGACTTCATCGGTGCTGATATGGTGGAAGCGAAACGCCTGTTTGCGGGTGTCGTCCAGCCCCTGCCAATAGCTGCGTGCGACTTCCAGCAAGGTGTAAGTGCCGACGATGTTGGTTTCGATAAACGCAGCCGGGCCATCGATGGAGCGGTCTACATGGCTTTCAGCGGCCAAATGCATGATGGCATTGGGCTGATGCGCGGCAAATACTCGCTCAAGTTCAGTACGGTTACAGATATCCACTTGCTCGAAGGCATAGCGATCTGAACTGTCGACTTCACGCAGGTTTTCCAAGTTGCCTGCATAGGTGAGTTTGTCGACGTTTACGACGCTATCCTGAGTATTCTGGATGATGTGGCGGATAACCGCCGAGCCGATAAAGCCGGCACCGCCGGTGACGAGGAGTTTCATATTCCACCCTCTGATAATACACCGATAATTCTTTCACAAGCACTTCCATCCCCATATGGGTTATGCGCTTGACTCATGTGCTGGTAAGCAGCCGTATCAGTCAGCAGGCGGTTTACTTCCTTGAAGATCCTGTCCACGTCTGTACCGACCAGTTTGACAGTACCAGCTTGAACCGCTTCCGGGCGTTCGGTGGTTTCGCGCATGACCAGTACCGGCTTGCCCAAAGAGGGAGCTTCTTCCTGAATACCGCCGGAGTCAGTGAGAATCAGGGTCGCTTGTGTCATCAGGTAAACAAACGGCAGGTAATCCTGAGGGGCTATCAAGTGAATATTATCCACACCCTTGAGCAGGCGGTTAACCGGTTCCTGAACATTGGGGTTCAGGTGTACGGGATAGATGATTTGGCAGTCAGGATGCTCTACCGCAATACGGCGCAAGGCTTCGCAAATACGCTCAAACCCACCACCAAAGCTTTCACGACGATGGCCGGTCACCAGAACCATCTGTTTGGATGAATCCAGCATGGAGTAATGGCTGGCCAGCTCACGGTTGAGCGCTGTGTTGCTGTTGATTTTGTCACGTACCCAAAACAACGCATCAATGACGGTGTTGCCGGTGACGCTGATCTGGTCAGCTGCCACATTTTCCGCCAGCAGGTTGGTTTTGGAGGTATCCGTGGGTGCAAAGTGATAACGGGTGATGGCCCCTGTCAGCTTGCGGTTGGCTTCTTCCGGCCAGGGGGAGTAGATATTGCCAGTACGCAAACCCGCTTCTACATGGCCTACTGGAATCTGCTGATAATAAGCAGCCAGGGCCGTCGCAAACGTTGTGGCTGTATCACCGTGTACCAGAACCACATCTGGCTTGAACTCATCCAGAACAGGTTTCATACCGGTCAGGATCGCGGTTGTAACATCATTCAGGCTCTGGCCCGGTTTCATGATGTTCAGGTCATAGTCTGGCGAAATCTCAAAAAGGCCCAGCACCTGGTCCAACATTTCTCGATGCTGTGCAGTCACGCAAGCTTTGGCATCAAACCGCTCATCCGTCGCCAAGGCGTGAACCAGTGGTGCCATTTTGATCGCTTCAGGGCGAGTGCCGAATACAGTGAGTACTTTTTTAGTCATTGGATTACGTCCTGCGCAGGTGTGGCGCTTTCCTTAATTCGTATCAGAAATGTTTTCTGGTGGTGTATTTGCAGCAAGACCAGGCTTCACAGTATCTGTGCTAAGGACACAAGCCTCTTTCAGCGCTGCTTTTAGAGCCACCTTCGCCCCCTCATCCCCATGCACCAACCTTATCTCTCTCGGCCTATGCTTCATCCCCTTGACGAAGTTCACCAGCCCCTGCTGATCGGCATGTGCTGAATAGCCACCGATGGTCTCAACCCGGGCGCGGATGGTGTAGCGCTCTCCATCCAACTCTACATAGCCATTCTGCGGGCCATATTGCTGTATATCCCGTCCTGGTGTGCCTTCAGCCTGGTAGCCTACGAAAAGTACATCGTGGCGCTCGTCACCCAGCATCGCCTTGAGGTAGTTGACGATGCGGCCGGCGTTGCACATGCCGCTGCCGGCGATGACGATGGCCGGGCGACCGGAGCGGGCCAGGTGGTGCACCATTTTCAGGTGTTCATCGTGGCTATCGACGGTGAGCAGGGTATCGAACGCCAGGGGTTTGCGGCCCTGTTTAAGCCGGGCGTGGGCTTCTTCATCCCAAAAGGCTTGCAGCTCGCGGTAGGCGGCTGTGAATTTTGAAGCCAGCGGTGAATCAAGTATCACCGGCAATTCCCCGTTGAGTAGTTCTTCCAGTTCGTACAACAGTTCCTGGGTGCGGCCGATGCTGAAGGCCGGGATCAGGACGGTGCCGTTATTGTGGAGTGCCCGGTCGATGGCCGCCTTGAGTCGGTGTTTTCGTGTGGCGCGGCTTTCATGGTTGCGATCACCGTAGGTGCTTTCAAGCACCAGGATATCGGCCCTGTAGGGCGGCCTGGGTGCCGGCAGCAGCGGTGTATGGCTGGCACCCAGGTCGCCCGAGAAGACGATGCGGGTGCTGTCTTTTGCACTTGCTTTTGTACTCGGCTGGCTGATATCCACTTCCACATAGGCGGAACCCAGTATATGCCCGGCGCGCTGCAGCCTTATCTGTACTCTGTGTTCAGGTGTGTCGACCAGGGTGAACCACTGTTTGTACGGCAACGCGACGATGCGCGACTCGATCTGTTCCAGGTAGCGTTCAACCAACTTTCGATCACGGCTGATGCCCAGTTTGAAAGCGTCTTCCAGCACCAGCGGCAGCAGCCTGGCCGATGGCTGAGAGCAGATGATCGGCCCGTCAAAGCCTGCGGCCAGCAACCAGGGGATACGGCCCACGTGGTCGATATGGACGTGGGTGGCGATCAGTGCCCTGACGCTGCTGATGTCAAAGCCGATTGTGTGACGGTCGCGGCTGTTACCGTTTCCGGCTTCGTTGCCCTGAAACAGGCCGCAGTCGATCAGCAGGCTGGTATTGTCGTCGATGTGAAGCTGGTGACATGAGCCGGTAACGCCATCGCGTGCGCCATGGTGGTCTATCTTTATCCGAGGCATATCCTTTTGCCTTTCGCTTGTTAAGCAGTCTTGTGAAGCGTCGGCGGGAACTTTGCGCGTTAGGCTTGCTCTCACAGCCATGCTCATGGCTCAACACTGGGTACGAGAAGCTTTCAGACACGCTACCGCCCGAAGGTTACATTTCGGGCAATCCTCAACACCCCTGTCGCCTGCTTGTCTGTGGCATCTTGCCGGCCTTTTGAGCCGGCGGTCGCAAAACCGCGCTATGATACCAGCTATCCCTGAACCTCGCGTTACTTCGCGAACCGGGTAATGATACGGATCATGTGGGTGTTTGCAATAAAGGACAGCTTTGTACTTATACGGCTTTGTTAGATGGCTATTCACGCCCAGCACGGTTGCGCATGGGGTTCTGAATTGATTCAGTGCTAATTCGATCGCGCACGGAGTGCGCTCGCACAGAGCACTCTGGCTGAGCTTCCGCCAGTCCACCGGTGGTCCGTCTGTCATCGCCCCATTCGGCTGCAGCGCGTTATCCGGTATACTGTGCAAATCTAAACGCCCTATTTAACCGTATAACCGGGACACTTTGATGACTGACCGCCTGACGATTACCCGCCCCGACGACTGGCACCTGCATCTGCGTGATGGCGAGGTGTTGCAGCACGTCGTACCCGCCACTGCCCGCCAGATGCATCGCGCCATCGTGATGCCGAATCTAAGGCCGCCGGTAACAGACGCCGAGCAGGCGCTGGCCTACCGCGAGCGTATTCTGGCGGCGGCGCCGGAAGGCAGCAATTTTGACCCGCTGATGACGCTCTACCTGACCGACAACACCACGCCAGAGATGATTGCGGCAGCGAAGGCCACGGGCAAAGTGGCGGCGGTGAAGCTCTACCCGGCCGGTGCGACCACCAATTCCGATTCCGGCGTGACCGATCTGGGCAAGCTGGATGCGATCTGCTCGGCGCTGGCCGAGGCGGGCATGCCGCTGCTGGTGCATGGCGAGGTAACCCACAACCACGTGGACATCTTCGATCGTGAGAAGCAATTTCTGGACGAGATCCTGACACCGCTGGCGGGCCGTCACCCTGACATGAAACTGGTCGTCGAGCACATTACCACCCAGGATGCCGCCGAGTTCGTCAACGCCCACGGCGACAATGTCGGTGCCACCATCACCGTTCAGCACCTGGCCTACAACCGTAACCACATGCTGGTGGGCGGTATTCGTCCACACCTGTTCTGCCTGCCGATCCTGAAGCGCAACGTGCACCAGCAGGCGCTGCAGGATGCAGTGGTCAGCGGCAGCAAGAAGTTCTTCCTGGGGACCGACTCCGCGCCTCACGCCAAGGGCGCCAAGGAGAACGCCTGCGGTTGTGCCGGCTGTTACAGCGCCTATGCAGCGATCGAGCTCTATGCCGAGATCTTTGAAGACCTGGGGGTACTGGACAAGCTGGAAGCTTTCGCCAGCCACCATGGTGCCGATTTCTACGGCCTGCCGCGCAACAGCGATACCATTACTCTGGTGAAGGAAGACTGGCAGGTACCGGCGGAGATGCCGTTCGGCAATGACATCATCGTGCCGCTACGTGCCGGTGAAACCCTGAGGTGGAAGCTGGAAGGCTGATTGTCAGCCGCAGGACTGTTTCCCATACGGGGCTTGTACCCCCTCAGGGAACAACGCAATAAAAAGGCGCCACTCGGCGCCTTTTGTGTTTCCTTCATCCTTGATCTCTCACTGTGGATCAGCCCATCCAGGCACTGAACATCCAAACGGTCTTTTCCTGCTGGGTGATGTAGTCACTCATCAGGGTGGCGGTACCCTCGTCCTGGGCGTCGCTGGCCAGCTCCATGACTTCTCGCTGCATGCCGATCAGCGTCTTGTAGCCTTCGAGCAGGCCCTGTACACAGGCCTTGCCCTCATGCACATCCTTGGCTTCCCGGATCGAGCTGTGTTCAAGGTAGTCGCTGAATGCATGGATCGGCTGCTGGCTCAGGGTCAGAACACGTTCGGCGATCTCGTCCACTTTCAACAGCAGATCGTTGTACTGCTCTTCAAACTTGACGTGCAACTCGAAGAACTCGGGACCTCGCACGTTCCAGTGATAGCCACGCACGTTCATATAGAAGATCTGGTAGTTGGCGAGCAGCTCATTGAGGCGTTTCGCCAGTTGAGTGGACTTTTCCGTATCCAAACCGATGCGATTGGTCTGCATGTGTTGCCTCCTGATTGCTGGCTGTCAAATCTGACTCCAGCTTAGTCCAGGCTGGCGTCAAAACGCCAAGTGGTTGACCCTATCGCCGTCATAAAGCCCGTCTATTATTGATGAGATGGCAATACCATTAATAAAACCTATCGTCCCTTTAGGTTTAATTAATTTCCAGCGTTCCATCTCCAGGCCTACTATGGACCTGTTTCCAAGCGATCCACTCACTCGAGTCAAGGAGAACTACACCTATGGGTATCGTTAACACCGAGATCAAGCCGTTCCAGGCAACTGCGTTCAAAAACGGTGAATTCGTTGAAATCACCGAAGCGGACGTGAAAGGCAAGTGGGCCGTATTCTTCTTCTACCCGGCTGACTTCACCTTCGTCTGCCCGACCGAGCTGGAAGACCTGGCTGGCAAGTACGAAGAACTGCAGGGCATGGGCGTTGAAGTCTTCTCCGTGTCTACCGACACGCACTTCAGCCACAAGGCATGGCACGACACCTCTGAAGCCATCGGCAAGATCAAGTACTACATGGTAGGCGACCAGACCGGCACCATCACCAACAACTTCGGTGTAATGCGTGAAGGCCAGGGCCTGGCAGACCGCGCCACCTTCCTGATCGATCCGCAGGGCGTGATCCAGGCGGTTGAGATCACTGCTGAAGGTATCGGTCGTGACGCTGACGACCTGCTGCGCAAGGTGAAGGCTGCTCAGTACGTAGCTTCTCACCCGGGTGAAGTGTGCCCGGCGAAGTGGAAAGAAGGCGAAGCGACTCTGGCACCGTCTCTGGACCTGGTTGGCAAGATCTAAATCCGATCGCTTCTCGCCGGTTGGCACTGACCGGCGAGATCGTCCGGCAAGGCGCGTCTGCTAAGCGCCTTGCTCATGCGCCGCCCTTCGGGGCGGTTTTTTTACCAGAAAGCAGCAACGTCAGGCTTGCGTCTTGCTGCGTCGCGCCAGCACGCAGCGGTCGATCTTGTCCCGAACCTCATCAGGACGACGAACGAAGTCGAATCTCAGCTGATTATTGCCCCGCCCCGCAACAATCAGACTGGCATGACCACAAAGACGCCCATAGAGACTCTGTTCCAGTGACACCCCATCGATGCTGAGCAGGTACAACTGATCGACCTTACGCCCCCACACACCGGTATGTGCCAACACGCGCTGTCCGGTCAGGCGATAGCGACGGCTCAGCTCCGTCACCAGATGACGCAAGGCGCTCAACGCTATCCAAAGCGCAACCAGCCCCAATGCACCGGCGATCCAGCTTGCCGGGATGCCGGCTCCTTCCCACAGGAAACGAGTGGCCAGCTTGCGATACTCGCACACCAGCCACCAACTGTCCCAGAACGGCACCTGCACCAACGCCCGCCAGCTCAACCACCCCAGCACCAGCGCGATGCTCAGGTCTCTGAGGCCACTGCCCAAAGCCAAGGGAGAGCGTTTGATTTCCAGCAATACTTTTTCAGTCGGCAACATGGGTGAATCCTTCACGACATCCCTTTTCAGTGAGGTAGGGGTTGATCAGCACCATACCGCTCGTACCCTACCGGCTATTCCTAATTACCCAGCATAATGGCCACCCAACGGGTCGACGGGTTCTGTTCCAGTGCAATCTTGGCAATCATGGTCAGTGGAATCGACAGAAACATCCCCGCAGGGCCGAACATCCAGCCCCAGACTATCAACGACAGGAATACCACCAGCGGTGACAATCCCAGCCCCGACCCCATGTAACGTGGCTCCAGCACATTCCCCATCAGGACATTAACCGCGATATAGCCCAATGCCACCAAAGCTGCATCCGGCAATCCCAGCTGCACGATCGACAACAGGACTGCGGGCACCGCCGCGATGATCGAACCCACATTGGGAATAAAATTCATCAATGCTGCGACCAGCCCCCACAGCGGTGCGAAATCCACCCCCAAGATCCACAACCACAGGGTGATCAGGCTCCCGGTGCCCAGGCTGACCGTGGTTTTGATCACCAGGTATTTATTCACCTTACGCACGAAGTCACCGGCCTGCTCCATCGAATGCTCGGCATTGGGCAGCGCCTTGTGCAGCTTGTCGCCGAGCAGAGTCGCCTCCAGCAGTAGAAAGATCACCACAAACACGATCAGCATCAGATCGGTCAGCAGGCCGCCAAGGTTGGTCAGCGCATTGCCGGCCAGACGCATGACCGAACCGGGGTTAAAGTGATTGAGGAACTGGTCACGCGTGACCGGCAATCCAAGCCGTTCCAGAAACGGCAGCAGCTTGACCGCTTCATCCTGCAACCGTGCCTGATAGGTCGGCAGCCTGAGCGTGAAGGTATCGATGGCGGAACCGACAAAGAGCACCAGTACCCAGCTGAAAATCATCAACACGAACACCAGCAGCATGATCGCCAACCAGGGAGGCACCCGGTGGGACGTCATCCAGGCCAGTGGGGGTGCACAGATGATCGCGATGAATATCGCTAGTAACATGGGTACCACGACCGCCTCGGCGATCTTGAGGGCACCCAGTATGACCATCAGCGAAGCCAGTCCTATAAGCCATTTGAAACCGGCAGAAAAGGTTAACGAATTGGACTCGGACATGGACGCTCCTTGTGGTCCAGATGTTATCGGGAAAAGTGGCCGCTCAGTCAGCCGCCTTGAAGTGCACGTCTAGCATAGCCTTCTGCTCGTCAGTCAAACTCAAGGCTCGACCGTTGGCAAAGTCGTAGCGTACCATGAACGCCTTGCCACGAGCCGCCAGCTTATCGTCCTGCCAAGCTTCCTGCAGCACAGTGAAGGAACTGTTACCGATCTTGCAGACAAAGGTGCGCACCTCGACATCCCGGCCGTAAAACAGCTCACCGAGGTAGTCCACCTCGATACGGGCCATGATCAGCTGCCACTTTTTCAAGTCCAGGTCAGGTGTAAAAATGCGGAAAAGTTCGTTCCGGGCTGCCTCGAACCACTGAGGCACACGGGTGTTGTTGATATGCCCCAGGCCATCGGTATCGTAGAACGCTGGGGTAAGGTTGAGCGAGTACATCGGATGTTTCCTGTCACTGAAATCAGTGCGCGGAGTATATCAGCCAAAGCCGATATTGGATCCAGTGTTCCCCCATAGGCTTTAAAGTGCCGGCACCTTGAAACGGGTATCGCGATACTGCAGCACCACCGCCCGTGGGATGATCTCCACTATGCGCACGCCTGGCCGGACAAAATCTCCCTCACGCAATACCCGATCCTCAAACTTGACCAGTCGCGAGCGAGGCTCATCCGAATAGATATGCACATTGAAGCGAATCCCCTGCAACTCCCGTTGCTGCTCAACCGGTAACTGGCGCAAATAAGGCAGACCGGCATAGGGATCCTGCTCGACCGCCTCCTGCTGAACAGTCTCGACCGGCTCGGGCGCCCCAGGCGGCTCAACGCTAGCGGGAGGGGCTACGCTCCGAGATTCAGCCACTTCGGGGCGCGCCGGTGTGGGCAGCCTGGCAGGCTCCTTGCGGATGGCGATTTTGACCCCGCTAAGGTCAGGCTCCTCGGCTTCAGGTGTCTGGGGTTTCAGGGTTACAGCTTCGGGTTCATCGGTCACAACAGGCGCCACTGCCGACTGCTGGTCCGGAAAACGCCAGAACCAGTACAGCAGCAGCCCAAGCAGCAGGATCAGCAGAATACGTCCCAGCGACCAGCCCGTTTTGGCCGGCTTCGCCGCTGACGTTGGTACAGCCGTAGCGGCCCCGTTTTCTACCTGAGCGGCCTTGCGCTGCTCGGAGGAAGCCTTGAGTGCATCATGAATATAGGACATGACCGCCTCCTAGCCGCGCAGGCGTGGCAGGTCTGCCAACACCAGGCTGTTGAGCCGGATCAGTGTCAGCGGCCCCGCAACTCCGTCCACCTCCAGACCCTGCTGCTGCTGAAACGCCTTTACCCTGAGGTACAGATCGGCATCATAGCGCGACTTCAGCGGCGCATCCTTACGCCCGCCCAGCTGCTGGTTGAGCTGGCGGTTAAGCCAAACCACCTCATCGCCCTGTGCGCCGGGCCAGAGCGGCTGACGATACCCCGGCGGATGTTGCCACAGCAGCGTAAACTGCCCGCCCCACAGTTGTTGCAACAGCTCACGCGACACAGTGCGGCTTTCAGTATTAACCCTGAGCTGAGCGCCATCAGGCGTCAGCGCTGTCAGCAAAGCCATATAAGCCTGCTGACGATGCTTCAGCGTAATCACGGCGGGACGGTCAAGCCGTTCCAGCAGCTGCAGGTCCCCGTCCAGTGTCAGGCAGCCCAGCCCCTGGCGCTCGGCAAATTCACACACTACCGGTTCAGCACGCGGGTCATATTCCAGCTGCCAGTATTGAAACAAGCCTCTAAAGGCCTGCACCTGAGCCAGATCAAGGTCCGCAGGCGGCAACCAGCGATCGGTATCCTCCCAGCTTTGCGCCGCCACAGAGGCTGCTGGATCTGTATCCGGCTCAGCCCCTGCGTCGATCGTTTCCGCGTATACCGGCATCAGTGCTGGCAGGCCAACGGCTACCCGAGTTTCCGGCTCCTCTTCGGGCACGCCCTCCGGCGGTACCGGCTCGGTCGGCTCTTCGATTACAACCTTCTCCCAGGGGAACAGCTGGGCTCGCATCGCCAACCGCTCGGCATCGGTCATCTCCTGAGCCTGCTCATCCTGATGCCAGAGCTGCTGCAAGGACTGCCACTGACCGGTGAACAGCAGCGAAGCCGCCAAACCGGCGCCCCAGCCCAGCAACCCTACCAGCAAGGCCATCACCAGCCAGAAGTACAGTGGCCGGCGGCCACTAACGGCTGCCGGCCCAGTCTCGACCTGGCCCAATACTTCGCGCGCAGCCTTCTCCAGCGTTTCCACACTGACTTCGTTGCGGGTCTGGGCATAGGTACCCAACAGTGCACGGTCACAGATCTGATTGATCACCCTCGGCAAACCCGCCGACAGCCGGTACAGATATTTCAATGTCGCCGGCGGAAACACGGGACGATTCAGGCCCGCGACCTGTAGGCGATGGTGGATATAATGCGGCAGGTCCGCTTCAGCCAGAGGACCCAGATGAAAACGGGCGCTGATGCGCTGGGACAGTTGGCGCAGATCATCCTGTGCCAGCCGCTCAAGCAGTTCCGGTTGGCCCAGCAGGACCACCTTGAGCAGCTTGGCATCGCTGGTCTCCAGATTGGTCAGCAAACGCAGCTGCTCCAGAGACTCAAACGGCAGTTGCTGCGCCTCATCGATGATCAACAGGGTATTTCGCCCCTGGGCGTGCTGCTGCAACAGGTAACGGTAGATGCAATCGCACAACGATTTCATCGACAACGGCCGCTCGGGGTCCGGCGTCAGGCGCAGCTCATCGCAAATGGCCTGCAGCAAATCCTGAGGCTGAAGGTGAGGGTTAAGGATTAGGGCAAAATCCGTCGTATCGGGCAGCTGTTCAATCAAACGCCGTGACAACGTCGTTTTGCCGGTGCCCACCTCCCCCGTCAACAGGATGAAGCCACCATCGGCATCAATGCCATACAGCAGATGAGACAAGGCTTCCTCATGCTGCTCACTCATGTAGAGATAGCGCGGATTGGGCGCGATCGAAAAGGGCGGCTCGCGCAAACCAAAGTATTCACAGTACATATACATGTCCGCCTCTTGGCTGCCAACCTGGGTTAACTATAGTGGCTTTTGACCCGATTCGTGGCCCCTTTCAGCTGTAATAACCGTGAATCAACATGAATATGCTGCAGGCATTCAAACGTTTGATTGACAATAAATACAGCCGCTTTTCATACAGTGTGACTACAATTGCAGTAGTGTAGTCCAAGCTCTGAATCAGGTTGTAAACCAACCGAGGTGACACACATGAATATTCACGATACCAAGGAGCGTAAATATCCAGAGACGGAACGGCCCCTGATACTGATCGACCTGTCAAGTCGCCCCCACCCTGAGCTATCGCCTGCCAGCTTTCAGGGCTGGCGCCTGTATCGCACCGATAGCCTGACAGAAGCGGAAGGCCTGTTGCAGGCCGAGCCCTTCATCGTCGGACTGGCCTGCTTTGACTGGAATAATGAAAGCAGTAACGAAGCACTGATCCACTTTTTCCAGAAGCACCATCAGGTCGCGTGGATCGCAGCCATCTGGCCAGAACAGCTGCAGGACATTGGCCTGCGCCGAATGTTGTTCGAAAACTTCTATGATTACTGTTCGCTGCCACTGGGTGACAACCTTGACCACCTGTCAATCGTCCTCGGCCATGCGTACGGGCTCTATCACCTGCAACATCTGGAAAGCCGTAAGCTGGAAAGTGACAATCCGTTCGAGATGGTCGGCTCCAGCCCCCAGATGCTGGATATCTTCGAGCAAATTCGCAAGGTCGCCCAAACCGATGCTACTGTCCTGATTACTGGTGAGAGTGGTACCGGCAAGGAACTGATCGCTCGTGCCATCCACCAGCGTTCAAGCCGACAGGGCCACCCATTCATTGCCGTCAATTGCGGCGCACTGCCGGAAAGCCTGATCCAGTCCGAGCTTTTCGGCTATGAAAAAGGTGCCTTCACTGGCGCCAGCCAGCGCCGGCTCGGCCGGATCGAAGCGGCTCACCAGGGCTCGCTGTTTCTGGATGAAGTGGGCGACCTGGCTTCCAACCTGCAAGCGCACCTGCTGCGTTTTCTGCAGGAAGGCACCATCGAAAGGCTGGGCGCCAACCAGCCACTTGAGATCGATGCCCGCGTTGTTGCCGCCACCAATATCGACCTGGAAAAGGCGGTCAAGGAAGGGCGCTTTCGAGAGGATCTCTTCTACCGCCTCAGTGTTCTCAACATCAAGGTACCGCCGCTGCGCGAGCGCGGCGAGGACAAGGAACTGCTGGCCCGCTTTTTCTTCAACAAGTTTGCCGGTGACCATAAAGGACAGCTTAAAGGTTTCACTCAGGAAGCGATTGACGCCATCAACCGGCATACCTGGCCAGGTAATGTGCGCGAAATGATCAACCGGGTACGGCGCGGCATGATCATGAGCGACAATCACATGATCACCCCGCAGGACCTGAACCTGGAAAGCAGCCTGGTGACATCGCAGGTTTCTCAGGAAGAGCTCAAAACACTGGAAGAAGCCCGAGCCGAAGCCGAACGCGTCGTTATCGAGCACACCCTGTCCCAATGCAAGAATAACGTCTCCAAGGCAGCCAAAGTACTGGAGGTCTCCCGCGTTACCCTCTACCGGATGATGGAGAAGCACCACCTGCACCATCACAAGGGCTCTCCGCAGCACTGAGACTGAGCCGCCCCCGCTCAGTCAGCTGTTGCCTTCAGCTTACAGCTTTACTCTTCCCTTTACTCTTCCATCTTGGTTAAAGCAAGCTAAGGCACTGAAATAAAAGCAGTCATCGTATTCTGGTCCGAAACCTGCTGAAAGCTAAAGACTAAGGCGAGGCTGCAGTCATGAAGCATTTGCGCAAGGCATTTTCAAACCACCGTCTCATCCGGAGCAGTCCGGAAGGTCCCCTGGATAGCCTGTCGGACCAGCCTGCCGAACAGGGTACCGATATGTCAGCGCCCCCCAGCCACAAAAGCCCTGCCACTTGGCAGCGACGCAAGCCATCCTTCCCCACCGAACCAACAGAGACCGTTCCCGGGCTTATAACGCTTTGGGATGAAATTGACGGAAAAAACGAAAACAAATTATAAGATTTTTTTTCATCCTGATTTAGCCACTCCTGCAAACCCAGCGATACACTTCAATAACAGGTGTCATTTTTAGAATACACATGCGCGACAAAAAACTCCTTTCTTATCAAAAATTTTACACTCAATTTTCCATTTCAGTGTTTGTAAATTTTTTGATACATAAAGTGTATTAATAAATTTAAAGTTGCCTGAAACCGCTCAAAGAAGTCCCATTAAGTTAACGCATTCTCCCTGATATTATTCACTTCAACTTTTTAATCACATAGATGAAACATAACCGGCCAGTAGAGGCAGATTGAAGCGCTCGGCTCGTAAGAAATTGTCTCTTATCTATACAAGATGATGCATTTTCGATTGCTGCTGCCTCCCTTGTGTAACACCGACTGTGCTGGTCGACTGATTTTCAAGATCCTCTCCCGAAAAGGCACGGCTCCTGTGAGCCACGCAAAGCCATGGGCAGGTTGATTCCTGCTTGCCAGGCTACCGAAGGAGAATACTCTGCTGCCAAGTGCTTGCTCGCATGAGGATCTGACTGAATTTACATCTTTCAGGAGAGACTTCATGCAGAAGGTTTCAAGCCCTCTACCCCGTGCAACGTTTGGTTTACACACAGCACGTAAAGCGCTCCCGGCCATCGCCATAGCCGCCCTGCTGGCCTCATCACCGGCTATGGCCGCCAAGCCGGCCGGCAAGGGCAAGGACTCCACCACTACCGACAACAGCAGTACTGCCAGCAGCCCCATGACACTGAAAGTCGAGAACTACAACTTTCGTAACCTGTCTGGCGACAACAGTTGTCTGGGTGAAGATGATCACCTGATCTGGGAAGCACTCGGCAGCCTCCAACCCGGTGAAAGCTTTTCCTTCACACCAAAATATCCGGCCTGCATTTACCATCCGGCTGCTATCAGCGTACAGCTTTCCTGGAGCGGCTCCGAACTTGAGCTGTCCAGTAACGTCCCCTATCGCGACTATGCCAGTTCAGATATCGAGCAAACGGGCAAAGCAGTCGTTGCCCCCGTTATTGGGAATACGGCACAACTGTGCATGTTCCCAAGCTACAAGCAGGAAAACATCTACTACACCATTACGATTACCAACGTTGGTGATACCGTGGCAGAAAACATCAAGGCAGACGGTCGTAGTGAGAACGATTGGGAAAGCTATTACTACAGCCGGTGCGTGAATGCGGATGCTGACCAGGATGGCTGGAATGATGCGCTTGAGCATACGATGGGTAGCCTGACACGCTATATCAGCTCCATCGACGGCGAGTCCCAAATGGATAAACTATGGGGCCCCAACTACCTGCGTGCCCAAGCTTCATCAATGACAGCACATGACGAAGTGGATAGCTATCCAGCTGACTTCAATGATGACGGGGTGATTGACGAGACGGACCTGGGCCTGATCTTGCTGCACCTCGGAGAAGGAAACGGCATACCGCTTGAACATATCAGTCCCAACCCGGGCGATGAGGAATACTTTTACAAAAACGTATTCGTGTGGCGCCGCTTCGATCTAAATGCAGACGGCCATGTTTCCCAAACCGATGCTGATATCGTAGAAGAACTGCTCGGCCAGACAGTACCGCTGGAGCGAGACCTTATTGCACCGACAGCGAAAATCACATCGCCAGCTGATGGCAGCCTGATCGCCAAGGGAGGGTATACGTTGATCAAGGGACATGTCTGGGACAACTCCAACATTACCCAGGTTGACTATCTGATTGACGGTAAGGTCGAGTGCAGTGCAAACCGCCCGTCGCCCAATTGGGGAACAGTCTCTCCATATTATCAATGTGGATGGCGCGTTCCCAAGCGTCAGGGCATCTATGATCTGGAAGTTCGTGCCTTTGATGCAGCAGGTAATGTCAGCACCAGCGAAACTGTTCAGGTAACCGCGCGGTAATATGCATAAAACGAAGGGCGGGAAATCCCGCCCTTCCATCAGTTGTAACTGATTAGTGCTGCTCAGGGGTCTACATAGATTGTGCAGGTGTAATACCCCGGTAGCAGATCGTTTGCAGTAGCGCTACCGTCGCCGTTTGCGGCTGTTGCGCCGGAAGCCACAACATCACCAGCTGCCGGATCGGTGCCTTTAACACATTTGATAGTTGAAGCTGTACCGCCATCAACCTGGGAGTCGACTGAAACGGTGATGTCAGTCAGCGGTGTATTACTGAAGCTCACAGTGGCTTCATTGCCATCATCACAGCTCGATACCAGGGTAACCGAGACGTCCTTGCTTTCATCCCCATCAGCCACATACCCTCCAGGCACTGTCTCTGTGACCGAGTAGTTACCCACAAGGCTGCTCACCAAAAGTCCGTCGTAGCAAGCTTCACCTGAGGCATTGGTAACAACATCAACACCGCCTGCCGCGAGCTCTCCGCCCTCGATGGTGAATGTAATACCTTCGTGAGGATGGTCACCTGCACCATCGGCCGCATGCTTGCGGGTTTTGGTAATCAGAATCGCGCCCTTCAGTCTTGGATTAACAAACGTCAGACTCAGTTCACCACCCAGGGTCACATCCTTACCGCATTGCGGATCGGCGTCACCGTACTTGGTCGGTTCCGGATTGGTGGTTTCAACCACACAATAGGTGCCCGGCGGCAGGATATTTTCGATGGTACATTCACCTGCCGTTGTGGTGCAGGAGAATGCGGTGGCCGCACCCGGCGTGCCTCCGTTATCTTCATGGAGAGTGAAGACCCATCCATTATCCAACAAGGCACCGGTTTCATCTTTCTTGTCGATGTTGATCTTGCCCGGTTTGCGCGGGTTAACGAACACCAGGCTCAGCTCTCCACCCAGGGTCACATCCTTGCCACATTGCGGATCGGCATCACCGTACTTGGTCGGTTCCGGATTGGTGGTTTCAACCACACAATAGGTGCCCGGCGGCAGGATATTTTCGATGGTACATTCACCTGCTGTTGTGGTGCAGGAGAATGCAGTGGCCGCACCCGGCGTGCCTCCGTTATCTTCATGGAGAGTGAAGACCCATCCATTACCCAACAAGGCACCGGTTTCATCTTTCTTGTCGATGTTGATCTTGCCCGGTTTGCGCGGGTTAACGAACACCAGACTCAGCTCTCCACCCAGGGTCACATCCTTGCCACATTGCGGATCGGCATCACCGTACTTGGTCGGTTCCGGATTGGTGGTTTCAACCACACAATAGGTGCCCGGCGGCAGGATATTTTCGATGGTACATTCACCGGCCGTTGTGGTGCAGGAGAATGCGGTGGCCGCACCCGGCGTGCCTCCGTTATCTTCATGGAGAGTGAAGACCCATCCATTACCCAACAAGGCACCGGTTTCATCTTTCTTGTCGATGTTGATCTTGCCCGGTTTGCGCGGGTTAACGAACACCAGACTCAGCTCTCCACCCAGGGTCACATCCTTGCCACATTGCGGATCGGCATCACCGTACTTGGTCGGTTCCGGATTGGTGGTTTCAACCACACAATAGGTGCCCGGTGGCAGGATATTTTGGATGGTACATTCACCGGCCGTTGTGGTGCAGGAGAATGCAGTGGCCGCACCTGGCGTGCCTCCGTTATCTTCATGGAGGGTGAAGACCCATCCATTACCCAACAAGACACCGGTTTCATCGGTCTTATCGATGTTGATCTTGCCCGGAATCCGAGGGTTAACAAACTCGTGATACTGGCTCTGATCAGCGGTCAATTCAAAGCACCACCAATCTGGATCGGCTTTGCTATAACCAGTTGGCGCCTTGGTCTCGACAACGCAATAGAATCCTGCAAATACATCTTTCCACTCGGCAAAACCTTCTACATCCGTTTCAACGGGATTGGTGATTACTGATGAAGGCACCATTGTATCCGTGCCAGGCTCATACTCACCCTGAACGCCAAGGTCGTAATAAAGCGTAAACTCCGCTTTATCCAATGCCCTAGCCGGATCAGAGTCATCTATTTTCTTGACCGTAATATTTGCACAGTTAGAAATATTTACCTGCTTGGACTCTATATAGTCCTTCATCTGTGAACTGAAACTATCAGATGATCGACTTTTCAAAGATGCATAACCAAAGGATGCACACTCACCGACTGTAAAAATCCCGCTGGCATAGAGGTCGATGCTGGCTTCACCGAACGTATAAGGATCAAGAGTACCTAATGAGTTTCCATTCGTATCCAGCACTCCGTCACTGTCTGCTGAAGAGCTGTTAATCGAGCCTATCGCATTACCGGCAAGGCTTGTCCGATTCCCCCAGCAGGGATAGCTATTACTGGCTTCGCATGCACCGTCGGCAGCCTCTACAAGCCATTCATACAAGAACAACTCCGGCATAACACCACCTTGCGCCAGCTTGTATTCGATCAGCAAGTCACCTGCCATACGAACTGGGAACCGATCACCGTTAGATGTTTCCGGGTAAAGTCCTTCCTCGCCTTTATTGAGCTCAAAATCCATCAAAGTCGTACCTGATGGATCTTGTACACGCGTCCACATCAGGTGAAGGTAAGCATGGGTCTCATCAATATTTTCCTGAAAATAACCAAAATGCTTCAAGTCACTTTTATTGTTTGGAATGCTGCCGGTTGTCGTATTGGGGTCAACGGTGTCCTCCTTGGTCCCCCCCTTAAATGAATTGTCACCACTGCCCGTCGGCTCATCTGCAAACACGGTGACTCCCGCTCCAACTCCGGACTCCCAGTCGATTGATGGCGAAGAGTGATCAACAAGAAAGTTGGCATCATCGTCGATTTCAAAATTACTTATTCCCAGCGTTTGGGAATTGGATGCCAACGCTATTGATGGAACAAGAATCATGGCCCCCATAAGAGACCAACCGATCGTGCTCCTCAATCTATTTGCTTTCATCTTTAGCCCCTCCATTGATAAGGCTATTCACTTATCCCGCATTAAATGACGCCGGGACCTTTCAAGCCTCCTGCATACTACCTGTCCCCTTTACGCTCCAATTGAATAAGTGTTTGATAGGCTCTATTCAATTCTTCACGTCCTATATCGCTTTCAACTTTCGTTCTCAAAACATCAACAAGATCCAGGCGAAGGCGTATTTGCTCTGAACTCAATGTCGATGAGCCGGTTCTAATTCCGTAAACAATCTGTCCTCCTCCTGGGGTCTTTGCTGTATATTTTGTAGAAGACGTAATGTAATAACTGGTATTACTTCTTATTGCGCTTATAAGCCCCTCATCTGGTGGCTCAAATTGAAAATGATATTTACCTTCAATTAACTGAGAAATTTGAGCCCACTTTGAATCCGGTATCAGGCCATCCGAAACACTATCAACCAGAATTTCCTGCGCGACCGGATACTCGGAAGACTGTGCCAATACCAGAAGTGAGAACTCGGAACTCACATTACCCTTAGGTTCCTGATAAACCCACCTTCCCAACACGGGAAGCCCCGTTCCATCAGGCAAGTTAGACAGGGTTAGAGCACCATATTTACCCCATCTAAGTTGCGAAATATCCTCCAGATCATCGGCCATCCTGGCATCACCATACTGACTAAACACTTGGAAAAGAGGCCCCAAATCAACGTCAGAATTTCCGTTCTTCTTCGTATAGTCAAAACTTTCACGCGCAGACCTTAGAATCTCTGAGGCATATAAACCAGGAGAATAATCCTCTAAAAATCGGCCAATTACTTCGATCTCATGCGGCTTTTGCGTTACCTTTAGCTCTCGATACAAGATGTTTTCTACCTGGTTTCCACCAAGATCATGCAGCACGGAAAAAAGCGCCAGACGCAGGGTTGGATAACCAAAACGCGATGCCAGCCCCATCGAGTTAAAGTCCACATCACTGCTGTCCATTAAATAGGCACTGATGGCAGGTAAAGCAGACACTCCCAACGCCCTCAAACGATCCAGATCATCCTGAAAGCGACTAACCTCCAGATCCGAGATACCCCAAAGTGACAACCCCTGATAGGACGCCAGTCGATTGAGCAGTTGCTCAGGAGACTCGCCAATTTTTTGATTTTGCAGGCGGGTAATCTGTTGATAAGCCTGTTGATCCAAACCCTCTGAAGCGGGCTGAGAACCGGGGCCAGATGCTGAACCAGGCAAGGCTTGTAATCCCTTCCGGTCCTCAATCAACTCGGTCTTGTCAGGCTTTTCGAACGTACCGCTCAACCCCAGGTGCAACGCAAGCAAGTAGCCAGCCAAAATACAGGCTAGAGCACATCCAATGAGATCCCACAATGAAACATTGAAGAACCTTGCCAGTAGCGAATGCCTCTTGCTGTGTCCGATTCCCACACTCGGTTGATGATCGATATGCATTTGGCGTTGCTCCCTCGCTATCCACTCTGCAAAGAGTTACCTGCTGCGAACAGCTGCCATATCCATGTGTCTCATGTCCATGCTTTTGGATCCTGCTATACGCAGCTGTAATCTGATCTAGGCAATAGACGTGCCACCCTCATATCCAATTGATTTATATAGAACTTAATTGAGTCGAAGCGACTTTGAAGGTGTATTTTTGTTAACCGTCTGAAACGAGAGGCGGGATCAGTGTTCAGATCATGTCTAATCATTCGCTGAAATTGGATCAGGAATACCCTGAGCTACCCTGTGTACAGCAATGATACAAAAGGAAAACAGGCGAAACGCAGTTCACGCTTTGCCCTGCTGGAGTTTGTCCAGATTCTGAAACGTGTTGGAGTGGAGCGAACGATCAGGAAGTCTTACCGAAAGCACGAGATCACATCGCTACTCGGTACACCCTGAAGATCAAATACAGGGTTATGAAATAGATCATCTGGTCTATCAAAAGGCCGTTAGCAAGTTCATTCAGACAGGCGCCCCTTGAAGAAATATTGCATTGCCAGCGCAAACCAGGAACGCCACCAGAATCGTTCGCTATTGAGTATCAGGACGATTTCAGGATGCGTAACAGCCAGAAAACCCTGTTACTGCCGATAGGAAAAGAGAGATCTAGGGAACATGTGAACAAGTCCCCCGCATGAGACAATCCCCTGCTCAGGCACATTGAGGATAGTTGGATGGATCAGCAGCTCACCTTTGCTGACAGCGAGTTCAGCAACAAACGCCGTCAGACTCGTAAGGAGAAGTTTCTGGGGCGGATGGATAAGCTAATCCCATGGGCCCGTCTCGAAGCGGTTATCGAACCTCATTACCCCAAAGCAGGCAACGGTCGCCGACCGTACCCGTTGTCCACGATGCTTCGGATTCACTGTATGCAGCAGTGGTACAACCTGAGTGATCCAGCCATGGAAGATGCACTGTACGAGATCGCATCCATGCGACTCTTTGCGGGCCTGTCACTGGACAAGGCGATACCTGATCACTCCACCATTCTGAAGTTTCGGCACCTGCTGGAACAGCACGGTTTAGCTCGCCAGATTTTTGAAGAGGTGAACCAGTTGCTATCGGAAGCCGGTGTCCTGCTCAAAGAAGGTTCGCTGATTGACGCCACCATTATTGAGGCTCCGAGTTCGACCAAAAACAAAGCCGGCGAGCGTGATCCGGAGATGCATCAGACCAAGAAAAGCAATGAATGGCACTTTGGAATGAAGGCGCATATCGGTGTTGATGCGCGAACCGGAGTCACTCACAGTTTCACGACGACAGCGGCTCATGAGCACGATCTTAATCAGGCCGGTCATGTACTGCATGGTGATGAGGCCTTCATCTTCGCGGACGCGGGATACCGTGGCGCGGAGAAACGGGATGAGTTGAAGCATGTTCGAGCTGATTGGCACATCGCAGAAAGACCGGGGGACACTCCAAGCTCTGAAAAAGCATCCCCGCATCAACAAAGTCAGAATCCGTACCGAATATCTCAAGGCGAGTGTGCGGGCAAAAGTGGAGCATCCCTTCCGGATCATCAAGTGCCAGTTTGGTTTTGTGAAAGCACGTTATCGCGGACTGATGAAAAACGACGGCAAGTTGGCGATGCTATTTGCATTGGCGAATGTCGTGCGTGTAGATCAGATGTTGCGAGCGCAGGGTTAATCCGTCTGAAGTGCCTGAAAAGGCTGCTCGTCGATGGACAAGTACAGGATAGTAACGCCTAAATTAGGCTCAGTTGCGGTGATTGCTGGTAGTCACGGAAATTGGAACTTAATCACAGGTTCCCTAGGTACCTCTTTGGCTGGGCAATGCCCCCTTCAGCCACTCTGGACTAACAATCTATAACAAAAAATTCTAAAAAAATCAGAGACAGCTTTGAAGAATTTTGTAAATTCATCGATACACTTTTATTTCTTAACTGTTACCAAAAACCAACCAAAAACCAACCAGCCTCCAAATAAACAGTAATTTATGTTTCAATAATTTAACAAATAACATCATAGGAAGTTTTACTGTAACTTAAATGAACCATTTTATATGAGTGTAAGAATAATTAACAAAAACCATCCCCCTTAACGCAGAGTATTCAGCTTGTTATTATTACCTTCGACGAGAAATGCTCCAGGCCTTATACATATTCTCTGCCACCAAGTTGAGTATTTCACAGAAATAACACTTATCTCACCATGGCTGTAAAGATAGCCATACAGTGTTGTTCTGAATGAAGCCTTAATCCCAATACTGCAGGGTTTTCAAGGCATATTAAAAGCGGTCATGACGCGTCGCCATGACTGTAAAAACATGAATTCCTGATCCTCTACCGAAAAGGCAAAGCCCGTATAAACGGGTGGCGCAAAGTTACGGGGCCGGATGGTTACAAAGCATCGCTTGTACCGGAAAGGCTAGCCGAACTACCGAAGTAGAGACGCGCCCTTGTCGCCGCTGGAGGATCACTCCGACTATCAATATTCAGGAGAGATCCATGCGCCTTGATCGGCACACTTTTGCTCGCTCATTGATGACCGCTGGTATCGCCACGGCACTAAGCTTCACCTCCCTGCCCGCCTCCGCAGCAGCAGACCTTGCACATCAGCACGCACAGGCTGTTACTTCTGCAGTGTCAACCACTGCTGCCGAAGCCCGTCAGAAAGCCTACGACCACACCCAGGCACTGATGGCTCTGCAGAAGCAGTGGGCCAATGCAAAGGGAGCCGATAAGTCACGCGCATTGGAACAGCTGAAAGCCAAGGCGGAAGAACGCCGTGCTTTCTTACTCGATCTTGCCAAATCACATCCTGAAGAAGTTCTGCGAGTCGCCATCCCCGATACCAATCAGCTGGGGATGCCGCAAGAGATTGCTGAGCGTCTGGAACAAAGAATCGAAATTACCGGCGAGTCGGAAGTATTCTTCGAAGACTACGCGGATGGTTCGCACCAGCTGCGCCGTTTTGTGAAAACTCCCTTCGGCGAACGTTTCGAGCTGCGTACAGCGGGTAAGCAGACCGAATTACATAGCGGTGAAACTGTATCAATCGATGGCATTTTGCTTGCCGCCGCTGGTGACGGCTCAGATGGTGCTTTGGTTGCTGCTGATGAATCCGTTGTTACTGCCGAATGCTGTACAGCGGACAGTACCAGCAGCACACCTCCTCCTGCAGGCGCCTATACATATGGCGAGCAGAAGGTTCTGGTAATGATGGTCAATTTCCAGGATAAAGCCGAGCAACCCTGGACCAAGGAGCAGGTTCGGGATGTGGTCTTTGGCACCACCAATGAGTTTTACCTCGAAAACTCCAAGGGTAAAACCTGGCTAAATGGCGACGTCGCCGGCTGGTTCACTCTGCCGATCAGCAGCACAACCTGTGACCAGTGGGCACTGGCAACTGCTGCAAACGAGGCCGCTACTGCGGCCGGTATTGATACGTCGGCCTACCGCCGACTGGTCTACGCCTTCCCCAAAAATGCCTGTGGCTGGACCGGCCTTGGAACCGTGGGCGGCTACAACTCCTGGGCATGGCTGAACGGTTCAGCGACACCCTATGTTGCGGGACATGAACTGGGCCATAACCTGGGCCTGGGGCACTCTGGTGGCCTGGAGTGTGGCAACGATGTGATCGAGGGTAGCTGTTACAACGCAGGTTATGCCAACCGCCTGGACATTATGGGCAGCCCCTATACAGGCCACTTCAATGCCTTCCAAAAAGAGCGCCTGGGCTGGAATGACCAGGAACTGCTGACCATCAGCAGCAGCGGTGACTACAGCATCGCGCCTTATGCCGACAGCACTAGCGGTATCAAGGCACTCAAGGTTCTGCAAGGCACCGATGCTGCGACAGGACAGCAAAACTGGTACTACATCGAGTTTCGTCAGCCGGTTGGCTTTGATAGCTACATTTCAGCCGGAAGCGAGTTGGTTGATGCCGCAAATGTTATGAATGGTGTATTGGTCAACCGTGGCAACCTGTCAGTTTGGGACAGCAGTCGTCTGTTGGATATGACACCTGAGAGCATTGCCGGGAGCTATTACGACTTCATTGACCCCGCGCTTGAGGCTGGTCGCTCCTTCGTAGACGCAAACGCCGGCATTGAAATCACTACCAACTGGGTGGATAGCACCCAGGCCAATGTATCCGTGACCGTAGGGCCTCAGGAATGCCTGGAGGCATCACCGACAATCAGTCTGACGCCCAATAGCAGCGACTGGGTCGCGCCAGGCACGGCTGTCGATTACTTAGTCACTGTATCAAACAATAACAGTCAGGCTTGTTCCGCGACAACCTATAGCCTGAACAGTGCAGTACCGACCGGCTGGGGACTGTCCTGGGCAAGCCAGTCTCTTAGCCTGGCGCCAGGTGAGACCGCCAGCACCAGCTTCACGGTCACCTCGGCATCAACCGCGGCGGACGGTTTTTACGATATCCCCGTGAACGTCGCAGGCGGCAACAACGAAGCGACTGGAACTGTTACCTATGTGGTTGCATCTCAGCCAGCCAACAGTGCTCCGGTAGCCCAGAATGACAGCGCTCAAACGACACAGGGTACTACCGTTGTGATCAGTGTGCTTGCGAATGACTCTGACCCGGATGGAGACAGCCTGACTGTACAGTCATTGAGTGGTGTAAACGGAACCGCAAACATCAATCTGGACGGCTCGATCAGCTTTACACCAGCCAGCGGGTTCAGCGGTACTGAAACCTTTGTCTACACCATTACCGATGGTCAGGGCGCGAGTGCCAGCGCCAGCGTGAGCGTCACGGTCAATGCTTCAGTGGCAAATGAAGCACCTGTTGCCAACGACGACAGTGCGCTTGTGGCAAAGGGAACACCTGTCACCATCGCGGTACTGAGCAATGACAGCGATCCCAATGGCGACGAACTGAGTGTTGCCACAGTATCTGGGGCGTCCAAAGGCAGTGTCAGCATTAATGCGAACGGTACACTAACCTACACACCAGCCAAAAGCTTCAAGTCTGATGATTCCTTCAGTTACACCGTGACAGATGGCAAACTGAATTCGACAGCAACGGTGACCATCTCGCTGGATTCCGTTTCCGATAATACCGGCAGCACAGGTAACTCGAGCAACGGCAACGGTAAAGGCAAGAAGTCCTGACCCACCAGCATAGGCGCGGGATCAGCCTCCGGGCTGCTCCCGCGTTTACCTGTTTTGACGCTGGCTAGTTAACGGTTCAAAAAGAACTGTATTTCTCTCGCAAAGGCATCAAATGGTTGAGCACCGTAAAGGTAGCGTTCGACCCTGACAGTCCCGGGGTTTGCAGGATCCAGTGCCCCGATAAAAAAGAAAGGCGTCCCGCGCACGCCGGCTGACACCCCAAGGTCAAAGTCGGACCGAATCCGGGATGCCGCTCTCCCCTCTTCCATGCATGTTACAAAACGAGCCGTATCGATACCGACTGAGGCCGCAAACGCTTTTAGATCACCCATCGAAACACGGGTCTGGTTTTGAAACAGCAGATCATGCATCGGCCAATATTTTTGCTGTTCGTCTGCGCACTGTGCTGCCATCGATACTCTAGGCGCCAAAGGATGCAGCTTCTGTATCGGAAACTCTTTCATGACGATCCTGAGTTTTCCGGTATCAACAAGCTCTGTTATCAGGCGCGGGTGAGTCTGCTCGAAATGCCGCCGGCAGAATGGGCATTGATAGTCTGTGAATTCGATCAGAACCACTGGCGCATCCTTACTGCCCAGGTATGGAGAGCCACTAATCATCATCTCCATCGGCAATGAAGGGGTCACCGGCGGTGTTACTGATTTTGCCTGGCTACTGTCAGTCTTTTGCAACTCCATCAACATCTTCTTGAGCTGAACCAGCTCCTCCCTAACAGCATTTTGCTCCTCCCGTAATGCCTTCAACTCTGCGTGAACGGCTTGCAGCTCGCTTTCATTTTCAGGCTCAGCTGAAGCCAGAGGGCTATACATCAACATCAGTACCAGCCATGTAGCCCCCAAAAGCAAAGGGGCTCCTGTGATCGAACCTCCCGGTATGCTCATAAGTTCCCCCTGTTTATCTGTCAGGAACAAAGCCAGCCACCACTCCCACTAAAGACTAGGCCGCCATTTCAAATATGACGAATATTTTCTGGCGACAAAAAAGCGGCGGCCTTATGGCCGCCGCAGTTTCAGTACTGTTGATTGCCCATAGCAACCACTTCTTAACTACCCGGAGTACAGGCAGCTGCAGCAACAGGGATGTTAGTAACCGTACAGGTTACATGTTCACCTGGTAACAGTGATGGGATTGTCACGCTGGTGCCTGAACCTTGAGTTGCACCGGTATCGTCGCAGCTCCAGTAGGACTGGAACCCACTGATTGGGCCAATGGCGGTGTTTCCCGGACCATTAGCGACAGTCTCACCAACCAGTACCGGCCCGTAAGTGGTAGTTGCACCAGAGCCCGAAAGCACGGTTGTGATATTCACAGCACCTGTGGTGCCGCCATCTCCCTGGGCCTCGGTCTCATAATCCACCCCGTCATTACCGTCATCGATAAGCAGGTCAAAGGTTGCCAGGCTGCCACCGGTAACTTCCTTGTTGACCGTAACAGTCGGCCTGCGTACGTTGATGATTGTACAAGACTTGCTCTCACCCGTACCCACATCGACGGTGCTGGAGGTACCAGCCGCATCGACACAATCCCCGGTAACACTGCTGGTATAGTCAGCCAAGTCAGTAGCTGTTCCGGCAATCTCATCAATGGTGTAGGTTCCCGGTGTTACCTGCAAAGGTCCGAACCCTCCGCCATCACCGACATTTTCAGCCTTGGCAACGCCATCAAGTCTCAGGGTAAACAGGCCTCCATCGGGATCAGCGCAAGCGTTGACGATATCCTTGACAGCAGCAACCTCACCCAGCGCCTGGTTGGTGAACCGACAGGTAATATTCTCGCCAATATCCAGATCAATATTGAAGGTACCTGGGTTACCAGCCGTTATCGGGCTAGCTGGTGATACGACCGGATAGGTCGAACCACCATCGGTATCCCCACTACAGGTCATACCGATCAGTTCCCAGCCTGCCGGGACAGTTTCGGTAGCGTCATAATCACCGGCCACCACATCAGTAAAGGATTTACTGGCGGGGGTATTTACGGCGGTAGTGGTCAAATCAAAGTTGCCACCCTGAAGGGTAGTCGTCTCAATGGTAAAGGTACCGGTATCACCCAGTGTTACCTTCTCGATAGTCACACTACCGCAGATATCCACATCAAAGATCGCATAGTCATGCAATGATGCAGACAGCGAAGTAGATGAACGAGTTTCGACAAGCACCTTGGCGAAGCACTCACCAGAACCGGCAGCGATGATCTGCGCCACGTTTTCAGACCACTGGTTCGTCGGCAGCTCACCAATCAGCGGCTTACCACCCTTGCCCGTAGCATTGGAGTCACTGGTTTCCGGTTGCCAGGCAGGAAAGATGCTAAAGCCCTCGTTGTTCTCACCGCAGGCTGCACTGGTAGCGTGCGCGCCTGAGCAGTTGGCCCCGCTAAAGATTAACGGCAAGGTTTCATCACCACTTTCGGGGATACCGTCGCCACCGTCAGTCCAACGGAATACGTTTACGGTTGCGACTACACCACCCTGGCTGAACTCAGATACCACCAGCAAGTCACCGTCAAGGTGCGTACCGGTAAAGGCCGTTGCCGATCCGCTTGAAACACAACCGACATTATCATCTTTCAGATACCAAACCCCGAGGTTCGCTTCACCATCATTACTGTCGCGGGAACCTGCAGCATGCGCATGGATATTGCCAATAGCATCAGTGTAGAAGGCAACAACACCTTCCTTAAGGTCCAGTTTGTTGGTGACGTTCGACTTTCGAACACACTCCCAGGTGTTGGAGTCGCCACCAACGCCCATACCCAGGCCCGGTGCACCACCGATTGGCCGCTCATCCTTGTTGTCGGTTTTATGGTGAGTCCAGTCAGCCTCCATGCTATCGCTGTAAAATACCTGTTCGAATGCGTTAGTTGCTGAGTCGGAATTGGGGTCATAATCTGTATTGAATAACCCACCGGCCCAACCAGCGCCACATTCTGTTATGTACTTGGAGGTTGCAGGCTCGTTGAGTGGCAGCCTGATATCCCCCGCTGCCTTCGCACATTCCTGCAGGAAAACGGTATCGGCATCCTCACCAGAAGGCGGTGACATGACGTAAATACCATCACCATAGTCACCCGGCGAGCCCGGCCCTGCTCCAGGACCAGGTGCAGTACTGTCTGCACTGTCACCATCAACCTCGTAAGGGAATTCATCCGCGGCTATCGCATTTAACGATGCCGCACCAAGAACAGCTCCCAACAACAATGCCGGGAGCTTTTTACACAGCTCGAACGTTTGCATGTTCCACCTCCGAAGCCACCCCAACCTTATGCTGTGGTAGCTAGAAACGAAATCAGGCCTCATGTATTGCTTTGCGGATCAAGTACCTTGATTTCAGGTGGTTAGTTTCCTCTCCCTGAATCCGGCGGCTTCAATCTGTCCCAATGCCCATTTCGCTGATTGCCGTATAACGATTTTCCCGACAATACGGTGACCAGAGCAGAAGCTGCCTTCGACGGGAACACACAAAGTGCGGTATGGCAGTCCGGCGCTCCCCTTCAGTTTCAGACGCGGCAAAAGCCGTACCCAATCCTGCTGCCTACCTAGAGGCAAGGGTTGTGCCAAAATAATAAGCCATTGAAAGTATTGAGATAATCAGAAAAGGGGCGATTTGGTTACGAAAGGACTCGTTAACAAGGCCGTACAATAACGCCTCATGGCATGGTAACCCTATGAAAATACAATGTTTTCATTGTGTCACCCTACGGCAGCGCGGTGAAACATACACCCAGATCTACGCATCAGGTTCAGAAACCCTAGTGTTTCTGAACCTGAATTTGCCAGCGTACGGCTTCATGTTTCAGGTGTGCTCAGGCGTTTACTCATTCCGTGCGTTCAACACACACTGTTAATAAGCACAATTTATCGAAGAAGCAGACCTTACTGGGTGGACTCTGAGACTGTGTCTGTTGATTCAGATAGCATTTTCTTTATTTCACCTTCAAATACCCTCACCGGCAGAGCCCCTACTTTGAGAACAGCCTGTCCGGTTACATTGTTCACCAGAACACTGCCAGGGGTACCGGTAATCCCCAGCTTTTTACCTTCCATCAACTCTTCCTGAACCCGCTCGGCATATTTGCCACTGTCGAGACACTGCTGGAATGATGCTCCATCCAGCCCAAGCTCCTCGGCAAGTGGAACCAACTGATTCAGAGGAAAGCCCCGCCCACCGGAACGAGTGCGCTGATAAATGGTGTCTGTAAACCTCCAAAAGGCTTCATCACCACCCAGCTCAGAGATGCACTCTGAGGCTTCCGCCTGCTTCTGTGCTCCGGGGTTATGAAAGCTAAGCGGGAAGTGCCGATAGACCCAGTTGAGCTGGCCATCGAACTGCTCTACCAGCTTCTTGGGGGTAGCGTGAAAGCGCTTGCAGTAGGGGCATTCAAAATCCGAGTATTCAATCAGGGTAATTGCGGCTTTCGGGTCACCATAGAGGTGATCTCGTCCCTCCGTATAACGCCGCACATTCTGTAAATTTTCGGCCGCAAGCCTTTCCTGTTCAAGACGGGCTTGCTGTTGAGCTCTCGCACGGGCTTCTCTTTCACGGGCAACATATGCCTCAATTCCAGCATCGACCTCCTTCTGCAGAAAGTCGCTGTCCTTCAATTCCTGCATGACGGCCGCTTTGACCTGCTCGACCAGTGCCGGGTCCGGTTCTGATACTTCATCTGCTTGAGCAGGCGGCATAAACATCAGCACTCCAGCAGCCAAGCACCCAAGGGCTCTCAGGAAGATACGTGAAGTCAAAGCTGGCAGATTCATCTTTCCACTCCCTACATATCACTTTGTAAACAGAGCTTGGCCAGGGCAGATCCGGTAAGGTTTTCCAAGAGACTGTTAGTGGTTCGAAACACCCATTATCGCCTGCTATACCCAGCCAGCCGGGTCTACCTAAGGATAGTCCAGCAAGTGTACGAATGCTGTGAGGAACACCATGAAAAGACATATAACAAAATAATCTAAGCCATTTTCAGCCTCGATTTTTCATGCGATGTGTTCATAAAATGAAACAAAATAGTTAAAGACACGTCTTTCACAAAAGACAAAAACAGTGATTTTTTGATAGTTTCAATAATATTTGTTTCACCAAATTAACAAAAATTCACTTTTCAAATATGTTTATGTAACGCCAGCGTTTCAACTTTTATTTATGTATGAAACCTTAACATAAAATCCCCCCTTAACTCGACAGTTACGCCTTGTTATTATCCCCTCGAACAAAAGCTGACAACTGCCCTATACAAACAGTCAAGCTTTAAACCGCGTTATCTCATTGAAATAACACCATTCCAGTTCATGGAAGTAACACTGAAGAAGAATTGTTTTATTAATGAAACATTAACGCATTATCCGCTGACTGACCCGGGCAGAGAAAAAAGCCGCCGCCCAACTGCAGTGGCTGTTGAACAAAAGAATTACTGATCCTCTACCGAAAAGGCAAAGCTCGCATAAGCGGGTGGCGCAAAGTCACGGAGCCTGGGTGCAAAACCTTGCTTGTACCAATAAGGCCGGCCGGACTACCGAAGTAGAGACGCGCCCCTTGCCGCCGCTGGAGGATCACTCCGATTATCACTATTCAGGAGAGATCCATGAGCCTAGCTCCCCGCACTTTTGCTCGCTCACTGATAACCGCCGGTATCACCGCGGCACTTGGCTTCACCACCCTGCCCGCCCTTGCAGCGGCAGATCATGCCCACCAGCATGGCAATGCAGCTGTTACCGCGCCCAACGCCAAGGCAGCAGAAGCTCGCCAGAAAGCCTTCGATCACACCCAGGCCCTGATGGCTTTGCAGAAGCAGTGGGCCAAATCAAAAGGTGCTGACAAGTCACGTGCATTGGAACAGTTGGTTGCCAAGGCAGAAGAGCGCCGTACATTCCTGCTTGAGCTGATGGAAAGCAATCCTGCTGCTGTACTGGGTGCGGCCATTCCGGAAGAGAAACAAATAGGCATGCCGGCGGAAGTACTGGAGAAACTAGAGCAGAAGCTTGAGCTGGAAGGTGAACTGGAATCGACCTACCTGGACAATTTCGAAAAGCCTGAAATGTCACGCCTGAAGCATGAACTGAAAACGCCGTTTGGCGAGCGTTTCGAACTTCATTTCGCAGGCAAAGCCCCGTCATTTCCGTTTGGAAGCGAAATATCTGCATACGGGCTGCTGATCCCAAAGGGTAACGTCCCCGCCATCAATGGTTCGGTCGTCGTCGGTGGTGAAAATGATGACGAGTACCCGGTTGCCTACGCAGGTGCCGATGGCAGCGTCAACAACACACTCAGCAGCATCGCTAACGACTCCCTCGGTGAAGTGAAGACTCTGGTCATGCTGGTGAACTTTCAGGACAGGAAAGAAGAGCCTTACACACGTGCGTTCGCTCAGGACCTGGTGTTCAACCAGGTCAGTGACTACTACAAGGAAAACTCCTACGGGCAAAGCTGGCTGGCTGGCGATGTCACGTCCTGGATGACCATGCCAATCAGCTCCACCGACTCCTCGGTCTGTTACGGCACTTATCTTTGGGATGCCGCGGATGCCGTTGCTCAAAAAGCAGGCTATGACATCAGCACATACGACCGCCTGGTTTACGTCTTCCCGGCCGTAAATTGCGGTTTCAGCGGCGCGGCCCAGGTGGGTGGTACGCGTACTTCCATCAATGGTAGCCTGAAGCTGAAGACCACTGCGCACGAACTAGGCCACAACTTCGGCCTGACCCACGCGCACTCGCTGTACTGCAGCGACGGTAGCAGCATCGGCTCCGGCAGCCCCAGTACAGCCTGGGGCAACGAGAAATGGACAAACTGCAACCAAGCAGAATATGGCAATACGGTCGATGTGATGGGCGACTCCCCTTCCGCTCACTTCAATGCGGGCAAAAAAGAGGTACTGGGATGGCTAGAGTACGGAAGCTCACCCGATATTACCGAGATTACGTCAAGTGGCCGCTACGAAATCGATGTCATGTCGAGCCAATCCTCCAGCAGCCGACCGAAGGCACTGAAGGTGCTGAAAAGCACCAACCCGGACACCGGTATAAGTACTTGGTACTACATAGAATTTCGCCAGCCCATTGGTTATGACAGCATTCTGGGTAAGAGCTATACCAGTAGCCTTGTTTATCCTGAAAATGTTACTAATGGTGTCGTGATCCACGCAGTCTATGGCTCGGGCACAGACTGGCTGCTGGATATGACTCCAGACACCACAATGCTCTACCCGAGAGACCCCGCACTGGTGGTTGGTGAGACATTTAATGGCCCGGATGGTGGCTTCAGCATCACAACCGTATCCACCGATAGTACCAAGGCTGTTGTCGATATCAGTCTCGATGGTGAAGCACCAACCGTACCGACCTGCACACGCACCAACCCGAGCATAGCTTTCAGCCCGGCACAAAGTAACTGGGTCACCTCAGGTACCACTGTGAACTACGGCGTCACCGTCACCAATAATGACAGCACCGGCTGCAGCAGCAGCAGCTTCAACCTGAGCAAGAGTGGACCTTCCGGCTGGAACCTGAGCCTGGCCAATTCCAGCCTCTCTGCTGCTCCTGGCGAAAGCGTCAGTACAACACTGAGCGTGACATCTGCAGCAGGCAGCAGCAACGGCTTCTACACCATCAACGCAGCCGCAGCTAACGGCACCTATAGCACCAGCGGATCAGTGACCTACGTAGTTGATAACCCGGAAGCCGTTAATACAGCCCCCGTGGCAACGAATGATACTGCGAGCACCACAGAGAATACGGCTGTGACCATTGATGTGCTGTCCAACGACAGCGATGCCGACGGTGACAGCCTCTCGATCAGCTCCATCAGCGGCGTAAACGGCAGCGCGACCATCACCAGCACCGGAGCGATCCGCTTTACACCAGCTAATGGCTTTACCGGTACCGAGACCTTCAACTATTCCGTATCAGACGGTAAGGGCGGCAGCGATACCGCGACTGTCAGCGTCAATGTCACTGCCGCCAGTACCAACAGCGCGCCTGTAGCACTCGACGACAATGCAACCAGCGATGGAAGCAGCTCTGTGACCATCACCGTACTCGGTAACGATTACGATCCCGATGGTGACAGGATCCAAATCACCTCTGTATCACAGCCGGCAAAAGGTGCCGTCAGGATCAACGCCGATGGCACCCTGACATTTACGCCAGCGAAGAACTTCAGAAAGGGCGACAGCTTCGGCTACCGCATTAGTGACGGTAACCTGAGTGCGACCGCCACGGTCATTATCACCGAAGCACCGCAGGATAGCAGCAACGGGAGTGGAGGTAACAAAGGCAAAGGGCCAAACAAGTAATTCCACTGCCACACTCATGGATCGGGCCAGAGAGATTAGGAAGCCGAGACAGGGATGACCTCGTGATAACGGCACTTAACGACGCGTACAGGAACATGAGTTGAAAAAGGGCGGTGCCTTTCGGCATCGCCCTTTTTTTCTTCCGCTCAGGTGTCATCCTTGAACGCCTTCAACAGATCAGAACAGGTACTCCGCACGAGACAGCGGGCAGTCGCGTTCATTCGCTTCAGCCAACTTGTAGTGCAGAGCCTGGCGGTCATCTTCACTACCGTTCCAGGCATCTTCTACCCACTGGAGTATCTGAGCTTCAGTATAAGCGTAGTCAACGTCACCCACAGAGTTCAGCAAGGCCGCCACACTGTGTCGGAGCAGAGCTTCACTGTTGGTATTGCCACCGCTTTCCAAGGCTTCGAGCAAGGTGATGTGTGGACCGGCACCAAATACTTCATCGTAGTACTGGTACGGGTTATACACGAGCCAATTGCCGAAGTGATGGGTTTGCTTCCAGTACCCCGGTGTACAGCCTTCCAGCGCCTTCTGAACCTTCACAGGTTCGCAGCGGCTATCAGAAGAAGCCGCGTACACACCATCGCCACCGTAGCTGGCCATGAAGGAGAACTCATCGCCAGAGATAGTCACGATCGACAAAGGCGGCTCGGCATCCAGGGTTTCCGCGATAGCTTTCGCATCATTAGTAGCATCCGCCCTAAGGGCCGCAGACACTGTCTTAACAGGCTCACCCTCACAGGCAAGGCCCATGTAGAGTTCGAAAGTAACAGTACCTGTTGGATCGTACGGAGCCAGGCCCAGACCTGTCACTTCCGCCCAGTCATGAATCACTGTACCCACAGGGATCTCGATACCACCATTGGTGTCGTAGCTGACGATGTTGTGCAGATCGTCATGCACCTCGGTGGTAATTGCTGACGGGTTCAGCTCGATATCAAGCAGCTCACAGGCGCTGGTGGACGAGTTAAAGTTCTCATCTGCCGGCACGTAAACCGCCTGGTAAGCAAGTTCACCGCTGCCAATATCGGTGATTTCATGGGCTGAAGACTCAGCATAGCCATTCACGAGCGCAGCGTTTTCACTGCTGGCAATAACCTGAACTGCGCTTTCGCAGGCAGCGTGGCTTTCGAAGAACAGGAAGTCCACTGAGCCTGTCGGTACGAGGCTATCGATCGGGTTCAACTGGCTAACCAACGCCGAGTCATGGACCACAGTACCGACCTGAACACTGGTGTTCTGGATATCGATACTGACCGGATCAGAACTGTGCGACGCATTCGGCTGGCCTTCGTGGATGTAGGTCACCGTTTGCGTATCACGTTGCAGGCCGGTAATCGGCTCACATGCGTGGCTTACACTGTTGAACACACCATCACCGTCATAACTGACCAGCCAGCCCAGTGTGCCAACCGGCAGAGCGAAGGTGTTGGTTTCAGCCTCGCCCCCTGCAAGCGACAGTGTCAACGGGTAGACATGGCCATCCGGGCCTGCGCCAATGATCTCGTTCTGCAGGCATGCACCGTCTGCAAACAGTCGAATAGTCAGATCACCGGTCGGGGTGATCGGAGCAATCGAACCACCGCTGGCAGCAGCCGTTGCGTCAGAGACATAGGCATGATCATGGATAGGCGTGGTTGACGGTACCTGACCAAAGGTCACGTCTACATGAGGCCCTGCATCCGGATTATCTTCCAGAAGGTCAGCATGAACCTCTGTCAGGATATCTGCGTCACGCTTGATGACCGGACATTGATCCGTAGAAGCATCCTGCTCCAGCTCATTCGGGAAGCCATCCGGCTGATACATAGTGGCAAAGGAGTTGACCACATAACCGGTTGCCGCATCTGCAGCTGTCGGTGTATACGGAACCGTAAATGTCACTGTAGCATCATCCCAAGCCAGTTCACCGGCACCGGCAGCTACAGCAGCCGCTTTCACGACAGCGTCACCCAAGAGTGCATCGGTCAGTGTTTGCAGGAACAGGTTCGGAGAATCATCACTGCTGGTGTTGTCGATAGAGAAGCGGAATTCTTTCTCAACACCTACGATCCACGGGTTGCTTGCATCCACGCCTTCCGGGCAGTACTTGGCAAGCACATAGGAAGGCTGGAACAGGTTGACCTCATGATCATCTTCAGCTGTGAACTCCAGTGAAGCAGGATCAGCAAACTCCGTATAGACAACCGTTACCGTATTCGGAAGCGGGTCGGGATCGCTGGCCTGTACAGTGCGAGTCAGTTCGATCGTACAGGTTTCTTTCGAAGCCAGGCTGTCGCCACAATCACTGCTGTCGATGTATGCGTTGGTTCCGTCAGTGAGATCACCCAATACCGTATCGGTAATTGACTGCTTGTAAAGAGTCGCTCTACCGGTGTTTTCCACAGTGATGGTGTAACTTACTGGGTCACCCACCTTACTGAGCAGATCGCCCGTTTTATCCACGGCGATGCTACAGAGCGGGAAATTACCAAAGGCAAAATCCTTCAGCTGTGCCGTTTCGGACTGAGAGGAGCGTGTTTCAGCAAGAAACGTCGTGAAACAGCCAATCGGACGTCCGAAAACTTCATCATAATCCAGGCCAAATTCCACAAAGGCAGCCGATTCATACATGTAGCTTGTGGGATCAGTTGGATTGTTTGCGACCAGAGTATTGGCATAGTCGAAGATCGGATCTTCACCAAAGGTCTCGCCAGGCAGGAGTTTATTGATCACACCACAGACGCCATCAGCCGGACCCACTTCAGCACAATCCAAGCCCGAAAACATCAGTACTAATGAGCCTGTGGCATCGTCTCCCTGCCACTCATAAACATCAATGTCACCAACTCTGCCCCCCTGGGTGTAGGCAACAGCGACAAAGATATCACCATTACTATGTTCACCGCTGAAAGTACCGGTATCATCCACTGGCGGATTGAGTCCTACAGGCTGCCGAAAGAACCAGAAGCCCGCATTGGAATCACCGTTAACCGAGAAGGTGTCCAGACCAAAATACAAGAGGGTATGCCCATCACTGGGATCCTCATACGCTGCAGCAAAGGCATTCACAATATCGTTTTTGTCTGGCACCTGATCCTTCACAACCTTGTACTTCCAGGGGCCATCCTGAATACCGTTGGTATCCTTTGAACCACCACCGGTAAAGAAGCTTACTTCAGGGGTTCTCAAGGGCACGAACACTTCGACACCTGCGGCATCGATTGGATTGTTGGCAAATGTGTCTTCGACAAATGACCGCGCAAATGACGAGTCATTTTCGAGATAAACGTTTTCCCAATCCTCCCCATCTTGGGCATCATCCTTAGTGTTACCGTCACCCACAAAAAGTGGTGGCGGGTCATTTTTTTTATCTTGGTCACCTTCAACCCCTGGACGGGTATCCAGTTCGAAGACATCTGCATCATGAACGGCATATACCAGAACTGGCGCAGCTACCAATGACATAGCCGCCGCCAGTACCAAGGGCGACATGAGCGTTCGTCCCAGCTGTCGCAACTTCCAAGAAAAAGACATTTTCATGTCTCACCTCCCTTGGCCGTACCCCGCTCACTCTTTGGGGATGGCCAATTGCGTTTTGCCGCCGCTTGCGGCCCGGAGACTGATCGAGCGGCTTTGGCTCGAAGATTTTCCGTTTTCTTGTGATTAGCTCCAGACAGAAACAGGCCGAATCAATAAAGGCAGGGCCTCCTATTGCATTTCCCCGGTCTGTCCCGCTACACAAACGGTCAGCAAGATCACAGGCAGAATATTCCACCATGCGTTTGCCAAAGCCGTAGGTGCCCTGATAAACGCAAGGTTCAGGCCAAGTTTTCAACTCATTGATTTATAAGAATTAAGAGTGAAGAGTGGGGGGCTTACGACGCGTGATTGTACAACCTATGATTTACGGTTTTTAGCGCAGGGAGGGTAACTAACTGATTTCAAATGACTTACAACATTACACCTTTGTAACGCAGGGTTATCTGGAAACTTACAAACCCCGGTGTTACACCAAATAGCGTCACTAACGTAAGGGACTATTAAAGCGCTTGTGCAATGATCAAGGCGAAGGCCATAGACCCCCGCCACCATGGATTAATTGTGCTTCTGCGGCTCATCCAATGACCGATTCGGCAGATCCAGCCCACGCAGCTTGTTCTGGTATTCCCGGGTCACTTCGCGGGCATCTGCAGTGTCGGTTACCGCTGTAGGCGTGATCATCACCACCAATTCAGTGCGGTTGATACTCTTGCCTCGGCTGCCAAAAGCCCAGCCAACCACCGGCATATGGCGCAGGTAAGGGACACCTTCGCTGCCGTTGCTGCGGTTCTCCCGAATAAGCCCCCCCAGCACCAGGGTTTCGCCGCTCTGCACCGCCACGCTGGTGTTGATGCGACGCTGGGTGATGGTCGGCGAGTCGATGGAGGAGCTGGTGGTTTCCTCGGCCACGTCGTTTACTTCCTGAGTGATATCCAGTACCACCATGCCGCCGGCATTGACTCGGGGTGTCACCTCCAGCAGCACACCGGTATCCCGGTACTGGATGGTGCTGGTGGTGTTGAGGTTATCGCTGGCGGTATTGGTGGTAGAGGACGTCCGGATCGGTACCTGGTCACCCACCCGGATCTCGGCGGTACGGTTGTCCAGCACCATCAGCGAGGGCGAGGAGACCACGTTGATACGTGAATCCGAAGCCAGCAGGTTAAGCAATGCCCGGGTCTGACCAGCCTTGAACACCTCGAAGGTGGCGGTGTTCAGCGCATCGGCTGCCGCCTGCGAGAAGCTGCCGATGGTACCCACTCCCTTACTGGTATTGCCGAAATGGCTTTTGAAGAACCAGTTGAGGCCGTAACGCAGTTCATCTTCCAGAGACACTTCCACAATGGTGGCTTCCACCAGTACCTGTAGCGGCAGCACGTCCAGCTTCTGGATCGCCCGGTAAACCTTGTCGTAATCCGTGGGCGACGCCATGATCAGCAGGGCATTGTTCTCGTTGTCGGCGATGATCTCCACATCACCCACATCCAGGCTGGCAGGGGCCGAGCTGCTCGCTTCCGCACGGGTAATGGTTTCACCTTCGGCAGCGCCCTCATCAGATGTTGCAGTGGCTCTGCTGGCCCGAGGCGATTCACTGTCACGCTGGGCCTGGCTACGTCTTTGCCCTGCAAATAGCTCACTCAGCATCTCGGCCAGGTTTTCCGCCCGGCCGTTCTGCACATAGTAAACGTACATGCCCAGCCCCTGAGCACCCTCGGTACGGTCCAGACGACGTATCCAGGCTCCGGCATCACGCAGGTATTTTTTCTGCGGCGTGATCACCAACAGCGCATTCAGCCGCTCGATAGGCAGGAAGCGGACCACACCCGCCAAAGGCCCTTCGGCAGAGTCGCCAAAAATCACCTCCAGCTCGGTCATCAGCAAATCGGGTTCGACCGCCTGCAGGCGGAACAGGCCAACCGACATGCCCTGCAGCTGGTCCACGTCAAAAATTTTGATGGTCTCTTTTAGGTTAATCAACTCGGCCTGAGTACCGGCCAGGGTAATCATGTTGCGTCGTGCATCGGCCTCCATGAGGCCCTGTCGCGGTTTCATTGGCTCCAGAATCTTGACCATCTCCTGAGCACTGATATAGCGCAGAGGTACAACCAGCAGCTGGTAGCCACGATCGGCACTGAGGCTGGCTTTGAGACTGACAGTCCCCCCATTAATGCTATCGATCGGCAGGACTTCGTAATAGTCACCTTGATCCACCAGTGCTGCACCGTTTACCTGCAGCAGCTTCTCCAGCGTGGGTATTAACGCATCCCGATTGACCGGTCGCACCGTCTGCATGTTGGCCACGCCACGCACGTTATCATCAAGGATGTAATTGACCTGCATGATGTCGCCCAGAATGGTTTTGACGATCTCGCCGATCTCGGCGCCCTGGAAGTTGAAGGTGATGTCACCATCGACCGGAACCTCCGGCGCGCCCTCGGTCAGATCAATGAAAACCCCGTTACCGCTGTAAACTTCCATTCTTGGTCCAGTGCTGGTCACCTGCTGCCCTTCTTCAGTGGCAAAACGCCCGCTTTCCATGCTGGTTTGTGTCCTGCGGCTACGCCGTGCCAGTGCGTCCGGCCCGGCAGGGGTATCCGGCTGATACTCACTGGAGCGACCCCAGGGGCTATCCAGCGCATTGGGGTTCTGGCTGTCCTGCAGCGCACAGGCACTGAGCCCCAGTGCACAGAGGCCAAACCACAGGTATCGATGAAAACGTGCAAGACCCGATACGGCAGGGTGTTCCAGGAACTTACTCATCACTGACCTCCGTACTCTGGCGTAAGCGACGCGGCTCTGATTCCCGCGTATCCGGCTGTCTACTCTGTTCATCCGTATTCCCTTGTTCGCTGCGCTCGGTCACGCCCTTCTCGGCGGTGAGCACTGGCTTAGTATCCCGTGGGGTCATCAACTCAAGGCGGATCTGCTCTTCGCCGCTCCCCATAATCACACTGTCAGGATTGATCTCTTCCAGCATCCAGGTAGCATCCAGTGGCATCCCCGGAATCATCGTCAGATGCCGGTCACCGTCACGATGCTGTAACATCGCACGCACCTCATCACCCACCATCACAATCCCTGTCAGTTTCCACTGTTCCCTCAACTCCGTGGCCGATGTCAGTGCCTGATCATCACCTGCATCGACCGCAGGCCGCCGGTCAGCATTGAACAGCGGTCGCTCAAGGATTCCCGAGAAGGCTTCACGAGGAGGCAGTGTCGGCAATCCTGAGGGCATATTTAGCGCTGGGGTATCCAACACCTGGGCCTCTTGCTGTGGCGGTGACGGCTCTGTCTCCGGCAGCTCCGTTTCCTGCGCCAGAACGGGTGCTCCGACCCAAAGCATGGAGCACAGCGCTATCGGGGCCAGCCCTTCTCTGAAGTGCATCATCAGGAGCTCTCCCTTGCAGTGTAGCCGGTAAGATCGAAACGAATATCCAGCGCCGGAATGCTCTGCCGTTGCGTGCGCCGCTGTGCTCGAGCCGATACCTGACGCCGGGGATTGGCCAGTACGGTCAGGTTATCGATAAACAATACGGGCTTGCTCGATTCCAGCGTATAGAGCAGGTCAACAAGCTCATCCAGTTCACCACGAATATGTACCTGAATGGAGATCGCCGGTAGAGGAGTGTCCCCGTTGGTATTGATAATCTGGGTACTGATCAACTGACCGCCGGCTCGGTTGACCTGGCTCAGCAGCAACTGCTGCAGACTGGCCGCAGCCAACGCAGGCGTAGCTTCGCTAAGGTACCAGTCCGTAGTGGGCAGACTGGACTGGAGTTCAGCCAGACGCTGGCGGTCGGCATCCACACCAGCGATCAGGCGTTGATAAACTTCAATCCGATTTTCCAGCGAATCGATCCGCTCACCGTAATCGCTCAAGCTCAACCACAGTGGCCAGAGCAGCACTCGGACCAGCAACAGCAGAACCACCACTAGCAACAGAACCGCCAGGGCTCTGCTTTGAGAAGGCTTCAGTGGTTTCATGGCAGTATCTCCTCACCCGCCCTCGGGCTAAGCTGTGCCCTCAGGCTGAAGCGTTCCTTGCGTGAGCGTGGGTTGATGGTTACTGGCGAAGTAAAGCTGGCGGCCTGCAGTAACGGGGACTCTTCCAGCAGGCCGATCAATGACGAAGCATTGGCGGACTCACCCTGAATCCTCAACTCACCCCGCTGCAGCTCAAATCGGGACAACCAGGTATGATCGGGCAGCAGGCGGGTCAGTTCATCCAGTAAAACCAGTGTTGCAGGTGTCGCATTACGCCGTTCGAGAATGAACCGCCCCCCCTCTTCCAGGGTATCAACTTCATTACGAATCGCCCGGGCCTCTTCAGCCGCCTGTTCCAACGGGCCAACAGCCAGCTCCAGTTCCTGCAGACGCTGCTCCCGCTTGAAAAACAGGATGCCGGTCAACAGCGCCAGAACCAGTACCACCAGTACCGGCCGGCTGCGCAGCGTTCGGCGCATAGGCGGACGTACCTGCTCGGGCATCAGGCTCAGGGTGCTGCGCTGCTGGGCATTACGTTCGGCGCCCTCTGGCAGTATCCACTCCGGGCTTAGCCCTGCCTGCGCCAGCCCCTCGATAATCTGCTGGCGCCTGGTGTTTGGCAGAGTGAACAGCTCCACATCAATGCGCTGCGCGGTTCTATCCCGCTTGATCACCCTAAAGCCGAAGCTGGCCTGATCGGTACTGAACGGGGTGTGTCGGTCCAGTTCAAAGCCGAGCACACTTTGCAGGCGAGGCTCAGTCGCGGCTGGCAACGAAATTACCTTGTGCAACAGATCTTCCCTGGGCATCAACACCAGCAGACGACTGGAAGCACTTTTCTGTCCGCGCCAGTTTGCCAGCACCGGGTCACTGGCACAGGCATCCAGCGGGATACGACGCTGGCTGCCGTTTTCAGGCACTTCAAAGGCGCCAGATACATAGCGGATTGTTCGCTCTCCTCCTTCAAAACGTCGCCGCCAGCGGTCCGGAATCAGTGCCGACAGCTCTCCGGTCCACCAGTACCAGAAACGGGTAATAGAGCCACTCAACTGTTGAGCCAGTTGTTGAAATCCCGTATTCATCAGCTCTCTCCCTCCGTCTCCTCGGGCGCCTGTTTATCGGGCAGTAATATCTGCTCACGCAGCAAGCGTGTCGTGTTGCCCCGCCTCTGGATGCGCGCGCCCTGACGTATTTGAGTATAGGGGCCAATGTTCGCTTCGGTGACCACCAGATAGAACTGCCCTGCTCGCCGAGCGTCCACATAGGGGGTAGCGTCAAACGGCAGCTCCGGCAGCGGAAGCCCGCTCTCCCAGGCGCTGCGGCGCTCTTCAATATAACGCTGTACAACGCCCTCACTGGCATTGGGCAGCGTCATCAACACCTCGAAAGACGCTACCTGCGGGTTCAATGTCCGGGCACGGGTCGCTACCGTCAGGTGTGGCTGAATATGGCGGTAAATCCGTTCGGTCATGCCCAACACCTCCGCCAGTTCGTTCAGCTCACGGAAGGGTCGGTTGGCCGGCCCCTCAGTCCGCCCTGCCTTAAGATATTCGTCTTCTTCGGCTCCATTGAGGCGCACCAGATCGTCTGTATCACGCCAATCCTCTATCGCGGCGACCAGCTCCGCGCGTGCACTGCTTTCCTCCACAACCGGCTCCAGCAGCGCATCCAGCAGCTCGGTAGGGACCGCGTTGATATCAAGCTTGCCGCTTTCATCGTACAACGCCACGCTAACCTCGGCCTCACCGACCTGCATCTGGTGCATCACTCCGTCCGCAAGCCAGTAGCCCTGCCCCTCTCCTGTTGGGGAAGGCTGCAGCAGACTCCACTGTGCCCAGGTGATACCAGCCTGTGCAGCCAGTGCGCCCTTTACCCCCTGCTCGGTATTCAGCGTCTGCCGCGCAAAGCTGCGTCCGCCGAACGACAGGTTGGTGGCGATCAAGCTAAGCAGCACCAGCACCCAGAGCACCGTGACCAGCACCACTCCCAGCTCAACCGGCCGGCCTGACTCAGAAGCCATCACTGCGTATGTCATAACTGTATTCCTGCATGGCAATGATCAGAGCCTCCCAACTGGATAGTAAATCTGCTCTCCTTGTCGGCACCTCATCGCTTTCCGGCTGCTGCTCCAGGGACAGTTCGACCGTCAACGGCAGCGTTCCCTGATCGAGCCACTCATCCAGCGTCTGACCCGGGTTGTCAGAATCGAAGTAGCGGTAGCTGAAACTCAATTCCGCATCACCCGTTAGTCTCAGCACATGCTCTTCAGGCTCCGGAAGCAATTCACCTTCGTCATCGACACCAGGGTCCGGATCGAACAGGCGGTCCCAGTCCACCGTGCGTTCGTTCTCGAACGCCAAGGTCTGCAGTACCAATGCCTGCGGCCGTTCAGGCGTGGCCTCGCTCAACTTCAGCCGGTACCAGAGCAGCCCGCTGCCACTGCTTGAGGCATAACGCGGAGCCACAAAAACCACCTCATCGCGACGCCCCCTAAAAGCAACCTGGACCCCGCCATCCACTACGCGGATACGTTCTCCCTGAGCATTGCCTACCAGTCGCCGTAGAAGCTGCTGTAACTGGTACTGTTCAGCGACCTCCTGTTGCCGACGGTCAGCACTGTCCCAGGCACGCGAACTGATCCGCAGGCTGGCAAACAGCAACGACATGATCAGGCCGGTCAACACCAGTGCGATCAGCAGTTCCACCAGCGTAAAGCCGCATTGTCGGATTCTGTTCATTGCGTCTGTACCAGCCTTAGCGTCCGCAGGGTTAGGCTCTGGTTCCTGTCCCAATTGACACTGATCAGAATTTCGTAGGGTTCAGGAGCACCGCTGTCCAGCCCAGGGTCAGAGTCCGGAAACTCAAAGCGGTTTATCTCCAACTCCCACTCGAATCGCTCATCTTCGAAACGGCCCCGCCGTGTTCCCTGTTGCAGTTCCCGTTCTGCCAGCGTCCGGTCCAGTTCGGACTGGGCCAGCATCAGCGCCAGCTGGCGGTCACTGGCACGGGCGGTGGTATCCAGCGCCCTGGAGTTCAGGTTCAGGATGACACCCAGCATCATCGCCAGCAGCACAAAGGCCACCAGTACTTCCAGCAGGGTAAAACCCGCTTGCTTCCTGCCGAGCCGAGCACTATCCATCGATCCAGACCTTTCCGTTCAATGCTTCGACGCGGATCATGTAGTGCCCGGCAGACTCGGAACTCAGGCTAAGGGCGCCCCCATTGCTGCTGCCATCCGGGAAAAACACCAGCGCCTTGTCATCTTCAAAGGGCGTTTTGAGGAAGTCGGGAACCTCACCCTGTTCCAGCTGTACCTCGACACCTTCCGGCCAGAGAGCCAGCGCTTCCTTACCGGAACGAAACCGCCGTTCTTCCTGATCCAGCGACAGACGCCGATTGCGACTCTGGCTGACCGCTTCACTCCTCAATTCACGCAACATGGCGGCGCTCTGGCGGGCAAAGCTCTTCAGTTCACTGCCCGGTAATACATTGCCGATGTTCGGCGCCACCAGCGCCAACATCAGCGAAGCGATCACCAGCACCACCAGCAGTTCCAGCAGGGTCATGCCGTCAGTGCGAACACCGGGCCTGGCACTACTCCCAGCTGCGTACATCCTGGTTCTCCCCATCACCGCCCTCGCGGTCGTCGGCACCCAGCGAGTAAAGGTCATACTCACCGTGATCACCCGGGAACTGATAGTGGTAGTCGTTACCCCAGGGATCCTTGCGCACCACCTTCTTCTTCAGGTAAGGACCATTCCAGTTTTTCGCACCGCTGGGTTGGCTGACCAGTGCCTCCAGTCCCTGCTGGGTGCTGGGGTAAGCCCCCACTTCCAGCCGGTAAAGATCCAGCGCCGCGCTCAGCTCCTCGATCTGCAGCGCCGCGGTCTGGGTTTTGGACGTGCCCACATGGCGCAGCACCTGAGGGCCGACCAGACTGGCCAGCAGGCCCAGAATGACCAGCACCACCAGCAGTTCCAGCAGGGTGAAGCCGGCATTGGGCAAGGGCAGGTATCGATCACGCTGTTTCATAGGTTCACCTCTTTTGCTCCCTGTGTTCATTCAGAGTGGCAGTTCATTGATCGACATGATGGCCACCAGGATCGACATGATGATGCCGGCAATCATCAGCCCAAGGCCGACGATCATCAGTGGCTCCAGTATTGTCAGCATGCGCTGGATGCTGACGCCCACTTCGCGGTCATACAGGTCGGCGACCTTCAGCAACATGGCGTCCAGCTGGCCGGTTTCTTCACCAACCCGGATCATCTGGATCGCCAGCAGCGGAAATCGGCCGCTCGCCTGCAAGGGATCGGCCAGACGGCGACCGGCGCGGACCTCTTCCGTAGCCTGACGCACCACCTCGGCCAACTGCTGATTGCTCAGGGTGTCTCGTGCAATCTGCAGCGCACTGACCATGGGAACGCCGCCGCGCAACAGCGTGCCCAGACTGCGGCTGAAACGAGCGGTTTCCAACCGTTGATTCAACCCACCGATTAAAGGCAGCTCCAGTTTAAGCCGGTCCCAGCGCAACCGGGCTTCGGGATCGCGCAGGTGGCGCTTGAACCAGAGTCCCGCCAGCACCAGTCCTATCAGCACCCAGGGGCCAAATACCTGAATGAAGTCGGCAATCGCCATCACCACGCGGGTCGGCAACGGCAGTGCTTGGCCCATATCAGCGAAAAGCTGTTCGAACTGGGGAATCACGTAAGTCAGAATGATGATCAGCGAGAGGATGGCAACGATCAGCAGGATCATCGGGTAGAGCAGTGCCGACATCACCTGCTCGCGCAGCGCCTTGCTGCGCTCCATATATGCGGCCATGTCGGTCAGTCCGGTGTCCAGACTGCCGGCGGTCTCGGCGGCATGGACCATGCTGACATAAAAGGGCGAAAACTGGCCGTCCTGCTCCTGCAGCGCTTTCGACAGCGAGCGACCTTTCTGTACCCCATCCTGTACACGCTTCAGCAACGCCTGGTGCTCGGGATCGGGACTGACCTGCAGCATGATTGCCAGCGCCCGGTCGAGAGAAAGCCCGGCGTGCATCAGCTCCGCCAACTCCTGTGTAAACTGATGTACCCGCTGCAGCTGCTTGTGACGACCGCTTTCCAGCTTCAGCCAACGCCCCAGATCCGTGCTTTGACCAGCCGGCTCAATCAGCAGTGGAATCAACCCCTTGCCCTGCAGCTGACGCACCACGCTATCGCTGTCCCGCGCTTCCAGTTCGCCCTTGAACTCTTCGCCTTCCTGAGTCACCGCTCGATAGAGAAACTGGGGCATGCTCGATCACTCCTGTGTCACCCGGATCACTTCTTCCAGGTTGGTGAGCCCCTGCAGGGCCTTGGCACAGCCATCCTCATACATGGTGCGCATCCCGGCGGCACGTGCCGCCGCCTGTATCCGGCCGGCATCAGCATGATCCAGCGCCAGGCGGCGGATATCGTCATTCATCTGCAGCAGTTCATGGATCACCAGGCGCCCGAAATAGCCGGTCCCCTGGCAGTGCGAACATCCGGAAGCCCGCCAGAGCTGCAGCGGACCATCGCCGGTTGCAAAGCGGGCCAGGCCCATCTCACGCTCCAGCTCCGGCAAAACATCGTATGGCTCGCGGCAGTGCGGACAGAGCACACGCACCAGCCGCTGAGCCAACACCGCGTTGAGCGTTGAGGTCAGCAGGTAGTCCTCAACTCCCATTTCCAGCAATCGGGTGATACTGGAAACAGCATCGTTGGTATGCAGCGTCGACAGCACCAGGTGACCGGTCAACGCCGACTGCACACAGATACGTGCCGTTTCCAGGTCACGCATCTCGCCCACCATGATCACGTCCGGGTCCTGGCGCACGATGGAGCGAAGCGCGTTGGCGAACGTAAGCCCGATGGATGACTGCACCTGAATCTGGTTGATACCCGCCAACTGGTACTCGACCGGGTCTTCAACCGTAATCAGCTTGCGCTCAAGGGTGTTGAGTTGATGCAACGCGGTATACAGGGTGGTGGTCTTACCGCTGCCGGTCGGACCGGTCACCAGGATCATGCCGTTGGGAATCTTCAGCAGCTCGTCCATCTGCTTGCGGCAGTCATCGGTAAAACCAAGGGATTCGAAATCGAAGGAGATGCTCTCGCGGTTGAGCAGGCGCAAGACCACGCTCTCGCCGTGCATGGTCGGCACGGTAGAAACACGCATGTCGAGATCCTTGCCCTGCACGCGCATCTCGATACGGCCATCCTGCGGCAGGCGGCGCTCGGCGATATTGAGCCGCGCCATGATTTTGACGCGGGAGATCACCGCCGGTGACAACTGCACCGGCGGCGCTTCACCCTCCTGCAGCACGCCATCGATGCGGTAGCGCACCTTGAGCTGGTTCTCGAACGGCTCGATGTGGATATCCGAGGCACGGGCATCAACCGCTCGCTGAATGATCAGGTTGACCAGACGGATCACCGGCGCGCCGCTGGCCATGTCCATCAGCTCTTCGACGCTCTCTTCCTGCTCTTCAGAAGGTGTTACATCGGCAAGGATGTCCCCCATCTGGCTCTGGCCTTCGCCAAACACCTGATCCAGCACCTGTACAATCTCGGAGCCAACCGCCACACGAGGCTGCACCTGCAGGCTCCGCGCCATGGCAACGGCATTGATCAGAAACAGGTTGAAGGGGTCGGCCATCGCCAGCGACAACTGGCCGTCGTCGACCTGCAACGGCAGCACCTGATTTTCGCGCATAAAGCGCTCGGAAAGACCGGGCTCGGGGTCACAGTCGGCGCTCAACTCGGCAGCGGACAGCAAGGGTTCCTGCAGATAGCGAGCCAAGGCGTTGGCCATGTCCCGCTCGGAAACCAGCCCCAGTCGCACCAGCAATGTTGGCCAGGAAGCCGGTTCGGCCTGCGACTGGCGCATCTGGCTAACGCGCTCCAGATCACTGCTGCTGATCAGGCCTGCGCTGACCAGTTCATTGACAAATGCCTCCTCTGGCTCCTGCGGCTGGGAGGTTGCTAATCCACTCATTTCATTCCTCCTCACCTGCACACGCAGCTTCAGAGCATGAAAACGGTACCAACCTGCCTGTTCAGTACCCCCGGGACGCACGACCTTTAACGGCCAGGACAGAACGTCTAATCACAACTATAGACACTAATCGAACGGCTGTTGGGCAAGTCACCTGTATATTTTATGAAACGTCCTCTCTTCCCGGATATTGCGTTCAGGATGCTTAACACCCTTGCATAAAGGCTCAGGTTCCCTGTCAGCATGTGCTCCCGGACATGCGTTTCACTGAAAGAAACGCAATGATCCAACCGGGCGCCGCCGCCTTACCCTGAGGCCTCGATCAAACCTCAGAAAGGCATAATAATGACAAAGACAACACCTATGGCTGTAGTGGTCTCTACCCTGACTCTGGCTCTGGCCGGCAACCTCCAGGCCGCCCCTGCCATCGACGCACCCATGCCCGATTTCACCCTGTTTGCCAGCATGGGCGTGCTGGATGTCGAAGACAGGGACTTCGATCCCGAAGCCTTCGAACTGGAGTTTGGCGTCAATGGCCTGATCAAGGCCGACAGTTTCAAGATGCGCTACCAGTTTGTGGCCGAAGTGGCCGACGCGGTTAACAGCCGCGACACCGGAGGCACCGAAGGAGAAGATGATATCCACGTCAAGGAAGCCAAGCTGATCTTCCCGACCGCCTACGGCGCTTTCGTATTGGGCCCACGCTCCAGCAGCGGGGTTTATGGCGACATGTACAAGAACATCGACCTGTTCGAGTACAACGAAACCCACAATGGCAAGGTTGCAGTGAGCGGCAGTCCACTGTTTGGCCAGGCAGCTGAAGGCCAGGATGTACTGGCCTATAAAACCCCCACATGGAACAACCTGTACGCTGTTGTCTCGACGCTGTCACTCAGTGAGAGCAACGACGAAGACCTCGATGTCAAAACTGCTCGTCTGATCTATGACGACAAGACTTTCCGCTTTGGCATCAGCCGGGTACTGGTGGAACAGAAAGTCGCCAACAAGGAGGAGGACTACGTCCGTACCGCACTTACTGCCGGTTACAACGCCGGCGCTCTGCATCTGGGTGCCACCTACGAAATCAACGAAGACACCTTTAACGGCAACGATTTCGATAGCTACGGCGTGGCTGCCCGTTATGCGTTCGGCAAGGGCCTGTCCACTTCTATCGCGTATTTTGACAAGGACGCCGATATCGATACGGCCGACGACAGCGGTGTGGTGTTCCAGATCAAGAAACAGGTTCACCCCAACGTCGCGCTCTGGGCGGAGACTGGACAGTTTGATACCCAGGCCGACAACATCGCGCTGGGCGTCAATTTGAAGTTTTAACAGAGCTTAGGGTGCTGCCTGCCCCTTCGGGTAGCACCCTTGCGTTTGTCGAGTCAGCGGTACAACTGGAACCGCTACTCAAACAACAGATACAACGACCGCAATACGCCTTATGTTCCGTCCCCCTTCTGCAAATGTTCCGAGTCGCCTGCGGCTGCAACCGGGCTCTTTTCGCTGACTAGCCATGACCGAAACTTCAGGGTGAAACAGACGTCGAGGATAGCGCTTGAGATACACTACTGTACGTCAGCTTGAAAAAGCCCCGGTCAATGTCTTCCTTATACAGCCCGCAGTACAGTGCTGCGCATATGTATGTGTGCCGGAAATGTGATGAAGCCCTGCTTTATCTGAACGGAGGCTGCCGGCAGATACCACAGCAAGCAATGACACCAAATACCATACCCCGGCACTCGCCGGGGTTAGCTGTTTTAGCAGGAGCACAAGATGAGCATGAACCTGACCGAAGCGGACAGCAGCCGCTTTATCGACATCACTCTGGACGGCCAGCCGGTCAAACTGCATTACAACGACTGCGGCGAAGGCAGCGAAACCCTGGTCATGCTGCACGGCTCCGGCCCTGGCGCCAGCGGTTGGGCCAATTTCAACCGCAATATCGAGCCGCTGGTCGCAGCCGGTTACCGCGTCATCCTGCTCGACTGCCCGGGCTGGAGCAAAAGCGACTCCATCGTCTGCACCGGCTCACGCTCGGATCTGAATGCCCGCGCCCTGAAAGCCGTGGTCGATGCGCTGGACCTTCAGCAGATCCATATTCTGGGCAACTCCATGGGTGGCCACAGCGCCGTCGCCTTTACGCTGGAAAACCCGGAACGTGTCGGCAAGCTGGTACTGATGGGTGGCGGCACCGGTGGTGCCAGCCTGTTCACGCCGATGCCGGCAGAAGGGATCAAGCTGCTACAGGGCCTATACCGTGAACCGACCATCGAGAACCTGAAGAAGATGATGTCGGTCTTCGTGTTCGACACCAGCGACCTGACCGAAGAGCTGTTCCAGGCGCGCCTGGACAACATGCTCAAGCGTCGCGACCATCTGGAAAACTTCGTCAAGAGCCTGGAAGCCAACCCTAAGCAGTTCCCGGACTTCAGCCCGCGCTTGCCTGAGATCAAGCAGGACACGCTTGTAATATGGGGCCGTCAGGACCGTTTCGTACCAATGGATACCGGCCTGCGCCTGGTGGCCGGTATCCCCAATTCCCAACTGCACATTTTCAACCAGTGCGGCCACTGGGCACAGTGGGAACATGCGGATCGGTTTAATCGCATGGTGCTGGACTTCCTGCAGCACTGAGAACCTATCTACGTTGCCGAATGCGTCGTTAAAAACAGGCTCAAAATGCTCATTTAGTCTACTAAACTCCGCTTTTTCGCCTGTTTTTGCCCGGGCGGCGATCCGCTCGCCTCGGCGGCCTCGATAACGGTTCTCAACACTCTGCTCATATCACCCTGGCCACCGCCCTCAGGTGGTGGCCGGCTTTTTACTCTTCCCTCGGTGGCGGACAGTCGCCGAAGATTCGCTTGGTACAGGTCGCACAGCGGTCTTGGTCCAGCTGCGGGATCAGCGTTTCTATCGCCGTACGCGGGGTTTCATGGAAACGCTGCTCACCGAGCAGCTTGAGTGCCCCAGTGCGTTTCAGCTCATCCATGACGGTCCCTTTCAACGAGCTGAACAGAATATCACCACTCATCATATACAGGCGGTTGATCTCCTGATGCAGCATCTCCACACCAGCCGCATCGATGAAGTTGATCCCCTTGCCGATCAACAGGATATGATTCACCCCGCTGCCGGGAGCGGTCAATCGGCGGATTTCCTGCTGCACATGATCGACCGCACCAAAGAACAGCGAACCATCAACACGGATGATCTTGAGTTGCGGGCATTCTTCCAGCTGGTAACGGCTGATATTACGAATATGGCGACGCTCACTCTGCTGCAAGGGCGCCACTTGGGTCACGCGCGGCTGGGAGGTCCGGCGCAGATAGAGCGCCAGTGACAGCATCACGCCGATATAGATGGCAAACTCCAGCTCCACGAACAGCGTCGAAAACAGGGTCACCAGCAGGATCGCGGCTTCCGATCGGCTGTTGGACAGAATATGACGGATGCTGCCGAAGTCGATCAGGTTCCAGGCGATCAGTAGAATGGAGCCGCCCATCACCGCCAGCGGCAGTCGAGCCGTCAGCTGCGGCAGGGTGACCACGACCAGCGCCAGCAGCACAGCGGCAAACACGGCCGCCAGCGGCGTACGCGCACCAGCATCATAGTTGGCGCCCGAGCGAGTAAAAGAGCCGGTGCTGGCATAGCAGGCAAAAAAACTGCCCACCACGTTGGACAAGCCCTGGCCGATAAACTCCTGGTTGCCATCGATCTGCTGGTTAGAGCGGACAGCGATGGCACGGGCAATGGATACTGCCTCAATCAACCCCAGCAGCGCCACGGCCAGTGCGCCCGATGCCAGCGATTGCAACGTAGCGAAGGAGAATTCCGGCAGCACCGGAGTCGGCAGCTGGCCGGGTAAGGCACCAACGTAAGCCACTGTGTCACCGGCAGGGTCAAGCAGGTAGCAGGTCAGGCTGCCGGCGGCCATGCCGATCAGCAGATGCGGCAGTTTACGGTTCAGCTTGCGCACCAGTACGGCTACCACTAGGGTGGCCAAACCGGCCTCCAGCGCGACCATATTGAGCCCTTCGGCATGCGCTACCAGATGTTCCAGTGTCGATACCATCGACAGGCCACCCGGTACTTCGATACCCAGCACATGCTTGAGCTGGCTGACCGCTATCAGGATAGCCGCCCCGCCGGTAAAACCAATGACCACTGTATGCGAAATGAAATTGACCAGGCTGCCCATGCGAAACAGCCCCAGCGCCAGCTGAATCAAGCCGGTCAGCAGGGTCAGACTGATCACCAGCCCCACATACTGCTCGGTGGAAAAGTCCCCCAACCCGCTCACCACACTCAACACCACGATCGACAGCGCCGCCGTAGGACCCGAGATCAGGTGCCAGGAGGAGCCGAACAGTGAGGCGATGACCGCCGACACCATCGCGGTATAAAGACCATACTCCGGAGGCAGCCCGGCAATAAATGCATAGGCCACTGCCTGGGGCAGCACCAGCACCATGCCGGTCAGTCCCGCCATGAAATCAGCTTTCAGGTTGTCCGACGTGACCCGGTCACGCCAGCGCAGAAAAGGTAACAGCTTGTTGATCCAGACAGACATCAAACGGAATCCGAACAAATAATCAGGATGGGCGCTATATTGGCAGCTTAGCGTGCAAGAAACAAAAAGGGGGCGTGAGCCCCCTTTTTACCCGCCGGATCTTACTTGACCTCGGGTACTTCAAGACCGATCTCTCGGAAATAGCGTGCGGCTCCCGGGTGCATCGGCATGTTCATGTCTGCAAAGACACCATCCAGACTCAGGTTACGCAGCCAGGGGGTACTGGCCTTCTGCGCTTCCAGATCATCCCAGTAGGCCTTGGTCATCTTGTAGACAGTTTCTTCGTCCAGATCCTTGTTGGTCGCGATACCAATATTGATACCGATGGTATACACCGGCTCGGTATTGACCTGATTCTCGCCATAAACACCGGGTTCAAGCGGTTTGATGCTGTATCCCGGCGTGCTCAGCAGTTTCTGCAGATCCGGGTTGGACTTGAAGGTATCCAGGTCCACGCCGATAAAGCGAACCTTGTTGGTCAGGGCAACCTGGCTGATCACTGGGCTTGGTGCGACTGTCGCATTGAACAGGACATCAATATTGTGATCCTGGAACGCCTGCGAGGCCGATTCATGGCCCAGCTTGACCGAGGTGTAGTCCTCGCCCGGCTCATAACCGGTAGCCGCCCGAATCATGGTTTCGACTGTGCGACGCGCCACACCACCCGGAGGGCCGGCAAACACACGCTTGCCCTTGATATCCATCAGGCTCTGAATGTTGTCCTCGGCATAGGTAACCCCCTGGTAGAGTCCCATCGGGAACATGAACACGGCTCTCAGATTCTGCGCCAGCTCCGGCGCATCCTTGATCTTGCCGAACATGCCTCCACCGGTCTTCATGTAGTTATGGATCGACGGTGACATCATGAAGAATTCGCCCCGCCCTTTGGCAGTATCCAGCGCATGCTTGGGTGCCACACCGGTGGCGTTGACGATAATGGAATATTCAGGCAACTCCTTGTTGATGGTGTTGGCGAAGTGGGTCATCACCATATAGGGACTGCTGCCCGGCCCCAGCGTGGACATGCGGAAGGTTTCGGCAGCCTGAGCCTGAGAAGCGCTGGCAGCGAGTATGGCACCGGCACACAGAGAGGCGGCCAGGGTCTTGAACGAGCGTGCATTGAACTTGAACATCATGATTACCTTTCGTTGTTTCTTATAGTTGTTTGCAGAAAAAACGGCGGCCCACCGCGCCACCACGGCGGACACGCTCGAAAAACAGTACCGGCAACAGCGCCAGTGCCAGCAGCTGCACCCACCAGAGCGGTGAGATCACGGCGAAACCGGCCACCAGGTAGAGCACTCGCTTGATGCCCTGAGCCGAGAAGGCGCCAGCGACCAGCAGGATCGCTGCCGTCGTAGTGACCAGTGCCGTCAGCAGGCCAAACCAGCTGAAGCTGTCATTGATCAGCAGCATTGACGGCTGATAGACGAAGGCAAAGGGGATCAGGAAACCGATGACCGCCAGGCGCAGCGAAGTGACACTGACTTTCAGCGGGTTGGCCTGAGCGATCGGTGCCGCTGCAAAGGCTGCCAGCGCCACCGGCGGCGTTACCGCCGACAGAACCGCGTAGTAGACCACGAACAGATGCGCCGCAATCAGCTCCACACCCAGCGCCTGCACCGCCGGTCCCATCACCAGGATAATCACCAGATACGCCGGAACCGTCGGCATGCCCATGCCCAGCACCAGACAACCACCGGCCATCAGCAGCAGGGAGACGAACAGGCTGTCACCCGCGACCATCTGGATCGCTTCGGAGAAACGCAGACCAAGACCGGTCGCATTCATTACGGCGATGATGATGCCCACGGCGGCTACCGCTACCATGATGGTGGAGGCCGACTTGGCGCCATTGACCACCATCTGCCACAACTGTGCCGGCTTTTTCAGCAATCCAGGATCGACCAGCACACCCAGCACAGCGGCTGTAATCAAGGCCCAGAAGCCGGCCTGTGCCGGGCTGCTGCCCTGTACCATCAGCACGATGATCAGACCAAGCGGGACAACAAACGCCAGCCCCTTGAGCTTTTCCATCCGGGTCAGCGACTCAACCGCTTCCTTGCCCTGAGCCTTCATGCCCAGGCGTTTGGCTTCGGTGGAGATGAAGGTAAACAGACTGGCATAGTAGAAAATCGCCGGGATCAGTGCCGCCAGGGTGATATTCAGATAGCTGATACCGGTGACATCCGCCATGATGAAGGCGACAGCCCCCATGATCGGCGGCATTAACTGACCGCCACTGGAGGCAGCCGCCTCGACCGCGCCGGCGAAACGCCCGGAGAAGCCACTCTTCTTGATCATTGGAATGGTGATCACCCCGGTACCGACCACGTTGGCCACCGAGCTGCCGGAGATGGTGCCGAACAGTCCACTGGCCAGTACCGCGGCATGGGCATCCCCCCCCGGCAGGTGACGCGTCAGACGGAAAGACAGCTTGAGCAGTACCACACCGACACCCAGTGCATCGAGCAAGGCACCGAACAGGATGAAGATCAGGATGGTGGAAGTCACCACGCCGAGGGTGCTGCCGAAGACGCCATCAAAGCTGTACCAGACGGTGGTCAGCATCTGGCCCAGATCCATGCCCGCGTGAGCCAGACCTCCCGGCAGCTCGCGCCCAAACAGGGCGTAGCAGGCGGCCAGTGAACAGACGATCAGCAGTGTCAGACCGATCATGCGGCGCATAAGCTCACCCAGCACCACCAGCCCGGCCAGCGCCATCAGGATGTCAGGGGTTTCCAGTTCGTAGAGCCCGGTCTCCAGCTCTTCATAGACCCAGAAGTAGCGATAGGCGGCTGCCAGAACGGCAACCACCAGCCCCAAATCAACCAGCCGTGCCCACCAGTGGCGTCCCTTGCGGGTCATGCTGGCATACAGCAGGATGACGCAGGACAGCGTAAAGGTCCCCACCCGGAGGATGGTGTCGTCAAAGATTCCCCAGCCGGCGGTGTAGAAGATCGACACCACCATCACCAGAAACAGCGGTGCTCCCAATATCTGTGCCGGGTGGGCCTTGGCCCAGGCAATCAGGTTATTCAGCATAGTCTGTAGCCTTTCTTATAGTATGTTCTGTTCGACCCTTACCAAAGGCCGAACAGGTAACCGCGCGCATGGGCCTTTCCGGTCATGTTGGCCACGGTTTCGTTACTGATGGTGGTGCGTGTCTTGCGCAACCGGTACCAGTCATAGAGGGCTTGCTCAAGCCGTTCACGCTGATCAGCATGAGCCGGGGCCTGCCCCAGATCCCGCTGTTCATACGGGTCGAGTTCCAGATCGAACAGTTGCGGGCGGAAGTGCTCGTAGTGCACGTACTTCCAGCGCCCGTCGGTAATCATGATGGCGCGGGTCTGGTCCGGCGCCAGGTCCAGGGCAAAGCGGGCCTTGCGCCAGGCATAGTCAGCCTCGCTGATGGCGAACTCGCGCCACTGCTCAACCACCCCACTCTGGAGCAGCGGCAACAGAGAACGTCCTTCCAGAATATGGTCGGGGACTTTGCCACCGGCAAGTTCCACAAAGGTGGGCACCAGATCGATCGCTTCCACCAGACGACTGTCTTCGCGCCCCCGGGTATCGTTCGCCTGAGCACGTGGGTCGTGGACGATCATCGGAATGCGTGCGCTGGCCTCATGGAAGAGTTCCTTCTCGCCCAGCCAGTGGTCACCCAGGTAATCACCGTGGTCGGCAGTCAATACGATCACCGTATTGTCGTACTCACCGATCTCCTTGAGGAAAGTGAACAGTCGTGCCAGATGGTCGTCCAGCTGGGTAATCAGCCCCATGTAGGCTGGAATAACGCGCTGACGCACATCTTCTCGAGAGAAGTTCACCGACTCGTCATGCCCCATAAAGGCCTGAATCACCGGATGCAGGTTTTCCAGCTCCTGCTCCGTGGCGTTGACCGCAACTACGTCATCAGCCGTGTACATATCGTGATAGGGCGCCGGCGCAATATAGGGCCAGTGCGGCTTGATGTAGCTCAGGTGCAGGCACCAAGGCTGATCAGAGGACTCACGAATGAACGAGATCGCCCGATCAGTGGTGTAGGCGGTTTCCGAGTGTTCCTCTTTCACACGGGCCGGCAAATTGCAATTGCGCATGTACCAGCCGGACAGGACTTCACCGTCCTCACCCTCACCCGAGTTGGCCCACTCATGCCAGGGGTTCTGGCCTGCGTAGCCCAGCTCGCGCAGGTAGTTGTTATAAGCCAGGTCCGGCGACACGCTCTGGTCCGGATGCAGGCCGTCATCGCGCTCGTAGGGTTCAAAACCGCACTCACTCAGCAGCACACCACGGGAGGACTCAGGGTCGACTCCCAGACGCTGCATCCCTTCAACATCCTTTTTCATGTGCGTCTTGCCGACCAGGCCCACGCGGTATCCCAGCGGACGCAGGTAGTCACCCATGGTCTGCTCGGAGATCTTGAGCGGTACATTGTTATAGGTCGCACCATGGGAGAAAGCATAGCGGCCGGTATAGAAAGACATGCGCGAAGGGCCACAGACCGGCGCCTGAGTATACGCCTTGGTAAAGTTGACACCTGCCGCAGCCAGGGCATCGATGGTCGGTGTCTTGATAGTCGGGTGGCCATTGCAGCCCAGGTAATCAGCACGCAGCTGATCCGCCATGATGAACAGAATGTTGGGTTGTTTTGCCATGAGACAGCCTTGTGTTCAGGTTTCGGTTGCCGGGAGAACAGCCGAAAACAGCGGTTTCTCTTATTAATCTGGAGTCAGCTTAATCAAGAAATACCGGTCGCTAACAAAGCGTTTCACTGTGTGAAATTCAACATCAGATACTTATATTCTGGATTTTTAATTGCTCAGCCAAACGGTCAGCCGCACTTCGTAACAGGGGAAAGTAGTGCTGATTAACTTCAGGCTTACTGATCGCGCCCTGAGGCCAGGACAAGGCCAGAGTGGCTTTCACTTTGCCCTCATGGAGCACGGGAACGGCAATTGCCTCAATCTGCTCTCCCTCTGTGGTGCCGACACCAAAAAAGGAAGACTCACGCACGCCGTATCCCTGCTGACGGGTCTCATCCAGCAGTTGTTGCAGCCAGACGGAATCACAGGCCAGGCGCCCTTCCTTGCCGCCGGCGGCCTTCAGCGCCGCAATAATGCTGCGTCGCTCCTCTTCCGGACAAAAAGCGAGATAGGCACGGCCATTGCCGGACATCAGGAAAGGAGGCCGATAGCCCATCACCTGACGGTTAAGAATGAACACTGAATGCAGGCGTGTTGTTTCGACAATTTTCATCGCCAGGCCATCACGCATGGCGATATCGACTGGCCAGCGCAACCGGCTCTGCAACTCCTGAATGATCGGCGCGGCCAGCTCAGCCAGCTGCTCACCCGGATCGTTGTTCGGCATCTGACGACTCACCGTAAACGACAGCCGGTAGCAGGAGTCGCCCAGCGCACGATAGACCCAGCCAGCTTCCTGCAGCGTTTTCAGGATGCGCAGCAGGGTCGCCTTGCTGATACCGGTTTGCCGGTGCAGCTCAGCCAGTGATGCAGGGGACTGCTGGCGGATGGCCTCAACGACCTGAAGGCCACGGGCGAGAGAATCTATTGATTTAACCATGGGAAAGTTCGGCTATTGGAGAAAAGCGCAGCACTTCCATGGCTGAAACGAAGAAATCCGGCAGCACTAAGCTGCCGGACGTGGGTACCGGTATCAGGCAGAAGGCAGCGGTACGATCAGAACCGGACGCTTGGAGTGGGTCAAGGTTTTGGTCGCAGTAGACCCCACCAGCATTTGCTCCAGAGCACTATGCTTGCGGGTACCCATAACGATCACATCAGCCTTGATCTCATCGGCTACTTCAAGGATCTTGCGCCAGGGCGTCCCCTCTTCCACACGCGCATTAATGTTCTTGAGACTGAGCACTTCATGCTCTTCCAGCTCGTCCTCACAAAAACGTTCGATACGCTCACGGATCTTTTTGCTAAGCGCTTCGACGCCCTTATGCAGCATCTCGTCGATCTCTTCCTGCTCCATCATATTGCTCAGCACGCTGCGGGTGGTACTCGACAGCGATTCGATTACATGCAGGTAAGTGATCTCCGACTCGGCATAGTGACCGCAGAGGCTGACCGCGGCGCGGAAGGCAGGACGCGAACCCTTTTCCAGGTCAGAAACATACAGGATTTTTTTCACATCATGGAACATACGACTACTCCTCTATCCATGCAGGACAGGACAGGCTGTACCGCTTAGCGGTACAGCAGCTCCGGCAGGAACAATGCGATCTGAGCGACGAACACGATCAGCGCCAGACGCACAATATCCGCACACCAGAACGGGGTCACGCCCTTGAAGATTGTGCCCGTTTTCACATCCCTCAATACTGCACTGAGTACAAAGACATTCATACCCACCGGCGGCGTAATCAGACTGATCTCGGTCACGACTACGACGACTATGCCGAACCACACCAGGTCGTAGCCCAGACTGGCGACCAGCGGGTAGAACACCGGCACGGTCAACAGCATCATCGACAGGCTCTCGAACACCATGCCCAGCACAATGTAGATGCCCAGGATCGCCAGAATCACCACGATCGGCGCCACGTCCATGGAGGTCACCAGATCCAGCAGCATGTCCGGCAGACCGGCACGGTTGATGAAGTCGGAGAAGATCAGTGCACCGATCACCACCGCAAACAGCATTGCCGAGGTGCGCGCCGTATCGGTCAGGGTTTCGAACAGGTTGCGCAGCGTCATGCGACCGCGGAACAGAGTGATCAGGAAGGCACCACCGGCACCGATACCCGCTGCTTCCGTCGGCGTGAAGATACCCAGGTAGATGCCGCCCATCACCACGGTGAACAGCACCAGCACGCCCCAGACGCCCTTCATCGCCTGCAGACGTTCCGGCCACTCGGTCTTTTCACCGGCCGGACCGGCACTGGGATCACGCCAGACCACGTAGCGCACCGCCACCAGGTAGAGCAGGATACCCAGGATACCCGGGATGAAACCGGCCGCGAACAGCTCACGGATGGATGACTCGGTCAGCAGACCGTAGATCACCAGGATCACGCTGGGCGGGATCAGGATACCCAGAGTACCGCCCGCCGCGATGGACGCGGTTGCCAGGGAGTCGGCATAGCCGTACTTGCGCATCGGCGGCATCGCCACCTTGGACATGGTCGCGGAGGTCGCCAGGCTGGAGCCACAGATGGCGGAGAAGCCACCACAGGCCACTACCGTTGCCATCGACAGGCCGCCCTTGCGGTGGCCAAGGAAGGCATTGGAAACGGAGTAGAGTTCATGGGACAGACCTGAGCGCGTCACCAGGTTACCCATCAGAATGAACAGCGGGATCACCGACAGGCTGTACTCCTGCACGGTATCGATCACACGGTTGGACGCCATCGACAGCGCCCCGGTCCAACGGAAGTTGGCAATATTGCTCAGCTCCAGGCCCTGCAGGAATGCAAAACCGAAGAAGCCAACGATCCCCATGGCGAATGCGATCGGCATCCGCACCACGATGATCAGGAACAGGAGAACGGCAAAGCCGATCAAGACAACGGACATAATCGAGATACCTGTATCCGGTTCGGGTTAGTCTTTATCCTGGAACAGGATACGGTAGACACCATAGGTAATCATGCCGAACGCTGTCGCCCAGCTCATGATCGCGATGTACTGAACGATATAGCCGGTCGGCATCGCCAGAAACTCGGTCACAACGCCACGACGGATGGAACGTTCGCCCAACTCGAAGATACGCAGTGCCAGAAAATAGAGTGACGAGGACATCACCAGTGCAGCAAACAGTGACAGCACCTTGACGATCTTCGAACCCAGGAAGCGGTCCAGCAGGTCGACCACGATATGGCCACCACGCCAGGTGATCACCGGCATTGCCGCGAACACCATTACCGCCAGACCGATCTCGGTCATCTCGGTCCCGCCATGCAGCGGGCTGTTGAACAGATAGCGACCCACGACATCAACGCAGGTCAGTGCCATCAGGAAAAATAGTACAGCTGCGGACACCATTTCGAGGAAGAAGGCCAGCCAACGGACCGGCCCCTTCTCGTCATAGTGCGCTTTGATCCAGGCACTAAACGACATGGATTACTCCTGCTTCTGAGCTTCATACTCGCGAGCAATAGTACGCAGCTCTTTCAGAGCAGCCGCTGCATCTACACCGCGATCGGCAACGCTGTCGATCCAGGCCTGATCCATGCCTTCAGCCAGCTGGTTGAATGTCTGTACGAAAACAGAAGAAGCATCATGCTCAACTACATTCACACCTTTTTCACGTGCGAAAGCGAGGCCATCGATATCGCCCTGCTCCCATGCCTGACCAGCCAGTGCGGACAGCTTCTCACCAGACACGCGACGGATCGCTTCAGCATCCTTCGGGTCCAGATCTGCCATGAAGTCCGGGTTGATAAACATGGAGAAGGTACCCAGATACATGCCACCCGGGATCATGTTCAGATCCTTGGTTACTTCAGCCAGACGCAGTGATTTTTGCTCACCAACCGGCAAGAAGGCACCATCGATCACGTTCTGCTGCATCATTTCGTATACTTTGGTCGCTGGAGCAGCCACCGGAGTGATTTCCATGCGCTCACCGATAGCGGCCTGAACGCCACCACCGATACGGATCTTCTTGCCCTTGAGGTCATCCAGGCTGTTAACCGGGAAGGTGGTCATGATCTGACCCGGGCCATGAGTAAACAGACCCAGTACTTCCAGGCCGTCATACTCACCCGCCTGGGCGAAATATTTTTCATGTACGCGCCAGAGAGCAACGGATGCCGCTTCGGCATTTACGCCCATACCCGGCTGTTCTGCGGCGATCGGCAACTTGAAACGGCCCGGCACGTAGCCGTGGTAGCTGAAACCGGCATCGATTACGCCGTCTTCAACCAGCTGGAAGTAGGTTTTCGGATGGCCTGCATCGTACTCGATCTTGACTTCAACGCGCCCTTCAGTGGCTTCTTCCACCCATTTGGCCCAGGTCGGCCAAACAACAGCGTTCTGCGCAGCCGTCGGCGGCAGCCAGGTGCCAACGATCAGCGTGGTATCTGCTGCCAGAGCAGAGGCGGATGCAGACAGGCCCACGGCCAGAGCAGCTGTCTTGGTGGCGAACTTTATTTTTTTAATCATGGTGTTGCTCCTGCATTGGTATAGTTATAGGTATTGCGATACTAAAAAGACAACAAATCCATTAAATAATGTAACACTTCGCTACGTCAAGCAAGTCGCGAAACGGGCACACCTCTACTAATGTCTACCCTTTCACACGATTCAGTCTTCCTCCCTGTTCCCCTTCAAATATCTGTAAAACCTGTTACAAAAAATGCTGTACCGCTTAGCGGTACAGCAGCTCCGGCAGAAAGAGTGCGATCTGGGCGACGAATACGATCAGCGCCAGGCGCACGATGTCGGCACACCAAAACGGTGTCACTCCCTTGAAGATAGTGCCCGTTTTAACATCTCTCAACACCGCACTGAGTACAAATACGTTCATACCCACCGGCGGCGTGATCAAACTGATCTCGGTCACAACTACGACGACTATGCCGAACCAGACCAGGTCGAAGCCCATGCTGGCCACCAGCGGATAGAATACCGGTACGGTCAGCAGCATCATGGACAGACTTTCGAATACCATTCCCAGCACGATATAGATACCCAAAATTGCCAGGATTACTACGATCGGTGCCACATCCAGTGCCGTGACGAACTCCAGCAGCATGTCCGGCAGGCCGGCACGGTTGATGAAGTCGGAGAAGATCAGCGCACCGATCACCACCGCAAACAGCATCGCCGAGGTCCGTGCCGTGTCGGTCAGCGTCTCGAACAGGTTGCGCAGCGTCATGCGACCACGGAACAGGGTGATCAGGAAAGCACCACCCGCACCGATACCGGCTGCTTCGGTCGGGGTGAAGATACCCAGGTAGATACCGCCCATCACGACGGTGAACAGCACCAGTACGCCCCAGACGCCCTTCATCGCCTGCAGGCGATCCGGCCAGGGGGTTTTTTCACCAGCCGGGCCGGCACTGGGATCACGCCAGACCACGTAGCGAACGGCCACCAGATAGAGCAGGATACCCAGGATGCCCGGAATAAAGCCGGCAGCGAACAGTTCACGGATGGAGGACTCGGTCAGCAGGCCGTAGATCACCAGGATCACGCTCGGCGGAATCAGGATACCCAGGGTACCACCGGCAGCAATGGAGGCGGTCGCCAGTGCATCTGAATAACCGTACTTGCGCATCGGCGGCATCGCTACCTTGGACATGGTCGCAGAGGTCGCCAGGCTGGAGCCACAGATGGCAGAGAAACCACCACAGGCCACGACAGTCGCCATCGACAGACCGCCCTTGCGGTGGCCGAGGAAGGCATTGGAAACGGAGTAGAGCTCATGGGACAGGCCTGAGCGCGTCACCAGGTTACCCATCAGGATGAACAGCGGAATCACCGACAGGCTATATTCCTGCACAGTGTCGATCACGCGGTTGGAGGCCATCGACAGCGGGCCGGTCCAGCGGAAGTTGGCAATATTGCTCAGTTCCAGTCCATTGAGAAATGCAAAACCAAAGAAACCGACCAGACCCATGGCGAATGCGATCGGCATCCGCACCACGATGATCAGAAACAGGAGAACGGCAAAGCCGATCAGTACAACTGACATAACAAGATACCTGTGTCCGGGGAGTTTAGGCTTTATGTTCCTGGAACAGAATGCGGTAGACACCATAGGTGATCATACCGAATGCTGTTGCCCAGCTCATGATAGCGATGTACTGCACGATATAGCCGGTGGGCATCGCCAGAAACTCGGTTACCACACCTCGACGAATCGAGCGCTCACCCAGCTCGAAGATGCGCAGCGCCAGGAAGTACAGCGACGAAGACATCACCAGTGCGGCAAACAGCGACAGCACCTTGACGATCTTCGAACCCAGGAAGCGGTCCAGCAGGTCGACCACGATATGGCCACCGCGCCAGGTGATCACCGGCATCGCCGCAAACACCATCACCGCCAGACCGATCTCGGTCATTTCGGTCCCGCCATGCAGCGGGCTGTTGAACAGATAGCGACCCAGTACATCGACACAGGTCAGAGCCATCAGGAAAAAGAGAACACTTGCCGACACCACTTCGAGGAAGAAGGCCAGCCAACGGACCGGCCCCTTCTCGTCATAGTGCGTTTTCAACCAGGCACCAAATGACATGGATTACTCCTGAGTCTGAGCTTCGTACGCGCGTGCAATGCTGCGCAACTCTTCCAGAGCGGCACGAGCATCGACACCACGGTCGGAAACACTTTCAATCCAGGCGTCATCCATACCCTTGATCAGTTCACGAAACTCCAGTGTCATCGGATCGTTCGGACCCAGCTCCTTCACGTTTACACCGGCAGCACGAGCGGCTTCGAAGCCTTCAACGTCCGCCTGGTCCCAGGCACGACCGGCCAGCGCCGACAGCTTTTCACCAGACACACTCATGATCGCCTCAGCGTCTTTCGGGTCCAGATCTTCCAGGAAGTAGGGGTCGATAAACATGGAGAAGCTACCCAGGTACATGCCACCCGGGAAAACGGTCAGGTTCGGAGCTACTTCGTGCAGGCGCAGGGACTTCTGCTCGGTCACCGGCATGAACACGCCGTCGATCACGCCCTGCTGCATCATTTCATACACCTTGGAACCCGGAGCCGCGACACCGGTGATATCCATACGCTCGGCCAGTTCGGTCTGAACACCGCCACCGATACGGATCTTCTTGCCCTTCAGGTCTTCCAGATCTTCGATCGGATCGATGGTGTGCAGCTGACCCGGACCATGGGTGAACATGCCCAGCAGGGTCAGACCTTCGAATTCACCGGCATCAGCGAAGTATTTCTGCTGAGTGCGCCAGAGTGCGACAGATGCGGCTTCACCACTGACATTCAGGCCCGGCAGTTCAACCGCCACCGGCAGCTTGAAGCGGCCAGGACCATAACCGTGATAGCTCCAGCCAGCGTTGATCACGCCATCTTCTACCAGCTGGAAGTAGGTTTTCGGGTGGCCCACGTCCTGTTCAATCTTGACCTTGACGCGACCTTCAGTCGCCTCTTCAACCCACTCGGCCCAGGTCGGCCAGACAACCGAGTTCATCGGGTTGCCCGGCGGCTGCCAGGTGCCGACGATCAGAGTGGTCTCGGCTGATACAGCAGCGGATGCGGTCAGTCCAAGTGTCAGCGCTGCGGCGCCGGCCATGGATTTTAAAAATGTCTTCACGGTGTGTCTCCCGGTTTTCTACGTCTGTTGCTACGGTCGTTATAGTTGCCGTTTAGTCGGCTTATAGTCGTGTCCGACTGCGCCCAGGGGGCAGGCACAGCCGGTTTTGGGTCTGCGCGTACAGGTTTACTGCTTGTTGGCGAAGAGGGGGTGGATGTTGTTCTTGTTGAACTTGAGTACCGGGTCCAGCTCTGTCATCTCGAACGAGATCTGTACATAACTGTCATCGGTGATCGGTTTCATCCAGTCACAGAGGATCTTGAACACCTGCTCCGCCACCTCTTTTTTCAGCTCCATATCGCGCCCGTGCCCGATCTTCAGGTTCAGGTTCAGGAAAGAAAAGTCCTCCCGGCCATCGGCCACGCGGAAATCATTGCAGCGGATTGCCCGGCTGCGAACACCACCAATCGGGAAGGCACCGGTGGAAACCACGTACTCGTGCAACTCTTTAAAAAGCGCTTGAAAATCAAGACGATCATGCAGATTGCCCGAATATTCGACAATGAAATGCGGCATCTCGGAACTCTCCCTAAACGGTTGAATTGGGCCCTTTCCCCCCCGAATTGAGGCTCGAGAGCGGCAAGGTAAACGTGCGAAATCTAATTAACATATTAACTGTTGTCAATAAGGTGGAAGTTGCAACATTTTCCTGACCGGGAGGACAGAATCTGTCTATAACTGTAGTTGCAGATGTCATATTGAGGTATTGACTTAGTTAAGATGTTAACTAAAATGCTGAGCAGATGATCGGCACCCCTTCCTGTCGGGCCATAGCCAGATTGACAGGCTCCCGGGCGCCACGAACAATCACAGACAACAAGAAGGTACGTCTCGCATGTTGACCAAAGAGCAGATCAAGGCCGCCGCGGATCGCCTGTACGAAGCTGAAGTAAACCGCAAGCAGATCCCGGCACTGACTCTGGAACACCAGGACATGACCATGGCAGATGCCTACGCCGTGCAGAAGGCCTGGGTCGATCGCAAGATCGAAGACGGCCGCAAGGTGATCGGCTACAAAATCGGCCTGACCTCTCGCGCCATGCAGATGTCCTCCAACATCGATGAGCCGGACTACGGCGTACTGCTGGACGACATGCTGTTTGAAGACGGTGCCACCATCAAGGCGTCCGACTTCCTCGATCCGCGTATCGAAGTAGAACTGGCATTCGTACTGAAAAAGCCGCTGTTCGGTGAAAACGTCACCATCTTCGACGTCATCGACGCTACCGACTACGTGATCCCGTCACTGGAACTGATCGCGGCACGCTGCCTGCGTACCGACCCGGAAACCGGCTACACCCGCAAGGTGTACGACACCATCTCCGACAACGCGGCCAACGCCGGTATCGTGATGGGTGGTCGTCCGATCAAGCCGATGGACATCGACCTGCGCTGGGCCGGCTGCATGCTGTACCTGAACGGCCAGATCGAAGAGACCGGCCTGGCCGGCGGCGTCCTGGGTAACCCGCTGAAAGGCATCACCTGGGTATGCAAGCGGTTCGCCCCGCACGGCATCGGCCTGGAACCGGGCCAGGTGATTCTGTCCGGCTCCTTCACCCGTCCGGTACCGGTCAAGGCAGGCGACACCGTACACGCCGACTTCGGCACCCTGGGTGGCGTCACTCTGAACTTCGAATAAGCCCAGCCCTTAGCGAACCCGGGTGAGGCCTGCAACCCCACCCCATTGAACAGGAGACGAGCATGGAACTGCCGAAAAACCGCTTCAAGCAGGGACTGGCCACCGGTGAAACCCAGTACGGTCTCTGGCTGGGCCTGCCGGACAACAGCGCAGCCGAGATCGCCGCTGTCGCCGGCTTCGACTGGCTGCTGATCGATGGCGAGCACGCACCTTTCGATCTGCGCACCATCATGTCGCACCTGCAGGCAATCGCCCCCTACGACACCGCACCGATCGTGCGCTGCGTTGAAGGCGATACTGCCCTGATCAAGCAGCTGCTCGACATCGGCGTACAGACACTGCTGGTACCGATGGTGGAAACCGCCGAGCAGGCAGCCCAGCTGGTGCAGGCGGTACGTTATCCGCCGCAGGGCATTCGCGGCCTGGGCACCTCCCTGGCGCGTGCCGCTCGCTGGAACCAGGTGCCGGGTTACCTGAAAAAGGCCAACGACGAAATCTGCCTGATCGTTCAGGTTGAAACCGCCAGCGCCATGGAGAACCTGGACGCTATCCTGGAAGTGGAAGGCGTTGACGGCGTATTCATCGGCCCGTCCGACCTGTCTGCTTCCATGGGGTATATCGGCGATGCCGGCAACCCGGTGGTGGTCGAGACCATCAACAAGGGTCTGAACAAGATTCGCGATGCCGGCAAGTATGCCGGCCTGCTCTGCCTGGACCCGTCCCTGGCAGACACCTACGTCCAGCAGGGTGCCAACTTCGTGGGTGTCGGCGTAGACACCATGATCCTGGCAAACGAAACCCGCAAGCTGGCGCAGCGCTTCAAACAGGGCGCTCCGGTTGAAGACGAAAAACCTCAGGCTGGCTATTAATTGCCGGTCATAACACGAGAAGGTTAATCATGACTGCAAACACTCTGGTCAACAGCAAGCTGGTCTGCGTCGCGCTGAACGACAAGGCGCAGCTGGCTGCTCTGGATGGGACATTCAACGACGCTCCCTACAAAAAACCGCCGACTCAGCCGGTGCTGTACTACAAGCCGCGCAACACCTGGAGTGTTGACGGCGCTGAAGTCGAGTGGGCCAAGGACTTCGACGGCAACGACGTTGCTGAAATGGTCGTAGGCGCCAGCCTGGGCGTGGTTATCGGCAAGGAAACCTGCCGTGTTTCCGCCGAAGACGCACTGAGCTACGTCGGTGGCTACACCATCGTGGGCGACTTCTCCCTGCCGGAGCAGAGCTACTACCGCCCGGATATCAAGGGTAAGTGCCTGGATACCTCTGCACCTGTAGGTCCTGAGATCGTTGCAGCTGACAAGATCGCCAACCCTGATGCCCTGACCGTTACTGTCAGCGTCAACGGCGAGCAGAAAAGCGTCTTCGAACTGGCCAACATGGAGCGCAGCGTTGCCGAGCTGATCAGCATCATTTCTCGCATCATGACCCTGCAGGCCGGTGAAATCATCGCGGTCGGCTTCGCCGGTGATCGCGTTGCCGTTGCCAAGGGTGACAAGGTTGTAGCAAGCATTGAGGGTGTTGGCACCCTGAACAACACGCTGGGAGGTGCCTGAGCCATGAGACACGCACGTATCGTATTTGACGGCCGCGAGCTGGACATCGACATCGACGCCAATGACCGCATCACCACATCCGAAGGTGAAGTGCTGGACGTAGCGCTGGATTCTGACCAGATCACTTGGCTGCCGCCGGTCAAAGAACCGGGCACCATTTTCGCGCTGGGCATCAACTATGCCGATCACGCCACCGAGCTGGCGTTCGAGCCGCCGAAAGAGCCGCTGATCTTCATCAAGCACGCCAACACGCTGACCGGCCACAAGCAGGTGAGCTACCGTCCCGACGGTATCGAATACCAGCACTACGAGTGCGAACTGGTTGCGGTGATCGGCAAGACCGGCAAGAACATCAAGCGTGAAGACGCACTGGATTACGTTGCCGGCTACACCGTCTGCAACGACTTCGCCATCCGCGACTATCTGGAAAACTACTATCGCCCGAACCTGCGCGTGAAGAGCCGCGACTCGCTGCTGCCGATGGGTCCCTGGATCGTTGATACCGCGGATATCCCGAACGCCAACGCGCTGAAACTGACCACCACGGTCAACGGCAAGCTGACTCAGGACGGTTCCACCAAGGACATGATCTTTGATGTACCGTTCGTGATCGAATACCTGAGCAAGGTCATGACCCTGAACCCGGGCGACATGATCTGCACCGGTACACCGCACGGCATCGTGGATTGCCAGCCGGGCGACACCATCGTGTGCTCTATCGAAGATGTCTGCTCACTCGAGACCCGCATGGTCAGCGAGCAGGAATACTACGGCGACAAATACTAAGAAGCCTCAGGAGATAACCATGAGCGATACACTGGATACCAACCTGGAACGCGCACAGCAGTACCTGGAGCGCTTCAAGAACAACACCACCGGCCACTACATCAACGGTGAGTTCACCCTGGGCAACGGCGGCAACGAATACGACAACGTTACCCCGACCGACAACAGCTCCATCGGCAAAATCATGGCCGGCTCCGTCGCCGACATGGACGCTGCCTGTGAAGCGGCCGAGAACGCCTTCGAAGAGTGGGCTTCCATGCCGGGCGCAGAACGCAAGCGTCTGCTGAACAAATTCGCTGACCGTCTGGTTGAGCGTGCCGACGAAATCGCACTGGTCGAGTCCATGGACTGCGGTCAGGCGATCCGTTTCATGAAGCAGGCCGCCATCCGTGGCGCGGCCAACTTCCGCTTCTTCGCCGACAAGGCGCCGGAAGCGCAGAACGGCCTGGCTCTGCACCAGGACGAGCACACCAACTACACCGTACGCAAGGCGATCGGTCCGGTCGGCATCATCACGCCGTGGAACACGCCGTTCATGCTGTCCACCTGGAAGATCGCACCGGCACTGGCGGCAGGTTGTACTGTTGTACACAAGCCAGCTGAACTGACCCCGCTGAGCGCTTACATCCTGGCTGAAATCGCGGACGAAGTACTGCCCAAGGGCGTCTGGAACATGGTCAACGGTTTCGGCGAGAGCGTTGGCAAGCGCATGACCGAGCACCCGGCAATCAAGGCCGTTGCTCTGGTCGGCGAATCCGCCACCGGCTCTCACGTCATGCGTCAGGGTGCTGACACGCTGAAGCGCATGCACTTCGAGCTGGGCGGCAAGAACCCGGTTATCGTATTCGACGATGCCGACTTCGAACGTGCCCTGGACGCTGTTGTCTTCATGATCTACAGCCTGAACGGCCAGCGTTGCACCTCCTCCAGCCGTCTGCTGATCCAGAGCGGTATCCGTGACAAGTTCATGGCAGCCCTGGAGCAGCGTGTACGCAACCTGAAGGTCGGTCACTCGCTGGACCCGAACACCGAAGTAGGTCCGCTGGTACACGTTGAGCACTACAACAAGGTACTGAGCTACTTCGATATCGCTAAGGAAGACGGCGCCAACATCGCGGTCGGCGGCAAGCGCATCGACGAAGCACGCGGCAACATCGACCCGGCCGGCAACTACCTGGAGCCGACCCTGTTCACCGGTGCCAACAACAAGATGCGCATCGCCCAGGAAGAGATCTTCGGCCCGGTACTGACCGCTATCTCCTTCGATACCGAAGAGGAAGCGATCGCCATCGCCAACGATACCGAATACGGTCTGTCCGGTTACATCTGGACCGAGAACACCGGCCGCGCCATGCGCATGGCCAAGCACGTCGAAGCCGGCATGCTGTGGGTGAATTCCGAGAACAACCGTAACCTGCCGTCTCCGTTCGGTGGCATCAAGATGTCCGGCATCGGTCGCGACGGTGGCGACTGGAGCTTCGACTTCTACATGGAAACCAAGAACGTCTGCATCGCCCACGGTACTCATCGCGTACCTCAGCTGGGCAAAGGCTGATCACCCAGCCTTGGCAGAACCCGCCGGGCCCCGCGTATCTGACGCGGGGCTCCGGCTCCTTCCTTCTTCTGCAGCCGCTTCTGCTATAGTCCCTGCATGAGCACACCCGACCACAACGAATGGATCCCCAACATCATCCTGGGGCAGGACTACGACCGGCGCTATCTGGATGCCCCCATCCACTACGATGTGCTGGAAAATCTGGCTGCCTTCTACGGACGGGACATGCCGGTACACCGGCACGCTCAATACCTGCAGATCCACTATATCGACCGTGGCGAGATCCGCTTCCATATCGACGACCGTATCTACCATGCTCGCGGCCCGGCTTTGGTGCTGACGCCGGCATCGGTGCCCCACTCCTTCCTGACCGAAGGCGAGGCCTGTGGCCATGTGCTGACGATCCATCAGTCGATCGCCTGGCAACTGCTCAAGGACGGCCTGCAACGGGAGATGGAGACCGAATTCAATCGCGGCCTCTGTATCGTCCGTGACGAACTGGACCCCGAGCAGCGCCTGCAATGGCCGCTGATCACCCAGACCTTCCGTAACCTCAAGGTAGAATGGTATCGCGAACGCCCCGCCAAGCGCCTGACGCTGCATACGCTGGTACGCCTGCTGCTGATCCAGATTTCGCGGCTGTCGCCCAAGGAGGCGGAAAGCACCACGGTCAACAACGATGACCTGCGCATCTTTCACCGCTTCGCCGACCTGGTCGAAGAGCACTTTCGTGAGCATCTGCATCTGCCCGACTACACCAGTCGCCTGGGGATTTCGGAAAGCCGCCTGCACCAGATCTGCCAGCGGGTCTCCAACCGTTCACCGAAAAAGCTGATCCACGACCGCATCGTGCAGGAAACCAAGCGTCTGCTGGTGTTCACCGACCTGTCCAGCAGTGACATCTGCTACCAGCTCGGTTTCAGCGATCCAGCCTACTTCTCACGCTTCTTCAAGCGCCACACCGGCATGACCGCCCAGCGCTTTCGTAACGAACACAAGCACGACAACTGGACTACTACTTAACATATTAATAAAATGGCGGTATGACTGTTTCTACAACCGCCAAACCCACACTCACCGGTACCCGTGATGCGCTCTCGGGACTGATGATTTTTCTGACGCTGCTGTTGGCGTTGCTGGATACCTTCAAGCTGGCTGCCCTTCATGATATTGCCACCCTCTGTGCCTGGAGCTTTGTCGCACTGGAGTTCAGCCGCCTGACTGCGAAGCAGCGCCTGCCCATCTACCTGTTACTCGGTTCCGGGTGCGGCTTCATCGCCTGGGCCTGGGCCAGCGGTGCCGAAATCCACCCGTTGGCAATACTGGGCGAGCACCTGAAACTGGCGATGCTACTGGCCGCCGTGAACTTTATCCGCCTGAGTACCCGGCTGGAGCAGGTCGACAGCACGCCCGGCCCTCGCAGTTTCGTCACCACGCTGGGCGGTATGCATGTGTTGTCATCGGTGGCCAACTTTTCATCGATGTTGCTGGTGGGCGAACAGCTTAAGCGCAAGGATACCCTTTCAGCCCTGTCGCAAATCATCTTGGCCCGTGGTTTCAGCCTGGCCATTCTCTGGTCGCCCTTTCTCAGCATTTTGCCGCTGGTACTGGAGCAGGTACCGGGGACAGAACTCTACGCCATCTACCCCTACACACTGGGACTGGCCCTGTTTGGCCTGGGTTATACACTGATTGAAGCCCGCTACCGATATCCCCGGAATCTCGAACACTATCAGGGCTATCCGATGACCGGTGCGACTCTGGTGATGCCGGCCTGCCTGATCATCGCCATCCTGCTGGTTAGCGGCCTCAGGCCAGAACTGCCCACTGTCGGGGTGGTTGCCCTGCTGGCGATACTGACGCCGCTGCTACTGCTGACCCTGCAGCAAGGCCCCATTAATGCCGCCAGACGCTTCTCCACCCATGTGGTGCAACGCCTGGCGGATACCCGTGGCGAGATTACGCTGTTCCTCAGCGCCGGCTTTCTGGCCGCCGGCGTCAAGGCCTGTATCGCCACCGGCCTGTTCAGCCTGCCCTTTGCCCAGACCGATGCCGCCGTGGCGATCTTCGTGATGTGGAGCATCGTCGGTTTCGCCTTCCTGGGGATTCACCAGTTCGCGCTGGTGGCTACCTATGCTGGCCTGCTGGCCGATATCACCACGGCACCGATACTGATGGCGATCGCCTATATCATCGCCACCTCGGTGTCGATGTCCGGCAGCCTGTTCAGTGGTGTAAACTTCATCCTGCAGGCCCGCTTCAACTGTTCTGGCCGCACGATTCTAAGAAACAATCTGGCCTACTCGGTGCTGATGCTGACCGCAGCTTCGGCTCTGATCTACACGCTGCCGCTTATAGGGATACAGTGATGCCACCGAGCCAGAGCCAAACGACGGGTAACTTTTCACTCATGCGTAAATACGAAGACTCCATACCGCTCAAACTGCTCAAGGCCCGCGAGGTCACCATGGGCTTCTTTCGTCCTGTACTTCAGGAAATCCCGCTGACCGAACAGCAGTGGCGTATCATCCGAGCACTGGACGAACACGGCGAGCTGGAGTCCAAGCAACTGGCCGAACTGTGCTGCATTCTCAGCCCCAGCCTGACCGGCATTATCAGCCGCCTTGAACAGCAAGACTACATCCAGCGTCGCCGCTCGCCGGAAGACCAGCGCCGCGTGCTGATCAGCCTGACCGACAAGGCCAAGGAGATGTTTGACAAGGTGAGCCCAAGCCTGGAAGCCCGCTACAAGGAGATCACCGATCAGTTCACCCGCGAGAACATGGAACAGCTCGATAAACTGCTCAACCTTCTCTGCCAGATTAAACCCTGACCCCTGTCAATAATCCTTTCTGTTGTTGAACGGCGCCCCTTTCGGGGAGCCGTTGACATTAGATAACATGTTAACTAGCATTAGTTAACATGTTAACAAAGTGCAGACGTTATTCGGATTGATCTGTTGACCCCCAGGCAGGCTTCATTGCCTTCCAGACCAGATCCGCCAACCCTCAAAACAAGAAGGTGTCACCATGGGCGAAATCGTATTAGCTGCAAAAATTACTCATGTCCCGACCATGCTGCTGTCCGAGCAGCCGGGTAAACTGCAGGGCTGCCGCCAGCAGGCAATCGACGGCCAGCGCGAGATCATGCGCCGAGCACGTGAAGCCGGTGCTGACACAGTCATCGTTCTGGACACTCACTGGCTGGTCAACGCCGGTTACCACATCAACAGCAATGCGCGTTTCAAGGGCTGCTTCACCAGCCACGAGTTCCCGCACTTCATCCAGAACCTGGAATATGACTACCGCGGCAACCCGGCGCTGGGCGACGCCATCGCAGCCAAGGCGACTGAAAAAGGCGTTTTCACCCTGTCCCACCAGGTTGAAACTCTGGATCTGGAATACGGCACCCTGGTCCCCATGCACTTCATGGAACCGGGCGATATGCCGATCGTCTCCATCGCGGCCTGGTGCACTGTGCACAGTCTGGAAGCCTCGCGCAAACTGGGCGAAGCGATCACCGAAGCGGTGAAGGAAAGCGACTGCAAGGTCCTGCTGCTGGCATCCGGCTCCCTGTCGCACAAGATCTGGGAAAACGATCTGTACGAAGCCAACAACGGCACCTTCACCATCTCCCGCGAATTCAACCGTCAGGTTGACCTGCGCGTGCTGGAACTGTGGCAGAACGGCGAGATCGACACCTTCCTGAAAATGCTGCCGGAATACGCTCAGTACTGCTGCGGCGAAGGCGGCATGCACGATACGGCGATGCTGTTCGGTGCCCTGGGCTGGGACAAGTACACCGGCAAGGGTGAGCTGATCGGTGAATACTTCCCGAGCTCCGGCACCGGCCAGGCCAACGTGATCTTCCCGGTCGACTAAGTTAACAACAGGTTCCTGTCTCCGGCTGCGGCCGGAGACCGATAACAATTACGTACTAACCCAACATTAATAAGCAGACGGAGACCCATCCCATGCTGCAAGCATCCTACCCTTACTACCTGGCCAACGAAGCTCAGGCGCCGAACCAGGACCTGGCGGTGACCGACAAGTTCAGCGGCGAAGTCGCTACGCGCGTGGCCATGGCTGACGCCGCCGCCATCGATCAGGCGATCGCCGCTGCCGATGCGGCTGCCGAGCCGATGCGCAAGCTGCCGGCGTACAAGCGTCAGGAGATCCTGAACTACTGCGTCAAGCGTTTCGAAGAGCGCGCTGAAGAGCTGGCTGTTGCCCTGTGCATCGAAGCCGGCAAACCGATCAAGGATGCTCGCGGTGAAGTCACCCGTCTGATCGATACCTTCCGTATCGCCGCCGAAGAAGCCGTACGTATCGGCGGTGAAGTGGTGCCGATGGATATCACACCGCGTGCCGAAGGCTACACCGGCATGTGGAAGCGTGTGCCGATCGGCCCCTGCTCTTTCATTTCTCCGTTCAACTTCCCGCTGAACCTGGCTGCGCATAAAGTGGCTCCGGCCATTGCGGCGGGCTGCCCGTTCATCCTGAAGCCGGCAAGCCTGACGCCGATCGGTGCGATCATCATCGGTGAGATCCTGGCCGAAACCGACCTGCCCAAGGGTGCCTTCTCCGTGCTGCCGTGTCACCGTGACGGCGCCGACCTGTTCACCACCGACGACCGCCTGAAGCTGCTGAGCTTCACCGGTTCTCCGGACGTGGGCTGGCAGCTGAAAGCCAAGGCCGGCAAGAAGCCGGTGGTACTGGAACTGGGTGGCAACGCGGCCTGTATCGTTGATGAAGGTACCGACATCGATGATGCTGTTGCACGTATCGTGTTCGGCGCTTACTACCAGTCCGGCCAGAGCTGCATCAGCGTGCAGCGCATCATGGTGCACGAAAAGCACTACGATGAAGTCCGCGACAAGCTGTCTGCAGCGGTCAACGCCCTGGTATCCGGCGACCCGAAAGACGAGAACACCTTCATCGGTCCGATGATCTCCGAGAAGGAAGCAACCCGTCTGCACAACTGGGTACTGGAAGCGAAAGAAGCCGGCGCAACCGTACTGGCGGGTGGCGAGCGTGATGGCGCCATGCTGCAGGCGACCCTGCTGGCGGACGTTGCACCGGATCTGAACGTGAACACCCAGGAAGCCTTCGGTCCGGTAGCAATCCTGTCCAAGTTCAGCGATTTCGATGCGGCACTGAAAGAGGTCAACAACTCCGACTTCGGTCTGCAGGCCGGTATCTTCACTCGCGACATCTACAAGATCCAGAAAGCCTGGGACGAACTGGAAGTCGGCGGTGTTGTCATCGGTGACGTACCGTCCTGGCGTGTCGACCACATGCCGTACGGCGGCGTGAAGGACAGCGGCCTGGGTCGTGAAGGCGTTCGCTACGCGATCGAAGACATGACCGAACTGCGCATGCTGGTCGTTCGCAACCCGAACTAAGGATCTCTGCAGGGGCTCTCAGGCCCCTGCAGCCTTGCTGAACAGGTCGACCGTTGAAACAACAGCCCTCCCTGATCCTGCTGATCTTCATCGCCATGGCCAGTCCATTGGCGCTGAACGCCTTCGTACCGGCGATGCCGGATGCGGCGAAGGCGCTGCACACGGATATCGGCACCATCCAGATCACCTTTACCGCCTACCTGCTGACGCTTGCCTTCGGCCAGCTGATTTCGGGCCCCCTGGCCGATTTTTTCGGCCGCCGCCCGGTACTGCTGACAGGTCTGGGACTGCATGTAGCCGGCAGCCTGCTGGCGGCTCAGGCCACGGGGGTGGAATGGCTGATCGCCGGGCGTGTACTCCAGGCACTGGGGGGCAGTACCGCCATGGTACTGGCGCGCACCATCATCCTGGATGTGCATGGTCGCGCGGGTGCGGCCGGGCGCATGGGCTATGTGGTAATGGCGATCGCCATCGCGCAGTCAATCGCACCGACACTGGGTGGCTATCTGAACCTGTGGAGCGGCTGGCAATCAGTGTTTTATGTATCCATCGTGATGGGTGCGCTGGTCTGGCTGTTTGCGCTGACCCTGCTGCCGGAAACATGCTCCGAACGCAGTGACAGCCTGCGTCTGGGCAGCCTTTTGGGCCGCTATGGCGAAGTGCTTAAATCAGGTCAATACTTGGGCTACGCAGTATCCACCACCGCGATCGCCTCGGCTTTTTACCTGTTTGTCGGCAGCAGTCCCTACCTGGTGGTCGACCAGCTGCAGGGCGACTCCGCCGATTTCGGTCTCTGGTTTCTGGCCGTATCGCTGGCGTTCATGCTGGGCAGCTTCAGCTCCACGCAACTGGCGCGTCGTTTCAGCATCGACCAGATGGTCCTGCTGGGCAACAGCCTGTCGCTGGTCGGCGCAGCTATCCTGCTGCTGTCCGCGCTGTTCGAGACGCTGAGTTTCGCCAGCCTGTTCCTGCCGATGGCGCTGGTGACCTTCGGTCGCGGACTGAGTCAGCCCAACGCCCAGTCCGCCGCCATCAGCTGCGCGACCGGCTCGGCCGGTACTGCATCGGGGCTGATGGGCTTCATCCAGCTGCTCACCGGCGCGGCCATCGCCCAGCTGGTGCCTTGGCTGCTGGAGGTGGGCATCACCACCCTGTTCAGCTGTATTTTGCTGGCGCCCTGCATCGCCCTGCTGGCTCACTGGCAAGCCTGGCGTGCAGGACACCAAACGACAGATCCGGCATCGGTGCAACAGCCCTGATGCCCAATGCTTGACCGGGTATACGCCCGCGATAATTAGAAGAGGATAGCCTCATGGGTAAACTCGCATTAGCTGCAAAAATCACACACGTTCCGTCCATGTACCTGTCGGAGCTGGACGGTCCGCAGAAGGGCTTCCGCCAGGCCGCCATCGACGGCCACAAGGAAATCAGCCGCCGCTGCCGCGAGCTGGGCGTCGACACCATCATCGTGTTCGATACACACTGGCTGGTGAACGCCAACTACCACATCAACTGCGCGGCGCACTGGGCCGGTGAATACACCAGTAACGAGCTGCCGCACTTCATCTCCAACATGAAGTTCGAGTATGACGGTAACCCCGAGCTGGGCCGTTTGCTGGCGGAAGAGTGCAACGCTCAGGGCGTTGAGACCCTGGCCCACGATTCCACTACGCTGGACCCGGAATACGGCACCCTGGTACCGATGCGCTACATGAACGAAGACCGCCACTTCAAGGTGATCTCCGTTTCAGCCATGTGCACCGTGCACTACCTGAACGACAGTGCGCGCCTGGGCTGGGCGATGCGCAAGGTAATCGAAGAGAAATACGACGGCACCGTGGCTATCCTGGCATCCGGCTCCCTGTCACACCGCTTCGCCCAGAACGGTCAGGCGCCGGATTTTGCTACCAAGACCTGGTCGCCGTTCCTGGAGCGCCTGGACCACGAAGTGGTACGCATGTGGGAAAACGCGGAATGGGAAGATTTCTGCGAAATGCTGCCCGAGTATGCGGTGAAGGGTCACGGGGAAGGCTTCATGCATGACACCGCCATGCTGCTGGGCGCACTGGGCTGGTCCGAATACGACCAGAAAGTGGAAGTACTGACGCCATACTTCGGCAGCTCCGGTACTGGCCAGATCAACGCTGTCTTCCCGGTATCACCGGTCAGCGGCGATCAGGTTCCGGGCCCTCAGGCATCCGTGACCAAGTCCTTCGCACCGGGCTCCAGCCGCGTCTGATTAAAATTGATTTCACCCTGCACTCAACGGCCTGCTTCTGCAGGCCGTTTTCGTTACCGGGTCTAGACTGATGAGGATGTCCGGCAAGTGAAAAATCAGCCAGCCGGCAATCTAGTTAATATATTAAATAGATTGCCGTCAGTGGTAATATTTCAGGGATAACAATTCACAAGAACACTGGAGCCCTTGATGTCATCGGTAGCCAACCCCCAACGCCTGATCGTGCTGCTGGCCGCGCTCGTCGCTTTCGGCCCGCTATCGATCGATATGTACCTGCCCAGCCTGCCCCTTATCGCCGAGGACCTGCAGGCACCCGAGTCCAGCATCCAGCTGACCATCAGCGCCTTTCTGGTCGGCCTGTTTATCGGCATGCTGTTTTACGGCCCGCTGTCAGACAAGTTCGGCCGTCGCGGCCTGTTGTTGGGCGGCATCGGCCTCTATCTGATCGCCAGCATCGGCTGTATCCTCGCCAACAGTGCCGAATGGCTGATCGCGGCTCGCTTCGTGCAGGCTCTGGGCGGGGCAGCTGCATCCGTTCTGGCCCGCGCCATCGTGCGCGATCTTTTTCCCCTCAACGAAGCCGCCCGGGTGCTGTCGCTGATGCACCTGGTCACCATGATCGCCACCCTGATCGCACCGCTGCTGGGCGGCTACCTGATCCTGATCTCCGGCTGGCGCTCACTGTTCATGGTACTTTTCGCGTTCGCCGCCATCATGTTGCTGTTCAGCGCCTGGAAGATCCCCGAGACTCATCACGGCGATTCGCGCAAGGCCAGTATTCTGGCGGTATTCAAGGCCTACCTGCATATCGGCGTTCAGCCGGTCGCGCTGGGCTATATCCTTTGCATGGCACTCTCCTTTGCCGGCATGTTCGCCTATATCACCGCCTCGCCGTTCGTCTACATCGATTACTTTGGCGTTGCACCCCAGCACTTCGCCTGGCTGTTCAGCCTCAACATCGGCGGCATCATCGTGCTGGTCAGCCTCAACGCCCGTTATGTCGGCAAACTGGGCACCCAGAAACTGCTGATTGCCGGGGCTGCTCTGGCGGCGATCTCGGGACTGGTATTGATTCTGGCCGGCGTCAGTGGCCTCGGCGGTCTGCCCCTGATTGTCGCCGGATTGCTTGGCTATGTCAGCGTCACCGGCGTCATGGGTGCCAACTGCATGGCCAGCCTGCTGTCACGCTATCCGGAACAGGCTGGTGCTGCCGCTGGCCTGGCCGTCGCCTGTCAGTTTGGACTCGGCGCCCTGGCCAGCTCGGTCACCAGTGCGCTGCATGACGGCTCGCCACTGCCGATGACCCTGATCATCGGCCTCACCGGTGTCGGCTCCCTGCTGGCACTGAGCCTGACCCGCAGCCACGACTGAATTGTCCTGGTGCTTCCTTGTCTATATTGAAGTAATCCCCCCGCTCCAGGCGGGGGAAGAAAATACAGAAAAATACAATAACGAACCAGATTTTTACATTTCCTGTATCGGATTTACTCCGCATAATCGGTGAATCCTAGCGGATCAGTATTTCGTTGCTCAGCCGGTTCCTCAATACCCAACCCGGCTCCAGCAGCAGTTTCAGACTATTAGAAGAGAGACGATCCAGATGACTATGCACAATCCGATGCTCGAGAAACTCAAAGAGATCCTGCCTGCCATTCGCGCCAACGCCAGCAAGGCGGAAGAGCTGCGCCAGGTGCCGCAGGAAAACATTGATATGCTGCACGGCATCGGCCTGAACCGTGCCTTCCTGCCGAAAGCTTACGGCGGTCTGGAAATGAGCCTGCCCGAGTTTACCGATTGCATCGCAGCGCTGGCAGGTGCCTGCTGCTCCACCGCCTGGGCCTACAGCCTGCTGTGCACACACAACCACCAGATGGCGATGTTCTCCAAGGAAGCTCAGGAAGAGTTCTGGGGCGAAAACCCGGATACTGTTGCCTCCAGTTCCATCGCACCGTTCGGCAAGCACGAAGAAGTCGAAGGCGGCATCATCTTCACCGGCGACATGAAGTGGAGCTCCGGTGTCGACCACGCCCAGTGGATCATCGTTGGCTTCAACCGCTTCAACGACGCCGGCGAAAAGATCTACAGCTTCGCCGTAATTCCGAAAAAAGAATTCACCATCATCGATGACTGGTATTCTGCCGGCATGCAGGGCAGTGGCACCAAGACCGCCCGTATCGAAGGCGTCTTCGTACCGGAGCACCGCATCCAGGCAGCCGGCGACATGATGGAAGGCCGTCACGTGGGCCGCTCCCTGTATCCGGACAGCAAGATCTACCACACTCCGTACCGTCCATACTTCGCCTGTGGCTTCGCGGCCATGAGCCTGGGTGTTGCCGAGCGCATGATCGATGTATACAAGGAAATGACCAAGAACCGTGTACGTGCCTACACCGGCGCTCAGGTGAAAGAGTCCATCCCGCCGATCCTGCGTATCGCCGAGTCCTACCAGCAGGTGTGCGCCGCTCGCGCCTACCTGGAAAAAACCTGGAACGAGCACAAGGAATACGGCGAACGTCACGAATACCCGGACCGCTACACCCTGGCGCACTGGCGCACCAACCAGGCTTACGCCATCAAGATGTGTGTCGAAGCCGTCAACCGTCTGTGGGCTGTAATGGGCGCCTCCAACTGGCTGGCAGACCGTGAAGGTCAGCGCCTGTGGCGCGAGTCCAACATGACCGCTGCGCATGCCTACACTGACTACGATGTCTGCGCCCAGATCATCGGTCGTGAAATCCTGGGTCTGGAGCCGGATCCCTCCCTGCTCTAATCCCTGCCGGATACACCCCTCGGGCGCACACCCTAAGGTGTGCGCCCTGTCCCTTGTTCTGAGGGATAACCTGCAGAGCCGACAGGTCTATAGTTAAACCTGATTGACACCGCATGTATTCGGTTTTGCCATCTTCACATAAGAACCCAACATCAGGTGCCCTTATGAGTACTCAAGTCACTGAATTCGATTCCAAAGCTTTCCGCCGCGCACTGGGCAACTTCGCCACCGGCATCACCGTTATCACGGCGACCACCCCTTCCGGCGAAAAGACCGGCGTTACCGCCAACAGCTTCAACTCTGTTTCTCTGGATCCGGCACTGATCCTGTGGAGCATCGACAAGCGCTCCGGCAGCTGCAAGATCTTCGAAGAAGCCACCCACTTCGCGGTCAACATTCTGGCGGCGGATCAGATCGATGTATCCAACCACTTTGCGCGTCCCAGCGATGACAAGTTCGCGGGTGTCGAATACACCGAAGGTTTTGGTGGCGCACCGGTACTGCCGCACACCTCTGCCTGCTTCCAGTGCGAAAGCTACGAAACCGTTGACGGTGGCGACCACTGGATCCTGATCGGCAAGGTTGTCGCATTCGAAGACGCGGGTCGTGCTCCCCTGCTGTACCATCAGGGCAGCTACTCCGTGGTTATGCCGCACTCCCGCTTCCCGACCAAGACCGATGAGCAGCCGGAAGCCGTGCAGAAACTGGAAGGCCGCCTGAGCAACAACCTGTACTACCTGATGACCCAGGCCGTACGCAGCTACCAGGCTGACTACTCGCCGCTGCAGCTGTCCACCGGTCTGCGTACCAGCGAAGCGCGCATGCTGATGGTGCTGCAGCAGACCCCAAGCCTGACTCAGAAAGAGCTGCTGACCGAAATCAACATGCCGGATATCGAGGTACAGGAAGCCGCCGCTATCCTGCAGCGCAAGGGCCTGATCAGCTGTGCTGACGAAAACTACAGCATTACTGAACAGGGTGTAGAGCAGGCTGAAGCCCTGTGGCGCATCTCCGAAGAAGAGCAGGAGAAGATGTTCAGCCAGTTCAGTGAAGAGGAACTGGCCACCTTCAAGAAGGTGCTGAGCACACTCGCTGCCCACTGAATGCCAGACCGAACACATTCCAACTAGACCGGCCTTCGGGCCGGTCACCCGGGATACCTCCTGTGCCGAAAGAGACGGCGGCACAGGGCTCAAGGTATCCCGGCCCCTCCTCGAACACTTTCTGCTATCATCTCCGCCTGCATTTCTGCACTAAGCTGGATATAAACCTGCAACGGAGATCCTCGATGCCGCGAACGCGCCCGTACGCCAATGCGACTCAGGGCATATCCTCTGGCTGGACGCCATCCCCCCAGGTACTCCTTGTCCTGGAACAGCTGGGCACCGCAGCTTTCTATGACGCTTTCCTCGACTGGCTGCAACGTGAATTCGGTACTGAACAGTGCATGGTTTTTTACTGCCCGGACGGCCAGCAGGTGTCCACACTTATCTACAAGGACTACGCCCGAGAAGCCTCCGGCAAGCGTCTGGCTGAAACCTATGTTGGTGAACGCCACTACCTGCAGGACCCCAACTTTCTGACCCTCAAGACCATAACGCCGGGCAATCTCGAAATTGTGCGCTTCAACTCGGTCAGCGGCGACATGGGGCTTCATTACCGCAAGGAATTTTTCGAAGCGCCAGGCTTTACCGATAAGATCTCGATCATCCGCGGTACCGATCAGGGCAACTACTACATCAACCTTTACCGACGCGAACCCGGTTTCGACGAGCGTTTTAACGACGAGTCCTTCACCCATAGCGCCTGCGCCCTGATCAGCATCCTGGTCAGCAAGCATTTCGAACTGAACGAAAGCCTGCGCCAGGAAGGTCCACTGGCCTTCCTGTCTGAACGGGAGCAACAGGTCTGCCGTGCAGTGCTGCGTGGCAAGAAAAATGAAGCGATTGCCGCTGAGCTTGATGTGGCCGTCAGCAGCGTGATCACTTACCGCAAGCGGGCCTACGAAAAACTGGGCATCTCCAGCCGTGCCCAGCTGTTTGCACTCTGCCGCTGACAGGCACAACAGATTCTGCTCACACCACTCCTGGCATTTATAGCGACATGAGTCGGGGTTGAATTGATCTGACACAAAAAAATTTCGGACAATAGTTTACAGTTTGGGTCAGGTAAGTGATCCTGCATCTGCTGTATGGGCAACAATGTCCATGAATGGCTTGGAAGCCTTGCCCGGCTTAAGCCTCCTGCAACCGGGAAACCATTGATGGCCGCATTGAAACGCAACCTCTGGACTCTGTTCTGGCTGATATTGCTGGGGGGGATCGCTTTACTGGCGGTGATCCTGCATGCACGCTGGCAGTCCATCTACGACCATTCGGAAACCTACCACCGTAACCGAGCAGTGCTGGTTTCCCAGGCCGTTGATAACATATTGCGTACCCAGGAGCTGGTCCTTGATGTGGTAGGCCGAGAGCTGATCCACAATGAGCAGATGTTCGATTCAAGTCTTCAGTTGCCCCTGCTGGATCATGTACTGAGTGTGGACAAAAGTGCTGTCGGTTTCGGCCTGGCCCGGCCCGACGGCACTCTGGTTCGGGTCAGCTCCAATCTGGACCTTGCCAAGCTTCCCAACCTCAGCACTCACCCCAGTACGGCCGCCGCCTTTGCTCAGGCCCTGGAATCAAAAGCGATGGTGCTGGGCAGAACCTACTTCATGCCGGCACTGGATTCCTGGGTTATCCCCATTCGCAAGGCACTGAGAAACGAAGCGGGCGAAGCTATCGCCGTCATGACGGCCGGACTGCGTATGGACTCCAGTGATACCGTATTTGCCCAGGCACTGCATGATGGCCCGGATGACAGCGTAGTCCTTTACCGGGAGGTCGACGGTTATCTGCAGTTCATTTCAAGTGATCATGCCGTTCCAGAAGCCTATAACGACGCCCAAAACAGTCTTGAACAGCGCGAGGTCAATCGAGGCACATTAGAGGCCGAGCTGGGTATATCAATTGAGGAGCTCAAGGCCACGGGCAAGGTCTTCAGCTTCTCCCGCGAATATGACGGTATCCCTCACCTGACAGCCACGGTTTTCAACGATCGCTATCAGCTCTGGGTCATATCAGATACTCATCTGGCTCCGATGCAGAAGGCATTCTGGCACGCAGTGCTGCCCTATCTGCTGACGTTCGTGGTCGTTACCGGCGTACTCTTCGCCTGCTTCCGTATCATCGATCGCGCCGAACGGGCACGCCGAGCGGAACTGCTCTACCACTCGACCCATGACAGCCTGACCGGCTTTTTTAACCGCGCGGGGCTGCTGGACTGTCTGAGTAACGCCATAGAACAGCAGAAAAAATTCAGCCTGGTGATCATCAACATCGACCACTTCAGGGGCGTCAATGACCGTTTCGGCCAGGAGGTTGGCGATCAGACCCTGGTCGAGTTCAGCCGTCGCCTGAAAGCGCTGCTGGATAGCGAACACTGCCTGGCTCGGCTGGGCGGTGACGAGTTCGTCGTCTCCTCCCCCAATACCGACCTCACTACCCTGAAACAGGCCTGCCACACGCTGGTTGAGCAGCTGTCCCAGAGCATTCAGGTCGGCCGGCACGAACTGCAGCTGACCGCCAGCATCGGCATGGCCACCTATCCGGCGCACGGTGACTCGGCCAGCAAGCTGCTGCGCAGTGCCCACCTGGCGCTCTACAAGGCCAAGCATAACCGCAATGCCGTAAGCCTCTACAAGACCGAGATGGAAATGGACTACCTGCGCCAGCTCGTCGTCGAACAACGCTTGCGCCAGGCACTGTCTGAAAATGGTTTACACATGATGTATCAGCCGCAAATGGACGAAAATGGCCACATTGTCGGGCTGGAGGCTCTGGTGCGCTGGGAGGATGAGGAGCTGGGGTTCGTGTCGCCGGCGGAGTTTGTCCAAGTGGCGGAACAAAGTGGCCTGATGCTGCCGCTGGGGCATTTCGTTATGGATACAAGCCTTCGGGAATACAGCAAGCTGAGAGAGCAACTCGGTCATGGTCTGGACCTGGCGATCAACATTTCGGTTATCCAGTTCGAACATCCGAGTTTCGTGGAGGACGTGCTTTGCCTGCTGCGCAACTACCATATCCCGCCGCAGGAGCTGGTACTGGAGATCACCGAAAGCCTGGTCATGACCAACTTTGATCAGGTGTTGCTGACCATCAAGCGCCTGCAGCGGCAGGGCATCCGCCTGTCCATGGATGATTTTGGCACCGGCTATTCCTCCCTCAGCCTGCTGCGTGATCTGCCTATCGATGAGCTCAAGATCGATAAGAGCTTCGTCGATAACATGCTTGACGACCCGCGCGCCGCCAACATGATACAGAGCATTCTCTACATCGCCAGAGGTCATAACATGGACGTCGTCGTGGAAGGCGTGGAACTGGAAGCCCAGGCTTCCGAGCTGGCTCTGATGGGCTGCCGCCGCTTCCAGGGCTACTACTTCAGCCGCCCCGAGCGCCTGGAGCGAATTCAGGAAATGTGCCTCGTCCACAGCAAACACTCCCGGACTGCTGAACCTCTGCCCATCATCTGATACGGTCATCCGCTAACAAGACCTCGATGCATGCTCCAAGGCGGCCCTCATAGCCGCCTTTTTGTGTCAAGCGTACGCCTGCGACTTTCTGCTAAGATGCGGCCCTTGCCATTCGGCTCTCACCATTCGACAAAGCAAAGGATGCTCAACTTGTCCACACACCACAAAGCCGACCTGCTGCTGTTGCTGACCACGCTGCTGGCGGCGGCCGGCTGGATTTTCTCGCGTGAAGCGGTACAGGGCCTGGCACCACTGCTGTTCATGGCACTGCGTTTTCTCAGCGCCGGTGTTGTGCTGGCCGTGCTCGGCTGGTCCGCCATGAAGGTATTTTCCCGGACGCAGTGGAAATCGGCCTGCCTGGTCGGTGCCGTGTTTGGCAGCGCTCTGACCTTCTGGATACTCGCACTGGAGATGACCACCCATGTGGGCATCGGCGCCTTTCTGACCGGACTTGGTGTAGTACTGGTCCCCTTGATCAGCCTGCTCTTTGGCGACCGATCCGGCCCCTATGTGTACCTGTCGATCCCTTTTGTGATCGCCGGCATGGCCTGCCTGTCGCTGGACAGCGAGTTCCATCTCGGGCTGGCCGAGGTGTTTTTCCTGCTTGCGGCGCTGCTGTTTTCCTTTTGCTTTATCCTCAACAGCCGCGCCGCTACGCGCCTGCCAGCCCTGCCACTGACCGCCGTGCAGCTACTGGTCACCGGACTGATTACCGGTGTTATTTCGCTGCTGATTGAGCAGTGGAACTTCAACCAGCCGCCGGCCATCTGGGGTTGGCTGATCGCCAGCGCTCTGATCGCCACCAGCCTGCGCTTTCTTATTCAGACCCGTGGCCAAAGCCTGGCGCCACCCAGCCATACGGCCATTATCATGACGCTTGAGCCGGTCTGGACCGCCCTGCTGGCCGCCCTCTGGCTGGGCGAAACGATGACGGCGCTGCAGTTCAGCGGCTGCGCCCTGATCTTCTTTGCCATGCTGGTCAACCGCTGGCCTGCCGTGAGAGCATGGCTGCAACACCGCTGAATCGCTTGCGCACTATACTGAACCTATTTCAGCCTCCAAGAGGATGCCAACATGAACACCCGCCTGATCCCTGTCGCCGTAAGCGGCCTGATTCTGTCACTGACGCTGTCGCAACCGGCACAGGCCGGCTGGGATGACCTGCTGAAACAGGGCGAGAAAATACTGCAGGAGCAAACCTCATCCGGCAGCAGCTCAACGCCGGCACCTGCAGGGGTGGATACGGCCACGCTGGCCAAGGGCCTCAAGGAAGCATTGAAAGTCGGCGGTGAACGCGCCATTGAGCGCCTGGCAGCCAACGGCGGCTATGCCAACTACGCCGATGTCCGCATCCCCATGCCGGGCATGCTCGAGTCCGTCGGCGGCCTGATGCGCAACTATGGCTTCGGCTCACAGGTGGATGCCTTCGAAGCGAGCATGAACAGCGCGGCCGAACAGGCAATCAGCGAAGCCACACCGATCTTCATGGATACCCTGGAGAACATGACGCTGGACGATGCCCGTCGCATCTACTCCGGGGGGGATACCGCCGCCACCGACTACTTCCGAGAGAAAACCAGTGGCCCGCTGACCACCCGGTTGAAGCCGCTGATTGAGGATGCCATGGCCGATACCGGCGTGATGCAGGCCTACCAGCTGCTGGTCAGCCAGGCCGAAAGCCAGGTGCCGATGCTGCAGGGCATGAGCCCGAACCTTGGTAATCATGTGACCGAAGCCGCCCTGGACGGTCTCTTCCTGCGCCTGGCACAGGAAGAGAAGAAGATCCGTGAGAACCCGGTGGCGCGCACCACTGACCTGCTGAAGGAAGTGTTTGGACAGTAAAGCAGGCTGGTCGCTGAGTCGAGGTCGGGCCGCAACGCCCGCCCTGGATCACTCCGCCAGGGAATAGCGCACCACTCGGTTCCGCCCTGCCTGCTTGGCACTGTACATCGCCTCATCCACTCGCTGGATCACCTGTTCATGGCTGGTATCACTGTCCAGCAACTCACTTACGCCGAGGCTCACCGTTACCTGCATCGCCTCTCCCATCTCGCGAGCGATACCGGTTGTAATGCTGTTGCGAATACGTTCAGCCGTCTGAACAGCCTGTTCCGCAGTGGTACTGGGCAGCACGATAATGAACTCCTCGCCACCGAAGCGGGCCAGGAGATCATTCTCACGCAGCTCCTGGCGGCAGATGTCAGACAGGCAACGCAGTACCTTGTCCCCAGTCAGGTGGCCGAAGCGATCATTCAGGTGCTTGAAATGGTCAATATCGAACATGATCATCGCCACCGGGTGACGATAGCGCCGAAAGGCGCCAAAATGGACTTGCATCACCTCCAACAGACGCCGGCGGTTGGCCGCATGGGTAAGCGGGTCGGTCTGGCTGGCTTCGAGCAACTGCTCTTCCAGCAGCTTGCGTGGTGTGACGTTACGGGCCACCCAGATCACCGCACGTTCACCATTGATCAACTGGGGAAAGGGCTGAATATGGCCCTCAAACCAGATCATGCCGTCCGGCCCGGCCTGGTTTTCCAGCCCCTTCACCTGCTGGGCAGACAGAGGATACTCCACCTTGATCAGGCCGTTCTGGTTAAGCGCTTCCTGAATATGCTCCATGATCCAGTCAACCACCTCAGCCGGCAGTATGGTCTGAATGGAGCATCCCACCAGATCATGTCCATCATGATAGTAATTGAGATCGGCATGACCGAACAGCCCGGCATAGAGGCCACTTTCAGTCAGTACAAATACAGGGTCTGGCAATGCATTAAGTACCACCAGCATCTGGTCTCGGTCGAGATACACGTTCCTGATTCTCCACAGGCAATCCCTTTCACCCGATAATAGCAGCCACTTACTCCGGCTTCGAACCGCCATAGACAATAAAGTGGGGATTCAGTGTTTCGGAGGTATCAGCATAGCTCAACACCTCCCCTTCCGGCGTCAGCAGCTGACCGCCTGCGGCATTGATCACCGCATGGGCAGCGGCGGTGTCCCAGAGACAGGTGGGGCCCAGACGCGGATAGAGATGCCCGGCCCCTTCGGCCACCAGGCAGAGCTTGATCGAGCTGCCTATACGGATCAACGCATACTCGCCCAGCGCCTCCATCCAGGCCAGGGTATGCGGCCCCAGATGGGAGCGGCTGCCATAGACTTTCCAGGGAGTACCGGGCAGGTGAGTGCTTACATGAATCGAATGACGCTCACCACCAGTGTCCACGCGGAAAGCCCCCAGCCCTTCGGCAGCCAGCCAGGTCGTATCCAGCACCGGCGCGTGAACCACACCCAGCAGCGGGCGGCCCTGCTCGATCAGCGCAATATTGACGGTGAATTCGCCATTGCGCTTGATGAACTCCTTGGTGCCATCCAGCGGGTCGACCAGCCAGTAACGGCCGTCGGCATCGGGGCCGGTAAAGTCCTCCACTGCTTCCTCTGTCAGGATCGGAAAGCGTGGGGCCAGCTTATTAAGTCCATCCACGATCACCGCATTCGCCGCCAAGTCTGCACGGGTCAGCGGCGAATCGTCGGCCTTGTGCTCAACACCAAAGTCATCCTTCCCATACACCTGCAGAATCGCCGTACCGGCATCACGGGCGATACATTCCACCTGTTGCAGCAGTAATTCCAGTGAAAAAAGGTGCTCCGAATGGGAAGGCATGGCGGCTCCTGTAGATCAATAAGTCATCAGGGCCGATTCTACCATTTCCCTAACACCATAAGCTGCTCTATTGCAGCGCACAATTCAGTCCCCACGCACCATTGGGGCGCAGCTATACAAGCAGGCACCTACAGTTCAAAAAACGAAATAGCCATTAATAAACAGACAGTTACATAGACAACAACCATTCTGGCACAGCCCGTGCACTATCCAGAACAGATGAAGCCACTGCCGGCTTCAGCGACTTTGAGTGTCATTGGACAACGGCGTCCAGACCCCACCCGCTTCCGCCGGTGGTGTCTGAGCGCCGTTTTTTTATGGCTCTTGCGCAACTTCGAACGACTGTCTCCAAAAGAGGTGATCACTATGGCCTATCTGATGCCGACCGAGTTTGTGACCAAGATGGTGGATGCTGGCGAAGCCAAGATTCACATGTCGACCCGCGATACCCTGATCCGCGCCTACATGGCCGGGGCAATACTGGCACTGGCGGCAGTATTTGCCATCACCGTCGCCGTAAAAACCGGTGTATTTCTGATCGGGGCGATTCTGTTCCCGGTCGGATTCTGCATGCTCTACCTGATGGGCTTTGACCTGCTGACAGGTGTGTTCATGCTCACGCCACTGGCCTGGCTCGACAAGCGACCGGGCGTGACACCTTCACAGATCCTGCGCAACTGGGGACTGGTCTTCGTCGGCAACTTCGCCGGTGCCTTCACCGTGGCCGTGATGATGGCTTATATCTTCACCATGGGATTCAACACCGACGGTGGCGCCATCGCCGAGAAGGTTGCCGGTATCGGTGAGTCCCGTACCGTTGGCTATGCCGCCTATGGCGCAGACGGCTGGCTCACCATCTTCATTCGCGGCATGCTGTGCAACTGGATGGTGTCCATGGGCGTGGTCGGCGCGATGATCTCCACCCACGTCAGCGGCAAGGTGCTGGCGATGTGGATGCCGATCATGCTGTTCTTCTTCATGGGCTTCGAGCACTCCGTGGTCAACATGTTTCTGTTCCCCTTCTCCATGATCATGGGCGGCAACTTCTCCATCGCCGACTATCTGATCTGGAACGAGATTCCGACCGCACTGGGCAACCTGGTCGGTGGTCTGGCCTTTACCGGTCTGACCCTCTACACCACCCACGTACGCACAGGTGCCAAGCGCAAACTCGCTGCAACCGCGCCTGGTGCCACCCCGGCCAAAGCAGCCTGATCCCTGCCAACCTGAGTTTGCAGCGTCCCGACCGGGGCGCTGCCCTCCTCCGCCGAACGGGAGCACACGCCATGAAATCGGGACTCCAGCTCAGCCTCGGCCAGTACAGCGACAAGGGACGCAAGGCCACCAATCAGGATTTCCACGGTGCCCTGATTCCCGCCGAACCCCAGCTCAGCCGCAAGGGGGCAGCCCTGGCACTGGCCGACGGCATCAGCTCCAGCGATGTCAGTCAGATAGCCAGCGCAGCAGCGGTAAAGTCCTTCCTTGATGACTACTTCTGCACCTCCGATACCTGGTCAGTGAAAACCGCCGCCGAGAAGGTGCTTTCTGCCACCAACTCCTGGCTCCATGCCCAGACCCGCAGCAGCGAATACCGCCAAGACCACAACCGCGGTTATGTCTGCACCTTCAGCGCCCTGATCCTCAAGGCCCAGAGCGCACACCTCTTCCATGTGGGGGATACCCGAATCTACCGCATCCGCGACCGGGCGCTGGAACAGCTGACCAAGGACCACCGCCTGTGGCTATCCCGTGACGAAAGCTACCTCAGCCGTGCACTTGGTATCGACGATGCATTGGAACTGGACTATCAATGCCTGCCGCTGCACACCGGTGATCTCTACCTGCTCGCCAGCGACGGCGTTTACGAGCATGTGGACAATGCCTGCATCCTCGATCTGCTCGACCGCCACGTCGGCGACCTGAACAGCGCCGCCCGGACGATTGTCGAAACTGCCCTGGAACAGGGTAGTCCCGACAACCTGACCCTGCAGGTTCTGCGCGTCGACAACCTTCCCGCTTATGAACATCAGGTAGTGCAACAACAGGTGGAACAGCTGCCGCTGCCACCACAGCTTGAGCCTCGTATGGTGTTCGAGGGCTACCTGATCCAGCGAGAGCTCCACGCCACCAGCCGCAGTCACGTGTTTCTGGCGGAAGATCTGGAATCCGGGCAACAGGTGGTGATCAAGACGCCTTCGATCGACCTGGGCGAAGACCCGGCCTATCTGGAACGCTTCATGATGGAGGAGTGGATCGCCCGGCGCATCGACAGTCCCCATGTGCTCAAGGCCGTGCCGCCGAACCGGCCCCGCCACTACCTCTACACCGTGACCGAATATATCGAGGGACAGACACTGGCCCAGTGGATCAACGATCACCCCTGGCCAAACCTGGAAAGCGTGCGTGACATCATCGAACAGCTTGCCCGCGGGCTGCAGGCGTTCCACCGCCGCGAGATGGTGCATCAGGACCTCAAGCCCGACAACGTAATGATCGACAGTGCCGGCACGGTACGCATCATCGATTTCGGCGCCACCCGTGTCGCCGGTATCGTCGAGTCCGCCCATGCGCTGGAACAACCCCACCTGATGGGCACGGCGCTCTACTCGGCACCGGAGTACTTCATTGGCGAGTACGGCGACTGGCGTGCCGATCTCTACTCACTGGCCGTGATCACCTACCAGATGCTGTCCGGGCGCTTCCCCTACGGTAATAGGGTCGCCCGAACCCGCACTCTGGCGGCCCAAAAGCGGCTCGTTTATGACTCGGTGCTGGACGAAGATCGCGAGATTCCCGCCTGGATCGATGACACTCTGAAACAGGCCCTGCATCCGGAGCCGACCAAACGCTACGACAGTCTGTCTGAATTTCTGTACGACCTGCGCCACCCCAGCCAGCGCTTCCTCAACCGCACCAAACCGCCGTTAATGGAACGCCACCCGGTGCGGTTCTGGCAGGGCATCTCGCTGGGGCTGGCACTGGCCGTCGTTTACCTGCTTACGCACACCCCCTAACCATGCGCTATCGCAAGGAGTTATCCATGATCAGCAGTCGAGAAGACGTTACCCTCATGATCCTCTCCGCCAAAGTCAGCAAAGGCCTGCGCTGGGAAACCGTTGCCGCCGAACTCGGCCTGTCCAAGGAATGGACCACGGCTGCCTGCCTGGGGCAGATGACTTTCAACAAGGAACAGGCCGAAACCGTTGGCCGCCTGTTCGACCTCAGCGACGAAGCCATTGCCTGGCTCCAGATCGTGCCGCACAAGGGCGATGGCGGCATCCCCACCGATCCCCTGCTTTACCGCCTGTATGAGATCGTCAGTGTTTACGGCGGCGCCATCAAGGAACTGATCCACGAGGAGTTCGGCGACGGCATCATGAGCGCCATCGATTTCTCGCTGGATATTCAGCGCGAGGAAAATCCGAACGGAGATCGCGTCAACATGGTTATGTCTGGCAAGTTTTTGCCGTATAAGAGTTACTGAGATATCCCAGGAACTAGCTCGAATCGGCTACTTGGTGGGACTTTGATCTAGTCCCTTCAGACCTTGTGCTGCCCCAGCAAAGGATCGAATATCTGTTGCTACTTATCCACTGAATGACGGAGACACACATGCAAAACAATAACGAAGTTGTTGTACTCAGCGCCGCCCGCTCCCCTATCGGATCATTTGGTGGTGGCCTCAGCCAGCTGGAACCGGCAGAACTGGCCGGTCAGGTAATGAAAGCCTCCATAGAACGCTCCGGGGTAGATCCCAAACTGATCAACTACGTCAGCTCCGGCCACTGCATCCCCACCGACTCCCGTTTTGCCTATGTCGCTCGTGTCGCTTCCATTCAGGCTGGCCTGCCGATGGACTCGGTGGCCATGGCGGTCAACCGCCTGTGCAGCTCGGGCCTGCAGGCCGTCGTTTCAACTGCCCAGACGATCATGCTCGGCGATTACGAGTATGGTATCGGCGGTGGTGTCGAGGTGATGTCCCGTTCCGGCTATCTGTCGACGGCGATGCGCAGCGGTGCCCGCATGGGCGACACCAGCATGATCGATATGATGGTCGCCACTCTGAGCGACCCCTTCGGTGCCGGCCACATGGGCATTACGGCGGAGAACCTGGCCGAGAAATGGGGCATTTCCCGTGAAGAACAGGATGCCTTCGCCGCCGAATCTCACCGCCGTGCCGCTGCCGCTATTGAAGCTGGCCGCTTCAAGGACCAGATCGTGCCGGTCAGCATCAAGACCCGCAAGGGCGAGACCATCATCGATACTGATGAGCATGTAAAACCAGGCACGACGGCAGAATCGCTGGCCGGCATGCGCCCCGCCTTCAAAAAGGATGGCACCGTCACCGCCGGTAACGCTTCCGGCATCAATGATGGCGCCGCTTACCTGGTGCTGGCATCCGCCGATGCGGCTGCTCGTGACGGCCACAAGCCAATCGCACGACTGGTGTCCTACGCCCTGGCAGGGGTTTCCAACGAGATCATGGGTGAAGGCCCGATCCCGGCCTCACGCCTGGCACTGCAGAAAGCCGGCCTGAGCCTGGCGCAGATGGATGTGATCGAGTCCAACGAAGCCTTTGCCGCTCAGGCACTGACCGTAGCCAAGGGGCTGGAACTGGATCTCGACAAGACCAACCCGAACGGCGGCGCAATCGCCCTTGGTCACCCCGTCGGTTGCTCTGGCGCCTATATCGCCACCAAGGCGATCTACGAGCTGCAGCGTATTGAAGGCCGTTATGCACTGGTCACCATGTGTATCGGCGGCGGTCAGGGGATCGCGGTTATTTTCGAGCGGATGTAAAACGCATTAGAAGGGGGCCCCGATAGCGGGCGCCCCCTTTGTTAAATATCGGATTATGTGCTCGCATTATCCACATGCACTGTCCGACACAGGCATCTTCTCTTCAAGAGCCAATCGCCATTCATCATTGCAGCTGAATCATGTCCGGCACCTGTTTCAAATAGGACTCGGCGTAGCGCAGCTCTCCCTTTGTTTCGGCACAAAGCTCCAGCAGGGCATTACCCTTGGCAACCTTGTCCCCCACCTTGACCAAAAGGCGGACCCCGGCCGCCTTGGCATTCGGTGCTCCGGCCAGCTTGGCCAGACTGGCCAATTTGCGGTTGTCGATTGCCTTAACCGATCCGCTGACGGGGGCCTCAAGCCGACGCCTGTACCGAACCCGTGGCAACTTTCTTAGCCCACCCTGCGCTTCACAGATCGCCTTGAACTTGTGCCAGGCTGCACCCGATGTCAGCAGTTCCCGGGCCAACGACTGCCCATGACCAACTTCAGACCTGCCAGCCATCTCCAGGATCAGACCAGCCAGCATCACGCCTCGATCACGCAGATCGGCCGGGGCATCATCCTGGTTCTGCAACACCGCCAACACATCTTCTGCTTCGAACAGAGGACCTATACCCCGGCCGATAGGCTGACTTCCATCAGTGATCACAGGGCACACCACAACGCCCAGACATTGACCCACCTGCTCGAAGACCTTTTTCAACGCCTCAGCCGATGACCGGGTACGAACCTTTGCCGTCGGCCCCACGGGTATATCGATGAGAATATGGGTAGATCCGGCCGCTATCTTCTTCGACATTACCGAGGCGACCAGTTGCCCCTCGCTGTCCAGGTCCATCGCCTTTTCAACCCGGATCAGGATATCGTCAACGGGGCTCAGGCTGGCGTTGCCGCCCCAGGCCAGACAGGCCCCCTCCTGCTGCACGACACTGCGAATCCTGTCCATATCCAGGTCAACCCGGGTAAGAACCTCCATGGTATCGGCGGTTCCCGCAGGCGAGGTGATCGACCGTGAGGACGTTTTCGGCATCGTCAGACCTGCGGCGGCCGCTATCGACACCAGAATTGGCGTGGTTCTGTTGCCGGGCAAGCCACCAATACAGTGCTTGTCCACCACCACACCACTATCCGGCCACGTCAGACAGGTGCCAACATCAACCATGGCACGGGTCAAATGTGCCACTTCATCGACATCCAGACGGTTGGCACAAGCCGTAAGAAAGCTGGCGATATGTACGTCGGTATACCGCCCCGCCTGTATATCCAGCACGATGGCACCGAATTGCTCCCGAGTCAGAGGCTGATCGAAGATTTTTCGCCGGACATAACTCAGCGAGTTAACCCAGGCGGGATGACTGACATTGACCTCCCGCCCATCGGTCAGCGCCAGCCGCTCCCAGGCGACCTTGGAAAGACCTATATGCCCTGGCGACAGCATCCCCGCATCGGACTCGACCACGTTAAGCCGGGCAATGATGCTCCGCTCTCCGGACCGAATTTCGACTCGGGTCTGGACACCAAAGCCCTCTGCACGGCAGATAAGACAGTCATCACGCATATAGGCCACCGACTCCTGATAGGTGTCGATCCCAACCCGGGTGGCACTGAGACGGTTCTGTTGGTTGTTGGCTTCCTCCATCCGGTCCTCCGATTCAGTCGACATCATATAAATCGTGACTACTTGCGCGGGGCCTTGTTACAACAGTGAGGCTCGTGGGCCTCGTTATCCTTCATGTTCTGATCGACAAAGCGGTAGTAGCTGCACTTGAGCCTGTTCCACCAGCCATCATCGAGCCTGGCCCCCTGCTGCCGGATGACCTCTTCAACTTTGTCCAGACTGCAGTGCGTCGCATCGTAGGCAAAAAACAGGCAGGAGGTCGGTGCATCAAAGGCCACTCTGTCCATGCCGAACAGCTGGTCAACCTCGTCTACCAGGGTCGTCGCGGCCTGTTCACTGACATCGGCCAGTTTGAGCCGGTGGCTGACCAGATTCACTTCCTTCACCCCGGGCTTGTGGTCAAGATCACTCATTCGTCCTACCTCCGTTACTCCACAATCACTTCACCTCTGTACATCTGCATCTGGCAGGTAAAGGGGTAATGGCCCGGCTTCATCGGCGGCAACTCCACCTGACGGGTTTTGTTCAACGGCAACTCTTCGCTGATGTCGAAATCCTTGAACACGACCACACTGGCACAGGGCGAAGGATCCTTGCGCAGGAAATTCAGCTTGGCGGGCTGCCCCGCCGGTATGCGGATATGCGCCGGCGCATAGATACCGTCCTGTACCTCGATCGTAATCTCGCCGACATCCATTTCCGCGGCTGATTCTCGGTAAAGCCAGAACCACCAGACGATCAGCGCAATCAACAGCAGTCCCAACAGATTAATTACCATCATACTACTGTCTCCCTGTCAGTGTTCCTGCGGCTTGAACAGGCGCAGACGATTGGCGTTGGTCACCACCGTCAGTGACGAGAACGCCATCGCAGCCCCCGCAATCACGGGGCTCAACAAGATGCCGAAGAAGGGATACAGCAGACCCGCCGCCACCGGCACCCCGGCCGCGTTGTAGATGAATGCCCCGAACAGGTTCTGGCGGATGTTTTTCAGGGTGGCTCGGCTCACGGCAATGGCATCGGCAAGCCCGTGCAGCGACCCTCTCATCAGAGTGACATCGGCACTCTCGATCGCCACATCCGTCCCTGTGCCGATGGCGAACCCCACATCGGCCAAAGCCAGCGCAGGCGCATCATTGATCCCGTCACCGGTCATCCCTACGATCTCGCCCTGCTGCTGCAGCTCGGCAACCTTGCCGGACTTGTCTTCCGGCAACACCTCGGCAAAGAACTCATCGATACCGACCTGCTCGGCAACAGCCTTCGCGGTATCGCGGTTGTCGCCGGTGAGCATGACCACACGGATTCCATCCTTCTGCAATCGCCTGATGGCAGCCACCGAGTCTTCCTTGATCGGGTCAGCCACGGCGATCAACGCCAGCAAGCGGCCATCTGCCGCCAGATACATCGGTGTCCGAGCCTGTGCCGCCATCTTCTGCGCCTGCTCAAGGTGCTCATCAAGTGCGATCTCCCGGTCACGCATCAGTTTCTCATTGCCGAACAGCAGTGAGCGGCCCTCGACACGCCCTTCCACACCGTGGCCAGCAATGGCATTGAAGTCATCAACATAACCGGGCTTGATGTCACGCTCCCTGGCCGACTCGACAATCGCCTGAGCCAGCGGGTGTTCTGAGCCTTGCTCCAGTGTTGCCGCCAGCTTCATGACCTCGGCCTCATCCATATCCTCAAAGGGAATCACTTCGGTCACTTTCGGCGTCCCTTCGGTGATGGTCCCGGTCTTGTCCAGAATCATCGCGGTAATTTTGGACGCCGTCTGCAGGGCCTGACCGTTACGAATCAACACTCCCGCCTCGGCGGCCTTGCCCACGCCGACCATCACCGACATGGGTGTCGCAAGGCCAAGTGCACAGGGACAGGCGATGATCAGCACAGTGGTAGCCGATACCACCGCAAAGGCGATTGTGGGCTCAGGCCCGAAGTTCAGCCAGATAAGGGCACTGGCCACAGCGATGATCATAATGGCGGGCACGAAGTAGCCGGAAATGACATCCGCCAGCCGGCCGATAGGCGGTTTGGAGTTCTGTGCTCGCTTGACCATCGAGATAATACGGGCCAGCGCAGTATCCTTGCCGACCCGGGTAGCCTTGAACAGCAGGGAGCCCGACTTGTTAAGGGTCCCGCCAACGATCTCATCGTCGACGCTCTTTTCCACCGGCATGGGCTCACCGGTCAGCATGGACTCGTCCACCAATGAGTGCCCATCCGACACCACACCATCGACCGGAATCTTTTCACCAGGCCTTACCCTGACTTGATCACCTTGCTGCACCTGTTCAATGGGAATATCGACTTCCTGCCCATCTCGCAGCACTCTGGCGGTCCTGGCCTGCAGCCCGATCAGGCGCTTGATCGCTTCCGAGGTACGGCCTCGGGCACGGACCTCCAGCGCCAATCCCAGGTTGATCAGACCGATGATCATGGCCGTGGCCTCGAAATAGACATGGCGGGCCATCAGTGGCACTACATCCGGTACCATCACCACTACCATCGAGTAGAGCCAGGCCGTTCCCGTGCCCAGCGCAATCAGGGTATCCATGTTGGCGCTGTGGTTACGGAGCGATTTCCAGGCGCCGACATAAAAATGCCGCCCGGCCAGCAACATGACCGCCAGGGTCGCCAGACCGACCAGCGCCCACACCACACGCTCCGTCGTGGTGGTCACGGTCATTTCGCCGATGGCGAGGCCGTAAATCATCAACGGAATCCCCAGCCCCAGCGCAATACTCATCTCGCGCAGCAAGCGCTTATAGTACTGCCGGTCCGCTTCTTCCTTTTCATCCAGCAGCTCGGCGCTGCTTTCCTGCGCGGCAGCCCGTGCACCGTACCCGGCCTGCTCAACCGCTCGAACCAGGTCATCGCTGGACACTTCACCGCTCACCGTCACGGTGCGTTCGGCAAAGTTCATGCTCGCCTCCTGAACTCCCGGCACCCGGTTCAGAGCCGATTCGATCTTGCCGACACAGCTGGCACAGCCGGCGCCCTCAATCATCAGTACCTGTTGCGGCACTACAGTCGGCGGCTCAGTGCTGTCACCATGATGACAGGGTGCGCCTTGGGCATGCTGATGTTCTGCAGTCATCGGGTACTCCTTGTCTAATCTTCATCTGACAGTATGGCTGACCGTCCCGACAGAGTGCTGACCTGAAGATTACTTTTTCGTCATAATTCGGCATTGTCGATGCCGGGATGGCACACTTGTATCGCCCTGATGGTTTTGACCAGAGGGCCAGCCAATGATTCGAGCGGGTTCAGTCCCCGGGTTAATGTTTATGATGTCACTGACACTCCGCCTGACACTCCTGTTTTCACTGGTCTCGGTCTGCATTCTGGCCGGTCTCGGACTCCTCATTCAGCGCTCGGTTGAAAATCACTTTGCCACCGAGGATTTCGCCGAAATTGAAGACAAATTGAACCAGGTGATCAGTATCCTGAACCAGGGCCCGCCCCCGGTCGACAAGGATGCAATGGCGGCGGTGTTAAACGAACTCGTATTGAGCCACAGCTATCTGGAGCTGCATATCAAGTCTAGTTCAGGCCAAACCCTTTTCGCCTCCGGCCCCCTGTCATTTCCGCTTCCAGCCGGAGAATCCCTGCAACCCGGCAAGCGCTACCGGGCAGAATGGTCATCGCAGGACACCGGTTACCGTGGCATCACCCTGCTTCTGAGCGAAGCGACTTCTGCAGGGCAGGGGGTGATCATCACCGGAGGCATTGAAACCACCCGACATACCCTTTTCATGCAGACCTTTGCTGCCCAACTGCTCACCTTCATGCTGCTGGCGACACTGCTAAGCACCCTGCTCGGCTGGCTGGCGGTTCGCAAGGGGCTTGCCCCGCTGCGACTGATCAAGGCTCGGGCACGTGCTGTCACTGCCGAACGACTTGACCAGCGCCTGCCTCTGGAGTCGGTACCGACAGAAATTTCCGACCTGGGGCTTGAGCTGAACCGGATGCTGGACCGGCTGGAAGAGTCCTTCAACCGGCTTGCCCACTTCTCGTCAGACATTGCCCATGAATTGCGCACCCCACTCAGCAACCTGATGACACAAACTCAGGTATCGCTGTCCCAGTCGCGCACCTGCGAGGAGTACTCCGACATTCTTGCCTCGAACCTGGAAGAGTTCGAGCGTCTGTCGCGCATGATTTCCGACATGCTCTTTCTGGCCAAGGCGGACAACGGCCTGCAACTGCCTTCAACCGACAGAGTGGACCTGGCGCAAGAGGTCGGCAAACTGTTCGATTTCTATGAAGCCCTGGCCGAAGATCGTCAGGTCACCCTGACGCAGCAGGGACAGGGCTCAACCTGCGGCGACCGCCTGATGATCGATCGTGCGCTCGGCAACCTGATTTCCAACGCCGTGCGCCACACTCTGCCCGGCGGGCTGATTCGAGTCGAGATTCAAACCGATGAGGACCAGGTCAGGGTCAATGTATGCAATCAGGGGTCGCCCATTTCAGAGCATGATCTGCGCTATATATTCGATCGTTTCTATCGCTGCGACCCGGCCCGCTCCCACGGACTGACTGAGAGTACCGGGCTTGGCCTGCCCATTACCCGAGCCATCGCCCGCGCTCATGGCGGAGACGTGTCGGTTTGCTCCGGAAACGCGGAAACCTGTTTCACCCTGATACTGCCGATACACCGCCAGGGCATGCCGAATGAAGAAACGGCCATTCGCTGAACCTTTAGGAGATCACGTTGAAACTGCTGATTGTGGAAGATGAAATCAAGACCGGGAATTACCTCCGCCAGGGGCTTGGCGAAGCCGGTTTTAATGTCGACCTTGCCCGCACCGGGCGTGACGGTCTGTCCCTGGTGACGGATGAGCACTACGACCTGGTCATACTCGATGTGCTGCTGCCCGAGATGGATGGATGGCAGATTCTGCAGGCGATCCGCAAGCGCGACAATGCTACCCCGGTCATGTTTCTGACAGCGCTTGACGACGTGGATGATCGCGTCAAGGGGCTGGAACTGGGCGCGGATGACTACCTGATCAAGCCGTTTGCCTTTTCCGAACTCCTGGCCCGGGTGCGCACCCTGCTGCGCCGCGGCCGAGGTCCTGCCGAACCGACCCTGTTGACTGTTGCCGACCTGGAGCTGGATCTGATCAAGCGCAAGGTCAGCCGTCAGCAACAGCGCATCGACCTGACCGCCAAGGAGTTCTCGTTGCTGGAACTGCTGATGCGCCGCCAGGGCGAGATCCTGCCACGGTCACTGATCGCCTCCCAGGTCTGGGACATGAATTTCGACAGCGACACCAACGTGATCGAAGTCGCCGTCAGGCGACTGCGCAGCAAGGTGGACGACCCCTTCGACAAGAAGCTGATTCATACGGTCAGAGGCATGGGCTATGTGCTGGAGGAACGCTCCTGAGGTTTAATGCCCCGGCCCCACCAGCACTGCCAGCACCGTAGTAACGCCCAGAATTGCCATGCCCACAGCCTTTTCCAGCAGCAACGAGCGCTTCATCGAGCGAGCGTCTCCAGCCCGCTTGAGCGCCGGAACCAGGTAAAGTTTGTGGAAAGCGGCCAATGCCAGAATGACTACAACCAGCGCCACCTTGAGCATCAGCCAGAAGCCGTAACGGCTTTCTATCAGTTCCGCTGACCAGCCGGTCAGACGGTAGCTCAGCACCATGCCGGCTATAAGCACCAACAGAACCGCAGGCAGCGCCAGCCGACCGAACAACTCCAGTACTTCATGGCTTTGATCTGAGTCGAGATGGTGCGTGACGAGCCAGAGCGGAAACAGCGATCCCATCCACCAGGAGATCAACAGCACATGCGTTATCAGGGTGAACGCGCTGAGCAGACCAGCGCTCTGCACATGTCCGCTGAGGGTGTAGGAAAACGCCAGGGTGATCATGCCGGCCACGGCCGTGACCAGTTGCAGCCAATGCATGGGGCCGGTATCACCCGAGCGCACGTTGAGATAGTGGGATACCCCCAGCAACAACATGCCTGATCCTGCCCAGACCAGAGCATCGCCCACCGTGGACTGCCACATGAACTGCAGCATGACCGGATCGAACATGCCGCCGATGCCGGCTTCAGCCAGCGAACCGGCACGGATCAGGAAGTGGGCGACCAATGCCAGAGGCGCCAGCAGAATACCTGTCAGGGTGTAGCGCTTCAGAGCAGGGCTAAGCGCCCGGTAACGGTGTAACAGCCATTCGCCGGCAATGCCACCCACCGCGATCGCCATTCCCAGATAGAGCACCCAGCGTGAAGCCAGTGTCAGCCATTCCCAATCACCCACAGTACCTCCTCCAACCCGTTCAACTCATAGGTCTTTGAAATATACCCCGGGCAACAGGGGCCTGCTCATTGCGATCACCCGAAGCCTGGTCTCCACTGCTAGCGTTGCAGCAGCTCCTGTTTCATCTTGCGGTAGGTTTCCATATCGATCTCCCCGCGTGCCAGTCGCTGATCAAGGATATCGAGCGCATCCTGCGAGCCCCGCTCCTCTGTGTTACTCGGTCCTTTCAGCCATTTGACCAGAGCCACAATCAGCAACACCATCAGCAGCCAGAACAGAATCATATGGACGCCTCCGAACAGCATCCAGCCCCAGCCATGGACCTGATAGTCACCCCACATGGTGATACCTCCTCATTTGCCTGATCGGGTCAGGCCTGCAAGCTCCGCTGCAGGCCGCCCGGTTCGTTTAGTGCTGCATGAACCCGAAGGAACCTTTCATCTTGTGACCATCATCACCCATGGTGGTCCAGTGCACGGTGTAGTTGTCCGGTTTCAGCATCGGCACAGGTACGCTGAACTGCTTGCCCGGCTCCATGACCGGCTTGAAGTCGATAGAAACCGGACGATTATCGGAACTGATCAGCTTGACGTTGACCAGGCGAACCGGCTTGCCGAAGTTTAGCTTCAGCTCACTGACCTGCTCCATCATCATCGCCCCGTCCATCGGATGGCTTTCCATCATATCGGTGTGTGCCAGGGCCGGTGCGGAAAGTGCAATCAGGCCGGCAGCCAACAGGGATTTGAACATACGCATCAGGGTGTTTCCTTTTCTTTAGTGTTATCGGATTGGGTCACCGGGAACGCTTCCGCCAGTGACTCGGGGGTCAGGGTGTGCAATGAACGCAAGCGCCATAAATAATAGACAGCAGGCAGCACCAGAAGGGTCAACACCACGGCGCTGACCATACCGCCCACCATCGGTGCGGCAATACGACTCATCACTTCCGAGCCGGTCCCGCTGCCGTATAGAATCGGCAGCAAACCGACGATGATCGCAGCAGCCGTCATCATGACCGGGCGTACCCTCAGACCGGCGCCGTGCAGCACCGCATGGCGCAGGGTTTCCTCCCGTGGCACTACCTGGTGCGTGGCACAGCGCTGCAGCATCTCTCGCCAGGCCTGATTCAGGTACACCAGCATGATCACGCCGATCTCGACGGCCACACCTGCCAGAGCAATAAAGCCCACGCCCACCGCGATCGAGAAATTGAAGCCCTGCAAGTACATCAGCCAGACACTGCCGACCATCGCCAGCGGCAGGGTGCCCATGATGATGGCCACTTCCGTCACATTGCGGAAGTTGAGGTAAAGCAGTACCACGATGATCGCCAGCGTCAGCGGGATTACGTAGGTCAGTTTTTCCTTGGCCCTGAGCATGTACTCATACTGCCCTGACCAATTGATCGAGTAACCCGCCGGCAGATCCAGCTCCTCGGCCACCACGTCCTGTGCTCTGGCCACATAGGTGCCCAGGTCGACGCCATCGATGTCGATGAAGGTCCAGCCGTTCAGGCGTGCGTTTTCACTCTTGATTCCGGGAGGACCATCCTCTATGTAAATGCGGGCTACATCACCCAGGGCGATACGCTGGCCTGCCGGGGTCACGATAGGCAACAGCGCCAACTGTTCCGGCGAGTCTCGGTACTCCTGTGGATAACGTACATTGACCGGGTAGCGCTCCAGCCCTTCAACAGTCTGGGAGACATTCATCCCGCCCACGGCGCTGGCTACGATCTGCTGTATATCGGCGATGTTAAGGCCGTAACGAGCCGCATCACCACGCTGAATATCAACCTTGATGTAGCGACCGCCGGCCACGCGTTCGGAATAGACCGACGCCGTGCCGGGAACATCCTTGAGGATGGTTTCCAGCTGCTGCCCGATCGCCTGAATCTGCGACAGTTCCGGCCCGGCAATCTTGATGCCCACCGGGGTCTTGATACCGGTCGCCAGCATGTCGATACGGGTCTTGATCGGCATGACCCAGGCGTTGGTAACCCCCGGCAGTTTGACCAGTGCATCCAGCTCCTGCTTGAGGCTTTCGGTGGTCACCCCTTCGCGCCACTGGTCACGCGGCTTGAGCTGAATAAAGGTCTCGATCATGGTCAGCGGTGCCGGATCAGTGGCCGACTCGGCACGCCCCACCTTGCCGAACACATTCTCCACCTCCGGCAGCGTTGCGATCAGCTTGTCAGTCTGCTGCAACACCTGCCGCGCCTGACCGATGGAGATGCCGGGATAGGTGGTGGGCATGTACATCAGGTCGCCTTCATCCAGGTTCGGGATGAACTCACTGCCGATCTTGTCCACCGGCCAGAAACCCAGCGCCAGCACCGCCAATGCCCCCAGGAGGGTGATTTTCGGATAGTGCAGCACGGCTTTCAGCGTTGGCATGTACACCGCCGTCAGCAGGCGGTTGATCGGGTTCTTGTGCTCCGGCAGCACCTTGCCGCGGATGAAGTAGCCCATCAGCACAGGGACCAAAGTAATCGCCAGCGCCGCAGCGGCGGCCATCGCATAGGTCTTGGTGAATGCCAGCGGCGAGAACATCCGTCCTTCCTGGGACTCCAGTGTAAAAACCGGTACGAAGCTGACGGTGATGATCAACAGGCTGAAGAACAGAGCCGGCCCCACCTCACTGGCGGATTCCGCCACCACCTTCCAGCGATTTTCAGGTGTCAGTGGCGTGCGCTCCATATGCTTGTGCATGTTCTCGATCATCACGATGGCGCCGTCGATCATCGCCCCGATGGCGATGGCGATCCCGCCCAGCGACATGATGTTGGCGTTGATGCCCTGCAGGTGCATGACCCCGAAGGCCGCCAGAATGCCGACCGGCAGGCTGACAATCGCCACCAGCGACGAGCGAATATGGAACAGGAACAGCATGCAGACCAGCGCCACCACCACGAACTCCTCCAGCAGCTTGTGCCAGAGGTTCTCGACAGCACGGCCAATCAGGCCGGAGCGGTCATACACGGTGACGATCTCCACCCCTTCCGGCAGGCCGGCTTTGAGCGATTGCAGCTTTTCCTTCACCCCTTCGATAGTTTGCTGGGCGTTTTCACCGAAGCGCATGACAACCACACCGCCGACCACTTCACCGTTACCGTTCAGCTCGGCGACGCCTCGACGCATCTGCGGCCCGATTCCGATCTCAGCTACATCCTTCAGCAACAATGGTGTGCCCTTGACGTTGACTCCGAGGGGGATGCTCTCAAGGTCTGCCACACCCTGGATGTAGCCGCTGGCGCGGACCATGTACTCCGCCTCGGCCAGTTCCACTACCGACGCCCCTACTTCCTGGTTGCCTCTGCGGATCGCATTCTGCACCTGGGCCAGCGGAATGTTCAGTGCTCTCAGCTTTTCAGGATTGACCTGAACCTGGTACTGCTTGACCATGCCGCCGATCGCCGCAACTTCGGAAACACCGGGTACGGTCTGCAGCTCATACTTGAGGAACCAGTCCTGCAACGAACGCAGCTCGCCAATATCATGCTGGCCGCTGGTGTCCTGCAGTGCATAGAGATACACCCAGCCGACACCGGTCGCATCTGGCCCCAGTTGGGGGCGGGCATTATCCGGCAACGAGGGCGCCACCTGCGACAGGTATTCCAGCACCCGGCTGCGTGCCCAGTAGATATCGGTATCCTCGTCGAAAATTACGTAGACGTAGGAATCACCGAAAAATGAGAAACCGCGGACAGTTTCGGCACCGGGGACCGACATCATAGCGGTAGTCAGCGGATAGGTGACCTGGTCCTCGACTACCTGCGGCGCCTGGCCGGGGTAGCTGGTCTTGATGATCACCTGGACATCGGACAGATCCGGTATCGCATCGACCGGGGTATTTTTCAGCGACCAGCCGCCCCATCCCAGCAGCAGCAGGGTCGCCAGCAGTACGAAGAAGCGATTGCCGACCGACCAGCGAATGACAGATTCGATCATTGTGTGCCCTCGCTGCTGCCGGAAGCGTTCTGGTCCATGGTGTGCATGCTGTGGTCCATGCCTTCCATCGCAGGCGAGTCCGCACTCCCTTCGCCCGGCTCGGTGATAAAGACATCAACAACCTCATAACCGCCGCCCTCGAGCTTGCTGACCTCTATCTGGCCTTTGGCACCAGGCGCCAGCTCCGCCATATCGACAAACTCTGAGACAGTGAAGTCCATGCGCATTTCAGGCCAGCCCCAGTCGAGAATGGCAGCATGACTGACGTTGATCTTGCCCTGCTCGGGCATCACCGCATTGACGGTAGCATCGACCCAGACACGGGTCGGCTTGGCCTTGGGCGTGTTGTCCCCCGCCTGACTGTCAGCCTCCGCGTCCGCCATGAACACGTCACTGATCTCATACCCGCCTGCATCGAGTTTATGCACCTCTATCTGTCCCTTGGCACCAGGCGCCAGCTCGGTCATATCGACAAACTCGGAGACAGAGAAGTCCATGCGCATCTCGGGCCAGCCCCAGTCGGGTATGGCGCCATGGTTGACGTTGACCTTGCCCTGCTCGGGCATGACCTCATTGACGGTGGCATCAACCCAGACGCGGGTCGGCCTGGCCTTGGGCGCGCTGCTGTCCGCCTGAGCGGTAGCGTTGCCGGCCTCGGCATCACCGTAGTACATGCGCTTGAAATCGGAGGTTTTGCTGGACTCCGAATCCAGCAGGAACTGGGCCGAGGTGACCACCTTCTCGCCTTCGCGCACGCCTTCGAGCACTTCGACCCTGTCCCCGTCACTGCGTCCGGTCCTGACATTCACGGACTTGAAACGGCCCTCGCCCAGCGCCAGCACCACCCGGTTGTCGCCACCACCTCGGATCACCGCCTCACGGGGTACACTGAGAATATTGCTCTCGGTATCGTTGTGGATCCGTACCTGCGCGAACATGTTGGGCTTGAGCAGGTGATCGCTATTGTCGAAGCGCATGCGCACCCTCAGGGTACGGGTGTCCGAATCCAGGGTCGGGTAGATGTAATCCACGCTGCCCTGCCACTCACGCCCCGGCAGATAGTCCAGCTCCATGCTCACCGGCAAACCGGGCTGGACCAGGCTGGCCTGACGCTCGAACACCTCCGCCTCGACCCAGACCTCATCAAGGCTGCCGATGGACATCAGCGTCATGCCCGGCTGTACAAACAGCCCCTCACGCAGGGTAAAGTCATCAACCACCCCGGTGATCGGGGCGTAAAAAGTGACGGTTTGCGAGACCTTGCGATCGCGCCGTAGCGTCTTGATCACCTCATCAGACACGTTCAGCGAACGCAGACGGGATTCCGCCGCCTGCGCCAGCCTGCTGTCACCACGGCTCAGCGCAAACAGCATTTCCTCCTGGGCGTTGACCAGCGCTGGCGAGTAGAGTTCGTACAGTGGCTGCCCCTGTTCGACCGGTTCACCCGCCGCCTGCACATGAATCCGCTCAACCCAGCCCTCCACCCGAGGATGCAGGTGCACGATTCGGTCCTGATCGTACTGTACATAGCCTACGGTGCTGACTTCGAAACTCAGAGCACTGTGCGCAACACTGGCGGTCCGGACACCCAGGTTATTGACCACTTCGGGTGATATCCGGATGGTCCCGGGACCCTCGTCAGGCCCCGCTGCGGCATCTTCCTCGTAGACCGGAATCAGGTCCATCCCCATCGGCGACTTGCCGGGCTTGTCACGGCGGTAATTGGGATCCATGGGCGCAACCCAGTACAGCGGTTCGGGCTCACCCGAGGCGGTCGAGCCGCTGCCAACAGCGGAGTTCGCCCCCGGATTCAGGACGTAAACAGCCCCACCGCCGATCACACCACCCAGGACAAGAACGCCCAGAAATTTAACAGCTCCATTCATGTTCACATCTCCTCCTGGCGTACCTGGGTCATCAGGTAATTAAGCTGGGCGACCTGCTTCTGCTGCTCGGCCATAATTTCGATTTCCGCCAGACGAGCATTCAATTCAGCGATTCGGGCTCTGACAACCTCGGCAAAATCTCCCACATCCCGGGTGTAGGCATTCAATGCTGCCTCGGCCGCCTGCGCGGTCTGCGGCAACAACTGTTTTCGATAGAGAGAAAGGCGTTCATTCAGCCGCTGCCAGGCCGCCATCGAGGTGTCGTGGGCAGCCAACAGTTGGCGCAGTTTGAGCAAACGCTCGGTGCGTACGACCTCTGCCCGAGAAGCGGCCGACGCCACTTCACCGTCCTGCCGGCGGGTGGAAAACAGTGGCAACTCCATGCTCACACCAAGACTGAACAGGTCCGCCCTGCCCTGCCCCATGGGATCATCGCCTCGAAAGCCGTAGCTGGCGCTGACGCCCCAGGCCGGCTTGTAGCTCTGCTCTGCAAGGCGAATATCGGTTTGGGCCACTTCGATCTGCTGATCGAACAGCACCACTGACGGATGTTGCAAGAATAAACGTGCACGACTGTCCTCACCATCCTCAGTTGGCAACTGCCGCTCCAACTTTAAAACCGGAGGCTGTGCAGCGATATCGACTGCGGCGACATCAACCAGTCCGGTAGAACGTTCACGGGTGGCGGCAAGCCATTCGGAAAGACGACCACGAAGGGTGTCGTACTGCAGATCAAGACGACTGATCTTGTCATCCAGTTGAGTCAGCTCGAGCTGGGCACGCACCACATCCTGCTGCTGTGTCTTACCCAGCCCGACCATGTAGCTGGAGGTCGCCACATCCTCGAGCTGCTTGAACAGCCGCCGGTTGCGGCGGATAAGCGCCAGACTTTCCTGCGCCCGCCAGGCCTCTATCCACAACTGGCTGACCTGCATTCGCACCTGGGCACGGCGTTCCTGGCGCATCAGGGGCTGCAGATGGGCTTCCTGACTGAAGCGCTGCTCCTTGAGCTCAAGCGTGTCGCCCCGTGGCAGCATCTGGGAGATTCCGAGCGCAAATTGCGTCATCCCTTCCTGACCGAAGTCAAAGCTGTCGGTCGGCATATTGGCCAGGGCAAGGCTGACTTTCGGGTCAGGCAACGCTCCCGCCGCATCGGCCATGGCGCGTTTGGCCGTTTCATTATGGTGGCTGGAACTCAGCCAGATATCGTTGGCCAGCGCCTGATCGACGGCCTGTTCCAGAGTAAGCTCGGCGGCATGGATGGCGCTGCTCAGCAACAGGCTGGCAGCCAGTCCCCAGCTCCGCAGGCGGGCCTTGTAATCTGTTGTCATAACATCCTCGTCTGAACGCATTCATGGGGCTGCCCGCAGGGGACAGAGACCATGGTCAATCGGTGAAACCGGCCTTGTCAGGCCGAGTATTCAGGATGGTTCAGACGTGACGGGGAGGTCGACCAGGGGGAATCAATACAATAGAAAGAAGGTGGTAGCCGCCGGAACTGAAGTGTTCGCGGGCGGTATAAGGCATGACGCCCAAGGGTTGGCTGACCAGTCCCTGTGAGGAGAAGCAGTGATCAGGCGAGCAGTCCGGCGTATTCTGGCAGGCGTTACCAGCAGGCGGGTCATCACCGGATAATCGTTCATGAACAGAACAGCCCGATGAGCTGACCGGCATGAGGTGCTCAGCATGCTCAGCCATCACCATAGGCTGACTGAAACCGGAATGGGATTCATCCATCGGCATGACCACCATTGGCATCACCTGATCCGCACGCGCCACCGCCGACAATAAAAATGCCGACAGATATAAAAACAGGGCTATGTAGGTACGAATGCGCACGAATCTTTCACCTGAAAGAGATTTTAGCCAATAAGCCCTTTTAATCTAAAACGTTGGGCGAGGTGACTCAAGTAAAAAACGGCTGGATTACACAGATGTAATTTTGCGGACAGTCGACTGCAGGCCGGCCTGAGAAGACGCCAAGCCAGATTAGTGTAGAAAATTCAGAGGCGGTAGAGGCATTCCCTCTGCCGCCTCCATGCATCAAAGCTTAGGCACTCAACTGCGCCCTCAGCACATGCTTCTGTAGTTTACCCGTCGAGGTTTTCGGCAATGCCGGGGTAAAAATCACCCGCTTCGGAATCTTGAACCCGGCCAGATGTTCACGACAATGCGCGATCACATCGTCCTCTGACAGGGCATCGACACCATTCTTGATGGTGATGAAAGCACAGGGAATTTCACCCCAGTACTCATCGGGAGCAGCCACGACAGCCGCTTCCAGTATTGCTGGATGGTTGTAGAGGGCACTTTCCACTTCCAGCGTGGAGATATTCTCCCCCCCGGAGATGATGATGTCCTTGGAACGATCCTTGATCTCGATATAGCCATCGGAATGCCAGACCCCCAGATCGCCGGTATGGAACCAGCCGCCGGCGAACGCCTTTTGGGTTTCGTCCGGGTTGTTCAGATAACCCTTCATCACCGAGTTGCCGCGCAGGAAGACTTCGCCGATGGTCTCGCCATCCTGTCGGACCGGCTGCAGCGTATGCGGGTCGGCCACCATCATGTCGGACATGGTCAACGAAGGGATACCCTGACGGGCCATCTTTTGCGCCTTCTCTTTCGGCTCCAGCTGGTGCCATTCATCCTGGAAGTCGCAGACCACACTGGGACCGTAGGTCTCGGTCAGGCCATAGAGGTGAACCACTTTGATGCCCATCTCTTCCATCGCCTCGATGGTCGCCGCCGGAGGCGCAGCACCACCGGTGGCGGCGGTCACCTGCTGCTCGAACGGCAGCTTCTGCTCTTCAGGCGCGTTGATCAGCATGTTCAGCACGATGGGCGCGGCACAGAAGTGGGTCACGCCATGCCGGGACAGAGCCTCGAAGATCGGCTTGGGATGCGGTTGACGCAGGCACACATGGGTACCGGCCACAGCCGTCACCGCCCAGGGGTAGCACCAGCCGTTGCAGTGGAACATCGGCAACGTCCACAGATAAACGGCACCATCCGGCAGGCCGAAGCCGATCACGTTACTCAGAGCACTGAGGAAGGCACCACGATGGTGATAGACCACACCCTTGGGATTGCCGGTGGTGCCGGAGGTGTAGTTCAGCGCGATCGATTGCCACTCCTGTCCCGGCAGTTCCCACTCAAAGTCGTCATCCCCGGTCGCCAGCAACGCATCGAAGGTCATGTCCCCGATCAGTTCGCCGCCGTCGAACAGCGGATCATCCACATCGATCACCTTAGGCTTGGCATCACAGCCGGCCAGCGCTTCTCGGGCACGGTCGCTGTATTCGCGGTCGGTGAAGAAGACGCTGGCCTTGCCGTGGTTGAGCATGAAGGTCATCGTTTTGGCATCGAGGCGAGTGTTCTGCGCATTCAGCACCGCGCCCAGCATGGGCACGGCGAAGTGCAGTTCCAGCATCTCGGGGATGTTGGGCAGCAGTGCCGCGACCGTATCGCCCTTTTTCACGCCCAGCTTGCGCAGCGCCGAAGCCAGCTTCAGGCAGCGCTGGTAGGTTTCCTGCCAGGTACGCTTGATATCGCCGTGGATCACCGCCGTCCGATTGGGGTGAGCGAGCGCAGCCCGCTTGATGAAAATCGTCGGAGTCAGCGCCGGGCTGTTGGCCTCGACAGGGTCCAGATCAAGCTCAAACATGTTTTCCATTTTCTTATCCTTATTATCAAGATCACGGTGTTTGCGAATGTGATGACGCGCCAGGTATCAGAGGGCGAAACCTCCCAGTTTGGTTTCCAGATACTCCTCGATGCCCTCTTCCGCGCCTTCACGCCCCAGCCCGCTGTTCTTCATGCCGCCAAAGGGCGCCGCTGCGCTGGTGGGGTTGATATCGTTGATGCCGATAATGCCGAACTCCAGGCCCTCGAACGCCTTGAACGCGGTGGACAGGTCGTTGCTGTAGACATAGGCCGCCAGCCCGTACTCGGTGTCGTTGGCCATGGCGAGCACATCGTCGTCATCGCCGTAGATCACCACCGGTGCTACCGGGCCGAAGGTCTCTTCGCGGTAGATCTTCATCTCCGGCGTCACACCGGCCAGCACCGTGGGGGCATAGAAGCAGCCGTCAGCCAGTTCACCGTCTGTCAGACGCTGACCACCGGTGTACAGGGTGGCGCCCTTGGCCAGCGCATCCTGCACTTGGGCTTCGACCTTCTGCAGCGCCGCCTCGTTGATCAGTGGCCCGATGCTGTTGCCCGCCTCAAAGCCGCTGCCGGCCTTCAGACGACAAACCCGTGCGGTCAGCTCGGCCAGGAAGGCTTCGGCATGATCCCTGTGGACGAAGATGCGGTTCGGGCTGATGCAGGCCTGACCGGTGTTGAGGAACTTGACCAGCGACAGCCCCTTGGCCGCATGGACCGGGTCGGCATCCGGGAAAACAATCGCCGGCGCATGACCACCCAGCTCCATCGACACCCGCTTCATATGGGCCGCCGCCTGAGCATTGAGTTTTTTGCCGACGGCGGTGGAGCCGGTGAAAGTCAGCTTCCTGATGCGCGGATCGGTACAGAAGGCCTCACCGACCGGCGCGGGATCACGGCTGGTGATCACGTTGATCACACCGGCCGGGAAACCGGCTTCCTCGAACACTTCCGCCATCGCTTTGGCGCACAGCGGTGTGTGCTCCGCCGGCTTGAGCACCAGTGTGCAACCGGCGGCCAGTGCCGGCGCCAGCTTGCGGGTGATCATCGAGATAGGGTAGTTCCACGGGGTGATCGCGCCGACTACGCCAACCGGCACCTTCTGGGTGATGAAGCGCTGGTTGTCGCGCGCCGACGGGATCGTCTGGCCATTGATGCGCTTGGCCTCCTCGGCGAACCAGAGCAGGAAATCGGCGCCGTACTGCACCTCGTTCAGTGACGCCTTGAGCGGCTTGCCCTGCTCCCGCGTCATCAGCTCGGCCAGTTCCTGCTTGCGGCTGAGCATGATCTCCCAGGCGCGATACAGCAGACCTGAGCGTTCATAGGCAGTGGTCTGTTTCCAGCTCTTCAGCGCTTCGCTGGCGGCCGCGATGGCGGCCTCGATATCCTCGGCCGTGCAATCGGGTACTTCGCCGATCACTTCGCCGCTGGCGGGGTTGGTGACCGGGAAATGGCTCCGCTCGGTCAGCCAGTGTCCATTGATATACATAGTGTCTCCGAAAAACTACTGCGCAACTCACAGGCTGCGTTGCGCGGTGCTCGGAATCCTCATGTATCACAAATACACTGCGGTTCCTGCGCGCCGTGCGCCTTGCCTCTGAGCTGCTCGTTACGTTTTTATAGGCCGTTATGACTTCTTCAAAGCGCCGTTTCCGGCAGCGCCATAATGGAATCATCTCCGGCCTGAACCGAGGCCAGATAACCGGCACAGCGCGGCAGGATATGGTCGACAAAGAACTGGGCGCTGACCTGCTTGCCCTGCAGGAACTCCCCTTCATTTTCACTGGCAGCCAGCAGGACCGATTTCACCATCAACCAGGCAGCCGTGACGGTGGAGGTCAGCATCAGGAAATTGAACGCCACCGAGCCGACAAAATGCTCGTTGGCGCTGCTGTCCAGCACCAGCTGCAGTGCCTCTTCCAGCTGCTGTAGCGATTGCCCGAAAGCCTCGATACGGCATCCATCCAGTGCCGCAGCAGTGCGTGCCTCCTCAGCCGTAGCGCGCATCTCGGCCAGCAGTTCCTGCAGCGCCAGCCCGCGATCACGAATGGTCTTGCGACCGATCAGATCCAGCGCCTGGATGCCGTTGGTGCCTTCGTAGATCGGCAGGATGCGGGCATCACGGTAGAGCTGGGCAACGCCGGTTTCTTCGATAAAGCCCATGCCGCCATGACACTGCACCGCCAGCGAGGTGACCTCCTGGGCGATCTCCGTGCACCAGCCTTTCACCAGCGGTGTCAGCAGGTCGGCACGACGCTTGAAGTAGGCCCGGCGTTCAGCATCGAGCTGCGCATGCTTGGCATAATCGACCGCCACGCAGCCAGAATAGGCCAGACCACGGCCCGCCTCGGTCAACGCCTTCATGGTCATCATCATGCGGCGCACATCGGGATGGCGCACAATCGGGGACGGCTCACGCTCGCCCGGTGCGGTGCCCTGAATGCGTTCGGCAACATAGCTGCGAGCCATCTGCAGCGCACGTTCGGAGACCGCCACCCCCTGCAGGCCAACGGTCAGGCGGGCGTTGTTCATCATGGTGAACATGCAGGCCAGCCCCTGGTTCTCCTGGCCCACCAGGTAACCGAGGGCGCCGCCGTTCTCGCCATAGCTCATCACGCAGGTCGGGCTGGCGTGGATCCCCATCTTGTGTTCCAGCGACAGGGCATAACAGTCGTTGCGCTCGCCGGGACTGCCATCGGCATCGGGGATGAACTTGGGCACGGCAAACAGGGAGATCCCCTTGACGCCCGCCGGGGCGTCCGGCAGTCGGGCCAGTACGAGATGGACGATGTTCTCGGCCATATCGTGCTCACCCCAGGTAATAAAGATCTTCTGGCCGGTGATGCGGTAGTGGTCGCCGTCAGGACGTGCCTGAGTACGGATGGTCGCCAGATCCGAGCCGGACTGGGGCTCGGTCAAATTCATGGTGCCGGTCCACTCGCCGCTGATCATCTTCGGCAGCAGCAACTGTTTCAGTGTTTCGTCGGCATTTTCACTGAGCGCCTCGGTGGCGCCCTGAGACAGCAGCGGACAGAGCCCCCAGGCCATATTGGCGGCGTGGATCATCTCCTGCACCGGAATGGCCAACGAGAATGGCAGCGCCTGCCCCCCCAGCTCGGCTTCAAACTGCAGGCCGGCCCAGCCCCCTTCAATGTACTGCCGGTAGGCCTGTTTGAAGCCGTCCGGGGTCTGGACGCAACGGTCCTCGCCCAGACGCACACCGGTTTCGTCACCGCTTCGGTTCAGCGGTGCGATCTCGTTGCCGGCGAACTTGGCCGCTTCCTCGAGGATCGCTGCCACCACATCGGGGGAAGCATCCTCGTAGTTGCAGGCCTTGGCCATCTCGTCGAACCCGGCCAGGTTGCGCAGGGCGAATTCCATCTCGCGGGTGGGTGCTCTGTACTCGCTCATGCTGTCTTGTCCCCTTAATCCATGTACTGGCCGCCGTTCACCGACAGGTTGGTGCCGGTGACGAAGCCCGCATCATCGGCGGTCAGGAAGGCCACGGCACGGGCAATCTCTTCCGGCTGCCCCAGACGCCCCACCGGGATACCGGCCACGATGCTTTCCAGCACCTTCTCCGGTACCTGGCGCACCATCTTGGTGTCGATGTAACCCGGGGAGACCGCATTGACGGTCACGCCCTTGCGCGCGCCTTCCAGTGCGATCGACTTGGTGAAACCGTAGATACCGGCCTTGGTGGCGGCATAGTTGCACTGGCCAAACTGACCCTTTTCACCGTTCAGCGAGGAGATGTTGACGATGCGACCGAAACCGCGCTCGCACATGCCCTCGAACACCTGGCGGCTCATGTTGAACATGGAGTTCAGGTTCACCTCGATCACCCGGTTCCACTGTCCGACTTCCATCTTCTTCAGCGGCGCATCGCTGGTGATACCGGCGTTGTTGACCAGAATATCGATGGGGCCATGCTCGGCTTCAACCTGCTGCACGAACGCTTGGCAACCGTCGTAATCCGCCACGTCCAGCGGGTACAGCTCGACCGGATAGCCCAGGCTCTGCATCGTCTGCTGCCAGTCCTGCGCCTCTGCCGTCGCCTGCGCGTTGGGCAGATGGGTACCGATCACCTTGCGGCCTTGATCCACCAGCGCCTGGCACATGGACGTTCCCAAACCACCCGAGGCACCGGTTACCACTGCGATACGATTGGTCATGATGTTCTCCTTCTTATTGTTAATGGCTTACTTCTGTAATTTCTTGATGGCGGAGGACTGCGAAACCACGCCCTCCGAGGTGTACTGTTCACTGCGCTGCTCGATCTTCGGCAGTTCATAGAGGTAGTTCACCATCAGGCCGGCGGACTGTTTCAACCCCTTCTGAGACACATCCCCCATCCAGTTCAACCGCGCCACCTGGGCACCGTTGCTCAGGTGGAAGTGGGCCACGGGATCCAGCGCACGCTTGCCCTTCTTGCTCTGACAGAGATAGGCCGCGGCCAGCTTGGTCAGCGCCTCCTGACGGGTTTCCATCGCTTCGTTTGCCTCAATCACCGACACCACTCGCGGCGCCGGCAGACTCAGCCACTGCTCGCCGCCAGGCAGTTCACACAGCGTGGCCGGCGGGCAGTTCTCCAGCCACTTGGCAAACCCAGGGATTGGTGACAGGGTGGCAAACTGCTTCAGCTGCGGGAATTCGCCACTCAGCTTCTTAACCACCTCCTTGATCAGGAAGTTGCCGAAGCTGATGCCGGCCAGGCCGGGCTGGGCGTTGGAGATGGAGTAAAAGATCGCGGTATCGGCGCTATCGATATCCTGCGTCGGCGCCTGCTCATCCAGCAGCTTCTGGACGCTGCCTGCCAGGCCGTTGACCAGCGCCACTTCGACGAAGATCAGCGGTTCTTCCGGCATGTTCGGGTGGATGAAAGCGAAGCAGCGGCGGTCGGAATCGAGCCGGTTCTTCAGATCGCTCCAGCTCTGGATCTCATGGACCGCCTCATAGGCGATCAGCTTTTCCAGCAACGCCGCACTGGAGTTCCAGCTGAGTTCCTCCAGCTGCAGCAGGCCCACATCAAACCAGGTCGCCAGCAACTCCTTCAGGTCCGCTTCCAGTGATTCCAGCGTGCTGTACTCCTTCTTCAGGCTCAGCAGCTCCTCGCGCATATCGACCAGGAACTTCACCCCGGACGGCACGCCGGTGAACTGTTTCAGCAGCCGGTTATGGGCTGGTTCCAGTGCTTTGCGCAAATGATGCGCCTTGCGCGCCCGGTCGCCATTCTGCGCGTTCTGCCAGCCATTGATCGCCTGTTCCACGCCGGCGTCATCAATGCCGTATTCCTCGGCCAGCATGCCCAGAAAACGGACCTTGCCGGTGTGCGACAGCTTCAGGTACATCCGCCCCAGCATCGCCGCCCGGTTACGCGCTTCCACCTGCCCGGCATGGGCATCCAGGCAGTTGTCGACCCACTCCCGTACGCGGGCCAGATCGGTCTCCGGCAGCTCGGCATCCAGGTTCATGATGTCAGGCGCTGCCCGGCGGCCTGCGACCGCTTCAAACCCGTAGGGAACGAGTTTCTTGAAGGCTCTTTCGAACAAGTTGGCTGTCTGAGTCGGCATAACGGAGTCCTCTCCCGAAGCGTGCTTGTTGTCATTGTTTGAACCGAGGCTAGCAGAGCATCTTTCAAAAACCAAGTAAAAACCCTTGGCTATTTGAATAAATACCACTAACCTTAAGATCCAAAGTATCGAATCACGAAATAAAAACAGGAATAAAAACATGCAGGATTCTATGCAGGCACTACACGGCTACTACCTGGAAGATCTGGAAGTCGGCATGCAGGCGAGCTACGCCAAGACCATCACCGATGCGGACGTCGTCCTCTTTGCCGGCATCAGCGGCGACGACAACCCGGTGCACATCAACGCCGAATACGCCAAGACCACCATGTTCGAACAGCGCATCGTGCACGGCATGTTCAGCGCCGCACTGATCTCGGCCGTACTGGGCACACGCCTGCCGGGGCCGGGCGCCATCTATGTCGACCAGCAGCTCAAGTTCAAGGCACCTGTGCATATCGGTGATACAGTGGTCGCCACCGCGACCGTGGTGGAAATCAACACAGAACGCCGTCGCGTCAAGCTTGAAACCATCTGCCGCGTGGGCGACAAGGTGGTAGCCGAAGGCGTAGCCACCAACATGGTTGACCGCCGCCCGGCCTGATCCCTCTACAAGCGCAAGGAGTGAATGAACATGCTGTTGGATAAGAACAAGTCCGTACTGGTCGTGATCGATGTGCAGGCCAAGCTGCTGCCGGGCGTCCACGAACAGGAGCGGCTCGTGGACAACTGCAAGTGGCTGACCCGACTGGCCCAGCTGATGGAAGTGCCGGTGATCGGCTCCGAACAGTACCCACAGGGCCTGGGGCACACCGAAGAGAGCCTGCGGGAACTGGTCGGTGCCGACAAACTGTTCGGCAAGGCCCACTTCGCCTGCATCGACGACCCCGAATTTGGTAACGCCTTCCGCGAGCTGGACCGCAAGCAGGCAATCCTCTGCGGCATGGAATCCCAGGCCTGTGTGATGCAGTCCGCCCTGCGTCTGCTGGAAGAGGGCTACGAGGTGTTCGTCGTCGCCGACTCCATCTCGGCCCGCAACCCGTTCGACACCGAAATCGCCCTGCGCCGCATGGAGAAGGAAGGGGTCAAACTGATTACCCGTGAAATGGTCGGCTTCGAGTGGATGCGCCGCTCCGATGTGGCCCAGTTCAAGGCCTTCAGCATGGAGTTCCTGCGCTGATCGATGACGCCAAACGCCCCGGTCTTCTGCCGCCGGGGCAAAGCCCCCTCCCCATGCCGCTGGCCTGTGTTGTATCCTGCCTGACACACCCAGAGCCCGGAACGCCGATGAAACCCCTGACGCCCGAACAAGGCCGCTCCGCGCTGAGCGACGATGCCGAGCGCAACCGCCTGCTGGCCGAGATGGCCGAGCAGTCCACCGACATGATCTCGCGCCATACCCCCGATGACTGGCGCTTCATCTACGCCTCCCCCGCCGTGACCCACCTGTTGGGCTTCACCGTGGAGGAGATCGTCGGCATGTCGGCGTACGACCTTTACCACCCGGACGACGTTCAGGATTTTCAGGACCGCGCTCCCAGTGTCACTTATGACCGCGGCCTGTATACCCACACCTACCGCTTCCGTTGCAAGGATGGCCACTACACCTGGCTGGAGAGCACCAGCCGCACCATACGCGATCCAGAGACCCACGAGATCAAGGAGATCCTGGTGGTGTCCCGCGATGCCTCGCATCGGATCAAGGCCGATCGAGCCAACCGGAGACTAGCACGGGTGCTGGAAAGCACCCAGGATCTGGTGATCTTCGCCGACCTGGACCTGCAGATCGCCCACCTTAACGAAGCCGCGCGCCACTGCCTGCAGTTGGAACACACCGACTACACTCGACTGTCGCTGCAACAGGTGATGGCTCAGAAAGGCTTCCAAATCCTGCTGGCCGATGGCCTGCCCACCGCCAAGGCAAAAGGCAGCTGGCGCGGCGAGCTTAACCTGCAAACCCGGGACGGCGGCCTGATCCCGGTGATGCTGGAGCTGCTGGTACACCGCTCGCTGCATGGCGATATCGAATACCTGTCGCTGGTGGCCCGCAACCTGAGCGAGAAAAAAGCCGCCGAGGCGCAGATGAAGCAGTACCAGGCCGAGATCGACCACGCCAGCCGCCTGATCACCATGGGCGAACTGGCTTCCAGCCTCGCCCACGAACTCAACCAGCCGCTGCTGGCGATGGTCAGCTTCCTGCGCGGCATTGAGCGCCGCTTCGCCAGCACCGAATCGCTGACCTGGCAGGATATCGAAACACCCATCACCCGCAGCATCAGCACCGCGCTGCGTGCCGGCGAGATTGTCCACCGGATGATGGACTTCACTCGCAAACAGGAACCCCGCGTCACCGAACTGGATATCGCCAGCCTGGTCAACGGCATCTGCGAATTCTGCGAGTCCACTGCCGAGCGGCATAACGTCAGAATTATCTGCCAACTGGCGGATAACCTGCCCGCCGTCCGCGGCGACCAGATCCAGCTTGAACAGGTGTTGCTGAATCTGCTGGTCAACGCGCTGGAAGCCTCGGATACCGGCCCCGAACATGAGCTCAAGACCGTCCACGTCCGGGTGCAGCCTCAGGCCGGCAACCAACTGCTGATCACCGTGGAAGATGAAGGCCCCGGCATCCGCGAGCAGGACCTGCCGCACATTTTCGAGCGCTTCTACTCCACCAAGGGCACCGGCCTGGGCATGGGACTGGCCATCAGCCGCTCTTTGGTGGAGAATCTGGGCGGCGAGTTATGGGCGGAAAACCTGCCACAATCGGGCAGCCGCTTCTCATTCACCGTGAACACAGTTAACTGAAGACGCATGACCTCCGATCAAGACGCTCAAAAGGTATTCGTCATCGACGATGACGCCGATGTCCGTGACTCCCTGAAATGGCTGCTGGAGTCCGTCGGACTGACCGTGGACACCTTCGAGAATGCGCTGGACTTCATCGACCGTTACCCGGGCGACGCCAGCGGCTGCATCGTGATGGACGTGCGCATGCCAGGTCTGAGCGGCATCAACGCGCAGAAGAAACTCGCCGAGCTGGCGATCGACCTGCCGGTGATCATGATCTCCGCCCACGGCAATGTGGACATGGCCGTTACTGCCCTGACTCAAGGCGCGCTCACCTTCATCGAGAAGCCATTCGACGACCAGGTACTGATCGATCATGTGCACAATGCGATGGAAAAGGACCGCATACGCATGGCGCGCAAAAGCGCCCAGTCCCGCATGCAAGGCTGCTATGACAGCCTGACCCGCCGCGAGAAACAGGTGATGGGCCTGATCGTCAAAGGCCTGTCCAATCAGGAAGCGGCCGACGAGCTGGGCATCAACCGCAAGACCGTGGAAGGCCACCGCGCCCACATGATGACCAAGATGAAGGTCGACTCACTGGCCGAACTGGTCCAGATCGCCATTGCGCTGGGTCTGGTGGAGACGGTGGAAGAGTAAAACGAATACCCAAAAGGGGCAGCGCTTTCACTGCCCCTTTTGCTGGACTTCCTGCCTGCGGATCAGCGCGCCGTAAAACCACCATCCACAGTGACTTCCGAACCGGTCATGAAACGCGAAGCGTCTGATGCCAGGAAGGCAATTACATCACCCAGCTCATCCGGCTGGCCGAACCGCCCCATGGGGGTCTGCCCCACTGTTCTCGCCACATAGGGCTCGATGATTTCGGCCGGTGTCACGGCAGCCGCGCCCATCACCATCGGCGTTTCAATGAACCCCGGATGGATGGAGTTGACGCGCACGCCGCTGTTGCGGCTCGCACAGTCCAGCGCAACCGCCTTGGTCATGGTCCGTACCGCGCCCTTGGAAGCCGAGTAGGCCACCGTGAGCTGGTCGGCGACGATGCCGAAGATGGAACTCACGTTGATGACCGAACCGCCACCGCTGCGCTCCATCAGCGGAATGGCGTATTTGCACCCCAGGAAGACGCCGTTAACGTTAATCGCCATCACCCGGTTGAAGGTCTCAAGAGAGGTCGATTCCAGCGTCCCCCCCTCGCCAATGCCCGCGTTGTTGACCAGCACATCCAGGCGGCCCTGCTCACGCTCAACCGTCTCGATGGCCGAGCGCCAGGTCTCTTCACTGCTCACATCCAGCTGCACCGCGGATGCTGACAACTGCTGCGAGCGAAACGTTTCCACCGCTGCATTAGCGGCCTCGGCCTGAATATCGGCCAGTACCACATGATGCCCGGCCCGGGCCAGGGCATCTGCGGCGGCCAGACCAATCCCCGACGCGCCGCCGGTGATCAAGGCTACTTTCTGACTCATCTGAATCTCCTCGTTATCTGCTCGGTGTCATCCCAGGGCCATGCCGCCATCGACGCTCAGGCCGACACCGGTAATAAACGCGGCCTCATCGGAGCACAGGTAGGCTGCGGCCTTGGCCACGTCGGCCGGAGTACCCGTGCGCTTGAGCGGGGTGCGGCCGATCACATATTCCTGCAGCGCCTGCGCATCGGGGAACACGCCCATCTCCAGCAGATCCTGTCCCAGCTTGTCCTGCATGCCCGTGGCGATGATGCCCGGATACAGGCAGTTGACGCGCACCTCGGCACCCAGGGCGCCCGCCTCCACGGCTGCCACCTTGGTCAGCTTGTCGACCGCCGACTTGGTTGCACCATAGGGGCCAAAGCCAGGACTGGAGATCACATGCGACATGGACGACAGGTTGAGGATCGCCCCGCCCTTGCCGCCATTGGCCACACTCATCCACTTCAGACCATGCTTGATGCCGAGAAACACGCCCGCCACATTCACGTCCATCAGTTTGCGGAAATCGTCCAGCTCACATTCGGTGATAAAGGAGGTGACCTCGATCCCCGCGTTGTTGATCAGAATATCGGCCTTGCCGAACGTCGCCTCGCACTGGTCGAACACCGCCGGCCAGCCGGCTTCATCACTCACGTCGTGGCGCATGAAGGCTGCGTTGGCACCGATCTCGGCCGCGGTTGCCTCACCGGCTTCAGCGGCCACATCGGTCAGGAAAACCCTGGCACCGCGGCGCTCGAAGTCCCGCGCCATCTCGGCACCGATGCCGTTGGCGGCACCGGTGATGATGGCAATCTTGCCGTCCAGATTAATCGACATCGCTGAAACCCGCCTTGGCCTTGGGCTTGATGTAGCGCGGTACCGGACGCCCCTGCGCCTTGCAGCACTCGATGATCACTTCCTCGATCCAGCCCGCATCCATCACGTTGACGAACTCGCCTTCCTCGGTGAAGTTAACGTTGGAGCCCTGTACCACCATGAAACCATCGGCCGGTTCGGTCGCATCATCCGGCACCATGAAGGTATGGATGGAGCCGCCCGGCTCGTACAGGTAGCTGTTCGCTTTCAGTACATCATCGGGATATTCCACGTAGTTCCAGACACCACTGAGCTGATAGAAATGTACGGTGCCGGTGTGGAAATGCATCGGCAGGCGAGTACCCGGCTGGAACTGAACACGCAGAATCCAGTAGCCCTGTTCAGAGTCGAGGAACAGCGGCCATACCTTCAGGCCCGGGAGAGCGGCACTGACATCAACCGGTTCGATGTCATCGGTATGGACGCAGAGCAGACGGTGCTGTTTGTTGATCGCAGTTGGCAGAGTCATGGTAGTACCTCGTTATTTTTATGGTTGGTGACTGACTGTGTTTGATCACTCTACGACCACTACCGGCTCAATTCTTGATCTTTCACGAATCAAATTTTATAAATTACGAAAAATAAAAAGATCAGGACTGCCATGTATCTGGCCAAAAGCTACAGCATCATCGGCTACCAGCGGCTGGTAACCGAGCTGGGACAAAACCCCGTCAGCCTGATGCGCTCGGTGGGATTTGTGCCCGCCCAGTTCAACGGCGCCGACCTCTTCGTCTCCTACAGCAAGCTGGCGGAACTGCTCGAACGCACCGCCCTGCAATGCCAACAGCCCCTGTTCGGCCTGCTGCTGGCGCAGCACCAGCCGCTGGAATCCCTTGGCCCCCTGCCCCTGTTTGCCGCCCAGTCACACACCATCGGCGATGCCCTGAGCAAGGTCAGCAGTGCGCTCTATCTGCAGGCCTCCGGCGTTCATGTCCGACAGATATCCACAGGTGACACCACCCAGGTGGTGTTTGATTTTGATATCTCCACGCCCCTCGGCATCACCCAACTGAAGCTGCTCAGCCTGGGCCACCTGTGCAACTTTGTCGCCGAGATTACGGGGCTATCCCGCTATGACTTCGAGATCTCGGTCTCGGCCCCCGCGCCCTATCAGCAGGACTGCCGCCCGAGTGACTACAAACAGATCCGCTTCGATCAGCCCTTCTGCGGTATCACCCTGAGCACGCGGCTGCTGACCCAGCAAAACCGCCAGTACCCGTCAGCCATTTCAAGCTCGATCAAACGCCACGTCGAATTCCTGCGCGAGCAGTTCCCCACCAGCCTGGAAGAACAGGTACGCCAGGTCGCCAGCGCCCTGCTCGCCAGCGGCGACTGCAGCCTGGAACTGGTCGCCGCCTCACTGGACCTGCACCCACGCATGCTGCAACTCAAGCTCAAGGAACAGGGCGTCAGTTACACACAGATCATGCGCGAGATCCGCCAGACAATTGCGGAAGACCATCTGCGCCGAAAAAGCATGAGCGTCACAGACCTGGCCCTGAACCTCGGCTACGCCGATGCCTCGGTCTTCAGCACCAAGTTCAAACAATGGACGGGGTTGTCGCCGAAGCAGTGGCAGAAGAAAGTTGGAAAAACCTGACCCGATGGAGAACACGGGTGATGGGCATGATCGTCAAAGGACTATACAAGCTGGATAGCCACCGAAGAACGGGGCATCAATCGCAAGCCCGTGGCAGGACGAACGCACACATGATGACCAAATTGAAGATCGACTTCCAGGCCAAACGGTTCCAGCTCGCCACTGCGCTGGAACCGTTGGAACCGTTGGAACCGTTGGAACCGTTGGAACCGTTGGAAGAGTAAGCCGGTGTTATGACGGTATTCACCACTCTTCCACTTAGGATTAACCAGAATCAGGTCATCGGTTCAGTCAGTCTCTCTTTCAGAGGCATCTCTGCACCAGTAGCCATTGGTTCAAGTTGAGCCCCATTTGAAGCCCTCTTAATCTGCGGAGACTTCCTCGCTGAAGGCTTGAACAGGAAAAAGGCCAAAGCGGGTAGCACTAACAGGGCGCCTACCATGTTCCAGACAAACATGAAGGTCAGCAATAGCCCCATATCGGCCTGAAACTTTATCGGTGAAAATGTCCAAGTGGCAACACCAACACCGAGTGTCACACCGGTAAAAGCGACAGCTCTGCCGGTCGTTTTAAGTGTTTCAATATAGGCTCGATGAACATCGTAGCCCCTATCAAGCCACTCTTTCATCTTGCTATAGATATAGATGCCATAATCGATACCAATACCAACGCCGACCGCGATAACCGGCAGTGTGGCGACTTTTATGCCAATTCCCATTTTTGTCATGAGGGCTTCGCACAATACGGACGTAATATACAACGGCACAACGATGCATATGGCAGCACGGATACTGCGAAATGTTGCGATACATACGAATATGACCGTGATGTAAACAACCCAAGTCGTCAGCAAATGAGCACGCTCAACCTCATGGTTGGTGGCGGCTTCAATACCTGCGTTACCTGCCGCTAACAGGAACTTGACGCCCTCGAGCTCAACGCTCTGATTAAACGTATTGACCACCTCGACCACTCGCTCCAACGTCTCCGCTTTATGGTCAGTCAAGTACACTTTGATCGGGCTGAAGTTGCATTCGATGGTAGTCCATTCGGGCTGTGCTCTCGTTGCGGTATAACCGAGGAACTGGTCACTACGTGACAGTGCCTTCCATTTCAGAGCCCCTTCACTCATGCCGGCATGAAAGTTTTTGGTGAAATCCGCGATCGATTGCGTCGACTGAACCCCTGGAGTGTTTTTCAACCGCCATTGCAACCGGTCAATCTCTACCAGCGTACGGTAATCAGTGCACTTGTCATTCGCACTTTCAACCATGACCACAAACAGGTCGCTACTGGTTGAATAGTGCTCAATGATATAGGCGTTATCGGTGTTGTAACGCGAGTCCGATCGTAACTCGGGAGCACCCGGGTCCAGGTCACCGATCTTGAGATCCATCCTCACGTAAGAGGCACCGGCAAACAGGATGGCTGTCGCCGCCAATACAGCACTTGCATAAGGGCGCTTGGTCACCAGAGCAACTCTCGACCAGAGTGCGCTCGTTTCTTCCTTTTCAATTCGTTCCAGCTTTTTGACGGCTTTGCGACTGACCCCGGTATAGCTCATCAGCACCGGGAGCAAACACAGGTCACACAGGGCCACAACCGCCACACCGATGGTTGCACCAACTGCTATATCCTGGATCACCCCGATGGCGATAATAAATAGCAGGGCAAATCCCACACCGTCGGTAAACAATGCCGACAGGCCGGGGAGATAAACCTCACGATAGGCCTGCCGAACGGCCGTGACCTTGTCATGCCCCGCCATTAATTTGTGCACGACTGTATTGAACATCTGGATACCGTGACTGACACCAAGGGCGAACATCAAAAACGGTACCAGCATTGAGTAGGGGTTAAGCCCAAAGCCCAGCGCATGCAAGATGCCCATCTGCAAAATTACCGCGATGATCGACGATACTGCACGTGACAGGGTACTGCGCCAGCAACGTGAGTTGACCCACAGCAGCCCCAGCAGAATAGTAAACGCAATGAGGAAAAACAGGCCGACACGTGTAGCACCGTCAATCAGGTCGCCGACGAGTTTGGCAAACCCGGTGATATGTATCTTGATATGATCGTTTTGAAATTTATCACGAATCTGCTCTTCGAGCTCTTGGCTAAACTCGTGATAATCAAGCGGCTTTTTAGCCTCAGTGTCGTACTCTATCAATGGCACCACTAGCGTAGTGGACTTGAAGTCATTGGCGACCATCGATCCGACAAGGCCTGCGGTTTCAATATTCTTCCTGAGTTGCTGCAATGATTCGGCAGTACCATCGAAGTCACTCGGCATCACCGTATCACCTGCAAACCCCTCTTCTGTGACCTCCTTGTAACGTACAGCTGACGCCCAGAGAGAGAGCATATTCTGGCGATCGACACCGTGCATAAAGAAGGTGGCATCGTGAATTTTGCGTAAGGTTTCTATGTATTCCTTGTTAAAAATATCGTCATCTGTGGTTTCGACGACAATACGGACCGTATTACTCAGTCCTTTGAGCTTATCACTATGCTTTAAATAGGCTTGAACATATTCGTGATAGACCGGAATCATTCGCTCGAAGCTAGCCACCGGGCGCAACTGCATCACGTGGTAGCCAAAATAAACGGTTAATAGGGTAAATATGAGCAGTACGAGTGGTCGATTGCCAAATACCATGCGTTCGACCAACGGTGCTTTATTCTCAGGAGGTGTCAGGCTTTGATTCTGGTTCATTGTTATCTCACCTCGAAAGAAAGGTTCTGGTCGCCATGGGCCATTACACCTCTAGTACCGACGGTGATAATGGAACCCTGGGGGGCTATCAAAAAGGAGGAAATAGCGCCTTCGACAAACCGGGGAAGCGCACTAAAGCCCGTACTTGTCTCATTCGAGAGCAGTAATTGCGGTGCATATTGCGAAACGACAAAGCGGCCGTCATCAAGGACGACTCCTTTCGACAGGTTTGCGGTTGTTGAGGTATCGACTGTGGACCAGGAGTCACCGTTATCGTCAGAGATAAATGCATTGCCACGCAGCCCCAACAGCAACACACGGCTCCCCTGAATAACAACATCGAAATAGGAGCCTTCATAGGGAGACTCAACTGTCCCCCAGGTGTGTCCGCCATCGACGGAACGCTGAATATGCCCCGACTCACCGACGATAAAGACAGTATTCCCACTGGCATCAATGGCGTTGTAGTGGCGCGCCTCAGCGTTGCTGAGTGACGCCGCCGGGCTATACCAGCTCTGGCCACCATCATCGGTGCGCACAATCAGGCCGAATGCCCCCACCGCAATACCCTCCAAGGCATTACGAAACCACACATCGATAAAGGGACGAACCGGGCCTTCTTCCACAAACGATATGGAGTCATCGAGCATGAACTCGAAGTTTTCCAGCTCCTCCTGCAGTCGCCCAGAGTCAGCTTCAGCCGCAGACTCAAGCTCGGCAGCCTTTTCATCCACTGCCGTCGAAAACGCATCGACCATAAGCTGATGTGCTTGATGCCCATCAAGCTGTTTGCTCCAGGACAAGCCGCCATCTCGACTCACGAGGATGACACCCTGATGCCCGACGGCCCACCCCGTGGCACCTTCTCCCGGGAAAGTGACTGCGGTGAGCATAACGCGCACTGGGACATCCGACTGCTGCCAGGTCTTTCCGTTATCTTCAGAGTACACAATATGCCCCCGCTCCCCCACTGCAACGATTCTGCTTTTGGAGAGTGCTACATCCAGCAATAGCGATTGCGAAGCTAAAGGCACTTGGATCGCCGGAAAACTTAGCGGGTCTTCAAAAGCACTGGCTTCCATACTGCAAAGAAGAGCAAGCAAAACTACCTTTTTAAGTCTATAAAGAATTTTTAATTTCCGAATATATTTCTTATTTATTGGAGACACTAACTCTTGGAACAACATAGGAACCTCTGACTAACAATTTCTTTTTATTATCGACCAATGGAACAGATGTTATTTTCAATAACTCCACTGGGATTGCATCAATATAATTAGAGGATATTTGCAGTTGCATTAGTATTGAAACATGGATGAAAAATTATGAATAAGTATCAGTGCGCTTATAGGTTGGGGGATGAGCAAACAGTTGGGTTGACCATCTGCCCATCCGTTTAGTCTTTACAGGTTAGCGTTTAGCCTGCTTACGTAAACTCTGAGGCGTGTAGAAACTCTTATCCTGCGGCTCTATCCCTGCGAGCGGGTGAGTATCAATGTAATTCCAAACGAATTGACCTGATTCAACATCAAAAGCCATATTTGGTCTGGCGAACGAGCCTTGAAGGCTGGGGTCAAACGCCTGGTAAACATTAGCCCAGGTATAGCGCCAAAGCTCACCTTTGCCGTCATACTTTTCAGTTAGCGAAATATTCCAGGTATCTTCATCGATATAGAAGGTACGCTTGGCATAGATGTGGCGCGTTCCTTCTTTAAGCGTCGCTTCAACAACCCATACCCTATGAAGCTCCCAACGCCACAAATCCTTGGGATCAGACGCGATGGCATCTTCCTTTGTTAGCTTGCCTGTTCCATAAGCGCTCACCAGGTCGTAGCCGTTGTAAGGAATGTACATCTCTTTTTTCCCAACGAGCTTCCAGTCATAACGATCAGGCGCGCCGTTGTAGAGGTAAGCATCGTCATAGGTGAAGATACTGCTATCCGGCGTATCGTAAGCAACTGTAGGCGCGCGACGTACGCGACGCTGCCCCGGAATGTATTGCCAAGCCTGACGCGGAGTAGCGGCGGCATCCATGGCATCATTTATCAGGATTATTTCTCCTTTGCGCCGGGCCGGGTAGTTGTAAGTGACGAAGAAAGAGAATAACTGACCATCAGAGCAGGCAGCATCCTGATCGTAGTAATGCCATTGCCACAACGTATTGGCCTCATTAGATATTATGGGGCTGGGGTCATGCATATAAGATTGTAAACTGGTGTATTGCATGTGCAGCGCTTTACCTTTCCAGCGCAACAGATGGTTCTGAATCACTTCACTACCGTTTTTTGGAATCGGGAAAGGAATCCCCGCGCACGCACCATTCACGCCCGTTCCTGACTCATTAAGCTGAGCATTCAAAGCATTATTGTACGTATTTTCCACAACCCATTTCGGTGCAGCCGCAGTACGATGGGTCGGATAGACATTCATCTTTATTTGATCCGGGTAACGCTTGAACGCATCGATCTGGCTGGGGCTTAGCTTGTCAGCATATTGTGCATAGTTCTCGGCAGTAATGGTAAACAACGGTTTTTCGTCGGCGAAAGGATCGGGCATCCAATCGCCTGCCTTATAACCTGCCGGAGCTGCAGACAAACCGCCTGTCCACTCGGGGATAGTCCCTTCCGCATTGCCTGCACGCTCGGCCCCAAATGGAGTCAGAGTCGATTTCAATTTCTCAGCTTCATCCACCGGAACCGCAGCCTGGGCTGAACTTAACCCCATCAGCACCGCACCACCAATAATCATCAACTTATTGCGCATGATGTTATCCCACTATTTTTTAGAATTTTCAGGTGTTTCAGAACGCATACTTCAGGGCTAAGCTGATGTAATCGCGGTCATTTTTGGAATTGCTGCTGGCACCGCCGAAATAATTAACGTACCCCAGTTGAGCCTGGTACTTCTGCTGATATAGCAAATCAAGCGTAACTCCAACCTTGTTACTACCTTCAACAAAAGACCCACCCATCGCGGAATCACCGTTCACCCCTTGAGAAAGACTGATAGGCAGATTGACATCAAGACCGGGAAGCGCTTCAAACCAGGTCGGCTTGAGCGTTAGCGCGTAACCGTAGGCGAATTTATCCTTGGACAGCTCCTCATTACTCTTATCGAGCACATGATCGGCCCCCAGTTCGGCGGTAATGCTGAGGTTATCCATCAGCGAGTTGGCGCCAAAGATATGAATGGCGGATAGCGAGTAGTGCATCAGCTCCGCGCGATCCCAGGCAAAGGGGTTGGCCACGTCTTTAACGCCAACAGGCGCGTTTTCCCGATAGCTGATCTCACCTGAAACATTGGTGCTTCCGATGACCGTCCCAAAGCTTGCCGCCCACAGATGCACATCTTCCGCGTAATCCAGGAAATATTGGCCGTTGGCCATATCCAGCGTCACTTGTGGAAGCTGGTCGTGATAGTTGATGTAATACAGGCCAAACTCCGTGCCCGCCAACTCTTCTACCAGGAATCGGACCGCGACACCCCATTGGCCACTGTCTTTCGCGCTCTGGTCATCACCGCGCCCGAAGGCAACCCCCGGGGCCAATATCAGGCTTTCGCCGCCAGCATCAATGATGTCTGCGGTGGAGAAATAACTACCAGCAGCATCCAGACGATGCTTCTCCCACTCCCATTGGTAGTACGCCTCAACAGAAATGCTATCGGTCAGCGAGGTTTGGAAAGCCACCTGCTCAACCGGCATAAAAAGCTCTTTGAGCTCTGACCCCGGCTGGTTGAAGCCAGTGGCATCGACCGGCCCCTGAGAAGTTGCAACGCCGCCGAGCAGGAACAATGTTTCCCCCCAGTTCAGCGCCTGGCTACCGACCCGCAAGGTAGTGTCATGCCCTGCCAGATCGGCACCTGCATAGACAAAGTAATCCAGCATCTCTACATCATCACCATGCTGCTTCCGGGTCGCCTCGGTAAACTCATTAAAAGGAACCGATACGTTGTTACTGGTAGCAGGCGAATCATGGTCATTCGACCTGTTATAAACTCCGTCGTACCAGGCACGGGCACGAGCGAAAGCCCCTAGATCGTAAAACGGACCGACTTCACCAAAGTTCAAATCGGCTTCGGTAATCACATCAAATCTGTTTTTGATCAAGCTATAACGATCAAATGCGCGATTACCGTCGTCACCGTTAACGTTAGAGAGCAACCTGTCGTCTTGATCAGCAATTCGCTGAGCTGCGGTGTAACGTACTGTCGTATCCCAGTTCAACGAAGCCTGCTCTCCCAAAGCAAAGTTCAGAGCATGAACACTGGAAGACGCGGCCAGACACAAAGGAATAGCCATTACCACCATTACTTTTTTATTTTTCTTTATTTTTATATTTTTCTTCATTGGTACTACCTTCTACGGATATCCATAGGTGGAATCTATGTTGTTATTTTTCTTACCGTAGACGTGACTATTGATTGAGCCATGCCACGGAGGAACGGTTCATTAACAGACGATAGCGAGCCTCTATGTACTCACCCAGTGGTATTCCGTGACCAAGTAAGCGCCTCCGAAACCAATGTAATAATCCCCCCCAAAGGGTCTGCCGATTAGATTTACATTCATAAACTTTCTCAACACATGGAGAACGAATGATTATTAATGGTGTTCGATTAAGTAGAAGCTTACAGTTATCCAGACTTGTCCAGATCTTCAACTTCTCCACAAATAGGCCACGGAAATAGAGGGACCTCCACTATTTGGTTTTTTAATCCCCCGGAACCAGTTCTAATATTGTCGATTAACAGAATTTTTGCTTGCTATGAATGGACAGCGTTTAAACCGAGATTTTTGATTTACACTTAGCGGAAAATCTGCGCATGCAGCGTGGAAGCAGTCACTATAATGCATGGTCGATCAACCCATAGATGAACTGCAGGTCAAGACCGGTATCAACTGTCAATTAAATCCAGCGCGGCGCAGCAAATTCGCATTAATATCAGTTATACCGCTACAACCTGCCAGGACCATGTTGCGCTCTAGCTCGCTGCGTAGCAGCGCAAGCGCCCGCTCGATGCCAGCCTGCCCGCCAGCGGCCAAACCATAGAGATAGGGCCGACCGACACTGCAGGCCGTCGCCCCCATTGCCAGCGCCTTAAGCACGTGGGTACCGCGTCGTATACCACCATCGACAATTACATCAATATCCGGCCCAACCGCCTCTCTTACTTCACGCACAAGCTCGATCGGTGCTGGCGTTGCATCCAATTGTCTGCCGCCGTGATTGGAAATAATCACGGCTGTGGCGCCGATCTCAACGGCTCGCTTTGCATCCTCACCGCTCATTATTCCCTTTATCGCAAACGGGCCTTGCCATTGCTCAATCATGTGTTGGGCGTGCTCCCAACTCTGCCTGGGCTCCAGCAGGCCATAGTGTGCGCCAGCCGGTGATTTTGCATTTACGAAGTTTGCCAACTGCCACTTATCCCCCCTCAGATAATTCGACACCCAAGCCGGTTTACAGGCAAACTGAAACGCAGATTTCAGTGTCAGCTTAAGTGGAATCGACATTCCACTACGAATCACCTCTTCACGGTTACCGCCGACGATACTATCTACGGTTAAGCACATGGCCGGATAGCCTGCAGCCTTGGCGCGATCAATGATTTCCTGACTGAGTACCGGATCTGCCAGCACATAGGTCTGAAACATCTTTGGCCCACTTGTCTCGGCCGCGATCTGCTCCATGCTCACGGAAGAAAAAGTAGAAGCCGTATATAGAGTACCGGCATTGGCTGCCGCTCTTGCTGCGGCCAGCTCCCCATCGGGATGAAACATACGCGTCATACCCACCGGAGATAGGAACACCGGCCAGTCCAGCTCTTGGCCCAACACGGCTGTACGCAGATCGACACAGCTGGTATCCCTTAGTGAACGTGCCTTGATCTGCAACTGATCAAAGGCAGCACAGTTATGTCTGGAGCTGTACTGGTCATCTGCTCCACACTCCAGAAAGTTATAAATTGGTACCGGCAAACGCCGCTTTGCGCGCCGATTTAAATCGGCGATATTTAAGCAGCGATTCATATCATCGTTATTACTAGCCATTTGATTGCACTCATTCTCAACTGACGACCAGCACTATCCGGGCAGTCTCGGTGACCGCACTTCAGGCCACTCAGTCATTGCTGCCAGATATGCGTTCGAGAAGATTTTTATTCAGTAACCAGGTCATGATAGCGAGCTGCAGCTACCCTGGGCGCCAGCCTCCAGGTACAGCAAATTAAGTTTCAACACCCGCTTCAATCAGTCTGCACACAGACATCAGGCATGAAATACCCAATCAATACTGATTAAAGTTCGGCTTGCGTCGTTCAGTGAAAGCCGCCATCCCTTCCTTCTGATCCGGGGTACCGAAGAGTCCGTGAAACAGCCGGCGTTCTACCCGCAAGCCTTCAGCCAGTGGCATCTCGGCCACCTGGTTTACGGTTTCTTTGCCGGCCAATACGGCGAGTCGAGGATTATCGGCAATCGCCGTGGCCAGCGTCAGTGCCTCGTCCATCAATCGATCGTCGGAGAAAACCTGCGTTATCAGGCCGATTCTTTCGGCCTCAACGGCCGGCATAGGCCGCCCACTCAGGATGTAATACATTGCCTTGGCCTTGCCGATCCGGTCCGACAGGCGCTGCGTGCCACCTGCGCCAGGAATAACCCCCAACGTCACTTCGGGCAAACTGAATTGCGCACTTTCTGCCGCAAGAATAACGTCACACATCAGTGCCAGCTCTGTGCCAGCGCCAAAGGCAATTCCCGAAACGGCAGCAATAATTGGCTTACGTATTGACACAACGCCGTCAATCGACGCTGCAAAATCATTTCGATAGGCATCGGCGAATTCGAGACTTGCGATGTGTTTCAGATCGGCACCAGCAGCAAAGCATTTCTCATTACCGGTCACGATGATGCAGCCAATACTGTCGTCTTGATCAAAAAATTTGAGCGCATCAACCAGCTCGTGCGTGAGAATCTCGTTGATTGCATTCATCTGCCTGGGGCGATTCATGGTCACGATACCGACCTTAGCCACTCGCTCGGTCAGGATAAATTGATAGTCAGACATATAGAGTGCTCCATGTTACACATCACTGACAGCTACGCTCTTAAACCGACAGTGGCAATTGCTATCAGCTTAAACCGGCTACACCAATCACTTGTGCCGCCGCCAGCCGCTGGATCTCTTCGTCGCTGTATCCAATCAATTTGAGTTCTGCAGCAGTGTCGCTGCCAACCAGCTCGGGCGCAGGCCTGGGCTTTACTTTCTCCGCCCCACTCACATTGATCGGACTGTTAACGGTGCGCACGCCTGCCATGCCTTCAACCTCCGGCCAGAGGCCGATAGCATTCGCCTGAGGGTCATTCGGCAATTCCCGAGTTTGTTTGACGATCGAGAAGGTAACACGCACTGACGTAAGCGCTTCGACTACCTCATCAAGGTTCATTTTGATGATGGCGGCCTGAATATCATTGAACAACGCTTTATGATTTTTATACCGGTTTACGTGATCCTTGAAGCGCTCATCCCCGATCAGGTGATTTGCACCAATCACCTCATACATGTCATTCAATACACGATCATTCAACTGGATGATAATAATGTGTCGACCATCTTTTGTTTTATAGATCGCATTTACTGTCGGCTGCGGCCAATCTTCTCGTGCAAATTTCGGTAACGAGCCAGCGCCAATCAGCTCCGACTGGATAGATATCGCGTTTGACCACACGCCATTTTCTATCAGTGACGTAGTAACTTTACTGCCTTCACCAGTCGTTTCACGGCGGTAGAGCCCTGCCATAATAGAAGCAAAAAGCGCGGTAGCGGTGGACATGTCACCCATTCCAAGTGGGATCGGGACCGGGTCGCCATCTTTTGCTCTAAGTGTTTCCATCAAACCTGATCGCGCATACCAGCCGGTGCCATCGTAACCCGGCGCATTATCCTCATCGCCTCCTTCGCCATAACCATTAATTTGCGCATAGATGATACGAGGATTGATTGCTTTGATCTTTTCATATTGTACGTTCAAGTCTTCAGCGACACTGGGGAGGCAGTTGGACAACAAAACATCAGCTGATTCAACCAATTTATAGAACACTTGTTGCGCTTCAGCTTTTTTCATATCAAGCGCAACAGACTTTTTGTTTCGATTCTGGATCAGATTGCAATAAGCAATATCACTGGATGGCAAGGGAGGTATTAAGTGACCGTAACGCCATGGGTCCCCGGTAAGTGGCTCAATTTTAATAACATCAGCACCAAAGTCCGAGAGGATCACCCCTGCCGATGGGCCTGCGGCATAAGAGGCGAGTTCGACTACTTTAATTCCTTCCAGAAGGCTAGGCATATCCAACTCCTTAGCTGTTGGCAGTCTGGGCTACTCGTTAAGCAACGATGCACCAAGCTGAATAATGACAGAAACAAACAATGTTTCGCCGACCACCTATAGTTATCGCTGCTCAAAAGAGCACTATTGGCAAGGTTTATGCCTTATTGTTACTTCACTGGAGAAGGCCTCGCTTGTTCTAAATGGACAACTTAAATATGAAAAAGCATTAATGCACCTAAACATATCCCTTTTACAGTCTGTCCATTTACAACAAGCAAGAGTTTCACGAGTGGCGTAATTCTAAAACGGCAAACTTCAAACCCTAGCCTGGAGGAATTTATGGCCGATCGAGCACAAGCGCTAGACTTGCTGTGTCAGCGTGTATTGAGCACCCGTGAACAAATAGGTGATGCCTGGGCGCATAATGCAGACCCTGAAACAGGCAAGTGGAATACCGTTGCCACTGGCGACTGGGTCGAAGGCCACTGGATAGACATGCTGCGCATGACCGGAGAACTGCTTGATCGTCCAGAGCTAATCGAAGAGGCGCTTCGCCGCACCGAGACCGTTCGCTACAAACTGGAGCTGGATGACATGTTCCGTGGTCACCGTTTTGCCTATTCAGCGGCACGGCTTTATGGCGCAACCGGTGACGAAAACATGCGCACGCTAGCCCTTGCCGCGGCTTGGGCAATGCGCTCCAGCGCCAACAAAGGCAACGGCGCAATGCCTGTAGGCAGTCAGTGCCAGGTTCTGGGTGCCGTTGAATTTGCCGACGAGGTGGTCAAAGGCGCCCTGTCCCGCAATACCGTCTGCGTGGACAACGTCCATCCAGCGCTCATCCTGGATTGGTGGGCCTGGAAGGAAACCGGCGACGAAACTTTCCTGGTGGGTGCCGAGAGGATGCACAAGGTTCTGGAAAACCACTTCATTCGTGACGATGGCTCTACGATCGAGAACATCATGTTCAATTGGGAAACCGGTGAACTGATCGGTGAAATCCCAACCCTGCTTGGATATGCCGATGATTCTTGCTGGTCACGTGGTCAATCTTGGGCCATCGCCGGCAGCTTGTGGGCCTACGAGCATACTCACAATACTCACTACCTGCGAACTGCGAAAAAGCTGTTTGACTACTGGTGGAATAAAGTGGGTGCCGATGTGCCGCCTTGGGACTTCGACGATCCCAGCCCCGACGCACCTCTAGATACCTCGGCTTCCGCCATCGTTTGCTCTGCGCTGGCTCGCCTCGCAGTATTGGATCCATTGCCGGAAGAAGCCAAACCCTTTACCGATTGCCTTGAGCCTATGCTTGAGAACCTATGCAAACACCTGACACCTATCGACAAGCACGATGATCGCCCTGTAGGCATGCTGCTTGACGGTTGCATGAACGGCAGGAAAAAAGTTGCGCACAAGAATGAGCTCATCTGGGGCGATTTTTATTTGATGGAAGCACTCTACTGCCTGGAGAAAAAAGGTTTGCTTTCCTGATTATAGGGAGTCAGACCTGTTATTGACGTCCCACAGGAAACCCTGACAAGAGCAAAGGGGTGACCCTTTCCTCTTGTTCGATCATCCAAGCTCTTCCGGAAGGAAATCAACATGAATACACCAGAGTTTTTTGAAGATTTCGAGATCGGCTCATCCCGTCTCACTCCAGCCAGAACCATCACTGAAGCCGATATCGTTTTTCACGCCGGGCATTCAGGTGACTTCATGCCCCATCACACCAATGCCGAATTTTGCAAGACACAACCGTTCGAAAAAATAATTGCACATGGCACCATGACCTTCGCGATCGCCATAGGCCTTTCCGTTTCCTCTCAGGTACAAAGTCCCCACGGGATGTCCTACGGCTATAACAAGATTCGTTACCCGAGACCCGTTTTTGCGGGGGATACTATAAAGGTCAAAATCACTGTTATGTCGAAAGAAGACCACCCCAGCCAAAAGGGGCATGGAATGGTAGTCGAGGCGAAAGAGGTAACCAACCAACATGACGAAGTCGTCATGTATGCTGAACATGTCATTATCGTTGAAAAACGAAGCGGCGAGTGAATCCCACTGGCAGCAACGTACATACAAACGGTGCGCGAGATACAGAAGAGCACAGAACGTACGGGCCCGGCTCTGGCGGACCCGATATTCGAGTACGGCTAAAGCTTTCCCAAGATTAACGATGTCCCAGTCAATGTACCAGCGGTGAAGAATAGGAAGGCTGAACGCCGATATCTATTTGGTCTTCCAGTTTGGCGCTCTCATGCAGGCCGAGGGCTCTCCCCTTCGAGGCCTCTGCCTGCATGCGCCATTTAAAACATTCTTGCTGGGGCAGTTGCCTTGGCGGGATTATCTGAACAAAAACTAAAATGGACTGCTGTGCCAGTGCCTTGCGAAAGGTACAGGTCTAGTCATGAAGGTGCCGGTCAGGCGGTGAAGCAATTAATTCAGAGGCTGCGTAAATGCCTGAGCTTCAGACAGCCTGTGAAAACCTCCAGCTGGATGGGCAAGTATCGTTGTTCGGCCTTGAATTAGTGTTTTACTTTTTCTCGCCAAACCGCCGGTGAAACATGGTGACGGTTTTTGAATGCATGAGAAAAGCTGCTTAATTCACTAAAACCCAATATATACGCTATGGTTGTCAGTGGTATTGCCGAGTCTTTTAAGTAATGCTCCGCTATATCCAGTCGTACCTCAGCCTTCAACTCTCGAAAGGTTACGCCGTGGCACTTCAGCTCTCTTTGCAACGCCTTGGGATGCATGGACAACACCGCAGCGATAGCCGTTTGAGTACAATCTATCGTATGTATACGTTGTTCAATCAGCAGCTTCACTTTTGCACAAAAGCCCTCCTGGCGTTCGTATTCATCCTCTAGCGCCTGAATTTGCTTACTAAGCTGGCTATAAAGGTTTTTGTTGTGATGGAGAATCTCACGTCTCAGATCAGAGGCGGGAAAAACAATCCGATTGAACTCACGACCAAACGCAACTTTGACACCAAAGAACTGATCGTAAGGTTGGCTATCAACAGGAGACGGGTTAATAAAGCTGACTGACGAGGGCTGCCAATCTTTACCACAGAGTACTTTCATTCCGCTCAACATGGCGCAAGTGCTGTACACTGCCCACTGGAAGGTAGACACCTCGCTGGAAACTCGATCCGCACGTGTAAGAAAGGCGCTATCACCTTCTGTGTCCACTTGCCACAGAGTTCCCCGGTTGTGTAAATGAAGGTGCTTCATGATCGCTTCTAACGCCTGACCTACGCTGGGACAATGTGCAACCAGCGGCCATAACAGACCAATCTGAAACACCTTCCTTCTGTAGCCAAGCATCAGACCTATGTCATCTCGCCCCAACTCCTTTGCCGCAATATTCAGCAAAGCACATATACTGGTAACAGGCACCATATAGTCTGGGTTATCCATTAGCTCGGCACTCAGGCCGGCACGGCGATAGAAGTGTACAGGGTCAGCGCCTAGCTCTTGAACCAGGTCATCGAAGCCCAGTAGGACTTCACTTCGAACCAGATAAATCTCTCTGCTCATAACCCTCTCCTTTCACCTGCTGACTACAGGCTACTTGATATCGAGTATTCAGTAGTAGCAGCTCAAATTTATTTGTCCATTCAGGACAAGCCAGACCACAAGCAAAGCAGACATTATAAAAATCATAATTCAAATAAAATAAAGAAAAACTATGGAATACATCGGTCTTATTGCAAGCGTCTGCCTGCTTATCTGGTTTGCCCTGAAAGGGGTCGACATCATTTTTTCAGCCGTTTTCTGCTCCTTGCTGGTCATCCTCACCAATGGACTGCCATTGGCTACAGGATTGACCGAGTACTTTTCCTTTGGCCCGCTAGGTGCCTTTACCTTTGCCGGCAAATTCTTTCTTCTGCTGGCCAGTGGTGCAATTTTCGGCCGTGTGATGGGCGAAAGCCATGCGGCAGCTTCGCTCGCACAAGCACTGGTAAGAAAACTGGGAGCATATCGCGCCCTCTGGATCACGACGCTGGCCTGTGCATTATTGACCTACGGCGGGGTGGTCGTTTTCGTCGTTATTTTTGCCATGTACCCAGTGGGCCTGAAGCTGCTGCAGGAGGCAGACATACCCAAGCGACTGTTCTGTGCGGCACTGGCTTTGGGGGGAGGGACATTTACCTTAACGGCACTCCCCGGCACCCCCTCTGTTCAAAATGTCATATCCTCTGCAGCACTTAGTACCGACCTGTTCGCCGGTGGCTGGCTGGGCCTTATCGGCGGGCTAATCATGTTTGGCGGTGGCATGTGGTATTTGGAGAGGCAACGCATTCAAGCTCGAGCCAACGGGGAGCATTTCGTGCCAGGCCCTAATGACCAAATCTCCAATATCGAACAAGAAGGCGGCCGCTACCCCCACTGGGCGCTTGCTTGTCTGCCCTTGGCTCTTGTACTGAGCACCATCATTTTACCTCGTGTCATTAAACTCTCTCTCAGCGAAGCCAGCCTTGCAGACGGAGGCCTGGCTATTGATCTGGTGGTTTTTGCCAATAGCCAACCCATCGTATGGCCTAGTATTGCACTGCTCAGCGGGACTCTGCTTGCGCTGGCGATTTTTCCTGTCATTCGCCAACAGTCAGTACAGGTTTTGGGCAGGGGCACCCATGACTCGATCATGCCACTGATAAATACCGCCGCCGTCATCGGCTTTGGTGGCGTGGTCAGCCACACCGTGGGCTTTGAGCGTTTTATCAACGTGATGCTGGAATCAGGACTGCCCCCTCTCTTATCCATGGTTACGTCGGTCAGTTTGGTCTCGGCCATCACTGGATCGTCATCAGGCGGAGTACAGATATTCATGCAAACCATGTCGCCGGCCTATTTGGAAATGGGAATCGAACCGGAAGTCCTACACCGAATTGCAACCATGGCAAGTGGTGGTTTTGATTCACTGCCACACTGCGGTGCGATTGTGGCGATGCTGAGTATTACCGGGCTTACCCACAAGGAAGCATACAAGGATATCGGTGTCATCACCGTGGTCATTCCGGTGGTTGCAACGCTTTGTATGATGGGGGTAGCCGCGCTCATATAGCGCTCGCCACACTCGTGCAGCCCCTGATTCAATTGCGGCCCGTAGCCCCCCTTACACGAAATACTGAACGCACATTTGCTGAGTAAAGGAAAAGTAATGACAAAAGTTATCGTTGAAAAATCAGGTGGCATCGTCCACGTTCGGATCAACCGCCCGGACGTTATGAATGCCTGCGATGGTGAAACATATAACGCGATCGCTGATGCATGGGATGATCTTGAAAACGACCCCAATTTGAGGGTGGGAATCCTCAGTGGAGAGGGTCGCGCATTTTGTGTCGGCACCGATATCAAATGGGTCAAATCACCAGCCGCAGAAGGCTTCAAGGATCGCATGTATCCACGCATGCTGACCCTGACCAAGCCAGTGATTGCAGCCATTCATGGGCATTGCAATGGTGGCGGCCTGGAACAGGCATTAGGCGCCGATATTCGAATTTCTACTAACGACGCCCATTATGGCTTTGGTGAAGTCCGGCTCGGCTGGATTCCTGGCGGCCACGGGACCCAGCGATTACCCCGCCTGATTCCGTTAGGCAACGCACTTGAGTTGCTGTACACCGGTGGCCGTATCGATGCAAACGAAGCCTATCGTCTAGGTCTGGTCAACCATGTAGTTCCAGCGGACCAACTGATGTCAAAGTGCCAGCAGATTGCTGTCGAAATCATCAAGAGCGCTCCGCTCGCAGTACAAAAGATGAAAGTCGCTGTTATGCAGGGGCTTGATATGCCACTGCCTCAAGGAGTCCGACTTGAACGCGAATGCTTCGAATGGCTCCTGCAAACAGAAGATTCGAAAGAAGGCGCCCTTGCTTTTGCGGAAAAACGTTCTCCGAACTGGAAGGCTAAATAGCTCACATTCACTGACAGGGTGTTCAGCAACAACCAGCGTTAGCCCCGCAAGGAGGGTCTAATGGACAAGCTGGTTCCTGTGAAACCACAGGCAAGGTGTTTCTAGCGGAGCGGGTTAAGTCCATTGAGGCCAGCATTGAGTCCGTTCAAGGCAGGGAAACCAGACGTCGCCCCCTCGGATCCGGCCCAGAAGCGGTTAACACTGTTAGAAGCGGCCCCAAAGAAAACAATTGGGATACTTGAGCAGCTCACCTATAGCTCTGCTCACTCCGCCAGCAACTGCTCAAAGTATCCATTCCCCTGGCGGGTATCTCCATACAGCACCGCTCCCACCAGCTTTTCATCCCTTAGCCACAGCTTGCGATAATCCCCCACCTCCGGGTCGTGGTACTCCACCACGCTGGCGTTCTGTGCATCGATCTCGCCACAGGAGAAGAGCGAGATCCCGCTGACCTTGAGCTGGGTCGCCACCGGCTGTTCGGCATACTGATCGCTTTCGCCTCGCACTATTTGAGCGAGCACCTTGGCCTGCCTCCATATAGGCGCGACCAGACCGTAGGTGTTGTCTTCGAATTGGCAACACTCACCGATGGCAAAGATATCCACAGCGCTGGTACGCAGCTCGGCATCCACGTTGATGGCACGGTCGCAGCCGAGGCCCGCGGCGCGAGCCAATGAGGTTTCGGGGGTGACGCCGGCGGCGACTACCACCAGATCGGCGGGCAGGGTTCGGCCATCCTTGAGGATTACTTCAGTCACCTCTCCCGCTTCATTGCCCTGCAGACACTCGACGCCGGCGTTGGTGATGATCTCCAACCCCCGCCCTTCCAGGGTTTGTTGCAGCATGCCAGCTGCGTTGCGGTCGAGCTGGCGGTTGAGCAGGTAGTCACTGCGCTGGAGCACGCGGGTGGTCATGCCCAGTTTGCGCAAGCCCTCCGCTGCTTCCAGCCCGAGCAGGCCACCGCCAATCACGACGGCACTGCCACCCTTGGCAGCGGCTTCGCGCATGATCTCCACGTCCTGCCAGGTACGAAAACCCATGACGCCGCTCAGGTCGATACCCGGCAGCGGCGGCAGGCTGGAATTGGAGCCGGTGGCCAGCACCAGCTGGTCGTATTGAATCTGCTTGCCGCTGCCCGTTCTCAGGCGGTGGCGTTCCGGTTCCAGCACCACCACCGGGTCTTTGCAGAGCAGTTCTATGCCCTGCTCTGCGTACCAGTCCGTGCTGTGCAGCTCCAGCGCCTGGTCTTCGATCTCGCCGGCCAGCAGCGGCGACAGCAACACCCGGTTGTAGGCCGGTCGGGGTTCACGGCCGATCATCAGGATGCGGCCTTCAAAACCGCTGCCCTGCTTGAGTTCCTGCACCAGTCGGGCAGCGGCCATACCGTTGCCGACGATCACCAGTTCCGCGTGCATAGCCATTCCTCCGCCTATTCCTCTGATGCCTGTGCTTCTGATGCTTAAGCCTGTTTGCGGGCTTCTTTGCTGGCCTTATCCGCGTTGCCCTTGAGGCGGCGGCTATCCAGCGGCTCCACCTTGCGCTGCTTCTCGTACAGGAAGCGCAGTACCTGATGGCGGCAGTGGTTGTACTCCGGGTCGTCGGCCAGCGCGATGCGGTCGCGGGGACGCGGCAGCTCCACCTTGAGGATCTCGCCCACGGTGGCGGCCGGGCCGTTGGTCATCATCACGATGCGGTCGGACAGCAGCACTGCTTCATCCACGTCGTGGGTGATCATGATCACGGTGTTGTTGAGTTCGTTCTGGATCTCCATCAGCGAGTCCTGCAGATGGGCACGGGTCAGCGCATCCAGCGCACCGAAGGGCTCGTCCATCAGCAGTACGGTGGGCTCCATCGCCAGCGCACGGGCGATGCCGACACGCTGCTTCATGCCGCCGGAGATCTCGTCCGGGCGCTTGTGGATGGCGTGGGTCATGTGCACCAGTTCCAGGTTGTGCTCGATCCACTCCTTCATCTCAGCCTTGCTCTTCCTGCCCTTGAACACCTGGCGCACGGCCAGTTCCACGTTCTCGTAGGCGGTCAGCCAGGGCAGCAGCGAGTGGTTCTGGAACACCACGGCACGTTCGGGGCCGGGCTCGTTCACTTCACGACCGTCCAGCACCACACCGCCGGTGGTGGCCTGATGCAGGCCGGCGACGATGTTCAGCACGGTGGACTTGCCGCAGCCGGAGTGGCCGATCAGGGAGACAAACTCGCCCCTCTGGATCTTCAGATTGACCCCGTCCAGTGCCTTGAAGGCCCCTTTCGGCGTCGGGAACTCGATGGAAACGTCTGTCAGTTCGAGATGTGCAGCCATGATAGTCATACCTCTTCAGGCTTTTGAAAAGCGTTATCGAGGCCGCTAGCGCAAGGAAACAATCGGCGAGATGAGGGAGTTTATGGTCTATAAATGACCGATTCGAGCCGATTTTTGACGCTGCGCTAGCAACGCAGATAGCTTTTCAACGTGTAATTGCGTTTTTGTCCCAGGAAACCGCACGCTGAATCAGCAGCATGATGCGGTCCAGCAGAAAGCCGATCAGGCCGATCACCAGTACGGCGACCATGATGCGGCCAAGGGAGTCAGAGCTGCCGTTCTGGAACTCGTCCCAGACGAACTTGCCCAGCCCCGGGTTCTGCGCCAGCATCTCGGCGGCAATCAGCACCATCCAGGCGATGCCCAGTGACAGACGCAGGCCGGTGAAGATCATCGGTACCGACGATGGCAACACGATGCGCACCACATGCGTCAGCCAGTTCAGGCGCAGCACCTTGCTCACGTTCTGCAGGTCCGGGCTGATGGCAGACACGCCCACGGCGGTGTTGATCAGCGTCGGCCAGAGGCAGCACAGCGACACGGTGAACAGCGAGGTCAGGAAGGACTTGGCGAACAGCGGGTCATCACTGACGTAGGCGGCACTGACCACCATGGTCACCAGCGGCAGCCAGGCCAGCGGCGAGACCGGCTTGAACAGCTGGATGATCGGGTTCAGCGCAGAATAGAGTGCGCCGTTGAGACCGATGCAGATGCCCAGCGGGATGGCGATCAGCGCGGCGATACCGAAGCCGGCCAGCACGGTTACCAGGCTGGTACCGATCTGGTCAAAGAAGGTCGACTTGCCGGTGTATTCACGGATTTTCGGCACGTAGTCCGGATCTTTCGCCACATGATCGGCGTTACGCTGTTCCTGACGCTCGTAAAAGGCGCTCTCCCGCACGCGTTCGTTGAAGTGTTCACTGATCAGGGCGTTGGCCTGTTCATAGACCTGGGTCGGCCCCGGGAACTGGCCCAGCGAGGTGTCGACCTGTTTGGCGCCCACCTGCCAGATGAACAGGAACACCAGCAGGCCGATCAGCGGCAGGCCGAGGGTTTGAGTCATACGCTTCAGCCAGCTGGCGAAGGTGTCGTTGGCTTTGACCCCGGCGATGCCGGACATGCCGGCGAGGGTCATGCGGATACTGCTCATGGTATGTCCTCCTCCTTCGGAGGGGCTCCGACGACAGCCGGAGCCCACAGCCATCAGATTTTGTCAGCGCCTTTCAGGCCGATACTGAACTTCTGCAGATACTCGTTCGGCTTGTGACCGTCATAAGTGATGCCGTCGATAAACTGGGTCTGCGGCGCCTTGAAGCCATCCTCGGAGGCAAAGTCCGGGAAATCGGCGGCGTCCATCTTGCCCTCGGCGATCAGCTCCTCGGCCGCGATGCGGTAGATATCCGGGCGGTACACCTTTTTGGCGATATCCATGTACCAGCTGTCCGGCTTCTGTTCCTCGATCTGGCCCCAGCGGCGCATCTGGGTCAGGTACCAGATGGCATCGGAGTAGTAGGGATAGGTGGCGTTGTGACGGAAGAAGACGTTGAAGTCGGGCACATCGCGCTTGTCACCCTTTTCGTACTCGAAGGTGCCGGTCATGGAGTTGGCGATCACTTCGGCGTCAGCCCCTACGTAGGCTGGACGCGACAGGATATCAACCGCTTCCGGACGGTTGGCGTTGTTGTTCTCGTCCAGCCACTTGGCGGCACGGATCATCGCCTTGACCACACGGATATGGGTATTGGGATACTTGTCGGCCCACTCCTTGGAAACACCGAACACCTTCTCCGGGTTGTCCTTCCAGATCTCGTAGTCGGTGATCACCGGCACGCCGATGCCCTTGAACACCGCCTGCTGGTTCCAGGGCTCACCCACGCAGTAGCCGTAGATGGTGCCTGCTTCCAGCGTGGCCGGCATCTGCGGCGGCGGAGTTACCGACAGCAGCGCATCAGCCTGCTGCTGGCCGCTGGTATCGCCCTTGTGCGGCGCGTAGTAGCCCGGGTGGATGCCACCGGCCGCCAGCCAGTAGCGCAGCTCGTAGTTGTGGGTGGAGACCGGGAACACCATGCCCATGTTGAACGGTTTGCCCTCGGCGCGGTACTTGTCCACCACCGGCTTGAGGTAGTCTGCCTTGATCGGGTGCACCGGCTTGCCATCCTCGCCCATGGGGATGTGTTCCTTCATCTGCTGCCAGATGTCGTTGGAGACGGTGATGCCGTTGCCGTTCAGGTCCATGCTGAACGCGGTGACGATGTGCGCCTGAGTGCCGTAGCCAATGGTGGCGCCCAGCGGCTGGCCGGCCAGCATGTGCGCACCGTCCAGCTGACCGTCGATGACGCGGTCGAGCAGAACCTTCCAGTTGGCCTGGGCTTCCAGCTGCACGTACAGGCCCTCATCCTCGAAGTACTGCTTCTCGTAGGCGATCGCCAGCGGTGCCATGTCGGTGAGCTTGATGAAGCCGAATTTCAGCTCCTCCTTCTCCGGATAGCCCACTTCGGCCTGCGCCGATGTCTGGGCCGTCAGGGTGGTGATGGCGATGGACGCCGCCAGTAACAGTCGCTTGAATGATCCCGGTTGTTTCAGCATGGTCTCGCTCTCCAGATACAAGAAGCAAAATGCAAAAAGGGCGCCGTTCCATGTCCCGGAGATCAATTCTCCGTTGATGGAACGGCGCCCTTGCCGTCAGTGTCGAAACTGAAATGTGGTGGCGATGCCTGAGCAGCGCCGGTCTGACTCGAGTGAAGCAGAAGCCGTGCCAAGATCATAAAAGCCACGCAAATCAGGACCCTTTACCGATTTTGGCGGTTTTTATGCGCCACTCCGCCCACTCGGTGCTGCACTGCAAAAAGGCAGCGCGCCCCAGAACCGGGCATTTTTCGTGCACTCGTTTCCCGTCCTGTGCCCTTATAACAGCGATTTAACCTCTCTTCCGCCGCTGGCACCCCTTTTGCAGCTACTTCTTCAATGACTACAAACAGCATTGGCAACGACGCCCACCACAATCGACACCCAAGTGCCGGTTGCTGTGGGCGTTCTTGTTTGGGCGTTTTGAATTGGAGTACGCCATGGGAAGCATGAGCAATCGGACCACCTGCCCCTATTGCGGCGTCGGCTGTGGCGTCAGTGCCACTACGGATAGCCAGCGGGTCATCGCCGTCAGTGGCGACAGCGAACACCCGGCCAACCGGGGGCGTCTCTGCGTCAAGGGCAGCGCCCTGCACGAGACCACCGGCCCCGAGGAGCGGCTGCTGGCACCGCGGGTGGATGGCCGCGAATACGGCTGGAACATAGCACTGGATACGCTGGCCACCCGGCTGGAAGCGATCATCCACCGCCATGGCCCCGAGTCGGTGGCCATGTACCTGTCCGGACAGCTGTTGACCGAGGACTACTATGTGGCCAATAAACTGATGAAGGGGTTCATCGGCTCGGCCCATGTGGATACCAACTCGCGGCTGTGCATGTCGTCCACCGTAGTCGGCTACAAGCGCGCCTTTGGCGGCGACCTGCAGCCGTGCAGCTACGAGGATATCGATCAGGCTGAACTGATGGTGCTGGTCGGCTCCAATGCCGCCTGGAACCACCCGATCCTGTACCAGCGTATGGTCGCCGCCAAGGCCGCCAATCCTGATCGCAGGGTGGTACTGATCGACCCGCGTCGCACCGCCACCGCCGATCTGGCCGACCTGCATCTGGCGCTGAAACCGGGCAGCGACGCACTGATTTTCAATGCCATCCTCGCCGCACTGGCACAACGGGGCGCGCTGGATGAGGCCTTTATCAATGCCCATACCGAGGGGTTTGATGCGGCACTGGAATCGGCACAAGCCACTGCCGGTGATCTGGCCGAGGTGGCACGACAGGCCGACGTGCCGCTGGCCGATCTTGAACAACTGGTGGACTGGTTCTGTACCACCGAGCGAGCGCTTACTTTCTTCTCCCAGGGCGTAAACCAGTCCAGCAGCGGCAGCGACAAGGTCAACAGCATCATCAACTGTCATCTGGCTACCGGCCGTCTGGGCCGCCCCGGCATGGGCCCCTTCTCGCTGACCGGACAGCCCAACGCCATGGGCGGTCGCGAGGTAGGCGGACTGGCCAACCAGCTGGCCGCACACATGGACTTCAGCCAGCCCGAGTTCATCGACCGGGTCGGCCGCTTCTGGCAGGCGCCCAACATGGCCCAGCAGGAAGGCTACAAGGCGGTACAGCTGTTCGAGGCGATCGAACGCGGCGAGATCAAGGCGCTGTGGATCATGGCCACCAACCCGCTGGTCAGCCTGCCTGATACGAACCGGGTACGCCGCGCACTGGAGAAGTGCGAGCTGGTGATCGTCTCCGAATGCATGGCCCACACCGATACACTGGAGCTGGCCGATATCGTGCTGCCTGCCAGCGGCTGGAGCGAAAAGAACGGCACCGTGACCAACTCGGAACGGCGCATCTCGCGCCAGCGAGGGCTGGTACCACCACCGGGAGAAGCCAAACACGACTGGTGGATCATCTGCGAGCTGGCCAAGCGGATGGGCTACCGGGAGGCGTTCGATTACACCTCCCCCGCCGATATCTTCCGCGAGCATGCCCGGCTTTCGGGGTTCGAGAACAACCGGAGCCGCGGCTTCGACATCAGTGCGCTGGCCGAGCTCAGTGACGAGGGTTACGACGCCCTCAAGCCGATTCAGTGGCCGGTTAACGAGCAGGCTCCCGAGGGCACGCCACGGCTGTTTGCCGATGGCCATTTTTTCACTCCGAGCGGCAGGGCGCGACTGCTGCCGGTCACGCCGCAGGCACCGAAACAGCAACCTGATAGTGAGTACCCGCTATTGGTAAACTCGGGGAGAATCCGGGACCAGTGGCACACCATGACCAGGACCGGCCGCGCCGCTCGCCTGCTGCAACACCATGCCGAACCCTTCATCGAGATCCATCCGACGGATGCCGAACGCTTCGGTGTCGAGCACCTGCAACTGGCCGAACTGCACAACGATCTTGGCCACTACCGAGGACGCATCCGCATCAGCGACCAGCAACGTCCTGGCGAGGTGTTCATCCCCATGCACTGGACCCGCCAGTTCACTCAGCAAGGCTGCAGCGGCAGCCTGTTCGCCCCGGTGGTAGACCCCTTCTCCGGCCAGCCGGAATCCAAGCAGGGTCGTGCCGCCCTGCGCCCGCTGCAGATGCGCTGGGAAGCTCGACTACTGGTGCGTAAACCGCTGGCCATAGAAGGTCACTGGTGGACCCGTGTCCCCCTGAGTCACTGCACCAGCTACCGGCTGGCTGACAGCACACCTGTGGCTAACTGGCGTGACTGGTGCGAAGCCCTGACCGGCACACCGAGCCTCTGGCTGGAAGACCTGAGTAACGGCCGCTACCGTGCCGCCGGCATCAGCAACCAACGGCTGGAATGGATACTGCTGGTAGAACCGAACCAGGAATTGCCCGACCTGGACTGGCTGGATGAGCAGTTCAGCCGCGAGATCGATCTGGACACCCGGCGCCAGCTGCTTGCAGCCAAAGCCCCGGGCGATCAGGCCACCGGGGCGATGATCTGCAGCTGCTTCCAGGTCCGCGAGCCGGCGATCCTCGCCGCCATCGCCGAGGGCGCGGACTCGGCACAGGCACTGGGTGAACAGCTCAAGTGCGGTACCAATTGCGGCTCCTGCCTGCCGGAACTGAAAGAGCTGATCAAGGTGCATGCCATCACGGATAAAAGCGCATGACCACCGGCCTGATCCTCTCCGGCGGCAGTGGCCGGCGCGTTGGCGGCGCCGACAAGGGGTTGCTGCCCTATCAGGGGCGCCCCCGCGTGGAGTATTCCATCGATGCCCTGCGCCCCCATTGCGATCGGCTCTACCTCAACTGCAACCGCAACCCGGGGCTGTACTCCATGTTTGGCCTGCCGCTGCTCAGCGACCCACAGCATGATTTCCCCGGGCCGCTGGTCGCTCTTGCCCAGCTGTTGCCTGAGCTGCCCGGCAACCGTTTCCTGATCCTGCCCTGCGATACCCCCGGCATCCGGCCCGAGCATATTGCCTTGCTGCTGGATGCGGCCAACGTGTACCCGGGGCACTGGATCTATCTAAGCGCCTACGGACGTGAGCACCCGCTTCATGCACTGATACCGGCAACGCTGGTACCCGAACTGGTACGACTGGTCGAGACGGGGGAAGCGCGGATGATGAGGGTGCTGCGAGACATGCCGTCAGTCGGGGTGGAGCTGAAGGAAGATGTGCTGCTGAATATGAATGGGGCCTAGCCTCCAGGCAAAACCGAGGATAGTCCATGCGGGAGACTTGTTCACAGGTTTTCAAGGCCCGCATAGGTGCTCTGCCTTAAGGACTGATCACCCCCTCCTTTACCTCCCCCGGCTGAACTGAAAGCGCAAATGTCGCCAACCGGCGTATTTCCTCCAAATCATCAGGAAGTGCCAGCGCCAATTCCGAACGGGCAAGTGCACGACGAGCATGCAGCGTCACAGCGTCTCGCATTGCGGCATCATCCAGGCTGGACAGAGAAGCAAACGCCTTTTGCAGTCTGCTAGCCACTTCAATGGTACCCGCTCCCTCACGCGCGATGGCGGTAAAGGCATCGTCGAACATGTCCTGCACGGATATCTCGGGTACTACCACGCGATCACATTCGGAATCGTCCCTGTCGTCATCATCCACCGGCTCGACCCAAAGCGCAAAAAGTCTCACGAAGGATCCGATAATGCCAATCGCCGTGCCCGGATCATTGACTGCCGGTGATAATGCCCGGCTGGCGATTTCAGACAACACTACGAGACCGAAACGAGGATCCTCATCGAATTCTCGGTGTGCTCCAATTACAAATGCCTGTGCGACCGGGGCCGGATCGAAATCCACCTGCGCTCCCTGATCACCGACAACATAAGCCAGTACACGGCCCGGCGCAGCAAACGTCCCAGGCAATGCCGCCACCTGAATTCGTAACCCCGCGCTCTCGGCATGGGTCTGCAATGCCGAAATCTCGATGCGCTGCACATAACCGATCGACTCACCGTAGACCGCTTGTCCCCGGTGCTGCAGACCTTCCGCAGGTATGCCCCGCAAGTTAGGCATCCGGCGACGCCGCCGCAAGGCCTTGATTGTAACCGCTTCCACTTTTTCGACTGTGTTCGTGATCCGCCCCAGCCGGGCAATACAATCAACCCAGCGCACAAATGTCACAATCACCATTGCAAGTATCAACACGGTGATGACAAATAAGGTAAAACGGCTGACTTTATCGTAGTAACCGTTTTTCAGGCCAATCAGCGCCACAATGCTGAAGATAAAGGCACCGATGTAGGTCGACAGTGCGTTCTGAGAAAGGTCGTCGGAGATAATCAGGGAAAAAGAACGCGGGGTTGCCGTGCGGCTTGCGGAGGCATAGGCAGCGACCATTGACCCGACAGCAAAGGTGGCGATCACCAGCATACTGGACGAAATAATGGTAAGCAGTTTTTCAACTGAGTCGTGGGTGATCAACACTACGTAACGGCCGATGTCCTGCCTGTCAGCCAGTTTCGCAAGAAAAACAATAACGACGGACAGCACACACGTGGCGAGCGGCCTGACCCACAGACGCTCCCGGATGCGCCGAATATAGAAGCTTAATCGATCCCCCATCGCGCCACCCTCCATACGTTCGAAAACGCTGCCTGGTTAACCGGTTGCTTGTTGGAGTCTAGACTTTGACTGTGTATCGCGCCTCGCATCGTCTTTTTGGAGGGAGCCCCAGGATAGATAGCGTTCGCCAGGCTGAACAGCATGACTGCTGCCACGGCCCCCGTGTTAAACGCTTCACGTTTTTCATGGTGTCACCTCTTTTTTATACTTATCACTCCGTCAGGGGTGCTCAGTAACGCTCCATAACGCCATTGCTGACTCTGACCCGGCCTCCCCCCGGAAGCCGGGGGTGTTGTTACTCGACAGCAGGAGTTGAGTTGTCCTGTTTATTCTCCCTTGATTCTAGGCAGGCTTCTGTACGCTAACGCTCACAAGAGCATGCCGAACCAATGGAGCATCAGTGCCGTCTTCACATGGCCATGCGCATGTCATCGCAGACACGGAGTTGAACTATCATTAGCAATGATGACGGGACCCATGCATCTGTACGTGCTGCTCGTCAGAACAGTCTGAAACCACCAGGCTGACAGTCTTCCTGACTATTCGGAGTACCGGTTCATGTTATTACTTAAAAAATCCCCCGCATTTTTCATGGTGTTATTACTGGCTCTGCTCGTAGGCTGCGCATCCACGTCCCAGCAGGAAGGAACCGGCGAGTATTTCGATGACACGGTCATAACGGTCAAAGTCAAGGCAGCAATTTTCCAGGAACCCACTCTGAAATCTGCTGAAATCAACGTCGAAACTTTCAAAGGCGTGGTGCAACTAAGCGGCTTCGTCAACTCGCAAGCCGATATCAACAGGGTCGTCGAGGTAGCACGAAGCGTTGAGGGCGTTAAAGCGGTCCGAAACGACATGAGGGTCAAGTAACGGCCCCGTAAGGAGAAACAATATGCTGTATTACGCGGCTGTATTTTTCTTAATCGCGCTGGTTGCAGGATTACTGGGGTTTACCGGTATCGCAGCAGGTGCCGTCGAAATCGCCAAGATTTTGTTCCTGGTTTTTATTGTGCTGTTTATCGTCACGCTGGTTATGGGATTGAAGCGCCGAAAGTGACACGGACGTTCCAGCGTCCGGGGATGGTGCCCCATCCGATAGCAATGAGGGCACAGGAGTGTTGTTTCGACACACCTGTGCAGGAGATCAACCGTGTATCCCGCTGATGACCCGCGACAAAACCACCTGCTCGCAGCCTTGCCTGCAGATGAATATGCACGCCTCCTTCCACATCTGGAAAAGTTCTCGCTGCCACTCGGCCATACGCTCTAAGAGTCCGGTTGCGTATTACGCCATGCCTATTTCCCGATAGACTCCATCGTCTCCCTGGTCTACGTCATGCTTGATGGCTCCCCTGCCGAAATCGCCATGGTCGGTAATGAAGGGATCCTGGGTGTTGCCTTGTTTATGGGCGGCGAAACCATGCTCAATCACGCAGTGGTAAAGAGTGCCGGCCTCATCCACTATCATCGAGGTCACATCACAATCACCAACCGGGCAGGACTGGAGGCCAGAGCTTGCGAATGCTATGCAGTAGTCAAACGCGAGTATGACCGGCTGCTGCCCACCCAGAGTCACTGATCGGTTATTATTTTTTGAGGCGAGAGCTCAACCCTGTAGTGCGACAGCCGCCTACGGAAATGTTGTCCAAAGCTGAACCCTGATTCGCATTCCACTTCTAGATGCATCTCTTGGCTGCCCTGTGCAGGCTTCCTTCCCAGATACACACTGATATCAACCGCGCACCTTCAGGAGACTGCTAAACTCAAACAGACCCTGTCTGCTTTGTGATGCACTGTGGACGGCAGCACAAGGCTGAGAGGTGCCATCCGATGGGGCCAGATCAGGATCCGAAGCACTACAGCGGTGGATTGAATACCGCTGATGTAGTTTCAGTTCGCGGCCCTGGGGCGTGACAAATTCGGCTGAAACAGCCGGGTGAGGGTATGGCAATGGCAGCACAGAGTGGCAATGACCGGGGCAGCCCCGGTGCCCAGCTTAATGAGCTGCTTCATGCAGTTTGGGGAGGCATTAAACAGTCAAAACCGGAAGGTGGTCGCAAAGGCCCACTAGTACTGCTGGTACTGGTGATCCTTGGGCTGGCAGGCTGGAGTGCCTATTACACCGTGCCGAGCGATTCGGTGGCCGTGGTGCAACGGTTTGGCCGCTACATTGGTGAAGTGCCGCCGGGGCTTCATTTCAAGTTCCCTTTCGGCATCGACAACGTAACCATCGTGCCCGTTAAGCGCCAGCTCAAACAGGAGTTCGGCTTCACCACGCCGGGTGCGACCGACCGTTATCAAAGCCCGCGCCCGCAAGACCAAAAGCGGGAGACGCAAATGGTCACCGGTGATCTCAATGCCGCGCTGGTGGAATGGGTGGTGCAATACCGCATTTCGGACCCTTTCAATTTTCTTTTCGAGGTACGCGAGCCCGGCGCAACCCTGCGTGCAGTGTCCGAGTCCGTGATGCGCGAGGTGGTAGGTGATCGTACGGTCGACGAAGTGATCACCATTGGTCGCCAGGAGATCGAGACAGAGTCACTGGCCAAAATGCAGCGGCTGGCCAGCAAATATGCCATGGGGATCAGTATTGACCAGGTGCAGCTGAAAAACATTAATCCACCCGAGCCGGTGCAGGATTCGTTCAACGAGGTAAACCAGGCCCAGCAGGAAAAAGAGCGGCTCATCAATGAAGCTCGGCGCGAATACAACCGCGTCATCCCTCTGGCCCAAGGGGAGAAGGACCAGCGTATTCGCGAAGCCGACGGTTACCGGCTCAAGCGCATCAACGAGGCCGAGGGTGATGTCGCCCGCTTCAATGCCCTGTTGACGGAGTACAGCAAGGCACCAGAGGTAACTCTGCGGCGCATTTATATCGAGACCCTGCAGGAGGTGATGCCCGGCATCCGCACCAAGATTATTGTTGATGAGCAGGTCGGCGGCATTCTGCCCCTGCTCAACCTCGACAACCAGGCAGGAGAGCGGCCATGAGCATGAGTAAACCGGTCACTCTGCTGGCGCTAGCGGGGGCACTGGGATATCTGATCTTCAGTTCGGCCTATACCGTCAGCGAACGTGAGCAGGTGGTCATCACCCAGTTCGGCAAGCCGGTCGGCGAGCCCGTGACCGAGGCCGGGCTGAAGTTCAAGTTGCCCTTCATCCAGAACGTCAACTCGATCGACAAACGCATCCTCGAGTGGGATGGCAACCCTTCGGATATGCCCACCAAGGACAAGCTCTACATCTCGGTCGACCTCTTTGCCCGCTGGCGTATCACCGACCCTTTGCAATATTTTTTACGCTTGCGTGATGAGCGCAGTGCGCAGTCTCGCCTTGACGATATTCTGGGCAGCGAGACCCGCAATGCGGTTGCCAAGCATGAGCTTATCGAAATTATCCGCACCACCAAGGGGCGGGCCCCTCTGCGCGATGCCCTGCTGACCTCGGCCGAACGGGAGATGGATATAGGCGCGCTGGTGCCAATTCACAAGGGGCGTGAACAGGTGGAAAAAGAGATCTTCACAGCCGCCGCCAATAAGGTCCGTATCTTCGGTATCGAGCTACTCGATATCCGCTTCAAGCGGATCAATTACAACGCCAGCGTGCGGCCGAAGATCTATGACCGAATGATCAGCGAACGACGCCAGATCGCTGAGCGTTTTCTGTCAGAGGGGAATGGTGAAGCCGCCCGAATCCGGGGCAACCGGGAGCGCGACCTGAACAAGATCCAGTCCGAGGCCTATCGTGAGGTTGAGGAGATTCGAGGCGAGGCCGATGCCAAAGCGACCGAAATCTACGCCAGTGCCTACAATCAAAGCCCGGAAGCCGTCGCCCTGTATGAATTCACCCGTACCCTGCAAGCCTATCCGGCGATCATCGGTCAGAACACTATGCTGGTGCTGTCGACTGACAGCGATCTGTTCAAGTACCTCAAGGGGGTCGCACCGGAGCCGCCTGCTGATCGTGAATAGCCTGATAACGCTGGACGTGGCGTCAAGGAAAACGCCCTGCTGAACCGGAAAGAAGCCGAGTAAGGCGCCGCTTGGAAGGAGCGTGCAAAGCCGTCAAAAGGACGAATATTTTGACGGCTCTGCGGTATTCCTGCGTCAATGCACCGCTACCCGTTTTACGGCTGCTTGTCGAACACCTTTACCCCTGCCGGAATCTCGAACCAGTCCTGCTTTTCACTGACCCAGACATGCGCCACAGGCTTGATCACCCGAGTGTCTTCCAGGTTGCTCGGCTTGAGTTTGATCTTGTCCGGCTCGTCCGGGTTGTAGTGATAGATGCGGTTGCCGCAGGTCGGGCAGAACTTGGCGGCGCTGGTGTTGCCGCTGTCCGCCGGGCGCTGCCAGTGTTTCATTTCACCGCTGAACACAACGCTTTTGGCATCCACCATGGCGGTAATGCTGAACGCGCTGGTGGACAGTTTCTGGCACTCCTTGCAGTGGCAGGCCACCACCATTTGAGGCGGCTCGAGCAGCTCGTAGCTGACCTGACCACACTGACAAGCCCCCTTGATCGGATATTCGATAGCGTCCATTTCACTCACCTTTCTGTGCAGGGTTGATTGCGGTCTTCCTTCCTCAGGAAGACACCTGGTCCCAGGGTTCCGACGTCACGGCGATGATTTCGGCATCCTTATCACCTTCCACCAGATATACATGACCGACAGCGCTGTTGAAATAGGCCGTCTCCCGCTCACGCAAGCAGATCTCTTCTCCGGTTTCGAAGTGGATACAGATGCAACCGGACAGCACCATGACGAACTCCTGCCCCGGGTGGCGGATAAAATCCTCGAACTCCTTGAGCGCTCGCGCCTGGATGCGGGCATAGATCGGCATCATGTTGCGGCCGGGGAAGTCACCGGCAAGCGGGTGGTATTCGTAATGACCAGTGGCATAGCCGGCCGCTTCGGAGATTTTGCTGCTGACTACGGTGACAGGTTCCGAGCTACCGGAAGACTCATCCGAGCTGAACAGCTGTGGCAGACCAATATTCAGCGCACGTGCCGCAGCCGCCAGCTTGTCGTAACTGACCGTCGCCTGTCCCAGCTCCATTTTCGACAGGGTCGAAAGCGCCACACCACTTTGTTCAGAGACCTGCTTCAGCGTGAGCTTCAGCTGCTTGCGGTGGGCTCGAAGGCGAGCCCCCACCAGCACTCGGTCGATTAGCGTTTGGGGCTGCAGGGGTTGAGACTCGGTTGTCATGGAGACTGCGTGGCTCGGACTGGCTGTAGATGTGGCGCTAGTGTATCCCGATTACTGCTTGACTTTAAAATTCTCATATTCGATATTTCGGAAAAATTCTCATTTGCGAGAAATTTTATTCTGGTGGCTCTGCAAGGAGAAAGGTAGTCGATGTCACGTGAGATTCTGGTTCTGGGTGCCGGTATGGTCGGTGTTTCAGTAGCCTGGCACTTGCAACAGCGGGGGCATCAGGTGACCCTCGTCGACCGGCGCGAACCGGGACGCGAGGCCTCCTTCGGCAACGCCGGGCTGATTCAGCGCGAAGCGGTATTCCCCTATGGTTTCCCGCGTGATCTGGCGACCCTGCTGCGTGTGCTGCCCAACCGCGAGACCGATATCCGCTACCAGATAAGCGGCATGCTGAAGGCGGCAGGCCCGCTGTTCAGCTACTGGCGCCACTCGGCCCCGGCACGTTACCAGCAGATCGTACCGAGCTACGCCGCCCTGATCAGCCGGTCGCTGGAGTCTCATGCCGAGATGATCCAGGCCGCCGGTGCCGAACAGCTGATCCGCAAGACCGGTTATATCGACGCCTTCCGCACCGCCAAGGCTTTCGAAACCGAAAGCCGTCGTGCCGAACGCTATATCCGGGAGTTCGGCATCGAACTGCAGATTCTGGATGGCGACGCCCTCTCCCGTCTTGAACCCGATATGGCGCCGGGCATGGTCGGTGCCATTCACTGGACCCAGCCCTGGGGCGCTGTCTCTCCCGGTGGACTGGTGGCCGCCTATGCCGATGCCTTCAAGGCCAGTGGCGGTCAATTCGTGCAGAGTGAACTCAAGTCGCTGTCGCGGCAGGGCCAGGGCTGGCAGGCTCAGCTGGCAGACCAAACCCTTGAGGCTGAACAGGTCGTGCTGGCGATGGGTCCCTGGTCGGCCCGGTGGCTGGCAACCCAGGGTAGCTCAGCGCCCCTGTTCATCAAGCGTGGCTACCATATGCATTACAGCGCCGGTGAAGGTGCCACGCTGAACAACTGGCTGATCGACGCCGAAAAAGGCTATCTGCTGGCCCCGATGCAGGCCGGCATCCGCCTGACCAGCGGCGCCGAGCTGGCCCGCTACGACTCCCCACCCTGCTACAAGCAGCTGGAAGCCGCCGAAGCCCTGGCCCGCAAGTTTTTCCCGTTGGGCGAGCGGCTGAACGCCAAGCCCTGGATGGGTGGCCGCCCCTGCATGCCGGACATGAAACCGGTTATCGGCCCCGTGCCCAAACAGGCAGGGCTCTGGGCCGCCTTTGGCCACGGCCATCAGGGTTTCACTCTCGGCCCAGTCACCGGCAAGCTGCTGAGTCAGATGATGGATGGCGAAATGCCGGAAGTGGATATGACGCCTTATCGTGTTGATCGGTTTTGAACACTGAGCCAGCTTTGGGTTCCTGGAGATACCCACTTCACAAATCTGACTAGCCATATGATAGGGCAGCCCCCCGGCCAATCAGTACCATGAAGATGCGTAGTGCGATCAAAAGCGTCCTCTTTACCAGAGGCATCACCGCGAGAAGAATGACCCGACCGGCAATCCTTTAGCCAAGACGGAGCAACACATTAGCTTCTCCGCGCTAGCAGCGGAAGCGGATCGTATGGCCGAAAGTGCTCAAGGTAGGCCGTACCCTATTCAACATAAACCATCTTGCACCTCCTCGTCAGGGGTAAACCTAACTATAGAAGGTGTCTACTGTTCGTGGGTAACTCGGGGATTTAACGCCGGATTTAATAAGAATTCAACACCTCAATCATACATTTCATAACAGAATTATATATTGTTAAGCTATTAGATCAGATAAATTTCCACAGAAATTTGGTATAAAGAATCAATATATTTCCATATCATCTATCGAATAAATCGATAACGTTAGAAGTAGGACTAGACGTGCAAATTTCTCAAATACGAACGTTTCTAGAGGTCGCTGAAACAGGGTCAATTCTTAAATCGGCAACTCACTTACACATCACTCAGTCAACAGCGAGTAGTCGGATTCAGCAACTTGAACAAGAACTCAACCAAAAACTTTTTATAAGGTCACACTCTGGCGTCAAACTTTCCCCAGCCGGCCAGCGCTTTCATCCCTATGCAATCCGTCTTCTGCAAACTTGGCAGCAGGCTCATCAAGAAGTCGGCCTACCAGATGGCTTCAAAGGACTATTCAGTCTCGCTATTCAAGCAACCGTCTGGAATAGTTTTAGTCGACCTTGGATCAGGTGGATGAAAAAAAACGCACCTGATTATGTCTTGAGAGTAGAAGCTGATTGGTCGCAGAGTATGCTCCATAACCTTTTAGATGGCTATCTGGACATTGCCCTGACTTCGGTACCACAGACACTGCCAGGTATTAAGGTTGAAAATTTAATAGAAGACAATCTTATTTTGGTATCCTCGACACCTTCTAGCCTGACAGAAAGTTTAGGCCAGAATTATATCTATGTTGACTGGGGCCCATATTTTAATCAGCAACACAGCCTAAATTTTAATAACATCAGCACACCTACTTTAACGGTAGGTTTGAGCGATCTTGCTTTGCAAATAATTACACACGAAGGGGGATCCGCATATTTGCCTGTCAGAAGTGTAGAAGGACTTATTGAAAGCAAATCTCTTTATCGAGTGGAAGGAGCACCAAGTTTTAAAATACCACTATACCTAATGTATCCCGAAAAACATTACAACCTAGAATTACTAGAATTAGGACTAAAAGGAATAAGAGAAATATCAAACAATATCAAAACCACTTCGTAGTAGAGAATTCATCTGAAATTATTTAAATATATCAAGTCATATAAATATGAAACTCTTATAAAAAACGACTATTCATTATATTAAACCGGTGGCAATTAAAGCCTATAAAAGTCAATCATAAATTTCGAGACCATTGATACTTTTTCGAAAACCATTGCTGCCGGAAGAATAAAATCCCTGAATTTAGATCCTAATTTCGAACTACCTCATACATTTTGAAATGAATCAGCGTATCATGCTTTCCAGCATTCTCTGGTCACCCATTTCCTCATAAAGCATACCATTGAGAAAATATAACTTTGTTTTTAGCTTTTACGCTATTGCTTTGAGTTCGACGAGTTAGCTAACGTTGTGGACCTACTCAGATACTGGTGTCACACCCTGCCCAAACCTAGGCTCGCTCGAAGAGCTTTCGGCTGACTCTACCGAGATACGAATAGCATCATACCTGGCTGTAGAAGACCTTGATGTTATTAAACACATCTCTTTTTGAGCTACGCCAGCGGGAACATACTACTTCTCATTCACAAAGCGCTCACGTATCCACATACCTAGCACCACAGCCCCACCGTAAGGATGAGGTAGGGCTGGGGTATTGAACGATATACTCCTCCTGCTTAGAAATCGTAATTCATCCCAAGCGCAATCAAGTTGGAATCCTCAATTCCATACAACACACCATCCCAGGCTTTGGCTTCCACCCAGAGCTTCACCTTCGGGTGCAGGTTGTACTGGTAAGCCAGAATCAGGACGTCAAAGTCGTTATCGCTGCCAGAGCGGTCCTCGAAGGTGGAGACGCCGGCGGTGAAGAGGTGCTTGTCGGCGGAGATGCCGCCGATCAGGTCGATACCACGACCTTGGTTGTCCTTGTCCATCAGCATGGCGTTGAGGTAGTAGCTGCTGCCGGTGTAGTAAGCAGCGAGGCCCACGGAATCGTTGTTGTCGGCGTCATCGATATAACCGGCGGCAAGTTTCAGGCTGTCGGTGGCCTGCCAGGTAGCGGCCAGTTGGCCCTGTTCACGCTCATCACTGTACAGCGCTGATACTTGTACACTATTCATGTCTGGGGTGGTGTACATCACCGACTTGCCGATGCGGTAGTCCCAGTCCAGGGTGTAATACACCGGTGCGGAATGGATCCAAAGCGTGTCCGAGGCATAACCGATGGCATTATAAAAGCTGGACCAGTAGCGGCCCAGCATCAGACTGCCGTAATCACCGGACAGGCCGACATAGGCCTGGCGCGCATCCTTGCCGGTATCAGAGCCCAGTTCACCTTCGGCCACATCTACGCTCAGTTCATATTTGGCGAAGGCCTGCAATCCTTTACCCAGATCATGGGAGCCGCTCACACCAATACGGCTCACCGCGTCCTTGAAGTTGTCGCCATTGTCATGCTTGGCCTCTTCGACCATTACCCTCAGGCTGCCGTAAAAGTTGTAATCGAATTCAGATGCCTGGGTAAAAGAGGGAGCTAGTAGTACAAAAAAGGCAAGATAAGTAGATTTAAATTTCATTTGTGAAACTCTAGTACAGTAATATTTATTTTTTATATGCAGGGCTATCAACCTAAGGCTCTTTCCTGCTTCTCGCTTACTGCTGTTATCTCATGCTCTTTGAGTACATGATGTATCGGCTCAAGGCGAAGACCATGGTCTTCTTTCAACATCTGCATGAAAGACCTTACCAATACAGCCATTAGAAATAACATGGGCAAAGCAAGTACAATACTTGCCGATTGAACGGCTTTTAAACCTCCCATTAGCAGCATCGCTACGGCCGCGGCACCTAGGACAAGCGCCCAAGCAATGCGATTAAATCGAGTCGGCTCTTCATTTCCTGCCAAATTTTTCGAACTTACAGAAGCCAGAACATAAGCAGCCGAATCCATAGTTGTTGCTGTGAAAATGAGAAAAAGCACGATAAAAGACAGTATAAAAAAATAACTAAAAGGCTGTGATTTAACGATAGAAACGATGGTTGTAGGAAGCCCACTTTCGGATAGGATACTAGACAACTGCAATACACCGCTTGTTTCAGTATGTACAGAGTACCCACCCCACACAGCAAAGAAAATCCAGGAGCCAAGGCTACCATAGGCAAAGCCATTCAAGATTAATTCTCTAACAGTGCGGCCTTTTGAAATTCTAGCAACAAATAGACCAACCATAGGAGCATACGCCAGCCACCATGCCCAGTAGAAGGTTGTCCATGCTTGAGGATAACCACCTTTCTCGATTGGATCCGTCGACAAACTAATTTGCAGGAAGTTATTAGCCAGTAGTCCAAGACTATTAGTAGTCAAGTCCAAAATAAACAACGTAGGTCCGGTGACAAATACAACTGCGATCAATACAAGAGCAAGAACGGTATTTATCTGACTAAGGATCTGAATACCCTTAGACAGTCCACGGTATACACTCCAAGTAAATATTGCAGTCCAAAGTACTAGCGCGACAACCTGCAGAGCAAAGGAGTCAGCCACTCCAAATGCTTCACTAAAAAGTGCTGACAAAACAGGCACCGATAAGCCTAGTGTAGTTGCAGTACCGCCCAATATACTAAAAATCACTAATATATCGATAATTTTACCGATCGGGCCATAAGCCTTATTACCCAGAAAACCAACACAGGCTTCGCTGATTCTAAATAAATTACAGCGTTTTACATAAACCATATAAGCAATTGGTAATGCTGGCATTAGATATATAGCATATGGAATTAATCCCCAATGGAAAAATGAATACATTACTGCCCACTCAGCTGCTTTGCTACTACCAGCCTCGATTCCAAGCGCAGGGCCTTGCATGAAGTAAAGTGGTTCTATAAAAGCCCAATTCATGATGGACGAACCCATCCCGGCACAAAACATCATCGCCAACCAACTAAACTTCGAATAATCGGGCGTATCACTCTCACGACCGAGACGGACCATCCCATACCGTCCGAAAGCCAGCCATAGCATAAGCGCGAATAACATGAATGCGCCCATTAAATACAACCAACCCAATTGTTTTGTGATGATCCCTATCAGATTACCTGCGATTTCCCCTGCACTTTCTGGACTTATGCTGATCGGCACCATTAGCCCTATGATTACGATCATGGCAGGCAGAAAGATTTGCAAGTCAATATTTTTCGACACAGCTATTTTTTTTATTATAGTCATATTTATAACCCCACTACTGATTTGGCAAATACATTTTCTTGTATTTATTTAGTAACGCCAAAATTACGATCAAAACATGGATTATCTCATAACTTAAATCTTTATATAATACTGCTCCATCACCTGTTAACATTCATATAAAAAGAGAGCCATCTGGTTTTCTCTACTTCCCACCCCAAACAGGATCTCGCTTCTCAACGAAGGCTTTTGCTCCCTCCTTTGCATCTGAAGAAACCATTACTGAATTAAAAAAATCAAACAGACTATCATCTTCTAACTTTAATAATTGTGAGCATTGCATGGACTCGACAGTAATCGAAGCTCGCTTACAGGCCGAGACAGATAAAGGCGCCGCTGCTACTATTTCTTGCGCCAACCGATAAGCCGCCTCGAGGAGCTCATCCTTCGGGACTACGGAATTAATTAAACCAAACGCAGCCAACTCATCGGCTGTCATACGACGCCCTGTATAGAGCATTTCCATAGCTATATTTCTTGGCAAACGCTTCAGAATACGCTGGATGCTTACTAGATATGGCACATTACCGATTTTTGTTTCCGACAGGAAGTAATGTGCCTCTTTACTGGATACCACTAAGTCACATGCCAGTAATAATTCGAACCCTCCGCCAACACATAATCCGTTCACTGCAGCAATAACCGGCTTGTCCAGGTCAGGGAAATGTGTCAAACCAGCAAAACCATTCTCTCCATAGCAAATGTCACCGCGCTTCTCATCTAATTCTTTCAAATCTCCTCCGGTACAGAAATACTTATCACCAGCACCGGTTAGGATGGCTACCCGATAACGAGGATCGTTATTAAACTCCGTAAATAGCTGGTTTAGTTCCAAACTGATCACTGAGTCAATGGCATTCGCTTTGGGGTTATCCAAAACGATCTCAAGTATCTGACCATGACTCGAAACTTTAATTCCAGACATTTTCTACTCTCCTTGCACTCCCCGACTTATGACACCACTCGTTTTTTTCATTCATGCCAAAACCTGTGACGGCTGGATAAACGAGTTTCGAACCTCTCCACGTCTAACTTTCCCAGTTGAGGTTACAGGAATAGTTTCCACGAACACTATGCGTTTGGGATAGCAATGCGCAGCTAAATTTCTCTTTACTAGGCCCTTAAGTTCCTCGGCCAGTAGGTCACCGCCTTCGATACCTTCTTGCAGTTTCACCGCTGCGACAATAGCAGCACCACTGCTGTCATCCGGTACACCAATTACTGCAGCTTCGGCCACTGCAGGGTGCATGAGAAGTTCTGCTTCAACTTCTTCAGGCCCCACTCGCAGGCCATTTACCAAAATCAGGTCATCCATTCGGCCGAAATAGTAAAGATAGCCATGTTCATCGAGAGCTCCTTGGTCACCACTTCGCATCCACCCACCGACAAATTTCTGGGCGCTCTGTTCAGGGCGATTCCAGTATCCAAGCATATTACTTGGCGAATCATGCCAAATAGCAATCTCACCATGTACCCCAGGTGCTAGTTCGATACCTTCGTCATCGATGATGGCAACCCTTTTTCCAGGTGCTATTCGCCCTACCGAACTGCTAGGTGTGCTGTATAGGCTGGTACAACCCACAGCGGTCTGGTTGGATTCGGTTAGTCCAAATTCATCATTTACCGGAGCATCAAAGGCTTTCCTCGCCCACTTCAGGACTTCCGGCGGCATCGCCTCGCCACCAGTCATTATCGCGCGCACCTGGAACCTCGCCTCTGAGAGAGGGGGTTCCTTACTCATTTTCCGTAACACAGCGGTAGCCAAGAACGGGCAACTAATCCGATGCCTTTGCATCACATCGTATGCGCGCTGCACCGAAAACCGTCCTGGTGTCACCACCACCGGGTGACCCAAAAAGAGTGCCGGAAAAACCAAATCCCCCAAGGAGCCTAGCCAAGACCAGTCAGAAGCGGTCCAGAACACATCACCAATTTGCGGCGCCATCTCAAACCCCAGTTGCACGCATGGCAAATGGGCACGTGCCATTCTATGTGCATGCAACACACCTTTGGGTGAGCCAGTGGTGCCCGAGGTATAGAAGATAAACGCTGGTTCGTCTGCCATGGTGTCAACTGGCATGAATTCAGCATCCCGCCCCACTAGCAAACTATCAAAATCCACCTCAGACCCAACAGCTTTTTGCTGGATAACAACCGTATGACGCAAAGAAGGTAGATTTAAACCGGACAGCTTATCGGCTCCGACACGGTTTGTGATAAACAGACAGGCTTCACAATCATTAATCCGAAATGCCAATCCGTCCCCGGAATATAGTCCTGCGACAGGAACGGAAATCGCTCCCACTTTAAAACAGGCTAGATGGGCAAGCAGAGCTTCCACATCCTGCCCAAGAGATACAACAACCCGGTCGCCGCGACATACACCTAATTCGATAAAAGCATGAGCTAAACTGTCAGATAGGCGTTTAATATCAGCAAACGTATACTTGCGAACGACACCATCTATATCCTCAATGATCGCGGCCGCCAATGGCGTCGAACTTGCGTGCCGATCACAGATCTCAGTTGCTAGATTCAGCCTCTCGGGTATGGACCACTTAAACTCTTCAATCAGTTGCTCATAGGAACTGATATCCGTTCGAATCAGCACAGCGTGCACCCCCAAATTGATCGTTCTTATTAATTCAGCAATAGACTTCTTTACGAGTCGCGTTCAAAACCTATTTATTTACCGCTCCCGAAGTCTCGCGCAAACCTTGGTATCGGAGAAGCGACATATTTCTGTAACAGATATCGATTATTTCGATGACCACTCATGCGTAATCTGCACCTTGGTAAACCAAAGCACATACCTTCTCAGAAGGTCGGCTGTAATGAAGTTTGACGGTGTCACACCTTAAGCACCTTGTACTTGGCCTCGACGATAATCGACAGCTTGTACCCCAAATGGACTTTCCGTGTTTTTTGATCCAGCTGGCGTCGACCATCTTTCAGCCTTCATTTGCCATGTTCCAGTCAGCCAGAGTCCCTGATCGCTGATTAACTCCCTCACGCTGTGACGGTTGTGCAGTCTGGGAGCTGGTACCATGGTGGAATCAATGATATGGCTATTACGGGCTATGAAGCACTTCTTGAATAGCTACGCTGAAACACCATCGAACTGGGCCTGGGTACCGACTTCGCCGATGCTCTTTTCAAAGTGCCAAATTGTTGTGCGATCAGAAATGTTATAGCTTGGATAAGACTGTAGAACTTCTGGTCGTTCATGCAATCGACCAACAGGGACTCCGTCAGCCCACCAGGCAGGTTTTAGAAGCACTGAAACACCAGAATACGCACCATGGTTTTAGTTGGGTATGGAGGACGACCAGCCTAAGCTCTTTCAACACGTGGTACATACGATCAACTTCCGCTGCCAGCGCGGAAAAGTTGATCTGCTGCTCAATCTCGGCAAGAAAATCGCCGCTCTAGTCAATCTTTTCTCACTTATGGTCGCAGGAGACTGGTCGTTTGGGATTGCGCTATGCATGGGAAGCTCGAAAAATGGGCCTTCCGACTTACCTCACCAACCCATCCAGCGGATAGAAGTCCAGCGCCTGCCCCAGCTCCACCGGCTGGTTGGCAGGCAGGCGGGCAAAGCCGTTGGCATGCAACATGGGCGACAGGGCACCTGAGCTTTGCTGGCTGGCCAGCTGCAGGGTACCGTCCGCTTCACAATACACGCGCACGTACTCTTCGCGCTTAATGCGGCGCTCGCGGCTGAAGCCTGCGGTGGCCGTGACCGAGAACGGCTTGATCGCAGTGTCGCCCTGCAGCCGATTCAGGCAGGGCCGCGCCAGCAAGGCAAAGGTGAGCAGTGCCGAACCGGGGTTGCCGGGGAGGCCGAAGATTGGCGTGCCTTCGACGACGCCTGCCGCAAAGGGCTTGCCCGGCTTGAGATTGATCTTCCACAGGGTCAGCTCACCGAGGCGCTCGATGGCCGGGCGCAGGTGGTCTTCTTCACCGACGGAAACACCACCGGTGGTCAGAATGGCATCGGCCTGTTCAGCAGCCCGCAGCAGCACCTGTTCCAGGCTGGCCGGGTCATCGGCGACCTGTCCCAGATCCACTACTTCCATGCCCAGTGTTTCGATCAGCCCGTGCAGCAGGTAGCGGTTGGAGTTGTAAATCTGCCCATGTGCCAGCGGCTGGCCCGGCGGCACCAGCTCGTCACCGGTGCAGAGCAGGGCCACCTTCAGCGGACAATAGACGCTGACCCGTTCGATACCGGCCGAGGCCAGCACGGCGATTGCCATGGCATCCAGCCGGCGCCCGGCGGGCAGCAGCAGGCCGCCGCTGTGGATATCCTGGCCCCGGCGACGGATATTCTGCCCCGGTACGGCACCCAGCGGCAGGCGCACCCGCTCGCCCTTCACTTCAGCCAGCTCCTGCATCACCACAATATCGGCACCCGGCGGCACCTCGGCACCGGTAAGGATCCGCGCCACCGTGCCCGGTTGCAGGGGACCGGGCGCCTGACCGGCCGGTACGCGCTGTGACACCGGCAGCCAGTCTTCACCGGCGGCGATCAGGTCCAGCATGCGCACTGCATAGCCGTCCATGGCGCTGTTGTCGGCCGGTGGTACATCCACTCGGCTGTGTATCGCTTCGGCCAGAACACGGTTACGGGCCTGCAGCAGGTCGACGCTTTCGGTAACAGCTACAGGCTCAAGGTCCGACAGCAGCGCCTCAATGGCCGTTGCCAACGGCAGCAGCCCCTGTTGATCACAACTCATGGCAAAGCCCTCCTCTGCTCCTGCGCACGCATCAGGGTGCCGACGAAGTTGCAGGGCCGATAGCGGCTGTCCAACTGGCTGCTGATCAGCTCCCAGCCCGTCCGGCAGGCGCCGGTAGAACCGGGGAGACAAACGATCAGGGTACCGTTGGACAGCCCGGCCAGTGCCCGGGATTGAACGGTAGAGGTGCCAATCTCCTGCCAGGAGACATGGCGGAACAGCTCGCCAAAACCATCGATTTCCTTGTCCAGCAGAGGCAGGATCGCCTCGGGCGTCGAGTCCCGGTGCGAGAAACCGGTACCGCCGGTCATCAGCACCACCTGTACTTCAGGGTCAGCGATCCACTGGGAAACCTGCGCCCGCAGACGGTAGATATCGTCGGCGACCAGCGCCCGATCCACCAGCCGATGGCCGGCACCTTGCAGACTCTCAACCAGCAGGTCGCCGGAGGTATCGTTCTCCGCCGTGCGGGTATCGGAGGCAGTCAGCACGGCGGCCGCCAGTGGCTGGAATGGGGTTTCGGTCGCTGACATGGCTGTTCTCCTCGACGCGGCCTTTGAATCAGCCGCCGGTCATGTTCATGAATCGCAAAATCTGTGGCTCGTCATCGAGCCGGAATTCGTGTCGTTCGGGTTTCAGCGCCATCGCCTGGACGATGTGGTGCTGCAGATCGGCGGGCACACGTGCGGGATCACGCAGCACTTGTCGCAAGTCGACGCTGTGTTCATGTCCCAGGCAGAGCAGCAAACGCCCTTCGGCGGTCACTCGGACCCGATTGCAGTCGCCACAGAAGTTGCGACTGTGCGGCGAAATGAAGCCGATGCGGCTGTCACTGTCGGCCATGCGGAAGTAACGCGAAGGCCCGCCGGTTCGTTCGGTGGAGGGCAGCAGCGCAAAGCGCGTCTCAATGCGCGCGCGCAACTGCTCGCTGGAGCAGAACTGTTCGGCACGGTCGTGCTCGCTGATCTGGCCCAGCGGCATCTCCTCGATAAAGCTGATATCCAGCCCACGCTCACGGGCGAACTCGACCAGCGCCAGCACTTCGTCGTCATTGCGACCGCGGAGAATGACGCTGTTGAGCTTGATGCGCCGGATACCGGCTTCGCGGGCCGCATCGATACCGCGCAGCACCTGATTCAGGTCACCGGTACGGGTCAATCGCTGGAAACGGTCGGCCTGCAGACTGTCGAGGCTGATGTTGATGCGATCCACACCCGCATCGGCCAGCGGGCCAGCCAGTTTCGCCAGCTGGGAACCATTGGTGGTCAGGGACAGCTCCACCGGCAGGCGACCGAGCTGCTGCACCAATGCCAGCAGCCCGCGCCGAACCAGCGGCTCGCCGCCGGTCAGACGGATACGGCGCACGCCCAGTTCGACGAAGCTGCGCCCGACCTCGTAGAGCTCCTCAATGGACAGCACCTGCTCCCGTGGCAGGAAGGTCATCTTTTCAGCCATGCAGTAGACACAACGGAAATCACAGCGGTCGGTCACCGACAGGCGCAGATAGTCGATGCGGCGCCCGAAGCGATCGATCAGGCCTGATTCTGGTGTCATCTGCATGCTGGCCTCCCCTCTCTACCCTGTTCGGCCCGGTTCAGCCGAGACCGACTTCAACCCGGTCGCCGTTGAGGCGTACCAGCCAGGTGGACAGGACAACATCCGGCTGTTCCAGGCAGACACCATCACTGAGGCGGAAATGCTGCTTGTAGAGCGGTGCGGCCACCGACCAGTCGCCTTCCTTCTCGCACAGCAGCCCCCAGGCCAGCACTTCGGCCTGAGAGAAGGGGTCACGATGGGCCAGCGCATACAAATGCTCCTTGCCGGGCTCGGGCCAGTAGAGCGCCGCCGCCTGATCACCGATCTTCACGGCCACGCCGGAGCCGGGCACCAGATCATCACGACCACAGAGGTCCTGCCAGTTCACGTTGCTGCTCATCACGCTTCCTCCTCGACCAGTTCACGGGCCGGTATCAACTGTCCACGTTCAACCACCTGCACAATGCGTGCCCGGCCGGGCTCGTCGGAGTTGACGAAGCTGCGGAAACGCTTGCGCTTGTTCGGATCTTCCACCGCCTCTTTCCATTCGCAGCGATAGCTGTCGACCACATGCTGCATTCGTGCTTCCAGTTCCGCCGCCATTCCAAGGCTGTCGTCGATCACCACCTGACGCAGGTAGTTCAGGCCGCCATCCAGGTTTTCCATCCACACCGAGGTACGCTGCAGGCGGTCAGCGGTGTAGATGTAGAACATCAGGATACGGTCGATGTAGCGCACCAGGGTTTCGTCATCGAGGTCGGTGGCGAAGAGATCGGCATGGCGCGGCTTCATGCCGCCGTTACCGCAGACGTAGAGGTTCCAGCCGTTCTCGGTGGCGATGACGCCAATATCCTTGCTCTGCGCCTCGGCACATTCACGAGTACAGCCGGAGACAGCCATCTTCACCTTGTGCGGTGTGCGCAGGCCCTTGTAGCGATTCTCGATATCGATCGCCATGCCGACGCTGTCCTTCACTCCGAAGCGACACCAGGTACTGCCGACACAGGATTTCACCGTACGCAGTGACTTGCCGTAGGCGTGTCCGGTCTCGAAGCCGGCGGCGATCAGCTCCTCCCAGATCAGCGGCAACTCATCCAGCGTGGCGCCGAACAGGTCGATGCGCTGACCACCGGTAATCTTGGTATAGAGCTTATATTTGTCTCCCACCTCGCCCAGCGTGATCAGCATTTTCGGCGTGATCTCGCCACCGGGGATACGTGGTACCACTGAGTAGGTGCCATCTTTCTGCATGTTGGCCATGAAGGTGTCGTTGGTATCCTGCAACGGTACCAGCTCGGGCGCTTGCACATGTTCATTCCAGCAGCTGGCCAGCATCGAGGCCACCGCCGGCTTGCAGATTTCGCAACCACCGCCGCTGCCGTGCTTGCTGAGCAGCTCTTCGAAGGTCTTGATCTGGCCAACGCGGATCAGGTGAAACAGCTCCTGACGGGTGTGACTGAAATGGGCGCAGAGGGAGTGATCCACCTGCACGCCACGTTTTTCCAGCTCCCCATCCAGCACTGTTTTCAGCATGGCGGCACAGCCACCGCAGCCGGTGGCCGCCCTGGTGCTGGCCTTGAGATCGGCAACGCTGACCGCGCCATCGTTCATCGCTTCGCAGATGTCGCCCTTGCTGACGTTGTGGCAGGAGCAGATGGTGGCCGTCATCGGCAGCTCGGCACTGCCGGCCGCCGGCAACCCGCCCTCGGAGGCCGGCAGAATCAGCCCTTCCGGCTGCTCCGGCAACGGCATGTCGTTAAGCGCCAGCTGCAGCAGGGGATCGTAGTAGCTGTTGTCACCGATCAGGATAGCGCCGAGCAGACGTTTGCCATCTCCGGAGACTACCAGCCGGCGGTAGGCGCCACTGCGTTCATCGGTGTAACGGTAGCTCTGGCATCCCGGCGTATGGCCATGGGCATCGCCGATGGAACCCACATCAACACCGAGCAGCTTGAGCTTGGTGGACATGTCCGCACCCTGGAAATGCGTTTTGCCATCACCGGACAGGTGGGACACGGCGGCACGGGCCATGGTGTAGCCCGGTGCAACCAGGCCGAAGTGACGTCCGTTCCAGACTGCACACTCACCGATGGCGTAGATGTCCGGGTCACTGGTGCGGCAGTGCTGATCCACATCGATACCGCCGCGCTCGCCCAGTGTCAGACCGGCTTCGCGCCCCAATGCATCCTGCGGCCGGATACCGGCGGAGAACACGATCAGGTCGGTTTCCAGCTCGGTTTCGTCGGCAAAGCACATCTTCATCCGCGCCGAATCACCCGCGATGATCTGCTTTGTCGCCGTATCGGTATGCACCGCAACGCCCAAGGCTTCTATCTTGCGGCGTAACATGGCACCCGCGTCCTCATCGAGCTGTACCGGCATCAACCGGGGTGCGAACTCGACCACGTGTACGTCCAGCCCCAGGCTCTTCAGCGCGTTGGCCGCTTCCAGGCCCAGCAGGCCACCGCCAATCACCACGCCGGTTTTCACGCCATCAGCACTGGCACGAATTGCATCCAGATCATCCAGGGTGCGATACACCAGACAGTGCGACTGGTCGCCACCGGGGATGGGCGGTACGAACGGATAGGAACCGGTCGCCAGCACCAGCTTGTCATAGCCATAACGGCCCTGCTCGGTGACCACCTGCTTGCTGGCAGGATCAATCGAGATCACCGCCTCGCCGAGGTGCAGATCGATACCGGGCTGGCTGTAAAAATCCGGCTCGCCGAGCAGCAGATGATCAGCACTCTGCTGCTCAAAGTATTCGGACAGGTGGACACGGTCATAGGCGGGATGACGCTCGGCCCCGAATACGGTCAGCTCGTAGTCCGATGCGGCCTCGTTGGCCAACCACTGCTCCACAAAGTGATGACCGACCATTCCGTTGCCAATCACGATCAAGCGCTGTTTCATGGTCACCTCCGCGGTGAATTCGACGCAAAAAAAAAGCGCCCACTTTCTCGCTCGCCGCGGCCTCGGCGATGGAAAGTGGACGCCATTGTCCAGTTGACTAACAGGCACCCTGAGCGGTGCCTTGTTGTTATTGTTAATTTCTACAAAGCATTAGCCGTGCCAACTTTGCAGTTCGCCGCTATCACGTCACTTTACCAACCAGTGCCAGCCAACAGTGCCCGCAAGTGCCGCACCATGGCTGTGCAAAATTGACCCACCTGCCACTTTTCAGGTCACCCTTTCAGCTTGCGGCTGCTGCACCGGCTTCACTCTTTCACGCTGACACCCCATCAGCAGGAATACGGCACCCGCTGCGACCAGGGCGATAACCGCAGCCGTATTAAAAAGGGTCATGAAACCAGACTGGTAACTCAGCAGCGCAACCTGTTGGCTCAGCGAGCGGCCCTCGAACTCGGCCTGTACCAGGTCGCCAGTCGCCACGGCGGTCACCAGCTCCGGGGCCAACCAGCATCCCTGCTCCGGACAGAGGCTCGTCTGCAGCTGCTCACGCACGCCACTGAGCATCACCGACGACAACCCGGCGTACCCCATCAACATGGCAAGAAAGCGCGCCGTGGTGCTGATGCCCGAGGCCATCCCGACCTGGGATGCCGTCACCGTTCCCAGTATCGCCTTCTGGGTTTCTCCGTTGATCAGCCCACCGCCGGCCCCCAGACAGGCCATGCTGAGGAAAAAAGTGATCGGGTGTGCCGATTGCACGGATGCCGCCAACCCCCAATTGCCCAGTGCGATGATGACCAGCCCCATGCCCAGCAGCTGCCAGGATTGCAGCCAGGCAGACAGGCGGCGTCCAATCAAAGGGAAGATCAGCATGGCCAAGGCAAACGGCAACAGCGCAATGCCCGTCCACTCCACGGCTACGCCCCGCCCTTGTTGCAGGTAGACAGGCAAAAACGCAGCCATCACCTGTGCGGCCGCCGCATAACCCAACATCGCCCCTACCGCTCCGACGAAAGCGGGCGCGCGAAAAAGTCGCAGTTGCAGCATCGGGCTGGAAACCTTGAGTTCCCACAGAATGAAGCTGCACAGCACCATACTTCCCCAAAAAAGCGGCCAGAGTACCTCCGGGCTGTACCAGCCCACTTCTGGCCCCCGAATCAGGCTCCAGCTCCCGGCCAGCATGGTCAGGCTGAACAGGAGGGCACCCAGCCAATCGAAACAGTGTTGACGCGGTGAGCGGGATTCCTCAATCCAGCGAATCACTTGCCAGACCAGCAGCCCGCAGAGCGGCGCCATCATGCCCAGTGCCCAGCGCCACCCCAGCCAGGCCCCTACCAGACTGCTTAATAAGGGAGCCACCACCATGGTCAGCCCCATGATACTGCCCCAGGCGGCCCAGGCCTTGACCGCCTCTCCCGGTTCACGAAACGACTGGCCGATAATGGCCAGTGCGGGAGCCAACAGAAATGCGGCACCAATGCCCTGCACGACCCGCGCGACAATCAGCAGTTCAACACTGGAAGCCAGACCGCAGGCCAGCGCGCTGCCGCCATAGACGCTCAGCCCCAGCACCAGTATGCGCTTGCGGCCATAGTGATCAGCCAACGATCCGGCTACCAGCAGTAAAGATGCAAAGCTGAGCAGAAAACTACTCAGCACCCAGGCCATATGGGCAAAATCGACATTCAGATCCGCCACCAGCATCGGGGTGATGACGCCTATCAGGTTGGTATCGAAAATCGTGAGCGCACAGGCGGCCGAGGCTGTCAGCAGTATCCCTCGCCGGTTCTCGCCAGCGCTCATTACACGCGTTCCCGACGCCGATAGAGGGGCTCAGGGCTGGCGACCGAGCGGGCATAGATCTGGTCGAATTCGGACAGCCCCTTGATCGCGTCTGACGCCCGCTTGTCGGCCCGCACGCAGAACGAGGTAAACCCGCAGTGCCGCATCAGCAACAACTGGTCACGCAACACATCCCCCATCGCTCTCAGGTCGCCCGTATAGCCCAGGCGCGTCCGCAACAGACTGGCCTGACTGTAGGCCCGGCCATCCATGAAGCGGGGAAACTGCAGTGCGATCAGTGGCAGCCGGTCGATCCAGGGCGCCAGTACGTCGGGGTCCACATCCGGCCCCAGCAGGACAGCCGAAGTCTCAGGACGCAGGCGCCCCGCTTCAAGCTGCTCCTGCCAGCCAGGCCACGCCAATACCTTTGAGTCCAGGTTATCCACCGCCGTATCCGCGTTCACCAGTTCCCAGGCATCATCGGTCAGAATGCAGGCCTTGCCCTGCCGATATCCAATGGTGTTGTTCATGCTGATGCCTCCACTGACGGCTGTTGTGGGTAGACACCTTCCTTGAAAGGCGCCAGCCCCAGGCGCTGAATACAGTGCACAAAGTGCTCGTCGGCCTCACGGTATTCCAGATACGTTGTGAGCAGGCGTTCGATCGCATCCGGCACCTCCTCCGCCTGAAATGCCCGTCCAATTACACGCCCCAGGGCACTGTCCTTGCCCTGAGCACCACCAATCGTGATCTGGAAATATTCTTCGCCGTTCTTGTCCAGCCCGAGAATGCCGATGTTACCAATATGGTGATGTCCGCAGGCGTTGACGCAACCGGAAATATTGAGACTGATCGGCCCCAGATCATGCAGGAAATCCAGATTATCGAAGCGCTCCTGTATCGCCCTGGCAACCGGCAATGAGCGGGTACTGGCCAGATTGCAGTAATCGCCGCCGGGGCAGGCGATCAGGTCGGTCAGCAGGCCGATATTGGGGGTCGCCAACCCGACATCCTGCAGCGATTGCCAGAGGACATAGAGGTCATGCTTGCGGATATCCGGCAGCACCAGATTCTGCTCATGAGCGACCCGGATTTCAGCAAAACCATAGAGATCGGCCAGATCGGCCAGGGTTTGCATTTGCTGCGCGGTCATATCTCCCGGCGGAGAAACCGCCCCCGGTTTGGTCGACACCGCCACCGAGGCGTAGCCCGGTACCTTGTGGGGGCGAGTGTTATTCTGCACCCAGGTGGCAAACGCCGGGTCACGCGCCAGCCAGGCACCGTATTCTGGGTCAATCGCACTCAGGCCCTCGTATGCGGGAGGCTGAAAACCCTTGGCAACACGATGATACTCGGCCATTGTCAGTTCGGCGGCACCGTCGCGGATCTGTTCCCACTCCTGCTCGACCTCGCGGGCGAAGGCCTCAATGCCCAGTGCCTTCACCAGAATCTTGATGCGCGCCTTGTACTTGTTGTCGCGACGCCCGTGGCGGTTATAGACCCTCAACACGGCTTCGACATAGGTCAGCAAATGTTGCCAGGGCAGGTCTTCGCGCAACGTCTGGTTGAGAATCGGAGTACGCCCCAGGCCACCGCCGACCATCACTCTGAGCCGTTTTTCACCGCCGTCTCCCGGGTAGAGATAGAGCCCGATATCGTGCGAACGCACCGCTGCCCGGTCCTGCTCCGACGAGGAGATGGCGATCTTGAACTTGCGTGGCAGAAACAGGAACTCGGGGTTAACCGTAGACCATTGGCGCAGAATCTCCGCCAACGGGCGCGGGTCGATCAGCTCATCAGCGGCAACACCGGCATACGCCTCGGTGGTGATATTGCGCACGCAGTTGCCCGATGTCTGGATCGCATGCATTTCGTTGTCGGCCAGCAACTGGAGGATATCCGGCACCTGCTCCAGCTCAATCCAGTTGAACTGGATGTTCTGGCGGGTACTGAAGTGGCCATAGCCTCGGTCAAACTGCTCGGCAATGCGGGCCAGCGTCCGCAGCTGCTGCGATGAAAGCGTGCCATAGGGAATGGCAACCCTCAGCATATAGGCATGTTTCTGCAGATACAGCCCGTTCTGCAGACGCAGTGGCAGGAACTCCTCTTCGCTCAACTCCCCGGACAGACGTCGGGCTACCTGATCGCGGAACTGGGCCACCCGTGCCTGTACCAGGGCATGGTCATATTCATCGTATTTGTACACGCATCAGCCTCATCGCTTGCAAGTAAAGCAAGAGGGTAGCGGCCGCCGCCCCGACCGGGGCAGGCTCAATTTCATGAATATGAATGGGGACAGATCAACGGCGCAGCAACAGTTCGGGCAGAAGATTCAAGGCACGGGTGCGACGCTCATCCCAGGGATGGGCAAAGCTGAGACGCAGGCAGTTGCGGAACTGACCCGATACGGAAAACAGCGGTCCTGGGGTAATCACCACGCCCTGTTCCAGCGCTTGGGGGTAACTGGCCAGCGTATCCACCTCGGCGGGCAATTCCACCCACACCGCCAGACCACCCGCCGGCACACTGACCCTCAGCTCGGTTGACCAGGCCTGCAGAAAGGCGATCAGCCGATCCCGTCGATCGCGCAGGTCATGACGCTGACGGCGCAGATGAGTGGCAAAGCTGCCATCCTGAATGAATTCCGCCACCCCCTGCTGCAGATAGCGGCTGCTGGCCAGTTGCGATACCAGTTTCAGGTGCAGAATACGCGCATGCCAGCGTGCGCCTGCGACCCAGCCCAGACGCAAATCACGGGACAGACTCTTGGAAAAGGAGCTGCACAGGATGACGCGTTCTTCCCGGTCCAGCGCCTTCAGCGAATCGGGAATGGCACCCAATGCGGTATCGGCATAGATATCGTCCTCGATGATGGCCAGATCATGCTGCTCGGCCAACGCCAGCAGCTGCTGCCGGGCCTGCAGCGGCATCAACGCGCCGCTCGGCGTGGCAAAAGCGGGCGATACGATGCAGGCGCGTACTGGCCAGCGCGCCAGCACCTCTTCCAGTGCGGCCATATCCATGCCGCTCTCCGGCGAGGTTGGCACCTCCACCACCTGCAGCTCCAGTTGCTCAAGCAGCTGCAGCACGCCATAGAAACCCGGTGACTCAACCGCCACCACATCACCCCGCTTGCAGCAGGCCTGCAGCGCCAGAAACAGGGCGTGCTGACAGCCCGACGTCACACACAGCTGCTCCGGCGAGGCCGCCCAGCCGCGTCGCGCCAGATGCAGCGACAGCTGCTCACGCAGACCCGCATCCCCTGCCGGTTCATCGTAGTAGAGGTAGTCCTCGCCACGCTGGCGTCTCAAGGCCCGACCGATGGAACGATTCAACGACAGAATACCCGCGGGCAGATCACCGGCACGGAAATCCGGAATCAGATCAAAGGCGGCACTGCGGCGCATGATATCCAGCAGCAGCTCGCTGACATTGACCGGTCGTGGTGCTTCAATGCTCACCCGGCTTTCGGGCTGACGCACGGTACGCGGCTGCAGCGATACGAAGTAACCCGCCTTGGGGCGCGCTTCCAACAGCCCCTGAGCCTCCAGTCGTTGCAGAGCATGCTGCACCGTTGCCTTCGACAGGTCATGCTCCTGGCACAAGGCCCTGATGGAGGGCAGGCGCTCACCCAACCTCCAGCGTTGCTCCTGAATGCCTTTCAGCAACCAGTGCTCTAGCTGTTGATAACGATATTCCGAACTCACCCGATGCCCCAACCAATCTGTACCTATTACTTATTACTTTTTTATACCTGAACCTATCGTTTGTACAGGCGTAATCTGACGCCATCGAAAATCAGGGAACCCACAATCTGGCGATAACAGCCGGCGCATCCGCCAAGCTCCCGTTTGCCTTCCTCTGAATACGATGCTCTGAACAAACTGACTTCACCCCGAGGTGTCCCATGTACGACACGGCCCTGATGCTGGCCCGGATACAGTTTGGCTTTACTGTCTCCTTCCACATCATTTTTCCCGCCATCACCATCGGCCTGGCAAGCTACCTGGCTGTTCTGGAGGGTTGCTGGCTACGTAGCCAAAACCCGGTGTTCAAGCAGCTGTACCAGTTCTGGAGTCGCATTTTTGCGCTCAATTTCGGTATGGGCGTCGTCTCCGGCGTCGTCATGGCCTACGAGTTCGGTACCAACTGGCCCGAATTTTCTCGCTTCGCCGGCAGTATTACCGGTCCCCTGCTGACCTATGAAGTGCTGACAGCGTTCTTTCTCGAAGCCGGCTTTCTCGGTGTCATGCTGTTCGGCTGGAACCGGGTAGGCGGTCGGCTGCATTTCTTTGCCACGGTAATGGTGGCACTCGGCACGCTGGTATCGGCGACCTGGATTCTGGCGTCCAACAGCTGGATGCAAACACCCGCTGGCTACCAAGTCGTGGATAACCAGGTCATCCCCACCGACTGGATGGCGATTATTTTCAATCCCTCCTTTCCCTACCGGCTGGTCCACATGGTGCTGGCAGCCTTTCTCAGTACCGCACTGATGGTCGCGGCCAGCGCCGCCTGGCATCTGCTCAAGGGGAACGACACACCTGCCATTCGCAAGATGCTGACCATGGCCATCGGCATGCTGGTGGTCACCGCTCCGCTGCAGATGCTGGCGGGGGACTTTCACGGCCTGAATACGCTGGAGCACCAGCCGGCCAAGGTCGCCGCCATGGAGGGACACTGGCGTAACGATGAACCGGGCGCGGGCGTGCCTCTGCTGCTGTTCGGCTGGCCGGACAACGAGGCTGAAACGACCCATTTTGCCGTTGGCATTCCCCGTTTGGGCAGTCTGATCCTGACCCACAGCTGGGACGGCACCTTCCCCGGCCTGTCTGAGTTTCCGGCCGACGAACGCCCCAATGCCGCTGCCGTTTTCTGGTCATTCAGGGTCATGGTCGGCCTGGGTCTGCTGATGTTCCTGTTGGGTATCTGGGGTATCTGGGCCTGGCTCAGAGGGCAGCTGTTTCACAGCCGCACACTGCTCCGCTTTGCTCTGCTGATGGGGCCGTCCGGGCTGATTGCACTGCTGGCCGGCTGGTTCACGACCGAGCTGGGCCGCCAGCCCTGGGTGATTTACGGCCTGATGAAAACCGCTGATGCCGGCAGCAATCACAGCACATCAACCATGGTGTTTTCCCTGGTACTGCTGGTGGTCGTATACGGCCTGATCTTCGGTACAGGCATCCGCTACCTGCTGCGCCTGATCAGCAGGGGACCCGATCAGGAAATTGATACAACGCTTTCCACTATCCGCCCGACATCCCCGTCGGATACGCATCAGGGAGACTGACCATGGGTATTGATATTGCATTGATCTGGGCCGTCATCATCCTGTTTGGCGTGCTGCTGTACGTGATTGCCGATGGCTTCGATCTGGGTGTCGGGCTGCTGTTTCCACTGGTGCCCGGCAGGGAGGATCGCGACCGGATGATGGCCAGCATCGCGCCGATCTGGGATGGCAACGAGACCTGGCTGATCCTCGGAGGGGCCGGGCTGATGGCCGCGTTCCCGCTGGCCTATGCCGTCATCCTGAGTGCGCTGTATATTCCGGTGCTGATGATGCTGATCGGTCTGATTCTGCGTGGCGTGGCGTTCGAAGCCCGCGCCAAGGCCAGTACCCGCAGCCGACACCTGTGGGACAAGGCCTTTTTCGCCGGTTCTCTGCTCGCCACCTTCTTCCAGGGGGTCATACTCGGTGCCTACATGTCCGGGCTGCCGGTGGAGGACAATGCCTACAGTGGCCATGCCCTGAGCTGGGTCAGCCCCTTCGCACTGTTCTGCGGCGTATCACTGATCGCCGCCTATGCGCTGCTGGGCGGTACCTGGCTGATCATGAAAACCGAAGGCAAGCTGCAGCAACAGATGCGCCGCCTGAGCAAGCCGCTGGTCTGGCTGTTGATGGGGTTTATCGTGCTGGTATCCATCTGGACACCCTTGGCCCATGAGGCCATTGCCGAACGCTGGTTCAGCCGGCCCAACCTGTACTGGCTGGCTCCTTTACCGGTTTTAACCGCACTGGCTTGTCTGTGGCTGCTGAGAATTGTTGATCGAGGGGAAACGGGACCATTCGTAATGAGCCTGATCGTCATGGCACTGGGCTTCCTGGGACTCGGCATCAGCCTCTGGCCCAATGTCATCCCACCCTCGATCAGCATTTGGGATGCCTCGGCCCCCGTCGCCAGCCAGGGCTTTGCACTGGTCGGAGCGTTGCTGATCATCCCGGTGATACTGACCTACTCGGCCTGGTCCTACTATGTTTTCCGGGGCAAGGTGCGAGCCGAGGATAGCTACCATTAGGACTGGACGTCCTGAACGGACTCAATGACTGCCGGGAGATGCTCGTCCCGGCACGGATCCTTCAACCGCACCCAGCACCTTCTCGGCAACGGCAACCAGGCGGCAGTTGGCCTGCATTGCCGATTCCCGCAGGCGGCGATAGGCCTGCTCTTCGGTCAATCCCTGGTATTGCATCAATATGCCCTTGGCACGCTCGATCAGCTTGCGCTCGGTCAACGCCGAGCGAGCCTCCTCCAGCTGGTCGCTCATTTGCTGCAGGTGTTCGGCCTGCTCCTGTAGCAGGTCATAGAGGGCGCGCACTGAACCACTGGGCGACAACGAAGCCGACTTGCCCTCCGAGCTTTCCAACAGCAGTGACAGGGGGGAAACCGGCTCGGACTCCGCATCGGGCTCTGCCTGCAAACGGGAACGGTTCTCTTGCAGCGCCTTGCGGGCCTGTTCCAGCCGGGATTGAGCCATCGCCAGCAGCGACGCCGACAGCTGCTGTTCCACATCCCGCATGCGATCGATCCGTTCAGTGGCTACGGCGAACCAGATTTCACTGATGCCGGCTGGAATCGGGCTGGCCGGGTCGAAACCATCCACTATCCAGCGCAGGCGAACCAGTTCCGCCGTTCCCGACGAGGCTTCAATTTCCGACCACTTCGCGCGCTCAGACTCGCCACCGAAACGAATGAACACATCCAGGCAGCGCTGCTGAGAGTCACGCAGGTGCTGCAATCGTGCCTGCAGCTCGGGATCAAAGCGACCGGTGGCAAAACCCACCGAGCCCCAGGCCCGCTCTTGGCCGGTGTGTTCCTTGGCTTGCAGGAAATGGAACAGGGCCACCAATGCCTGGGAAATTTCGGAATCGGTGGCGATGTCCGCCGCCTCGAATATGATGGCCAGCAACCCTGCGATCAGCCCTGACCAGGCCTCGGTCGAGGTCGCGGTATCCAATGTCTGGTCACCGATGCCTTTGCGCAGCTCAGGCAGATCTTCCAGTTGCAGCAACACCCTGGCGATACGGTGAAACAGGCTGGCGCTGCCCCAGAGCCGACTGTCTCCTTCCTGCACATGGCGCAGATAGTCATGAAAGTGTCGCTCCGCCGTATCACTGCGTTTACGCTGCTGTTCCCGCTCAGTGCCAAAGCGCTTGCCCCCCGAGGCCAGGTAGATGTTGGAGATGCCGCGCTCCCGCTGCAGCTCATGGATCAGCTCACAGGCGGACGTAACCAGCTGACAACTTTGGGCCAACTGGTCCAGGGTACGGATTTCGCTGCTGCGGGCGGCCAGCAGGAAATGCTCGATCAGGGGTGCGTGGGCAGGCATGAAAGGCTCCGGTCGTATCGCTTGATCAGCGGGGGCACTGTGAAAGATGCAAACCCTGTTCCAACAAAGGGAAAATTTAGGCATCAATATTGCTAGGTACTGTTGGACAGTCTTCTCAGAGCGAAGATTGTCTGCATAGCTCTTACATGAGGCATTGGCGCCTGCTCTCTCAATCACAAGGTTGAGGGACAGGCGCCTTTTTTATGAGGTATCGACAATGATGACACTGGACTACCTGCGTTCGGCCCTGCCCTCACTTGGCAACTTCAGCCTCTGGCAGCGCCCGACCCTGCTTACTCGGGAAGGCTCCCGTCAGGGCCGTGTTGATCTGGTCGGCGCCGGCCCGGGCGCCCCCGATCTGATCACCCGCAAGGGCTGGAAGGCCCTGCTGGCAGCCGATGTCATCGTCTACGACGCCCTGGTAAGTGACGAGCTGATGCAAGAGATTCCCGCCACGATCCGCCGCATCTACGTGGGCAAGCTGAAGGGACAGCACTCGGTCAGCCAGCCGCAGATCTGCCGCATGCTGGTACAGCTGGCGCGAGAAGGCCTGCAGATAGTGCGTCTCAAGGGCGGTGACCCACTGGTGTTCGGTCGCTTGACCGAGGAAATGGATGCCCTGCGGGCGGCTGACATCCCGTTCAGCATCGTACCCGGCATCACGGCTGCCGCCGGCTGTGCCGCCAGCTGCAATCTGCCGCTGACCGAACGGGTGACCGCACCGCGCCTGCGCCTGATCACCGCGCACAGCTGTGACGACCGTCCCATCGACTGGTCCGACCTGGCACGCCGCGACGAGACGCTGGTGTTCTACATGGGGTTGTCGATGGCCGAAACCATCTCGAACGAGCTGCAGCAGCACGGCCTGCCGAATGACTGGCCGGTACTGCTGGTGGAGCGTGGCACCCATGCCGACCAGCGTGCATTGCGCACGGATCTGGCCGAAATGAGCACCACAATCGAGCAGCATGCACTGAAATCACCCACGCTTATCCTGGTTGGCAAGGTGGTTGAGCAGTACCGGGAAGCATCCGAAACGATTGAACAGATGCTGGCAGAAACCTGCTGAGTCCCCTCGAAAGTCGGTATTTGGCTGAGCATAAAGGTACCAAAGCAGGAGTCACCGCAGGCCTCTCGGTTGATAGTCTGACATTTTGATAAATCCAGACTGCCGCCGCCCATGAACCTCGTGAAGCCTGATCTGTTACTGACGGGACTGTTTTGTCTGCTTGGACTGCTCTCGGTCGATGTCATGGCCCACGGCGTCGACGGCGCCGATGCCGCCTTTATGCAAACCTCCGGCGCAGGAGCACTACCGACCTGGATCTATCTGGGTGCCAAGCATATGGTGACCGGATACGATCACCTGCTGTTCCTGTTCGGGGTGATCTTTTTTCTCTACCGCCTGGCCGATGTGGCCCTCTATGTCAGCCTTTTCGCACTGGGGCACAGCCTGACACTGCTGGCAGGCGTGCTCGGTGACATCCGCATCAACCCCTTTCTGATCGATGCCATCATTGGGCTATCGATCGTCTACAAGGCACTGGATAACCTCGGCGCCTTCCAGCGCTGGTTTGGCATACGACCTGATACACGGGCAGCAGTGCTGATCTTCGGCCTCTGCCACGGTTTCGGTCTGGCCACCAAACTGCAGGATTTCTCGCTATCACCCGACGGCCTGATCGGCAAGATGCTGGCATTCAACCTGGGGGTCGAGCTGGGACAGCTCTGTGCACTCGGACTGATGCTGGTGCTGCTCAATGCCTGGCGTGCCCATGGATTCACCCCGACACAGGCGGTTTCGGCCAACGCCCTGCTGATGATGTTTGGCTTTCTGCTCACCGGCTATCAGTTGTCAGGCTTCATTCTGCAGCCCTGACCAGGAGGACACATGCATACCCCACCCGACTCGGCACACCTCTCCAGCCAAGGGCTGCTGAAAACAACACTGCTCAGCCTGCTGGTGGCACTGCTACTACTGTTCACTCTGGTGCTGCCGGCGGAATACGGTGTCGACCCTCTGGGTACCGGTCGCCTGCTGGGCGTGGATCAGTTACAGGTGCAAAGCCAGGAAGTAGACAGCCCCACCCGACTCTGGCGTGGCGAAGGCATCTTCAAGTCCGATACTCTGACCCTGACATTGCTGCCGGGACAGGGAGCCGAACTCAAGGCGGTGATGGAGGCTGATGCGCCGATCAGCTTTCACTGGACCAGCGATGGCGGCCCCGTCCATGTGGATATGCATGGCGAGGCCGAGAATGCGGCACCGGGCGAGTACACCAGTTACTGGCTGGACGATGCCCGGACGGCCGCCAGCGGCAATCTGAGAGCCCCGTTCAAAGGGACTCATGGCTGGTACTGGGAAAACCGCGGCGACCGGGCGGTGACCATTACCCTGAGCACCGCCGGTTTCTATCGCAGGCTTTACATGCCCTGATCAGTACTGCTGGGCCTGCTGATCAATGGTCGCGTAGACTTCGTAACCACCATTTTTCTTCATCAGCAAGACCTGGTAGGCCTGAAAACGATCGCCCATCTCCATGCCCGGACTGCCCATCGGCATGCCCGGCGCAGTCAGCCCCAGCGCGCCTTCAGGCGGGCTGGCCAGGAACTGCTTCACCAGTTTCGCAGGCACATGGCCTTCAAACAGGTAACCTGACTCGGACACGGCGGTATGGCAGGAATGGAAGCGCCCCTGAATGCCCATATCCAGCTTCATCTGAGTCAGGTTCTGCGGATGGAAGGTTTTGGTCTCGAAGCCGTTTTCTTCGGCGTGCTCAACCCATTCAACACAGCAACCACAGGTCGGGCTCTTGTAGACGTTCAGGTGCTCGTTCTTGGCGGCCTGCAGCATAACGCTCACAGGCGCCTTTTCAGCAGCGGCAACGACGGCAGCAGCCTGTTCGGCCTGAGCCGCACCGGCGCCCAGCAGCATCAGACCGGACAGAGTAGAAACGATGAAGTTCTTGCGCATTGCAGACATGGTGTATCTCCCAAACAGCGGCACCACAAGATCATTTCAGGGCGGTACCGTTTAATCACAACGTATAAAAAGGGTGTTTCGATCAGGCAACCGGCAACCGCCTTGGCGGCTGGTAGGGAGGCTCGGGAGGCTGATCGGTCAAACGTTGTTCTGCGGGAGGCGGCATGGCGCGGATCTGTGCCAGCGACAGTTGCATCGGCAGCGTCCCCATCCAGGCGGAACCCTGGGCACACTTGATAACGCAGTCGTTGAGCGTTTCGTTGCAGCAGTCACTCTGTACCATCGCATGGCAGTCATCCGCGACATCAGACTGACAATGCACCATGGGTACCGATGCGTTCGCTGACAGCGGTCGTGCATGGCTCAGGCTCGACAGCTGGCCCACCAGCAGCAACAGGCCCAGCAGCATCAGCGGCAAGGCCTTGTACACATTCAGTGATCTGAACTGAGGATGCTGTCTCGACACGGGCTCTCTCCAGGGCTCTAGCCTGGGCTATCAACAAGGCTTGGTGAAACGCGACAACCTGGCCGCGCCGCGATTATACCATCGCGCTCACGACCATTATGAACCCGAAAGCCCTGAATTGTTCCTGACCGAACGCAACCAATGATCAGTGACCACTGCTGGTGGAGAACAGATTGATCACCAGGATCCCGGCCATGATCATCGCCATCCCCGACAGGGTGGCCAGGTCCAGCCTTTGCCCGTACAGCCACCAGCCCACCAGCGCGATGAGAACCAGCCCGACACCGGACCAGACCGCATAGGCCACGCCGACCGGGATCGACCTCAGCGTCAGCGACAGAAAATAGAAGGCGATCAGGTAACCCACGACGACGACCACCGAAGGCAGCAGACGAGAGAACCCTTCGCTGGATTTCAGCGCCGAAGTCGCAATCACTTCCGCAACGATCGCGATAGAGAGAAACAGCCAGTGTTGCATATCCTTGCCCTGCTCACCTGGTTATAGGGTTCAGCCCTTAAGAAACGGCGCTATTGCCACCGGCCAAACAGAAAAAGGAGGCTCGGCAGCCTCCTTATGGGTATCCCTAATCGAACTTAGAAATTGAAGTTCATGCCCACGTTGATCACGTTGGAATCCTCAACTCCGTACAGGGTGCCGTCCCAGGCCATGGCTTCAACCCAGACCAGAACGTCCTTGTGCAGGCTGCGCTGGAACGCCAGGATCACGGCATCGAAATCGTTGCTGCCGGCATCATCGTCCAGGCTGGACAGCCCCAGGGTGTAGAGGTTCTTGCCGGACGGCACGCCGATCAGCGCGTCAATACCGGAACCCGTGTCTTCGCGGTCCATCCAGGCGCCGTTGATATAAAAGCCATCACCGGAATAGGACGCGGACAGGCCGTAGATGTCATTGTTGTTGGCCGCATCGGTATAGGCGGCACCCAGGGTCAGGTTGCCGATGCTGTAGTTGGCGCCCAGCTGGTGCTGGCCCTCTTCACCGTTGTCCGCATCATCGATCTGTACCAGCGCTTTCAGCTTCAGGCCTGCCAGATCAGGACTTTCGTACAGGGCCGACTGGCCGATGCGGGAACCGCCATCCAGGGTGTAGTACACCGGTGCGGAATCCCACCACATGTAATCTCCGTAGTAACCTACTGCATCATAAAACGGGGAAGACACCTTGCCACCGGAGAAGGATCCCCAGTCGCCGCTCAGGCCCAGGTAGCCGTAGCGCATGTCGCCGATGCTGTCGCCTTCGTTGTCCAGGTTGACCGCTACTTCGTACTTGGCAAATGCCTTCAGGCCTTCGCCCAGATCACGCTCTCCCTTGAGGCCGATACGGGAAGAAGCATCCTTGTACTCGGTGTCGTCGGCGTATTCGGCATGTTCCAGCATAATGCGCAGGCTGCCGTAAAAATCGATACCGGTATTGGCGACTTCAACCGCCTGGGCTGTCATCGGGGCCATTACAGTGCCGGCCAGTGCCAGGCAGATCAGTTGTTTTTTCATCGTTTCCATCAGCTCGGTTAGTGAACAGGTCTTTCGGAAGTCCATGCGATACCTACTTTCGTGCGCAGGCATTCGTCAGGTTGTCGAGCCTGAAAAAGGCGGCCACAGGGCCGCCGAATAATGAAGAGGAGGTCTCGCTTCAGGCCTGACTCGGAGCGCATTCTTGAGCAGCCCCGGCCAACTTGAAAACGGAGAAAAACGAAACTGGACCCTAGAAAAACTCGGCCTTTTCTGCAGCGGCCGAAAAACCTGAAGTCAGGAGATAAAAGCAGGACTGCCGGTTCAAAAATAAATATTTCCGAAACCGGACTGAAATATTTTTTAAACAAACAGCTTATAAAGGCCGATTTAGCAACGAGCCAAAACCAGGACAACGTACAGAGGATGGTGGGGGCGAAATGGCCTGTACCGCTTGGGACATCGCGGTCTGCAAAAGATCCCGACAAGCCAGTATTAGTTTTTCTAATCACCGACTTGGAAAAACTCCCGCATATTACCGTTTTTTATCATCTTTTTGACACAGCCCATTTCTAACCTTGCCGCATCGATTTTTTAGCACCCGGAAGCAGCATTATGGGCAAACTGATCATGATCATGATCGACGGTATCAGCGCCGATCATTTCGAACTCTACCGCCGGCATCTGCCGAACCTGGACCGCCTGGCTCATACAGGCACTCAGTTGGCCGCACTGCGCCCCGAGATGTGCGGTACCTCCTGCCCCGGGCGCACCTCGATGATTGCCGGCGTATCCCCAGCCGAGCACGGCATCTATGGCAACCATATCTGGCGCGAAGACGGCTTCCGCTGGGCCAGCCCCTATGACGTGAAGGTCGACACCCTGCCCGCTCTGGCGTGTCAGCAGGGCCTGGATGTGGCCAACCTGGGCTACGGCATGGTGCGCCCCGAAGACTGCAGCCTTTATGTCGGTCCCTGGTGGGCGGACGAGATGCTGATGCGCGGCAAGGACGCGACGCCTGAACCGGCCGATGAAGGCTGGCTGCGTGCCGCCGACCCCCATGACCCTGAAGGTCGCCTGGCGGCACTTAGCGCCGAAGCGGTGGTGGCACCGAATCATTCAGAAGCACACAAGCTGCAGCTGGGCATGCTGGCGGATCAACAACTGCTGGATCTGGCCGCCGGACTGGCCACTTCCGAGCAGGCACCGGACTTAATCCTGCTGGAGATCGCCATCACCGACTACTTCCTGCACAAATACGGTGCCGATCACGACCTGACCCGCTGGTCGCTGCGCACCGCCGACGCCCAGATCGGTACTTTGCTGACGCGACTGGAACAGGCCGGTGTACTGCAGCAGTACAACTTCGCCATCTGCAGCGACCACGGTCATGCTTCCATGCCGAAAGGGCTGTACGTGGACCGCCTGCTCGGCGACGAGGTGGTCTGGTCCAGCGAAGGCGGCGTGCTGTTGGTCAATCCCAGAAATGAAGCCGAAGCCAAACATGTCATCGACAGGCTGGTTGGCGAAGGCATCGAGCCCTGGCCCACCGACTTCATGCCGGCCGCACTGCGCGACCAGCTGCTCGCCTTTGTCGTGCCGGAAGGCTCCGAGATCAGCTTCGAGGCTGCCGTGCCCGGCACCGAGGGGCTCTACGGCCCCTCCAAGTATGTCTCCAACCATGGCATGCGCCCGGGCACCGAGGCCGACCACCGCTTCTGCATTTTCAGCGGCCCCGATATCCCTCAGCAGACACTGGGCGTTGCGGACTGCATCCGTTTCGCGCCAACCCTCGCCGACATCCTCGGCATCGAAACACCCTGGGCCGCACGCTCGCTGTTGAGCGTTGCGGCGGACCTGAGCGCGGCCTGATCCGCGCTCACAGCCAACCCTGATCTTCAATAACCCGATTCACACAAGCAGGACACCCTGATGAAACAGCTGATGACCTCCCTGGTAATGGCCTCCGCTCTGGCCAGCACTGTCGCGACCGCCGGCACCATCCGTCTCGGTCATGATGTCGGCTACGCCGGCGCCGAGTCACTGGACCCGATCTCGCCGAGCCGCTTCTTCGAAGCCAACCAGATGCTGTACTCCCGTCTGATCCGTCAGGGTCAGGACGGTCAGCCGAGCCCTGAACTGGCCACCGAGTGGTCCGCCTCAGCCGATGCCAGGACCTGGACCCTCACCCTGCGCAAGGGCGTCAAGTTCCATGACGGATCTGACCTGACCGCCGCCGACGTCAAGTACACCCTGGAGCGCATCAACGATCCCAAGATCGACTCACCGGTAGCCGCCGTACTCGGCATCATCGAGCAGGTTAATGTGCTGGACGAGCAGCGTTTCGAAATCAAGCTGTCCGCGCCCCACGCCGACTTGCCGCTGCTGCTGATGGACTACCGCGTGCGCATCATCCCGGAAGGCAGCGGTGACAACATCGCCAAGACCGGTATCGGTTCAGGCCCCTTCATGCTGGAAGAGCTGGATCCTGAAGGCACCACCGTACTGGTGGCCAACCCGAACTACTGGGAAGGCAAGCCGGCCGCCGACGGCGCCGAGCTGATCGGTATTCCTGACTCCCAGGCACGTGTGCAAGCACTGATGGCCGGCCAGGTCGACCTGGAACAGAGCGTCACTGCGCAGCAGAAGCGCCTGTTCGAGAACAACCCGCAGTTCAAGCTGCAGACCATCGCTACCGGTGAATGGAGAGGCCTGGCCTTCCGTACCGACCAGGCACCGCTGGACAACCCCAAGGTGCGCAAGGCGCTGCGCATGGTGGTCGACCGCGAAGAGATGATGACGCTGGTATCCGGCGCCGATGCAGGCATCGTAACCTGTGACCACCCGGTCTGGTCCGGCGACCAGTACCGTACCGAGATCGACTGCTCCCAGGATATCGAAGGCGCCAAAAAGCTGCTGGCCGAGGCCGGTTTCCCGAACGGCATCGAAGTGACCATCAGTGCGGCGGACAACGAGCCGGAATGGATCCACATGATCGAGGTGTACCAGCAGCAGGCCGCCAAGGCCGGCATCAAGGTCAACCTGAACATGGTGCCGTCCGACGGTTACTGGAGCGATGTATGGATGAAGCACCCGGCCTCCGCCTCGCGCTGGTCACAGCGTCCGGCCGACCAGATCCTGAACGAAGCCTTCCGCTCCGGCTCTGCCTGGAACGAAACCTTCTTCAACAACCCGGCGTTCGACAAGGCACTGGATGACGCCCGCTCCGAACTGGACTTCGCCAAGCGCAAGGCGCTGTACGCCAAGCTGCAGACCCTGCTGTGGCAAGAAGGCGGCGAGCTGATCCCCTACCACCTGAACCAGACCCGTGCACTGCGCAGCAACGTGACCGGTCTGGACCCGGTGGAGCAGTTCTCCATCCGCTGGAACAAGGTGGACGTGGAATAAGCCACCACTGACATGCCTGCGGGCCTGGCTCGACACGAGCGGCCTGCAGGCTTTTCTGTCGGGCCCTCTGCAAACCGGCTCCCGCCACGGCCGCTTTGCAGAGGGTTTCCGACGTACCGGACAACCAAGCGACACAAGACATATGCTGAAACTGATCCTGCAGCGGCTTGCCATGGCCCTGTTTACCCTGTTGACCGTCTGCGTACTGGTCTTTTCCATCACCGAGGCACTGCCCGGCGATGTCTGTACCGCCTACCTGGGCCGCGATGCCCAGGGCACCCGATTGGAAAACTGCCGTCAGGCACGCAACCTCGATCAACCGGCGCTGCAGCGCTTTGCCGACTGGGGCACGGGCGTAATGCAGGGCAGTCTCGGTACCTCGCTCAAGCGTGACAAGCCGATCAATGACCTGGTCGCCACCCGCATGCGCAACACCGCCGTGCTGGCACTGGGCGCCGCGCTGATCGGTATTCCGCTGGCGATCTTCCTCGGCGTCATCGCCGCGTTGCGGCGTGACCGCCCCGCCGATGTGCTGATCTCCGGCGGTTCCATCTTCGCCATGACCATCCCCGAATTCGTCACCGCCACGGTACTGGTGCTGATCTTCTCGATCCAGCTGCAGTGGTTTCCGGCCGTCACCACGGTGCGCCATAACGCGCCGGTGAGCGAACTGCTGCCCAATATCGTACTGCCGATGATCACCCTGGCGCTGGTGATGATGGCGCACATCCTGCGCATGGTGCGCTCGGCGATGATCGATGTGATGGCCAGCGACTTCGTGCAGATGGCCCGACTCAAGGGCGTGCCCTTCTGGCGCATCGTCTGCCTGCATGCGCTGCCCTCGGCGATGCTGCCGACGATCAACATCATCGCGCTGACCGTGGCCTGGCTGCTCGGCGGCGCGGTGATCATCGAGCAGGTGTTCAACTACCCCGGCATCGGCACCCTGATGATCCGCGCCATCTACGACCGCGACCTGCCGCTGGTACAGGCGATTGCGCTGATCCTGGCCACGGTCTACGTGCTGTGCAACCTGCTCGCCGACCTGTCGTCGCTGGCGCTGAACCCGCGCCTTAGAACCGCCCGCTAGGAGAAACCTGATGACTGCAATCACGATGGACATGAACACGCCCGCAGCCAAGCCGGCTTCCCGCTGGCGTCAGGTCTGGAGCAACCTGCGCCGCTCGCCCTCCGGCATGATCGGGCTGAGCGTACTGGTGTTGCACCTGTTGCTGGCCCTGCTGGCGCCCTGGCTGGCCCCACATGACTGGACGCTGCAGAACGGCTACCAGATCCTGCAGCCACCCAGCGAGGCGTTCTGGTTCGGCACCGACCATATGGGCCGGGACCTGCTCAGCCGCACCCTGATGGGCGGCCGTGAAGCCATTACCGTCACCCTGCTCGGCACCTTGCTGGCAGTGGGCTGGGGCGGTCTGGTCGGCATGACACTGGGTTTTGTCGGCGGTCGCGTCGATGCCTGGCTGATGCGTGTCATCGATGCGCTGCTGGCCATTCCCTGGCTGCTGTTCCTGCTGCTGGTGATCGCGCTGGTGGGCCAGCAGACCTGGACCCTGGTGCTGACCCTCGGCTTCTTCTTCGGCATCGCCGTGGTGCGTGTAGTGCGCGGCGCCACGCTGGAATATGTACCGCGAGACTTCGTACTCGCCGCCCGCACCCGGGGCGAGTCGCGCCTGACCATCGTGGTACGGGAGCTGCTGCCCAACGTGCTCGATGCGCTGCTGGTGGAAGCCGCCATGCGCTGGGCCTGGATGCTGCTGGCGTTCAGCTCGCTTTCCTTCCTCGGTTTCGGCGTGGTACCGCCCACCCCGGACTGGGGCCTGATGATCGCCGACAGCCGCGGCATGATCTCCATCGCCCCCTGGGCGGTGATCTTCCCGGCACTGGCCCTGTCCACGCTGATTATCAGCATCAATCTGACCGCCGACGCACTGGCCAAGGCGATCGGTCTCGACCGCGCCAAGGCCCCCGTATGAGTGAACCGCAGACCATGAACACGACGATGACTTCGATGCTGGACGTAGAAAACTTCACTCTCGGATACACCAACGCCGAGGGGAGCCTGGTCAGCGTGCTGCGTAATGTCAGCCTGCAGATCGCGCCCGGCGAGGCGCTGGGGCTGGTCGGCGAGTCCGGCTGTGGCAAAAGCACTCTGGCGCTGGCGATGATGGCCTTCCTGCGTTCCGGCTCTCGGGTTCAGAACGGCACCATCCGCTTTCACGATCAGGAGCTGTTCGCGCTCAAGCCGAAGATGCTGCAATCCCTGCGCGGCGGCCGCATCGGCCTGATTCCGCAAAACGCGGGCCAGTCGCTGACGCCGACGCTGAAGATCGATGCCCAGCTCTATGAAGCGCTGAAATTGCACTCCAATCTGCCGCGCAGCCAGTGGCGCCAGCGCGCCATCGAACTGCTGCAGCAGGTACGCCTGCCCGCCCCCGAGGCGATGCTGGGGCGCTACCCGCACCAGCTCTCCGGTGGCCAGCAGCAACGCGTGGCCGTGGCCATGGCACTGGCGGGTCAGCCGGAGCTACTGATTCTGGATGAGCCCACCACCGGCCTCGACGTGACCACCCAGGCGCATATCCTGGAGCTGCTGCGCACCCTGCGTCAGGAACTGGGCATGGCGATGGTGTTCGTCAGCCACGACCTGGGTGCCGTGGCCCGCATCAGCGACCGCATCGCGGTGATGTACGCCGGCGAGGTGATCGAGCTGGGCAGCAGCCGCGAGGTGTTGCTGCAACCGACTCACCCCTACACCCGGGCACTTCTCAACGCCATTCCGCGTCTCGATGCCGAGGGCCTGCCACCTTCGCTGCCGGGCTACCCACCCAAGGTGGGCTCAGTCACGCAGGGCTGCGCCTTTGCCCGCCGCTGCCCTCATGCGCAGCCAATCTGCGGTGAGCAGGACGCACCACTGGCGGCGCTATCCGGTCACCAGGTGCGCTGTCATCTGGCCGGTGAGCTGAAACGCCCGGCCAGCGACTCCAAGGTCGTGCACCTGCCGGTGCAGAGCAGCGAGGAGTCATTGCTGATGCTGGAACAGGTGCAGATCAGCTATCACCGCCCGGGCCTGATGGATACGCTGCTGCAGCGTCCAGCCCCCGTGGCCACGGTAGACGGCATCGACCTGCAACTGAAGAAAGGCGAGACCCTGGCACTGGTGGGCGAATCCGGCAGCGGCAAATCCACCATCATGCGTGCCATCAGCGGTATCCAGCCGGCCCGCGACGGCCAGATCCGGCTCAAACAGGATGACCTCAACCTGCCGGTTGAGCAGCGCAGCAAGGCGCTCAAACGCCGGGTGCAGATGATCTTCCAGAACCCCGACGCCTCGCTGAACCCGCGCCACACGGTGTTCGAGATTCTGCAGCAGCCGTTGAAGCTCTATTTCGGCCTCAACCATGACGCCTGCCGCGACAAGGCCGCCGAGCTGCTGGCGCTGGTACGACTGGCGCCGCACTATCTGGACCGCCTGCCGGGCCAGCTGTCCGGCGGCGAAAAACAGCGCGTGGCCATCGCTCGCTGCTTCGCGGGTGATCCGGACCTGATCCTGTGCGACGAAGTGACCTCGGCGCTGGATGTCTCGGTACAAGCCGCGGTGCTGAAACTGCTCAAGGAACTGCAGCAGCAGCGCGGCGTGACCTACCTGTTCATCGCCCACGATCTGGCGGTGGTGAAGGCGATTGCGGATCAAGTGGCGGTGCTCTATCAGGGGCGGATCTGTCAGGTGGGATCGGTGAACGAGGTGTTCTCCGGTCATCACCACCCCTACACCCGCACCCTGCTCAACGCGGTGCTGGAACCGGACCCGGATCATCAGCCCATCATTCAGGGCGAGGACAGCCCCGAACAGCACCCGCCGGCTCGCGGCTGCGCCTACCAGCGCCGCTGCCCGCTGGCGGAACCGCGCTGCAAGGAACAGCTGCCGCCGTGGAAGACGGACGGCGGTAACCGCATCCGCTGCCACCTGGAGCTGGATGCGCTGGCCACGCTGATCGACCGCCCGCAGATGATCAAGGCGGTCAACGCCTGATCCTGTCCAGCCTGCACAGGCCCGGTCGGTACACAGCCGCCGGGCCAATCCCGATACTCGACGCCCCTGCACACGACAAAGGAAAACACCATGCCCCTGGCGATCTTCGACCTGGATGAAACCCTGATCAACGCCGACTGCTCGCTGCTCTGGCTGCAGTTCCTGATCGACCGTGGTCTGACTGACCCGGCGATCATGGACGATGCCAGGGAACTCGACCGCCGCTACCATCAGGGCCAGCTGGACATGCACGATTACGTGGCGCTGCAGCTGCGCCCACATATTGGTCAAACCCCAGCCGAAGCGACCCAGGAGGTGGAGCTTTTCATCCAAGACTATGTGCAGCCGTGCATTCGGCCCTCGGCAGTGGAGAGCATCCGTCGCCACAAGGCTCGCGGCGACCGCTGCCTGGTGATCTCTGCTTCGATCGATTTTCTGGTGGAACCGATCGCCGCGCATCTGGGCATCGAGGATGCCATCGGCGTGCGCATCGAACTGGACAGTGGCCGCATCACCGGCCGGGCCGATGGCCCGATCTGCTACCAGGAAGGCAAGGTGTTACACCTGAATCGCTGGCTGGAGCAGCAGGCCGAGCACACCGAAGGCAGCTGGTTCTACTCCGACTCGCACAACGACCTGCCGCTGCTGGAGCAAGTCGACAACCCGGTCGGCGTCAGTCCGGACCCGCGCCTGGCCGAGGTGTGCCAAGAGCGCGGCTGGGCACGGGTCGACTGGTAAGCCGGCGCCTAGCGCCGTATATACTGTTCTTCCCGCTCCAGTGTGGCCTGCAGCCAGTCGCGGAAGGCGATCACCTTGGGGGATGGCGGTTTGTTGGGCAGCACCAGATAGTGCGCCCCCGACGCCTTGAGGGTGAAGGGGTGCGCCTGCAGCAGTTTACCCTCGTCCATCAGCGGCTTGAGATTGAAGCTGCGCGCCAGCAGCAGACCGATGCCGTTGCAAGCCGCATCGAAGGCGGCGGTGCTGGTATCGCATTCCAGTACCGGCATCGGCATCAGGTTGGCCAGCCCCTGCTGGCGGAACCACTGCTGCCAGCTCTCCTTCTCACCGATGATGGTGATCAGCGGCACCTGCAGGATTTTCATCGCATCCTCATCCACCGGGTAGCGCTCCAGAAAGCCGGGGCTGCCCACCACCACCAGATGCTCCCGCGTCATCCGCTCCACCTGCATGCCGCTCCAGTTGCCGTAGCCGTTGGAGATCTCGATATCGGCCTCCTCGACTTCGTCCTGTGACGGCCAGACCGCCGACATCAGGCGCAGACGAATACCTGGATGCTGCGCATAGAAACTGGTCAGGCGGGGCATCAACCAGCGCTGCAGGAAACTGCTGCCGCACTTCACCGTCAGCAGCGCCCGGTGGTCAGAGCCGAACAGCTCGTTGGTGCCGGACTGGAGAATATTGAACGCCTCGGTCAGTACCGGCAGGTAGGCCCGGGCCGCATCGGTCAGTTCCAGCTTGCGCGGCTTGCGAATGAAAAGCTGGGTATCCAGGTACTCCTCCAGCAGCTTGACCTGCTGACTGATGGCACCCTGGGTGACATAGAGCTCTTCGGCGGCGCGGGTCAGACTGCGCAGGCGGGCAGCGGCCTCGAAACTTTTCAGGGCCTTCAACGGGGGCAGGGGTTTGTGGTTGTGCTTCATTAATCAACTCACGACAGGGATGGGCACGCAGAGCCCCAGAAAAACTAGGGGCAGCTGTATTACGGGTGAAACAAATAGCAGAGAGTCATGGCACTAATATTTCAGCCCTGCCATGACATAAACCTTTCCAGTGCCAGCCAACCCTGAACCTGAGCGCAAAGCCACCACCAATCATACCCCAGCGTCCGGCATTAGTATTTCTCGGTCACTGGCAGAGAACCCGGTCATTTTTCTTAAAACGGGAACCGGCCTGAGCGAGCGCTTCCGTAGCCACCGGTTCCGAAATTGCCAGTACTTCCTGCTGGGCACGATGCTTTCGGGTACTGGAGCTGGCCCCTGGCTCAGTGACCGCTATGAAATGCCTCCGCGCTTTTGCATTACGACCAACGCGACCCCCAGCACTGATAACCCCCCTCCCATCATGGCCAGCATGCCCAAACGTTCGTCAAAAAGGATGTAGGCCTCCAGTGCCGTAACCGGTGGCACCAGATAGAACAGACTGGCCACTTTTGAGGCCGCGCCCATTCGTATCAGCTGCATCAGTAACAGGATGGCACCGACAGACAGCCCCAGCACCAGCCAGCCGATTGCCAAAACCAGTTGCAGATTCCAGTCCACTTCCGAAGATTCGAACCACCAGCCCCCCATTGCAAACAGGCAACCGGTGGCGCAATACTGGATGATGGCACCCGGTATCAATGCCACCTGCTGGCAATGGCGTTTCTGATAAACGGTACCCAGCGAAATACCCAGCAACGCAATAAGAGCCCAGACCAGCGTCCAGGGCGAAAAAGTCTCCACAGGACCCAGCCCCATTTTTTCCAGCAACACCAGCCCAACACCGACCAACCCCAACAGAAGACCCGCCCACTGGCGCAACCTGACCCCTTCCCCCAGCACCAGCACGGCAGCCAGTGCAGTCACCAGAGGCTGCAACCCTACAATCAGTGAAACCAGACCGGCCGGCATACCATCTTGAATGGCATAAAATACTCCCCCCAGATAACAGCCATGCACCAGTAATCCGGTGATCGCCACATGCCCAGACTCTCGGGCCGAAGGCCACTGGGGTTTCATCCACCAGGCCATCAGCCCCAGCAGCATCAGTGTGACAAGCGTGCGATAGAGCAGCAGTGTAAAGGGCTCCGCATAGGGCAGTCCGTATTTTGCACCGATGAAACCCGTGCTCCAGAGCCAGACAAACACCGCGGGCATGAACGGTGTCAGCAGCCGGCCTGGAGCATAGCCGTTCCCCACACGAGACGTAGACGCCTGAACTGTCATGAAGCACCTCCTGTAGCGGCCAATCCTCCAAGGAAACCCGCCTTTGCATTTTTGTTGACTCAGACAAGTCTATTTGTAAAGAATGGCTGCCAGATACAGATAAACAGGCAATTCGGCTTTTCAAAAATGCAATGAATTGGAATGACCTGAAATACTATCTGGCTGTTGCCCGCTCCGGAAATCTGAGCGAAGCCGCCCGCTTGCTCGACGTCAGCCCGTCCACCGTGTCGCGCCGCATCGATGCACTGGAGCAGACCTTGGGTGTCCCGCTTTTTGCCCGCCGTCCAGACGGTTATCTGCTGAACGAAGCCGGGCACAATCTGCTGCCGGCAGCCGAGCAGGCCGAAGCGCAGCTGCTGCTGTTGCAACGCGGAGCGACCAGCAGTGAGCTGGATACCCGCGGCGTGGTTCGGGTTGCCGTTCCCGAATTGCTGGGACAGTACCTGATCATTCCGCAGCTGCACCCACTGCAGGCGTCCTACCCGGAAATACGCCTGGAACTGATCACCGATGTGCGCCCCATGCCGTTAAGCACGCGTGAAGCCGATATCGTCATCCGCCTGAACCGCCCCACCCAGGGCGACTACACCCTCCGTCAGATCGGCCAGTTGTCTCAGGCTCTCTACGCTTCCAGCGACTATCTTCAGCTCAGGGGAACACCAAGTACGTCGGCTGACCTGGCCGAGCACCAGTTGATCGGCTGGGACAAGGAGCTGAGCTACCTGCCTTTAGCCCGCTGGCTGGAAGAACAGCTCGACCAACCTGATCTGTACCTGAGAACCAGCAGCTACCACGCGCAACTGATGGCGGTTCGCAGCGGAATCGGTATCGCCGCGCTGCCCAGGTTTGCGGCCGAAATGTTCGAACTGCAACCGGTCGTTCTCAATCATCCACCGCTCATGTCCGACATCTGGCTCATCAAGCAGGCGGAATCCGCTCGCCTCAAGCGAGTACAAATAGTGGCCGAGCAGCTGACCAGCATCATCTCCTCATCACGTGATCAACTGCTTTAACTCTGCTCCCAAGACCTAGCCTCTCTCCATCACCTCCCGCTTCCAGCCACTCCCTCTGCCTGGGCGAGTAAGCGCCCCCCATAAAAACCCCAATTTGAAACTCCTGGTTCCAAAAAGCGTTGACATAAACAAATATCGATTTTATGGTACCCACAGTTCCACAATGTGAACTTGAAACCTTTAGATCCAATAAAAACAACCAAGCTTTCCCTCGAAAAGCCTGCTTTTCCGGGGTTAGAAAGCCAGAGGATTCAACCATGCAGAATGCCAAGCCCCGCCTTTGTCGCTCACTCGCAACCTGGAGCCTTGCAGCAGGACTGGTTGCAACCACTATCAGTGCCCCGGCTATCGCTGACGATAAAGTGCGCTGGAAGGTACAAGCTGTCTTCGGCACCCACCTGCCCGGACTCGGCGACCCGATCATCAGGGTCGCGGAGCAGCTGAAATCTGCCAGCGGCGGCAACATACAGTTCAAGGTTTATGAGCCAGGCAAGATTGTTCCACCTTTCGCCATCACCGAGGCGGTGAAGAACAAACAGGTTCCGGCGGGGCTGATGTTACTGGGCTACGATCAGGGCAAGATTCCGGCTTCGGGGTTATTCAGTAATGTTCCGTTCGGCATGGAACCCTGGGAATATGCCACCTGGTGGTATGAGGGTGAGGGCAAGCAACTGGCGGAGTCGATCTACGCCAAACATAATATTCAGCCAATTCTTTGCGGCGTGATCGGCCCTGAAACCGCTGGCTGGTTCCGCCAGGAAATCAACTCCATCGAAGACTTCCAGGGGCTCAAGATTCGCTTTGCAGGCCTGGGTGGGCAGGTCCTGCAGAAGGCCGGCGCCTCAGTAACCTCCATTCCAAGCAGTGAAATTTTCCCGGCCCTGGAAAAGGGGGCAATTGATGCCACCGAGTTCTCCATGCCCGCCATTGACCAGATGCTGGGCTTCGACAAGGTTGCCAAAAACAACTACTTCCCGGGTTGGCACCAGACCTTTACCGCCAACCACCTGATCGTCAACAAAGAGATCTGGAACGAGCTGAGCCCAACCAATCAATCCATGATCGAGATGGCCTGCACAGCAGGTACCCTGCGCGCCCTGACCCGCGGGGAATCCCTTCAGGGCGAAGTCGTCAGTGGTTTTGGTGACAAGGGGGTCAGTGCACGCAAGCTGCAGCCCGAACTGCTGAGCAGCCTGCGTGAACTCACCCGCGAGGTGATGCAGGAACAAGCTACCAAGGATGCGGATTTCAAACGCGTCTACGAATCCCAGCAAGCCTTCATGAAAACCTATCAGCCCTGGAAGCGTCTGGCTTACCTGCCCAGGGACTAAATCCCGGAAGCCGACTCTCGCTTCTACCTATCAACCGCCCCACCGGTGTTCTCCGAACACCGGGTTCGGGCCCTGATTCATTGCATCGGCTACATCCTCATGGGAAGCCGTTCTCTTGAGAGGGATTTATGCAATCACATACGAGCCTTTCGGGTTTCGAACCCGCCCATATGGATCTGGACCAGTTGAACCAGCACACTCAACTGCCAACCACTTCAGTTTCGCGCAAGCTGGATGCACTGCTGCAGTTCACTGGACAGGCGGTTTCCTGGATCTGGGTTCTGCTGATGGCCGTCATCATTCTGAATGTATTCATGCGCTACGCACTCGGTGAGGGCAGGATCGAATTTGAAGAACTGCAGTGGCACCTGTATGCCATCGGCTGGCTGCTTGGATTGTCCTACTGTTTCGCCGCCGATGATCATGTGCGCGTGGACCTGCTTCATCACCGCTTTGCCCTGCGCACCCAGGCCTGGATAGAGCTGTTCGGGATACTGTTCCTGCTGGCACCCTTCATCGGCATCGTGCTCTGGTACGCCATCCCGTTCATCAGTTACTCCTGGCAGACCAGCGAGGTGTCCGGCGACCCCGGCGGCCTGCCCTACCGCTGGCTGATCAAGTCAGTACTCTTTGTTGGTTTCTTCCTGTTGGCGCTGGCCACAGTGTCACGACTCAGCCGCGTAATCGCCCTTCTGCTCCCGACACGGGCTCTTGCCACCAACGCTCAAGCCACTGCCTAGGAGACTGTCATGGAGATCAATGAAATCCTGGCGTATGCCATGTTCGCCACCTTCATCGGACTGCTGTTCAGCGGCTTTCCTGTCGCCTGGGTCATGGGTGGTGTCGCCATCCTGTTTGGCGCGCTGGCGATGGCCGCTGATCACTGGCTGGACGCCTTCATCGGCATCGACTGGAACTATGTATCCATTATCGTGCCCCGGATGTGGGACGTCATGACCAACTGGGTACTGGTAGCCCTGCCCATGTTCGTCTTTATGGGGCTGATGCTGGACCGATCCGGAGTAGCCGAAGACCTGATGACCAATCTGGCTCGCCTGTTCGGTAAGGTGAGGGGGGGCCTCGCGGTCACGGTCACGTTTGTCGGGCTGCTGCTGGCCGCTTCCACCGGTATTATTGGTGCTTCAGTGGTGCTACTGGCGGTACTGGGGGTTCCCCTGATGCTGCGTGAAGGCTACAGCAAGGAGCTGGCCTGCGGCACGGTCTGTTCTACCGGAACTCTGGGCATTCTGATCCCTCCCAGCATCATGCTGGTCATGATGGGGGATCGCATCGGCCTCTCCGTAGGTGATCTTTTTCTGGGCGCACTCTTTCCGGGCCTGTTGCTGGCCGCGCTCTATGTAATCTATATCCTGGCGTTCGGCTTTCTGCGCCCCTCAGCAGCGCCCGTCCCCGAACATGCCGAACGGGTATCGCCCCGCATCCTGCTCAATGTACTTCTGGCCGTGCTGCCCACTGCAGGCCTGATTCTGGCGGTATTGGGGTCTATTTTCTTCGGCATCGCCACACCCACCGAAGCCTCAGGCGTGGGTGCCCTCGGTGCCACCCTGCTGGCCATGAGCAAGAAACGCCTGTCGCTGCAGGTGCTGAAGGAGGTGGGCCGGGAAACCACCAAAACCACCGCCTTCATCTTTGCCCTGCTGCTGGGCGCAACCGGCTTTTCCCTGGTGTTACGCGGTCTTGGAGGTGACGAACTGATTGAAAGCGCCCTGACCGGACTGCCCTTCGAGCCCACCGGCATCCTGATCTGCATTCTGGCAGTGACCTTTATTCTGGGCTTCTTCCTCGACTGGATCGAACTCACCCTGATCATTCTGCCTCTGGTCGCACCGGTGGTGGCCAATCTGGGCTTCGATCTGGTGTGGTTCACCGTGCTCTTTGCCGTGTGCCTGCAGACTTCGTTCCTGACCCCGCCGGTAGGCTTTGCCCTTTTCTATCTCAAGGGAGTGGCACCCGAGGGAATCCAGCTGGGCAACATCTACCGCGGCGTCATGCCATTTATCCTGATCCAGCTGCTGGGATTGAGCATTGTTTTCTACTGGCAGGGCATCGTGACCTGGCTGCCATCAGCCGCCTATGCACCCTGAACAAACATCGATCAACGCCGGACAAGCCAGGGACCACCACCCCAGCCTGCCCGTACTCACAATAAGAACAGGAGCAATCATGTCCGCAAACATCATACTGCCCCGTATCATGCAAATTGGAGAAGGCGCCAGCCAGGCCATTCCCGAGGTTCTGCACAGCCTGGACTGCGCCCGCCCCCTGATCATCACCGACCGGATGATGATGGAACTGGGATATGTAAACCGTATCCAGCAGCGCCTGAAGGAACACCAGATTGATGCTGATGTCTTCGCCGACACGGTACCCGAGCCGACCATCAGCTCCATCATGGCCGGTGTGGATCAGGTCCGTGAAGGCGACTATGACAGCATCATCGCACTGGGTGGTGGCAGCCCCATCGACAGTGCCAAGGCCATTGCCATTCTCGGCCGATACGGCGGCTCCATGCGTGACTACAAATTCCCCCGCGTGATCGACGAACAGGGCCTGCCCCTGATTGCGATTCCGACAACGGCAGGCACCGGCAGTGAAGCGACCAAATTCACCATCATTACCGACGAGAGCAGCGACGAGAAGATGCTCTGCGTGGGACTCGGTTTCATGCCGGTTGCGGCACTGGTCGATTACAGCCTGACTCTGAGCCTGCCGGCACGCATCACCGCCGATACCGGTATCGATGCACTGACCCACGCCATGGAGGCCTATGTCAGCCGCAAGGCCAATGCCTACAGCGATTCCCAGGCTCTGGCTGCCATGCGCCTGCTGGGTCCCAACCTGAGGCGCGCATACCACAACGGCCAGGACCAACAGGCCCGAGAAGCGATGATGCTGGGCTCAACCCTGGCCGGCATCGCCTTTTCCAACGCTTCGGTTGCCCTGGTACACGGCATGAGCCGACCGATCGGGGCCTTTTTCCACGTCCCTCACGGACTCTCCAACGCCATGCTGCTGCCAAGCGTCACCGCCTTTTCGATCCCGGCCGCACCTGAACGTTACGCCGATTGCGCCCGTGCTATCGGTGTCGCCGAACAGGAGGACAACACCGAGACTGCCACTGGCAAACTGCTGGCGGAACTCGTTGCCCTGAACGACGAACTGCAGGTTCCGACCCCGGCACAGTTCGGTATCGAAGAAGAACATTTCATGTCAGTTACTGAAGAGATGGCCTCCCAGGCTCTCAGTTCTGGCTCTCCCAACAACAATCCCCGCATCCCAACCCGGGACGAGATCGTTGAAATTTACCAAGCCCTTTGGAAAAAATAAGAGGTTAACCATGAACACTATCGGACATCTGATCAACAACCGCCCTTCCCGCCTGGACACCAACGACCGCGTTGCCCCGGTGTATAACCCGGCCACCGGCGCCATCAGCAAGTATGTCGCCATGGCCAGCCGGGAAACCGTCGAAGAGGCAATCAGTGCCGCTGAAGCTGCCTACCCTGCCTGGCGCAACACCCCGCCTCAGAAGCGCGCCGCCATCATGTTCCGCTTCAAGGAACTGCTGGAGCAGAATGCCGACCGTCTGGCCGAGCTGGTCGGTGAAGAGCATGGCAAGATCGGCCACGATGCCAAGGGGGAGCTGCAGCGCGGTATCGAGTGTGTTGAATACGCCTGCTACGCCCCCGAATTGCTGAAGGGCGAACACAGCAAGAACGTCGGTCCTGCCATCGACTGCTGGAGCGAGTTCCAGCCCCTGGGCGTGGTTGCTGGCATCACACCGTTCAACTTCCCGGCCATGGTGCCCCTGTGGATGTACCCGATGGCGATCGTCTGCGGCAACACCTTCGTGCTCAAGCCCTCAGAGCGCAACCCGTCATCAGCCATGCTCGTTGCCGAACTACTATATGAAGCCGGCTTGCCGGAAGGCGTACTGAACGTAGTCAATGGCGACAAGGAAGCTGTGGATGTGCTGCTGTCGGAGCCGCGCATTCAGGCTGTCAGCTTCGTGGGCTCCACCCCGATAGCCGAGTATATCTATACAACCGCCAGCGCCCACGGCAAACGTTGCCAGGCACTGGGCGGCGCCAAGAACCACGCCATCGTGATGCCGGATGCGGACATGGACAACGCCGTCAACGTTCTCACCGGCGCAGCTTTCGGCTCATCCGGTGAACGCTGCATGGCGATTTCGGTCGCGGTAACCGTCGGTGACAGTGCAGCGGACCAGCTGGTCGCCAAGATGAAGGAGCGGATGCAGAGCCTTAAGGTGGGGGCCTATACCGATGACAGCAATGATTTCGGGCCGCTGATCACCCGCGAGCATATGGAGAAGGTGAAAGGCTATATCGGCAGCGCCGCCGAGCAGGGCGCCACCATCGTAGTGGACGGTCGCGATGTGCAGGTCCCGGGACACGAGGACGGCTTCTTCGTCGGAGGCACGCTGATTGACCAGGTCACCACCGCCATGACCTGCTACAAGGAAGAGATCTTCGGCCCGGTACTGGTCGTGGTACGCGTCAATTCCATGGAAGAGGCCATGCAGATGATCGATGACCATGAATATGGTAACGGTACCTGCATCTTCACCCGTGATGGCGAAGCCGCTCGCTACTTCAGCGACAATATCAAGGTCGGCATGGTCGGCATCAACGTACCGCTACCGGTGCCCGTGGCCTACCATAGCTTTGGCGGCTGGAAGCGTTCGTTGTTCGGTGACCTGCATGCCTACGGCCCCGATGCGGTCCGCTTCTACACCAAGCGCAAAACCATTACCCAGCGCTGGCCATCCAGCGGCGTTCGCGAAGGGGCTGACTTCTCCTTCCCGGCCTGATGGCCCTATGCCAGCCTCCCGGTCCCTGACCGGCAGGCTGGCCTGCACTCAAACCGGCTCCCGTTCAGCGCGCCGCTGGCCGGGAACCGACTTTCACTCGCCGGTATCGGTATCCGGCGAGTTCACCAGATTGCTGATTTCCGCTGCGGCCTGGCGCAACTGGGGTTCAAAGGCCTTGAGTTCATTCAGGCTTTTCCTGACCACTGGAACATGCGTATACAGGCTGGCAATAAACTGCCCTTCGGCATTCTTTATCGGAACGGCACAGCCAACCATACCGTCGATGTACTCCTCGTTGTCGATTCCCATCTCCTGCTCCCGTATCGACAGCAGTGATTCCTCCAGAGACTCGGGATCGGTCAGCGTATGCCGGGAATATTTCTCCAGCGGCAGGTTGTGGATAACCCGGTGGCGCATGCTCTTGGGAAGAGAGCTCAGATACAGCTTGCCACTGGAAGTACACCACAGCGGCACGCGACTCCCGGTCTTGAGGTTGAACTGGAGCGGCCAGCTGGACTCGACGCGGTCGTAGTACACCATTTCGGTGCCATCCGGGATGGCGATCCCGCACGCCTCATCCAGTTGCCTGCCCAGACGCTGCAGAATTGCCTGGCGCTGCAACTGATAACGACTGCTGTGCAGAACTCCCAAAGCCATTCTGTACATTCGCTGACCGGGGACGACTTTACCGCGCATGTTGGTCTGCACATACCCGTCTTCCTCCAGCTGCAGCAGCAGACGATGCAGGCTTGCCTTGGGAATATCCAGGTAAAACGCCAAATCAGCGGGTGACATGGGCTGCTCAAGCGATGATACGGCCTCGACAATATCCATTACTCGAGTAACGGATGGGCCTCGTCCAGCACGTTTGGATGTCATATTAAGAAGGGCCTTTTTCGGAACACAGTGTGCCATTATGTGGTGATAAGACTTTTTTCTCAAACAGTTGAAAGTCCCGGCCTGTAGCCAGATATTACGCGGCCATTACCCTGTCATGGCGTGTAGCGGCAGGAATAGCCAGCCACTGGTCTGTCACCACAGGCCTATTGCCTTCCATACGACGGGGAAACCTGTTCGATACCTGCCTCGGCTTCATACCGGTCACCAAAGGCCTTGAGGTCAGAGATCAGGATCCTGCCGTACTGCAGCCGTATGCTGCCTTCACGTTCGAAGGACTTCAGCTCTGTACTGACCGTCTGGCGTGAGGCCCCGACCATTTTGCTCAGCGCCTCATGGGAGATTTTGATGCAGGTTCGGCCCTGTTCGTCCGGGTGGCCATGACTGTAGGCCAGACGGTGCAATACGCGGGCCAGGCGTTCACGGAGCCGGAGCCCGAAGTTGTCTTCGTTCAGCGTAAAGGAAACGCGCAGGCGCCGGCACAGCATCACGTTCAGCTGCTGGCTGATCACCGGGTGCCGGTTATAGAGGTCATCGAAATTGCGCTTGCTCAGCACGCTGATACGTGAGTCCCGGGAAGCCACGGCGTTAGTGCCGCGCGGCAAGCCATCCATCAATCCCATTTCGCCCAGACAGTCACCCGGCAACAGCTCTCCGACCACATGCTCCCGACCATCGCGGGAGTAGATGCACAGTTTTATCGCACCTTCGATCACTCGGTAGAGCTCGATGGAGGGGTCACCCTTGCAGTAGAGCGTTTCACCCTTGCGCAGGTTGCGTTCAACACTCAGCTGCCGAATCTCGTCCTGGATGGCATCCGGCAGCAGGTGGACAAAATCATGCAGATTCGGAATCGTTCTCATGCTGTAGGGCCGCCATCGTTTTGGTCCGTCGGCAGGGCGAATTCTCTCAATTGTCAGCTTTCTGACATTTTTCCTGCCATGCATGAGCTAGGTTACACCAAAAGGCGGTGAGCCCCCATCTCCAAGGGCCTGTCCCCGGGACTGCCGAAGGCTGAAGACTCGCCTTGTCATAACAACAAGACAGAGAAATCACTCCATGCTTAACCTCGCATTGCAAAAATGGCGCGCCAAGGAATCCAGCCTTGGCATCTGGTCCAACCTGCCCGATATCCACATGGCCGAAATGTTGTGTCGGATGGAGGTGGACTGGATCTGTTTTGACCTGCAGCACGGTCTGATGGACTACAGCGATCTGACCCGCCTGCTGCCCGCGGTCACCGGTGTGCCCGTCACGCCGCTGGTACGCGTGGCCGCCAATCAGCCGGACCAGATCGGCAAGGCGCTGGATGCCGGCGCCCAGGGTGTCATCGTGCCGATGGTGAACACGGCAGAAGATGCCCGCCGTGCAATTTCGGCCTGCCGCTACCCGCCGATGGGCAGCCGTTCCTGCGGCCCCATGCGCGACGCCATGCTGGAAGGCCCCGGTTACCTGGCCACCGCAAATGAGCAGGTCGCCTGCCTGATGATGATCGAAACCGAGGAAGGGCTGCGCAACCTGGAAGAGATCGCCGCCGTGGAAGGTGTGGATGGCCTCTTTGTCGGCCCCATGGACCTTTGCTACGGCCTCGGCCTGGCACCGGGCAACTTCGCCGACCCGGCCTTCGGCACGGCCATCGCCAATATTCTCAAGGCGTGCGAAACCCACGACCTGGCCAGCGGCATCTTCGGCTACAACGCCGAGATGGCGGCCGATTCCATGAAGAAAGGCTTCACCTTCGCGTCTATCGGCACCGATATCAGCTTTATTCGTGCAGGGGCGTTGCAGGCACTAACCACGGCACGTGGTGAGGATGCTGCGGATGCACCCAAGGCACGCGGTGGCTACTGAGTCGTACTCGGCGGCTGAAGACATTCCCTAGACTGCCGGATGCCTGGTGTCCGGCAGCCCTCCCCTCAAAGGTCTGCACTCATGACAAAAAAAACAATTGAGCAGCTGCGCAGCCGACGCTGGTTTGGCGGCACGCCCCAGTCTACTGAACATACCGGCCATGCACTGCAGGCGGGTTACGGCCGTGAAGAGTTCGAAGGCAAGCCGGTCATCGGCATCATCAACACCTGGAGCGACATGAACCCCTGCCACGCCCATTTGAAAGAGCGTGCCGAAGCGGTCAAGCGTGGCGTCTGGCAAGCCGGAGGCTTCCCGGTCGAACTGCCCGCCATGTCGCTGGGGGAAGGGTACGTTAAGCCCTCCTCCATGCTGTATCGCAACTTCCTGGCGATGGAAACCGAGGAGCTGCTGCGCTGCCACCCGATCGATGGCGCGATTCTGCTCGGCGGCTGTGACAAGACCACTCCAGGCTTGCTGCTGGGCGCAATCAGCATGAACCTGCCCACCATCTACTGCCCGGCCGGTTTCACCATGGGGGCGACCTTCCGCGGGGAACGTTTCGGCAGTGGTACCGGTGCCTTCCGCTGGGCGCCGGAACTGATCGCCGGCAAGCTTTCCCCGCAGGAGTGGCAAACCGTAGAGCAGAAGATCTGGAGTTCACCCGGCACCTGTAATGTCATGGGCACCGCCTCCACCATGACCGCGCTTGCCGAGGTGCTGGGCCTGTCCCTTCCGGGCGCCTCGTCGGTACCGGCCATGGATTCCCGTGGCCATCAGCTGGCGGCTGCCGCCGGGCGTCGCGTGGTCGAGATGGTGTGGGATGACCTCAAGCCCAGCGATATCCTGACCAACCAGTCGTTCACCAATGCGGCCAAGACCTGTGTCGCACTGGGCGGGTCCACCAATGCCACCATTCACCTCATCGCCCTGGCACGCCGTGCCGGCGCCAGCTTCACGCTGGAGGACTTTGACGCCATCGGCAAGCAAGTACCGGTACTGGCCAACGTGCAGCCTTCCGGTGAATACATCATGCCGGAGTTTGCCGATGCCGGGGGCTTGCCTGCCATGCTCAGCAACATGACGGCACTGCTGGATCTGGACTGCCTGACGGTTACCGGTCAGACACTGGGCGAGAACATTGAGGGTGCCCGGGTGGAAAACGACGATATCATCCGCTCACTCGACAACCCTGTGGCCACCGAGGCATTGGCCGTGCTGAAAGGCAACCTGGCGCCCAATGGGTGTGTGATTAAACCCAGTGCTTCAGACCCGGCTCTACAGAAACATCGCGGCAAGGCCGTGGTATTTGAGAATGCCAATGATCTGGCTGCACGTATTCATTCGCCTGATCTGGAGGTGGATCCCTCCAGCGTGCTGATCCTGCGTAATGTCGGCCCCAAGGGCGGGCCGGGCATGGCCGAGAACGGCATGCTGCCGATTCCGAAAAAGATGGTTGAGCAGGGCGTACGTGACATGGTACGTATCAGTGACGCGCGGATGAGCGGAACCAGTTTTGGCACCTGTGTACTGCATGTGAGCCCTGAGGCTTATATCGGCGGCCCCCTGGCGCTGGTGCAGAACGGTGACGAGATCGAGATCAATATCCCCGAGCGCAGCATCACCCTGCATGTGGATGAAGCGGAACTGGATCAGCGCCGTCAGGCCTGGGCCCCCCCTGCACCGCACTTCAAGCGTGGCTGGGGGCTGCTGTTCAACGATAACGTCAGCCAGGCCCATGAAGGCTGCGACTTCGAGATCCTGTCCAGTCGCGAGCCCAACCCTGAACCGGCGATTCACGGCAAGATCTAAGGTACCCGGGTTTTCTAACGCCCGGACTCAACGCTCGCTAAAGCGGCACTGCCATCAGTGCCGCTAATCCACAGTCACCCTTTTCCTTCGACTGTTGCCCGCCCGTGGCCCGGCTTATCGCCGCTCTAACAGAGCCATGTGGCAGGAATATGTCAGCCCAGCCGCAATAAAAATCTTTCCAGCTCCTGCCAGCACAGGCCCTGAGCGCCAGACAGCATCTGCTCAGGCTCGACAGGTCGACATTAGTATTTCTCGGTCATCGATACAGAAACCCTCCATTTTTTCCGCCCCCTTCCCTCAGCAGAATAGCGCCATCGAAACGATTCAACACCACCAAATGGATAGCACCATGTCTGTTGAGCAACAGCAGGAATCCCCTGAAACCCGTGCCCGCCAGCACTGGATGGGCATACTGGCCAAATCGACCGTCGAGGCGTTGCAGCAGCGCTGGCAGACGCTGTCGCTGGAACCCGAATACCAGTTTATCCGCAAGCCGGAAACCGGTCTGACCATGCTGCGCGGCCGTGTCGGCGGCAGTGGCCAGCCGTTCAACCTGGGCGAGATGACCCTGACTCGCTGTGCCGTACGCCTGGCCAGCGGCACTCTTGGCGTCAGCTATGTCACCGGCCGCAACAGCCAGCATGCGATCACCGCCGCCCTGGCCGATGCCCTGCTGCAGGAAGAGCGCACTCAGTCGCTGCTGCAGCGTGAGCTGATCGCGCCCCTGCAGGCTGAGCTGGATGCCGAGCGCCAGCAGCGTGCGGCCCGGGCCAACAGCACCCGTGTGGATTTCTTTACCCTGGTACGAGGAGAAGACTGATGGCTGTCAGCAGCAACGAACTGATCGCCGGCTTCGCCGATCCGGTACAGGCATCCCAGCAGGTGTTCCGCGCCGCGCTCAAGGCGATGAGCGAACCGGGCACGCTGATGCAGATTGATTATGTAGAGCAGGCGCCCAAGGGGCTGGATCTGTCCACCTGGCAGCTGGCCCTGAGCCTGCTCGACCCCGACACCCCGGTCTGGCTCAGCCCTGCGCTGGCCAGCAGCGATGCGGTGATCAGCAATTTGCGTTTCCACTGTCAGTGTCCACTGGTGGATAACCCCTCTGATGCTGACTTTGCCATCGCCCTGCACAGTGAATTGCCGCTGCTGGCCGAACTGAACTGGGGCACGGCGGAATACCCGGACCGTTCCACCACGCTGATGGTACAGGTGCCGGCGTTAAGCGAGGAGGCACACTGGACCCTGAGCGGCCCTGGTATCGAGCACACCCGCACACTGCGCATTGCCGGCCTGAGCGAGCCCTTCCGCAGTGATCTGATCCGCAGCCGCCAGCGCTTCCCGCTGGGTATCGACACCTTCTGGTGCTGCGACAACCGACTGACCGCGCTGCCACGCACCACTTCTATACAGCCCTGCGCCAACCAACAACAGGAGACCTGCTGATGTATGTAGCCGTAAAGGGCGGTGAGAAGGCGATCGATAACGCCCATGCCCTGATGCGCACTCAGCGCCGTGGCGACAGCGCCATTGCCGAACTGAGTATTGACCAGATTCGTCAGCAGCTGCCGCTGGCCGTAGACCGGGTGATGAACGAAGGCTCGGTCTACGATCCCGAACTGGCGGCACTGGCGCTGAAACAGGCCAGCGGCGATGCGGTAGAAGCGATCTTCCTGCTGCGCGCCTACCGCACCACCCTGCCCCGCTTCGGTTACAGCGAGCCGCTGGATACCGAACAGATGCAGATCGAACGCCGCATCTCCGGCACCTTCAAGGACCTGCCGGGCGGCCAGATCCTGGGCTCTACCTATGACTACACCCACCGCCTGCTGGATTTCAGTCTGCTGGCGGCGGGCGAAGCGGAAGTCGCTCCGGAAGAAGCCAATGCCCTGTCTGAAGCACTGGCCGCCGGCAACAGCTGCCCGCGCGTGCTGGAGCTGCTCAACAAGGAAGGCCTGATCGAACAGAGCCGTGAAGCAGGCCAGGACGACCAGACGCCCCGCGACCTGACCCGCGAACCGGTCAACTACCCGGCCGAGCGCGCCGTGCGCCTGCAGAACCTGATCCGCGGTGACGAGGGCTTCCTGCTGTCCCTGAGCTACGCCTCCATGCGCGGCTACGGTGACAGCCACCCCTTCTCCGGTGAGATGCGCACCGGTCACGTCAGCGTCGAGCTGGTGCCCGAGGAACTGGGCTTCCCGATCGAGGTGGGCGAAGTGCTGCTGACCGAGAGCGAAATGGTCAACCAGTTCCACGGCTCCAAGGACCTGCCGCCGCAGTTCACCCGCGGCTACGGTATCGCCTTTGGCCGTGCCGAACGCAAGGCGATGTCGGTAGCGCTGGTGGAACGCGCCCTGCGCGCCGAGGAGCTGGGCGAGGAAGTGCTCTACCCGACCCAGGATCAGGAGTTCGTGCTGTCGCACACCGACTGTGTCTCCGCCAACGGCTTCGTATCGCACCTGAAGCTGCCGCACTACGTCGACTTCCAGTCCGAGCTGGAGATGATCCGCCGCCTGCGCAAGGGGCAGGGGCAAGGCACGCAAACCAACGCACAGGAGGCCGACGCATGAGCACCGCTACCGGCTACAACTTTGCCTATCTGGACGAGCAGTCCAAGCGCATGATCCGTCGCGCCATCCTCAAGGGCGTGGCCATTCCCGGCTACCAGGTGCCGTTCGGTGGCCGCGAGATGCCGCTGCCCCACGGCTGGGGCACCGGCGGCATGCAGGTGACCGCCAGCGTGATCGGTGAGGCCGACAAGCTGAAGGTAATCGATCAGGGCGCCGACGACACCACCAACGCGGTCAGCATCCGTCGTTTCTTCGCTCACACCGCAGGCGTGGAGACCACCGAGCAGACCGCCGAAGCGACGCTGATCCAGACCCGCCACCGCATCCCGGAACGCCCGCTGCAGGCGGATCAGATCCTGATCTACCAGGTGCCTATCCCCGAGCCGCTGCGCTTTATCGAGCCGCGCGAGAGCGAAACCCGCAAGATGCATGCGCTCAGTGAGTACGGTGCCATGCAGGTGAAACTGTACGAGGACGTGGCCCGGTTCGGCCATATCGCCACCAGTTACGACTACCCGGTGATGGTGAATAGCCGCTACATGATGGACCCGTCGCCGATCCCGAAATTCGACAACCCGAAGATGAGCATGATGCCGGCGCTGCAGCTGTTCGGTGCCGGTTTCGAGAAGCGCATCTACGCCGTGCCGCCGTTTACGCAGGTGGAAAGCCTGGACTTCGACGATCATCCGTTCGAGGTACAAAGCTGGGAGGAAGCCTGCTCCATCTGCGGCTGTGACCACAGCTTCCTGGATGAAGTGATCATCGATGATGCCGGCAGCAAGATGTTTGTCTGCTCCGATACCGACTACTGCCGCGAGCGTGTAGCCGAAGGCTTTGTGGGTGAAGCACCTGCAGCCCTGAACCAGACCGCACCTGATCAGAAAGGGCAACTGGAGACCGAACAATGAACAAGGTGATCGACGCGGTGCAGTCTGACGCCGGCGTACAGCAGGCACTGGAAACCGCATTGCAGCAAGAGTTTAAGGACCAGCCAGAATTTCAAAATGGGTGGCAGGATATCGCGCCACTGCTGAGCGTGCGCGAGCTGAACAAGTTCTACGCCCCGGGCAAGGGCTGTGGCGACATCAGCTTCGACCTCTACCCGGGTGAAGTGCTTGGCATCGTCGGCGAGTCCGGCTCCGGCAAGTCGACCCTGCTCAGCTGCCTGTCGGCGCGACTGACGCCGGACTCCGGCCAGGTGCTGTATAACAGCGAGCAGTTCGACGAGATCGATCTGTACGCCTGCGAGGAGTCCAGGCGTCGGGTACTGATGCGTTCCGAGTGGGGCATCGTACACCAGCACGCCCGTGACGGCCTGCGCATGAATGTCAGCGCGGGTGCCAATATCGGCGAGCGGCTGATGGCGGTGGGTGAGCGTCACTACGGCGACATCCGCTCCAAGGCCGAAGAATGGCTGACCGCAGTGGAGATCGATACCGGCCGTATCGACGACCGCCCCAGTCAGTTCTCCGGCGGCATGCAGCAGCGCTTGCAGATTGCGCGCAATCTGGTCACCCATCCCAAGTTGATCTTCATGGATGAGCCCACTGGCGGGCTGGATGTATCCGTGCAGGCAAAGCTGCTCGACCTGCTGCGCAACCTGGTGTCCCGTCTGGGACTGTCGGTAATCATCGTCACCCACGATCTGGCCGTAGCCCGCCTGCTGGCGCACCGACTGATGGTGATGCGCCGTGGCCAGGTGGTCGAGACCGGTCTGACCGATCAGGTTCTGGACGATCCCCAGCACCCGTACACCCAGTTGCTGGTGTCATCCATTCTGCAGAATTAAGAGGCTCCCATGACTGCAAGCCAACTGATGATCGATGTGTCCGGGGTAGAGAAAAGCTTCACCCTGCACAACCAGGGCGGCGCCAGCTTCGGCGTGCTCGACAATGCCAGCCTGCAGGTACAGGCCGGTGAATGCGTGGTGCTGCACGGCCAGTCCGGTGCCGGCAAAAGTACCTTTTTGAAAGCGCTGTACGCCAACTATTCCGTGGATGACGGCGAGATCCGTCTGCGTGACGGTGAACAGATGGTGGAGATCACCTCGGCGCTGCCGCGCCGCATTATCGCCCTGCGCCGCCAGACGCTGGGCTATGTGTCCCAGTTCCTGCGCGTGATTCCGCGTGTACCCACACTGGAGGTGGTGATGCAGCCGCTGCTGGATCTGGGCGTGGATGCCGCCCTCTGCGAAGCCAAGGCGAAACACCTGCTGCAGCGGCTTAACGTGCCGGAGCGGCTCTGGTCGCTGGCGCCGGGCACCTTCTCCGGCGGTGAGCAGCAGCGCGTCAATATTGCCCGCGGCTTCATCGTCGACTACCCGATCCTGCTACTGGACGAGCCCACCGCTTCACTGGATGCCACCAATCGCCAGGTGGTAGTGGAACTGATCCGTGAAGCCAAGGCCCGAGGGGCTGCCGTCGTCGGCATCTTCCATGACGAAGACGTACGTGAAGCGGTCGCCGACCGCCTCGTTGATATCAAAGCGATCTGAACTAATAGACAGCCCTGCGCAAGCAAGAGACATAGAGATGAAAGAACAGATTCTGACCAATGCCCGCCTGATCCTGCGCGACGAAGTGGTCACCGGCACCCTGGTGATCCGCGACGGCGAGATCGCCGAGATCAACCAGGAGATCAGCCAGCTGCCCCAGGCCGATAACCTGGACGGCGAACACCTGATGCCCGGCCTGGTGGAGCTGCACACCGACAACCAGGAAAAGTACTTCACCCCGCGCCCCAAGGTAGACTGGCCGGCGCACATGGCGATGGCGACCCATGATGCCCAGCTGATCGCGGCGGGTATCACCACCTCCTTCGACTCGGTGGCACTGGGCGACATCATCGGCGAAAGCACCCGTGTCGAGAAGCTGGATGCGATGATCAAGGCGATCATCGAATCCGAGCGCGTCGGCCTCAACCGCGCCAACCATCTGCTGCACCTGCGCTGCGAAGTCAGCTATCCGGGCCTGATGGAGCTGTTCGAGCGTTACGTCGGCGAAGATCTGGTCAAGCTGGTGTCGGTGATGGACCACGCTCCCGGTCAGCGCCAGTTCCCGCCGGAGAACATTCCCAAGTACCGCGAGTACTACATGATCAAGTACGGCCTGACCGACGCGCAGATGGATGACTTTATCGCGCTGCAGCAGGCCAACAGCGCCCAATACGCCGATCCGTTCCGTCGCCGCATCTGCGAGGTGTGCCACGATCGCGGTATCGCCATCGCCAGTCACGACGATGCTACTCTGGCCCATGCACAGGAGTCTGCTGATCTGGGCATGCAGGTGGCCGAATTCCCGACTACGCTGGAAGCTGCACGGGCGTCTCACGAACTGGGCCTGAAAGTGCTGATGGGCGCGCCCAATATCGTCCGTGGCGGTTCCCACTCGGGCAACATTGCAGCGAAAGACCTGGCCAAGGCCGGTGTGCTGGATATCCTCAGCTCCGACTACTACCCCTCGGCCCTGGTGCAGGCGGCGTTCATGGTGGCCAACATGGAGGACAACGATTACGATCTGGCACAGGCGATCAGGCTGGTCACCGCCAATCCGGCAGAAGCGGCCAACCTGCATGATCGTGGCGTACTGGAAATCGGCCGGCGTGCCGACCTGGTACAGGTCAACAGCCACTCGGTGATGCCGCTGGTGGAACGGGTCTGGTGCAAGGGCAAGCGGGTGTTCTGATGGTCAGAGGCACACTTTTCTATCTGGTCGGAGCCTCGGGCTCCGGCAAGGACTCTCTTCTCGAGGGCTGTCGCCGGCAACTGCCGGCGCAGCTGCGCTGCTGCATCGCCCACCGTTACATCACCCGGGCGGCGAATGCCGGTGGCGAAAACCATATCCACCTCAGCGAAGCCGAATTTCATCTGCGCGAGGAGCTGGGGCTGTTTGCCATGCACTGGTACTCCCACGGCTATCACTACGGTATCGGCAACGAGATTGACGCCTGGCTCGACTCCGGTGCCAACGTGCTGATCAATGGCTCACGCGAGTACCTGCCCAGGGCGATGGCGATGTACGACGAGCTGGTGCCGGTACTGGTCGATGTGGATGTGAACAAGCTGCGCCAGCGCCTGACCAAGCGCGGCCGGGAAACGCCCGAGGAGATCGAGTGCCGCCTGGCGCGCCATGCGCAGATGGTGGCACAGATGCCGGAGTGTACCCTGCATGTCAGCAACAACGGCAGCCTGCAGGACGGTATCGATGCCCTGCTCGCCGTGGTCACCGCCAACAGCCTGCAAGCCGCGGATGCCTGACTCAACCACACGAGGAACAGCATGAAACTGACCTTTCTCGGCACCGGCGATGTACGTCAGGTACCGGTTTACGGCTGCGACTGCCCGGCCTGCTCAGCTGCACGCCAGAACGGAAGCCTGCGCCGCAAGCCCTGCAGTGCACTGTTTGAACTGGGTGATCAGCGCATGCTGATCGACGGAGGCCTGACCGATCTGGCCGAACGTTTCGCGCCCGGCGACCTGCACGCCATCCTGCTGACCCATTACCATGTGGATCATGTGCAGGGGCTGTTCCATCTGCGCTGGGGACTCAACGACAGCATTCCAGTGTATGGCCCGGACGATCGAGATGGTTGTGCCGACCTGCTCAAGCACCCCGGCATTCTCGACTTTCGCCCGCCGCTGCAGCCATTCAAACCTTTCATGCTGGGCGAGGTGCAGGTCACCCCGCTGCCGCTGCAGCACTCCAAACCCACCTTCGGCTACCTGTTTGAGCATGGCGGACGGCGTATCGCCTACCTGACCGATACCGTTGGCCTGCCGGAAGACACTGCACGTTTTTTGGAAGACTTCGATGAGCTGGAGATGGTTATCGACTGCAGCCAGCCGCCACGCCCCGAACCGCCTCGCAACCACAACGACCTGAACCTGGTCGTGGCAGTTCATCAACGCCTGCAGCCAAAAAGCACCTGGCTGACCCACATTGGTCATGAGATGGATGCCTGGATAATGGATCATGAGCTGCCGGCGGGCCTGTCAGTGGCGCGAGATGGCGAGACCATCCGCTGAACGCCCCATCAATAGAGTCCAGAGCCATGTCAACGCCTAAGGCCGCACACCCGCTACTCACCCCCAGGCTTCAGGCAAAATAGGAAAAACTCCTATATCTCTATTCGGGCTGCTGTTTCTATAATGCTTCACAAGTTCAGGGCTGCAAGGGATTGGCAGCGGAACTCGGCACAAGTGGCAACAGGGACAGCAGGATGCATTGCCACATGGAAAAGGATTGCTGAAGAGAGGGCGTACTCAGGACGATACGCCCTTTTGTTTTTTCTGACGTACCACTCCCCCAGTTATACCCCTCCTGTTCAACACTCATATCCGACTCACTGGCGGTTGATCCGGGCCACAGGCAAGCTATTGGTGTAGCACATGCATACTGCGGCCCCAGGGAAAATCCATTTTCCCGGGACCGTTCATGGCTGCATCAGGCCGGCAGTGCCACCAGCCCCATCAGCTCCTGCATATTGGCACTGTCCTTCATGCCGGCAGCAATCTCCCGCTGCTCCTCGAGAACCTCGCGCAGCACTTCATCGGTGGTCAAAGGGTTAGCCAGCACCACCCTGAACACCGTGATCGCCTGCTGACCATAGCATTCAGGCTTCAGCCGGGTACGCGACACGAAGGCCTTGCCCCGTTCACGCTGCTCCTTCTGGATCGCCTGAGTGATGCGGCTCAGCACCTCGTTGATGCGCTGACGCTGGCCTTCATCCGCATCACGCAGCCGTGCCTGCACTTCAGCGGGCACCCAACGGTAGGTAAAGATATTGAGTTCCGGCTCGGACACCAGCTCGAAGTCTTCCAGTGAGGCAATACGGTCAGCGAAGCGTCGTGCCAGCTCGATGCCTTTTTCGATCAGCATGGCGTAACCGCGACGACTGATGATTTTCAGGCCGGCATGTACCAGCATTGCCATTCCGGGTCTCGAGCCCTCAAGCGTGGTACTGCCGAGATCCTTTGAGCCCTGGCGGATAATGTACTGAGCATGATGCTCAATGCTTTCCAGCATCGACGGATCACGGAACAGAACCAAACCGACGCCCATGGGCACATAGAGCTGTTTGTGCGCATCAATGGTCACCGAGTCAGCACGCTCGATCCCTTTCAGCAGCGGGCGATAGCGATCGGAAAACAGCGTAGGCCCGCCCCAGGCGGCATCGACATGGAAATGCAAATCGTGCGCTTCGGCGATGTCGGCCAGCTTGTCCAGCGGGTCGATGTTGCCGGTCTCAGTGGTACCCGCGATACCGACCAGCGCAAAAGGACGTATCCGCTGCTGCTTCAACTCCTCGATCTTGCGTTCGAGTGCATCAAGACAGATACGGTTGTGACTGTCCGTTTCGACGGAAACCAGGTTTTCACGCCCGATACCCAGCACATCGGCCGCCTTGGACAGCGAATAGTGACCGCGCTCCGACACCAGCACGGCAGCACCTTCACAGCCGTAATGGCGCATGGCACCGAAAATACCACTGTGATTAATGCCGGGGAAATTACCGTCCGGACCGAACGCCCGGTTCCGGGCTGTCCACAACGCCGTGATGTTGGCGACGGTACCACCCGAACAGAAGGCACCGAGTCGCTTGCGGCCATGATGCAACCAGGTATCGTAAAACTCCGAGGACTGCCCGTAGGTCAGTCGATGCAGCATGCCCAGTACCTGGCGCTCGAGCGGTGTGAACGCCTTGGATGTTTCGGTCTTCACCAGGTTCTGGTTCAGAGCGATCATGATCTTCGACAGCGGGATCATGAAATAGGGCAACGCCGAGGTCATGTGACCGACGAAGCTCGGCGACGAGGTATGAACAGACTGCGCCACCACCTTATCAAGCAGAAATTCGGCATGTTCGGATACAAAGATAGGATCTTCCGGTATCCGAGTATCGTTGAAGTCTTGCTCAATTTTTACCAGATCGGCTTCTTCTGCAACGATATGCTCCTGCAGGAAGCCGGCGAGATTCGCTGAAATATCATTGTCCAGACGGTTCAGCGTAGACCCCGGCGCTTCTGGAACGGTGAAAATCCGCAATAGGTTTTCCATGCTGATTTCAGCCATGCTGGTTTTCTTTAGCACTTCTACCATGAATCTGTAGTAAGCCCTCAGAACCGGGAAGGCATAGCACCGGCCCTGCCTCTGAGAGGCTCAACATCCTCTTTCATCACTTCACAAAGCGGCTAATCGATGTAAATAAACCCGCCACCTGAACATTGGCTATCATCTCGCCAATCCGACCATTCTACGTTATGCCACCCGGAGCCCGCATCATGATTTATCACGCGGCCCGTCAATATGCGACCAATGACAGCCGCCATTGAGACAAAGGAAGTCTTGTACTCGGCAAACGTTGCAGGCTCGCAGCTTACCCCGCTCCGGCAGGCAGGGCTAGTCCATGGCAAGACTTGCGCCATACGAGACAACACTCCTGGAAGCCGTTTCAGGAGGATAACAGGTTTGACAATAGAGGGCTTTACGGGGCGCCATGACCGGTGCCCCGGGAGCGCACCGACTAGCGCTGATGCAAGTGCGAAGAGTCGAAACTGCGGGTCACGATTCGTTTCAACAGACGGATTTTTTCCTTCGCCAGGTCCTGATCAACCCGAACCGGCTGATCGCTGACTCTGCGACCGCGGTGTGCCACCGAGGCAGGATAGAGCCACTTGGCCACACGACGGCGCTTGTCATGATTGCTGCGCCGATCAAGGATAGACTGGCGCCGCTCCCAGCCGACAAATTGCGAAAACAGGTACTGCTTCCACCAATCCTCTGCTTCCTGCAGAGTCGCCATGGTCGGGCTCACCTGCTGGCCATCATAATCGGACCAGTAAAAACAGATTCTGCCGTCGACAAAATCCTTGAACAGTTTGATGGGCATGGGGCGCCCCCGATATTAGCGTCGCGCCGTCAGCAATATCCTTCCCAAACACGGCTCCTTGTCGCCCCCACAACCTTGGCTACCGATCCAGCACCAGCGGCAACCCGAGGCAATCCCCTGTTACAGATCCAATCTGCCTTCATTAAGCAATATTTAGTCCAAAAAGCCGATTTGGGCAAACACCCGGTAGACCGTCGCATCCCTGCGAACCTTATGGCTTGCCCTTGAACCGGCGTCGATCGGCTTACGACGACAGACATGACTCCAGCCAGCGGGCCATGCTCAGCAAGCGATCATCGTCCCGCGCCTGCCCCACCAGCTGGATACCCAGTGGTAACTGATTGTCATCCATAAGCCCCGGCAGCGTAACGACCGGCAACCCCATCACCTGCCAGGGACGGCTCATATGTGGCGCGCCTGTCTTGTCACGCCCTTCGGGCGCAGCACCGGGCGCCGCAGGTGCCAGAATGGCATCCACACCGGCAAACTCGGAGAACAGGCGCTGGCGGATCTCTTCCGCCGCGTGCAGCGACTTAAGATAATCGTCCCGTGAAGTCGCCAGTCCCGTTTCGATCAGCGCGTGCAACGGCTCGCTGAGCTGCTCGGGAAAGCGCGATTCATAGGCCAGATTACGGCTCGCTTCATACGCCATAATACAGCCATGGTGAACCACCAGATCCCCCAGCCAGGTGCCCAGATCCGGCGCGATCACTTCGACACCCTGCTCGACCAGTATCGCTTCCACTTGGCGAATCGCCGCGATCATCTCAGGACTGGTTTCACCAATCGCGGGTCCGCTGCACAGGAGGACCTTTGACGGCTTCAATGCACTGGCGCTATTCAGGGGGTCACGCTGGCGCAGCAGGACGGCACGCAGCAGCTCTATATCCTCGACTCGGCGGCTGAACAGGCCCAGAGAGTCCAGCGACTGCCCCAGCGGCTGAATGCCACGCAGGGAAAACTCCCCCCGGGAACCGACATAACCCACCGTACCGCAATAGGCCGCCGGCCGGATCACTGACGCGGCCGTCTGAGAGCCCAGCGCGACAGGTACCATCTCATCGGCGACCGCGGCTGCAGAGCCACTGGAAGAGCCACCCGGGGTGCGCTCAAGATCATGCGGGTTGGCTGTTTTGCCGGGACGGAAATAGGCGAACTCGGTCGTGACTGTTTTACCCAGCACGATTGCGCCAGCCTCGCGCAACAGGGTGACACAGCTGGCATCATCCACCGGGCGGCGCCCTTGATGAATGGGCGACCCCATCTCGGTCGGCATATCCGCTGTATCGATAATGTCCTTGATCCCTACCGGCATTCCTTTCAGCAGACTCTGCTCATAGAATTCGCGGTTGCAGCGGTACTGATCCAGGCATTCCTCCCGAGTCAACCGGTGCTGCCAGGCTCCTACATCCGCTTCGCGAGCTTCGATCCGATCAAAGCAGTCCGCAATGATCTCTTCGGCGCTGCACAGCCCTTGCTGCACCGCTGCAAGTGCCTGTTTCAGGCCCATTTTGTTCTTGTTTTCGTGACCACTCATACTGTCTCACACCCGTATTTACTGGCATTTATAATCCAAAACAGGCTGATATATTAGTTGAATATTCAACTAAATCACAGAGCCGATATCAGAGCCTGGCCCTGGTATCCATCCGATTAGCCGCAACGTCGAGGCAGGTGCGATTCTTTCAGCCATGAACACAAATCAACCGCTTACACCCCATAAAATAAAGCTATTAACCATAAATTTTTCATGGACTTAGAGTCCAAACTTTAGGAATTTTTCCCATATCCAATGGTGTGAACTCTTTGAGAGACTGGGGGACAGGGTTTCTCCAGCGAGACCCCTTGAGCGCTCTGTGCAACCCTGTGCAGAGCGCTCACTCTTACCTCCAAAAAACAGGAATCGGAGTGCTTGCCAACCTTGCCAGTTCACATGAATAGAGCTGGCGACCGGATCGCCCGCCTGACCCTATCGTTAGCTGTGCTGACATGGTTTGTTTAACATTTTTTTGGCATGGCCTTCTGGCTAATCAAGGGTGTCGAGCGGTCAGGACTCTTCCGCATCCGGATCCTTTTCAAACAAGGCAAACCCGCCCTCGACTACCAGCGCCACCAGGGGAGTGAGGATGAGGACCATCGGCAGCAGGAACGGCCAAGCATAGGCTATAAAACCCAAAACCACCTCGGCATCCATCAATGCAGCCCAGCCACTGCCATTCACAATGACAGCCGCAATGATGCAGATGTTTACGGCCATCGCGATACTGACGCTCTTGATGGATAGCATATTCAACATAACCTTTAATCCTCGCCCAATTCATCCTGGTGAACCCGCGATATATTGTCAAAGAGAGCCGGTAGCTCCCTTAGGGTTTCTTGCCAAGCCGCGTATAGAACCGGATACTTCACGATTTCGCAATTGCTGCACGAGGTGCTTGCGGTGACACAGATTACCGATAATACAGTGGTTCAGTTCTTCTACACGCTGACCGATGCTGACGATACCCAGATCGAAACCAACCACGGCGCCGATCCCATCGCTTACCTTCACGGTCACGACGGCATGATCCCGGCCATCGAAGAAGCCCTGGCAGGCAAATCCGCTGGCGATACCCTGCACCTGACACTGACGCCGGAACAGGCTTACGGCGAGCGCCAGGAAGGCCAGCAGCAGCGCGTGCCGATCAAGCACCTGCAGGGTCTGCCCAAAGGTGTTCGCAACTGGAAACCCGGCATGGTCGCCGTGGTACAGACCGATCAGGGCATGCGCCAGGTTACCGTGATCAAACCGGGCCTGAAGATGGTGCTGGTCGATACCAACCACCCGCTGGCCGGCAAGACGCTGACTTACGATATTGAAGTGGTCGATGTTCGCGCCGCAACCGATGAAGAGATCGCCCATGGTCACGCCCATGGCGTTGGCGGTCATCAGCACTGATCGAGTGATCAAGTTCGCCGATCGATAAAAGCCAGGACTATGCTTAAGTTCATAACCCAATTGTTACGGAGAAAACCCATGGCACGCGCAAGCGCACGTCACATCCTTGTCAGTACTGAAGCCGAATGCCAGGCTCTGAAAGATCAAATCGCGGGCGGCGCCGATTTTGCCGCTTTGGCCAAAGAGCACTCCCAGTGCCCTTCAGGTCAGCAGGGCGGTGAGCTGGGCAGCTTCGGCCCCGGCCAGATGGTTCCAGCATTCGACAAAGTCGTCTTCAGCGCACCGATCAATGAAGTCCAGGGCCCGGTGAAAACCCAGTTCGGTTACCACCTGCTGGAAGTGACCAGCCGCGAAGACTGATTTTCGCCTGCTTACCGGCCCTGACCTGGCACCCTGCCGCCGGGTCAGGGCCGTACTTTTTTGATACTCACGGGAAAAACCATGGCTGAATTCGAACAACTGGTTATTGAAGAGCTGATCGAAGGCACAGGAACTGAAGTAAAAAAAGGCGGTGCCCTGATCACTGCTCACTATCGCGGCTTTCTGGAAGACGGTACCGAGTTTGATTCCTCCTACGACAAGGGCCATCCGTTTCAGACGGTGCTGAGCCGTAAGAAGGTAATCGCCGCCTGGGTCGAAGGCCTTAAAGGGATGAAGGTGGGTGGTAAGCGCAAACTGCTGGTGCCTGCGGAGATGGGATATGGCGAGCGCGGCTTCGGTGACAAGATTCCGCCAAATGCGAATCTGATTTTTGAGATTGAGCTGCTGGAAGCGTTGAATCGGGAATGACGGACTTTCAAGAAGGTTTTGTTGGGCTTGGTGACTTAGCTTGTAAGCGCTGAGCCTATAGACGAAAAAATCGCCGAAAGGCGATTCATATAACTTCTTTATTTAAATGGTCGGGACGGCAGGATTTGAACCTGCGACCCCTTGCACCCCATGCAAGTGCGCTACCAGACTGCGCTACGCCCCGACTAGGCGGGAACTGAAAGATCAGTTCCGAAGAGGCTGCAAATACTACCCCAAGCTTTTGATAAATGGAAGCTTTCAGTGGAGAGTTTTTTCGTGAAAGGCTCACTGACGGGGATGACAGCATCAATCCGCTTGCTACCGCCGAATTCAAACCGACTTCAGCAGCGCCTGGATCTCTTCCAGCTCGCTGATGGTCTGGCGCAGCAGTTGGCGATAGCGTGCGGCATCATCGCCGGCAGTATCACCTGACAGCCATTGGCGGGCACCGGCAATGGTGTAACCCTGTTCATGCAGCAGGCTTCGAATCTGGCGCAGCAGCAACAGATCCTTGTGCTGATAGTAACGACGGTTGTTGCGCTTCACCGGTTGGATCTGGGCAAACTCCTGCTCCCAGTACCGCAGCACATGAGGCTTGAGCCGGCACAGCTCGGCGGCTTCGCCTATGGTGAAATAGCGTTTGGAGGGGATGGGACCCAGTTCAGACGCCGTCTGGCTGGTTTCCGGCATGGATCTCCACTCGCTCCTTGAGTTTCTGCCCCGGCCGGAAGGTCACGACACGGCGAGCGGAGATGGGGACCTCCTCCCCGGTTTTGGGGTTTCGACCCGGGCGTTCACGCTTGTCGCGCAGGTCGAAGTTGCCGAAACCGGAGAGTTTCACTTGCTCGTTGTGGGCCAGACTTGCACGAATTTCCTCGAAGAAGGAATCCACCATATCTTTGGCTTCACGCTTGTTCAGGCCCAGCTCATCATAGAGGCGTTCGGCCATATCGGCTTTGGTCAACGAGCTCATGTCGGTCACCCTGTCCTGTCATTACTCTCGTAACGTTGCACCACAACGCTCGCGGAGTGCTGATACAACGGCACTCACGGCACTGTTGATCTCTTCTTCATTAAGAGTGCGCGATGGGTGCTGCCAGGTCAAGCCCAGAGCCAGACTTTTTCGTCCCGGTTCAATACCTTGGCCTTGATAAACGTCAAACAGAGTGACCTGTTTGAGGAACTCGCCGGCTTCGGCTTCCACCACCTGGCGAATGTCGTCAAAGGCCGTTGCCTGGTCAGCGACCACCGCCAGATCGCGGCGGGATTCAGGGAACTTGGACAGGGAGCTGAAGCGTGGCAGCTTGCCACCAGTCACGGCTTCCAGGCTGACCTCGAACAGGTAAACCGGGCCATTCAGATCCAGCTTCTTCACCAGTGATGGGTGCAGCGCACCGATGAAGCCAACGGTTTCACCATTGCGCTCGACACGGGCGGTCTGACCCGGGTGCAGCGCGACGTGACGATCGGCCACGAAGCTGAACTGACCGGCGCAGCCACTCAGTGCCAGCAGGGATTCCAGGTCGCCCTTGGCGTCGAAGAAATCCAGTTTATCCTTACCCGCAGTCCAGCCTTCGGCATCACGGTTACCGGCCAGAATGCCGGCAACCACGTTTTCCTGTACCAGCTCATCAGCATTGGGCAAGAAACGCTGGCCGGTTTCGAACAGGCGCACGCGGCTCTGCTGACGGTGCTGGTTGTACTGCAGCGCTTTCGCCAGACCCGGCCACAGGGTAGTACGCATCACCGCCATCTCGGCAGAGATCGGGTTGGCCAGTGCAATAGCGTCGTGTTGGTCGTCGAACGACTTCTGCAGCTCGGACTCGATGAAGCTATAGGTGATCGCTTCCTGGTAGCCACGTGCCACCAGGTGACGGCGCAGAGACTGCAGCGTCAGGCGCGCCTCGGCGATCGGCGGGATCGGCAGCTTGGCGGTCGGCGTGTGCACCGGCAGGTTGTTGTAGCCGTAGACACGGGCGATCTCTTCGATCAGGTCGACTTCGATGCTGATATCGAAACGGTAGCTCGGCACGGTGACCTGCCAGCCATCTTCGACCGCTTCCAGCTGCATGCCCAAACGGGTCAGGATCTCTTCAATCTCGGCAGCCGGGATCTCCAGCGCCAATACCGCGGTGACCTTGGAGTGACGCAGACGCACCTGCTGCACTTCAGGCAGCTCGGTTTTGGCCACGGATTCGATCACCGGGCCGGCTTCACCACCGACGATCTCCAGCAGCAGAGCCGTGGCGCGCTCGATCGCCTTGCGCTGCAGCTGCCAGTCCACGCCACGTTCGAAGCGGTGCGATGAATCGGTGTGCAGGCCATAGCTGCGCGCACGACCGGCAATCGCCAGCGGTGCAAAGAAGGCGCTTTCGAGGAAGATATCGCGGGTAGCGTCAGTCACAGAAGTCGGCTCGCCACCCATGATACCGGCCATGGCCACCGGACCCTTGGCATCGGCGATCACCAGGGTATCGATGCTCAGCTCTACTTCCTGGCCATCCAGCAGGGTCAGCTTCTCGCCCTCTTCCGCCAGACGCACCTTGATACCGCTGTCGAGCTTGCTCAGGTCGAATGCGTGCATCGGCTGACCCAGCTCGAGCAGCACGTAGTTGGTCACGTCGACGACCGGATCGATGCTGCGCACACCGGAACGGCGCAATTTTTCCTGCATCCACAGCGGCGTGGCGACACCCGGGTTGATGTTGCGGATCACGCGGCCCAGGTAACGCGGGCAGGCATGACCATCGACCAGTTCAACATCGAAACGATCATCGATCACCGGCGCCACGGCCGGAGCCGCCACTTCGGTCACCGCCGCCTTGTTCAGCACACCCACTTCACGGGCCATGCCGGCGATGCTCAGGCAGTCGCCGCGGTTCGGCGTCAGATCGACGTCGATGATCTTGTCGTTCAGGTTGAGGAATTCGCGGATATCCTGGCCCACCGGCGCATCAGCCGCCAGTTCCATGATGCCGCCGTGGTCCTCGGACAGGCCCAGCTCGTCTTCGGCGCAGAGCATGCCGAAAGACTCGACCTGACGCAGTTTCGCTTTCTTGATCTTGAAGTTGCCCGGCAGTACTGCACCGACACGAGCAAAAGCGGTCTTCAGACCGGCACGGGCGTTGGGCGCACCGCAGACCACCTGTACCGTCTGTTCACCATCGCTAACCTGACAAACCTGCAGTTTATCAGCGTTGGGGTGCTGCTCGGCCGTCAGGATTTCGCCCACGACCACACCGGTAAAATCACCGGCAACACCTTCAACATCATCCACTTCGAGGCCGGACAGGCTAAGCTGATCCGCCAGTTCCTGAGTTCCGATCTGCGGCTGAACCAGCTCGCGCAACCACTGTTCACTGAATTTCATGCTGCTTTCCTGAAAAATCTGTTTGTGTGCGTTGTCGTCTTACTTGAACTGGCCGAGGAAGCGCAGATCGTTCTCGAAGAACAGACGCAGATCGTCCACGCCGTAGCGGAGCATCGCCAGACGCTCAACGCCCATGCCGAACGCAAAACCGGTGTACTCCTCCGGGTCGATACCGGAGTACTCGAAGACTTTCGGGTGCACCATGCCACAGCCCAGCACCTCCAGCCATTTGCCATCGCCACGGTCGATGTCGACTTCGATGGAAGGCTCGGTGAACGGGAAGTAGGACGGGCGGAAACGGACCTTCACGTCTTCCTCGAAGAACTCGCGCAGGAACTGCTCCAGCGTGCCCTTGAGGTCGGCGAAGGTGATGTTGCGGTCAACCAGCAGACCTTCCACCTGGTGGAACATCGGCGAGTGAGTCTGGTCGTAATCGCAACGGTAAACGCGACCCGGGCAGATGATACGGATCGGCGGTTCTTGAGACTCCATGGTACGCACCTGCACCGGCGAGGTGTGGGTACGCAGCAGGCGGTGGGCATCAAAGTAGAAGGTATCATGCATCGCCCGCGCCGGATGGTGAGCCGGAATATTCAGCGCTTCGAAGTTATGATAGTCGTCTTCAATCTCGGGACCTTCGGCAACGCTGTAGCCAATGCTGCCAAAAAAGGCTTCGATACGTTCCAGGGTACGGGTCACCGGGTGCAAACCACCGACCGACTGACCACGGCCCGGCAGGCTCACATCAACGGTTTCAGCCGCCAGCTTGGCTTCCAGCGCCGCGGATTCCAGCGCCTCGCGGCGGGCAGTGATATCCGCCTGCAGCGCTTCTTTGGCTTCGTTGATACGGGCACCGGCTGCGGGACGCTCCTCGGCAGACAGCTTACCCAGACCTTTCAGCAGCGAGGTCAGCTCGCCCTTTTTACCCAGATACTGCACTCGGATCTCGTCCAGCGCAGCCAGTGTATCGCTTTCAGCAACCGCCTGTTTGCCTTGTGCCAACAGGGTCTCAAGATTTTCCATTTCCGGCTCCAAACAAAAACAGGGGAAGAGCTCGCACCCTTCCCCTGTTTGATTCGATCATATGTGGACGACAACGCCCGTACATGCGTACTTCATCGATGTCGTCCATCCCTACCAATCGGTGGGGTTACGCCAGTGCAGCTTTAGCCTTTTCGACAACCGCAGCAAAGGCAGCCTGCTCGTATACAGCCAGGTCAGCCAGGACTTTACGGTCGATTTCGATCTGAGCTTTTTTCAGGCCAGCAATGAAGCGGCTGTAGGACAGACCGTTGATGCGTGCAGCAGCGTTGATACGTGCGATCCACAGTGCGCGGAACTGACGCTTACGCTGACGACGGTCACGGTAAGCATACTGACCAGCTTTGATGACAGCCTGTTTGGCAACTCGGAATACACGGCTACGAGCACCGTAGTAACCTTTGGCCTGTTTCAGGATTTTCTTGTGACGGGCGCGAGCCTGTACACCACGTTTTACGCGAGGCATGGCAATTCCTTCCTATAAAAACTAAATAATGACCGAGAGAGACTTACAGATACGGCAGCATGCGCTTGACCAGAGCCTGGTCAGCAGCATGAACCTGCAGCATCGGGCGCAGCTGACGCTTACGCTTGGTGCTTTTCTTGGTCAGAATGTGGCTTTTGAAGGCCTGCTTGTGCTTCACGCCGTTAGCGGTTTTCTTGAAACGCTTTGCCGCACCGCGGACAGTTTTGATCTTAGGCATTAACTTTCTCCACGCATTCGTTTGTTAGTCAGTCACGCGTAACAAACAACAAAACCCGGCGCCTGCTTCAGTGAAGAGCGGCGTCGGGTTGTGCAGTCGAGTGACTATTTCTTTTTCGGGGCCAGTACCATGACCATTTGACGACCTTCCATTTTCGGACGCTGTTCTACAGTACTGATTTCAACCAGATCTTTTTCGATCCGCTGCATCAGCTGCATGCCCAGCTCCTGGTGAGCCATCTCACGACCACGGAAGCGCAAGGTAACCTTGCCCTTGTCCCCGGCTTCAAGGAAACGTATCAGGTTGCGCAGTTTTACCTGATAATCCCCTTCTTCCGTACCCGGACGGAATTTCACTTCTTTGACCTGCATCTGAGACTGTTTTTTCTTAGCCTCATTTGCTTTCTTCTTCATCTCGTACTGATGCTTACCATAGTCCATGATTTTGCAGACAATGGGATCAGAATCCGAGATCTGAACCAGGTCAAGTTCGGCTTCCTGAGCGTGCTCAAGAGCCTCTGAAATCGAAACAACACCGACCTGATTACCATCCGCACCGATCAGACGGCATTCGGTGGCACGGATATTTTCATTGATCGGCGGCAGTGGCGCACGGCCACCGCGTCTGTTATCACGCCTGATAGCTTTATCTCCTGACGATTTTATTATGCTTGGCGGCCTTTGCGGTTCACTTCCTGAACCAGCTTCTCCACCAGCGCGTCGACCGGCATAGTGCCCAAGTCCTCACCGGAGCGCGTACGCACTGCAACAGTTCCGGACTCGACTTCTTTATCACCTACCACAAGCAGGTAAGGCACTTTCTGCAGAGTACGCTCGCGAATTTTAAAGCCGATCTTCTCGTTTCTCAAGTCCGCATTGGCTCGAAGACCCACTTTTTCGAGTTTTTCCGCCAGTTCACGACAGTATTCTGCCTGATTGTCGGTAATATTCATCACCACCGCCTGCAGCGGCGACAGCCAAACCGGCAGCGCACCGGCATAGTGCTCGATCAGAATACCGATGAAACGCTCGAAGGAACCGAGGATCGCACGGTGCAGCATCACCGGTGTTTCGCGCTCACCCTGCTCGTTGACGAACTGGGCACTGAGGCGACCCGGCATGGAGAAGTCCACCTGAATGGTACCGCACTGCCAAACACGGTCGAGGCAGTCGCGCAGCGAGAATTCGATCTTAGGCCCGTAGAAAGCACCTTCGCCCGGCAGCTCTTCCCAGTCCAGACCAGCGGTATCCAGCGCATCGGCCAGCGCCTTCTCGGCCTTGTCCCAGCTTTCGTCGGAACCGACGCGCTCTTCCGGACGGGTCGACAGCTTGTAGATGATGTCGGTGAAACCGAAGTCGGCATAGACTTCGTGCAGGAAGTCGATGAACGCCGCCACTTCGGACTGGATGGAATTCTCGGCACAGAAGATGTGCGCATCATCCTGAACAAAGCCGCGCACACGCATGATGCCGTGCAGGGAACCGGACGGCTCGTTGCGGTGGCAGGAACCGAATTCAGCCAGACGCAGCGGCAGGTCACGGTAGGAGCGCAGCCCCTGGTTGAACACCTGCACGTGGCACGGGCAGTTCATCGGTTTGATGGCAAAGTCGCGGCTTTCGGAGTGGGTGGTGAACATCTGCTCCTGGAACTTGCCCCAGTGACCGGATTTTTCCCACAGGGTACGCTCCACCACCTGCGGCGTCTTGATCTCCTGGTAGCCGTGCTGACGCTGTTTGGTGCGCATGTACTGTTCGATCTGCTGATACAGAGTCCAGCCATGCGGGTGCCAGAACACCATACCCGGCGCTTCTTCCTGCATGTGGAACAGGTTCAGCTGCTTGCCCAGTTTGCGGTGGTCACGCTTCTCGGCCTCTTCCAGACGGTGCAGGTGCGCCTTGAGCGCCTTCTTGTCACCCCAGGCGGTACCGTAGATACGCTGCAGCATCTCGTTCTTGGAGTCGCCGCGCCAGTAGGCACCGGCCACGCTCATCAGCTTGAACGCCTTGATGTGGCCGGTAGACGGCACGTGCGGGCCACGGCAGAGGTCAATGAAGTCGCCCTGCTTGTAGAAGGACAGCGGCTCTTCGCCCGGAATGGAGTCGATGATCTCCACCTTGTACTTTTCGCCCATGCCTTCGAACAGCTTGATGGCGTCAGCACGTTCCATGATGGAACGGGATACTTCCAGATTGTCCTTGACCAGCTGGTTCATGCGCGCTTCGATCTTTTCCAGATCTTCCGGCGTAAACGCACGTTCGTAGGCGAAGTCGTAATAGAAGCCGTCATTGATCACCGGACCGATGGTCACCTGAGCACCCGGGAACAGTTCCTGAACGGCCATCGCCATCAGGTGGGCACAGGAGTGACGGATCACTTCCAGGCCATCTTCATCTCGCGCCGTGACGATCGCCAGATCCACGTCTTCTTCGATCAGGTAACTGGTGTCGACCAGCTCGCCATTGACCTTGCCGGCCAGCGCGGCCTTGGCCAGACCGGTGCCGATATCGGCCGCCACGTCGTGTACGGTAACAGGATGATTAAAGGTGCGAGTGCTCGCATCCGGAAGTGTAATGACAGGCATGGAGTAATCCTTGGTTGTCAGGCGTGGCCCCTACGACAGGTCAGCGCCTCTGAAGATTGATTCGTGAGCTTGGGGCTGCGACAGATACCAGGAGTCGGCCCGCTCGGCTGGCGATTATAACGTCCAGTATGTGAAAGCGCGATGTCTGACGCTCAATTCAGCGACACTGTTTGAGCAGGTCATAGGTATAGAGAATATGCGCCCGTGCACGCTCTCGGGCCGCCTGGGCGTCGCGCGCCTGCAGCGCCCGGTGAATGGCCCCATGCTGCCGGGCAATGCCGTCAGGGTAACGGCCAAAACGGCTCAGGGTCCGTGACAGAACACTGTAGATCGCATTGAAGTAGCGGTTGTAGAACAGCTGACTGAATGAACACACCAGCAGATGGTGGCTGGACTGGGCGATCAGCATATGGAACTGCAGATCCGCCTTGGCTTTCTCCAGCGTGCTCTCACCCCGGTTACGTTCGCACATCTGCTGATACTCCTGTCCCAGGCGCTCCAGCTCCTCGTCACTGGCCCGCTTCGCCGCGAACCAGGCGGCCTCGCCTTCAAGAATGGCCCTCGCCTCCAGCACCTGTAGCTGGAAGTCGATATCATCCCCCCGCCCATCCAGGGGCAGTTCCAGCAGCTGCTCCAGCAAGTTGCTGCAGCGACTGCGCCCACCCTGGCGGGTCTCGATCACGCCGGTGGTGCGCAGCCCGGCCAGCGCCTCGCGCACGGCCCCTCGTGATGCACCATAGTCCTGCATCAGCGCGCGCTCCGAGGGTACCGGTTGCCCGGGCACCCAGTCGCCATCCAACAGCCGGCGTTCAAGTTCATATTGCAGCTTCACGGCAGACTCCAGGCAGAAATGCCCTTTGGTAAGACCAGTTGGCAGTATAGCATTCACGCCCTCCGCCTCATCACCTATCTTGAATCTACGCATGATAATAAACAGAGGTTGCTGTCCCCATGTCCGAGTCCCATACCCCGCCGATCAAGGTCGGCCTGTTCGTGACCTGTCTGGCCGACATGTTCCGCCCTGAAGTGGCCTTTGCCACCGTCAAACTGCTGGAACAGGCGGGCTGCGAAGTGGAAGTGCCCAGAGCCCAGACCTGCTGCGGCCAGCCGGCCTTCAATTCCGGCGATAACCACAGCAGCCGCAAGATCGCCCGCCAGACCATCGAAGCGTTCGAAGGTTACCACTACGTGGTCGGCCCTTCCGGCTCTTGCATCGGCATGCTGCACCATTACCCGGAACTGTTCGACGACAATGATCCCTGGAAAGCCCGCGCCGAGGATCTTAAAGCACGCGCCTTCGAGATCACCTCATTCCTCGTCGACAAGCTCAGCTTCAGCGGCATCCACAGCAACTTCAAGGGCAAGATCACCTATCACGACTCCTGCTCCGGCCTGCGCGAACTGGGCATCAAGCAGCAGCCGCGCCAGCTGCTCGGCGAAATTGACGGCGTAGAGCTGAACGAGATGCAGGAAGCGGAAACCTGCTGCGGCTTCGGCGGCACCTTCTGCGTCAAGTACCCGGACATCTCCAACCGCATGGTCAGCAACAAGACCGGCTTCGCCGCTGACAGTGGCGCCGATACGCTGGTGGGTGGCGACCTGGGCTGCCTGCTCAATATGGCCGGCAAGCTCAAACGAGAAGGCCGCGAGATGCAGGTGCGCCATGTGGTGGAACTGCTGGCCGACATGGCCAATACCCCGGCGATCGGCGATGCCGATTATGACCTTGGCCAGGAACTCTGACGGAGCACGATGATGGAAATCAAAAGCCAAGAATTCAAACAAAGTGCCCGTATCGCCCTGCAGGATGCCAACCTGCAGAAAGCCCTGGGCAACCTCAAGGCCGGCTTCCCCGGCAAGCGCGCCGCAGCTGTCGCCCGCATGCCGGAGTTCGAAGCGCTGCGTGATCAGGCACGCGACCTGAAGAACCATATCCTCGAACACCTCGACCTGTACCTTGAGGAGTTCGAAGCCCGTGTAGTGGAAAACGGTGGCCAGGTGCACTGGTGTCGCAGCGCCGACGATGCCCGCAAGACGATCCTGCAGATCTGCCGCGAACAGAACGCCAAGACCGTCACCAAGGGCAAGTCGATGGTGACCGAGGAGATCAACCTCAACGAGTATCTGGAAGAGAACGGCATCCAGCCGGTGGAAACCGATCTGGGCGAGTACATCCTGCAGCTGCGCGGCGATCATCCCAGCCATATCATCGCCCCGGCAATCCACCTCAACCTGGAAGATGTCTCCGAGGCCTTCCACGAGCACCACCACCGCCCCAAGTCGGATGATCCGGCGGTACTGATGGCCGAGGCGCGCGAGATGCTGCGCAAGCAGTTCGTCGCGGCCGATGTGGGCATTACCGGCGCCAACTTCCTGGTCGCGGAAACCGGTTCCACCATCATCGTTACCAACGAGGGCAACGGCGACCTGACCCAGACGCTGCCGAAGACACACATCGTGGTATCGTCGATCGAGAAGGTAGTACCGACGCTGGAAGACATGAGCCTCTTCCTGCGCCTGCTGGCCCGGTCCGCTACCGGTCAGGAATTCACCGTCTACAACACCCTGTCCTCCGGCAATCGCCGTCCGGACGATCAGGACGGCCCGGAAAACTTCCACGTGGTACTGGTCGACAATGGCCGCAGTGACATGGTCGGCACTCAGCTGCAGGATATGCTGCGCTGTATCCGCTGCTCGGCATGCATGAACCACTGCCCGGTCTACGGTGCCGTTGGCGGTCACAGCTACGGCTGGGTCTACCCCGGCCCCATGGGTTCGGTGCTGACGCCGCAGATGATCGGTATCGAGAAGGCCGGCCTGCTGCCCAACGCATCCACCTTCTGTGGCAAGTGCGAGGAGGTGTGCCCGGTGCGCATCCCGCTGCCGAAGCTGATGCGCCACTGGCGCGAGAAGGAATTCGAGAAGCACCTGAGCCCGAAAGCGGTGCGCTGGGGGCTTGGTGGCTGGGCGTTCTTCGCCACCCGGCCGGGCCTCTACCGACTGTTTTCGGCCAGCGCGTCCAGGTTCATGCGCCTGCTCGGCGGCAGGAAAGGCAAGATCCGCAAGCTGCCATTGGCGGCCGGCTGGACCGATCACCGCGACATGCCGACGCCGACCGGCAAGACCTTCATGCAGCAGTGGCAAGCACGCCAGAAACAGGAGACCAAATGATGAGCAGTCGCGCCGAAATCTTTGCCAACATCCGCCGCGGACTACGTCGCACTGAAGCCAGTGAAGCCCAGCGCGAAGCGGTGCACCAGCGCCTGCAGCAGCACCCCCGCAACCTGGTCCCCGCACGCAGCCTGCACGATCACGAAGCTCAGGTCGAACTGTTCATTCGCATGGCCCAGGAAGCGGCCGCCGAAGTGATTGAACTGGACAGTCTGGAGCAGCTGCCAACCGCCATCGCGGATAATCTGGAGCAGAAGGGACAAAACGAGCTGGTGCTGGCCAGCGACGAAACCTTGACCAGCCTGGGCTGGGCCGCTGTACATGAACGGATCGAGTGCCACCAGCGCATCGGCCAGGTCGGCGATCAGGCCAGCCTGACGAGGGCGCTTGTCGGCATCGCCGAAACCGGCACCCTGATGCTCTACTCACGCCCGGAGAGCCCGACCACACTGAACTTCCTGCCCGACACCCATATGGTAGTGCTGCGCAAGCAGGATATCGTCGGCCCCTACGAGGATGCCTGGGACCGCCTGCGCGAAGTGTCGCCCGGCCGCCTGCCGCGCACGGTCAACATGATCACCGGCCCTTCCCGCAGTGCCGATATCGAGCAGAAATTGCAGATGGGCGCCCACGGCCCGCGCCAGCTGGTGATCTTCCTGATCGACTGAGCCCGCTGCCCCTCATACAAAAAAAAGGCGCCTTTAAGGCGCCCAAGTGAGGTTTAACATGATAATGCTCAGCGCTGGAAGGGATAGACCGAACCCAGCTGCAGAATGCGGCTCAACTCGTCCAGCGCGGTAAAGGATTCGTCCATCAATAGCGGATCGGCCAGATCGGTCGGCAGCAACCGGTCACGGTAGTGACGCTCCACCCAGTCCACCAGTCGCGTATACAGCGCATCACTCATCCGCGTAGCCTGATTGAATGCAGACTGCTCGGTTTCATTCAGCACCACGCGCAAGCGCAGGCAGGCTGGCCCGCCACCGTTGTGCATGCTTTGGCGCAGATCGAACACCTTCACCTCATCGATGACCGAGGAAGTAGCCTGCAACGACTGCAGGTATTGCCATACTGGCGCCACCTGTTCGCACTCAGCCGGCACAACCAGCAGGGTGCGGCCGTCCGGCAGCCTCAGCAACTGACTGTTGAACAGGTAGCTGCGTACCGCATCGGTTAACGCGACCTCGCTTTCGGCCACCTGGATCAGTTTCAAGCCGCCATCCAGTCGGGCATCCAGTTCAGCCAGTACCTGAGACTGGTTGTAGAAGGCACGCTCGTGGCAGAACAGGGTATCCAGATTGCCCACCGCGATCACATCATTGTGAAACACACCCTGGTCAATCGCATCGGGGTGCTGCTGGGCAAAGACCACCCGATCCGGGTCCAGCCGGTGCTGGCGAGCAACGGCGCGGGAGGCCTCCAGTGTCTGCCGGCCGGGGTAGCGACTCGGCTCAGGCCCGGGACCGCCACTGCCGTAGGCAAAGAAGGCCACGCCCGGTTCGCCGTAGCTGTGCCCCAGCCGGGTGTGGTTGGCGGCGCCTTCATCACCCAGTGCCGCAACGGTTGGCAGCGCCGAATGGTGCACAAAGTGACGGCTGTCGTTAAAGGTTGCCTGCAGAATACGGGCGGTATGCTCGGTTTCCAGCGAGCGATGCAGCTGGCTGGCCAGGTTGGCCGGGGTGAAGTGGATCCGCTGATCCGCCGCATCGGCGCTGGGCGTCACCGTGGCCGCATTGGCCACCCACATGCTGGAAGCCGAGCAGCAGGCTGCCAGCAGGCGCGGCGAAGCCTTGGCCGCTGTTGCCAGCACCTCGGCGTCGCTGCCGGCAAAGCCCAGGCGGCGCAGGGTTTTCAGGTCCGGCCGTGCCAGCGGTGCCAGCACACCCTGGACCATGCCAAGGTCATGCAGCGCCTTCATTTTGGCCAGGCCCTGCAGCGCCGCTTCGCGCGGATTGGAGGCCTGAGCCTGGTGGCTTTGCGAGGCAAGATTGCCGACCGCCAGCCCCGCATAGTTATGCGTCGGGCCAACCAGACCATCAAAGTTCGCTTCAGTTGCCAGCATCAGAACCTCCTGGGTTGATGATTAGAGTTTCAGGCCCGGGGACAGGGTCTGCGGCAGCGCCAGCTGATCGGCTTCAATACCGGCAACCGGGTAAGAGCAGTAATCCGCCGCGTAGTAGGCGCTGGCACGATGGTTGCCACTGGCACCGATGCCACCGAAAGGCGCCGCACTGGACGCACCCGTCAGCTGCTTGTTCCAGTTTACGATACCGGCACGAATGCGATCGTAGAAGTAGTTGAACTGCTCCTCGGAATCGCTGAACAGACCAGCGGACAGGCCAAACTGGGTGTTGTTGGCCTCGGCGATGGCGGCATCAAAGTCGGCCACGCGGATCACCTGCAGCAGCGGGCCAAAGATCTCTTCATCTTCGCGCCCGGCTACGGCGGTCACATCGATCAGTCCCGGAGAGATCAGGCCGGTACCGGCCTTCAGCTTCTCGCTGCGTACCAGCGAGGTCGCACCCTGCGCCAGCAATGCTTCCTGAGCCGCCAGCACACCATCGGCAGCGACTTCAGAGATCAGGCTGCCCATGAAGGGAGCCGGTTCAGCGAAGGCATCACCAACCTGAATGTCACGCACAGCTTCGGCCAGCGCATCCAGGAAACGATCCCCCCAGTCGCCGGTCGGCACGATCAGACGGCGCGCACAGGTGCAGCGCTGGCCAGCCGTGATATAGGCAGACTGGATGGTTTCATGTACAGCCGCCTTGATGTCGGCCACGCCATCGACGATCAGCGGGTTGTTGCCACCCATCTCCAGCGCCAGAATCTTGCCCGGATGACCGGCGAACTGCTGATGCAGGATATGGCCGGTGTTGGAGCTGCCGGTGAAGAACAGGCCGTCGATATCGGCATGGGAGGCCAGCGCAATACCGGTGTCCTTCTCACCCTGTACCAGGTTAAGAACGCCAGCCGGCAGGCCCGCTTCCAGCCACAGCTTGACCATCTCACCAGCCACCGCCGGAGTCAGCTCGCTGGGCTTGAGCACAACGGTGTTACCGGCGATCAGCGCCGGCACGATATGACCATTGGGCAGGTGGCCCGGGAAGTTGTAGGGACCGAATACCGCCACTACACCGTGCGGCTTGTGACGCAGTACTGCCCTGGCACCAGCCATGTCGCTTTCACGCTCGCCAGTACGCTCGTTGTAGGCCTTGACCGAAATCTCGACCTTGCCGACCATCGCGCCCACTTCGGTACGCGCTTCCCACAACGGCTTGCCGGTTTCAGTCGCGATGGCGATCGCCAGTGCTTCCTTGTTCTCACCCAACAGCTCGGCATAACGGCGTGCGATGGCGACACGCGCCTCGAAACCGGCCAGCGCCCAGTCAGTGGCCGCCGCACGGGCTGCCTTGACCGCCGCATCCACCTGCTCGGCTGAAGCCGCCTGGCCCTGCCAGTACACATCGCCCTTGGCCGGATTCAGCGAGCTGAACGCGCTCCCCTGTCCGTCCAGCCATTCGCCATTGATCATTACGGATGCAGTCATGTCAGATTCTCCTGCCTGATGAGAGAGGCACCACACGTACGGTGTTGCCTTCGGTGATTTTGAGTGCATCGGCCACGTCCTGCGGCAGGCCGACCACATGCTTGCCGACACCGTTCAACGGCGTCATGCAGCAGCGGAATTCGTCAAAGCTGGTCGTGCTGACCAGATACAGCTCGCCTTCGGGCTGCTCATTGGTGATATGTGCACGGGCGTAGCAGCTTTCGTTGATCGCACGGATATCTTCCATCCGCGCCACCAGAGTCGGGCCACCGTCGAAGATATCGATGTAACCGGTGAAGCGCAGACCTTCGGCTTCCAGTAGCTTGCGTGCCGGAGTCGTCGCCGGATGGGTCTTGCCGATCGCCGCTTGGGCATCTTCCGGCAGCAGGTTGATGTAGATCGGGTTCTTCGGCATCAGCTCGGCGATGAACACCTTGTCCATGGAGGACAGCTTGTCCGCCTCGCCAAAGTCGAGCGAGAAGAAGTGGCGACCCACGCCTTCCCAGAACGGCGGCACGCCGTTTTCGTCGGAATAACCGCGCATCTCGGCCAGCATGTATTCGTTGAAGCGCTGCGGGAACTCGGCCATGAACATGAAGCGCGACTTGGACAGCAGTGAACCGTTCTTGCTGTGGCGAGCGTCCGGCGACAGGAACAGCGTACACAGCTCGGAATAGCCGGTGTGGTCGTTGCTAAGGGTCAGCGTATTGATCAGGTTGCGCACGCCCAGTTCACGGGAGGCATGCAGCAGGGTGCCCATGTGGTAGTTGTACCAGGGCTCGCTCAGGCCAACTGCGGCTTCGATACCGCTGATGCCCACGACCTCGCCAGTGGTGGTATCTTCCATGACGAACAGGTACAGCGCCTCTTCCGGAACGCCGTCAGCATTCCAGGCGGCCAGCGCTGTTTCCATCTTGCGCGCTACCTGTTCGTCGTTGTCCTGCAGGGAAGTAAACCCCTGGCCGGTTTTGCGGGCCAGTTCCCGCAGTGCTTCATGGTCGGCGGCCGTAATCGGGCGAACTACCATCATGATCGGTACCCCAGTCGTGATCGTCACTGAACCACCCAGCGCCACTTGAGGCACCGGGCTTAACGTTGAAAATTAGAAAATGCGACCGCCCTTCCGGCGGTGCTATTGGATTTGCCTGCTGGACTAGAGCCAGGCCAGCTGTACGCTGTCGCCGCTGCTGATATTGAGCGCCTCGGCCTGTGCCGGTGTCAGCTCCGGACGTTCGGGGTCCAACTCGGCCAGCAGGCAGCGGAAGCCCTGCAGCTGTCCGTTGGACACCAGCGCCAGCGCCTTGTCGCCGTCTTCATCGTCCGCATTCACGGTGACAGCAACCGACTGACATCCGAGCAGTGTGCGCAGACGGTCGGTCTGGGCTTCCAGCGTCGGACCGGCATCGAAGATGTCGACATAGCCCCGGTAGTCAAAGCCTTCCTCTTCCAGCAGGGTCTTGACCCGGGCTGCATCGGCACGTGGCTGACCCAGGGCCGCCCGCGCCGCTTCACTGAGCAGTGGCAGATACACCGGGTGGTGTGGCAGCAGCTCGGCGATAAAGCCCTTGGAGTCGATGCCCGTGAGATAGTTGGCCTTGGCAAAGTCCATGTTGAAGAAATGACGGCCCAGGCTCTCCCAGAAGGGAGACTGGCCATTCTCGTCCTGAACGCCCTGCAGCTCAGCAATGATTCGGCTGTCAAAGCGCTCCCGATGCGCGGCAATGAACAGCAACCGAGCACGGGACAACAGGTGCAGATTGCTGCGCTGGCGGTGGTCCGCATCCAGGAACAGGGTGTACAGTCGCGAAGCACCGGTAAAATCCTGGCACAGGTTCAATGCCGGAATACGATTGTGGATCTGCAGCTCGCTGGAGGCGTGGATCACCTCGTTGATACGATAGCTGTAGAACGGCGACTCTATGCCCACCGCCGCCTCAATACCGGAAATGCCCACGATCTCACCGCTGGCACTGTCCTCGAGCACAAAATGGTAACTTTCCTGCTCGGGACGGCTGACCGATTTGCGCAGCGACTGCTGAGTACGATCGATCAATTCACTGAGATGATCGCGGTTGGCCGGCAGGGTTGTCAGGCTACCGCCGGACACCACAGCGAGGCGCTCCAGCCCCTGTAGGTCATGAAATTCAACCGGTCGCAGTAACAGCATCAGCTCTCTCCAAGCCAGCCCCGATCGGTGCTGGTCGCCAGTTTCATCAGGATAAGCGCGCTCAGTTTGGCCCGCTCAGTCAGACTGCTGACAAACATGTATTCATCCGCCGAGTGGATCTTGCCGCCGCGCACGCCGAGGGTATCGATGTTGGGAATGCCGGCAGCCGCCAGGTTGTTGCCATCACAACAGCCACCCGTCGGCAACCAGGCGATGCTCATGCCCAGCTCGGCACCGCAATCGCGTGCCAGTTCGAACAGTTTCTGGTTGGCCCCGCTGAGCTTCTTCGGCTTGCGGCCAAAACCGCCATGCAGCTCAATGCTGATGCCGTCGCGGTCGTTGATCTCGGCCAGCAGGCGATCCAGGTGCTGCTGGCACCAGGCTTCATCTTCGACCCGCTCGAGGCGGATATTGAAGCGGGAGATGCACAGATCCGGCACGATATTGACGGCACCACCCCCTTCGATAAAGCCCGGATTGATGGTCACGCCCTCGCGCTGGCCGTTGAGATCATCCAGCGCCGCGATGAAGTCGGCCATGGCGCGAATCGCGTTGCGCCCCAGATGGTGCTCACGCCCGGCATGGGCGGCCTTGCCACGCACGACCACACTGAAGTTGCCGCTGCCCTTGCGCTCACCGGCCAGATTGCCATCCGGGAAGCTGGGCTCGTAGATCATGCCCAGGTGGACACGTTCAGCCGCGTCGGCAATCAGCGCAGCCGAGGAAGGTGAGCCGATCTCTTCATCCGGGTTGAACAGGATTTCCCAGCCGATCTGGTCAGCCCAGGGACTGCGTTCCAGCGCCATCAGGGCATTGATCATCACCATCAGGCCACCCTTGAGGTCGGCAACGCCGGGGCCGTTCAGCGTATCCTCGTCGAGCCAGCGCACCTGCTGGAACGGATGATCAACGGCAAACACCGTATCCATATGGCCGCACAGGAAGACCTGCAGCGGGGCTTCGGGGCGCTTGCGGATACGTACGGCATCTCCCAGCGGGAACTGATCCAGCTCCCCCTGTGAATTGAGGTGCTGGTAGGGTGCGACAGGAATGATCTCCACCTCACCGCCCAGCGGCTGGCACAGGCGGGCAAGGGCTTCACCCACTCGGTTAACGCCGACGTGGTTCAGCGTACCGGAATTGATCTCGGCCAGCTCCAGGGTACCGTCGAGCATCTGCTGATGCTGTTCGTCCAACCATGCCAGCCAGGGGGTAAAGTCGTGAGTCATGCCTGCGTCCTGATAGTGGATGTCATACCATTATGTCGCCTGCAGGCAAGCAGGTCTGTTGAAAATGCGACCCCTTTTTTAATTAAGGGGTCGCCAAGAGAGGCCAGAACAGGCCATCGGAGAAAAAGAGAGGGGGGGCTTAAGCGTTCAGCAGCTGAGCGATCGCCTGCTCAAGCTTGGCCATACCTTCACGGATATCTTCATCCGAAATGATCAGCGAAGGCGCAAAACGCAGCACGTTCGGGCCCGCCATCAGGATCATCAGGCCCTGCTCACGGGCAGCCGCCAGGAACTGGCCCGCCTGGCCCTGCCAGTCTTCAACCAGCTCGGCACCGATCAGCAGACCCTTGCCACGAATTTCCTTGAAGATATTGTGCTTGGCATTGATCGCTTCCAGCTCAGCCTTGAACAGTGCGTTCTTCTGCAGCACGCCTTCCAGCACTTCAGGACGATTGACCTGACGCAGCACTTCGCCGGCAACAGCACAAGCCAGCGGGTTGCCGCCATAGGTCGTGCCGTGAGTGCCGACATTGAAGCTCGGCGCAACCTTATCGGTAGTCAGCATGGCACCCACCGGGAAACCACCGCCCAGCCCCTTGGCAGAGGTCAGGATGTCCGGAGTAACATCGGTGTCCATGTAGGCGTACAGGCTACCGGTACGGCCCATACCGGTCTGTACTTCGTCGAAGATCAGCAGCGCATTGAACTGGTCGCACAGCTCGCGTACGCCACGGACAAATTCAGGATCAGCCGGAATGATGCCGCCTTCGCCCTGTACCGGCTCCATCACGATGGCGCAGGTATTGTCGGACACCAGCTCTTTCAGCGCTGCCAGATCGTTGAACGGCGCATGGTGGATACCGCCCGGTACCGGCTTGAAGCCCTGGCAATACTTGGGCTGGCCACCCACGGTTACGGTGAACAGGGTACGACCGTGGAAAGACTGTACGAAGGAGATGATCTCGTTCTTCTCTTCACCGAAGTGATCGCTGGCATACTTGCGCGCCAGTTTGAAGGCCGCTTCGTTGGCCTCGGCACCAGAGTTGCAGAAGAACACCTTGTCAGCGAAGGTTTCGCGGGTCAGATCCTGCGCCAGACGCAGCGCCGGCTCATTGGTGTACACGTTGCTCAGGTGCCAGACCTTGTCAGCCTGCTCCTTGAGCACCTTGACCAGTGCCGGATGGCAGTGCCCCAGACTGGTTACCGCAATACCGCTGGTCAGGTCGATATACTCGTTGTCGTCCTGATCCCAGACACGACTCCCCTGGCCGCGTACCGGCACCATCTGCTGGGGGTTGTAGTTCGGTACCATGACCTCATCGAAAAGCGCACGGGTAACCTGTGTAGTGCTCATGTTGCTGCCTTACCTCTTGTCGTCGCTCGACCGCGGTCAAGCAAACTGGCTGTCTCTATCCAACACTGCCCGGCACCCTGTCAACGACATCGATGCCGGAACCCTATAACCATTATCAGGAAAAGCTTCACTAGATAACAGTCTTCAAGTTTACCTGGCGCGACCTGCAGTTGCGCTATATTGACATTATTCTCAGCCAGGACTGAACAGAGGCCGGCAAAACGATTACTCTTCTGCCGTCCATCATGTTTCAAGACCAACCGAGCGATATCTGTGTTGTCCGAACCCCATACTTCAACCCCCGTGCGCATCGGCTTTTTGTTAATGCCCAACTTTTCCTTGATTGCGTTTTCATCCGCAATCGAGCCTCTGCGCATGGCCAACTGGGTATCGGGCCAGTCACATTACGAAACCCTGCTGATCAGCCAGGACGGCCAGGCAGTCCCCAGCAGTGCCGGCGTATTGACTCAGGTCGAATACAGCATCGAGGACATTCCCGAACTGGACACGCTGTTTGTCTGCGGCGCCAGCCCCATCGCCCGCACCGGCAACGAGGAGATCATCGCCTGGCTGCGCCGGCTGCGTGGTTGCCAGATGGCGCTGGGCGGCATCGGCACCGGCTCCTACCTGCTGGCGTGCGCCGGGCTGCTCAACGATTGCCGCGCCACCATCCACTGGTGGGACCTGGAAAGTCTGCGCGAGGAGTTTCCTCAAACCCGGATGACCAACAACCTGTTTGAACTGGACAACAAGCGCTACACCTGCAGCGGAGGCACAGCCGCCATGGATATGATGCTGTCGCTGATCGGCCAGCTTCATGGCATGGAACTGGCCGCGTCCATTTCGGAGCAGTTTGTGCATGAACGTATCCGCTCCAGTGAAGACCCGCAGCGGGTCCCGCTGCGCACCCGGCTGGGCATCAGCCAGCCCAAACTGGTCGAGGCGGTACAGCTGATCGAAGCCAATATCGAGGAGCCGCTCAGCACCGACGACCTGGCTCACCATGTGGGCATTTCACGCCGCCACCTGGAGCGGCTGTTCAAGCGCCACCTGAACACCATGCCCTCCAAGTACTACCTCGAAATCCGCCTGGAGAAAGCGCGCCAGCTGCTGCGCCGCAGCGACAAGCCAATTCTGCAGGTCGGTCTCGACTGTGGCTTTACCAGCGCCTCCTATTTCAGCACGGCCTACCGCAACCATTACGGCCTGACACCGCGCGAAGAGCGCAAGAAACTGGCGGAACAGAAGCAGGACCTTCCCGCCAGCAGCGGCCTGAGCCGGTCGGTCCTGATGCCCGGCAGTGGCGAATAAATTCAACCGCTACCGAGTGCGCACCTTGGCCACATAGGGTGAGGTCATCGCCTGCAGCAGTACCGGATAGTTGACCCGAAACGTAATCACATCCCCGATCTGGACAGCACTGGAGCCCACATCCAGAATCATGTGATCACTGCTGCCGCCCAGAATTCTGATGCCTTCATTCACCGGCTCCAGCTCATCGATCGGTACATCCTGCTTGCCGATAGCCAGAATCGCACGGGTGTGGTCACCCACATCCTCGAACTCGGGTGTATTACCAAAGGCATCCATACCGCGCTCACCTTCGGGTACCGACCCCTTGACCTGCACCTCGATCACCTCGGCCTCCAGCGTGAAGATATCGCCGTGCATGCTCTCAATGAGCTTGCCTTTCGCCGTCTCACGCCCCAGCAACAGAGATTCACCCAGGCGCAGGTGGCTGATTCCGGCGGGCATCTCCCCTCTCAGCAACAACGGCAATGAGCTAGAGTTGCCACCCGAGACTACGCTCACCTCATGCCCCAGTTCACGGGCAATACTGTCCTTGATATCGAGCAGCTGCTCCATCTTCTCCCGGGTCGGCAGTATGCCGCCGTAACAGGTGAGGTTGGTGCCGATACCACACCAGTCGATATTCTTCTGCTGCAGAATAAAACGCCCCAGCTCCAGCACATGTTGCGGCAGCAACCCCTCGCGCAGATCGCCCAGCTCCACCATCAGGATGATGCGATGAAACACACCCGCAGCCCCGGCCGCCTCGGACAGCTTCGCTATGGTCACTTTTTCGGATACCAGACTGGTATCGGCGTACCCGACCACCTCGTCGACCTCATGCAGGCCTGGCAGCCGCAGCAACAAGGTTCTGCAGTTACCTGACAGGGACTTGATCCGCTTGAGGTTATCGAGGCGGGAGTCGGCAATTTCCACCGCTCCCTCTGCGAGCAACACCTGGACGATCTCTTCATGGGCACAGACGGCCTTGCTGACCGGCGTCCAGCCGATGGGGGAAACACTGGCAGCAAACAACTGATTCAGAAACCGGGTATTGTCTCTGAGCTTCGACTCACTCCAGAGCAATCGGGGGTATTTGGCCACAATCGAATTCCAGCAAATGGGTGTTTGACAAGGGAATAAAAAAGCCCGCCCCTGGCAAAGGCCAGAAGCAGGCTTTAACAATCAAGCTCGGATCAGAACGGTGACTGGGGCTTCAGCTCCGCATTTTCATCAGCCACGAAGGCTTCAGCCTCTTCACCCGGCTTGAGCTTCACGATCGAGAACCCGGTGATGGCATAGATGATAGAAATGATCGGCACGACAAAGTTCAGCACCGCGTAAGGCGCATATTCCAGGGCACTCACACCCAGAGTAGCCAGAATGAACACACCACAGGTATTCCACGGAATGAAGACTGATGTCAGCGTACCGCCATCTTCCAGTGCCCGTGACAGGTTCTTGGAATGCAGTCCACGTTCACGATATACCCGGGAGAACATCCGCGCCGGCACAACCACGGAGATGTACTGCTCGGAGCAGGTCGCGTTGGTAAGGAAGCAGGAACCGATAGTGGTCGGCACCAGCGCACGGGCGGACTTGGTCAGGCCTTTCATCTTATCGACGATCGCCTGCAGCATGCCGGTGTTTTCCAGCACACCACCAAAGGTCATCGCCACGATCGTCATCGAAACCGTGTACATCATGGAATCGATACCACCACGATTGAACAGGGAGTCGATCACCTCATTGCCTGACTCGATCACATAACCTTTCTGCAGCGCACTCATTGCAGTGGCAACATCATCACCCTGCATGAAGATCTGGCACAGGAAGCCGAGCACAACACCCACCATCAGCGCAGGCAGAGCCGGCACCTTTTTGGCCACCAGGACAATAACGGTCAGCGGCACCAGCAGCAGCCAGGGCGAAATGACAAAGCTCTGCTGCAACACTTCCAGCGTGGTGCTGATACGCGCCAGCTCGGTATCACCAGCCGCAAAACCGGTGCTGATATACCAGTAGACACCCAGCGCGATCAGCAGGCCCGGGATAGTGGTATAGAGCATGTGCTGAATATGCACGAAGAGATCGGTACCGGTCAGACCTGACGCCAGGTTGGTGGTATCAGACAGCGGAGACATCTTGTCACCGAAGTAGGAGCCGGTAATAACAGCACCTGCCACCATCGGCGCGGGAATACCCATGCTGATACCAATGCCCATACCGGCAATACCGATCGTACCCATAGTCGACCATGAGCTGCCAATGGCGATGGAGACTACTGCACACATCAGCGCAATAGAGACCAGGAAGAATTCCGGGCTCATCAGCTGCAGACCATAATAAATCATGGTGGCCACAATACCGCCGCCCATCCATGAGCCGATCGCCAGTCCTACAAGAATAATGATCACCACCGCAGGCAGCGCCAGACGAATGCCCTTATAGATACTTTCTTCAATGTCTTCCCAGCTGAATCCCTGCTTGGCAGCCACCAGCGCGGCGACTACGGTACCGAATGCCAAAGGAATATGAGGAGCCCCTTCCAGCACAACGATGGTAATCAGCATTGCGATCACCATCAGAACAATCGGCGTGATTGCCAACAAAAATGGCATTGGTCGGTTGTTTTGAATCATAGGAGTTCAACCTGTTTCTTTTGATATTTTTCCGAAAATTCGCATATACATGTTCATTACAGAAGCTTGACAGACTCCTTTTGTCGCAACTACGAAAAAGCATGTCGCATACGAGAAACCAATTCGGCGGAGAATTTTATATCAGACTTTAGTAAAATGCCTGCCCGGCGATGCAACACCGGCTGAAATGCCACCGACGCCAGCCGCCAGGCAACCGCCCCGCTCACTCCTGCTTGCAACCGTTTCTCCCTTCCCGGCACCGGTTCGGCAGAGCGGTGCTTTTTCAAAAAACCACGTCGTATACAGGCAATACTTTTTTGCCAGCCTCCCCTAGAGTAGTCCGATGCCCAGAATCGTTCGGGGCTTTCCATATCGTTGCCTAACGGGAGTCGCGTACCACCATGAACGCCGGTCTGAAAACAGGTATCCATCAGGCTCTGTCGCCGCTGGCCGAGCAGATCACCAGCACCTTCCCTGCTGCTGAAGCCGAGTCAATTCAGCTTTTCGCGCAGCATTTTTTCCAGGTGGCCTCAGCCGAGGATCTGGACGAGCAAAGCCCGGAAAGCCTCCGGGGGCCGTTGCTCTCCAGCTGGGAATTTGTGCAACAGTATGACCGCAAAGCTCCCAAGGTAAGGCTGTTCAATCCCGACCTGGAACAGCACGGCTGGCACAGCAGCCACACGGTGATCCAGCTGCTGTTCCCGGACATGCCCTTTCTGGTGGATTCGGTGCGCATGGCCCTCAACCAGGCCCAGATCGGCATCCACTCCATCTATAACACCGTCCTGCCAAGTAAACGTCAGGGCGATCAACTGACCGGCCTGGGCCAGGATGGGGATGCCGAATCATTTATCTATCTGGAAGTGGACCTGCAAAGTGATGCCGACTGCCTGCAGCAGTTGCGCCAGCGACTGAGTAAACTGCATACGCTGGTAGCTGCGGCGGTGGGTGACTATGCAGCCATGCGTGCCCGTGCCGCTGAACTCAGCGAGCAGCTGCGCAGCCGTGATAACAGTGATGCCATTGAAGCCGCCGACTTCCTCGATTGGCTGCAGGATGACAACTTCACGTTCATCGCCTGCGACCAGCTTGCCTTCACCGAAGAGCAAGGCAATTTTGTCGCCACCCGACTGGATGGCCAGGAACTTGGCACCCAGCGCCTGGCCAGCAAGGCCGAGCGCAGCCGCCGCTTCACCGAATTGAGCACCAGTGAGCGCTCGGCCATGCAGGAGCAGGCGCCGCTGCAACTGGCCAAGTACAGCCGCCGCTCGCGTATCCACCGCCCAGCCTACATGGATCTGGTGGTGGTCAAAACCTTCGACAGCGAAGGCCGGGTGAACGGAGAGCATCGCTTCTACGGTCTCTATACCCTGCCGGTCTACAGCGAACGCCTCGACCGTATTCCGCTGCTGCGACGCAAGCTGAACCGCGTAATCGAAGCCAGTGGCTTCAGTCGCTTTGGCCACAGCGGCAAGGCACTGGTGCAGATTCTGCACGAACTGCCCCGCGACGAGGTTGGCCTGTCATCCGATGACGAACTGCTGCAAACCGCACTGGGCGTTTTCAGCCTCCAGGAACGCCGCCGCGCCCGCCTGATGATGCGCCCCGATCGCTGTGGCAAGTTCGTCACTTTCCTGTATTACGTACCCCGCGACAGCTTCAATACCGAACTGAGACAGCAGGTACAGAAGATTCTGGCCAAGGCACTGAATACTCAGGAAATCGATTTCACCACCTACTACAGCGAATCCATCCTGGCCCGCGTGCATTTTGTCGCCCGCATCGACCCTGAAGCCATTGAAGCCTTCGATTTCGCGGCGGTAGAAACCGAGGTGGTGGCGATTTCACGCTCCTGGAACGACGATCTGCATCAGGCTCTGACCGATGAGTGCGGCGAAGCCCAGGGCAGTCAGCTGTCCAACCGCTTCCGATTCGCCTGCCCGCCCGCCTATCGTCAGCATTTCAGCCCGGCCAAGGCGGTCTTCGACCTGCGCCACCTGAATGCGCTGACCGCGGAACAGCCGATCGACATGAGCTTCTACCGCGTACTGGAACAAAGCTCCGATCTACTGCGCTTTAAACTGTTCCAGCGTGACCAGCCGCTGGTTCTGTCCGATGTGATCCCGGTTCTGGAGAACCTGGGCATGCGGGTACTGGGCGAGCACCCGTATCGACTGGATGCCGCCGATGGACAGACCTTCTGGATTCACGACTTCACGCTCAGCTATCAGCACGCCGACAGCGTGGAGCTGGAAGAAGTCCGCACCATTTTCCAGGACGCCTTTGCCGCGATCTGGTCAGGCCAGGCCGAAAATGACGCCTTCAACCAGCTGGTCATTGGTGCCGGTCTGAACTGGCGCGAAGTCGCCATGCTGCGCGCCTATGCGCGCTACAACCAGCAGCTGCGCTTCGGCTTCAGCCAGAGCTACATCGCAGCCACCCTGTCCCGCCATCTGCAGGTCAGCCGCCTGCTGGTCGCCCTGTTCCGGGCGCGCTTCGAGCCGGCTCGCCAGGCCCATGATCGCAACACGGCGGTCAGCGAGCGTCTTGAGAGCAGCATCCTCGACGCCCTGGATCAGATCGACAACCTGAACGATGACCAGATTCTGCGCCGCTACCTGGAACTGATGCAGGCAACCCTGCGCACCAACTATTTCCAGCCCGGCGAAGATGGCGGCCTGAAGAACTGCCTGTCGTTCAAGATCAACCCGCGTGCCATTGCCGACATTCCGCTGCCACGCCCCATGTTCGAGATCTTCGTTTACTCGCCACGCGTCGAGGGTGTCCACTTGCGCGGTGGCAAGGTGGCCCGTGGCGGCCTGCGCTGGTCTGACCGTCTGGAAGACTACCGCACCGAAGTGCTGGGACTGGTCAAGGCGCAGCAGGTGAAAAATGCCGTGATTGTGCCGGTGGGCGCCAAGGGCGGCTTTGTCGCCAAGCAGCTGGCCGAGAAAAACAGCCGCGAGGAGTTCCAGGCCGAAGGCGTTGCCTGCTACCGCCTGTTCATCAGTGCCCTGCTGGATGTCACCGACAACCTCCAGGGCGGCGAAGTAGTCCCGCCTGAGGCGGTGGTGCGCCACGACGAAGACGACCCCTACTTCGTGGTCGCCGCGGACAAGGGTACCGCCACCTTCTCTGACATCGCCAACGGCATCGCGGCCGAACGCGGCTTCTGGCTGGGTGACGCCTTCGCCTCTGGCGGCTCTGTCGGCTACGACCACAAGGGCATGGGCATCACCGCTCGCGGTGCCTGGGAATCGGTCAAGCTGCACTTCCGTGAGCTGGGACTCGACACCCAAAGCGAAGCGTTCACGGTTGTCGGCATCGGCGATATGGGCGGTGATGTGTTCGGTAACGGCATGCTGCTGTCTGAACATATTCGACTGGTCGCGGCCTTCAACCACCAGCATATCTTTATCGATCCCAACCCGGATGCGGCCGCCAGCTATGCCGAGCGCAAGCGCCTGTTCAACCTGCCCCGTTCCAGCTGGGAGGATTACAGCGCTGAACTGATCTCGGCCGGCGGCGGCGTGTTCTCGCGCAATGCCAAGTCGATCACGCTCAGCGACGAAATTCGCGCGCGCTTCGACATCACAGCCGAACGCCTGTCGCCCAACGAGCTGATCCGCGCCCTGCTCAAGTCACCGGTTGACCTGATCTGGAACGGCGGTATCGGCACCTACGTCAAGGCCAGCCAGGAAACCCATGCCGATGCCGGCGACAAGGCCAACGACCTGTTGCGCATCAATGGCAGCGAGCTGCGTTGCCGTGTGCTCGGCGAAGGCGGCAACCTGGGCTTCACCCAGCTGGGTCGTATCGAATTCTGCGAGAAGGGTGGCAAGGCCAATACCGACTTCATCGATAACGCCGGTGGTGTGGATTGCTCCGACCACGAGGTCAATATCAAGATCCTGCTCAACGAAGTCGTGGCCGAGGGCGACCTGACGCCCAAGCAGCGCAACGAGCTGCTGCGCGACATGACCGATGGCGTCGCCGAACTGGTATTGCAGAACAACTATGACCAGGCACTGGCAATCAGCAACGCCGAACGTCATGCCCGCCAGGCACCGGACGAGTACATCCGCCTGATCCGCACGCTTGAGCAGAGCGGTCGCCTCGACCGTGCACTGGAGTTCATCCGCGACGACGAGCGACTGGAAGAGCTCAAGGCTCGAGGACAGGGCCTGACCCGTCCTGAGCTGTCGGTATTGATCTCCTACAGCAAGGCGGCCCTCAAGGAGCAGCTGATCGACTCCCCGCTGATCGAAGACGACCACCTCGGCCGCGAGCTGCTGACCGCCTTCCCCGGTCAGTTGCTGCAGCGCTACCCCGAGCAGTTGATGCAGCACCGTCTGCGTCGCGAGATTCTGGCGACCCAGTTGGCCAACGAGCTGGTCAACCACGTTGGCATCACTTTTGTCGACCAGCTTGGCCAGAGCACCGGTGCATCAGCGGCCGACATCGTACGTGCCTGGGTGATCGCACGTGATGTCTTCGATACCCGCTCGATCTGGCAGCAGATCCACGCACTGGATAACCAGGTCAGCAGCGAACTGCAACAGCAGATGCTCACCAGCCTGAGCGGGCTGATGCGTCGTGCCACCCGCTGGTTCCTGCGTCAGGCGGAATTCAACCGTCCCACGGCCGAGCTCGTTGCACAGTATGGCAAGGGCATCCGCACGCTGATCGACCAGTTGCCACAACTGCTGTGCGACACCCCTGAAGCCAGCTGCAGCGCACCGCTCGAATCACTGGTTAAGGCCGGGGTCGATCAAACGCTGGCGGCCCGCCTGGCCGTTGTGGATAACCTCGACCAGCTGCTGGGCATCGCCGTCGTCGCCGACCAGACCGGACAGGAGATCGACCAGGTAGCCGGACTCTATTTCAGCCTGGGGCAGCAGCTGAAGTTGCACAACTTTGCTGCAGCGTTGGCCGATATGCCGGTTGAAACCCAGTGGCAGGCACTGGCTATCGAAGGCTTGAAGGATGTGCTGACCAGCAGCCAGCTCAGCATCAGCTGCACGCTGATGCAGGCACAGGTTGACCCCGGAGCCGATGCACTGGAAGCCTGGAAAACACGCAACCGTCCGCAACTGGAACGCTGGCTGCAGCTGTGCCAGGAAGCCAAAGGCCCCTCCCGGGATGTTGCGCTGTTTACCGTTGCTGCCAGCGAGCTCAAGGAACTGGCCAGCCGCCACTGACGCTCATGCGCCGAAGCCATTTGGCTTCGGCGTTTCTTATTGAACAGACCGATTGAATAAAACAGATACGAGATTGCCAAGATGACCGCCTACCAGACAATTCCTGTTGCCGATCATATTTTCACCATCAAACGTGCCAAAGCCGACAGCTGGTGGGTGACGCGTTCTGACATTACCGCCTACGGACGCCGTAGCGGCATGCCGCGTGTGGTTTTTTTCGCGACCAGCGAAGCCGAAGTAAATGCCTGGCTGGACTCACGCGAAAAGCCGTTTTTTGTCCGTTCCGAATACTGATTCGGTGAACAAACTGCCGGCCGCTCGCACCGAGCCGCACTACCTGCAGTACTAAAAGCGCCAAAACGGTTCCGATCCACAGGGGACAATGCCCGCCAGCCGTGCTTATCCGGCCAGCGGGCGCTCCAGCCTGGCTAACTGAATCTGTCCCGCCTGCATCACTCCGCTCAAACCGCCTTCAACGCGGCACCCTCAGCGTCAGTTGCCCATCCCGCTGTACCAGCTCGAGATGCTGCATGAAGCTCATCCCCAGCAGTACGGTGTCATCCGGCATAAAGGGGTTGATACTGGCCGGCACGTCACGCAGCTCTATACCGCCCAACTGCACCCGATCCAGCTCGGTGGCGTAGACGCTGATCACGCCGTTGGCGGTTATCGTCTTCTGCTCGGCACCGCGTCTCAGGCCCAGTTGCGGGGCCAGGGTTTCAGGCACGCTGACCCGGGTGGCACCGGTATCCAGCAGAAAGGTGACAGGTTGGCCGTTGATCCGACCCGGTGCCACGTAGTGACCGGCCCGGTTGCGATTGAGCACCACCTCACCACTGCCCGCTTCCACCAGTGTCAGGTGCTGATTGGGATTGCGCTGCTCACCAACAAAATCGTTGAAATAGACCGTCAACAGGGTCAGCAACACGATCCAGGTCATGTAGTGCATCCCTTTGGCCAGCCCACGGCGGGTTGAATCCGGGTCCTGATATTCCGACATCTGCGTTACCTTGCTCTTTTTCCCTGAGACCTCAAGAACAGCCGCTTTACTCCCCTGAATCCGTCCAGGAAGTCAGTCAACTGCACTCAAAACAGATCGATCTGCGGCGCCACCAGCTGGGCGAAGGACTCACCAATGAACGGCAGGATGGTATCGGCCACCGGCAACAGCTGCTTGTCGACATAATGCTGGTAGTCGATCGGTGAACGCAACAGCTCCACCGGCTCGGGACCGTTTACGGTAATGACGTAGGCGATGCTGTCACCGACGCGGTAGGCCGGTGGCAGCCCTTGGCGGCGTCGCTCATCTTCGAGCTGCTGGGCGGCCCGTACGTGAGGTGGCCGGTTGCGGGTATAGGCGTCCAGCGGCTGACGGATACGGCGGCGGTAGACCAGATCCTCGTCACAGTCACCGGCAAACACCGCCCGTACCCGCTGCTGCAGCATGAACCGCCAGGGGCGATCATGAAAGATACAGTCGTAGAGCGCCTGCTGGAACTCGCGCGCCAGCGGCGTCCAGTCGGTACGTACCGACTCCAGGCCGCGGAACACCATGGCCTCGTTGCCATCGCTCTGGCGCTTGAGCCCGGCGTAGCGCTTCTTGCTGCCCTTTTCCGAATGGCGCATGCGTGGCATCAGGAAGCGGCTGTAATGGGCCTCGTACTGCAGCTCCAGCGCGCTGTCGATATCGAAACGCTGGCGCAGCTGCTCACGCCACCAGTGGTTAAGCTCGGCTGCCAGCCGCTCACCATAGGCATCCGTGTCCCGGTCAGGCCAGTCATCGCCAAGCCAGACAAATACCGAATCGGTATCACCGTAGATCACGGTATGGCCATAAGTAGCTTCGATATGCTCGGCGGTCTGCTGCAGGATCTGGTGGCCGCGCAGGGTGATGGAGCCGGACAGGCGCTGATCGAAGAAACGACACACCCGCGAACCAAGCACGCCGTAGCAGGCGTTCATCTGGATCTTGATCGCCTGTGACAGCGCCGAGTTGCCCTCGCGCTTGGCAGCATCACGGGCGCCCCAGAGGCGCTCGATAATACCGGGCAGCAGCGCATGGCGGCGATCGAAAATAGCGTGATGGAACCCCGGCACCAGCGCCTCGGGTGGAGCATCGCCGCGGGTACCCAGCGCCAGCCCCAGCGGGTCGATCTGGAAACTGCGAATGATGCTCGGGTACAGGCTCTTGAAGTCGAGCACCAGCACATGACGGTAGAGCCCCGGGCGCGACTCCATGACGAAGCCGCCTGGCACCTCCAGGTCGCCCTGTCCCGATGCGTATTCCGGTGCAACGAAACCGGCACGATGCAGCCTGGGCAGGTAGAGGTTGTCGAACGCCTGCGACGAGCCACCGACCTTATCCAGCGCCAGCCCGGTCAGTCGCGCCCGCTCCAGCAGATAGGGCACCAGCTCCGCTTTCTCGAAGATCTCGGTGACCAGACGACAGTCTTCCAGGTTGTAGCGTGCCAGCGCCTCGGGCTCTTCGCGGTATAGCCGCTGAATTTCCTCGCCGCGATCATCGGGGTCGTGGATCAATTTTCCGCGGCCGAGCAGCTCGCGGGCAACGAACTCCAGGCTGTAACGCTCGAATTGCCAGGTGGCGCCCTTGAGGGTATCGATGCCATCCAGCACCACGCGGCCGTTGAGGCGGGCAAACCAGCGTCCGGTCTGCGACTGCTCCACCCGCAACGGCTGGTCATCACGCCCCAGGCAAAGACGAATGCCCAATGCCCTGGCCCGCTGCTCCAGCACACGCAGGTCGAAGCCGATCACGTTCCAGCCGATCAGCAGGTCCGGGTTCATGCGCCGCATCTGGTCCATCAGCGCCACCAGCAAGGCGCGCTCACCGGCACAGGGAATGATGCCCGCTGCCGGCGGGATCTCGCCGTTGAACAGCACTACCTCCTCCTCGCCGCACTGCAGTGCGATGGACAGGATACGGTCGGCCCTGAGCGTGGTCTCGATATCCAGCGACAGCAGCCGGAGGCTGGGGATAAAGGGATCACGGGCCAGTGCAGGTTTGCCATCCCTGTGGGTAAGACGTGCCCCGGCAAAGATGCCACGTTCGATCAGGTAGCGGTCGACCGGGCGGATATCCTCCTCCATCAGGCCGATACCGGCCTGCTGCAGGCGGCTCAGCGCCTCGTGCCAGTCCGCAAGACTGTCAGCATACAAGCCGCACACGGGTTCATGAGACAGAGAGTTCAGCGCCAGCGGCCGCAGGGTGCAGCCGCGCAGATCGGCCACCAGGGAGGCGGCCCGTTCACGGTCGGACTCACGCAGGAAGGCAACCGCCGACTCACCGTCGATCAGCACCTCTTCGGCACCGGAGGCGGTACGCAACCAGTAGCTCAACTGCAAGCGCCCCCGATGGTCGCGCTGGCGGCGGGTCAGCGGCAGGCCGACCAGGCTATCCGCTTCAGGCGACATAAGGGGCGGCATCGCGGGCCGTCATCAGTGTCCGAAGGGCTCCACGGTTTCCAGGTTGGGGAAGTGCTGCAACAGGGTGTCGCGGTCCTCGTGCTGAAACAGCAGCTTGAGGTTGGGGCCGGCATCCATGGTGAAATAGACCTGGAGGCCCTGCTCACGCAGCTGCCAGACCTTCTGCATCGCCGCCACCGATTCCGGCTGCCAGTACAGCAGAGGCGGCCAGGAGGCGATCATGGTAGCGTGCATCGACAGGGCATTCTGCTCGGCGGTCTGGCCCAGCAGAGCGAAATCGCGCTCGGTGATCGCCTGCTGCAACTTGCTCAGGTCGGCGGCCGCCTGCAGCGGCCAGCTCTGGTACAGGTGGGCCGTTTCCACCGTGCGCTGCATGCCGGAACGGGAATCGGTGGCCTTCTCTCCGGCGTCGACCTCGACCAGGCCGATACAGAACCCGGGCCAGGCCTGATCCAGCTGAACACCGTGACTGTCCAGGCCATCTTCCCGCTGGCCCATCTCCCATTCGACAAAGCCGGTGAACAGCGAGCGGCAGGCACTGCCGCTGCCCATCCTTGCCAGGATCGAGAGATGCTCGGGCGGAAGATCCAGCGCCAGGGCGTCATTGAGCGCCAGTGTCAGCGCGGCAAAGCCCGAAGCCGACGAGGCCAGCCCCGCCGCGGTGGGGATGTTGTTGCGGGTTTCCACCCGGAAGTAAAGATCCTGGTCACGACGGAACAGATCGATGAATTCGCTGACCTTCTGGCTGAATTTCGCCCCCGGCTGCAGCTGCTGGCCGTTCAGCCAGACCTCGTCGACCTGAGCCTCGACCGGGATCAGTCGGGTGTGGGAGCCGAGGTAATCCAGCGACACTGACAGGGAGGCGTTGATCGGCAGATTGAGCTCGCGATCACGCTTGCCCCAGTACTTGCACAGGGCGATGTTGCTGGGCGCAAAATGCTCTGCCGAAGCCGAGGCCTTGACCACTTTCGGCAGCAGTCGCTCAACCACTTCAGTTCGTTTCATAAGAGATCTCCACTCCTGTTGCCGCCACCGATACCGGAATCGCTTCCCAGGGCAGTTCGGATTCAACCAGGCCCAGTGCCAACACGCAGTCCCCCAGCCCCGAGCCGGAGATCTTCGCGCCCTGCACACCAGGCTCGGCACGCAGGCGATGGATCATCTCGGCCAGGGTCGCATCGCAGACACCCAGTGCATCCATCAACCCCTGGTAGATGTTCATCAGTTCGCCCAGTGCCGACCAGTCCTGATCTCGCACCGCCTGCTCGGCGGCTCGGCTGGTCTGCCCCATCATCCGGTAGAGACCGGCGTAGAGTTCGGGCTGACGGGTCGCCTTCTGCTCCACCAGCGCCAGCACATCCGGGGTCTTCATCTTATAACCACTATAGTAGAGCGCAATCGGCGGCAGGCCGCACAGCGGACGCACTTCAGCGGGTGCCATGTCATAACCGATCACGCCGCCGTAGATACTGGCCGCCAGGTCGGTACCCGAGCCACGGCCGTTCTGCACCTGATGCACGGCCGCCAGAGCAACGGGAAAGAGGCTCTCGGGGTCGGTACTCTGTCCGGCATAGGCCGCCACTGCGGCCGTGGTCGCCGCCGTGACCGCGGCCGAGGAGCCCAGGCCGACGGTATGGGAAAAACCGGAGCGAATGGTCAGCTCGAAACCCTGCTGCAGCTTTGGCTGATAGCGTTCAATTACGGCCAGCACGAAGGCCAGTTCCGGCATGGGCTCAAGCTGATCCAGCGAGCCCCGGTATTGCCCCAGTGCACTGTCGACCAACACCTGCCGGTCGGGGCGCGGCACCAATTTTACAGCCAGTCTCGCATCCACCGCGCACGCCAGCGCCGGTTCACCGAACAGCACGGCATGTTCGCCCATCAGCATGATGCTGCCCGGGGCACTGACCTCAATCTTCGAGTATGCGGACACCTTCAGGATCCTCCTTTAATACGCCCCAATGCCATTCCGCTTGCAACGGCAGCTGTGCCGGCGTCATCCCTTCCGGCAACAGCAGCAACATGAGCCCGCCCTGATCACCCGAGACAGCGCCGGCACCACAGACCTTGGCCGCGCCACCGGCCTGCTCCACCTGTTCGGCCAAGCGCTGTAACGGCGCCGGCACCACACCGATGCGGGTCAGCAAGCGGTGGTTGCGCCGGATCGGTTCGATCAGGCTGTCGCCGGCCAGCAGGGTGGTCTCGAAGGCACGGGTGGTGTCGGCAAATTCGTCCCAGATGGCGGCGCCGGCAAAATTGCGCCTCACCTGATCGACACAGGCACCGGTGCTGCAGGCCGGCGTGCCGGTAAACAGCCAGAAAAAGCCCTTACCCAACCCCTGTGCCGGCAGCGGCAGGCGCTCGACCTGCTCGCCCTGCACTTTGACCAGACCGCCTGAACAGACTGCTGCGGCGTCGATGATGCTGCCGCGGCCATGCTGCAGGCGCTCGCAGTGGCGTACCTGGCGGATCAGTTCGTCGAGGTTATCAAAGTGCCCAAACAGTTTGAGCAGCGCAGCGATCAGTGCCGCCGAGGACCCCATGCCGGCCCCAATGGGAATGTCGGAATCGATACGTAGACTACCCTGCGGGCGGATATCCAGCCCGGACAGGACGCGCGCCATGTCAACGGCATAAAAGGCCAGCTCGGCCGGTTTCTGCAGAATGCGGGTGATCGGCAGTTCGCCGCGAAGGTAGCGTTCGAAATGGCTGTCGAGACGGCGGCGCAGGCTGGCCAGTTTGTCCAGCCCGAGTACATGGGTGCGTTCCTGCGCGTGCCAGCTCAGCCGCGGCAGCTTGTCAGGCTGGTAGTGAATTCGCATGTGGCGGTCCACCGCCAGCGCCAGTGCCGGTGAACCGTAGACGACCGCATGTTCACCGCTGAGGATAATTTTCCCCGGCGCGCAGGCGGTCGGCATCAGCAGGGAACGTATTCGCGTTTGTGGTGGTAGATTCCGGCGAGGCGGAAACGACCTGTGGTGCCTTCGGCAAAGCTGTGCTCTTCGCCGTCAACAGGTACCTGATTGCGATACAGCTGCAGGTATTCATCGTGGCCGATCTCCTGACGTGCAGCCAGCAGCTCGCGGTGATGCTGAATATGCAGTGCATCGCGATAACCTTCGGTCACGGTGCCGGAGAAAAACTCGCCGACGCAGCCGGAGCCGTAGCTGAAGAAACCGATCCGCTTGCCGGACAGGTCTTCCTCGGTATTTTCCAGCAGCGAGGTCAGACCGATGTACATGGAGGCGGTGTAGCTGTTGCCGATAATACGGTTGTACAACAGGGTATCGCTGATCTGTGCTTCCTGCTCGTCGGGTGACAGACCGGCCTTGTTGTGGCGTACCAGCTGCTGATGCGCCTTCTGTGCCATGCGGCTGAACGGCAGGTGGTAGCAGAAACGGCTGAAGTCACCGAATTCCAGGTCGCTGACCTCACGGAAATTGTCCCAGGCCTTTTTCAGTGCCTTGAGGTAGATCTTGGTGGAATACTTGCCATCCACCAGCGCCGTCGAGCGGTAGTTGGGACGCCAGAAGTCCATGACATCTTCGGTGTAGTTGCCCACTTCGGGGGCGATGCTGACCAGGCGAGGATTGCTGCTGACCAGCATGGCCACGGCACCACAGCCCTGGGTTGCTTCCCCGGGAGTGTCCAGATCATAACGGGCGATGTCGGAGGCGATCACCAGCACCTTGGTGTCGGGCTTGCGTGCCACCAGTGCACAGGCCATCTGCAGTGCCGCGGTGGCGCTGTAGCAGGCCTGTTTCATCTCAACGACACGGCAATTGCTGTTGAGGCCCAGCAGGCGGTGCGCATAGATACCCGCCGCCTTTGACTGGTCGATGCCGGTCTCGGTGGCGAACATCAGCGTACTGATCGCGTCGGGTCCGACACGCTCGACCAGCGGCAACGCGGCATTGGCCGCCATGGTGACGATGTCTTCGTCAGGCGCCGCCATACCCATCTTCTCCTGACCGATGCCGGTGTAGTACTTTTCCGGGTCCGTCCCCTGTACTTCAGCCAGCGTTTTCAGGTCGAGATAGTAGTTGGAGGTGTAAAAGCTGATTTCGTCAATACCAACGGACATACTAGGCCAGGGTCCTCAACGCTCTTGGACAATAAGCGCCCTGTTTCGGAACAGCGCCGGCATATCCGGCGTACCGAGCAGAAACATCGCAGTGATAAATTCCCGCCGCAGCCGCTCTATCACGGCCACCACGGCTTCGGCAGATTCCATCGCCGGCTGCAGCAGAGGTGCTGCCATGCCGCACAGCGAGGCGCCGAGTATAACAGATTTGGCCATATCAATCCCATCTCTGAGACCACCACTGGCGATCAGTGTCGCCCGGTCCAGAAAGGGCGCCGCCTGCTGCAGTGCCACCGGGGTTGGCAGCCCCCAGTCCTGAAAACGGATACCGATATCATTGCCATCGTGACGGCGGTGATGCTCGATCCGGCTCCAGGAAGTGCCGCCGCTGCCAGCCAGGTCGAAATGGCTTACGCCGTTGGCCAGGCCCAGGGCAATATCGGCTGCCGACAGACCTGCCCCCACCTCCTTCAGCAGCACCGGCACACTGAGCTGCCGGTTGATCGCGCCGATCTTGTCGGCCACGCCACGGAAGTCAGTGTCACCCTCGGGCTGGACCGCTTCCTGCAGCGGGTTGAGATGGAAATAGAGCGCATCAGCTTCAAGGATATCGACGGCGCGCTGGCACTTGTCGAGATCGAAGCCGTAGTTGAGCTGCACCCCGCCCACATTGCCGATCAGCACCGTCGTCGGGGCATGTTCGCGCAGGGCAAAGCTGGCCTCGGCGGCCGGATGAGTGAACATCACCCGCTGAGAACCTACCGCCATCGCTACCTGGCAGCGCTCGGCCGCAATTGCCAGGTTGGTGTTGATGGTCCGCACCAGCTCATGGTCGCCACCGGTCATCGACGAGATCAACAGCGGAAAGCTCAGTCGCTTGCCAAGAAACTCGGTACTCGGATCGATCTCATCCAGCGCCAGCTCGGGCAACGCCCGGTTGGTCAACAGAATGCGATCGAACCAGTGACCGTTGCGATCCGTCTCGGGATCGCGCTCAATGGCGCGGATATGTTCGATCTTGCGCTCGTTGGTGGGGTCGGTCATTACCGCTCCAGTTTGATATGGGCTTCCATCAGCTCGCCCGGGTTGGTCTGGGCTGCCAGCAATGACAACTCACCGCACAGCACAGTCGCGGCACAGATCGCCGCCAGACGGCGGGCGTTGGCCCCAGGTTCGCGTTCTTCCTTGCAGCCAAGCTGGCGCAGGTTGTCTTCCACGAAGTCGATGCCCTTGCCATTGCCCACCGAGCCCACGATCAGGTTGGGCAACGTGCAGGAGAAGTAGAGATCGCCGTTGCGCACTTCGGCATGGACCACGCCCTGAGAGCCTTCGATGATGTTGGCCGCATCTTGACCGGTCGCCAGGTAGAACGCCAGCAACATGTTGGCATAGTGGGCGTTGGCACTGCGCAGGCCGCCGGCCATCAGAGTGCCGATCAGGTTTTTCTTGATGTTCAGATCAACCACTTTTTCCGGTGTGGTCTTGAGGCGGCGCTCGCAGATGTCGCGCGGAATCAGAATTTCGCTGATCACATACTTGCCACGACCGAGGATACCGTTGACCGCAGTGGCCTTCTTGTCGGAACAGTAGTTGGCTGAAATCGAGGAATAGCGCAGCTGCGGGTACTCAGCCAGGATCCAGGGGATCAGCTTGTCGGCCGCGTTGGTCACCATGTTGTGACCGGACGCATCGCCGGTGGTGAATTCCAGACGCAGATAGATCAGATTACCAACGATCTGGCTGTGCATGTCGATCAGCTTGGCGAAGCGACTGCTGGTGGCAACCACGGCATTGAGATCGTCCTGGCGTGCCTTGATCGACTGCAGCGCCTGATGCGCCGCCAGGGCATCATCAGCCTCGAGCAGAATGGAGCGGGTCATGCGCTCGTCCACCACGGTGGTGACGATGCCCTTCTCGGTCAGGGCCGATACCCGCGCACCGCGGCCAACAGAAGGCCAGAGCGGGGTTTCATAGGTGGCCAGGGGCACGCTGAGCTTCTCGTCGACCACATTACCGCTGATCTTGATCGGCCCGACCCAACGCATCGGGATCGGTGCTTCCAGAATTTTGTGTGACTTCATGCTCGGTGCATCCTTTAAATGAAAAAGGGTTGCCCAGCCGGACAACCCTTCAGAAAGACCTCAGGCTGCGCGAATTTTAAGCCACCCGCGCAGAGGGATGCAATTATTGACCGCTGGAGGCGACCTGCTCGGCTGCCGGAGCGGTCTCTTGTACCGGCGGCAGCTCGACATTGAGTGCTTCCAGCAGCTCACCGGTACCGGTCAGGATACGCAGTTTGGCGATCTCACTGTCGACACGGGCTTCGGCCAGCTGGTTCTTAGCCGAGAACACCTCGTTCTCGGTATCCAGAAGGTCAAGCAGCGAGCGCTGACCAATATCGAACTGCTTTTTGTAGGAGTTGCGGGTGTCCTCGCTCGAGCGCACATGCTTCTCCAGATGCTCCAGCTGACGCTGCAGTATCTCGTAAGCGTTCCAGGACAACTCTACGCTTTCGCGGATCTGGCGCTGGGCATCACGCTGAATCGCCTGGGCCTCGCCAATCTGGTGCTCGGTCTGACGGATACGTGCCTTGTCCGCACCGCCGTTATAGAGGTTGTAGCGCAGGCGCAGCATGGCGGTCAGGTCTTCATCATCACCCTCCACACCGTCGATATTCTCGTCCCAGCGGCGCTCTATCTCCAGATCCAGGCGCGGGAACATACGGCTCTTGGCGGCATCACGCTGAGCCACGGCCGCTTCAACATCGGCCTGCGCCAGGCCGGCTATCGGCTGGTTGGCCAGCCCTTTTTCGACTGCGGCTTCCAGTGTTTCAGGCAGCATCAGCGTCGAGCTGTCGAACGGATCCAGGGACTCCGGCACCGGCTGTCCCACCACCCGGCGGTAGTTGGCCTGGGCATCACGCAGGTTATTTTCAGCGGCCAGCATGTTCACTTCGGCCAGCGCCAGGCGGCCTTCTGCCTGCTGCAGTGAAGCCAGGGTGCCCATACCGGACTCGGAACGGCGACGGATCTGATCATAGAGCTTGACATGGTTGTACAGGCTCTCCTTGGCCAGCTGCAGCAGCTGCTCGCGACGCTGCACTTCCAGATAGGCCCGGGATGAGGCCAATACATAACGCTGAGCGGTATCCTTGAAGTTGCTGGCGCGAGAAGCGGCACGCGCCTGTTGACGCTGCACTTCGCTGCGGGTCGCAAAGCCATCGAAGATCATCTGGTTCAGGTTCAGCCGGGCTTCCTGGCGATTCAGTTCGATATCCTCGCCATTAAAGCTTTCCTTCTCGGTCCACTCGTAGCCATAGCCAACAGTGGCATCCAGTGTCGGGTAATAGCCGGCCCTGGCCTGACGGATCTCCTGAATCACCGCTGCATAGTTCTGCAGCGCCTGCTGTACCTCGGGGTTCTGCCCGATGTTGTCCACTACAACTTCCTGCAACGTGGCTGCGGATGCCCAACCTGAAACGCCCACGCTCAGGGCCAATGCCAGCACTGAGTGATTAAATTTCATATCCCTGCTCCTGCTTGTTGATCTCCGAGGACCCCTGGCCACTCAGTCTTAAAATTAGCTCAATTCGGTCACGTACACCTGATTTCTCAAGGATGGCGCTGACATGTGCCTTGACAGTTCTTTCCGTAATGTCCAACTGACGTGCGATCTGCTTGTTGCTTTGCCCCTGTGCCAGCAAGTCGAGCACCTGCTGTTCCCGTGTACTCAGGTGCCACTCCTTTTCCGGATCCGTTACCGGCCCCTGCCTGGCCAGTAGCCGCTTGAGCAGCCCTTGCATCAGTTCGTGCCCGGTCCAGATTTCCCCTTGCGAAACCGCCCTCACGACTTCGGGCAACAGATCCGACTGGATATAGGTGTTGGCATACCCCTCCACACCACGACTGATCAGCCACTCCCCTTCCGCCAGCGTCGGGTGGTCAACCAGCAGCACCCGAGGGCCATTGCCGGAGTCCTGCAGAACCTGCTGCTGCTCGGCCTTGTCCAGAGCATTCCAGTACACCAGTAGCACAGAGCCCGAATCGCGCTGCAATGCACTGGCAAGGCTGCCGCAACATTGCGCATCGGAATGCAGTGCCGCCTGCCAGCGCGCCATCAGCTCCGGCTTGGATGCATAAAGGTATATCTGCATGTCTATCGCTCCGTCAGTGCGCGCTCGGTAGCACGGTTGATCGGTTTAAGAAGATAGTGCATCACGGTTTTCTTGCCCGTCAGGATATCGACGCCTACCGTCATCCCCGCCATCAGTGGCAAGGGACTGGACTCGATGCCCAGATAGGGTGCCTCGGTTTCCAGCCTGACCAGGTAATAGGGCAACTTGGCTTCAGGGTCCATGATAGTACCGGGTGAAATAAAGACCACCTTGGCTCCCAGACCACCATAGATGGCGAAGTCATAGGCACTGACCTTGACCACGGCATCCTGCCCCTGGCGGATGTTGGCGATATCGGACGGCTTGATACGCGCTTCAACCAGCAACTTGTCCTCGAAGGGCACAATGCTGAGCAGCGGATCGCCCGGCTTGACCACGCCATCAATGGTGTTGATCATCAGCTGCTTGACCGTACCTCGAATCGGCGCCCGCACCTCAGTACGGCTGATCCGGTCCTGCATCCCCGACAGCGCCTGCTGCAGACGCACCTGTTCGGCAACCAGTTCGTTCAGTTCGGCGCGCGCCTGATTACGGAACTGCAGCTCCACATCCTGCTGACGCTGCTCGATCTCGCTGATGGCCGCCTCGATACGCGGCACACTCAATTCGATGCTGGAAATCTCACCGCGCAGATCATTGACCTGGCGACGCAGACGCAGGTGCTCCACTTCGGAGATCACACCTTCCTTGACCAGCGGCTCGCTGATACGCAACTCTCGCAACAGCAGACCATAGCTGCGCCTGAGCTGCTCGGTACGCGAACTGGCCTCAACCAGCTCCTGCTCCCGCTGCTGCCGCTGCTTGGCCAGCACTTCCAGATTACTGGTCAGCTCCCGCTGGCGGGACTCATACAGCTGCAGTTCCTGCTCGATCAGGTTACGGTATTCTTGGCTGAAATCTTTGGGCATGCTGAACGGCTCGTCACTGGCCTCAGCTTTCAGCCTGGCCGCACGCGCTTCCAGCTCCAGTTCCCGCACCTGATTCTCCCGGAAGGAACTGGCAAAGCGCTTGTCTTCGATTTTCAGCAATACTTCGCCACGTTCGACCAGCTGGCCTTCGCGTACCAGTATTTCAGAAACGATACCGCCTTCCAGATTCTGCACGACCTGTAACTGGTGTGACGGAATGATTTCACCATCCCCCCGGGCGATCTCGTCCAGTTCGGCCCAGTTGGCCCAGGCCAGCGCCAGCACGATGAACAGCGTGCCCGACCAGAGCAGCAGACTGGCGCCCTTGGGCGCCTGCTCCAGCATCGCTTCACTGATGCTGTTGGTAAACTGGATATCCCCTCGGTGGGGGGTATGATTACGTGCCATAACGCCCCCTTAGCGTCTCACCTGCAAACGCCCCTGTTTCAGCGCTTCAAGTACACTGTCCTTGGGGCCATCCGCCACCACCCGGCCACCGTCGATCACGATCAAGCGGTCCACCAGATCCAGCAGCGACATCTTGTGCGTCACCATCAACAGGGTTTTCTGCTTGGCAAAGTCCTTGAGTTGACGGCGCAGATAATCTTCGGAGGCGTTATCCATCGAATTGCTCGGCTCATCCAGTACCAGAATCGACGGATCATGCAACATCGCCCGTGCCAGGGCGACGGCCTGCCGCTGCCCCCCAGACAAGGCACCACCGCGCTCGCCCACCGGCATATCAAAACCCAGCGGGTGCTGGTTGACGAACGTCTCGACACCCGCCAAGCGCGCCGCCTGCAGGATCTGGGCATCGCTGGCCTTGGGCAGGCCGATGGTAATGTTGTCCCGCACGCTGCCGGCAAAGAGCATCACATCCTGAGGCACATAGCCGACGCTGCGACGCAGATCAGACGGGTCGATCTGGTTCAGGTCGATACCGTCGACCGAAATGGCCCCCTCACTGGGTTTGTACAGTCCCAGCAGCAACTTCTGAATACTGCTTTTACCGGAACCAATACGGCCAATCAAGGCGACCTTCTCACCGGGCTGAATACGAAAGCTGATCCCCTTGAGCGCACCATACTCGGTATTCGGATAGGTAAAGTCGACCGCCTGAAAATCGATTCCGCCCTTCAGCTCCGGACGGTGCAGGTAGCGGCGCTCGGCCTCATGTTCGTCGGGCAGCGCCATGATCTCATCGAGGGTTTTCAGCGCCTTGAGCGACTGTTCATAGTTCGCCACCAGGCTGGCCACCTGTCCCAGGGGCGCAATGGCACGCCCACTGAGAATGACACAGGCGATCAGCCCGCCCATGGACAGATCCTGCTCCATGATCATATAAACGCCACCGATCACCAACAGTACCGACGCCAGTTGCTGCACCAGACCGGCAAAGCTGACCACCGAAGACGACAACATTCTTGATCTCAGTCCCCAGCGGGCAATGTAACCAACCGCTTCCTCCCAACGGGCCTGCATGGGGCTGGCCGCACGCTGGGTTTTCAAGGTTTCCATCGCAGTCAGCGACTCGATCAGGGTACCGTTCTTCTGTGCTGTTGAACTGAAGGTGCGTTCAATCGCCCGGCGCAGGCTCGGTCTGACAGCCAGGGCATAGATCAGGATCGCCGGTATGGCCAGCGCCGGCACCACGACCAGCGGGCCACCAATCAGGCTGATAACAACCAGGAACAGCAGCATGAAAGGGATATCGATGAGGACGGTGTTGGTGGTTGAACTGAGGAAGTTACGAATACTTTCGAATTCGCGCAGGTTGCTGGCAAACGCCCCGACCGAACTGGGCATGGCGTCATATCTCAGCCCCATCACCTTCTCGAACAGCCGAGCCGACAGCAATACATCAGATTTTTTGCCCGCCACTTCGATGAAGTAGGCCCGCAACATCTTCAACCCGAAATCGAACAGGTAGACCACCAGCACCCCGATTGCCAGCACCCAGAGCGTCTCCACCGCATGGTTGGGCACTACGCGGTCATAGACATTCATCACGAACAGGGGGTTGGCCAGCACGAACAGATTGATCAGCACCGAGGCCAGCAGAACATCCCGGTATATTCGCGCCGAGCGCCAGAGCGTACCCCAGAACCAGTGGCCATCACGGTCATTGAGTGCCCGGCTATTGCTGTCACCAAACTGGTACTCGGGACGCAGAAACAGGATATGGCCAGTGTAGGCCTGCTCCAGTTGTTCGATACTGAGCCGTGCGACGCCACCGCTTTCGGGCTGGAGAACCTCGGCTTCCCCCTTGTCGACATCCAGTCGCTGCAGAATGCAGGCCTTCTCGTTTTCAAGCAGCAAAACCGCCGGCAGTAGCAGGTTGGAGATTTCATCCAGGCGTCGCTGGGCAAGCTTGGCTGCAAAGCCGCCACGGGCGGCGGCCCGCAAAAAAAGCTTCGGGGTCAGGCGACCGTCGTCCAGCGGCAAGCCTTCCGTCAAAACTTGCGCGGATCGGGGGCGGTTATTCTGTTCTGTCAGCAGTACCAGACACTGCAGGAGAGGGTCCTTCTCAACATCCATGCATACGGCATCCCAAGGCAGGAAAAGTAGAACTCAATCTAACAAGTGTTTTAATTCAATTAAAGTATCCGTCGCGTTACAGTTGTACATTCAGCATCTAAACTGCACCCGTTATCAGATTAGTTCAGGATATATGAAATGCTTTATGCGTTGCGAGACCAGGATGGCAAAATCACCGCGCTGACCGACCGGCCGATCCCCGATGCCCAACCGGCCAACCCCTCCGACCCTGAAGTGATGGCATTCCTGTCACTGGATGGTGACAACTTCGCTGCCAGCGACTTTCTGGACGAGTCTGATCTCGGTACCATCCGTATTCTTGAGGATCTGATTGATACCCTGATCGACCAGCAGGTCATCCGTTTCACCGACCTGCCCCAGGCTGCACAGCACAAGCTGCTCAGTCGTAAAGTGGCACGTTCTCTGGCCTCGCCAGACAGCATGGATGCGGGAGAAAGTGATTATGTACGGGACAACATGTTCATCCAGGACGATGAACAGTTATTCTGAGCCTGTCGAAGGCTGGGGAGCGCACGCCCTGATTCTGGTGGCAAGGCGTTCGGCCAGTGCCTGATAGCGGTGTTGCTGACGGGGTGTCAGAGATGCATACAGCAGCCCGTTCAACAGGTCATCACAACGGCGTATCACGGCCGCCGGCTCCTCGACCGGCTGTCGCCGCAACAACTCGGCCTCTGTCTGCAGTAGATTCAGACTGACACTGGGGTTGTCCGGCTGCAACTGATAAGCCATGACGAACGCGTCCCGGGCTTCGTGCAACGCCTCCTTGCGAAAGTGCATCATCCCCTTCAGGTTGGCCCGTGCCCACTCGATCGACAGGGTTTTCGGCGTCAGGTCCTGACGGATCGCCTGCGCCTGAGAACAGGACTCACTGTGCTCCAGACCATCAACCAGCAGCTCCAGCCATTGCGCCTGCAGCTCCAGCGGAAGATCGGAGAACAGCTCCAGCGCTGCCCGCCCCGCCTGCTCCGCGCGGCCCTTGTCACCACTATGCCGCAGCAGATCCGACAGCATAAGGCGCGACCGGAATATCGCGACCGGGTCATGATCGAAGTCGACCACAACCTGCTCCAGCACCTGCACGGCTTCAGCTTTGGCTGCATCCGCCTGTTCTCCGTGCAACTCTCCCAGGCGTCCGCGCAGGGATTGCACCAGCGCAAAGTAGTACTCCGGCTGCTGAAACGCTGAGTAGCGACCAAATTGTACCGCGGCACGAAAGGAGTCCACCGCCAGCCGCCAGTCCTGTATCCTGACGGCCGCATCCCCCTGCCTCGCCTGCAGCAGCGCCACAGTCGGCTGCAGCAGTACCGACTTGCGCAGTAAATTCACCGACTGCTGCAATTCCCCTTTCAGACGGTGCAAGCGCGCCAACCAGTCAAACGCTTCAAGACAAACCTGCCGTTGGCGTATGACCTGATCCAGAGCCGCTTCGGCCTGGGCCAAGTCCCCCATACGATAGGCCGATACCCCCAGACCGACTCGCATCCAATGCTGCTCACGCTCGTCCAGCAATGCCTCAAACTGGTGGTAGGCATCCTGGTAGCGTTCCAGCTTGAGCAGGATAATGCCCCGCAATCGCTGCAGCAGTACTTTCAGTGCCGGAAACTGCGCCTGCTTCTCTTCACAGAACAGCAGCGCTTCGCCCCAGCGGCCCTGATCCATACAACTAGCCAGGGGTAACAGAGCCTGTTTCATTCGCATCAGCCGCTCCAGCGACTGGCGCAGCTGGCCACTCTGGTAAGGCTTGTCAATACACAGGTCCGGCGAGAACTCCAGCGACCCGAACATCAGCGCCGAAGTCTCGGCATCCGCTACCAGTACATAGGCCGTGCCTTGCCGATGGATCCCTTCAGCCTGAGCTTCATGCAGCAGTTGCAGGCCACTTTTTTCGCCCTTGCCAAGATCATGCACCATGAAACAGAAGTCGACCGGCTCTTCACGCAGAATCGACAGTGCCATGTTGACCGAGGAAGCCACGAACACCTGCCCCAGCCCCAAATTGAGCAGCACCGATCGCAACGACTGAAGGTCATCCAGTCGCTTGTCGACGATAAGAGCTTTTTGTGAGGCGAAAAGAGTATCCATAAACCTACGCTATCAGGAACTTATGGAAAAATAGCATGGGCTCCGCAGGCGGGCAAAAGCCACGGGTGCCAGATATGAAAAGGGCCACGCCGGCAATGCCGGCATGGCCCTGAAAGTCGCATCAAGGAAGCGATCAATCTTCAAGCAGGTTGCGGCCCTTGCTGGCAGCAATGCGCATGCGCAAAGCATTCAGCTTGATGAAGCCTTCCGCATCTTTCTGATCGTAAGAACCGGCATCATCTTCGAAGGTCGCAATGCTCTCGTCGAACAGGCTGTCTTCAGAACGACGGCCTACTGCAGAGACGCTGCCCTTGTACAGCTTGACGCGCACGTCACCGTTCACGTTGCGCTGGCTGAAGTCGATCATCTGCTGAAGCATCTTGCGCTCTTCAGACCACCAGAAGCCGTTGTAGATCACTTTGGCGTAACGCGGCATCAGTTCGTCTTTCAGGTGTGCCGCTTCACGGTCCAGAGTGATGGATTCAATGGCACGGTGCGCCTTCAGCATGATGGTGCCCCCCGGAGTCTCGTAGCAACCACGGGACTTCATGCCCACAAAGCGGTTTTCCACGATATCCAGACGACCCACGCCGTTGGCACCGCCGACCTTGTTCAGGTATTCCAGCACGGTCGCCGGAGACATTTCCTGACCGTCGATGGCGACGATGTCACCCTTGCGGTAGGTCAGGGTCAGGTAGGTCGCTTCGTCCGGCGCCTCTTCCGGGCTTACGCTCCAGCGCCACATGTCGGCTTCGGCTTCAGCCCAGGGGTCTTCAAGAATGCCGCCTTCGTAGGAGATGTGCAGCAGGTTGGCATCCATGGAGTACGGAGACTTCTTCTTACTGGAGCTGAAGTCGACCGGAATGTTGCGGTCTTCACAGTACTTCATCAGCGTTTCACGGGACGTCAGATCCCATTCACGCCAGGGCGCGATCACTTTAACACCCGGCTTCAGCGCGTAGGCGCCCAGCTCGAAACGCACCTGATCGTTACCCTTGCCGGTCGCACCGTGAGAGATGGCATCAGCACCGGTTTCGTTGGCAATTTCAATGAGACGCTTGGCGATCAGCGGGCGCGCGATGGAAGTACCGAGCAGGTATTCACCTTCATAGATGGTGTTGGCACGGAACATCGGGAAGACGAAGTCACGCACGAACTCTTCGCGCAGATCTTCGATGTAGATTTCTTTGACGCCCAGGGCCTCAGCCTTGGCACGCGCAGGTTCAACTTCTTCACCCTGACCCAGGTCGGCAGTAAAGGTCACGACCTCACAGTTATAGGTGTCCTGCAACCAGCGTACGATTACAGAAGTATCCAGACCGCCTGAATACGCCAGGACGACCTTTTTAATATCGGACATGTTGCTGCTCCAGAAACAATTACCGGTCGATCACCGTGATCGACCGGCCGCTAAGATTCACTCGGCACAAGTGTAGATAATATATCAGAAAGCCGGTTGCCACTGAACTGCCATGCGCACTAGTCGCGCTCCAGGCGGATGGCGACACGGCGGTTGCGGGCGCGGTTATCGGCACTGGTATTGGGCACGACCGGATAGCGCTCACCGTGGTAACGGGTGGTGATCATCTCTTCCGGCACTCCTTGGCTGACCAGGTAGCGCGTAACCTCTTCGGCACGTTTTTTCGACAGGTCACGGTTAAGCAGGCGACGGCCGTAATTATCGGAATGACCATCCACATAGATCGACTTCACGCTGTCATCGGTTTTAACGTAGAGCGCGATCAGATCAAGGCGGTCACGGGTCGCATCAGACAAGCGCCAGGTTGCCGACGGAAAGAGCACGGCGGTACGCGCTACCTGGCGATAGTTCACCGGCAACAGTGTCGTCAGGCAGTTGAGGTAGTCATCATAAGCTGACTGGAAATTGGCGGCCGAGATACCGACCTCGACCGGCTCAGCGCTCTGGAACCAGTGTTCACTTGAAAAGGTCGGCGTCATGCCTCGATGCAGCGCCACCAGCATCTGGTTGGCGGCTTCACTGTTCAAAGCGATGCCGCCCTCAGGATCAATTTTGACGCGGGCGATACTGAATGGCGCCTCACCTGGCTGCCAGGGCGAAGCACGCGCCACCAGCAACACCTCGCCTTCCAGCTGATCCTTCTGTGTCGGCTGCAACTGGAAACGCAAGGATTCACCGGCTTCATGCTCGAACAGAGCGCGACCAAACGCTGGCACCTGCTGACTGAGGCGACAGAAAAAGCGCGAGTTTTCCATCTCCCACACCGATTCATCAATGGATGCCCGGAACACCACGGCCTGCGCCCACCCTGGCAATAACAGCAGCAGTAACAAGGCCAAACAGCGGGTGTTCAATATTGCATCTCCCATGATCAGTTGCAGATCCTTTAGCGGCTGGTCGAGCCTTGACTTGAGGCCGTTTTGACGCTGCTAACCAGACTGTTAGAATGCCTGCGGCCATTTACCACTTGCAAGTAAGGATTTTCGTGACTCACCGCCATAACGCCCCTCACCCGATGGCAGACCGCTTCCGCGGCTTTCTGCCCGTTGTCGTCGACGTCGAAACAGCCGGCTTCAATCCGCGAACTGATGCCCTGCTGGAGATCGCGGCTGTCACGCTCACCATGGATGAGAATGGCTACCTGATGGTTGACCAGAGTTACGATGCCAATGTCATCCCCTTCCCCGGCGCCAACCTGGAGCAATCCGCGCTCGATTTTACCGGCATCAACCCTGATGACCCGGCGCGCAATGCGGTCGCGGAGCAAGAAGCACTGGAAAAGATTTTCAAGCCAATCCGAAAATCAATCAAGTCCCATGGCTGCAAACGGGCCGTGCTCGTTGGCCATAACGCCGCGTTCGACCACAGTTTCGTCACCAATGCATCCGACCGCTGCAATATCAAGCGCAATCCTTTTCACCCGTTTTCAACATTCGACACCGTCTCCCTGGCTGGACTGGCCTATGGACAGACCGTGCTGGCCAAGGCCTGCGATCTGGCCGGTATCGAGTTTGACGGCAAACAGGCCCATTCAGCCCTTTATGACACCGTCAAGACGGCTGAACTCTTCTGCACCATCGTGAATCAGTGGAAAGATATGGGCGGCTGGGACATGCTGCTGGCAACACGTGACTGACGTTTGAATACGCATAAAAAAAACCGCGCCGGATAGCGCGGTTTTTTTTATGCCTGCAAACTGAGTTACAGCTTGTCGGACTCTTCAGCCAGGTACTTGGCAACACCTGTCGGAGATGCGTCCATACCTTTATCGCCCTTGTTCCAGCCAGCCGGGCACACTTCACCGTGCTCTTCATGGAACTGCAGAGCATCAACCAGGCGGATCAGCTCATCCATGTTACGGCCCAGCGGCAGGTCGTTAACGATCTGGGAACGAACAACACCGTCCTTATCGATCAGGAAAGCACCACGGAAAGCAACGCCACCTTCAGCTTCAACGTCGTAAGCCTGGCAGATTTCGTGTTTAACGTCGGCAACCAGGGTGTACTTGACCTGGCCGATACCGCCTTCGTTGACCGGAGTGTTACGCCATGCGTTATGAGTGAACTGAGAATCGATGGAAACACCGATCACCTCAACACCACGCTCCTGGAACGCATCCATACGATGATCCAGTGCGATCAGCTCGGACGGGCACACAAAGGTGAAGTCCAGCGGGTAGAAGAAGACCAGGCCGTACTTGCCCTTGATCGCTTCTTTCAGGTTGTAGTTGTCAACGATCTGGCCATCGCCCAGAACAGCTGCTGCATTGAAATCAGGAGCCTGTTTACCTACCAGTACGCCCATGCTCTATCTCCATCATTATGGGGTTATAGTGTCGCAAAAATGCCCACGCCGGGCTCAGCCCGGCAGCAGGTATAAAATCTTGAATCAGGCGTCAGCTTCGCCGTTTGCCTCAGCAGCGGCAGCGATCATCTCTTTCAGCTCGCCCGAAGTCGCCATTTCGCAGATGATGTCACAGCCACCGACCAGCTCACCGTTGATCCACAGCTGGGGGAAGGTCGGCCAATTGGCGTATTTCGGCAGCTCGGCACGGATATCCGGGTTCTCGAGGATATTAACGAACGCAAAGCGCTCGCCGCAAGACATGACCGCTTCCACCGCGCGTGATGAAAAACCGCACTGCGGGAAACGCGGCGTGCCTTTCATGTACAACAGGATTGCGTTGTTTTCGATCTGCTCTTTGATCGTGTCGACTACACTCATTTATACACCTTCATTACGTCTAATCGTGAGGACCATCTTGAGGGCCGGGCCAGAACCACAGCTTAACATATAACCAAGTGTTCCACTCAAGTTAGACCGAACAACATTCCCCCTGTTTGTGAATCGATATGGGGGCCGATAGCCCTGAATTCAACCCCTGCAACCGCTTTTTAAGCCCTGCACATGCCCTGTACAACCAAGTATAGAATTGCCAAACCACCCTAGTGCCCATAGAATGGTTATTTTATCGGCAGCCATGGCTGCCTTTTTGCGTTGTAGGGAGACTCCCATGGCTACGCAGCCTTTGATGAACGTTTTCAATCGGCTGTCGGTCGCTTTCGAGCATGGCGAAGGCGCCTGGCTGTATGATACCGCTGGCAATAAATACCTGGATGCACTCTGCGGCATCGCCGTTACTGGACTGGGTCACGCCCACCCGGCCGTGACCCGCGCCATCAGCGAACAGGCCGCCAAACTGATCCACTGCTCCAACATCTACACCATCCCATTGCAGGAACAGCTGGCCGAGAAACTGACCCGCATTTCCGGTATGGACAATGCCTTCTTCGCCAACTCCGGCGCCGAAGCCAATGAAGCTGCCATCAAGCTGGCCCGCCGCTATGGCCACAACCGCAAGATTGAGAATCCGACCATCATCGTCATGGAACAGTCATTCCATGGCCGCACACTCGCCACGCTGAGTGCCACCGGCAACCGCGCCACCCAGCAGGGCTTCGAGCCGCTGGTCGGCGGCTTTGTCCGTGTACCCTTCGACGATGTCGAAGCCGTGCGCCAGGTCGCCCGGAACAACCCCAACGTGGTTGCCATCCTGGTGGAGCCGATTCAGGGTGAAGGCGGGATTCACATTCCGGCAGCGGACTACCTGAACCAGCTGCGCCAGATCTGCGATGAGCAGCAGTGGCTGCTGATGCTGGACGAAGTCCAGACCGGCAACGGCCGCACCGGCCGCTACTTCGCCTATCAACATAATGACATCCTGCCGGACGTCGTCACCACGGCCAAAGGACTGGGTAACGGCTTCCCGATCGGCGCCTGCCTGGCGCGCGGCATCGCGGCCGAGACCCTGACACCGGGCAGCCACGGCACCACCTATGGTGGCAACCCGCTGGCCTGCGCTACCGCACTGGCCGTGGTGGACACCATCGAGCAGGACAACCTGTGCCAGCGCGCCGAAGTGCTGGGCAACCGCATCGCCGACGGCTTCCGTGCCCAACTGGGTGATGCGCCTTATGTACAAGAGATTCGCAACAAGGGCCTGATGATCGGCATCGAGCTCACCGAAGCCGGCAGCGAGCTGGCGGTCCTCGCCAAGGTCAAGGGCATTCTGCTCAATGTGACCGGCGGTGGCCGTGTTGTTCGTATGCTGCCGCCCCTGATCATGTCCGATCAGGAAGCCGATCTGCTGGTCAACACCGTAGTTCAATTGATCCGAGTTTATGCTGGTGAAGAGCGTGACAGCGCCAACTGAGCATTCCTAATTCAACCGACACCGGGAGCCGGCGGCCATGGCCGCCGACCGATAACATTTATGAGTACACGACATTTTCTGACCCTGCTGGACATGACGCCGGAAGAGCTGCAACAGATCGTGCAGCGCGCCATTATCCTCAAGCAGATGCGCAATGCGGGCGAAACCTATGAACCGCTGAAAAACAAGGTGATGGCCATGATCTTCGAGAAGGCCTCCACCCGCACCCGCGTTTCCTTCGAAGCCGGCATGGCCCAGTTTGGCGGCCACGCCATGTTCCTGTCACCCCGTGACACCCAGCTGGGCCGTGGCGAACCGGTCGAAGACAGCGCTCGCGTCATCTCCAGCATGGTCGATGTGGTGATGATCCGCACCTTCAGCCACGAGCTGGTGGAAACCTTCGCCCGCTACTCCAGGGTTCCCGTCATCAACGCCCTGACCGATGACTACCACCCCTGCCAGCTGCTGGCCGACATGCAGACCTTCATCGAGCAGCGCGGCTCCATCAAGGGCAAGACCGTTGCCTGGGTCGGCGATGGCAACAACATGTGCCACTCCTACATCAACGCCGCTCGCCAGTTCGACTTCAAGCTGAACGTGGCCTGCCCGGAAGGTTTTGCCCCCAACGCCGACCTGGTGGCACGCAACAGCGACCGGGTGAGCGTGTTTGAAAGCCCGGAAGAGGCTGTCAAAGGCGCTCATCTGGTGGTCACCGACGTCTGGGCCTCCATGGGCCAGGAAGACGAGCAGCGTGAGCGTATCCGTGAATTCCGTGGCTACCAGGTATCACCAGCGCTGATGGATCTGGCCGAAGACGATGCCATCTTCATGCATTGCCTGCCCGCCCACCGTGGCGAAGAGGTCAGCGAAGAGATGATGGAAGACCCGCGCTCAGTGGTCTTCGAAGAAGCCGAAAACCGCCTGCATGCCCAGAAGGCACTGCTGGAATTCCTGCTGGTCAAATCCTGATCCCGCGCTCAGGGCGGCAGTCAGAGCTTCCTGACTGCCGCATTCGCCAGATTTTAACATTCGGTACTATACTGGCTGTTATCCGCACTCCGAGGGACCTGATTAGTGGGTATGATCGAGATTCGTCATCTGAAAACGCTAGCCGCGTTGCGCGATGCAGGCAGCCTGGTCGAGGCTGCTGAGCGCATTCATTTGACCCAGTCCGCCCTGTCTCACCAGATCAAGGACCTGGAAGAGCGGCTCAACTGCTCGCTGTTCATTCGCAAGACCCGCCCCATCTGCTTTACCAGTGCCGGACAGCGCCTGCTCAATCTTGCCGATGAGTTATTGCCGATGGTGCGCAGTGCCGAACGCGACATCATGCGCCTGGCCGGCGGCGAGACCGGCCGCCTCAATATCTGCATCGAATGCCACAGCTGCTTCGACTGGTTGATGCCCACCATCGACCACTTCCGCCAGCACTGGCCCGAGGTGGAGCTGGACCTGTCTACCGGCTTCAGTTTCCTGCCCTTGCCGGCTTTGGCCCGTGGTGACCTGGACCTGGTGATCACCTCCGACCCGGAAGAACGTACCGGCATCCATTACGTGCCCCTGTTCAGCTATGAATCGATTCTGGTGATGGGACGCCAGCACCGTCTGGTGGCCAAGCGTCATATCCAGCCTCAGGACCTGGCTCAGGAAACCCTGATCACCTACCCGGTGGAGCAGGATCGACTCGATGTGTTCACCCGCTTCCTTGACCCGGCGGGCGTTGAACCCGGCGAGATTCGCACCTCCGAGCTGACCGTCATGGTCATGCAACTGGTGGCCAGCGGACGTGGCGTATCGGCCCTGCCCAACTGGGCGGCGCACGAATACCTGCAGCGGGAATACATCGCCGCCCGCCCCCTGGGTGAAAAAGGGCTATGGTGCACCCTCTACGCCGCCATGCGCGAAGACCAGAAGGATGCCGACTTCATGGTCGACTTCCTCAACACCGCCCGTGAAGTGACCTTCCAGAACCTCAACGGCATCCGCTCGGCCTGACAGGGCCTGCCTCGTCCGTCTGACCTGCCGCTGGCCTAAAACAATTCTTCGTTGCCGAATGCTGCCCGAGGCCTGCCGGAAAGGCTGCTGCCGCCATCGCTTATTTGCGGTAAGATCATGACATTGTTAATCCATTAAGCAGTGAGAGAGAGAGCATGGAACCCTGGACTCCAGACAGCTGGCGCAGCAAGCCGATCAAGCAGCATCCGACCTACCCCGATCAGGACTCCCTGTATCAGGTCGAGAAGATGCTCGGCGAGTATCCGCCACTGGTCTTTGCCGGCGAGATCCGCTCTCTAACCGACGAACTGGCTCAGGTGGCTGAAGGCAAGGCCTTCCTGCTGCAGGGCGGTGACTGCGCCGAGAGCTTCGCCGAATTCAACGCCAACAAGATCCGCGACACCTTCAAAGTGCTGCTGCAGATGGCCGTGGTGATGACTTTCGCCGGCAGCTGCCCGGTGGTGAAGATCGGCCGCATGGCCGGCCAGTTCGCCAAGCCGCGCTCGGCCGATACCGAAACCATCAACGGCATCGAGCTGCCCAGCTACCGTGGCGACATCATCAATGACATCGCCTTCACCAGCGAAGCCCGCACGCCCGATCCCCATCGCCTGCTGTCGGCCTACCATCAGTCCTCGGCCACGCTGAACCTGCTGCGCGCCTTCGCCACCGGTGGATTTGCCGACCTGCACAAGGTGCACCAGTGGACCCAGGGCTTCGTCCAGCAGAGTCCGCAGAGCGAAAAATTCCAGCACCTGGCCGACCAGATCGACCAGACCATGGCGTTCATCGAAGCCTGCGGCATCAGCTCGGCCAATACCCCGCAGCTGAAGGAAACCAACCTGTACACCTCCCATGAGGCGCTGCTGCTGGGCTACGAGCAGGCCCTGACGCGTCAGGACAGCCTGACCGGCGACTGGTACGACTGCTCCGCCCATATGCTGTGGATCGGCGACCGCACCCGCCAGCCGGATCACGCTCATGTGGAATTCCTGCGCGGTGTACGCAACCCGATCGGCATCAAGGTCGGCCCGAGCACTCAGCCAGACGACCTGCTGCGCCTGCTCGACATCCTTAACCCGGCCCAGATTCCGGGTCGCATCACTCTGATTGCGCGCATGGGCGCCGACAAGATCACCGAACTGCTGCCGCCGCTGGTGCGGGCCGTCAAGGCCAGCGGCCACCACGTGGTATGGAGCTCAGACCCGATGCACGGCAACACTATCAAGGCCTCCAGCGGTTACAAGACCCGCAGCGTCGATGCAATCCTGACCGAGATGAAAGGTTTCTTCGAAGTCCACAACGCCGAAGGTACCCATGCCGGTGGCGTCCACTTCGAGATGACCGGCAACGACGTGACCGAGTGCATCGGCGGTGCCTACCAGATCACGGAAGAGGGCCTGGCCGATCGCTACCACACCCAGTGCGACCCGCGCCTCAACGCCGACCAGTCACTGGAGCTGGCCTTCCTGATCGCCGATACCCTGAAGGCAGCGCGCAAGGAGCAAGGATGAGTCGAGTACAGCACGTCAGCCTGCTGCTGATCGAAATCCGCGCCGAAATGGAAAATATCGGCCTCTGGAAAGAGGACGCGCCGGCAGCGGAAGCACTGGCCAGCGTTCAGCCGTTCTGTGTCGATACGCTCGCCTTCAATGAGTGGATACAGTGGCTGCTGTTGCCCCGCCTGGAGATGATGATCAAGCAGCAGCTGCCGCTGCCGCAAAACAGCGAGATTCACCCCATGGCCGAAGAGGTATTCAAGCAGCTTGAGGAAGACACCGACCGACTGCTCGACCTGATCGGCCAGCTGGACCAGGCCCTGAGAGTGCATCACTAACCCGGTTCGAGGGCAACGTCGCCTATGAGCTTCGACAAACACCACTCGCTGATGTTTCGCCTGGGCTTCGGCGGCGTTTCCAGCGCCGAAAACAGCCGGGCTCGCCGCTGGGGCAGGCACCTGGAATGGCCGATGCTGCTCCTGGCCCTGTGGATACTGGTGGACTGGTATCTGCGCGCCGACGGAATCGTCAACGGCTTCGCTCACCAGATCACCGACTGGGTGATCTGGCTCGGCTTCGTCACCGAGATGGCCCTGATGATGTACGTGGTCGATGACAGGCGACGCCACCTCAAAAACAACTGGATGAGCCTGGTGATCATCATCGCCGGGCTCCCCGCCCTCTGGGGCGACTACTCCTTCTACGCCGGCGCCATCCGGAGCCTGCGTTTGCTGGTGATGGTCGGCATACTGTTCAAGGTCTCCAAGGACTTGAGGAGCATCCTCTCCCGCCACAACCTGGGCACCACACTGATGGTCTGCCTGCTGTTTCTGGTGATATCGGGCTTCCTTATCGCCGCTCTGGACCCGGCCTTCCAGGGCCCGCTGGACGGAATCTGGTGGGCCTGGGTGACCATGACCACCGTGGGCTACGGCGACCTCGTGCCCAGCACCAACGAGGGCCGCCTGTTCGGCTCGCTGCTGATTCTGGTGGGTATCTGCATGTTCTCGCTGCTGACCGCGAGCTTCTCGGTATTCTTCATCGAAAAGGACGAAGGCGAGATCGCCGAGCGCGAGCGCCAGAACCTTAACCGTATCACCCGGCTGGAAAACCGGCTGGAGAATATCGAGAAACAGCTGGAATACATGTTGGTACTGCTGCAGACCTCCAGCAGCCCGGGCAGCAAGCCTCCGACCAAACAGGAAAACGAGAAAAGCGAGGAACAGGAGAGCGGCCAGGACGACCGCTCTCCATCAAAGCCTGGCTGATCAGAGCCAGGCTTCTTCCTTGAGCTTGGCCGCGCTGAAGATATGCTCGGCCAGACCCACCCCGGTTTCCGCCATGGTCTGGTAGGTATGATCGGCCCCCGCCCGGGTGATGGCGTCAGCATGGTCGGCAAACATGCTGTGCGCCACGATCACCCCTTCGAAGCCCGCCTCGCGCAACTGCCTGGCCGCCGTCACCTTGGCTTCCACATCGTTGGCCGCCAGGATCACGTACTTGAGTGCCGGCGCCTTCAGATTGCGCCACAACTGCACATCTTCGGCATCGGCGAAGACCACGTTACGGCCACATTTGACATGGCTCTCCACCTTGGCCGGGTCGGAGTCCAGCGCCATCATCGGAATATTGCGCGGCTTCAGATGATCATAGGCCGCCGTGCCAGTTCGTCCCATACCGATGATGAGAATCTGGGCATCACCCACCGACAGCGGCTGTTCGTCCGGATGGAAGCCCTTGCGCTCGAAACGGCTCAGCCAGCTGCCGAAGCGATCATAGAGCGGATGTGCCAGGCGATACAGGGGTGCTGATACCAGGAAGGAGATCGATACTGCGATCGCCAGCGGAATCAGCCACTGCGGCAGCACGATACTGGCCACGATCAGACCGAACTCACTGTAGTTGGTCAGGCTGAGGCCTGACAGAAACGCACTGCGCGCACGCAGCTTGAACATCAGCAGCAGGAAGAAGAACAGAACACCTTTCAGCGGCAGCACCAGTCCCATGACGAGCGCAAACACCAGCGCATCGGTGTCAGGCAAACCGCCCATGCCGATCTGCAGGAAGAAACCGACGAGGAACACCTCCTTGATGCTCCACAGTGACTGAGACAGCTCACCGGCACGACGGTGATTGGCCAGCAGCGCACCGAACGCCAGCGCCCCCAGCTCTGAACTCAGCCCCACCAGCTCGAAGCCCTTGCCACCGATGACCAGCGCCAGCAGCAGGCCCAGCAGTACCAACAACTCTTCATGGCCGCTGATGTCGAGCAGCTTGTAGATCAACGGTCGCAGCAGCGGCACGGCAAACACCAGCAACGCCCAGGCCGACGGCGTCTTACCACTGGCCAGCGCCATCACCAGCAGCGCCAGCAGGTCCTGCACGATCAGGATACCGATGGCCACACGGCCGTGGAAGGCACGCAGTTCACGCTTGGATTCGAGCACCTTGGCCGCCAGCACCGTACTGGAGAAGGAGAGCGCCACCGCCAGCATCAGTGCGGTATACCATTCCAGCCCCATGATCAGATGCAATGCAGGCGTAAACAGGGCGATGGAGATACCGAAGTGCAGTACTCCGCCACCAATCACTTCCGGCCGCACCAGATTACGCACCTTGAGCTTCAGACCGACGGTAAACAGCAGCAGCAACACCCCTAGATGTGCCAGATGGCTCAGCGCTTCGGTGCCCTGAATCGGAATCCCGGCATAATCACCGACCGCCACGATGGCAAAGCCGGCCGCCAGATATCCGATCAGCGGCGGCAACCCTATCAATTTCACCCCCATCCCCAGCCCGAAAGCGAAGATGATCCAGACCGCTTCTATCACGAACGACTCCCTATACTCCTTGCGAATGCGCGCGCATTAAACCATGCCCACCGAATACTGTCAGCGACCGGGATCAGAACTTTAGACCTACTCGGCTGACCTGCCCCGCTTCCAGTGCCTTGACGACCAGCTGGATCGAACCCAGTGCCACCCGGTCCCCCACCACTGGCGGCGCCTGTAAACAGGAGACGATGTAATCCGCCAGGCTTGTCGCCTGCAGCTCGGCCGGAACCTCAATACCAAAGTTCTGCGCCAGCGCTTCCAGCGGTACACTGCCGTTGAGTTCGAACGCCCCGAAGAAGGTGCTCTCCTTCAGTGCCGGTATCGATGCAACCGAACTGAACAGGCGCGCCAGTGGCAGCTCAGCCGCCTCCTCGCCAATCACCGCCAGCTGATCGCCGCTCTGCAGCTTGAGTTCCGCCTCGTAGGGCAGCATCACGCCATCACGCATGACCGCCGTGATGGCGATATCCGGGGGCAAACGCACCCCCTTCAGCGTGCGTGGTGGCGTCCAGTGCTCGCCATCCAGCTCGAATACCATCAGCCGGTGATTGCGTGACGATGCCCACTCGATATTTAGCCGTCTCAGTGCCGAAGGTTCCGCCGGCAATTCCAGCTTGAGCCAGCGCGCCGCCCGCGCCAGCGTCGTGCCCTGCAACAGCAGCGACAGCGTGACGATAATGAAGGCGATAATCGGGAACAACGCAGCATGTTCGATGTCGGCCATCAACGGAAACAACGCCAGCACGATCGGCACGGCACCCCTAAGCCCTACCCAGGCGATAAACAGCAGCTCACGCCAGCGGAAACCAAACGGCCAGAGGCTGAGAAACACCGCCAGCGGTCGGGCTACCAGGATCAGCACGGCTGCCAGCGCCAGTCCTTCGGGGATGTAATCCATCTTGTCGTGCGGTGACAGCAGCAAGCCAAGCATCAGGAACAGACTCAACTGCGCCAGCCATGCCAGGCCGTCATGCACCTGCAGGATATCGTCCAGCTTGCGCAGCCCCCGGTTGCCGATCAGGATGCCCATCAGATAGATTGCCAGAAAACCACTGCCGTCCAGCAGCGCCACCAGTGCAAATACACTGAGCCCGGCGGCCGTCACCAGCAACGGATAAAATGCCGCCTGCAATTCAAGCTTCGGCAGTAACCGCGCCAGCAGCCAGCCACCGGCCAGGCCGCCCAGCGCTCCCAACCCCATCTGCTTGACCAGCATCATCGCGGCTTCGCCCACGCCCGGTGGTGTGGTGCGGGTAATCAGTTCAAGCAGAATAATGGTCAGAAAGATCGCCATCGGATCGTTGCTGCCCGATTCTATCTCCAGAGTGGCGCTGACTCGCTGATTCAGACGCAAACCATGGTTCTGCAGCAGCGCAAACACCGCGGCGGCATCAGTGGAAGAGATAATGGTGCCGATCAGCAGGGACGGCAGCAGCGGCAGCCCCAGGATCCAGTGCGCGGCGGCCCCCGTGATCGCCGCCGTTATCACCACGCCGAAGGTCGCCAGCGACAGCGCTGGCCTCAGGCCGACGCGAAAGGTTTCGAAACGGGTACGCATACCGCCGTCGAGCAGGATCACGGCCAGCGCAAGGTGGCCAACCAGAAAGGTGCTTTCCACATCGGCTGATATCAGTTGCCCTATTTCCGACTGTCCCGCCAGCAACCCGACCCCCAGGAACAGCAGTAATACCGGCATGCCGATACGGTTGGAGAGCGGGCTGAGCAGGATGCTGATCAGCAGCATGGCACTGGCAAAGAGAAGGGTCAGGATCATGGTTACAGCGGTCCTATCGCGTGTTCGATTTCTAATCTACCACAGCCACCCCTGAACTCGCGACGCGACCCCAAAGTGCAAGGGCATGGCAGGCGGCGAGATGTTAAGATAACGGCCGATTTCAATATTACTTCGTGAGCGTGTATGTCTGCTGAAAACACCCTGCCCGATTCCCTCACCGAGCTGTTGCGTTCCACCGGTGCCGCCCTGCGCGTCTTCGACATGGGCCGGCGGATCAGCAAGCTGCCACTGGAACGCTTCCGCCGCATCGAGGACTCCCAGCTGCCCTACCCCACGCCATTCCAGCACCAGGCCTGGCTGGCACTGCTGATCTGGAACCCGAAAAAGCGTGACGAGAACGCGGTCTGGTTCCTGCGCCTGCCACTGGACGAGCAGGGCCTGATCGCGCCAGCAGCCCGTGACGACCTGCTCAAGCGCCTGATACAGAACGTGATCAACAGCCAGAATGGCCAGCTGGACGAGGACGCGCTCAAGGACAACCCCTACTCGTTCACCCCGGAGCAGAGCCGCATGGCAGCTTTCCACGCGCTGGCCGCCCGCGAAATGAAATCCCCGGCCTCTGCGCACTACGAGCGCGCCCAAGCCTGGTTCAAGGGCCAACTGCCGCTGGAACAGTGGCAATCACTGGCCTACCAGGGACTGGCGGACTTCATTGTGCGGCTGGATCAGGAAAACAATGCCGCCGCCCTCTGCCAGCGCCTGCCGGAGATGCCGGCCGCGGTACTGGAAACCCTCTGCCCGCTGCTGGAGAACACGCAGCCCGCCGGAGCCTTGCAGCAGGCCCTACTGGACCTGCTGCAGCCGGCGCTGGACGCTGACAACAGCAACCGGGTGGCCGCGCTCTGTCGGGCCCTGTCCAACATCGCCGATGAAAGCGCCAAGCAGCGCTGGGTACTGTCGGTACTGGAGAGCCCACACGCCCGCCAGCCGGAGGTGATTACGGTGATCGCCACCCGTTGCGAAAGTGCGCTGCTGGAGCCCAAAGTGCTGTCGGCCTTTCTGGAACAGCTGGCGCATGGCGAGGCCGGCCAGACCGGGTTCAGCCGCATTCTGGCCGAGCTGATGTTCATGCCGGTACACCGTGCGCTGATTCTGCAGGCATTCCGCAACCCGGAACGCAGCTCAGCACTGAGCCAGGCCATTGGTGAGATGTTCGGACAGACCTTCGAGGCGCCGCCCCGTCACTGACGGGCCAGCGTTCAGTTCGCCTCGTCCGGCAGCTTGATCGCCAAACCACGCTGCTCCAGCTTCTGTTGCGACTGGGCCTGCATGCGTTTGCGGATACGACTGCCTCGGGGCAGCGTCAGGTAGTACAACAGGGTCGCGCCCTCTTCGGGCGCCAGCTCATGCTCGGCAGTAAAACGCTGGATGAAATCAGCCACCGTATTGGCCTGCTTGTCTTCCAGTGCTGGCGGTACCGGCTGCTCCAGGTCTTCGCCTTCGCGTACCCGGCGACAGATCACTTCGTAGTGGTAACGGAACGCAGGCAGCGCCTTGCTTTCCTCTTCGCTGCGCAGCAGAAACCAGCCGGTTTCACGGCCAGCCTGATACACCGCTGGGTGTGACCAGTGATGACGCGTCGGATGCTCGGCATGAAAACAGGCTTCGGCATAGGCGTCGCGCACGCCAGGCAGGCCGAAGTCACCATTGATATCACGCAGAATATCGATGAACTCGGCGATACTGGGCATCCAGGCGGTGGTTTCCTTGCACCGGTTGACTGCCGCGACCAGCTCCGCTTCGCCATAGCCTTCCAGGCTCAGCGCCCACTCTCGCTTGGCCAGACGCAGCTCGTTTTCGGTCTCGAAACAGCTTTTGAACTTGTGCCCATAGATCGCCATGAAACGGGCAAAGATCATGTTGACCAGTGTCTTGGTCTGGGGACTGATCGTTTTCGGTGCCGCCTCGGTAGCCGCGTTACCAGTCGGTGTCCTTGATGTCCATGATGGCTGCGGTAATCCGTTTGCGTTTTTCCCGAGAATCGTGGCGGGTGTTTTCATGGTTGCCCCCGGTTACTGTCTGACGTTCCTGCTCGTAGCGTTGCTCGCGCGCGTCCCGCGTCTGTTTCTTCACCCATTCGCGCTTCACCCAGGCGAGAAACTTTTGGTCCCAGTTGCTCTCCTTGCGGTCCTTGTCGAGCCAGTAGAGCACGAACTCGTCCAGACATTCGCTGGCGAATTCGGGTGGAATGGCATGCCGCGGCAGCATGGCATGGAACATGTCCGACGGCTGCCAGCCCAGCTGCATCGACTGCAGTTGCTGGTTGCGCTCCTCGGCCTGCTTGAAGATCGCCTGGAGCTCGTCCTCGTGCCGGCGCCAGCCGATGCTGCCACCGAAGGTCGGCGCCGGGCCGCGACGCTGGATCATGGAATCGCGGCGCGCCGGGCGCGGTGGCGGAGCATCGTAGACCGGCAGCTGCTGTACCGGCTGGGGCACGGGAGCCGCAGCAGTTTCTGGCTGTCGCGTCTCCGGTGCTGCCTCTGCCGGAGCCTGAGCGCGCGGCAGCAGTCGCAGGCGCACGCTGCCGCCCTGATTCAGGCTGGCCTGCAGGCAGCCCTGACTCGCCAGACTCTCGGTGGCGGTGCGCAGGCGCTCCTCACTCCAGAAATCGGCCAGCTGCAGCCAGCGGCTGTGCGGCAGGATGCATTCGACACTGCCGTCATCGCCGTGCATGCCGGCATGGCGGGCATAGTCGGCATAGATGGTCAACAGCAAGGCCTCGTCGCTACCCAGCTCGCGGGCTAGCGACGGATAGAACAGCACCGGCGCTTCGGGCAACCAGTCACGCATGATCAGTCTCGATTCTCGTATCAACCATCTTTGGCAAACTCCTCCACGGCACGCAGCACATCACGGCGGCTGATCTGACCAACCAGTTTGCCCTGATGCACCACCGGCAAGCGACGTCGGCCCAGCTCCATGAAACGACGCGACACTTCGGTCAGGTCCGAGCCGTAGAGAACTGTATCGACCTGGGGCGTCATGTAGTCCGCCACATGGCCACCACTGCCCATCTCCTCTTCATGGTAGGTCAGGGTCAGAATCGCTCTGAGGCAGTCGAGTTCCGACAGCATGCCCAGCAGCTGCCCATCGCTGTCCACCACCGGGGCGCCCGAGATGCCGTACTCCTGCAGCGCCCGAATCGCATCGAACAGCCGGGTTTCCGGGCTGAACGAAATCAGATTGGTTGCCATGTAATCCTGTACTTTTACAGATCTAAGCATCCCGTTAGTCTCCTGCTTCCGAATGGGTCCGGCCGAACAGACAACGGCCTGACTTTATACTAGCTCAGTCCCCGGTCACTGCCATCAGGCAAAAACGACGGTCTTGTTACCGTGCACCAGTACCCGGTCTTCCAGATGCCATCGCAGGCCTCGAGCCAGCACGGTCTTCTCCACATCACGCCCCAGGCGCACCATGTCTTCGGGTGCATCACGGTGGCTGATGCGGGTCACATCCTGGTCGATGATCGGGCCAGCATCCAGATCCTGGGTCACGAAGTGACAGGTCGCACCGATCAGTTTGACGCCACGCTCGTGAGCCTGGTGATAGGGCTTGGCACCGGCAAAGGACGGCAGGAAGCTGTGGTGAATATTGATGATCCGGTGCGGATAGCGGTCGCACAGGTCGGGCGGCAGGATTTGCATGTAGCGCGCCAGTACCACGGCGTCGGCCTCATGCTCCTCAATCAGGCGGTTTACTTCGGCGAAATGCGGCTCCTTGTTGCTCGGGTCCACCGGCACATGGTGGTAGGGAATGCCATGCCACTCCACCATGGAACGCAGATCATCGTGGTTGGAGATCACGCAGGGAATCTCGCAGAACAGCTCGTTGCTGTGGAAACGGTACAGCAGATCCGCCAGGCAGTGCGACTCGCGGCTGGCCATCAGCACCACGCGCTTGGGGCGCGCCGAGTCATGAATTTCCCATTCCATCTGGAATGAAGCCGCGATCGGTTCAAAGGCCTTTTTCAGCTCATCCAGCGAGAACGGCAAGGTGCTGGCAGCAATCTCGACCCGCATGAAAAAGCAGCCGGTACTGGCATCGGAATGCTGGTTTGCGTCTGTGATCGAGCCGCCATGGCTGGAGATGAAGTTGCTGACCATCGATACAATGCCCACGCGGTCCGGGCAGGAAAGAACCAAACGGTAACGGCGTTCCATATACTGTGCTCGCATCCAGTCTCTAGATCAAAAGTCGAATCAGCCATTCTAACAGCAGCCGCTCACTCTCGACAGCATTCATCCCGGCATCATCATTATCCGCCTGAACAACAGTTGCGTTACACTGAACGCTTGGCTGTTTAAAGGAGAGCTGTAGATGATGATGCTGACCCCCGAACGGATGGCGCCGCTGAAGGCACGCCGCCTGGGCATCGACACACACCATGAACCCACCCTGTATCTGCCGGCACACAGCCATGTCTGCCGCTCGGAAGGCTTCGAGAGCCTGTCACGGGTGCTGATCACCACGCATCAGAGCCTGCATCTGATCGCCTCTCTCAACATCGTTACCGGCGAACTGCTCGCCGATGACGAAGTCGGCTTCTCCGACTCGGCCTGGCAGCGACTGCAGCTTAACCCGGAAGACCCGGTCTGGCTGTCTCACCCCAAGCCGGTCCAGTCGCTGTCCCATGTCCGCGCCAAGGTGTATGGCCATGAGCTGGACGACCTGCAGTTCCAGAGCATCATTAACGATATCGTTGACGGCCGTTACGCCGACGTACACCTGGCGGCGTTCATCACCGCCTGCGGTGACGACAGCCTTAACGACCGCGAAATCACCTCACTGACCCAGGCCATGGTCAAATCCGGCAGCACCATCGACTGGCAGCTGCCACTGGTGGTGGACAAGCACTGTGTCGGCGGCCTGCCCGGCAACCGTACCACGCCGATTGTGGTCTCCATCCTGACGGCCTGCGGCCTGACTGTGCCCAAGACCTCATCGCGCGCCATCACCTCACCGGCCGGCACCGCCGACACCATGGAGACGCTGACTGAAGTCAGCCTGAGCCTGGAGCAGATGCGCCAGGTGGTCAGTACCGAAGGCGGCTGTCTGGCCTGGGGCGGCGCCATGCGCCTGAGCCCCGCCGACGACCTGCTGATTCAGGTGGAACGTGCACTGGATATCGACAGCGAGGGCCAGCTGATCGCCTCGGTACTGTCGAAAAAGATCGCCGCCGGCGCCACCCATGTGCTGATCGACATCCCGGTTGGCCCGACAGCCAAGGTCCGCAGTCAGCAAGCCGCTGACCGTCTGGCCGACAGCTTCCGCGTGGTGGCGGATAACCTGGGGCTCAAGCTGCAGATCCTGTTGACCGACGGCAGCCAGCCGGTGGGCCGCGGTATTGGCCCGGCACTTGAAGCCCATGATTTGCTGGCTGTACTGCAGAACCTGCCGACGGCGCCTCAGGATCTGCGCCAGCGCGCCGAGCAGGTCGCCGGCGCCATGCTGGCGATGGTCCGTGAGATCAGTGTAGAGGAAGGCCAGGCACTGGCGGAAGAGACTTTGCGCAGCGGCGCCGCCTGGGCCAAGTTCCGCGCCATTTGTGAGGCTCAGGGCGGACTGCGCCACCCGCCGGTAGCCCCTTACCGCTATGCGCTGGTGGCCGAGCACAAGGGCCAGGTTAGCGGGATCGACAACCGCATTCTGGCCAAGATTGCCAAGCTGGCCGGCGCACCGGCCGACTCGGCCGCTGGCGTCGAGATCTACGTCAAGCTGGGCGACGAAGTGGAGTGCCAGGATATCCTGCTGATGATCCACGCCGAAAATGCCGGGGAACTGAATTACGCCGTGGAATATCTCAATGATCACACCCAGGTGATTGAACTGAACAGTGCCCCGCAAGGAGAACAGGTAACCGCATGATGATTTTCAACCCCGATTCCGATCCGGCACTGGCATCACAACTGACTCGCCTGCTCGATGCTCAGGCCGGCGTACTGGAGCAGCGCCGCTTCCCCGATGGTGAAAGCTACCTGCGCATCCACTCCGACTGCACCGATCAGGACTGCGTCATCCTGTGCAACCTGTTCCACCCGGACGAGCGTACTCTGCGCCTGCTGTTTCTTGCCGACACCCTGCGCGAGTGCGGCGCCCGCAGCGTCGGCCTGGTGACGCCCTACCTGGCCTACATGCGTCAGGACAAGCGTTTCCAGCCCGGCGAATGCGTCAGCTCCCGCCCCTTTGCCAAGCTGCTGTCCAGCACCTTTGACTATCTGGTCACCATGGATCCACACCTGCACCGCTACGATTCACTGGATGAGATCTACACCATCCCCTCTCGCGTGGTTCAAGCCGCGCCGCTGATCGCCCAGTGGATTCAGCAGCGAGTCGACCAGCCTCTGCTGATCGGCCCCGACAGCGAGAGCGAACAGTGGGTTGCCCACGTTGCCAAGCTGGCCGGTGCTCCCTTCCAGGTACTGCAAAAGGAACGCCGCGGCGACTACGACGTCAGCGTATCCCTGCCCGACCTGGACAGCGCCGCTGAACGCACCCCGGTACTGGTGGACGATATTATCTCCAGCGGGCGCACCATGCTGGAAACAATCAAGCACCTGCAGGCGGCCGGCCTGCCCCGAGCGGTCGCCATCGGTGTGCACGGCATCTTTGCCGGCGACGCCTATGCCCAGCTGACCGAAGTGGCGGATGTGGTCACCACCGCCTGCATCCCGCATCTGAGTAACCAGATCGATATCGCCGCGCCACTGGCCGAAGCGGTACGCGAACTACTGACGGACCGTGACAGTCACTGAGCTGGCACTACCCGATGCCGAGATCCGCTACTGGCCCGGCTTTCTCACCACCGAGGAAGCCGATGCCCTGCTGGCACGACTGCTCAACAACATCCCCTGGCAACAGGATCGCATCCGCCTGTTCGGGCGCGAGCACCTGGTCCCGCGTCTGCAGGCGTTCATGTCCGACCCGGGCATTCACTACACCTACTCGGGCCTCCGGCTGGCCGGTGAGCCCTGGCTGCCGGCCCTGCTGCCGCTAAAGCAGCAACTGGAAGCCCTGTGCGGCCAGCCGTTCAATGCCCTGCTGCTCAACCTCTACCGTGACGGTCAGGACTGCATGGGCTGGCATGCCGACAACGAGCCCGAGCTGGGCCCCAACCCGACCATCGCGTCGATCAGTCTGGGCGCACCACGACGCTTTCGCCTGCGTCACAATACCAGCCGAGACACCGAGGCACTGACGCTGGAACACGGATCACTGCTGCTTATGGCCGGATCGACCCAGCATCACTGGCAACACAGCCTGCCGCGCACCCGACGCTGTCAGGATCCGCGCATCAACCTGACCTTCAGATTGATCCATGTATAATCGCGCCACGCATACTATTTTGGAGAACCCAATGAACCCGACGATCGAACTGCTGAACGCACACCGCTCCATCCGCAAATTCACCTCAGCGCCGATCGATCAGGCCACTGTGGACACCCTGATCAAGGCGGGTCAGGCCGCGGCCACCTCCAGCTTCATCCAGGCCTGCACCGTGATTCAGGTCAGCGCTGGCGAGCGCCGCGAGGCCCTGGCCGAGATGGCCGGCAACCAGCAATACGTTGCCTCCGCACCGGTTTTCCTGGTGTTCTGCGCCGACATGAAGCGTCACCAGCTGGCCTGCGGCATGCACGATGCCGAGATGCAGTCCGGCTTTACCGAGCAGTTCCTGACCGCATCCCTCGACTGCGCGCTTTTTGCTCAAAATGTGATGATCGCAGCTGAATCACTGGGACTGGGTGGTGTCTACATCGGCGGCCTGCGCAACAAGATCGAAGCGGTCGCCGAGCTGCTGGAGCTGCCGGAACTGGTTTACCCGGTCTTCGGCCTCTGCCTGGGCTACCCGGACCAGAACCCGGAGACCAAACCACGCCTGCCGCTGGAGGTCGTACTCAAGCAGGATCGTTACGACGACAGTCAGGATGCCGAGCGTATCGCCGCCTATGATGAAGACGTACGCGAGTACTACCGTACCCGTACCGGCGGCAACAAGGAGATGAGCTGGAGCGAACAGATCTCCGGCATGCTGGTGAAGGAAGCCCGCCCGCACATGCTGCCGTTTTTGAACAAGAAGGGCTTTATCAAGCGCTGATTGGCTATCTATAAGGCTGTGCAGGGCCGCGTGCCCTCTACTATGCTGAACTGGAGTACCCCCTTGGCAGGCCACAAGGGGGCGACCTGTTCCAGTGAGAGGATGCACACCATGCCCGACAGCCATATTGCCGCCCTGCTCCAGCGGCTGGAGCAACACTCGCAACGGCATGCCCACCAACAGACCGTCACCCTGCCGATCGACCGCGAGGACATGGTCCGCCTGCAGGCCCTGGCCGAGGTGTACGGTATGGATATCGTGGAGCTGACCCCGATTCTGCTGCATACCATCCTCACCGACATCGAAGCACACATGCCCTACAAGCAGGGCAACCGGGTCATTCGGGTCGAGGATGGCGATCCGGTCTATGAAGACGTCGGTCCCATGCCGCGCTATCTGGAAGCCAAGCGCAAACACGAAAAGGTCTGCGCCTGACTTGCCTGTGAAGTCCGCCTGGCTCACAATCGTTACCCTGTAACATCAAGAGTATTCTGAGTGTGAGTCAGGCGCCTATCCAATCCGTTCCCACCAACATCATCACCGGCTTTCTCGGCAGCGGCAAAACCACCGCCATCAACCAGCTGCTCAAACACAAGCCCGACAGCGAACGCTGGGCGGTGCTGGTCAACGAGTTCGGTCAGGTCGGCATCGACGGCAGCCTGATCGAGCAGCAAGACGGGATCGAAGTGAAGGAACTGGCCGGCGGCTGTCTCTGCTGCACACTGGGCCCCAGCCTGCCGATCACCCTGGCCACGCTGCTGCGCCGCTTTCGCCCTGATCGCCTGCTGATCGAGCCCACCGGGCTCGGTCACCCCGCACGCATCATCGATACCCTGCAGAACGACCAGTTCCGCCAGGTGCTGGAACTGCGCAGCATCATCTGCCTGCTGGATCCCATGGTGCTGCACCAGCCCGAAGTGCTGCGCCAGCCCGGCTTCCTCGACCAGCTCAACCTGGCCGACCTGGTCGTACTGAACCGCATCGACCTTGCCGGTGAAGCCGAAATCGCTGAAGCCAAAAGCCTGTCGGCCAACCTGTTCCCGCCCAAGCTGGCGATCCATGCCACCACCCAGGGACAACTGGAGCCCGGCTGGCTCGACCTGGAGCATTTGAGCCAGCGCCAGGCCAGTTATCCACAGGCCCATGCATCAAACCCGGTTCGTCAGACCACACTGGCGCCTGTGGACAGACCCAAGCTGGCCGAGCCCGGCAAGCCGGTGCTGCAGACCGGCAGCCAGGACGGCTATTACAGTTATGGCTGGATCTTCGCCGCCGAGGATCGCTTCGATTGGCAGGCAGTACAGGAGTATCTGGATGGTCTGAACGAGATCGTCCGGCTTAAGGCCGTGTTGAGGATCGGTCATGCCTGGGTCGGCTACAACCGCAACAACGGCCAGCCGGCCGACATCAGTGAATCCGCCTGGCGACGCGACTCACGGCTGGAAATCCTGAGCCGCCAGCCACTGGAGCAGGCGGTCATTGAAGGTGAACTGCTGGGCTGTTTGGCAGGGTAAAGATAAGCCTTATGCCGGTTAGCTTTTGGCGCTACGCCACCGGCAACGACTCGTTACTGCCCCAGTCGGCCCATGAACCGTCGTACAGCGCCAACTTGCTATATCCTGCCAGCTCCGCTGCCAGTAGCAGGATGCAGGCGGTGATACCGGAACCACAGGAAAACACCAGTTGCTGTTCGCGGTCGGGCTTAAGAGCAGGTGCCAGGTGAGCAAAGGTTGCCGCCAGCTCGCTGACAGGCTTGAACCGATAACCCTCAAGCACCTCCAGAAACGGAAGGTTGAGAGAATTGGGGATATGACCACCACGCACACCCGGCCGGGGTTCAGGCGCCTTGGCCAGAAAACGCGCCTGTGATCGCGCATCAATCAGCGTCACACGCTCGTCTTCCAGCGTTTGGAAAACGTAGGCTGAATCCCTGACCAGACTGCAGTCGAGATGGCCCACCAGGGTACCCGGCGTGCCCGCCTCTGCAACCGGAGCAGCCGAGACCTCCCGCCCTTCGGCTAACCACTGCGGAAGGCCGCCATCCAGAACAAACACCTGGTTGAGACCCATAGCCCGAAAAATCCACCAAGCCCTGGGGGCCGAATAGATACCCTGGTTATCGTACAGCACCACCAGGCTTTCAGACGTAATACCCAGCCTGCTGGCTTCCTCCGTGAACTGCTGTTCCCTGGGGAAGGCATGAATTTGTGAAGCCTGGGTATCGCAGAGCGCCCCTTCCAGGTCGATCTGGTAGCTACCCGGGATAAACACCGGGCGGTCATACACGATCGGCTCCTTGCCAACGACATTGGCCATGCTGGCATCGATCAATACCAGATGTTCGTTATCCAGGTTGTCCTGCAGCCAGTCGGTCGTCACAAGGGGGGAATTCATAGTGTTCTCCGTTCAGGGTCAATGGACCACATTATCCGGATTTGGGCGGGCTTGCTACCGCCATGGTGAGTCACCCTGGACTGGTGACGGGCGCATCTTCAGCTACTATCAAAGTGAGTGAGCCTTGGAGACAGCGTTAGCGTGGGACTGTCGATCGAAAAATCGGAATTTACTGCGGAAGAGTTTGAACGTTTTGCTGCCAAGGTCCGGACGGACCTTTCAGCACTCTCTTGCCTTCTGCAACGACCGGACTTTGGTGAGGGAGAGAGCTCCATTGGAGCCGAAGTCGAGTTCTACATCGTCACCCCTGACCTGCGTGTTCAGCCCATCAACACAGAAATCGCCGCCCGCGTTCAGGACCCTCAACTGACGCTGGAACTCAACCGCTTCAATCTCGAATACAACCTCAGCCCCCAGGCGTTTAAAGGTGATCCGTTTGCCAGAACCGAGCAAGAGCTGCTCGCTGCCATCGGACGCATCAACCAGCACGCCGCATCACTGGATGGGGAACTGGTACCGATCGGCATTCTGCCCACACTTCGCCAGTCAGACATGGACGCGAAGGTAATGACAGACGTGCCCCGCTACCATGCTCTGTCCAACGCGCTGCTCAAGCAACGAGGCGAGCCTTTCAGCATCCATATCGGTGGCAAGGATGTCATCAATCTGGAGGCCAACGACGTCTACATGGAAGGAGCCAATACCTCGTTCCAGTTGCACTGGCGTGTGCCCGCGCACCGTTTTGCCGATTATTTCAACGCGATCCAGCTGGTCACGCCGATCGCCCTGGCGCTGGCCAGCAATTCGCCCAGCCTGTTTGGCCACCACCTGTGGGACGAAACCCGGATCGCCCTGTTCAAGCAATCCATTGACAGCCGCTCCCCCAACCATAAAACCTGGCGCCATCCGCCAAGGGTCTATTACGGCAACGGCTGGGTACGCAACGCCTGGGAACTGTTTGCGGCCTCGGCATCGCTGTATCCCCCCATCATTCCGTTGCTGTCGGATGAAGATCCTATGGCCGTGGTTGATCGTGGCGAGGTGCCTGAACTGGCCGAGCTGCGCCTGCACCAGGGAACCACATGGCCCTGGAACCGGGCCATCTTCGATCATACCGACGGCGGTCACCTGCGCATCGAGATTCGCTCCATGCCAGCAGGCCCGACGGCCGTTGATATGTGTGCGAACGGACTCTTTGTAATCGGGGCGGCGTTGGCCGTGCTTGATGACATCCATCATCTGACGTCGATACTCCCCTTCCATTACACCGAACACAATTTCTACCGGGCAGCCAAATATGGCATCGGTGCAGAGATCATCTGGCCGCACAAGGATCAGGTTCAGCTACAGGATATGCCCCTGTTAACCCTGGCCAAAGAGTTGCTGCCACGTGCCCGTGAAGCCTTGCAACAAACCGCGGTGGACGAGACGGAAATCCACCGCCTGTTGGAAATCATCGAAGGCCGCATTGAGACTGCCATGTCCGGCGCCCGCTGGCAGCGCCACATCACCGAGTCTTTGTTCCGGTCCCTGAGCCCCGATGAGGCGTTCCGGAGTATGTTGGCGCTGTACATGGCCAACCAGAAGAAAAACATTCCGCTCCATGAATGGACACTGTCACCATGAGCCACTCGAAAGTGCTTGATTATCTGAATGACCCGTCGCCCCGGACGCTGGGCCGCTCACCCATTGAGTGGCTGGACCGACTGCACAAGCCCACGGTGGTTCGGGTGGCCGGTCGCGATCGCTCCCGAACCCGAGCCATGGCAACACTTCTTCACGGCAACGAGCCTTCAGGTCTGTTTGCGCTGCACCGATGGCTACTTGAGCAGCACACGCCCGCGGTCAACATGCTGTTTCTCGTGGGAGGCGTCTACCCGGCTAAGATTCCGCCCAGGTTTTCAATGCGCCAGCTGCCTGAAGGACGTGACCTCAATCGATGCTTTAAGGAACCTTTCGAGGGGGAAGAAGGTGCGATTGCCGAGGCCATGCTGGCCGAGCTTCATAGCGCGAAGCCCGAATGCCTGCTGGACGTGCACAATACCTCAGGCACAGGCCCTTCCTTCGCTGTCACCATCAGCAATGACGCAGCCCATCAGGCGTTGACCTCGCTCTTTACCGACCGTCTCATCATGACGGACCTTCGTCTGGGCGCGCTGATGGAGTTTTCGGAACAGGAGGTGCCCACGGTGACCATTGAGTGTGGTGGATCCCAGGACGACCATGCTCATCAACTGGCGTACGAAGGACTCGTTCGCTATGTCTCAAGGCCGGACGTGTTGTCACTGGAACAAGCGGAGTGGGACATCAATGTACTGCGCAATCCGATTCGGGTGGAGCTGGCCCCTGAGGCGACCATCGAATACCGCCTTGAGCCCACCGGCCATGCTGACCTCACGCTGCCGCCAGACATCGAGCACCGCAATTTCGGCATTGTTTCCCCGGATGAGCCTCTAGGATGGATTGGCAACAAAGGCCTCAGCATACTCACAGCGATCAGCCACAATCGGACCGAGAACATGGAGCAGGTGCTTATAGTCAAGGAAGGGCAGATCTATCCCGCCCAGGCCATAAAAGCCTTTATGATTACCACCAACCCGGTGATTGCGAAGAGTGATTGCCTGTTCTATGCAGTCAAGGCAACAGGCGAACCCATTTTTTAAAGCCGGAGAGTCCGTCGGCTGAAACTGCTGGCCATTTCTCACCTCGTCTGGATTAGATCGAGGTGTCCACTGAACCGGGGGAACTACAGCGTCGGATTGCCTTTACTTGTTATGGGTAGCGTTCAACGACTTCGCCATTCAAATAAACCACCTTTCTTTGGTTGGCTCTATCACTATATTCAAAAAAGTCATCACTACGACCGGATTTTGGAAACCAGAACTCACCATGCATCCTCCCATCTTTATAATGGCCGACGTAATGAACAGGCCAGCTGCCTAATAATGACTCATTACACTCTTCACATACCGCCATATAGGCGCGTCCAGTAAAAAGGACTTCGCTATTTTTAAGGTAAACAAGGCCATCACCCCCTCGGTATAGGTCTCTTTCGTAATTAACACCTTCAGGAGAATCACAAGCTGAAAGCAAAAAAATCAACATAAAAACCGAAGAAACTTTTGTGACTATGCTCACTGATCATCGACCCCATAACGCCTAAAATACCGGCGCAAATTTTCTGCGTCCGCGTGCTTTTACTTGTTAAATGCTGCCTTCAAACTTAATGCTATCCAGCTGATTGAGATACGCAAAGAAACACTCCTCTGCAGTATCATATGTGTGCTGATCACGCGTAATACCATGTTTTAGCAAATAGAAGTTAACTGCCAAACAGCAGAGATACCAACAATAAAACTGCGACTGTTCTGATTTTAGGTCAAGTCTTGCAAGTGCTGTGTGGATGCGGGTGTCCAAGTCAGGATGGCTTCTCTGCTTTACCCCCTGCAGAGAGCGGGTAAGCAGTAAAGACGAGCACTTTACAAACAAGATGGAAAGCCCGTTAACCCAGCGGTTTTTTTCGTCTTCATGAGAACCAACAATCATGTTGAATGCAAACTCATCAGCTTCGTTCTCTAATTGGATTCTGTCAGCATAATCAGCTTCAGTTAGGTTGCACAGTTGAAAACCGAGGTAGTATGATTCATGGCCTTGCGTGAGGTGACAAAACTCATGAAAAAGAACATAGGAGACCGACTTCTGAAATATCCCATTCACTTTCTCCGCGTAGAATTTTTCACGGTCGTTGGAATGAGACTGAGGGTTCGGCAGGTTACGATCCCACTCGGTCTTCTTTTCGGCCAAAGAAATAGACCAGTCGTATAGCTGTTTAGCTCGCCGCAGTATCTCGGTATTAAACTCTACCACTCCAGTGAAAGCGTTGTTAATTATCGGCTTTTGAACGCCTTCTTCGTATATAACAAAAACCGAGTATATAAACGCCCAGAGATGTTCTAGATATGCTTCTTGAAGATAGATTTTCTTCGTAGTTAGGTCTGCGTGTGGTCCCTTCGCAGGCTCGCCCCCATTGTCGTAGTCAATTTCTCTATTAAGCAATCCGGATTCTACAGCTTTGAGATGCATAGCTAAACTCGATTCATTTGCCTGCTCGAAGGAATTGACAATATTTCCCCATAGAACATTTATCGGTGATGACACTTCGGTCTCCAGTAGTGTTTAACGCCGCCAGCACAGGCGAGCTTTAGCGAGTCAAGCGCAACTTGTTGCGCGCTTGTGCTTGGCCTTGTTATGCGCCAAAAAACTTTGGCTTCCAACCAACGACTTCTTTAAACATTTCAGAGGTATTATTTTCTTTCTCAAGGAAAACCGAGTCTGATTGGTTATCTGTAATTTTAAGAGCACCATTGGCGTTTATATAAACCTTATGTCCTATTAGGGGTATATACAATCCCCCTACACCGTACTCCTGAACGAATTTCTCATTCCCCTCAGAAATAGTCATGACCTCCTCTCCGTTCTGAACATTTTCATGCTCAATACGCTTTAAAGTACTTTCCAATAATTCTAATGCGGATTTCGCACAAGAAGCTCCGACCTCAACTGTTAAAGCGTCTCTAAATAACAAAAGCCTAGCGTTTTTATCCATATTTCCTCTAAAGCTTCCAAGGTGCTTAACGCTGCGTTAAAGGGCCGAGCGTAGCGAGGTCCCAGTGAGCGTAGCGAACGTTTTTGAACGTTTTGTTAGTCATCATTTTCAAGTGCCTGAAATAGGCCGTCTGCCAGATATTCAGTTACGTGTTTTTCTCCAAGAGGTGTCCTACCAACTCTAGGTTTGAAGTCGCCGTTCTGGTACATTGCCCATTCGGCTTCAAGTAGTTTTTCGTCGAAGTGATTCAAATTCAAATTAAGCCAATTTATTAATTGCTGAAAGTTATGGGCGATGGCTTCACCTTTATGCTTCGTTAAATGCATCTGTAAATCAATTGGATATTTTCGAACTCCAGCTAGCATAATTGCTGAACGAGCTGTTGCAAGAAGTTCTTGCCCAGTAAAGTGACCTGAGAAATCCATAAAGTCATGTCTAAGTCCGTACTCTATCCGAACTCTTTTTGCATGTGACCAATATCTATCCTCGATTATACCTAAGCGTTCTTTATAAGCCTTTAGTATTTCGCTTTCTACTACTTCCTTTGTGTGTGCCTTTAGTTGCTCGAAGGTTTTCAGCGTTACATTTGTGTTTTTTGACGCATCCATGGCGCCGCTTTGAAACCCCGCGAGCGACACAATAAAACCTCTATCAGCGCCAACGTCATCGACTATTGATCGCAAAGTGAGTACTTGAGCTTTTGTTACCTTCGATTTCCAATGCTTAGCTTCAACTATCCAAGTTAGGTCTTCGCCTAGATATTTTGTACGCACCAATACATCGATATCATGTACCGTACGTACGCCCTGAATCCTCACATTTGTTTCAGCATCCGCACCGATGGAAACGAAGTGATCCTTTATCCTCTCTTGAAAAGTGAACCAATCTTTAGCCACGCTTTCTCCCGTCTTGATGACTAACGCTCGCGTAATAGGCGCGAGCTTGCGAGCGTCCTAATTGACGCGTTTTTTAGTTTTTTTGGTGGCACGTTTGTAGCTTTCAATAGCTATTTCACGTAACTTCTCTTTCCCAATACTAAACTCCCCAATTTCTTCCGCCGCATCACCCAGCTTATCCAGAAATTTCGCACTGCTACGCCTTGTATCCCAAATTAGCCAAGCAATAAATAGTGCTAAAAGCGGTATAAATATAGAAAATATTTGAATTATTTCGTTTCGTTCCCTTCGAGCCTTATCGTATTCGTAGATAGAAATTACTTTGTTATCCGTGTAATCGGATTGAACTCGTACTTTAGGCGACGTTTCGCCCAAGAAGACAAACGAAGCGATAAAATCTGTATCATAGTCATCAGCCACTGGCATGCTCGACACCTCATATCTCACGTGACTTCTATCTGTTTGCACCACTTCGCTTACAGAGTCTTTTGGGAATGTTTCTGGTACTTTTAGCTGCTTACCCAAAAGCTCTGGTAATGGTGAGTTCCCATCACTGTAAAACTCAAAAGTAAGGGGGATTTTCTTTATATCTTTATAAGACCTATTGAAAAGATAAACATCCATTACCGACAGGTTTTGCTGAGGCTTGCCATCTACAGATATTTCCACTCGACCATCAAGTAAATTTGGAATATTGATAAACTTTTCTTTGTAGAAAGGGGCGAATTCGAGCTCAATATTATCCGCTTTTAATAAACTAGGTATGTAAAAGGAGGCTAAGGCTCCAAGTATTGCAGATACAGCCGCTATCCATATTTCTTTTGGGATACTATTCACCAACTACTTTCTCCTTAGCTTGTGATGGCTAAAACTAACATTTTAATACTGCGCATGCGTGTTTTTGCTCAAGCAACGGGCGCAGAGAGAAAGGCTAACTTACTTTATTTATTTGATAAACGATGAATCACAGCCATTCTCCTCCGTTGAAAACGTGCATGCGCATTTGTGCGAGAGTTTCTGCGCAGTATTCTGCGACAGAATGTCCATAATCATCTGATACTGAACCATTTTGAGCGCTGATTCCAGTAGCAAATGAACACACTCTTGCATCGATTCGTGCACGGGATCTCGACATAGACAAATATGCTGCATATAAATACAGTGCTATAGGATCAGTTATGCACAGGAGGTGCTGACATGGGACAGAGCCCGTTTCTGAACCACATTCGTCAAGAACTCAGGTTACGCGGGTATAGCTTGCGCACGGAGAAGACCTATCTTCATTGGATCAAGCGCTTTATCTACTTCCACCGCCTCAACCATCCGGCACAGATGGGCGCACAAGAAGTCCGCGCTTTTCTGACATCCTTGGCCAACGACAATAATGTAGCAATCAACACGCAGAAAACCGCTTTGAATGCTCTGGCGTTTCTTTACCACAAAGTGCTCAACATCGAACTCGGCGACTTGGATTTTCAGCACGCCAAACGATACCGGCGCTTGCCTGTTGTTCTGACACCTTCCGAAGTAGCTCTGATACTGGATCAGCTTGATCCTCGCAACCGGCTGATTTTTTCCTTGTTGTACGGCAGTGGGCTTCGTATTACCGAGTGCCTGCGCCTCCGCGTTCAGGATATCGGTTTCTCTGATAACTCCATCACGGTAAGGAGCGGTAAGGGCAACAAGGATCGAAAAACAGTGCTGGGGAAATGCCTGCATGCCCCCTTGCAGGAGCAGGCACTCAGGGTCCATACACTGTAAGCGAACGTCAGCGGCAGGGTGGTATGCTGAGTTCGCCGGCTTGATGCGAGAAGTCTCGATACCACTGATATTCACCGATCCCGGGTCCGCCCAATGAACCAATCGCATAGCCGCTTGCGTATGCCTTGGGATAAATTCAGGCTCCGTCCTGTCGAACAGGGCTGATAAAGTAACCAGTTCAACCCGGATTCTTCAGAGGCGGCAGAGTGAAACAACTACGAGGCGTGATTTTCGACCTGGACGGCACTCTGGTGTCATCCTCTCTAGATTTTGCCGCCATCAAGCGGGAAATCGGCTGTCCATCTGGGGCCGATGTACTGACGTTTCTGGAGTCTTTGCCAGCCGAACAGCAGCAAGAGGCCATGGCCATCATTCACCGCCATGAACTGCAGGATGCACAACGCTGTGAATGGATCCCGGGCGCCCGTGCCTTCGTTGATACCTGCCTTGAGCACGGGATGCCGATGGCGATCGTGACGCGCAACTCCTGCCAGTCTTCAAGACTGAAAATCGAGCGCAACGCCATCCCTATTGAGCGTGTGATTACACGAGAGAATTCCAGGCCCAAACCCGATCCGTCGGCGCTGCTGGTGATCGCGCGTGATTTCGCACTGCCGACGCAGGCGATATTGATGGTGGGTGATTATCGGTATGATCTGGAGGCCGGTCGCAATGCCAACATGCAAGCCTGCCTGGTGAACTACACCCGGCTGCCTGACTATTCTCACTTGGCTGATTATGCCTTTCCGGACTTTCAATCGCTGCATGAGGCCATGTTTGGCTTTCAGTAAGTGCTTTGTCCTGTTTCATCAGGCCTTCCCTGGCCTCTAACACTCGCTGGAAAACCTAGCCGTTCAGCCCCGGCAGCCAGAGCACGATGGACGGGAACAGGATGCAGAGCACCAGCCCGGCCAGCTGCAGCAGCACAAAGGGGATGATCGACTTGTAGATAGTGCCGATGCTGACATTACCCTGAGTGATCCCCTTCAGGTAAAAGAGCGCATAACCGAAGGGCGGTGTCAGGAAGCTGGTTTGCAGGTTGATCGCCACCAGAATGGCGAACCAGACCAGCACCGCATCTCCTTGCAGCACGCCGCCGAAATCAAGGTCACTGACCACCGGCAACAGCAGCGGCAGAATGACGAAACTGATTTCGATCCACTCAAGGAAGAAACCGAGCAGGAAGATCAGCCCCATCAGCAATAGCAGCAGGCCATAGGGCCCCAAACCGGTACCGGTGATCATCTCTTCGATCATGTCGGCCCCGCCCAGACGCTTGAACACCACGCTGAAACAGGTCGCCCCCACCACCACGAACAGGATCATGGCCGAGGTTTTGGAGGTCGAACGACAAACCTCGCGCAGTGCCTTCACATTGAGCTGCTTCAGGAAGAGCGCCAGCAACATGGCACCCGCCGCCCCGATCGCCGCGGCTTCCGTCGGCGTGGCAATACCGGCCATGATCGAGCCCAGTACAGCGACAATCAGCACCACCGGCCCGAGCAGGTCACGCAGCAGTGCAACCGCCAAAGGTGCCTGATTCTCGGCCTCCTCGGCCGCTCCGCCTTCGCTCGCCAGTGGCGCCCAGTCCGGTCGCAGCCAGGCCGCGATCAGCAGGTAGAGGGTATAAAGTCCCCCCAGCATCAAGCCAGGAATCAGCGCCGCCTTGAACAGGTCGCCCACGGAGATCTGCATGATCGAGCCCATCAGTACCAGCATGATCGAGGGCGGAATCAGAATCCCCAGGGTGCCGGACGCAGCGACGACCCCATAGGCCATTTCCGGCTTGTAGCCCTGCTTGAGCATTACCGGCAACGCCAGCAGCCCCAGCATTACCACCGAGGCACCGATGATGCCGGTACTGGCCGCCATTACCACGCCCAGCAATGCCACCGATACCGCCAGGCCACCACGGACATTACCGAACAGGCGCTGCAGGGTGAGCAGCAGGTTTTTGGCGACGCCGGATCGCTCCAGCATCAGGCCCATGAACACGAACAGCGGAATGGCGATCAACAGCCAGTTCTCAATCACCCCACCGAAAATACGCGATGCCACCGTGCCCAGAAACGGCAGCGGGATATCGCCGATAAACGCAAATACGATGCCCAGTCCACCGAGCAGAAACGCCACCGGATAGCCACTGAAAATGCCTACCAATAGCGCAACGACCATCGCAATGGCCAGTCCATATTCATCCAGCATCCGAGCTCTCCTCTACATCACGTGCCGGATCCAGAATGCGCGACAGGCGATCAAATACCTGCCCCAGCGCACCCAACGCCAGCAGCAGCAACCCCGCCGGCAATGCTCCCTTGATCAGAAAACGGTCGGTCAAACCGCCATAGTTGGACTGTTCGCCCGAGACATAGGACATCTGCACCATGTGCTTCGACAGCCAGGCGATCAGTACGCAGAACGGAATCAGCAGCAGCAGGTGGCCAATGATTTCGACCCAGTGCCGGGTCGCCGGCGACATGCGATGATGCAACATATCGACCCGTACATGCGTGTTGGCATGCATGGCATAGCTGGCCCCGATCAGGGTCAACAGGCCGAACAGGTGCCACTGTAGCTCGGTCACCGTATTGATGGTAATCGCCTTGCCCAGCAGCAGGACCTTGTCGTCCCAGCGCATCAGTTCGTTAATGCCCAGCGCATTCATCAGCACCGTGGCCAGTACCGCCAGCATTACGCCCAGCACCAGCCAACTGCTGACCTTGCCCAGCCAGCGGCCCAGCCCGATCAACGGGCAGGCCAGGCAGGCGCACCAGCGAGCGCCGTTCTGGCGCCAGCCGGGCAGATTTGGATTAGTTGGATATCTGTTGGAGTTCATACCATTCATCTACCAGAGCAGAGTGCTTCAACAGCGACTCGTAGGCTTCCTTGAATTCCGGATTGTTTTGCATCTTCTCTTCCCGCACTTCATCCCACCCCTTGCGCAACTCGGCAATGACCGGCTCCGGGAAGCGTTTAACACTGACACTTTTCTCCTTCAGTTCCTGTAGCGCCTGTATCTGGACTGGCAGTACTTCATCAAATTCTTTTTGAATATACCTTGAGTGTTTGCCCGCTCAACTGGCTAATCTGGCCGGCGATATACTCAGCACAGGCACCAAAGCTGTTTCTCGTGGAATAGGCAGTTGCGTTTGGCGTGAGCATTGAGCGCAAAGGCCCCAGGAGCCATCAGGGGAACACACAGGGTTAACAGCTTGATCTTCTTATTGGTGGTCATCCATGCCTCGGGCAGCAGGTGAAAGGATCAAGCGATTACATTGACCCGCCGCTCAAAATCCGGCGGCTGTAATAGCTGTCCCTCACCTGTAAACGGGGAAAGATTCTTTTGCCCTGGGGCAAACGTCTTCCCCCCACCCAAGATATCAACAACACACGTATCTCAGATCAGTGCAAACAATCCTGCCTTATCAGCGCGGAGTTGCCTGCAGCTCATACCACTCATCCACCAGTTTGCTGTGCTTCATCAGCGACTCGTAGGCCTTGGCGAACAGAGGATTGTTTTTCATCTCCTCTTCACGCACTTCGTCCCAACCCTTGCGCAGTTCGGCCAGCACAGGCTCAGGGAAGCGCTTCACTTCTACGCCTTTCTCTTCCAGCTTGCGGATGGTGCGGATCTGCTCGGCCGGAGCTTCAGCCATGGCCCACTGCAGGGTGGCACGGCAGGCGGTCTCGAACTTGGCCTTGGTGGCATCGTCATACTCGTTCCAGACATCCTTGTTGATGATGAACGAGAACCAGCTGGCAGACTGGTGCCAGCCCGGGAAGTAGTAGTACTTGGTGACGTCTTCGAAGCCCATGATCTGGTCGACCTGAGGCACCGAGAACTCGGTGGCATCGATTCGGCCTCGTTCCAGCGCCAGGTATATTTCGCCGCCCGGAATCAGCTGGGTAGACGCGCCAAACTTGTTCAGCACCTTGGCTCCCAGACCGGAGATACGCATGCGCAGGCCATCAAAGTCCTTGATGTCCTTGATCTCCTTGTTGTACCAGCCACCGGTTTCCTGCGGAGAGATGAAGCACGGCAGTACCTTCACGTTGTACTGGTCATAGGCGCTCTGCAGGATTTCGGTACCCTCGCCTGCCCACATCCAGGACATGAAGGCTTCCGGCGTCGGGCCAAACGGCAGCGCACCATAGAGGTTGGTCACCGGTACGGTACCGGCCCAGTAGCCGATCCAGTCCCAGCCGGCCGGTATGGCACCGGAAGAAACCGCGTTGAACACTTCAAACGCCGGGACCAGGTCACCGGGGTTATGCACCTTAAGTTTCACCTTGCCATCAGTCACGGTTTCCAGCTCCTGTGCAAAACGCACAGCGCCTTCACCGATGAACAGGTTGGTGTTGAAAGTGTTGGCTACGTCCAGCTTGGACGGTCCTGCGGCCTGCAGGGAGGTGGACAGTGCCAGTGCAGCGGCACCCGCTCCCAGAGCGGTGGTGATACGGGAGAACTGACTCATGATTTCACATCCTTTTGTTGTTATTGCAGGTGAAAACAGAATGCAGCAGCACGGCCCACGTGGGCCGTGCTGAACTCTTCTTTATTTCATGCTGATGGTGGTATTGACGCCTTCCGACTCGTTGTCGGGCTCGAACCAGCGCGACGTAACGGTCTTGGTCTGGGTCCAGAACTGGATCGCCTGCTTGCCGTTCGGGCCGAGGTCACCCAGTTTGGAACCGCGTGAGCCGGTGAAGCTGAAGAAGGCCACCGGTACCGGGATGGGTACGTTGATGCCGACCTGCCCCACATCGATATCGGCCTCGTAGCGGCGTGCCGCCCAGCCGGAGTTGGTGAAGATGGAAGTGCCGTTGCCATTGGGGTTGGCGTTGATGAATTCGATCGCCTCATCCAGAGTATCAGCGGTCACGATGCACATTACCGGGCCGAAGATCTCTTCGTCATAGATACGCATGCCCGGCTTCACGTCAGTGAAGATGGTCGGGCCGACAAAGTTGCCGTTGGGGTAACCTTCAACGCTGATGCCACGACCATCCAGCGCCAGGGTAGCACCCTCGGCGACACCGGCATCAATCAGGCTGACCACGCGGTCACGTGCCTGCGGTGATACCAGCGGCCCAAGATCTGCATCACGCTGCGTACCCGGACCCACTTTCATGGTTTTGGAGCTTTCGATAATCTCCGGCAGCCATTCTTTCGCCTGGCCGACCAGCACCACTACGGAGTTGGCCATGCAGCGCTGGCCCGCCGCACCGAAGCAGGAACCGATGACGTTGTGGATCGCCTGACTGCGGTTGGCATCCGGCATGATCACACAGTGGTTCTTGGCGCCCATCATCGACTGCACACGTTTGCCGGCGGCACCGGCACGGTCGTAGATATGGGTGCCCACATGGGTGGAGCCGATGAAGGAAAGCGCCTTGATATCCGGGTGGTCACAGATCTGGTTGGCCACGTCCGGTCCACCGTGCACCACGTTAAGCACACCCTTGGGAATACCTGCTTCATGGGCCAGCTCGACCAGACGCATGGTGGATGTCGGGTCCTGTTCGGACGGCTTGAGCACAAAGGTGTTACCGGTCGCGATCGCCAGCGGGAACATGAAGCAGGGCAGCATCACCGGGAAGTTGAACGCGGTGATACCGGCACCGACGCCCAGCGGCTGCTGCAGGGAGTAGACATTGACGTTACCGGCCGCATTCTCGGCTATCTCGCCCAGCTGCAGCGAGGTGATGGAGCAGGCGTGTTCGATCACTTCCAGGCCACGGCCGACTTCGCCTTCGGCATCCGGCAGTGTCTTGCCATGTTCTTCGGTGATCAGCGCAGCCAGTTCGGCCGTGTGCTCGCGCACCAGTGCCTGGAAACGCAGCATGATACGCATGCGCTGGGCCAGCGACACCTTGCGCCAGGACTTGAACGCTTCCTTGGCTGTGGCAACAGCCTGATTGACTTCATCCTCGGTGGCAAAAGGTACACGTGCTACCACTTCCTGCGTAGCCGGATTGACCACATCGCGCCAGTCAGTGCTGACCGAGCGTACCGCTTCACCGTTGATGAACAGAGGAATTTCTCGAACCGACATACACCTGATCTCCTTATATTTTTTGTGTATTCAGGCAAAACAAAACCCTGTTTGAGGCTGTATTCGAGTCTAGCGGCGCATCCTGTTGACAGACAACGCTCACCCGAGCACATTGGCTGTGCAAAAACGCACAAGGAATTCGAATGTTTAACTGGCAGGATATCCAGATCTTTCTTGAAGTCGCTCGTGCTGACCGGCTGACCGATGCTGCGCGCCGATTAACCATAGACCACTCAACGGTATCGCGCCGCATCCGCCGCTTCGAGACCGAGCTCAATACACAGCTGTTCGAACGCAGCACCCATGGCTACAAACTGACCGCCGCCGGCGAGCAGCTGCTCCTGTTTGCCGAGGAGATGGCTCGGCAGGCCACCGGCGCCACCGAGAGCATCAGCAATCAGAACCTGCAGGTCAGCGGTCAGATCCGCGTCGGTGTGACTGAAGGTTTTGGCACCTATGTAATCACCCCGCTGCTGAGCGCCTTTCAGCGCCGCTACCCGGATGTCACCGTAGAGCTGCTGGCCGTACCCCGAGCCGTCAACCTGGCCCGGCACGAAGCAGACCTGGCGATCACCATCGACCGGCCCAAGAACGCTGAAATGGTGGTATCCCGGCTGTGCGATTATCGACTCAGGCTTTACGGTGAGACCGGCTATCTGGCGCGCAGAGGAAAACCCTCCAGTATCGGCGAGCTGTCCCGGTTTGAGTTGATCGGCTATGTCGATGACCAGGTATTCAGCGATCAGCTGTGCTACCTGGATCCCCTGTTACGGGAGCTGCCAACCCCTCCCCATTTTGCCCAACGCAGCACCAGCGTGATCACCCAGCTGCACGCAGTGCGCGCGGGTGCCGGGATCGCCATTCTGCCCTGCTTCATGGCCGATCAGGCACCAGACCTGCATAGCCTGCTGCAGTCGGAGATCGATATCTGTCGAGAATTCTGGATTGCGGCACGGGCGGAACAGCGTCAGCTACTGCGAGTACGCCTGCTGTGGCAATTTCTGAAGGAGGCGATCGAGCTCAATCAGCCCTGGTTGCTGGGAGAAAGTGACACAGGTCTGCAGCTGCCCCTGGCGGTCCCACGGGCTTGATTGGGTAGACGTGAAGGGTAAAAACAGAACAGCGGGCAGAACGCCCGCTGTTGCGAAATACGAACTGTCAGCGATTAGGCGACAACAGTTACGTTTTCAGCCTGAGGACCTTTCTGGCCCTGAGTAACTTCGAAAGTTACAGTCTGGTTTTCGTGCAGAGTGCGACGACCAGTACCGTTGATAGCGCGGAAGTGAACGAATACGTCCGGGCCATTTTCCTGCTGGATAAAGCCGAAGCCTTTTTCATCGTTGAACCATTTAACGGTACCGGTAACGAGCTGTGACATTTTTTGCCTCTTTCTTTTGCATGTACACCAGCGATGCGCTGGTTTTTCTTATGTATGGACGCACCCAGGTGCCATCCGATCTTGGCGAACCGGCCTCATGCCGATCCGGTTGCCAGCAGCCTCCTGGCTACCGACCCATCCTGTTCCCGACCACTTCGGGAACGGAAATCTTCCTTGGTACAGACACTCATCGCACCAGTACCGCCGAAAACCTCGAGCCTCTCCAGTCTAGATCCGCTTCATTGCGATCCCGTGACTGCACACGCAAGCAGGCCGCATGGCATTGCTGCTGGAGTCAAACGGAAAGGCGTGGAAGACATGAGAAAAGAGCGGGAAAGAAAACGAGCGGGTGACCATCTGCTGTAGGAATAATGCCGGGCAGATGGAAATACGCGTCTTGCCACAGCCTTGGCTGTAGCTGGCGAGGTCTTGCGGGCGGCCATCGAACCGCTGAAATACAGTCGTATCAAGTAAATCTAACTCCGTACCGGATATTTCCGGTCGCCCGGCTGCCTGCTTAAAGGCCGCTGTAATGCCGATTTCACGCGGTATTGACAGCACCGGATAAAATATCTTTATCGCATCATACCCCAGTCAAGACCAATTACAATGCTCCCCCATGCATTTTTTTCAGCGGCTCCAACCCCCTGATAACCTCATTAAAGAGCTGGAAAATCGACCTGCTCTGCTCTAGTCTCTAGTCCATGTACCAATGGTGCCATCTTGCGACAGCACTGCCTCAAGGAAGTCGACCATGAATATTCGCTTCATTCACAAGATCCTGCTCCTGATCCTCCTGCCCGTGTTCGCCTTGATCATTTTGCTGGGACGCTCGGTTCTGACCGAATACCAGCATGCCGCTCAGCTGCAGGTGCTTGAGGCGGAAGTCGAACTGACCACGTTCAACAGCGCGCTGGTTCATGAATTGCAAAAAGAGCGTGGCGCCACCAGCGGCTGGCTCGGCTCCGGCACCCAGGCCTTTGCTGACAAGCTGAACCGACAGCGTCAGCTCACCGACCAGGCACAGCAAAGCTGGCACAACTATCTGCAACAGAATCCGATCAGCACCCCTGCCATCAAACGCACGCTGGACCGGATACAGCAGCAGCTGAATCAGCTTGGCAGCATCCGTAACAGTGCAGACCAGCAGAATATCCCGCTGGGCAAGGCACTGGGCTACTACACCAGCCTCAATGCCGACCTGCTCAGCATCGCCGCCACCACCTCAGGCATCAGCAATGATGCCCGAATCGCACGCAGTGCCGGTGCCTTCTACGCCTTCCTGCAGGCCAAGGAACGGGCCGGCATCGAGCGCGCGGTACTGAGCAATGTGTTCGCCAGCAACCAGTTTGCGGCCGGACTATATCCCCGCTTCATCAACCTGGTCTCCGAACAGAACACCTATCTGAACATGTTCAAGGCACTGGCCGCCAACGATCAGGTCCAGGCATTGGCAGCACTGGAAAACTCCAAAGAGTTTTCCGCCGTCGCACAACTGCGCCAGACCGCCAGCGACAAGGCCACCGAAGGCAACTTTGGCGTAGAAGGCACCTTCTGGTTCGATCGCGCGACGGATCGTATCAACGCCATGAAGAGTTTCGAGGACAACCTGGCCGGCAAGTTGCTCGGCAGCGCCCGCTCGGCTCACGAAACCGCACTGCAACAGATCTGGGTGGCCACATCGATCCTGCTGGGTATTCTGCTGCTGGTGGGGCTGGTATCTTTCTGGATCATCCGTGGCTTGCATCGCCAGGTCGACAGCCTGGCTTCAACCATGCGCATGGTTCGTAACGAGCATGACCTGACCGTACGCGCCAGCGTTCTTTCACGTGATGAGCTGGGCGTGGTGGCCGAGCAACTGAACCATACTTTGGACAACTTCGCTGCCGCCATTCAGGAAGTTGCCGCTTCCAGCCAGCAACTCAATGCGGAAGCGGATAACACCAGCAAGATCGTGCTGGAAGCAGAACAAAGTCTGAAACTGCAAAGCGATGAAACCATGCAGGTAGCGGCCGCTGTCGAGGAAGTTTCCACTGCGGTACAGGATGTTGCCAACAGTACGGTCAGCGCGTCTGACGCCGCCCACCAGGCCGACAGTCTGGCCCAAAGCGGACACAAAAAAGTCCAGGCGGCCGTTAACGCCGTCTCCAACCTGGCCAGTGACAGCCGCCGCCTGGCGGAAATGACCGCCCGCCTCAACGAAAGCAGTCATCGCATTTCCGACGTCACCAGTGTTATCAACAATGTATCCGAGCAGACCAACCTGCTGGCGCTGAATGCGGCGATCGAAGCGGCCCGGGCCGGCGAGCACGGCCGCGGCTTTGCCGTGGTAGCCGATGAAGTCCGCACTCTGGCACAACGCACCCAGGCTTCGACCTCCGAGATCGACGAGATCATCCGCAAGCTGCAGCAGGAAACCCATGAAGCCAGCGAGCTGGTAGAGAGCAATCAGCGGGATATGGAAGTGGCAACCGAGCGTGCGCGGGAAGTAGAAGGGGCACTGGATGCCATCGTCGATGCGATCGGCAATATCACCAACATGTCCACCCAGATAGCGGCCGCGGCGGAGGAAGAATCCACCGCCATCAGTGATATCGGCCGCAATATTACCGGTATCGACAACAGTGCCGAGGCGATCAGCGACAGTGCTCGTGTGCTGTCAGAACATGCCCAGCAGCAGCTGCAGATGGCGCAGCAGCTTAGCCAGATGATCCAGCGGTTCAGGACCTGAATCCCCGGGGCAAGGGAATCCTCTATTGCCCACACCCTCTTTCCTTGCGTGTTTTGGCCGACTGAAGGGATTTTGTCGGCCAAAACACTCCGTTCGAACCATGCCACTGCCACTTCCGTCGTTTGCGTCTACCCTTGTGGTAATACGCCAAAAAGACGGAGGGTAAAGCACCATGGGCAGAGAAGCCTGGAACCTCGATTCCGCGACCAGCCAGCGCCAGTCCAAATCTGTGGAGGTCATTGCCGAGCTGCTGGCAACCGCCGACATCCAGGTCAACGGTTCCCGCCCCTGGGATATGCAACTGCATAGCGCCAAGGTGGCTGACCGGATTCTGGCCCAGAGTAACCTCGGTATGGGCGAAGCCTACATGGAGGGGCTCTGGGACTGCGAGCGACTGGATCAGTTCTTCGAGCGGGTGCTCAACGCCCATCTGGACAAGCAGATCAGACCGACGAAACTGATCTGGTATCACCTGCGGGCGCGACTGCTCAATCTGCAATCGGTCGCCCGCGCCTGGCAGGTCGGCGAACAGCACTATGATCTTGGCAACGACTTTTACGAAGCCATGCTCGATCCACGTATGACCTATACCTGCGGCTACTGGAATGATGCCCACTCCCTGCAGGAGGCCCAGGAGGCCAAGCTCGAACTGATCTGTCGCAAGCTGCAACTGGAACCGGGCATGCGGGTACTGGATATCGGCTGCGGCTGGGGCAGCTTCATGGGCTATGCCGCCGAACGCTATGGGGTCAAGTGTGTCGGCGCAACCATCTCCAGGGAGCAGGCTCGCTGGGCACAGCAGCGTTATGCCCACCTGGACCTGGAGTTCCGCTTACAGGACTACCGTGAACTCGACGAACGCTTTGATCGGATCGTCAGTATCGGCATGTTCGAGCATGTCGGGCGCCGTAACCACTGCGTCTTTATGGAGGTAGCCGAACGCTGCCTGGAGGATCACGGGCTCTTCCTGCTGCATACCATCGGCAAGAACCAGCGCCACTCCGTCACCGACCCCTGGATAGACCGCTACATTTTCCCCAACGGGGACCTGCCCTGCATCGGCCAGATCGGCGATGCCGCCGCAGACCTGTTCATCACCGAAGATCTGCACAATTTCGGCGCCGACTATGACCACACGCTGATGGCCTGGCACGCCAATTTCGAAGCGGCCTGGCCGCGCTTCCGCGAGCGCCTGGGCGAGCGGTTTTACCGCATGTGGCGTTACTATCTGCTGTCCTGCGCAGGGGCTTTCAGAGCCCGGGATGTGCAGCTCTGGCAGTGGGTATTTTCACGCCACGGCGTTGCCGGCGGTTACCCAAGAATCAGCTGAGCCATCCGGCTTCAGACCCGCCGCTTGCGTCCGGCCGCCGGCTTCTTGCGCCCGCTTTTTCCGGCCTTGTTGCCCGGCTTGTTACCCGCCCTTGGCGGCAGGCCGGTGTGCTGGGTCAGCAGCTTGCCCTTGCCTGCCCGGTTCGATTTGGGTGAATTCTTGCGACGCGGATTCACATGTTGGGCATCCTCGGGCTGGGTTGCCGGGATCAGCTGTTTGTCCCCATCCCCGATCAGGTCGGCACGGCCCATAGCCGTCAGAGCTTCACGCAGCAGCGGCCAGTTGTCCGGATCGTGATAGCGCAGAAACGCCTTGTGCAGACGACGCTGACGCTCCCCTTTTACGGTTTCCACTTTCTCGCCGCTCTTCTTGTAGGTCAGCTTGCGCAGCGGGTTGCGGCCGGAGTGATACATCGCCGTGGCAGTCGCCATCGGTGACGGATAGAACGCCTGCACCTGGTCCGCCTTGAAACCGTTGCGCTTGAGCCAGAGCGCCAGGTTCATCATGTCTTCGTCGGAAGTACCCGGGTGGGCCGCGATAAAGTACGGAATCAGGTACTGATCCTTGCCCGCCTCCCTGGAGAACTTCTCGAACATCTTCTTGAAGGCATCATAGGTGCCGATACCCGGCTTCATCATCTTGTCGAGTACGCCGCGCTCGGTGTGCTCGGGCGCGATTTTCAGGTAGCCGCCGACATGGTGGGTCACCAGCTCGCGCACATACTCCGGATCTTCCACCGCCAGGTCGTAGCGCAGGCCCGAGGCGATCAGGATCTTGTTCACACCCTTGAGATCGCGCGCCTTGCGGTACAGGCCGGTCAACGAACTGTGGTCGGTATTCAGGTTCTGGCAGATGCCGGGGAAGACGCAGGACGGCTTGCGACAGGCGGCCTCGATCTCGCGGCTCTTGCACGCCAGGCGGTACATGTTGGCGGTGGGGCCACCCAGGTCGGAAATGACACCAGTGAAACCGGGCACCTTGTCGCGGATCTCTTCGATCTCGTTGAGGATCGATTCGTGGGAGCGGTTCTGGATGATGCGCCCCTCGTGCTCGGTGATCGAGCAGAAGGTGCAACCGCCAAAGCAACCTCGCATGATGTTGACCGAGAAACGGATCATCTTGTACGCCGGAATCTCCGCCTTGCCATAAGCCGGATGGGGCACACGCTGGTAGGGCAAGCCGAAGACGTGGTCCATCTCCTCGGTACTCAGCGGAATCGGCGGCGGGTTGAGCCAGACCTCCTGATCACCGTGCAACTGCACCAGCGCACGGGCGTTACCGGGGTTGGTCTCCAGATGCAGTACCCGGTTGGCGTGGGCATAGAGTACCGGGTCCTTGCTGACCTTCTCGAACGACGGCAGGCGAATCACGGTCTGGCTGCGGTCCAGCTTCACCCGCGGTTCGATGTGCAGGATCTGCACCTCATCCTCGGCGTCCATCTCGGCGGTTTCGCCACCGTCACGGCCGTTCTCCAGCTGGCAGGCGTCCAGGTCCCGGGTGTTGACGTAGGGATTGATGATCTTGTCGATCTTGCCCGGACGGTCGATACGGGTAGAGTCGATCTCCATCCAGCCTTCGGGGGTGTCCTTGCGCACGAAGGCGGTACCGCGCACATCGGTGATTTCGCTGACCGGCTCGCCACGAGCGATGCGCTGCGCCACTTCAACGATGGCCCGTTCGGCGTTGCCGTACAGCAGCAGGTCGGCACGGGCATCGAGCAGAATGGAGCGGCGCACCTTGTCCTGCCAATAGTCGTAATGCGCGATACGGCGCAATGAGCCCTCAATGCCGCCAAGGACGATCGGCACATCCTTGTAGGCCTCACGGCAGCGCTGGCTGTACACCAGGCTGGCGCGGTCCGGGCGCTTGCCCGCCTGGCCACCCGGGGTATAGGCGTCATCGGAGCGGATCTTGCGATCAGCCGTATAGCGGTTGATCATCGAGTCCATGTTGCCGGCAGCGACACCGAAGAACAGGTTGGGCTTGCCCAGCGCCTTGAACGGCTCGGCGGAGTTCCAGTCCGGCTGAGCAATGATGCCAACTCTGAAGCCCTGGGCTTCCAGCAGACGACCGATGATCGCCATACCGAATGACGGGTGATCCACATAGGCATCGCCGGTGACGATAATGATGTCGCAGCTGTCCCAGCCGAGCTGGTCCATCTCCTCCCGGGACATGGGCAGGAAAGGTGCCGGACCGAAACACTCGGCCCAGTATTTGGGGTATTCAAAGATCGGCGTTACTGCGTGCATCTGTAAACCTGACATCAACGGTCGGAATTGGGGCGCGATTATAGCGCATTTTTTGAGCAGTTCCGACCTGAGCCCTTGTCGAAACTGGAAATGCCCACTCGAATACCCGCAACCAAAAACGGCCACTGTTTTTGCAGTGGCCGTACTGGATTCAAAGGGTCAAACCCTGATTCAAGCACGTGCCCTGGGTTGTGGATAACCCGCCACAATGGACAACAGTGCGATTGCGGCCAGCACCCAGCAATAGTGAATATTGCCGATGATCTCCAGCGGCGACAGCTTGGCGATGGAGCCGGCCAGCAGCACCTGGGCACCATAGGGCAGCATGCCCTGTACCACACAGGAGAAGATATCCATCAGGCTGGCGCTGCGACGCGGGTCCACGCCATAACGCTGGGCGATATCCCTGGCCAGGCCACCAGAAATGATGATCGCCACGGTGTTATTGGCGGTGCATACGTTGGTCAGCGCCACCGCCGCGCTGATGCTGAGTTCGCCGGAGCGACGGTGCTTTTTCGGGTCAGCACTCTGACGCGATAGCTTGTCGATCATGCCGGCCAGCCAGACCAGGCCGCCCTGGGATTTCATCAGCGCTCCCAGACCACCTATCAGCAGTGACAGGATCAGGATCTCCTGCATGCCGGTATAACCGGCGTAGATATCCTTGGACCACTGCGCCAGCGTATAGGCTTCCTCAAGGTAGAAGCCGACACCGCCGGCCATCAGGATGCCCACGAACAGCACCAGCATCACGTTCAATCCGGACAACGCCAGCAGCAGTACCGCCAGATAGGGCAGCACGCGAATCAGGTCATAATCACCCGGCGCTTCCACATGGGCACTGCTGCCCTGAATGAACAGCCACACCAGCGTCAGCAGGGCTGCCGGCAGAGCGATCTTGAAGTTGAGGCGGAACTTGTCACGCATCTCGCAGCCCTGGGTACGGGTCGCGGCGATGGTGGTATCAGAGATGATCGACAGGTTGTCACCGAACATGGCGCCACCGATCACGGTACCGATGGTCAGTAACAGCGACAGGTCGGTGGCTTCAGCCACACCCACGGCGATCGGTGCAATGGCCGCGATGGTGCCCATGGAGGTCCCCATCGACGTCGCCACAAACGCCGTGATGACGAACAGCCCCGGCAACACCAGTTCCGGTGGAATGATACTGAGGCCGAAGTTGACCGTGGCGTCCACGCCGCCCACGGCCTTGGCCACGCTGGCAAAGGCGCCCGCCAGCAGGTAGATCAGCGCCATGGTGATGATGGTGTTGTCACCCACACCATTGATAAAGGTTTCAATGCGCTCGTTCAGGCGCCCTTTCTGCAGCATCAGCGCTAGCACGATCGCCGGCAGAATCGCCACGGGGGCAGAGATCTGGTAGAACGCGAATTCAGTGCCCGCTGCGTGATAGTAGAGACCACTGCCGATGAACAGTGCCAGAAATAGCCCTAACGGCAGTAGAGCCAACGGAGAGTTTTTCGTCATGTTGGTATCCGAATCATGCCTGACCGATCAGGTCAAATATTAACCACCGCCCTGCCGGATAGGCAAAGCAGCTAACGGAATCAAGGAGTTGCGCGCTTAATCGAGCCACTCGACAAGCGTCCATGCAGAGAGAAGGCGTCACCATGCGCCAAGAAGGGCCCTTTTATACAGCAAATGCCATAAAAGCTGAACCTTTTATAACCAGCCTAGTCCAGCTGTTCGATCCAGCCCGGTCCCAACTGGCGCATTTGCTCGCGGATCCAGTCGGCCTTCTGACGAACATAGGAGCTGGGCGGCTGCGCCTGGTACAGCCAGGGGTTAGGCAGTATCGCCGCCAGTCGGGCGGCCTGATCAGTGGTCACCTGGCCAAGCGGGCGCTGATACCAGTACTCGCTGGCAGCTCCCACACCATAGACACCGGGCGCGAACTCGGCGATATTCAGGTACAGCTCCAGGATACGCCGCTTGCCCAATATCCCCTCCAGCATCAGTGCCAGCGGCGCTTCCAGCCCCTTGCGCACCCAGTCACGTCCAGGCCAGAGAAACAGGTTTTTGGCCGTCTGCTGGGTCAGCGTACTGGCGCCCCGGAGCCCCTTGCCATCAAGGGCATCCTCCAGCGCCCGACGCACCGCCTGCAGGTCGATGCCCGCATGCAGTGGAAAACGCTGGTCTTCGGCCGCGACCACGGCCAGCTGAACGCTGACCGGGATCTGCTCCAGATCGACCCACTGATGGCGGTATTCGTCAGGATAGCCTGCGGGATTGCTCAGCTCACGCCAGATCAGCCATGACCAGACCGGCGGGTCAACCGCACGCAGGCTGAACACCAGCAGTGTCAGCAACAAACCAGCCATGACCAGTGTGCGCCAAAGCAGACGCAAGAGTGGACGCAACAGGTAACGGGACAGCTTTGAGCGACGGCGACTGGCCAAGGTGCCTCTGATGAAATTGCCAATGGAATCGTGCAACAGGCGGAACTCTTGCTCTGAGTCCCGGTCTGCATTCTATACTATGCCAAACTCCGAATGAGACTGTCATGTTTGCTACGCCCGCCCACCGACTGACCGGCCTGCTGAGCGCAGTAGCACTGTTGCTGCTGTTGCTGGCTCCTGTGCTGGCGTCGGCAGCGCCCATGCCCGCCGGGCAGATGGCCAATGGCATGATGGCTCACGGACATGACAGCAGCTACAGCGAGGCGAACGAGCACTCCTGCTGGCAACAGTGCCTGAACAGCTGCACCAGTCACTGCGCTCCCGTGCTGGCTGCCCTGCCATTGGCCAGTGTCACCAGTACCAGCCATGGCCCCATGCGGCCGGACCTCTATCAGCACCTCTTCCCTTCGGGCCTGCACCGTCCTCCAAAAGCCTGAATAGCCTCTGACTCGGCTGTCCACAACGGACGGCACCGACCTTTTTGCTATTCAGGAGTACATTCATGAGCAAGGACAATATTCTACGTGCGCCTGCAAGGCGTCGCTTCGTCCAGGGACTGGCCCTGGGCAGCCTGGCCGCCGGGCTCGGCCTCAATGCACGCCCGCTGCTGGCCGCCAGCACACCGGTCGCCCAGACTCAGCACCTGCTGACCGGCACCGACTTCGATCTGGAGATCGGCCACCAGATCGTTAACTTCACCGGCAAGGAAAAGCTGGCCACCACCGTTAACGGCTCCCTGCCCGCCCCGATACTGCGCTGGCGTGAGGGCGAGCGGGTTCGTCTCAACGTTCGCAACAGGCTCGATACCGATTCCTCTATCCACTGGCACGGCATCATCCTGCCGACCGAGATGGACGGTGTGCCAGGACTGAGCTTCGATGGCATCGCGCCGGGTGAGGAGTTCAGCTACGAATTCGACGTCGCACAGAGCGGCACCTACTGGTACCACAGCCATTCCGGATTCCAGGAACAAACCGGCCTCTATGGCGCCATCATCATCGACCCGAAAGAGCCCGAGCCGTTCAGCTATGACCGGGATTACATACTGATGTTGTCGGACTGGAGCGATACGCCGCCGGAGCGGATCTACTCCAACCTAAAGAAGATGAGCCACTACTACAACCGGCGCGAACGTACGCTGGCGGACGATTTTATCCCCGAGGCACAGCGGGACGGGCTGAGCACTGTGCTGTCACGTCGCCAGATGTGGGAAAAGATGCGCATGAGCGACCGCGACATCTCCGACGTCACCGGCTACACCTACACCTTCCTGATGAACGGCCAGCCCCCGGCTGCAGGCTGGACAGGGCTGTTCACACCCGGCGAGAAAGTACGCTTGAGGGTGATCAACGCCGCCGCCATGACCTTTTTCGACCTGCGCATTCCCGGCCTGAAAATGACCGTCGTCGCCTGCGACGGCCAGTACGTCAAACCGGTCAGCGTTGACGAGTTCCGTATCGGTATAGCCGAAACCATTGATGTAATCGTCGAACCTGAGGCGCATCAAGCCTACAGCCTCTTTGCCCAGGCGATTGACCGCTCCGGCTACGCCCACGGCCAGTTGACCCCGGACCCGGCATTGAAAGCCTCCCCTCCCGCGATGGACCCCGCCCCGGAGCTGACCCATATGGATATGGGCATGGATATGGCAAAGATGGGCAATGGTCATAGCGGCCATTCAATGCCCGCCATGCCTATGCAAGGCGATCACACCGGGCACGACATGCCCATGCAGAACGCCCATGCTGGACACGACATGCCTGCAGCCCACCAGGCCGCCATGCCACAGAATGAGCATCAGCACATGTCAGCATCGATGTCTCAGCATGCCATGGTGGCACCGAGCATGGTGGCACAGGGCATGAACCACCCGGTCGGGACTCACGGCTCCCATGGCCAAGGTATGAGACACGGCGCGGAAAAACCCTATCAGGGCCACCCGCTCTCCGCCGGCATGACCGTCCATGCCGACAGCGAGTTTGGCCCCCACGTGGATATGCGTGCCGAAGCGCCCCAATACCGCCTCGATGACCCCGGCGTAGGCCTGCGTAACAACGGCCGCAAGGTGCTCACCTATGCGGACCTGCGCAGCCTGTATCCGACTCCGGACAGCCGCGAGCCGGGCCGGGAGATCGAACTGCATCTGACCGGCAACATGAGCCGCTACATGTGGTCGATCAACGGCATCCGTTATGCCGACGCCGATCCCATCCACCTGACCTATGGCGAGCGCGTACGCATCACCCTGGTCAACGACACCATGATGCCGCACCCGGTGCATCTGCACGGCATGTGGAGCGATCTGGAAACCGGCGATGCCACCCACCTGCCGCGCAAGCACACCCTGGTGGTGCAGCCTGGAGCCCGACTGAGCTATCTGGTCACCGCCGATGCCCGTGGCGAGTGGGCGTTCCACTGCCATCTGCTCTATCACATGATGGGCATGTTCCGAAAAGTCGTGGTCAGCTGAGGAGACACACAATGAAACTGCACTTGAACTGGCCCCCCGTCGCTCTGCTGGCTAGCACACTGACACCGGTGCTGGCACAGGCCGGCATGAATGACGACCCAATACTGAGCATGCTCAACGTCAAGCAGCTCGAAGCGGCCTACAGCGAGGGCGATACCCGCCTGAAGTGGAATATCGAGGGCTGGCTGGGTACTGACCTGCACAAGCTGGTGCTGACCAGCGAAGGGACACGTCTGGAAGGCAGTACTGAGGACAATGAGCTGCGCCTGCTCTATCGCCGAGCCATCAGCCCCTACTGGGACCTGCAGCTGGGCTGGCAGCATGAGCCTCAGGCCGAACGTCGCGATGACCGTGCCCTGCTGGGGTTCAGTGGCACCGCGCCCTGGTTTATCGAGACCGAGCTGAACCTGCTCGCCGGCCCGGGCAGCGACCTGACCGCCGAATTGAACGTCGAGCGCGAGATACGCCTGACCCGAAAATGGGTGCTGAACCCCGAGGTGGGCCTGACCGCGCACAACTTCAGTGACCCGGACGAACATCAGGGCAGCGGTCTGGCCGATCTGGACCTGGAACTGCGCCTTCTGTGGGAGGTACGTCCCGACTTTGCCCCCTACGTGGGCGTCACTTGGGAGCGCAAACTGGGCGATTCCGCCGACCTGGCGCGTGCCAGCGGGCATGATGTTGATGAAACCCAGTGGCGACTGGGTCTGAGTTTCTGGTTTTAAGGAGACAACATGAAGCAAACAGTAATAACCCTGCTGACCACCAGCCTGCTGGCGCTGCCAATGGCCGCCGCCGCTGCCGAACAGGCCCGGGATGCGGATGCTGCAACCGAACTGGTCGGTCGTATCGGCCTGCACAGCAAGCAGAGCCATGAGTCGCTGCGCAAGGACTGCGACGACTGACCTGGCCTCTCCCTGCCGCCGGTCCCGGACTGAGCGGCAGGGCTTCATTCACAGCATGAAATGCTGTCCATCCAGCCGGTCATTGGCCCCCACGCCTGGTTGCCATACCTCGACAAAGCGATCCCAAAACAGAAACCCCTGCACCGCATCGACCCCAAGCGCACGGGCTCGCTCGAACTGTGCCTCGGTTTCCACGCCCTCCAGAATCACGGTTTTGCCACTGGCCTTGGCGAATCCGATCAGCGCAGCGAAGAGCGCATCAACATCCGGCCCGGACAGCCGGTACAGCCAGTCCCGAGCCAGCTTGACGTAGTCGACACCGGCCAGCAGGTCGAAAGAGACCAGGCTGTCCAGGGCACCCACATCATCCAGTGCCAGCGAAATGCCCGCCCGGCTGAACGCCTGCTGCATGGCAATGCTGACCTGAGCATCGGAGACCGAGCTGTTCTCAATGATTTCCACCACCGTCCCCGGGCGGTGCTGCAACAACGCCACCATGGGATGGCGCGGCTCATGCAGGAATACCTCGAAGGCATCCTGGTCGATATTGAGAAACAGTCGAGGGGTTTCCGGCGCCGCCTCGACCTGTAGCTGCTTGACCCGGTATTCCATCTGGAACAGGCTCAACGGACTGTCATGCAAGGCTCGAAACACCCGGTCGGGGCCCAGACGCCTCGCGGATGACAGGCGAAACCGGGCCAGGGCTTCATGGCTGAGCAGGCCGCCATCCGCTGTCGCGATGATCGGCTGATACTCGACCCCCAGGCCTTTGCCATTCAGCAGGTCCAGCAGGTCCAGCAGGTCCAGCAGGTCCAGCAGGATTGTGGGAGATATATCGTTCATCTGCGGCTCACTTCAACCATCAATACCGACCGAGGGTACAACTGCATCAATCACCTTTCGGCAACAACTGCCGAAACCAGGCATCGATCATCCTGGGATCAGCCTGGCTGACCTGAACCGGGGCAAACAGGGGCTTCGCGCCTGCCGCCTGCAAGCGCTGCTCGACGTCCAGACCGAAGGCGCAGAAACGGGGATAATTGCGGTCCCCCAGCGCCAGGACGGCAAAGGGGCAGCCGGCATAACGCATCGAGACCTCCCCGTCATCCCAGCCGATGCCCGTTTTGGGCGCATCGCCATTCCCCGTGGTACTCACCACCAGCAGCAGAGCCCTTTCGGGCACCGGTACCGTTGAAAGTTGATTCAGTGCCACTGGCGCGGCCGTGAGACCAGCTTTGCGCAGGCGTTTACAGGTTTCCTGGGCCAGCTGACGGGCCGTTCCGGTCTCGGTGGCATAGGCGACGCGGTAATCAAGGCGGACCTCCATATTCGACCCATCAGGCCGGGCACGCCGCAAGGCAGCAGCCAGCACACCGGCGTACAACACCAGTGTAATGGACGCCACCCAGCGCCGCTCAGGCGCCAGGCCGTCCAGCTGCCAGGTCAGCAGCAACACCAGCCCCAGCAGTAACCACAGGCTTTTCAGGCCAACCCTCAAAGCGGCAACACCTCAAGCGTGGCACTGTAGCTCAGACGCCGCCTGGCCCCATCGATGTGCTGGCTCGGCTGCTCTCGCTCCACCTCCAGCCAGTACATGCCCGGCTCATCGAACACCAGCTCCACCTTGCCCTCTGCGTTGGTAGTCAATTCAATTTCCCCGACCTGATCGCGGTAACGGATACCGTCACGAATGAGTACCAGTGACAATCCCTCGGCGGGCTTGCCATCCACCAGGAACTGGAAGCTCACCGGCTCTTCGGTGACCAGGTCGTTGGGATGGGTCAAGGGGACCAGCTCAATACCCTGGCCTGTCGGTTTGAAGTTGGCATCGCTCGGCGCGCCCCTGGTGACAAATACCTGCATACGACTGTCGATCTCACTGACCTGCAGATCGGTCGCACTGGCCGGAATCTCGTCGATTCTGTTCACCGGACCGGACCAGCGTTTGGGCTCGCCATCCAGCTTGTAGCGTGCAAAAGCGCCCTGGCGGTGAATCTGCAGGGTATAAGTACCCTCTTCGGTCAGCTCGACATCAAACATGGAGCGGTAGCGTCCCTCAGCCCTGTTCTGGGCTTCAACCTGGGCGCCGGTGGGAGACAGAATTTCCAGACGCTCCAGGCGCAGCGGGTGGTGCTCGAAGTAGAACAGGCTGTTGGAGACAGCACCATCCACGGTGACCCAGGCATTGTCGCCGGACAAAACAGTCGCTGAGGGCAGCATCCAGGCACGGTGTGCCTGTGCGGTTGCTGCCGTTCCCATTCCCAGCGCCAGCAGGGCACAGGCACTCAAGCGTTTGATACTCATAAGCATTCCTTCTCTTGCAAAATCTGTTCAGGGCGTTAACTTCAGTGCGACATGACCCAGCTCATGCTCGCCCTGCTGCTGTTGCTGCTGCGTATGTGTGACGGGCCAGAGGAACGGCAGACGGATCATTTCGCGCCCGCCCACTTCACGGGCAGCCTCCACCACCAGGCGATACGCCCCTTCAGGCAGATTGGCCAGCTGCGGCGAATCCGCTACAAAGACCAGTTCATGAGTGCCGACCGGACGCGTAGCCCCCGACAGGCCATCCACCGGAAACTCCAGCTGGCGCCCACTACGCCGCCACCAGAGACGCAGATCCTTGAGCCACTTCGTCCCCTCGTTATCCTTCATCTCCAGGTCGTACCAAACAGCCAGATCCTGCTGATGACGCACCTTGTCTGTTTCGATCCAGAGCGCCACATAGGGACGGTGATATTCGGCCACCTGCAGCGACGGAATTTCTACCTGCACCCTGAGCTCGGCCGCCGGCACCTGGCCCGTTGCCGAAGACAGCAGCAGCGCCGCCGTCAGTTTTTTCCATTGCATACCCACTCCTTAATGCACCAGCAAAACCGCCAGCAGCAGAGGTACCACCACCCCCAGCCCGGTGACCGGCCAGACCGCCGCCCGCTCACGGGCATGCAGCCAGAGCACGGCCAGCCCGGTCAGGCTGAACACCACGCACACCAACGCAAAAAAATCGATAAACAGGCTCCAGGCCTGACCCGCATTCCGCCCCTTGTGCAGATCGTTCAGGTAGGCGACCCAGCCGCGGTCGGTGGACTCATAGAGCAACTCACCGCTCTCCAGGTCCACGCTGAGCCAGGCATCGCCTCCCGGACGGGGTAAGGACAGGTAAACTTCGAATTCGGACCATTCCGGCTGGCCTGTCGGCAGGCTTAACTCATACTGGCTCGATAACCAGTCCAGCAGCTCTGCCGGCAACAGGGCTTCGGACAGCTGCGCCTCACGCAAAGGCTGCAGCAGCTCATCAGCCAGCCGCTCATTGATCGTCACCACCTGTTTCGAGGCGGGAATCTGACCGGCATGGTTGAGCGTGAAACCGGTCAGGGCGAACAGCAGCATGCCGAACAGTGCGAATGCTGAGCTGATCCAGTGCCAGGTGAGCAGTCGGCGCAGCCAGGTGGACCGGCGCTGGCCCGACACCACAGCCTGATTGCCGCCGCTCTCTCCGGTTGTGACCTCTATGTCCTTCATTTGCCAACCTGTCCTGACCACGATAAGAGCGCAGAGAATATATCAATTATCATTTGCATACAACGAATGATAATGATTCTTACTATTGATTTAGCCTTGGCAAAACTTTAACCTCCTTCACCGCTCAGAGATGCCGTGCCGCCCAACGCAGCAACAGGCCGATAACAATCAGCAAAGGAGTTGAACCTTGAGGATTTCCCCCCAACGCGCTGCCGCCGTGGCTCTGACCACTGCCATCGCCGCCGCCAACGCTCAGGCCAACAGCACCATCAATCAGGACACTGTTGTCGTCAGTGCGGCCGGGATCGAACAGAAACTGATCGATGCCCCTGCTTCCATCACCGTGATCAGTCAGGAAGAGCTCAAACAGAAACCCTACCTCACCCTGCTGGATGCAGTGCGTGAAGTGGAAGGGGTGGATGTGGGTGAGACCACGGACAAGACCGGTCAGGGCGGGATCAGCATCCGTGGCATGGGGGCCGATTACAGCCTGATCCTGATCGACGGCAAACGCCAGAACAACATCGGTGACATCTATCCGAACAACTTCGGCGGCAACCAGTTCAACCATATTCCGCCCAAGGAGATGATTCAACGCATCGAGATCATCCGCGGCCCGGCTTCAACTCTCTATGGCGCCGATGCCTTGGGGGGCGTCATCAACATCATCACCAAGAAGGTTGGCAACGAGTGGCATGGCTCCGTGTCCCACAGCCAGACCATTGAGTCCAACGATGACTTTGGCAACGACCGCACCACCGACTTTTCCGTCAGCGGCCCGATGATTGACGGCGTGCTGGGCCTTAACGTGCGAGGCAGTCTGTACCAGCGGGATGCGTCCACACCGAGCTTTGACGATATCACCGATCCCAACGGGGACCTGGTACCGCGCGAACTGGGTTACGGTGCCGGCGGCAAGACAGTCGACAACGAAAACCGCAACCTGGGCCTGAGGTTCGATTTCAAGCCGACCGATAATCAGTTGCTGATGCTCGACCTTGAGACCTCGCGTCAGGAATACGACAACGTGCCGGTGGACGGCGCCAACCCGCTGGGCACCACCGATAGCATCGACCGCCTGCCCCGTGCCGGTTATGCCCTGGAGCAGGAGTTCAGCCGTGACCAGGTATCTCTGACCCACGAAGGTGACTGGTCCTTCGGACACAGCACGGTCAGCCTGCATCACATCGCCACCAGCAATGATGGCCGCACCCTGCCACTGACCGCCGATGAACGCCTGCTGTACGCGCAGATGGTCGCCAACGGTGCCACCGATGCCGAGATCGAAGCCGCGTTCCTGCCACGGCAGAAACGGACACTGGAAACGCGCCAGACGACTCTGGACGTGAAATTCGACAGCCAGATCGGCAACCACTGGCTGGTCTACGGTGGGCAGTACGTGGATGCGGAGATGGAAGACGGCACATTCGGCATGAACGGCAGCGGTTTCGCATCCGGTAACGTACAGGAACACAAGCAGTGGTCCCTGTTTGCTGAAGACAACTGGAGCATCACCCACGACCTGACCCTGACCGGTGGTGTCCGCTACGATCACCACAACATCTTCGGTGGCCACGTCAGCCCGCGCGCCTACGCCAACTGGGCGATTTCGCCGGAGTGGACACTGAAAGGCGGTGTCAGCACCGGCTACAAGGCGCCCCAGGCGAGCGACCTCTACGACGGTATCACCGGCTTCGGCGGCCAGGGCACGCGCCCCTTCCATGGCACCCCGGACCTTGAACCGGAAACCAGCGTCAACAGCGAGCTGGCGGTGTATTACTCCCACCCGGATGGCCACAACTTCAACGCCACCCTGTTCTCCAACAGGTTCAAGGACAAGATCGAGCGTGGCGCGGGCATTTATCATTGCGACGATCCGGCCGCCAATGCCGGCAACTGTGCCGACCTGGCGTCGGAATGGAATCAGGTGCTCGGTAACGGCTACACCTTCAGTCAGCTGGTCAATATCGACAGCGCCCAGATCGACGGTGTAGAGCTGGCCGGTAAACTGCAGCTGACACCGACACTGTACCTGCGTGCCAACTACACCTTCACTGATGCCCGCATCACCAGCGGCGACAACAAGGGTGAGCCGCTGAGCGGCACCGCCAAACACATGGCCAATGCCACGCTGAGCTGGCAGGCAACGCCAACCTTCAATACCTACCTGACCGCCGAGATGCGCTCCAAGCGCTTCACCAGCACGCCGCGCGGCTGGGATGACAGTGTCGACTACCCGGAATACTACAAGGACTACACCATCTATCACCTGGGCGCGAGCTATGAGGTGACGCGAAACCTGACCCTCAACGCCCGCATCAACAACCTGCTGGACGAGGACTTCACCACCTATCAGACGGTCTTTACCACCGAAGATGGCGGTGTTACCTGGGAGCCGAACTACATCGACGATTACAACGTCAAGGCCAAGTCACGCAACTACTGGCTGTCCGCGACCTACAGTTTCTGAGTTTCCCTTCCCTGCACACACAAAAAAGCGCCCTTCCAGGCGCTTTTTTATTTTCTGCCGAGACCAGCTGCCCCTGCCCCCGAAGACCGGGAGCTGAGCCTGGGCATTACAGCCCGATCAGGCCGATCGCCTGCAGGAAGATCACCAGAATCACTACCGGCACCAGGAAACGGATCAACAGCAGCCAGAGGCGGTAACCCGCGCTGTTTCCGCCCAGCTCAAGCGCCGTGGTTTCCGGTTTCATCACCCAGGCAGTGAACAGCGCCATCAGCAGACCGCCCAGCGGCAGCATCCAGCCAGAGATCAGGTAGTCCAGCGTCTCAAAGAAGGTCTTGCCGGCCAGGGTCCAGTCGGCCCCGATGTTGAACGAGAACACTGTACCCAGACTGAGCAGCCAGATGCCACTGCCGCCCAGCACGCTGGCCTGCAGCCGTGACATGCCGCGCTTCTCGGTCAGCCAGGCAATGGCCGGTTCGATCAGCGAGAAAGCCGAGGTCAGTGCCGCCACCGACAGCATGAGGAAGAACAGGGTGCCAAACAGAGTACCAAAGGGCATCTGACCGAAGGCGATCGGCAGGGTCACGAAGATCAGACCGGGACCACCACCCGGTTCCAGGCCGTAGGCAAACACGATCGGGAAGATCGCCAGCCCCGCCAGCAGCGCGGCCGCTGTATCCAGCACCGCCACCAGAATCGAGGTGCGGGCGATGGAGATCTGCGGCGACAGGTAGGAGCCGTAGATCATCATGGCGCCGCCACCGATGCTGAGCGTAAAGAAGGCATGCCCCAGCGCAATCAGCACGCCGGAGGCGCTGAGCTTGTCGAAGTCGGGCCTGAACATGAAATCGACCGCATCACCGAAGTGGCCCGTGGTCGCGGCATAGCCCACCAGGATCAGCAGAAAGAGGAACAGCAGCGGCATCAACAGGTTGGCCGCTTTCTCAAGGCCCTGACGCACGCCTCGGCCGACAATACCGAGGGTCAGCAGCAGCACCAGCGTACTCCAGCCGATCAACGGCAGCGGTTGCTGCAGGTGGCCATCGAACAGCTGACCGATCTGCGGCGGCTGCATCGAGGTGAAGGTACCGGTGGCGGTCAGCGGGATGTAGGCCAGCGCCCAGCCCGCCACCACGACGTAGAAGCTGAGCAGCAGAAAGCCGGTCACAACCCCCAGCCGACCGACATTTTTCCATGCGGGGCTGGCGCCAGCCTCCTGCGCCAGCGACGCCATGGAGTTAACCGGGTTCTGCTGACCGCGACGACCGATCAACACCTCGGCCATCAGCATGGGCACGCCAAGCAGCGCGATGCAGGCCAGATAGACGAGGATAAAGGCGCCGCCACCGTTTTCACCGGCGACGTAAGGGAACTTCCAGATGTTGCCCAGGCCAACGGCTGCCCCTGCAGCAGCCAGTACAAAGGAGACTCGGGTCGACCACTGCTGTTGCGGGGCACGGCCGGACAGGGATTCTGATGAATTGCGCATGATCTACACCTGGTTGAACAAGTGCGTATCCTGCCATATCCGGCGCCGTTTTTCTGCCCGTTAGCTGCGCCCCGTCTCCCGGCGCGGCCCTGCAACCTGGTCCAGATAGTTGAGCCAGCTTTGTGCCTGGACCCGGGTGGCATCATGCTTGTGGGCACGGATAAAACTGGCCCGGGCCTCGTCATAGTTCGATCGATTGACGTCGGCAATGCCACCAAGCAGAAAGAGATCAGCCGCATCGGGCCTGAGTACCACCGCCTGATCAATGCTGCGTTTCATCGCATCCCAGTGCTTGAGCTGCATATCCAGATAGGCGAGCTGCCGCCAGGTTTGGTAGTCCGGCTTGCGTTGGGCGATACGGTGCAGCGTCGCACGACCGTCCGCATAGAGTTTCGCCTGCAACTGGGTTTGCGCCAGCAGCCGCTCATGCTTGAGCGTACGCTTTACCTGTTGTTTGGCCATCGCCTCATCCAGCAGCTCGGCCGCCCGTTGCGGCACCCCCTGTTGCAACATCATCTGCGCCAGCCAGATGTACTGGCGCTCCTGACTGAACTGTCCCGCCAGCCAGGCGGCCCTGAGGGTGCTCAACGCATCGGCATGGCGGTCACGGATCTGGTAGACGCTGGCCAGCTGTTCCCAGTACTGGACCTTTTGTGGATAAAGGTTAACCAGCAACTCCAGCACCGCGGTCGCGCCCTTCCATTGCTTGAGCTGAAAGTGCGCGGCCAGTTGCAAGCGATACCAGTCCTCGGGCGCTCGCCCTTTCATCTGGATCGCGGTCCTGACCGGCTGGATCACCCGCGACCAGCGCTCCAGCCGGGAATAGCCCTGTGCCAGCATCAGGTAATCCTCGGCGCGAATGCTTTCGTTCTGACCGCCCCGCTCACGTACCTGCTGCATCCACTGTTCCAGCGAGGCGATCCCTTGGCGCCACTGCTCCTGCCCCATCTTCAGCTGGGCCACCATATGCAGCAGGCGCCGCTGATCGGCCTGCGGCAAGGCGTCTAGTGCATAGGCCGCGGCGAAATGCTGGAGTGCGGCTTTTGACTGCTGCCGCACCAGCGCCAGGTTGCCCCGGAACTGCAGCGTATAAGCCCTGGCAGGCTTGCTCAGCTGCTGCGCCGCCAGGGCTTTCAAGACTTTCTCGGCCTGTGGATAATTTTCCTCGGCCATTGCCTGCTGCGCCTGGTTCAGTTGCTGCAGCACACCCGGCGAAAGCTGCACCGTCTCGGCCATCGCACCAGCGCTGAATATCAGCCAGACCGGCAGCCCGACTGACAGACACAGAGATCGCATCATCCGTTTCATGATTTACTCCAGTTTGAATTCCAGTCGCTGACGGGTGCGGAAGGGAACCGCCGCGCCGTTTTCGGTCAGTGGGTTGAAGCGCCAGCGCAGCAACGCGCGCTCAACGGCCCGATCGAACATGCCCGGCGGTTCGGCTTCGATAATCTTGAACGAGTCCGGCACCACTCGTCCCTTGCTGTCGACGCTAAACTCGGCGACCACATGGCCCTGGATACGGCGGGTCAGCGCCCGCCGTGGATACTGCGGGTTCATCCGTGATACCGGTGTCGCATTCAGATTCATCGCCATGCCGGGCGACGGAGCAGGCGTGGCCATGCTGATCGCCTGAGCGGCCGATAGGTCGACAGCCGCATTGATCTTCATGCCGATTGCCACCTTGGGTGTCGACATATTGAGCGCGACCGAAGGCGTATTCATCGCCACCGGCTGAGACATGTCCGGTGTCGATGGCATCGGCGGCTGCTCCGGCAGCAACTCAGGTGGCGGCAGGGACTCCCGCTCGCGCACCTGGATGTCCGAGTCCAGCTTCAACCGGTGCAGATTGATCGCGGTGTGCACCGAGGGCTCGGGTTCCGCCGTGCGTCCGATACCGGCCAGGTGCGCCATCAGCAAAAACAGCAACAGACTGACCAGCAGCGCCGGCGGCAGGAACAACAGCACTCGCATCAGTTGGCCCCTTCACGCGTCGCCACGGCGACCTGCTCCACACCGGACAGCTTGACCTGGTCCATCACCTGCACCAGCAGCCCGGTCCTGGCGTCCTTGTCCGCCTGAATCATCACACCCAGGTCGGGCTGCTCCACCTTCAGACGCTCCAGCGTCGGCCGGATCATGCGCACGTCCACCGGCTGGCGGTCCAGCCAGACCTCGCCCTGAGCGGTGAGCGCCAGCATCACGCCCTGGTTCTCCTTCACCTCGGCGGTATCCGATACCGGGCGTTCAATCTCGACCCCGGCTTCACGCACGAAACTGGTCGATACGATAAAAAAGATCAGCATGATGAACACGATATCGAGCATCGGTGTCATGTCGATCTCGGCGTCGTTGTCCATCATCTCCAGATTAAGTCGTTGCCTCATCCTCTGGCTCCCGTCACATCCAGTCGAGTTCGTTGCAGTTGGCTCCAGCGCGCCAGGCGGTTCCAGATCAGCAGGCCACTGACCGCCACCACCATACCGGCCAGGGTCGGCAGGGTGGCGCGCGCCACGCCCGCCGCCATCAACCGGGGGTTGCCGGTGCCATTCAGCGCCAGGGTGTCGAACAGGTGAATCATGCCGGTCACCGTGCCCAACAGACCGATCAACGGACAGAGCGCCACGAGCGTACGGATCAAGGGCAAGGCGCCCTGCAGGTCCAGCAACAGATCGGCACGTTCCAGCCGACGCCGACCACCAATCGGCAGCAGGCGGTAGCGGCGAATACGACGCGGGAAATCAAACCAGCGAAACCAGAGCCGTTCCAGCAGCAGTGTCCAGAGCACCAGACTGACCAGTAACAGCGACCAGAGCACCGGTCCACCGGCATTGAAGAAGCCCGCCAGGGCCGCTTCGAACTGGGCCAGATCAGGCAGCATGGCGTGCCTCTTCAGCATCGCTGAGTTGTTCACGCTGGGTCGCCAGCAGCGCCAGGCCCTTCTGCTGCAGCAGCTGCAGCAAGCGACGGCTGCGCGCCGCCAGCAGGCTATGGCAGAACAGCAACGGAATGGCCACGCACAGCCCCAGCACCGTGGTCATCAGCGCCTGGGAGATGCCACCGGCCATCAGTTTGGGATCGCCGGTACCGAACAGGGTGATGCTTTGGAAGGTGCCGATCATGCCGGTCACCGTACCGAGCAGCCCCAGCAGCGGTGCCACCGCCGCGACCAGCTTGAGCAGCGTCAGGCCGCGCTCCAGCAACGGTGCTTCCTTGAGCAGCGCCTCATCCACGCGCAGTTCGGTTTCGTCAGTGGTACGGCCCGTCTGACCTGCAGCCAGCACACGCCCCAGCGGGTTGTGCTCGCAGGCCTGATCGCCATTGCGCAGCTGAGCGCGGACACTAACCTCGACCTTCAGCGTGACCAGCAACTTCCACAGCGCCACCAGCAGGCCGATACCGCCCAAAGCCAGAATGATGTAACCCACCAGGCCACCCTGAGCGATGCGCTCTTTAAGGTTGGGGGTTTGCGACAGCAATGCCAGCAGGTTACCGCGGCTGGGATCCACCACCAGAGTTTCACCCTGCCCCTGTACAAAGGCCCGCGCCTGATCAACCATTTTGCCCGCCGGCTGTACCGACAGCACCTGCAACTGGCCGCCAACAAAGTTCAGATATTGCCCCTGCTGCGTTAGCGCCGTGAAGGGACCAACCCGCAATACCTCCGTATCGCCACGTACACCGTTCGCCTGAATCACCGGCGCGGTAAAGCGGGTGACTTCACCGGTGGCGGTCATCTCCTGCTGCAGCAGGAACCAGAGCCCTTCCAGCTCGCTCAACGTCGGGATACGTTTCAGGTCCGCAAAGGCCAGAAGTTCGGCCCGCTCGGGGTATTGCGCGGAGATCATGGAGTCATCCACCAGCCCTTTCAGCTCCTGCGCCTGCTGCTTAACGACGCCGAAGACTTCACCCAACTGGCCACTGCGCACCCGCAAGGCCTCGCCCTGCTCGGTCAGTGCATCTTCATTGCTTTGGAACTGCTCCTTAAGCCGGGTCTGCTCGGCTTCGGCCGCAGCCAGGCGTGCCTTGGCCTGTTCCAGCAACGCCTGCTGACGAGCATCACCGGAACGGAACTCCGCCAGACGCGCGGTATCGGCCTGATGATCACTGGCCACCTGGGAACGTACCTGCTGCAACAACTGCTGCAGCTCATTGGCCTGGACCGGCAGACAGAACATCAGCACCAACAGGGTCAGAGTACGGGTCAGGGCCTTCATGACGCACCTCCGTTCTGTTCAATAGCAGTCAGCCCCACGGGCAGCTCGAGCAGTTCGGGCACCGACTGCTGCCGGGCCATGCTGATGCCCTTGCGAATCGGCCAGTCGAAGTCGGCATCAAGGCGCTCCCAGCCCCCCTTCTGGCGATTCCAGCGACCGCTCTCTTCGCCATCCAGTGTCTGGTAATACAAGGCAACACGCCCCAGACGCAGGAAGGTGACTTCACGAGATTGATCGCCCTGCTCCAGACTGCCACTCCAGGCTTCCAGGGTACGGCCGTATTCCGCCTCGATCTGGTAGGCCTCCAGAATCTGGCGATACTTCTCCGCCAGGCTGATGTCGGCACGGTCCAGCAGGCGCGCCAGGCGCTCGACTCGCTGTGCACGCTCTTGCGGCAGGAACGGCAGATCACGAGCGACGAACTGCTCCAGCATCGACTGCATCCGCACCAGCAACGGCAGTGTCGCCTGCTCGGTCTGCGCCAGTGATACCAGCTGGGCTTCAATGTCCATCAGCTCGCGCGACTGATCTTCGATCATGCGCGACAGCTGGCGGTTGTAAGCCTCTACCAGCTCCGCCTGGCGCAGCGTGGCGCTGTAGAGGTCGTAGTTTTCGCGGGTTTGCTGATCCAGCTGGTCGATACTGCGCTGTACCTGAGCACTCTGCTTGTGGGCCTGTTCCAGCGTCTGCTGGTTTTGCTCCAGCGTACCGGCCAAGGCAGCCGAAGACATGAGCAGCGGAGCAGACAGCATCGCCGCCTTGAGTGTTATCCGATCCATGAACAATCCGTTCTATTAAGGCAAATGAAAACGATTTGCATTATTCACTATATAAGGAATACATTCAATGCCGGCCAGACTCTCCTGCTATCAGCTAATCAAAGAGTTGTGGATAACCGGAATCCCGCAAACGACAGGCAATAAAAAACCCCGCCGAAGCGGGGTTTCATCGATCAGGATCCAATCAGAGAGTCAGGATCACACCGCCTTGTGCGCGATGATGTCCTTCCACTTGGCCGGACCAGTGGTGTGTACGGATTCGCCTGAAGTATCCACGGCCACGGTGACCGGCATGTCCTTCACTTCGAATTCGTAGATCGCTTCCATACCCATTTCCGGGAAGGCCAGCACCTTGGCATCAGTGATCGCCTTGGACACCAGGTACGCGGCGCCGCCGACGGCCATCAGATACACCGCCTGGCTGTCCTTGATCGCTTCGATGGCAACCGGACCACGCTCGGACTTGCCGATCATGCCCAGCAGGCCTGTGCTTTCCAGGATCTGACGGGTGAACTTGTCCATACGGGTAGAGGTCGTCGGGCCAGCCGGGCCAACCACTTCGTCACGGACCGGGTCGACCGGGCCTACGTAGTAGATGAAGCGGCCTTTCAGATCAACCGGCAGCTCTTCACCGTTGTTCAGCATTTCCACCATCTTCTTGTGGGCAGCGTCACGACCGGTCAACATCTTGCCGTTAAGCAGGATGGTTTCGCCAACTTTCCACTCTTTCACCGCTTCCGGAGTGATCTCGTCCAGATTGACACGACGGGTGTTGGCACCCACTTCGAAGGTCACTTCCGGCCAGTCATCCAGGCTCGGCGGCGTCAGTACGGCCGGGCCGTTGCCGTTCAGAGTGAAGTGAGTGTGACGGGTAGCGGCACAGTTCGGGATCATGCACACCGGCAGAGAAGCCGCGTGGGTCGGGTAATCCATGATCTTCACATCCAGGATGGTGGTCAGACCGCCCAGACCCTGGGCACCGATACCCAGCGCGTTGACCGCATCCATGATCTCCAGACGCAGCTCTTCGACACGGTTCTGCGGGCCGCGCTCACGCAGCTCGTGGATGTCGATCGGGTCCATCAGGGACTCTTTCGCCATCACGGCCGCCTTCTCGGCGGTACCGCCGATACCGATACCCAGCATACCCGGCGGACACCAGCCAGCACCCATGGTCGGTACGGTCTTGACGACCCAGTCCACAATGCTGTCGGACGGGTTGAGCATCGCCATCTTGGACTTGTTCTCGGAACCACCGCCTTTCGCCGCAACGTGGACTTCCACTTCGTCGCCTTCGACGATCTCGTAGTGGATTACCGCCGGAGTGTTGTCCTTGGTGTTCTGACGCTTGCCAGCCGGATCCGCCAGGATGGAGGCACGCAGCACGTTGTCCGGGTTCATATAGGCGCGACGCACACCTTCGTTGACCATGTCGGTCACGGACATCTTGGCATCCCACTGCACGTTCATGCCGACTTTCAGGAATACGGTGACGATACCGGTATCCTGACAGATCGGACGGTGGCCTTCGGCACACATGCGGGAGTTGATCAGGATCTGCGCCATGGCGTCTTTTGCCGCCGGGTTTTCCTCTTTCAGATAGGCTTCATGCACACCCTGCACGAAGTCAATCGGGTGGTAGTAGGAAATGAACTGCAGCGCATCGGCGATGCTGCTGATGAAATCATCCTGGCGAATAACGCTCATTGACGACTCTCCACTTGGCTTGGGTTGGTGTTCATCGGGTCAGACATTGTGTGTCAGACCGGGTTGCGGTCGGATATGCCCCTGTCGGGCAGACCCGAGCACTGACAGAATCTGGCGCCACATTATACATCAATTTGGCAGCACGACTTCTCGGGTATTGGTATTAGAACGGCAGCGACCAGGGGTTGACCAGTGCGACACAAAAGAGCACACCAAAGACCAACAGCACGCGGGCCGTAGCCGGTGTCAGCGGCGTTCGCTGATCAGCCGGCGCTCGCAGCAGGCGTACCGGCCTAAGAACCAGCGGCAGACTGAGCAGCAGCCAGAAAGCCCCCGGTAGCAAGCCCAGAGACAGCAGCATGGCCGACATCAGATAGGTACCGGCCAGCAGGCCAAAATAGAACCGCACGGCCGCGGCATAACCGATACGCACAGTCAGCGTGTGCAGGCCATCACGCAGGTCACTTTCATAATCACGCAGCTCATTGCTCAGCAGCAGCAGCGACACAAGCAGGCTAACCGGCACCGTTTGCAGCAAAAGTGCCAGCGTCATCGGTGCGCCCAGCGCTACCGCACTGCCGACAATCATCAGCACGCCCATCAGCCAGAACACCAGCACCACGCCCAGACCACGGCTCTTGTAATTGATCGGGCTGACCGTATAGCCCAGGGCACCCACCAGCCCCAGTACGCAGAGCAGCAGGAACCCCAGGCCCTGCTGAATCACGAAATGAAAACCAACCGCGGCTGCCAACAGGAAACAGAGCAGGCCAGAGCGGAAGTTTTGGCGGATCGCCTCAATCAGATGCTCGCGTCCCGGTTGCCGACGCAGCAACCGGATATCGGCGTGGTCATTGATCAGGTTGACGCCGGCCTGCAGCAATACCCCTCCGACCAGTACCATCAGCGCCTCGAAGAGGTTAACAGGCCGCTGCATTGCGGCCAGTAGTATGCCAATCAGACAGGTGACCAGCGCCACCGGGAATGAGAAAGGACGCAGCGCGCGCAGAAACGCGTATTTCCCCAAATCCTGATCAGTCTTGTACGATATTTTTACGGCATCCATTCAACTTCACTCTCTCAACTCATGCAGCTTATGCAACGACAGCAGACGAACCTCTTGTTCCAACTTGTGCAGGGTACAGCCTGCACATGACGCTTGTGCACCGGCCTTCACGGACAGGCTTCAGGCCATGTACTGTACATAAACGGGATGTGCATAAAAAAGGGAGCCAGTGGCTCCCTCGGATGCGGTTTCTGCCTTCAGCCCCTGTCGGGCGCGTTAGGCAGGTCACGCATCAGCAGTGCGTAGGTCATATCGGTATCGAAATCCACCGGGATGCTGACCCGGTGGCCGGAGCCCGGCGCCACTTCAGTATGCTGGCCCTTCTTGTTCAGCATCTCCTGCAGCTTGAAGCGCTTGTTGCCAGCCGGGGTCATCAGCTCCAGCGTATCGCCCAGTTCGAAGCGGTTCTTCACGTCGATCTCGATGAAGCCTTTTGCGGCATCATGCCCAGTAATCTCACCAACGAACTGCTGATGTACACCGACGGAACTGCCGGTCTCGTAGTTCTGGTACTCGTCATGCACGTGACGACGGTAGAAGCCTTCGGTGTAACCACGATTGGCCAGGTTCTCCAGTGTGTCCATCAGGTTCATGTCGAACGGCTTGCCGGCGACAGCATCGTCGATCGCCTGACGATAGGCCTGAGCAGTACGCGCCACGTAGTAGTGCGACTTGGTACGGCCCTCGATCTTCAGCGAATCCACGCCCATCTCGGCCAGCTTGTGCACGTGCTGGATGGCGCGCAGGTCCTTGGAGTTCATGATGTAAGTGCCATGTTCGTCCTCGAACGCAGGCATGTACTCGCCCGGACGGGTCTCTTCCTGCAGCAGGAAGATCTTGTCGCTCGGCTGACCTTCGCCCAGGGCAGGCTGTTCGCCAGCCGCCGCTTCGGCAGGATCGAACGACTGCACCGGCGCTTGTACCGGTACGACATCACCGGATTCATCTTCCTTGCCCTCGTGGGCGTCGTACTTCCAGCGGCAGGCGTTGGTGCAGGTACCCTGGTTGGGATCACGGTGGTTGATGTAACCGGACAGCAGGCAGCGGCCGGAATAGGCGATGCACAAAGAGCCGTGAACGAACACTTCCAGCTCGATCTCCGGGCACTGCTGACGGATCTCGGCGACCTCGTCCAGCGACAACTCACGGGACAGAATGATGCGCTCGATACCGGCACGGTGCCAGAACTTCACTGATGCCCAGTTCATGGTGTTGGACTGCACCGACAGGTGGATCGGCAGATCCGGGTACTTGTCCTTGACCATCATGATCAGGCCTGGATCCGACATGATCAGCGCATCCGGCCCCATGGCGATCACCGGGTCCAGATCCTTCATGTAGGTTTTGAGCTTGGAGTTGTGCGGCAGGATGTTGCTCGCCACGAAGAACTTCTTGCCCAGCTCATGGGCGATGCGAATGCCTTCGGCCAGGTTGTCGTGGGTGAAGTCGTTGTTGCGTACCCGCAGGCTGTAACGTGGCTGACCCGCATAGACCGCATCCGCCCCATAGGCGAAAGCATACTTCATGTTCTTCAGCGTCCCGGCCGGGGACAGCAGTTCTGGTGTTCGCATAGGACCTGTAATTACTTGAGGTTAACGGGCCCGAATCCGGAACGAACTCAGGCAGACAGGTGGACTTCAAACAGTGGCGTATAGATGGAGCCACGCTCGCCGGGGCGACTCTGGAACAGCACAACCGAATCGGCCGGCGTGAGCAGATTAGGCTGAGGCCAGCTGTCAGGCACTTCGAAGCGGTTCTTCGCCGGCAGGCGGGCCAGGGTCACATGGGGCATGAAGTCGCGCTCATCATAGCGGATTCCGGCTTTCTTGGCGATATTAACCATACGATCATGGAGGGCATAGAGCTGCTCATGATCACTGATCAACGCCGCCAGCACACCCAGTCGCGGGTTGGCCTTGTAATAGCCCAGCTGATCCAGCGGCACCATGAAGCTGGACTGGTCAGCCAGCGCCTCGCGCGTCAGCTGTTCCAGTTCCGTGACCTGGTCCAGGGAGACATTGCCGAGAAAGCACAGGGTCAGGTGGTAATTGGATGAGTCCACCCAGTGAGCATCCAGCCCCCGGTCATACTCGCAGAGGGTATCGGCACAATCCGATAACGGGCGCGCGACCCGCTCCGGAATCGGCAGGGCAAAAAAGGTTCTGATCTTTTTCATAACAGGGGCCTGCCGCTGCACGGCAGGCACAGCTTCATCCTTTTGCCCGGGCCATCAGGCGCTTCTGTGCCGGGTGTGACAGTACCGACTTGATCCAGCGATGTACCTCAGGATAAGCACTGTAGTCGAAACCAGCCAGTTTGGGCCAGCTCAGCACCATGGCACCATGAATATCCGCGATGGTGAAGTGGTCACCACTGATCCATTCCCGTCCGCTCAGCTGCTGCTCCAGCAGCGGCAGGAAGCGACTCAGTTCAGCACTAGCGCGCTCAAGCACCGCCTGATCCGGATTGCCCTGAGTGAACTTGAACTGGATCAGCATATCCAGCGCCGGCACTTCCATCTGGTTGCTGATATACAGCGACCAGCGCAGGATATCAGCCTCTGCCGCCGGGGTATCAGCCCAGAGACGTCCCTTGCCGTACTGACGTGCCAGGTAGAACAGAATCGCCTGGGTTTCGAACAGTACCAGATCGCCATCGACCAGGGTCGGAACCTTGCCGGTGGGATTCAGCGCCCGGTACTCTGCCGACTGGGTCTGTTCGCTGCGCGGCAGCATATCCACCGATTCGTATTCCAGCCCCAGTTCTTCCAGCGCCAGCATCACCATGCCGGCACGGGAGAACACACTGCCATATACCTTGATCATTGTTTGCTCTCCATAAGGACTCAACCCTGCTCCAAACGCAGCTGCAGGTTGTTCAGTTGCTGACGAATGCGCAGCAGGTCCTGACTCAACTGTCGACGGGTGCCGTCGATCGCCTTGATCGCCTGTTCATTCTGGCGGATACGCTGTGCCAGCTGAGCGGTGACATCAGAACCACCGGACAGGCCAGCCAGCTGCTCAGTCAGCTGCTTCTGTACCTTGAGACGCCCTTCACTTTCCAGCCTCAATCCCTGCTCCAGGGTATCAAGCTGCTTCTCAGCCGCCGCCAGGCGTGCCTGCAACGCCTTTTTCTGCGCCGCCAGTTCTGTTTTCAGCGCGCCGGCCTGCGCCAGGGCATCCGCCGCCTTGCCGGCATCCTTGCGCACAGCAACCAGCGCTGTTTCCGCTTCAGCCACTTGTGCCTGCAGCTTTTTCAGCTGTTCCGCCTGCTGCTCAAGCTGGGGCTTGTTGCGCTGATAGGCCACCGTCCACAGCTTGGCGACTTCCGAATCATAATGTGTAAAACGCTCCTTCATCCGGGCATCCACATCCTGCAGCCGTTGCTGCAGCGTTTGCCCGGACTGCGCAGCACTGTCAGAAGCCACCTCCAGCAGCGCTTCCAGTGATGCGACACGCCCCTGGGCCTGCCCCAGTTCGGCCTGCAGCTGCACCAGCTGCTCCTGCTGTTGCATCAGGTTGTAGCCCAGATAGCCTCCACCCGCCACCAGCAGCAGTAAAATAACCGTGATCAGCAGGCTGCCACCGCTGCCGCCTTTACCCTGATTACCCGGCGGTGTGCGACCGGCCTGAGGCGATGCTGATTCAACCACCAGGGACTCCAGTCCCTCCGAGCTCAAGCCCGGTTCCTTACGCTCACTCATCGATGCTCAATCTTTACTGACCAACAGGCGCTCAACCCTAGCAGGTTTGCCAAAAACGAAAAAGCCCCGCTACTGCGGGGCTTGGTATCGATCAAGGGATCGGGGGGATGATTACATCATGCCGCCCATACCACCCATACCACCCATGCCGCCCATATCCGGCATGCCAGCACCGGCATTCTCTTCCGGATGGTCAGCAATCATGGCTTCGGTGGTGATCATCAGGCCAGCGATGGAAGCCGCCGCCTGCAGTGCAGAACGGGTTACCTTGGCCGGGTCGATGATACCCATTTCCATCATGTCGCCGTACTCTTCGGTACCGGCGTTGAAACCGAATGCACCTTCACCGGCACGGACCTTGTTCACAACCACGGAACCTTCGCCACCGGCGTTGGCTACGATCTGACGCATCGGAGCTTCCATGGCACGCAGGGCCAGCTGGATACCGATGGTCTGATCGTGGTTGTCACCTTCCAGTCCTTCGATCTTGCTCAGGGCACGGATCAGGGCAACACCACCGCCCGGTACCACGCCTTCTTCAACCGCAGCACGGGTCGCATGCAGCGCATCGTCAACGCGGGCCTTCTTCTCTTTCATTTCGACTTCGGTCGCTGCGCCGATCTTGATCACGGCAACGCCGCCTGCCAGCTTGGCAACACGTTCCTGCAGCTTCTCGCGGTCGTAGTCGGAAGAGGTTTCTTCGATCTGGGCACGGATCTGCTGAACGCGACCATCGATGTCAGCCTTGGCACCAGCACCGTCAACGATCACGGTGTTTTCCTTGGTGATGTTGACGCGCTTGGCCGTACCCAGCTGTTCCAGAGTGACGGTATCCAGGCTCAGGCCGATCTCTTCGGAGATCACCTGACCACCGCTGATGATGGCGATATCCTGCAGCATCGCCTTGCGACGGTCACCGAAGCCCGGCGCCTTAACAGCCGATACCTTGACGATACCGCGCATGTTGTTCACGACCAGAGTCGCCAGGGCTTCGCCTTCAACGTCTTCAGCAATGATCAGCAGCGGACGGGATGCCTTGGCTACCTGCTCCAGTGCCGGCAGCAGCTCACGGATGTTGGAGATTTTCTTGTCGACCAGCAGGATGAACGGATCTTCCAGCTCACAGGTCATGGTGTCCTGGTTGTTGATGAAGTACGGAGACAGGTAGCCGCGATCGAACTGCATGCCTTCTACTACGTCCAGCTCGTTGTCGAAACCGGAACCTTCTTCAACAGTGATGACACCGTCCTTGCCAACCTTTTCCATCGCTTCAGCGATGATGTTGCCGACAGCCGCATCAGAGTTGGCAGAGATGGTACCAACCTGAGCGATCGCCTTGGCGTCTTCGCAAGGTACGGACATTTCAGCCAGCTGCTCAACAACAGCCGCAGCAGCCTTGTCGATGCCACGCTTCAGGTCCATCGGGTTCATGCCAGCGGCAACGGATTTCAGGCCTTCGTTCACGATCGCCTGAGCCAGTACGGTTGCAGTGGTAGTACCGTCACCAGCCACGTCGTTGGCCTTGGAAGCAACTTCCTTGACCATCTGCGCGCCCATGTTCTCGAACTTGTCTTTCAGTTCGATCTCTTTGGCAACGGACACACCGTCCTTGGTTACGGTCGGCGCACCGAAGGATTTGTCCAGTACCACGTTGCGACCTTTCGGGCCCAGGGTGGTTTTAACAGCATCAGCCAGGATGTTTACACCTGCCAGCATGCGCTGACGAGCATCATCACCAAAACGTACGTCTTTAGCAGCCATTGTTTGCTAGTCCTGTATCAGTATCGAATTGAATCGAGTTAAAGAGTTAACGATTTAAAGCGACGCGAAGCTGATTGCTCAGTCTTCCAGGACGCCGTAGATCTCACTTTCCTGCATGATCAGCAGTTCGTCGCCGTCGATCTTGACGGTGTTGGAACCGGCATACTGGCCGAAGAGGACCTTATCACCCACTTTTACAGACGGTGCCTGAACTTCACCGTTGTTCAGTGTACGACCCGGGCCAACTGCAACGACTTCGCCACGGTTGGGTTTTTCAGCGGCAGAGCCCGGCAGGACGATACCGCCAGCCGTAGTGGTCTCTTCTTCGCTGCGACGAACTACAACACGGTCGTGAAGTGGACGAATATTCATCTGGTTGTTCTCCTGGTATCTAGGATCCAATGCGATGTTGTTGTTAAGGCGGGCGCGAATACGCCCGGAATCCGATTGCTACATAGGTGGGGGTAGCCAAGCACTTTTCAAGCCTTCAACCGCATTTTTTTTGCTGGTCGGCCCGACCCCACTCTGCTGTCAGGAGAAATAGGGGCGCCAGAAAGAATTTCAAGCGCCGTACAGTGGTTTTATAGCGGATTGTTGAATAACCGATACCGAGGCACCAACAGCAAAGCCAAGGCAAGCGAAAAAGGCAAAGCCCAAAGGAGCGGCACGATCAGTTTGAGCCTGTTTTCACGCAATGCAGGCAGGCTAGCTCTGATCACCGGTTTAATCGCGGCGGGTGTATTCCCCGTCAATCACATCACCATCCCGCGGCGGAATATCACGTGGGCGCGGTCCCGATTGGAAGTCCTGATCCTGAAAGCCCTGATGAAACTGGGCATGCGTGCTCTGACTGGCCGCAATCACCGTGAAGCGACTGAGCAACGCCTTGACCAGACCCTTGCGGATGCCTGGAATCAAACAACTGAAGCCGATCACATCGGTTACAAACCCCGGCGTCACCAGCAAGGCTCCACCCACCGCCAAAACGATGCCTTCCACCATTTCCTGCCCCGGTACCTCACCCTGGTTCATCCTTTGCTGGGCACGCGCGAGCGTCGAAAGCCCTTGATGACGCAGCATGTTGACGCCGATAAAGGCCGACAGCAGCACCAGCCCCACGGTGTACCAGGCGCCTATCGCCTGCCCCACCTGAATCAGGACGGTGATTTCGATGATCGGGATGATGATGAAAAGCAGAAACAGGAAGCGCATAAGGTCTCTCGGGTGTGATGTACATGGGTTCTAACCTTGGATTCTTCCATTTTTGTTGAGTTCAACCAAGTCAGAACGAATGAGAGGACAATGATGAGTATAGGTAAAAACCCTTACCAAACAATCAATTAGGACAATCAACCGCTTCCGCACCACAAACAAATTTTCAGATTATCAGTCTTTTTAATGACTTTTTTGTGACATATATAGACTTTTTGGACGATGACAACTAAGTTGTTGCAGTGCAATATATTGCAACGCACAATAAGAAAGTATCCATATAGCAGAGGTATTCCCCGATGGAACTCAAAGATAAAGTTGTAGTGGTAACCGGTGGTGGCCGCGGTCTGGGTCGCTCCATGGCACTGGAATTGGCTGGCAAGGGCGCCAAACTGGCACTGGTAGACCTGAACCAGGCCGATCTGGATGAAACCGCAGGTCTGTGTATGGAACTGGGCGTTGAAGCACGCACTTATATTGCCAACGTTGCTGATGAGCCTCAGGTCGAACAGCTGTTCACTGACATCGTCCGTGATTTCAGCGCCATCAACGGCCTGGTCAATAACGCCGGTATCACCCGTGACGGCCTGTTCCTGAAAGTCAAAGATGGCCAGGTGGTTGGCAAAATGTCGATGGATCAGTGGAACCTGGTGATCGATGTTAACCTGACCGGTACCTTCCTCTGCGCGCGCGAAGCCGCCGCCAAGATGATCGAAACCGGCTCCGAAGGCTGCATCATCAATATCTCGTCCATTTCGCGTGCCGGCAACATGGGCCAGACCAACTACACCGCGACCAAAGCCGGTGTCGAAGCCATGGCCGTTACCTGGGCCAAGGAGCTGGTTCGTTACGGTATCCGCGCCGCCTCCATCGCACCGGGCTTCATCGGCACCGAGATGGTGATGAGCATGAAACCGGAAGCGCTGGCAAAAATCGAAGCCATGATCCCGGCCAAGCGTCTGGGCATGCCGGAAGAGATCGCCAAGACCGTCAGCTTTATCTTCGAAAACGATTACATCAACGGTCGTTGCATCGAGGTCGATGGCGCTCTGCGCATCTGACCCTCTCTCCACGCTGCGGCCGTTGCCCTGTACGGCCGCAGCGCGTGTAAACCGATTCAGCCGCCGCTCGGTGTGCTTTGGTATACTGACCGCCTTTCACCTGCAGGGACTCGCCGACAATGCTCCACGCCTGGAAAGACACCTTCGCCCGCTACCGGGATATCCGCCTGTTGTGGATCTTCCTCATGGGCTGTTCCAGCGGCTTTCCGTTTCTGCTCACCGGCAGCGTACTCAGTGGCTGGCTGACTGACGCCGGCATCGCCCGCGCCGAGATTGGCCTGCTGGGCAGTGTGGCTACCGTCTATGCGATCAACTTCCTCTGGGCGCCACTGGTCGACCGTGTCCATCTGCCACTGCTGGGCCGCCTGGGCCAGAGACGCAGCTGGATCCTGGCCACCCAATCGATGATGCTGGTCTTTACGCTGTTGCTGGCTACCGTGAATCCGGCCTCACACCTGTTGATGGCAGGGCTTTTTGCCTTTGGGATCGCGGCCAGCTCGGCGACCCAGGATATCGCCGTCGATGCCTTCCGTATCGACCAGTTTGCGCCACACGAAAAGGCCTCTCTACCCCCTGCCGCGGCCATCGCGATCATCGGCTGGTGGACCGGCTATTCCTGGCCCGGCTACCTGGCCTTTACCCAGGCCGATCAGTTGGGCTGGAACAACATTTACCTGCTGATGGCAGGCGTCATCATTCTGTTGATGCTGTTTACCCTGTTGGTACGTGAACCGGTCACGGCCCGAGATCAGCTTCAGGCCCAGGCCGAACGCCAATACCAGCAGGAGCTGAACAACGGCCGCTGGCTGACCTGGTTTGCCGTGACCGTGATCGAGCCCTTTGCCGAATTCTTCCGCAAGAACGGCATCAAAGTGGCGCTGATGCTGATGCTGTTCATCTTCCTGTTCAAGATCGGTGAAGCCTTTCTGGGCCGCATGTCGGTGGTGTTCTACAAGGAGATCGGCTTCAGCAACGAGCAGATCGGCGAATACACCAAGCTGTTTGGCTGGTTCATCACCGTCAGTTTTACCCTGCTCGGCAGCGCCTTCAACACCCGCTTCGGCGTGGTCAAGGGACTGCTGCTGGGCGGCAGTGCCATGGCCGCCAGCAACCTGATGTTCGCCATCATTGCCGCCGCCGGCCCGGTCGAATGGCTTCTGCTGCTGACCCTGGTCGTCGACAATTTCACCACCGCCTTTTCCACCGTGGCGTTCGTGTCCTTTCTGACCCTGCTGACCGGGCGTGCTTTCAGCGCCACCCAATATGCCCTGCTGGCCTCGCTGGGCAACCTGAGCCGGACCACTCTCGCTGGACTGAGTGGCTACACCGTGGACTGGCTGGGCAGCTGGGAACGCTTCTTCATCGTCACGGCACTGATGGTGCTGCCGTCACTGTGCATGCTCTGGCTACTGCGTGACCGCTTCAACGGTATCAGCCAGGCGAACAACCAAGATGGTTAATAATAATTATTATCATTTACAGGATTAAAGAAGCCCGCTATAGTCAGGTGCATTCACCATGACCGGAGGGACTCTGATGACCTTTCAAATCAATGCCTGGCTGGAACACCCCACGCCCAAACTGAGCATCAGTGACAAAAGCAGTGGCATGACGTTGCTGGAATGGCAGGGCGCACAGTTGCACCGCCTGTTGAGCAAAGGAGGGCTGGTCGCGGAGGACTTTCGCCGTAACAGCGAAAGTGAACAGCAGGCGCTGGCACGAGAGCTGTTTCTGCTCTGCTGCCAGGAGTGAGCGAACCACAGGACGCTGCCTCCGGGGCAGCGTCCGTCATGAATCAGTCGCGGAAGTTGTTGAACTGCAGCGGCAGTTCGATATCCGCTTCACGCAGCAGCGCAATCGCCTCCTGCAGGTCATCACGCTTCTTGCCGGTGACACGCACCTTGTCGCCCTGAATCTGGGTCTGCACCTTCAACTTGGCATCCTTGACCACCTTGCCGATCTTTTTACACATCGGCTGATCCAGACCCTGGCGCAGCACCACTTCCTGCTTCGCCTTGACACCGCTGACATCGGGGTCCTTGACCTCCATGCACTTGATGTCGATCTTGCGGCTGGTCAGCTTGGCCTTGAGCATCTCCAGCATCTGCTGCAGCTGGAAATCCACTTCTGCTTCCAGCGTTACGGTTTCACCGCTCTGCTCAAATGCGGCCTTGACCCCCTTGAAGTCGTACCGGCTCTGCAGTTCGCGGTTCGCCTGATCCACGGCATTGGTCACTTCATGCATATCCAGCTCGGATACGACGTCGAATGAAGGCATAGCACCTCTCCTGTTAAAATGAGTCCTGTTAATATCGGTTTCAAACCCTATCGAAACAGGGCTAAGATCAGATTATTTGCTACGGAGTTTCCATGCACTGGCATATCCTTGGTGCAGGCGCCATCGGCTGCCTCTGGGCCGATTTCCTAACCCAGGCGGGTCAGAAGGTCAGCCTGATTCTGCGCGACCAGGCCAGCCTCGCTCAATGGCCGGCAGGCGGTCGGCTTGAGATTACAGAAGCGGAACAACCACATCATATCCACTGCCAGCTGGAAACACCTGACGCAGAGGTGCCCATTCGGCACCTGCTGGTCGCAACCAAGGCCTATGATACCCTGAGTGCCGTGGAAGCCATACAGCCACGGCTGCACGACGACACCGAAATCGTCCTGTTACAGAACGGCATGGGTCAACAGGAACAGCTGCTTGAGCGGCTGGGGAACGTCCGCCTGTGGGCCGCTACCACCACGGCCGGCGCCTGGCTGGAAACACGAAACAAGCTGCACTGTGTCAGCCGCGGCGACACCCATATAGGCCCACTGACTGACAACACCAGCGCCCTCCCCTCGGGCTGGGACCGGCTGGATATTCCGCTGCACCCGGGAAGTGATATACAAACACACCTGTGGCGCAAGCTGGCGATTAATTGTGCGATCAACCCGCTGACGGCGCTGTTCGACTGTCGCAACGGCGCATTGCTGGAAGACTCCGGGCGGATCGAGCTGATGCGCAATGCATGCCGGGAAGTGGAACACGTCGCCACCGCCGCCGGCATCGAGCTCTTCCCGGAGCCGCTGGAGGTCCGCGCCGCTGCCGTCGCCCGGGCAACGGGCGAAAACTTCTCGTCTATGCTACAGGATATCCGTCATGGACGTCGCAGCGAGATCGAACAGATCACCGGTTATCTGTGCCAGCAGGCCGACAGGCTGAACATCGAGGTACCGGTCAATCACTCCCTTTTGCAAGGAATACGGGCCCTGAGCCCCACAGGACAGCGTTAAATGAGCAAGACCGACATCGCCGTACAGGACAAGACCTACCCCTATGCCAAAAAAATGAAGCGTGACGCCTACGAGGCCGAAAAGCGCCTGCTGCAGATCGAACTGCTCAAGGTGCAGCGCTGGGCTCGCGACACCGGACAGAAGATTCTGATCATCTTCGAAGGCCGGGACGCTGCCGGCAAGGGCGGTAGCATCAAACGTTTCATGGAACACCTGAATCCGCGCGGAGCCCGCGTGATTGCACTGGAAAAGCCCACCGAACAGGAAAAGGCCCAGTGGTATTTCCAGCGTTACATCAAACATCTGCCCACCGCCGGCGAAATCATTCTATTCGACCGTTCCTGGTACAACCGGGCCGGTGTCGAGCGGGTGATGGATTTCTGTACGCCTTCGGAGTATCTCGAATTCATGCGCGAAGCACCCGAGCTGGAGCGGATGTTCGTGCGCAGCGGCATTCGTCTGTTCAAGCTCTGGTTCGAAGTGGGTCGAGAGGAGCAATTCCAGCGCTTCCAGTCACGCCGCACCGACCCGTTGAAGCACTGGAAGCTGTCCCCGGTCGACCTCGCCTCGCTGGACAAATGGGATGCCTACACCGAAGCCAAGGATGCCATGTTCTTTCATACCGATACCGCCGATGCGCCTTGGGCAATCATCAAGTCGGACGACAAGAAGCGGGCACGCCTCAATGCCATGCGTTATATCCTCAGCCAGCTGCCCTACCCGGATGCCAATGAGGAGATAGACCTGGAACCTGACCCGCTGATCGTGCAGCCGGCCCATGTCAGTCTGCAGCAGAAACGCCAATCCTAACCGTTACAGGGAATTCGTATGAGCAACCGCCTGACCCGTATCTACACCCGCAGCGGTGACAAGGGCACCACCGGCCTGGCCAACGGCAGCCGGATTGCCAAATACCATCCGCGCATTGAGGCCCTGGGCGATGTCGATGAGTTGAATTGCCTGCTGGGCTGCCTGCTGGCCGCCCTGCCCTCCAATGACACCCTGAAGCCTCTGCTGCTGCAGGTCCAGAACGACCTGTTTGATCTTGGAGGTGAACTCGCGGTCGCCGATCCGAACTATACGGTGATCACGATTGAGGTAGTGGAGTCACTGGAGGCCGAACTGGAAGCGTTGAACGAAGCCTTGCCGCCGCTGCAGGAGTTCATTCTGCCGGGCGGCAACGCGGCCGCAGCCCAGGCCCACCTGGCTCGCAGTGTCTGTCGCCGGGCCGAGCGGCGTACAGTGGCACTGGCCGAGACTGAAACCGTCAATCCCCAAGGGGTGGCTTACCTGAATCGCCTGTCGGATCTGCTCTTTGTCTGTGCGCGAGTGCTGAGCCGTCGTGACGGCGGTGAAGAAGTGCTCTGGCGACCCCGCCGCCCTCAATAAGGCCTGTAGCAGATCTGCAGTGCCGGCTAGTGCCGGCTCTGCAGCATTTCCAGCCCCAGACGCGCCTGCATCAGGAACTGATTGAATACCTTGAATTCCTGGTCTTCGACCACCTCCCCCTTGTCGGCATACATCAGCCCCAGCACGCGATCCTTGACCACCAGCGGCGCGACGATAAAGCCCTTGGGCTCTACACCCTGCAGGAAAGGTTCCGGCAGGCGCTCCTGCCAACCAGGCTCCTCGCTGTCCGGCACCAGCAGGGTCATCCTTTTTTCCAGAATACGGAAAAAAAGCAGTGCTCCAGGCATCTGCCGATGCAGCTGAAAGAACGCCTTGAGTACTTCCTGACCGTCACCAGCCGTTATGCGCGCTTTCAGCTCCTGCCCATTGACACCCAACTGGCAAAAGGCCACCCGTTCCAGCGCGCTGGCCTCGGCGATCGCGCTGACCGCCGCTTCCAGAATGCTGCCAGCACTAGTCGGTGCCGCGATCATCTCGTTCATCCGCTGCAGATGATGCAGTTGACGTTCCATCAACCGGGTCTGGTTGACGGACGGTTTCTCTTCGACCGGTTCCTCCGGCAGGGGTGCCGGGTTGCGCGCCTCGCGGGAGCGCACATAGTAGGCCAGCTTGCGGGTCATCTCATCGCGGGCCGGGTCATCTGACAGGCTGAGCTGCGGGCTGACCAGACGGTGCTGAAGACCATACTCATCGGCCAGGTCACACACCTGACGGAAGGCTTCACTGATATGACGATCCAGAGCTTCTACCGGCTGCCGAGCCGCATCGGCCAGGTCACCCATCAGGTTGCCATACTCCAGCTCTCCGGCGGTATCCCGGCAATACAACAACTCCAGCAAGTCATGACAACCGGCCGCCAGGCGATGATTGAGGCGACCACTGCCGCGCAACTGGTCAGCTGTCAACGGATCCATCGCTTGCACCACACTCTTCGGGAAGCCCCAGCTTTGCGCCAGATCCTGGCCTATATCGCTGAAATGACCACCCAACTGCTGCAACTGAATGCGTGGCCAGCTATCTTTGGCCCGCTCACGCAGGCGCAGCATTTCACTGTAGGTATCAGGCAGCGTGAACGCCACGATGATCTCTCCCAGACCATACAGCAGACCACAAATATAGGTTTCCTCGATATCCAGCGCCCCGGCGGCGGCTGCCAGCTCCCTCGCCAGTGAAGCGTTGAGGAAAGCGCTGATCAGCAACTGCTCGACCCCGGTACCTGGCTGCTCATCGCGGAAACTTTCGATCAGTTTCAGGGTGACACAAAGGTTATGGATACGTTCAAACCCGATCAATACAACCGCACGAGACACGGCACTGATCTGCCCGCCACTGCGGTTATAGCTGGACGTATTGGCGATTTTAAGCAGCTTGATCGACAGGTTGGCATCCTTCATGACAGCCATGGCCAGTGCCATCGCATCGCTTTGACGCGAGCTGCTTACCTGACGGATACGGTTGACCGTTGCACTGAAAACCGGCAGGTCGCCCAACCGGTCCAATTGCGCATAGATCGCATTCAAGGTGTCCTGGTACTTCAATTTCGACCTGTCCTACAACGGGGTGACCGACGGTTATGGTCACCCGAAATACGCACACACGCCCACAGGCATGAACCAACTTTAATGTTGCCTTCCAGCGGCAGTATAACAAAGTCATACCGCCACCATGGCATGTACGACCGTAAAACCTGCCCGGCAGCAACTTTTGCGGCTGCTGGCCTTGCCACTCGACCAACCGACAATGGACGCACGCAGCGGGTCGACGATAATGACCGACCGCATGGGTTTCAGGGGCACTTTGCTTTAATATGCCTGTGTGAACAGATTATGTGATCGAGGATAGATGCGTGGAACAAACGAATATCTGGATTGTGACCCTGGTAGCCCTTGGCATTGGCGCCCTGATCGGCTTTCTGCTTGGACGTGCCGGCGGCAGCTCCAGCCGGGAACAGGAGCTGGTCGATGAGCTGGACACAGCCCGCTCCGAGCTGGACGGCTACAAGCGCCAGGTCAGCGAACATTTCGAACAGACCGCCGAGCTGGTCAACGGCCTGACCGACCAGTACCGCAAGGTGCACCAGCACCTTGCGAGCAGTGCCGAAAACCTCTGTCCAGGCCTCCCGGCGACGGCCGCCCTGCAGCAGGAACTGCGCCCGGCACTGGACTCGGCCATCCCCACCGTAACCGATGCCCTGGACAACAGCGAGCAGGAAGAGCTGCCCGAGCCGCCGCGCGACTATGCACCGAAAAAACCGGATGAAGCCGGTACTCTGTCCGAGGAATACGGTTTCGATCACAAGAAGCAGGAAGAAGCCGCTCAGCCGGCGGCCGGCGACCCCACCGCCTATGGCGATGACGCCCCGGAAGAGGTACGCCGCGAGAAGGCCTGATTCCCAGCGCCGCAACTGGACCGGGCAATAACTGCCCGGTCCGGATATCACACCGGGTTGTCGATATCAATAAACCGGTGCTCCAGACCAAACTGTTCGGCCAGATGCTCCCCCAGCGCCTGCACACCGTAACGCTCGGTCGCATGATGACCCGCACCACAGTAGTGAATACCCGCTTCCCGCGCCGTATGCACCACCGGCTCTGATATTTCGCCACTGAGATAAAGATCTGCACCCTGTTCCAGCGCCAGATCGATCATCCGCTCGGCCGCACCGGTACAGAGTGCGACCCGCTGAACGCGGTGGTCACCACCGGCCACCATCTGCGGCACCCGGCCCAGCACCTGCTCGATGCGCTTACCAAACTCAGTCAGCGTCATCGACTCAGGCAGCCGCCCGATATTACCGATCGCCGGATCCTGCCCGGGCTCCAGTGGCCCCTCCAGGCTGATACCCAATCGCTTCGCCAACTGAGCGTTGTTACCCAGCTCGGCATGGGCATCCAGCGGCAGGTGGTAGGCCATCAGGTTCAGGTCCGCTGTCAGCAGTGTCTGCAACCGCTTGCGCTTGATCCCGGTGATCGGTGCCGGCTCCCCTTTCCAGAAGTAGCCATGATGAACCAGCACCAGGTCAGCCTCACAGGCCAAGGCTTCATCCAGTAACGCCTGACAGGCGGTCACCCCGGTCACCACACGCTTTACCTGCCGGCGCCCCTCTACCTGCAGCCCGTTCGGGCAGTAGTCCCGAAAGCGCCCGGCTTCCAGCAGCTGATCGCAGTAGTGCACCAGTTGATCGATCGAAACGGCCATGAAATCTCCCGCGTTTTTCAATGTAAGTCGGTAAACGTATAATGGGGCATACTGAAATGATTTACAGGTGCAAGCAAGTCGATGCGTAAAGTCTCCTACCTGATCTGGCCTGTTGTCACCGGCGTCCTGGCCGCGTTGCTGATCCTTCAGTTTTACCCCCAGCTGGTCGCGCCGCCGGTCACTACCGTTGAGATCCGTGAGGCCGCCTCAGTAGAGGCACCTGCAACCGGGCTTGGCAGCGGGGTAGTATCCTATGCCGATGCCGTCGACCGTGCAGCCCCGGCCGTGGTCAATATCTATACCCGCACCCTGGTGCGCCAGCCGGTCAACCCGCTGCTCAACGACCCCTTCTTCCGCAAGTTTTTCAATTCGGAACAGTTGCCACAGCGGGAGCGTATCGAGTCCAGTCTCGGTTCCGGGGTAATTCTCAATGAACAGGGCTACGTGGTCACCAACAACCACGTCATCAGTGGTGCTGACAGCATCATTGTCGCGCTGCGTGACGGCCGTGAAGCCCAGGCTGAAGTGGTGGGACTGGACCCTGAAACCGATCTCGCCGTGCTCAAGGTCGAACTGGACGACCTGCCCAGCATAACGCTGGCCAGTGACGAGCTGCGTATCGGTGACGTCGCCCTGGCGATCGGCAACCCCTTCGGCGTTGGCCAGACCGTTACCATGGGCATCATCAGTGCCACCGGTCGCAACCGTCTGGGACTGAGCACCTATGAAGACTTCATCCAGACCGATGCCGCTATCAACCCGGGCAACTCCGGCGGCGCGCTGATCGATGCCCGCGGCAACCTGGTCGGTATCAATACCGCCATCTTCTCCAAGTCCGGCGGCTCTCAGGGTATCGGCTTTGCCATCCCGTCAACGCTGGCGCGCCAGGTGATGCAGGACCTGATCAGCCACGGCCGCGTCATCCGCGGCTGGCTGGGCATCGAGATTCAGGAATTGACGCCTCGACTGGCCGAATCCTTTGGTGTGGGTGATCGCAGTGGCCTGATCATCGCCGGCATTTTCCGCAACGGCCCCGCCCACCAGGCAGGCCTGCAACCGGGTGATGTACTGCTGCAGATCGCCGGTGAGCCGGTAACCAGCAGTCGCAAGGCGATGAACCGGATCGCGCGCTTCAAGCCCGGTGACAAGGTCGAGCTGGGGATTTTGCGTAACGGTCATGAAATGAGCCTGGAAGCCCGCATCGACGAACGGCCGCAGACCCGTAACTGATACGCTGTCGGCCTGAAGTACAGATACAAAAAAAGCTCCCTCGGGAGCTTTTTTTCATGCCGATCATTTACTTGATCAGTCCTTGATACGGTACTCGGCGGAACGGGCGTGAGCCGTCAGGCTTTCACCGCGGGCCAGTACCGACGCCACCTTGCCCATTTCCGACGCGCCATCGGCCGAGAACATGATCAGCGAGGAGCGCTTCTGGAAGTCGTAGACTCCCAGCGGTGACGAGAAGCGGGCCGTGCCGGATGTCGGCAGCACGTGGTTCGGACCGGCGCAGTAGTCACCCAGCGCTTCAGCGGTAAAACGTCCCATGAAGATGGCACCGGCATGACGGATCTGCGGCAGCAGCGCTTCCGGATCGGCCACGGACAGTTCCAGATGCTCAGGCGCAATACGGTTGCTGACCTCGACAGCCTGAGCCATATCAGCCACCTTGATCAGCGCAGCACGATTTTCCAGAGAAATCTGAATGATCTCGCGACGCTCCATGGTCGGCAGAAGCTTATTGATGCTGGCTTCGACCTGGTCGATGTAATCCGCATCCGGACACACCAGGATCGACTGGGCATCTTCATCGTGTTCAGCCTGGGAGAACAGGTCCATGGCCACCCAGTCCGGATCGGTCTGGCCGTCACAGACCACCAGGATCTCGGACGGACCGGCGATCATGTCGATGCCGACGGTGCCGAATACAGCACGCTTGGCGGTCGCCACAAAGATGTTGCCGGGACCGACGATCTTGTCCACCTTGGGCACGGTTTCGGTACCGTACGCCAGTGCTGCAACGGCCTGAGCACCACCCAAAGTGAAGACCCGGTCCACGCCAGCCAGTGCAGCCGCAGCCAGCACCAGCTCGTTGACCACGCCCTCAGGGGTCGGCACCACCATGATAATCTCTTTCACCCCGGCAACATGCGCCGGCAGGGCATTCATCAGTACCGATGAGGGATAGGCGGCCTTGCCACCGGGCACATAGATGCCGACACGATCCATCGGCGTAATCTGCTGGCCCAGCATGGTGCCGTCCGCTTCAGTGTACTGCCAGGACTCACCCTTCTGACGCTCGTGATAGGCACGCACACGCTCGGCCGCCTTTTCCAGCGCAGCACGCTGCTCGGCCGGCAGGCTGTCGAGGGCTTGCTGCAGGCGTTCCTGACCCAGCTCCAGATCCTGAATGCTGGTTGCAGAGGTACGGTCGAAACGGTTGGTGAACTCCACCAGTGCCGCATCGCCTTCGGCGCGAACCCTGGCGATCACCTCGTTGACGATGCCGTTGACCTTATCGTCCGAAACGCTTTCCCAGGCCAGCAGCTGGTCCAGCTGCTGTTCGAAGTCGCCCTGAGCGGCATCGAGACGCTTGATGGAAATACTCATGCGGCCTCCTCCCGGCGTGCATCGATCGCCTGCTGCAGCTGATCCAGAATCGGCTGGATCAGCGCGTGTTTCATTTTCATCGACGGCTGGCCCACCACCAGACGTGAGCTGATCTCGGCGATATGCTGCATCGGCTCCAGACCATTGGCTCTCAGCGTGTTGCCGGTATCGACAATATCGACGATGCGGTCGGCCAGTCCCATGATCGGTGCCAACTCCATCGCCCCGTACAGCTTGATGATGTCGACCTGCTGCCCCTGACGCGCAAAGTACTCCTTGGTCAGGTTGACGAACTTGGTCGCAACCTTCATGCGGCCCTCGACTGGCGCAGCATCCTTCATGCCGGCGACCATCAGCTTGCACTTGGCGATTTCCAGATCCAGCGGTTCATACAGACCGGCACCGCCATGCTCCATCAGCACATCCTTGCCCGCGATACCCATATCGGCACCACCGTACTCCACGTAGGTCGGCACGTCGGTGGCACGGATCACCACCAGCTTGATATGGTCATGATTGGTATCGAAGATCAGTTTGCGGCTGCTGAAGATATCTTCGGCAGGCACGATATCGGCCGCTGCCAGCAACGGCAGCGTTTCCTTCAGGATGCGTCCCTTGGACAGGGCGATGGTCAGCTGTTGTTTCATGGCCTCTTCGCTCATTTGGCAGGCTGTTAGCCAGGTACACGACGGATACGTGCACCCAGCAGCTGTAGTTTCTCTTCGATACATTCGTAACCGCGATCGATGTGGTAGATACGATCGATACACGTCTCACCTTCAGCTACCAGCGCCGCAATGACCAGGCTCGCCGACGCACGCAGGTCAGTTGCCATGACCGGCGCCCCCTGCAGCTGGCGTACACCTTCGATGATCGCGGTGTTACCTTCAATGGAGACGTTTGCGCCCATGCGGATCATCTCCTGCATGTGCATGAAGCGGTTCTCGAACACCGTTTCGCGAATCTTGCCAACACCGATGGCGACCGCATCCAGCGCCGCAAACTGGGCCTGCATGTCCGTCGGGAACGCGGGATAGGGTGCGGTGGTCACGCTCACGGCCCTGGGGCGCTGACCGTGCATGTCCAGGCTGATCCAGTCTTCACCGGTCTCGATCTCGGCACCGGCTTCGGTCAGTTTCTGCAGCACGGCATCGAGGATATCGGGGCGGGTGTTCTTGCATTTGACCCGACCACCGGTCGCTGCGGCCGCCACCAGGAAGGTGCCTGTCTCGATCCGGTCCGGCAGCACCGAGTAACGGCAGCCCTTCAGTGACTCAACACCGTGCACGGTGATGGTGTCAGTACCGGCGCCACGAACATCAGCGCCCATGGCGTTGAGGCAGTTGGCCAGGTCGACCACCTCCGGCTCGCGCGCAGCGTTTTCGATGATGGTCTCGCCTTCGGCCAAAGCCGCGGCCATCAGGATGTTCTCGGTGCCGGTCACGGTCACAACATCGAAGAACACTCGTGCACCTTTCAGGCGGCCGTCTACACTGGCACGGATATAACCGCCTTCCACCTTGATATCGGCACCCATCGCCTCCAGGCCACGGATATGCAGATCCACCGGGCGACTGCCGATGGCACAGCCACCGGGCAGGGAAACTTCAGCACGGCCGAAGTGGGCCAGCAGCGGGCCCAGCACCAGGATGGACGCACGCATGGTCTTGACCAGCTCGTAGGGCGCACACAGGTCTGTGATGGTGGTGGCGTTGAGCTCGACGCTCAGTTTCTCGTCAATCACCAGATCGACCCCCATGCGGCGCAGCAGCTCCAGCATGGTGGTGATATCGTGCAGGTGGGGCAGGTTGCAGATCGTGACCGGTTCATCCGCCAGGAGCGTCGCTGCCAGGATCGGCAGCGCCGAGTTCTTGGCGCCGGAGATGCGAACTTCACCGTTCAGGCAAGCGCCGCCTTCAATAATCAGTTTATCCATCAGGGTTTCCTGTGTGACTTCAGCTCAGCGCAGCCCACTGTTCCGGGGTGTAGGTTTTGATCGTCACAGCATGGATGGCACCGCTGGCAATTTGATCACTCAGACAGGCATAGACCAACTGCTGCTTTTTAACGGGGGTCAGGCCCGCAAATACGTCACCGACTACCGTGACCTTGAAGTCACAGCCTTCGCCGTCGGTATATGCGGTGCAGCCTTCGAGCTGCTGTTCCAGGATCTGTTTGACTTCTTCAGCCTGCATGCGGGACTCCCCTGCCTAACGTGTACTCAGAAATAATGGGCGAAATCATACCGAAACAAGGGACAAAAGGCGATCAGGCTCAGGCCGACGCCGCCAACTCGGCATCCAGTCCCACAAGGCCGGCGATGGCATCAAAGTCGGCTGGTACCCCGATCAACGTCAATTCCTGTTGCAACTGGCGCGCCTGGCGCAAGCAAACCAGCCACAGCGACAGGGCCGAACTATCCACACGGTCGACACCGGAGAGGTCCAGGGTGCAGCGAGCACCGCACGCCTGCAGCTGATCGAGCAGGCCCTTGCGCACCTGCAGCACCGTAGCGAAGGTCAGATCACCGCTCACCTTCACCACGCCGGCGCTCGGAGTTTCAACCTTCGCTGCTGTCATCGCCTTCGCCTGTTTTTTCCAGCTTCACGTCCTGCATTTTGGTCGCCCAGGCCTCAATGGTCGCGGCGACGGTGCGGTTCTGCTGGAACAGATCAGCAAACTGGTTGCGGAAGGTAATACGCAGGTTGATACCATCGACCATTACGTTTACCAGCGCCCAGCGCTGCTCCTGCTTGAGCATGTAGTACACCAGCGTATATACCTCTCCATTACCGGAGCTGACATCCACGCTGACCACCTGTTTTTCCGGCTCAGGGCTTTCGCCGGATGGGGTCTGGATGCTGTAGTGCTTCAGTTCAAAACCGGCGATCGACTTGGCATAGGTACGCAGCAGGGTGGTTTTGAACACCTCGGCAAAACGTTCACGCTCGGCATCAGAGGCGCGTCGGTAGTACTTGCCCATCACGCTCTTGGCAATATAGGGAAAATCCACCACCGGGGAGATGATCGTTTCGATCTCCTGCATCAGCAGTTCGGTATTCTCTTCACGGGTCAGCTCTTCGCGCTCCATCAGCGCCAGCATGTCCCGTGTGGCGGCATCAACTACCTCACTGGCTTCCTGCCAGGAAGCCTCGGCCACGGCCGGGTTGACCCACATGGTTGCGACCAGCAGCAGGGCTGTCATCCACTGTTTCATCATCTTACTCACTTACCTTGTTGAACAGGAACTTGCCGATCAGTTCTTCCAGCACCAGAGCCGACTGAGTATCCTGAATGAAGTCACCCTCGCTCAGCAGATCGTCCTCGGCACCCGGGACCACGCCGATGTACTGCTCACCCAGCAGCCCCGCAGTTAGAATACTGGCAGAAGTGTCGGCGGTCAGATAGTCCACATCATTGAAGATTTCCATCTCGACCTCAGCCATCAGCATCTCCTTGTCGATCCGGATGGCCGTTACCTGGCCGATCTGAACGCCGGACATCGCCACCTTGGCCCGCGGTGTCAGACCACCAATATTGTCAAAGCGAGCATACACCTTGTAGCTGCCGGTCTGTTCGGCCGGATTAAGCCCACTTACGTTCAGCGCCAACACGACCAGCGCCAGAATGCCCGCCAGCATGAACGCCCCAACGCCGATTTCGACGGTTCGCATACGCATGTTTACAGTTCTCCAAACATCAGTGCTGTCAGGATGAAGTCCAGACCCAGCACTGCCAGCGATGAGTACACCACAGTCCGGGTTGTCGCCTGACTGATTCCTTCAGAGGTCGGGATACAATCGTACCCCTCGAATACGGCTATCCAGGTCACCACTATCCCGAAGCAGACAGCCTTGATGATGCCATTGAGGACATCGTCATAAAAATCCACCGACTGCTGCATGTTGGCCCAGAAGGAGCCTTCATAGATGCCCAGCCAGTCCACTGCGACCAGTGAGCCCCCCCAGATGCCGACCACGGCAAAAATGACTGCCAGAATCGGCATGCAGATAAAGCCGGCCCAGAGGCGTGGTGCCACAATGCGGCGCAAGGGATCCACGCCGATCATTTCCAGACTGGCCAGCTGTTCGGTCGCCTTCATCAGGCCGATTTCGGCGGTCAATGCAGACCCGGCGCGACCGGCAAACAGCAATGCTGCTACTACCGGTGCCAGCTCACGCACCAGACTCAGCGCCACCATCTGGCCTACCGCCTGTTCCGAGCCGTAATCCACCAGGATGGTATAGCCCTGCAGCCCCAGCACCATGCCGATGAAGCCACCGGACACCACAATAATCACCAGCGAGAGCACACCCACGAAGTAGATCTGCTTCAGTACCAGCGGCAGCATGGTCAAGGGCTGGGGCGCAGCCACCAGCGATTGCAGCAGAATCTGCCCGGCGCGCCCGATGGCCGCCAGGCGAGACAGGGCCTTGTGCCCCAGTCTCTGCAAGAGATCCAGCATGATCAGTGTTCCTGTAACAGATCCTGAACGTAATCAGGTGCTTTGAAATGGAAAGGCACTGGGCCGTCGGGCAGTCCCTGCATGAACTGACGCACCTGCTCGGAATCGATATTGGCCAGCTCCTCGGGCGTACCCTTGGCAATCACCCGACCATCGGACAGCAGATAGATGTAATCGGCAATACCCAGCGTCTCTTTGATGTCGTGCGACACGATGATACTGGTATGACCCAGCGCCTGGTTCAGGCGTCGGATCAGGTTGACCAACACCCCCATGGCGATCGGGTCCTGACCGGTAAAGGGCTCATCATACATGACGATATCCGGATCCAGTGCGATCGCCCGCGCCAGCGCAACACGACGCGCCATGCCTCCGGACAGTTCACTCGGCATCAGGTCGCACGCACCGCGCAATCCCACGGCCTGCAGTTTCATCAACACCACATCACGGATCATGTCATCGGGCAGTTCGGTATGCACCCGCAGCGGAAAGGCCACGTTCTCGAACACGCTCATGTCGGTAAACAGGGCACCGCTCTGGAACAGCATGCCCATGCGCTCGCGCACTTCAAACAGCTCGCGGCGGCCCAGCCGGGGAATATCAGTACCCTCAAGCAGAATCTTGCCACTGTCCGGGCGCAACTGGCCGCCGATCAGTTTCAACAGGGTGGTCTTACCGGTGCCGGAAGGCCCCATGATCGCGGTCACCTTGCCGCGTGGAATACTGATATCTACGGAATCAAAGATCGCCCGTTCGCCACGGAAGAAGCTCAACCCGCGAATATCGATAATGCTATCGCTCTCAGGCTTCATGTACCTGAAACTCCCGCTTCCTTTCATATCGCCGGCACATACGGACCGGCCCAAAATTGACAGCGAAATATACCACTCTCACATGCAAACGTGAATCTAAACAGCGGTTCCGGGATTCGTGCTTATCCCGGGTCTGGGTTAGAATGGCATTTTGCAATTCCGTTTACAGGCAGATACCAGACCCATGACAGCTACCGACTATCTGAAATCAGGCCGCCAGACCATCCGGCTTGAGCTGGAAGCCGTTCAGGAACTTCTGAACCATCTGGACCAGAACTTCAGCCAGGCATGTGAACTGATGTTCAACTGCAAGGGGCGCGTCATCGTCACCGGCATGGGCAAGTCGGGTCACATCGGCAACAAGATCGCCGCCACCCTGGCCAGTACCGGCACCCCCGCCTTTTTCGTTCACCCGGGCGAAGCCAGCCACGGTGATCTGGGCATGTTCACCGGCGACGATGTAGTGCTGGCCCTGTCCAACTCCGGTGAAACCGCCGAAGTGGTCACCATCCTGCCACTGATCAAGCGCATGGGCGCACCCTTGATCAGCATGACGGCCAACGCCGGTTCCACCCTGGCACGCAGTGCCGATATCAGCCTGCACATTCCGGTCGACCGCGAAGCCTGCCCGCTGGGCCTGGCGCCGACCTCCAGCACCACGGCACAACTGGTCCTCGGTGATGCGCTGGCGATCGCACTGCTGGAAGCCCGCGGCTTCAGCAGCGAAGACTTCGCCTTCTCGCACCCGGGCGGCAGCCTGGGTCGCCGCCTGCTGCTCAAGGTGGATGACATCATGCACACCGGTGATCAAATCCCGCTGGTGCAGGTTGATACCCCGGTGCGGGAAGCCCTGCTCGAAGTCACCCGCAAGCACTTGGGCATGACCGCCGTCACCGATACTGAAGGCAGCCTGCTGGGCATCTTCACCGACGGCGACCTGCGCCGCACCCTGGATCAGGGCGTCGACCTGGCCACAACCCGCATCAAGGATGTGATGACCGCCGGCGGCACCAGCGTGCGCCCGGGAATTCTGGCCGCCGAGGCACTGAGCCTGATGCAGGAACGCAAAATCAATGCCCTGCTGGTGGTAGACGAACAGAACCGCCCAGTCGGTGCCCTTAACATGCACGACATGCTAAAAGCAGGAGTCATCTGATGCACCTGGATAGCCTTTCTCCGCAGTTGCGCGAAGCCTTGGCCGGCATCCGTCTGGCCGTATTTGACGTCGACGGTATTCTTACCGACGGCCGCCTGAACTTCCTCGCCGACGGACGTGAAGTCAAAAGCTTTCATACCCTGGACGGACTGGGCATCAAGCTGCTGCAGCGCTGCGGCATTGAAACCGCCATCATCACCGGCCGCCGCTCGCCTCAGGTCGAGCAGCGCGCCGAAGCACTGGGCATCACCTACCTGCGTCAGGGCCGGGAAGACAAGCTGGTCGCGCTGGACGAACTCTGGTCCCAGAGCGGCCACTGCGCTGCCGACACCGCCTACATCGGTGACGACCTGCCTGACCTGGCCGCCATCCGTGCCAGCGCCTTTGGTGCCTGCGTGCCCAACGGCCATCCACTGGTGCGCAAGGAAGCCGACTGGGTAACCAGCGCCGCCGGCGGCAAGGGCGCCGCGCGTGAGTTCTGCGAACTGATCCTGGCCGCTCAAGGCAAGCTGGATGCCATTTATGCCGAGTACCGCGGATGCTGAGCCAGCGTCAGCGCCTGCTGATCACCGCGACCCTGGTTGCCGCACCCCTGCTGTGGTGGGGATTGATCACACCGGAAGAAAACGCACCATTGACAGGTGACACGCCGGTTGAACAAGTCGACTTTTTCATTCGCAATGCGGAGATTACCCGCTGGCAGGATGATGGCACTGTCGCACAGCTACTGACGACGCCACTGATGCAACATTACCCCGAGCAGGCCGCCATGCGGCTTGAAACTCCCGTCACGCGAGTGCCGGGCAAAGCTGGCGGGCACTACCTGCTGAGTGCCGACCAGGGCACCCTGCCGGACTCCCGACAACAGATCCTGCTTGCAGGCAATGTTCAGCTTCACGATAATCCGGCTGCCGGCCAGCCCAGCCTGATGACAACCGATCAACTGACTCTGTATCCTCCCCGTGACTATGCACACACTGACCACCCGGTTCGGATGCAGCGCGGTTCGGATACCACGTCAGCGGTCGGCATGGACCTGTTTTTCGATCAACAACGGATAGATCTGCTCTCGGACGTGAAGGGTGAATACCATGTGCAATAAACTTCGTTCCCTGTTTCTGGCCACCCTTCTGACCCTGCCGGCACTGGCCCAGGCCCTGCCGGAAGACCAGCAGAAGCCCATTCATATCAGTGCCGATCATGCCAGCATGAACGAGCGCACCGGCATCACCGTGTATACCGGTAATGTAGAGATCGTGCAGGGCACCATGGTGATCCGCGGCGCCCGCGTCGAACTGCATCGCAATGACAGGGGGGTGCAACGCATCATCTCCACCGGTAAACCGGCCCAGTTCCAGCAGCAGCCAAGCCAGGATCAACCGTTGACCAAGGCCTATGGCGAGCGCATGGACTACCGCGTCAACAAGCAGGAAGTAACCATTACCAATTCCGCCCGGGTGGATCAGGGCCGTGATACCTTTACCGGTGAACGCATCGTCTACAACATGGAAAAAGCCGTGGTAAACGCGTATGGCAGCGATAAGGATTCAGGCCAGCGCGTACAGATGGTGATTCAGCCGAAGACCGAGGGGAACTGATGTCCGCACAGGTAAAACAGCTGCAGGCGCTGCACCTGGCCAAGAGCTACAAGGGTCGTCAGGTGGTTCGTGACGTTTCGCTGGAGATGAACAGCGGCCAGATCATCGGCCTGCTCGGCCCCAACGGCGCTGGCAAGACCACCTGTTTCTACATGATTGTCGGCCTGATCAACGCCGATCATGGCCAAATTCGCATCGACCAGGATGATGTCACCCGGCTGCCGATGCATGAGCGTGCTCGCCGCGGCATCGGCTACCTGCCTCAGGAAGCCTCGGTATTTCGCAAGCTCAGTGTGCGCGATAACCTGATGGCGATTCTGGAAACCCGCAAGGAGCTGTCAGCCAGTCAGCGCGATACGCTACTGGAAGAGCTGCTGGAAGAGTTCCATATCACCCATCTGCGCGACAGCCTCGGCATGGCACTGTCCGGCGGTGAGCGCCGTCGCGTTGAGATCGCTCGCGCGCTGGCCACCGAGCCTGACTTCATTCTGTTGGACGAACCGTTCGCCGGCGTCGATCCCATCTCGGTCAGTGACATCAAGCAGACGATCCGGCACTTGCAGTCCCGCAATATCGGCATTCTGATCACCGATCACAATGTGCGAGAGACCCTTGATATCTGCGAGCGAGCCTATATCGTCAGTGAAGGGGGCATCCTGGCCCAAGGCAGCCCGCAGGACATCCTCAACAACGAGCAGGTCCGCCGCGCGTATCTGGGCGAGCAGTTCGCCCTCTAAGCGCCGCAGCATGTCTACTCCCAACTCGGTCAACCCGGCAGTTTGCATATGAAGCAGTCGTTACAACTCAAGATCGGCCAGCAGCTGACAATGACGCCGCAGCTGCAGCAGGCGATTCGCCTGCTGCAGCTCTCCACTCTGGATCTGCAGCAGGAAATTCAGGAAGCGCTGGACAGCAACCCCCTGTTGGAAGTGGATGAGGAACAGGAAACGGCGGAGGCCGAAGCCGAAAAGCAGGACACCAGTGCCGAACAGGACAGCTCCCGCGATAGCGAGCAGCCGGCCGCGACCGAGGACCAGGATAGCTGGGAAGACAGCGGCGAGGATGGCTGGAACGAGCAGATTCCCACCGAACTGGCGACCGACAGCCAGTGGGACGACACTTTCCAGCATCAGAGCTCGCCCGGCCCCGAACGCGACAGTGACTGGGATCCAGGTGACAACGACAGCACCGAGGATGATCTTCAGGATCACCTGCTGTGGCAGCTGAACCTGACCCCGATGAGTGACAACGACCGCATGGTGGCCCTCGCCCTGATCGATGCGGTCGATGCCGACGGCTACCTGCGCACCAGTGTCGACGAGGTACTGGAGCATTTCCAGCAGAGCGAGCCCGAACGTTTCTCTGACTGCGACACTGACGAGATCGAAGCGGTGCTGCACCGAGTGCAGCAGTTCGACCCAGCCGGCGTCTGCGCCCGCGACCTCAGCGAATGCCTGCAGTTGCAGCTGCGCCAACTGCCCGAGGACACCCCACTGCTCAACGATGCCGTACGCCTGGTACGCGACCATCTGAACCTGCTTGGCAGCCACGATTATCGCACCCTGATGCGCCGCTTGCGTCTCAAGGAAGACAGCCTGCAGCAGGTGATCAGTCTGATCCAGAGCCTGAACCCCAAGCCCGGCACCCTGATCAGCTCGGAGCCACCCGAATACGTCATCCCCGACGTGATCGTGCGCAAGATCCAGGGGCAGTGGAACGTCAGTCTCAACACCGACGCCTCGCCGCGTCTGAAGATCAACACCCAGTATGCCGACCTGATTCGACGGGCCGACAACAGCGCCGACAACACCTACCTGAAGAACCACCTGCAGGAAGCTCGCTGGTTCCTCAAAAGCCTGCTCAGCCGCAATGAAACGCTGCTCAAGGTGTCCACCGAGATCGTCGCGCGCCAGATCGACTTTTTCGAGGAGGGTGAAGAAGGCATGAAACCGATGGTACTGCACGACATCGCCGAAGCGGTCGACATGCACGAATCCACCATTTCGCGCGTGACCACACAGAAGTACATGCATACGCCACGCGGCATCTTTGAACTCAAGTACTTCTTCTCCAGTCACGTCAGCACGTCCGATGGCGGCGCCGCCTCTTCCACGGCGATTCGGGCGCTGATCAAGAAACTGGTCAACAATGAAAATACGGCCAAGCCACTCAGTGACAACAAGATCGCTCAGCTGTTAAAAGAACAGGGAATCAATGTCGCCAGACGCACCGTTGCAAAATATCGTGAAGCGATGAACATTCCGCCTTCTAATGAGCGCAAGCGTCTGGTTTAATGGGAATGGAAAGGCACGCTGTAAGAACGTGTCCATGACGAGGAGAAAAACCTATGCAGATCAACATCACTGGCCACCACGTCGAACTGACAGGCGCTCTGGACGAGTACGTACGTACCAAGTTTGACCGCCTGGAACGTCACTTCGATAACATCACTAATGCACAGGTCACACTCAGTGTTGAGAAGCAGCGCCAGACAGCTGAAGCCAACATCCACCTGGCTGGCGGTGAAGTCTTTGCGGCACACCAGCATGACGACATGTATGCTGCAATTGATGGTATGGTCGACAAGCTGGATCGCCAGATCATCAAGCACAAAGAAAAAATCAAATCCCACAAATAACCGGTAGCAGCACGTCACGACATGCAACTATCAGAACTGCTGACCCCCTCTCTCACGCTCTGCCATGTGGATGTGGTCAGCAAGAAGCGTGTTCTCGAACTCGCCAGTCAAACGATTGCTGAGCAATTGAATGGCCCGGCCGCTGAAGATATCTTCAGCGGCCTTATCAATCGCGAGCGCCTTGGCAGTACCGGTATCGGTGAAGGCGTCGCTATTCCACACTGTCGCATGGCCGGTGTTGACCGAGCGGTCGGCATGCTGATGACCCTGGCCTCCCCGATCGACTTCGATGCCATCGACAACCGCCCGGTTGACCTGGTCTGCCTGTTGCTGGTCCCCGAACAGGGTGCCGAGGAACACCTGCAGACACTGGCAGGCCTGGCGGAACTGTTCAATCACTCGGAAACACGTGAAGCTCTGCGCGCCTGCGAAGACTCCGAGAGTCTGCTCAAACGCGTTCAGGGCCTGTGTCAGGGGCAATAGAATGCGTCTGGTGGTCCTCAGCGGCCGTTCCGGATCCGGCAAGAGTACCGCCCTGCAGGCACTTGAGGATGTCGGTTTCTACTGCATCGACAACCTGCCGGCACTGCTGCTGCCGGAGCTGATCCGCCTGATGCTGGCCGAATCCCGGCCCGCCCAGGCGATCGCCGTCAGCATTGATGCCCGCAACCTGCCCAGCAATCTGGTACGCTTCCCTGAAGTGATGCAGCAACTGCGCCAGCTGCCGGGACTGACCGCGGAAACGCTTTTTCTTGATGCCGGCGAAGCGACCCTGTTGCGCCGTTACAACGCCACCCGTCGCCGCCATCCGCTGACCGACAACGACCAGAGCCTGCAGCAGGCAATCCGTACCGAGCGCGAGCTGCTGGAGCCGATTGCCAACCTGGCCGACCTGCGTATCGACACCACCCGTCTCTCTCTGTATGAACTCCGGGACGAGGTAAAACTGCGTGTCGCCGGGCGTAGCGAACAGAGCCTGTCATTGCAGCTCGAATCCTTTGGCTTCAAACACGGTGTACCGCTTGATGTCGACTTTACCTTCGATGTCCGCTCGCTGCCCAATCCCTACTGGGTACCGGACCTGCGCCGTTTCAACGGACGCGATCAGCCGGTAATCGACTTCCTGTCTCAGTCGGACGAAGTTGCCGAGATGGTCGCGGATATCCGCAGCTTTGTGCACAAGTGGCTGCCCCGCTTCAAGGCCAACAACCGCAGCTATATCACCATCGGCATCGGCTGCACCGGGGGCCAACACCGTTCAGTTTATGTTGCCGAGCAACTGGCTGGTTATTTCCGCGCGCATATGGATAATGTTCAGGTGCTGCACCGTGAACTGAGTCAGCCTGCCGCGGGACCCCAACATGATTGAAAAGCGACTGACCATTATCAACAAGCTGGGGCTGCATGCCCGGGCCGCCGCCAAGCTGGTCACCACCGCCAGTCAATTCCAGTCAGACATCCGTATCACCCGTGACAGCCGTGAAATCGACGGCAAAAGCATCATGTCCGTAATGATGCTGGCCGCCAGCAAGGGCACCGAGCTGCAATTGAGCGCGCATGGCGAGGATGAACAGGCTGCCCTGGAGGCCCTCGAAGCCCTGATCAACAATCGCTTTGACGAGCCGGAATAAAAGATTCCTCTGTACAGTTTGCTGTACCTTGCCGCACCACCCGTACTGTTCCTGAGTGAGACCTGCCGATGAGTCAGCCGGAAACGCCCTCCAATCTGGAAACCCTCAGCGCCGCCCTGGAAGTCGGTGAGCTGCAGCAACTCAGGTTCATGCTCAACAAGGGCCTGCGACCCGCCGAAGTTGCTCACCTGCTTGAGAAGACGCCGCCGCGTGAACGCCAGATTCTGTGGAATCTGCTCAACCAGGAACTGGAAGGCGAGGTGCTGCAATACCTGGGGGACGACGCCCAGGCCGAAATCCTGAGCCGCATGGAAGCGTCCGAGGTACTGGCGATCACTGAATCGCTGGAAACGGACGATATGGCCGACATCCTGCAGCAGCTGCCCGAACGGGTGATGAAAGAGCTGCTGAAAATCATGGACCGGGAGAACCGTGAGCGGGTTGAGCAGGTTCTGTCATTCCCGGAGGACACTGCGGGCGGCCTGATGAACACCGACACGGTGACCATCCGCCCCGACATCACTGCCGAGACCGTGCTGCGCTATCTGCGCCGGCACAAGGAGATCCCGGAAACCACCGACACCCTGTTCGTTGTCAGCCGCAAGGGTTCCTATATCGGCGTACTGCCGCTGACCCGACTGCTGACCACCGACCCGGATGTACTGGTCCGCGAAATCATGAATACGGACGTCGACGCCATTACCGCCGACACGCCGGACGAGGAAGTCGCTCGCCTGTTCGAACAGCTGGACCTGATCTCCGCCCCCGTGACCGATGAATCCGGCCAGCTGCTGGGCCGTATCACCATCGATGACGTGGTGGACGTGATCCGCGAGGATGCCGACCACTCATTGATGAGCATGGCCGGCCTCGACGAGGACGAGGATACTTTCGCACCGATCATGAAGACCACCCGGCGGCGTGCCGTCTGGCTCGGCATCAACCTGATCACCGCCTTCATCGCTTCCGCCGTGATCGGCCTGTTCGAGGATACCATCGACAAGGTGGTCGCCCTGGCCGTTCTGATGCCAATCGTCGCCTCCATGGGCGGCATCGCCGGCAGCCAGACCCTGACACTGGTCATCCGCGGCCAGGCACTGGGCCATGTGGAACGCTCCAACATTGGCTGGCTGTTTAACCGCGAACTGGTTGTCGGCGCACTCAACGGCCTGCTCTGGGCGCTGGTGGTCGCACTGGTTGCAGTCCTCTGGTTCCAGGACATGACCGTCGGCATCGTCATCGCCCTGGCGATCGTGATCAACCTGGTTGCCGGCGCCATGGCCGGCACTTTGCTGCCGATGATACTAAAATCAGTGGGAATCGACCCGGCTCTGGCCGGCAGCGTCCTGCTGACCACCATTACCGACGTTGTTGGCTTTTTCGCCTTTCTGGGCCTGGCAACGCTGTTTTTTGCTTGATGGACACTGATATGACCGACTTTGACTCGCAACATAATGATGACATCGATGACCTGCCACCCAGCCGGTCCCAGCTCAAGCGCGATGCCGAAGAGCTGCAGCAACTGGGCAAGCGGATGACCGAGCTGCGCCCGGACCAGCAGGAAAAGCTGCCGATCGGCGACCAGCTGCGTGCCGCGATCGAGGAGTACGCCCGCATCAAGGCCAACGGCGCCAAACGCCGCCACCTGCAGTATATCGGCAAGCTGATGCGCACCGCCGATGCCGACGCCATTCGCGAGGCTGTTGATCGTTTCGACTCCGCCAGCGCGGCACACAACCAGCTGTTCCACGAGATGGAGCGCTGGCGCGAGCGCCTGATCGACGGTGACAACGCCGACCTCCAGGGTTTCATTGAGCAGCACCCGAATGCCGACATCCAGCATTTGCGCCAGCTGGTCCGCAATGCCCAACGCGAACGTCAGCGTGAACAGGCTCCCGCGCAGGCACGCAAGCTGTTCCGCTACATCCGCGAACTCTACGAGGCCTGAGGCTAGCCTTCCGAACCGCCGGCCTGCAGCTCCATCTGCGGGTCGTCCCAGTGGCCGGTCAGCCGATATTTGAGGGTACTGAAACGCTCCAGCTTGTCACCGATAAGCTTGTCAATGACGAACACCGCTCCGGCCACCTGAGGCGCCCCCAACAGAATCGCCGCCAGTGGCGCATTACTGGTAATCGGCAGCGTCACCTCTACGGTGTTGTCGAGCTGCTCGGCCGCCAGATCTACTCGCCCAGTCAGGGTCATGTTGGCCGAAGGCCCTTCCATCCGCAGCGGCTCCAGTGTTGTCGCCACTCCGTTTTCGATACGGTAATGGCCACTGATGCTGTCAAAGCTGACCCCCTTCTTGAGCAGATCACTGAAATCCAGACGCAAACGGCGAGCGATGGAGTTGAAATTCAGAATGCCGAATATTCGCAGGATATTGGTGCTGTCTGCCGTTTCGATCAGCCGCGTCTCTGCCGTACTGAACTGGAATTCACCGTCGAGCTGCGCCAGATCAAACTGCCAGGGGGCATCGGGCCATTGCAACTGCAGCATGGCTTCAACCTGTTTGGTTTCCATCACCCGCCCATGCCCCCAGCTTTTCAGCAAGCGCCCCAGGTCTTCACCAGCCAGTTTCAGGGTCACCGCGGTATTACTCTCTTCCCCCTGCACCCAGTCCGCCTCACCACGTACCACCATCTGCTCAGGGTAAGCCTCCAGTTCACGAATCCGCAGGCGCCCCGGTTCAGGCTGCAGGGCAAACTTCCATTCACCCAGCGGTTTCTGGGCAAACCATAGATCCTTGATCCGCACCCGAGTTGCCGGCAACTGCCCGCTGAAGTGATCGGCGACAGAAGGCCTGGCCGGTGCTGCACTGTCGGCTGCTTTCTGTGCAGGCATCAGGGCATCCAGTTGCAGGTGAGTCAGATTCAGCAGCAACGGCTGCTCCGACGTTGCCGACACCACCTCCCCGCTCAGCTGCGGGTGTTCCAGTTTGAAGCGCAAGGGAGCCTCGGCAGCAGCACTCGCCGTCACGTTCAGTGGCGCTATGCCATCAGCCGGCAGTTGCAGCGCCAGTGACTCTACCGCCACCTCGGGGGCAAGCTTCAACGCCAGCGTCAGCGGCGCACGCTGATCGGCAGATTTGGCCAGAATCCCCGGCAGCTCCAGCGCGACGCCCTCAAGACCGGAACGAATCTCAAGCCGGGGACAGCTAGCCTCGGCACAGACTTCCAGCTGAGCCTGCCAAGGCGCTGTCCCTTCAGTCAGGGCCAGCGCCGGCATCTGCAGCCATTGCTGCAGCCGCGCCATGTCTGAGCGCCCCTGAAGCTCGATACGGTAACGATTTTGCCCGGTGGTAATGCTGGCACTGACCGGCTGATCGAGAAAACGCCCCTGCAACTCGTCAGCACTCAACCCTGTACGGCTATTGTAACGCAGCGTCCCCTTGATCCCGGTAACACTCAGATTGCCGCCCTGCCCCTCAAGCCGGGTATCCTGAAGCCTCACCGTCAGATCAACACCAGGAGGTGATCGATCCTGCAGCGGTACGCTCAAACCCAGCCGGCTCTGTGCCTTGCCGGCGCCCAGCGACCAGTCCTGAACCGAAGGCCCCAGCACGTCGGCCAGCGGCGTTTCTTTCAACACCTGATCCAGGTCCCCCACCGGCCCCACGAGTTCGGCCTCGACCTGCAACTGACGCTCGCCAGGGGGCAGATAGGCCCAGCCAGAGGGGATATCACTGTTGAGCAACCGCGCCCGGTTGATATTGATCGCCACCCCGGCATCGCGCACCAGCACGAACAGGTCGGCATCCTCGACCGCCGGCCAGCCCGGCTGATAGGCCAGCTGCCCCTCGGCCACATCGAAAAACAGCTGCACCACCGGCGCACGCGGGGTGTCGTTATTGCGTGTCCCGGTACGCAGCAGCAGCCCACCCTGGCGCAACCTTCCCCCCTGCAGGGACTGTTCCAGCCAGCGGTGTAACCCCGGACCAACCTCCTTGGCGGGGGTATAGATGGACGCCTGAGAACCGTCGCTGTCGGTCATCCCGATCAACAGCACCAGCTCACTCTGGCGACTGCGATCAAATGGCAGATCGATACTGAAACGCCCTGATGCCTGTACATGCTGATCCTTGAGCTGCAAACGCTCGCTGGCGACGTGGACACCCCGCTCATCCAACGCCCAACTGATCCGGCCTTGCGCCTCGGGGTAACGCCAGAGGTCCGGAAACAGCTCGGGGAACTGCATGCCGAAGGCATCGCTGACCAGATCGATCCGGCCCTGCTTCAACCCGGCCTCCAGCCGACCGCTGACACCTTGCAGCGCCGGTGCGCCATGCCAGGCGGCGACCCCTGCCTGCTCCACGTCTGCGGTTAGCTGCAGATCCAGCCAGCCACTCCCTTCCGGTTTCTGGAGGCTGACCTGCTGCAACATGCCCTCAGGCTGCAGGGCCGCCAGCAGCTGGGCGGCCTTTTCAGGCATGCCCGGTGCCTGTTGCAACCAGCTGGACAACGCCTGCAGATCCAGTTCGGCGATTCCCGCCTGCAAGTGTTCAGGCTGAAGTGACAGGGGCGCCTGCACCATTGCCAGCGGCAGTTCAAACTGACCCTCTTCATGTACCAACTGCAACTGACTCAGCTGCAGTTGATAGTCATCCCCTCTCGGCTGCAAGCTGGCATTGAGACGGCCCGAACGCGGATAGGGGATGCCGGCCTGCACCAGCGACAATTGCCCCAATTCCACTTGCGCCTGCGCCCCCTGCAACCGGCGCTGATCGAACTCGCTCCAGATTCGGGTGCTCAGGTTCAGCTGTTCGACCCCCAGTTCCTGTCCAAACAACTGAAACAGCTCGGGTCCCAGGTGGTTCAGTTCCAGGTAGAGCCGATAGCGGGCATCCAATGCTCTCAACTGAACCGACTCGGCCTCGACGATGAACTTCATCTCGGCCGTATCGCCCAGCAATGGCATGCGAAAAAGGCCACTCAGACGGTGTTCACGGCGGGCATTTTCCAGCTCCAGGTCGGCCGGTGTAATTACCAGGCTCTGTCCCTGCTCCGGTACCAGGGTCAGCTCCACATCGCGTATAACGGCATAGGGCTGTTGCAGCAGCACCGCAACCAGCCGCTCCCAGACCGGTAACTTAACCCCCTCAGTAGCGGCGCCCGGTGCGGCCCCGGGGCGGTGCAGCCAGGCACCACCGCGCTGGTTCCAGCGGATGGCGGCACCACGGGCTTCGAAACGATGAAAGATGGGCACACGGGAGAGCAACGAGGCAAAGGGGTCCAGCTCCAGCGTCAGCTGCTGCAGTGCCAGATGCCCTTCGATGCCTTCGGTAGAGCGGGTATGGATACGGATATTCTCTGCCGTGAGTACCGGCAGGGCATAGTTCCACTGGCCCTGCAGCCGGCCGATCTCAACCGGCACACCCAGGGAGTCACTGAGCAGCGCCTGAATCTCCGGCCGCCAGCGGTCGATAGACTGCAGCCCAAGACGCGCCGCCGTCAGCAGCAACGCCAGTAACAGCAGCAGAACGACAGCGAGCCACCAGGCTCGGCTCAGATGGCGGCGCATGCCCCTGCCCGATCAGCGCAGCACAACATCGTACTGTTCCGGGGTGTACAGCGGCTCAACCTGGAAACGCACGGTCTTTCCAATGAATGCCTCCAGCTCAGCCACATGGTCCGAGACCTCATCGAGCAGGTGATCGACCACCGACTGTGCCGCCAGCACCAGGTAGGTTTCGGTATCATAGGCGCGGTGCTGACGCAGGATTTCACGGAAGATCTCATAGCAGACCGTTTCCGGCGTTTTCAGCGAACCACGCCCCTGACAGTGACTGCAGGGTTCGCAGAGCACCTGTTCCAGGCTTTCACGGGTCCGCTTGCGGGTCATCTCCACCAGCCCCAACTCCGACACGCCAGTGACCTTGCACTTGGCGTGATCCTTCTCCAGCACCCGCTCCAGGGTACGCAGCACCTGGCGCTGATGATCGGGGTCTTCCATGTCGATGAAATCGATGATGATGATGCCGCCCAGGTTGCGCAGGCGCAGCTGGCGACCAATCGCCGTGGCGGCTTCCAGGTTGGTCTTGAAGATGGTTTCTTCCAGGTTACGATGGCCCACAAAAGCACCGGTGTTTACATCCACCGTAGTCATCGCTTCGGTCTGGTCGAAGATCAGGTAACCACCGGACTTCAGCTCCACCTTGCGGCCCAGCGCCTTCTGCATCTCCTCTTCGACATTGAACATGTCGAAGATCGGCCGCTCGCCGGGATAGTATTCCAGCTTGCTCTCGATCTCCGGCACCAGCGCCTTGACGAACTCGCTGGCGCGCTGGAAGGTCTCGCGGGAATCGATGCGGATACGCTCGACACCAGCATGTGCCATGTCACGCAGCGCACGCATGTTCAGCGGCAGGTCTTCATAGACGATTGCCGGCGCCTTGACCTGTTTGATCTTGTTGCGAATGGACTCCCAGAGGCGGCGCAGGAACTGGAGGTCACTGGCGAGTTCGACCTCTGAGATGCCTTCGGCCACTGTCCTCAGGATAACCCCCCATTCCGGTGAGTTCGAATCGTCCTGCATCAGATCCAGCATCTGTCCACGCAGGCGGTCGCGCTCCTGTGGGTCCTCGATCCGCTGGGAAACACCGATGTGAGTACTGCCCGGCATCAGCACCAGGTAGCGCGACGGGATAGAGATGTGAGTGGTCAGGCGTGCGCCCTTGGTCCCGATCGGGTCCTTGGTCACCTGCACCAGCAGCGACTGGCCTTCGCGCAGCACCTGAGCGATGGAGGTAGCGTTGCGCTGGTCGGTCGGCATGCTCTGATCAACCACCTCATCCACATGGATAAAAGCGGCCCGTTCCAGCCCGATATCGACAAACGCGGCCTGCATGCCGGGCAGCACACGGACGACCTTGCCCTGGTAGATGTTGCCGACAATACCACGGCGCTTGGCGCGCTCCACGTAGATTTCCTGGGGCATGCCGTTTTCGATCACTGCCACGCGCGTTTCCATCGGCGTGAAGTTGATCAGGATCTCCTCACCCATCCTCTGTGTCCTCGATCAGCTATTCGTTATTATTGATTCAGTTTTGCTGCCAGACCGGGATATCGAACTGCTGCAGCAGCGCGGCCGTTTGCATCAGTGGCAACCCCACGACGGCGGAATAGCTGCCCTCGATGCCGCGTACCAGCACTGCTCCTAACCCCTGTATGCCATAAGCCCCGGCCTTGTCGCAAGGCTCTCCGGTCCGCCAGTAGGCACGGCAGCGTGCCTCATCCAGCTCGATGAAGGCCACATCGGTGGTCACGGTTTCAACCCGCTGCCGCTGCTCATCTACAACGGCCACCGCCGTCATTACCTGGTGCCGCCGCCCGGACAGCATCATCAGCATGCGCACGGCATCTGCTTCATCCACCGGCTTGCCCAGAATCCGGCCATCGACCACCACACTGGTATCCGAGCCCAGTACCACCGCTGCCGGGTTCAGTTGCCGACAGGCTACAGCCTTTTCCAGCGCCAGCCGCTCGACATACGCCTGAGCCGGCTCTTCCGGCTGCGGGGTCTCATCAATATCGACCGGGCAGCAACGAAAAGGCACACCGATCTGGGACAACAGTTCACGGCGGCGCGGCGAAGCGGAAGCAAGAATCAGTTCAGGCATGGCACTCATTGAATATAGAAGGTATGGCGCACGGCGCGCAGCAACAGGTACAGCCAGGGCCAGACCAACGCGCTGACCAGCGACGGCAGCAGGAACAGCAGGGAATCCCCGGTGGTACCGGTAATGCTCTGCATCCAGTGGAACAGCAGCTGATTGATGCCCACCAGTACCAGCACCATCAATGACTGCTGCCAAAGCGGAAACATGCGCAGGCGCTTGTACAGAATCAGGACAAAGAAGGCGATCAGGGTCAGTGACAGGGCACTCAGACCGAGCACACTGCCGCGCACCACGTCGAGCAATACCCCCAGCAGAAAGGCGCTGCCCAGTCCTACCCGGTGCGGCAGCGCCATCACCCAGTAGATCATGATCAACACCACCCATTCGGGCCGTGCCCATACCAGCATCTCTGGCAGTGGCATCTGGCTCAACACCATACCGACCAGAAAGGTCGCGAAGATGATCAGCCCACCGCCGCTGCGCTGCTCAGCCATCCACGTCCCCTTGCGCGACCTCTATCGGTTCAGGATGGTAATCCACCAGCAACAGGTGACGGCTGCGATCCAGGCGGGCGGCCGGCTCGGCCTTGACCAGGGTAAAGGGACGGCCGGGGTCACGGACCACCTCCTTCACTCTTGCCACCGGATAGCCGCGCGGGAAGCGCCCTCCCAGCCCGGAGGTTACCAGCAGGTCACCCTCGCGGATATCGGCCGTATCGGGCACATGCTCCAGCTCCAGTTCATCCAGCACCCCCTTGCCAAGCGCAATGGCACGGAAGCCGTTACGATTGACCTCCACCGGAATGGCGGAGCGGGCATCGGTGATCAGCATGGTACGGTTGGTGTAATGCGCCAGCGAAATTACCTGGCCCATGACGCCGCCGGCATCCAGCACTGGCTGGCCGGCAAAGACCCCATCCTCGGAGCCCTGGTTCAGGATCACTTCATGCTGGAAAGGGTCCGGGTTTACGCCGATGAGTTCAACCAGGCGGGTTTCGGGCTCGAGGCGTTCACCGGCGCCCAGCAGCTCACGCAGACGGATATTTTCCGCTGCCAGTGCTGCCATTTGCTGCACCTTACGCTCCAGCACCAGCGCCTCGGACTTGAGCGCCTCGTTTTCGCGCACCAGGCTGGCTCGATCCACCACCACGCCGGACAGGCTATCCGCCACCCGGGTCGGGATATCCACCACCCACTGCAGTGGCGTGACCAGCAGCGAGAGCCAGGCACGGCCCTCTTTCATTTTTGGCCAGTTGAGGTCGGTCACCATCAGTAAGCCGGCCAGAATCACCAGCAGCAGAAACAGGCGGCGCGGCGAGCTGCCCCGGAAGATCGGATTAATAATTCACCTCCCGAATGACGTCCCAGTAGCCGCCGGGATGCTGCTCGCCCCCCGACTGTCCGCGCACCGCCACCCTCACTCGGCGGTCAGAATTTCAAAGGTGTGCTTGTCCAGCATCTCCAGCGCCTTGCCCCCGCCACGGGCGACACAGGTCAGCGGATCTTCGGCCACGATCACCGGCAGACCGGTTTCCTCGCTCACCAGACGATCGATATTACGCAGCAGGGCACCACCACCGGTCAGCACGATACCGTGTTCGGCGATATCGGCCGCCAGTTCGGGCGGGCACTGCTCCAGCGCACTCTTGACCGACTGCACGATCGCCGACAGCGGCTCCTGCAGGGCTTCGAGAATCTCGTTGCTGTTCAGCGTAAAGCTGCGCGGAATCCCCTCGGCCAGGTTGCGGCCACGCACGTCGATCTCGAGGATTTCGCTGGACGGGTAAGCCGTGCCGATCTCCTGCTTGATGCGCTCGGCGGTGGAATCACCGATCAGGCTACCGTAGTTACGGCGCACATAGGTCACGATCGCTTCATCGAAGCGGTCGCCACCGACACGCACGGATTCGGCATAGACGATGCCGTTAAGCGAGATCACGGCGATCTCGGTAGTACCACCACCGATGTCGACCACCATGGAACCACTGGCCTCTTCGACCGGAAGGCCGGCACCGATCGCCGCTGCCATCGGCTCGTCGATCAGGTAAACCTCACGGGCACCGGCACCGATGGCCGATTCCTTGATCGCACGGCGTTCAACCTGAGTGGACTTGCAAGGCACGCAGACCAGCACACGCGGACTCGGCGTCATGAAGCTGTTGTCATGCACCTTGCTGATGAAGTACTGCAGCATTTTCTCGGTGACATGGAAGTCGGCGATAACACCATCCTTCATCGGACGGATTGCGGTAATGTTGCCCGGCGTACGTCCGAGCATGCGCTTGGCGTCGGCACCTACAGCGGCAACCGACTTCTGGTTACCGTTCACACGGATGGCGACAACAGACGGCTCATCCAGCACGATATCCTTGTCACGGACGTAAATCAGTGTATTGGCGGTGCCCAGATCAATGGACAGGTCACTGGAAAACAGGCCTCGAAATTTCTTGAACATGTTACTGTGGGTACCCTGAGATTAGCCGGAGCGGCCGCTAGTCTGAAAGGCAACAACTCTAACAACGGCAGGGATTTTGGGCAAGGTTCAAACATGCTATCTTATGCGCCATTCACCCTTTCCAAATTCAATCGCGGCGGGGCTTCCGGCGTTCAGCCACCCTTAAGCGAACAGACCGATCAGAGCGAGAAGCGGACCTATGTCACTGGACCGATCCGATGTGGAACAGATAGCCCATCTGGCACGATTGCAGATCGATGCGGCCGATATCGACAGCTACAGCGATTCACTGAACAGCATCCTGAGCCTGGTGGATCAGATGCAGGCCACCAACACAGAAGGCGTCGAGCCTCTGGCTCACCCGCTGGATGCCGTCCAGCGCCTGCGTGCCGACGAAGTGACCGAAACCAACCAGCGTGAAGCCCTTCAGGCCGTTGCACCGGCCACCGAGGAAGGTCTCTTTCTGGTGCCCAAGGTCATCGAATAATCCGCCTTCAGGTTCAAGGACATCGACATGTTTGACAAGACACTTGCCGAGCTGGCCCAAGGGCTGGAACGCGGCGATTACAGCAGTACCGAGCTGACCCAGGCCTACCTGCAGCGCATCAACATGCTGGACAGCCAGTACAACAGCTTCATCACTGTTACCGAAGAACAGGCACTCGCCCAGGCCAAGGCGGCGGATGAAGCCCGTGCAGCCGGTAACAGCGGCGCGCTCTGTGGCCTGCCGATCGCACACAAGGATCTGTTCTGTACTCAGGGCGTGCGCACCTCCAGCGCCTCGAAGATGCTGGACAACTTCATTTCTCCGTACGACGCCACCATCGTCAGCCGTTTGAAGAACGCCGGCACCGTGACACTGGGCAAGCTGAACATGGACGAATTCGCCATGGGCTCCTCCAACGAGAGCAGCTTCTACGGCCCTGCCCGCAACCCCTGGAACACCGACTGCGTACCGGGTGGTTCTTCCGGCGGTTCTGCTGCTGCGGTTGCAGCACGCCTGACCCCGGCCGCGACTGGCTCCGACACCGGCGGCTCCATCCGCCAGCCGGCAGCCTTGTGCGGCATCACCGGTCTCAAGCCGACCTACGGCCGCGTGTCCCGTTACGGCATGATCGCCTTCGCCTCCTCACTGGATCAGGCCGGCCCCATGGCCCAGACCGCTGAAGACTGCGGCATGATCCTGAACGCCATGGCCGGTTTCGACCCGATGGATTCCACCAGCGCCGAACGCGACATGGAAGACTACACCGCCGAGCTGAACAAGCCGCTGGCCGGCCTGAAAATCGGCCTGCCCAAGGAGTACTTCTCCGCCGCGCTGGATGCAGGCGTCGCCGAGCAGGTGCGTAACGCCGTGGCAGAGTTCGAGAAACTGGGCGCAACCGTGAAAGAGGTCAGCCTGCCCAACACCGAGCTGTCCATCCCGGCCTACTACATCATCGCACCGGCAGAAGCCTCCTCCAACCTGTCCCGTTTCGACGGCGTGCGCTACGGCTACCGCTGCGACAACCCGGTGGATCTGGAAGACCTGTACAAGCGCAGCCGTGGCGAAGGCTTCGGCACCGAGGTCAAGCGCCGCATCATGGTCGGCGCCTATGCCCTGTCCGCCGGTTACTACGACGCCTACTACAACAAGGCACAGCAGATCCGTCGCATGATCCAGCAGGATTTCGTCGCTGTGCTGAACGATGTCGACGTCATCATGGGTCCGACCACGCCACACCCGGCATTCAAGCTGGGCGAAAAGAGCAGCGACCCTGTCTCCATGTACATGGAAGATATCTTTACCCTGTCGCTGAACCTGGCCGGCCTGCCGGGCATCTCAGTGCCCTGCGGCCAGACCAACGGCCTGCCGGTCGGCCTGCAGATCATCGGCAGCTATTTCGCCGAGTCCAAGCTGCTCAACATCGCGCACCAGTTCCAGCAGGCAACTGACTGGCATAAACAGATCCCGGCCGGAGTGGAGGTGTAATCATGGAATGGGAAGTTGTTATCGGCCTGGAGATCCACGTCCAGCTGTCAACCAAGACCAAGATCTTCTCCGGCGCCAGCACCGCTTTCGGTGCCGAGCCCAACACCCAGGCCTGCGCCGTTGACCTGGCGCTGCCGGGTACTCTGCCGGTGTTCAACGAGAACGCCCTGCGCATGGCGGTAATGTTCGGCCTGGCGGTGAATGCCGAGATCGGCAAGCGCTCCGTGTTTGAGCGTAAGAATTACTTCTACCCGGACCTGCCCAAAGGCTACCAGACCACTCAGCTGGCTGAGCCCATCGTTGGCCCGGGCTTCGTCGACATCGAGACCGATGACGGCGTACAGCGCCGCGTGCGCCTGCACCACGCGCACCTGGAAGAGGATGCGGGCAAGTCCCTGCACGAAGACTTCCACGGCATGTCCGGCATCGACCTGAACCGTGCCGGCACCCCGCTGGTGGAAATCGTATCCGAGCCGGATATGCGCTCCTCCAAGGAAGCCGCCGCCTACGCGCGCAAGATCCACGCCATCGTCACTACGCTGGGCATCTGCGACGGCAACATGGCCGAAGGCTCCATGCGCTGTGACTGCAACGTCTCCGTGCGCCCGAAGGGCCAGGAAGAGCTGGGCACCCGCACCGAGCTGAAGAACATCAACTCCTTCCGCTTCATCGAACGTGCCATCGACACTGAAGTGGCGCGTCAGATCGACCTGATCGAAGATGGCGGCAAGGTGGTGCAGGAAACGCGCCTGTACGATCCGGACAAAAACGAAACCCGCAGCATGCGCTCCAAGGAAGAAGCCAACGACTACCGTTACTTCCCCTGCCCGGACCTGCTGCCGGTGATCATCGACGACAGCTACATTGAAGCAATCCGCGAAACTCTGCCGGAACTGCCGGATGCCCGTCGCGAGCGCTTCATCAGCGAGTACAGCCTGTCCGAATACGATGCCGGCGTCCTGTCCGCCTACCGCCCGCAAGCCGACTACTACGAGCTGGTAGCCAAGCAGTCCGGTGACGCCAAGCTGGCGGCCAACTGGGTCATGGGGGAACTGGCCAAGTTCCTCAACCAGAACGACACCGACATCAAGGACAGCCCGGTTTCCGCCGAGCAGCTCGGCGGCTTGCTGGTACGCATCAAGGACAACACCATCTCCGGCAACATCGCCAAGAAAGTGTTCGAGCTGATGTGGAACAAGGGCGGCAGCGCTGACGAAATCATCGAAGCCGAAGGCCTGAAACAGGTCACCGACACCGGCGCCATCGAGAAGATCGTCGACGAAGTGATCGCCAATGCCGACAAGCAGGTCGAGCAGTACAAGGCGGCCGAACCGGAGAAACGCGGTAAGATGCTCGGCTTCTTCATGGGCCAGGTGATGAAGGCCACCGGCGGCAAGGCCAACCCGGGCGCCGTTACCGGCATCCTGAAGCAGAAGCTGGACGCACTCTGCGACTGAGCCAGTCAGGCCTGAACGTCAAAAAGCCGGTCTCCGTATGGAGCCGGCTTTTTTGGTTTGACTGTCCCGTCCTGAATAAGGGAGAGCAGAGGGTCGCACTGTGCTTTACGATCCGCCTGCCTGGCTGCCAGAACGTTCAATCAACTCGGCAAAACTATCCACAACCCGATCCGGCGAGCAGCTTGCCACCGGTTCGCCATGGTTATAGCCGTAGCTGACACAAACCACCGGACAACCGGCGGCTCGGGCGGCATCGACATCATTGCGCGAGTCACCCAGCATCAGCGCCTGTTCAGGCGCACAGCCAGACGCTTCCAATACGCTCAGCAAAGGCAGTGGGTCAGGCTTCTTCACCGGCAGGCTGTCGCCGCCCAGCACCTGGTCGAAGTAATGATCGATCTTCAGCGCCTGCAACAGCGGCGTGGTAAACGCCATCGGCTTGTTGGTCACGACGGCCATAGGCACGCCAACCTGCTGCAAATGGGCCAGCAACTCGTCCACACCTGGGTAAAGCTTGCTGTAACGACCGTTGCTTTGAGTATAGGCGGCCAGAAAAACGTCGAATGCCACCTCGAACAGCTCCGGCTCCACTGCATCCTCGGTCGGATGCATCTCGCCACTGAGCGCCCGCTTGACCAGCACCTGTGCGCCGTTGCCGACCCACTGGCGCACCCTGGACTCGCCCGCCGGCTCACGCCCCAGCGCCTGCAGCATGTTATCCACAGCCGCGGTCAGATCCAGAGCGCTGTCCACCAGCGTACCATCCAGGTCGAACATCACCCGTCGGGGCAGTTCACCGTTGAACAGAGTGCGCATCAGCCAGCAACCTTGGCCAGCTCGGTGCGCATCTGGGCGATCGTGGCAGCGTAGTCGTCGGTATTGAAAATCGCAGAACCAGCCACGAAGGTATCGGCGCCGGCAGCAGCGATCTCGGCGATATTACCGATGCCGACACCACCATCCACTTCCAGGCGGATATCGAAGCCACTGGCGTCAATGCGCTGACGCACTTCGCGCAGTTTGGTCAACGTGGACGGGATGAATTTCTGACCGCCGAAGCCCGGGTTCACCGACATCAGCAGAATCATGTCGACCTTATCCAGGACATGATCCAGATAGTGCAACGGGGTTGCCGGGTTGAATACCAGGCCGGACTTGCAGCCGCCATCACGGATCATCTGCAGGGAGCGATCGATGTGCTCGGATGCTTCCGGATGGAAAGTGATAAAGCTGGCACCGGCCTTGATGAATTCGCCAATCATGTGATCCACCGGCTTAACCATCAGGTGGACGTCGATCGGTGCTTCAATGCCGTAATCACGCAGCGCCTTGCACACCATCGGGCCGATGGTCAGGTTAGGCACGTAGTGATTGTCCATCACGTCGAAGTGGACAATGTCGGCACCGGCGGCCAGCACGTTTTCGACTTCCTCACCCAGGCGGGCGAAGTCGGCGGACAGGATGGAAGGAGCAATCTTGAAATCGGCCATGGGAACTCATCGACTGGTTAATAATCGCGCCATTGTACCCCAAGGCGGGCCGGGGATTCAGCCTCGACAAACAACCGCCGGCATCTGCCTCAACGACGGGCTTGCGAGCCAGGAACGAAGACTCGATAATCGCTGCATGTTGAAATTTGCCCCGCTCCTTCTCTGCATCCTGAGCAGCCACAGTCTGGCGGCCGAACCTGCACGCCACAGCGCGGGCGTCGACAGTGTCGAGCAGCAGATACTGCAGCAGATCGATCACAGCCATGAACTGCTCGACATCCAGGCCGATGCCGACCGGTTCAGCCTTCTCTACCGACCAGCCATGACGCCCACACCCCACGGCGCCCTGCTGATTGTCCCTGACCCCGGCGTTGCCGAGGGCTGGCTGGAGCAAGTACATGCCCTGGCAAACTACCTGCCGGAACACGGCTGGGCGGTCCTTGCGCTGGAGCCGCCGGCCGTTCCGACGGCCAAACTGCCCAAGCGAACCCTGCCGGTGATGACCGGTATCAAGCCTCGCCCAGCAACGCCGGCAGCCGAAACGGAAGCCGAGGTTCCCGCCGCTTTGCCCGTTAGCGCGACCGCCCCCGCTGAGACTACAGACACGGCAACCTCCGCTGCCGAAACACCGGCTTACAGGGAACAGCTGCAACAGCGCCTGAAGCTGGCCTGGCAGGAACTGGAACAGCGTAATGAAGGTAAGCAAAAAGTGGTGGTCGGCATCGGCCAGGGCGCCGTCTGGAGTACGGCTCTGGCGATCGCCAGTGGAGAGGAAACCAGTCTGGTACTGGTCGATCCGCGCCCCGACGTCGAAGCAGAGGACTCGCTGAACGACCTGTTGAAAGCACTTGAGGCGCACAGCGTGATCGATCTCTACCACTCACCGCTGCCGGGCTACCCCGATGCCGAGCCAGATGCGCGTCAGCGACGCCTGCAGGCCGCCCGGCTGGGGCTGACCCGCTACCACCAGAGTCGCCTGCCCGGGGTGTTCCGGGGCTGGCGCAGCGACATGCCCTGGCTGGTACGGCATACCCGCGGATTACTGGAGCGCATCCTGCTTGACGCGCAACCGGAAGAAGAGAGCGACGCAACACCCGCACCCTTGATGCAGGCGCCCCCCGGCCTGCCGGCGCTGCCGCAAAACGGCACAGCGGGGCGCGGCTGACTCAGCGCATGCCCCGGGCCGCCTTGATACGATCGTAGGCCGCCTGAATTTCCTGGGTTTTCTCCTTGGCCAGCTGCACCATATCTTCCGGCACCCCCTTGGCGATCAGCTTGTCGGGGTGGTGCTGACTCATCAACTTACGCCAGGCCTTCTTCACCTCGGCATCGCTGGCTTCAGGCGACACGCCGATAACGCCGTAGGCATCGGCCAGCAGACCCGCTTCGTTGCCCCCTGCCTGCTGGTGAGACTCCCAGGAATGGCGCCGGAAGGCGTCTTCCGCCCGCATCCGCGACATCAGCAACTCCACTTCCTGAGGCGTGAACTGCAGCTGGGCAAACACCTGCTGCAGTACCGCCTGCTCCGCCGCACTGATCTCGCCATCGGCCATGGCGGCCTGCAGCTGAATCTCGACAAACATCAGCTTTACCGCCGCCCGGTGGCGCAACAGGATCGCCAACGGTCGCAGCACCTCAGCGATATCGAAGGTTTCATCCTTGCCTTCGGTAAAGCAGTCGATCGCCTCGCGCCGGCGCTCTTCACTGAGCCCCATGCGGGTCATCACTTCACGGGCAAAGGCGATCTCGGACTCGCTTACCCGACCATCTGCCTTGGCCAGCTTGCCCATGACCGTAAAGGTGGCACGGAAAAACAGTTGCTGCGGATTGTAGGCCTGCAGCTTGCGGCTCAATGAACGCTGCAGCAGGAAACCCACGGCACCACCGAGCAGCAGACCAACAGGGCCGCCGCTCAGCAGACCGATCAGAGCACCGATGACCAGGCCGGTGCGGTATTGCTTCAACTGCGTGATCAGGTCCTGCATAGTGTCTCCTCAGAGCTTGCCAGCTCGCAGGCGCTGATCCAGTGCCTGCAGCCGGTCCGGCGTGCCTACATCTTCCCAGTAGCCCTGCAGGCGACTGCCCGTCACACGCCCGGCCGCCATCGCCCGGCGCAGCAACGGCGCCAGCGCGAACGCCTGGTCGTCGATACCATCAAACAGCTCGGGCGTCAGTACACTGATGCCACTGAAGGTCAGTTTCATCTCACCATCCGAGGACACCTTGCCATCTGATGCCAGTACAAAATCACCCTGTGGATGCCATTGCGGATTATCCGTCAGCACCAGGTGAGCGCCACCGGGCTCGGGGCGGACTTCAAGCAGCGGCACCAGCGGCTGGGTGCTGAACAGATCACCGTTCAGCACCAGAAAGGCCGATTCGCCCTGATCACAGAGCAGCGGCAGCGCCTTGCGGATACCGCCCCCAGTCTCCAGCGGCTCGGTTTCTGCTGAATAGCGGATACGGGCTCCATAGCGGTCACCATCACCCAGATACGCTTCGATCTGCTCACCTAGCCAGGCGTGGTTGATGACAATATCCGTCACACCTGCCATTACCAGGCGCTCGATATGGTATTCGATCAGGCACTTGCCACCGACCTGCAGCAGCGGCTTGGGTGTCGTCAGCGTCAGCGGCCGCATCCGGGTACCCAGGCCGGCCGCCAGGATCATCGCTTTCATCAGCGCCACCAGTGTTCAAGCGACTGGTCACGGAAACGCGGATGGGCTTCGAATGCCGGAATTACCCGCTTCTCCAGCCAACGGGTAAAGGTATCCAGCTCCTCGTAGCGTGCCGAGGCACGGTACAGATACGCCAGGGTGCGCGGCAGATCATCCAGATAGCCTTCCTTGCCATCGCGCAGCCAGAGTCGGCTGAAGATACCCAGCACCTTCAGATGGCGCTGCATCCCCATCAGGTCGAACTGCTGCTGGAACAGGCCGGACTCGGCCACTTCGACGCCATCCTTGAGCAGGCGCTGACGGAAGGCCTCGACCCAGAAACGCACCTGCTCATCCGGCCAGTCGATATAGCAGTCACGCAGCAATGACACCAAGTCGTAGGTCACAGGCCCCTTCACCGCATCCTGGAAATCGATCACGCCCAGCCCCTGATCGTCGCGCAGCATCAGATTGCGCGAGTGGTAATCGCGATGGACACTGACCTGCGGCTGAGCCAGCGCCGACTCGATCAGCAGCTTGGCCACCAGGCCGATCAGGGTGTACTCCTCTTCGGACAACTCCAGACCCAGCAGGCGGGTCAGGAACCACTCCGGAAACAGTGCCATCTCCCGCGCCAGCATTACGCGGTCATAGGGTGGCAACTGGGGGTTACTGGTACGCTGGATCTGGCGCAGCACTTCCAGCGCCTGTGTATAGTGAGCCTCAACATTGCCTGCGTCCAGCGCCGGCAACAGCAGCTGATCACCGAAGTCGTCCAGCAGCATAAAGCCCTGCTCCAGATCACTGGCGATCACCCGCGGCACCGGCACCCCTTGAGCCAGCCAGCCCTGGGCAATGGCGATGAACGGTTCGCAGTCTTCATGTTCCGGCGGTGCATCGACCGCGATCCAGCTGCCGGCGTCACCCCGGGCACGGAAATAGCGGCGAAAACTGGCATCGCCGGAAACCGGCTCCAGCTCGGCGGCGACCTGCATTTCCTGGTCTTTCGCCTGCTGCTGTACCCACTGTGAAAGCTGCTTCAGCCTCTGCCCCATTCGCTCCTGTCCTCTAGCACTTGAAGTTGTGAATGCTTTATCATGCATGGTTCGATATGGTACTCGACTTAAGAGCTGGCGTGAAACCAGCCTTCGACCGCAACTGGATAGCGATCTGATGCCCTTTGACACCCGTGCTGCATTCAAACTGACACTGGCGGTAGCTGCTGCAATCAGTGCCCAGACACTGCATGCCCAGGAAAACCCCGAACGCCTGTGGAGCTGCAACCTGACGCCCAGCGGCGAATGGGACTGCGAAGTCAATGAAAGCTTGGTACAGCAGGCCGAGCAGCCGTCCCGGGCCCCTGTCGACCAGGCACCCGATAGCGGGCAGCGCCCGACCCGGCAAGAAGCCATCACCGCCGACAAAGACGAGCGGATGAAGGAAGCCGACCAGCGCGTCGCGGTCACACCGGCGCCAGCCGCTCCGCCCGTCGAAACGGCGACCACGGAAGTCATTACAACAGACGTCATTACAACAACAGGCGCCCCGGCCCCGATCAACTGGCCGCAGCCGGCGACTGCTCAGCCGCAGCGGGCTACCCCTCAGCAGCAGGCGCTTCGAACTGCTACAACAGACGCCACTTCAGCCACTCCGTCAGACTCGCCCTGGAGCTGTGTCGCCGAAGGCGACAGCTGGGACTGCAGCCAGCAGCCGGCACCGGCACGCACCCAGGTCGCCAGCAGTCGCGAAGCCATGCGTGAACAGCAGGTCACCGCGGTCGGCAAGCCGGAATGGAGCTGCAGTGCCAGCGGTGAAGACTGGGACTGCCAGGAAATCCCCGGCGCGGCACCGGTTGCCACCCGCCGCTCAATTGCCGGGCCTCTGGTTCCGGCCACGGCAGCGGCACTGGACTGGTACCCCTATGCACCAGGCGAAGCCACGGGGGCCTGCCGAGGTCGCTACGTGGAGCCTGAGTTCGCCTTCCTCGAAGACGACCGCCCGTTCGACCAGCAGCCGATCTATGTCAACGCACTGAACTCGACCACCGAGATCGGGGGGATTACCCAGCTCGAAGGCGGCATCCAGTTGCAGCGCGGCGGTCGCCTGATCACCAGTACCCGCGGCGAGTTCGACCAGCAGGCTCGCAACGCCCGCCTGTTTGGCGAAGTACGCTACCGCGAGAAAGGCTTCCTGCTGACCAGTGAGCAGGCCGAGGCCAACATGCTCAGCGGCGACACCAGTTTCTACAATGCCCAGTATGTGATGCATCAGGAGCACATGCGCGGCCAGGCGGAGCTGATCACCCGTTATGGCGACCGCCGTGTTGAACTGTCCGAAGGTGCGATCACCTATTGCGAGCCCGGCAGCAACGCCTGGCAGATCGCAGCTAACAATATCGAGCTCAACCCGGAGACCGGTCGTGGCGTAGCCCGCCACGCCACGCTGGATATCGCCGGCGTACCGGTGCTGTACACGCCCTACCTGTCGTTCCCGATCGATGATCGCCGCCAGTCCGGTTTCCTCTACCCGAGCTTTGGCTACTCCAAAAGCGACGGTCTCGACATCGCCATTCCCTACTATTTCAATCTGGCGGAGAACTTCGACGATACTCTGACCCCGCGTTACATCGGCGAGCGCGGCCTGCTGCTGGAAAACGAATTCCGCTACATGAACCGCTGGTCTCATAACACGCTCAGCACGTCCTGGCTGGGCGGTGACGACCAGTACGGTGACGACCGCTGGCTGTTCGGAGTCAAACATGCCGGCACGCCGATGGACAACCTGTACAGCCTGGTCGACTACACCCGGGTCAGCGATGATGATTACTTCCAGGATCTGGGTACCAGCCTGGAGGTGCAGCGTGATGACCACCTCGACCAGCGCTTCGAACTGCGCTACCTGCAGCCAAGCTGGAGTCTGGCCTTGCACACGCAGAGCTACCAGACCATCGATGGCGTCACGCCCTACGAAAAAGTGCCCCAGCTGCTGCTGACCGGCCAACGGAACAACCTCGCCGGCCCGCTCCACCTCGGCTATACGGCGGAGTACACCCGCTTCGAGCGTGATCTGGACAGCACCTATGCCCCTGCCAGCAAGGCCGCGGCAACCGTTGGCGACCGCGTTCACCTGCGCCCTCGGCTGAGCGCCACCTTTGAGCGCCCCTGGGGCTACCTGCGCCCGTCCGCGACCCTTTGGCATTCGGAATACGACCTTGAAAACGAGCGGGACAACACTCGCAACGGTTCACACTCGGTCAGTGCCGGTATTGTCAGCCTTGATTCCGGCCTGATCTTCGAGCGCAGCTTCGAACTGGCCGACGGCCAGTACACCCAGACGCTGGAGCCGCGTCTGTTCCTGCTGCACGCGGACGTCAATGCCGACGAGCAGAGCGAAATCCCGCTGTTCGATACCTCCCAACTCGGCTTCACATACTACAACCTGTTCCACGAGACCGGCTGGAGCGGCAACGACCGTGTCGCCGACACCCAGCAGGCCACCTTGGGCCTGTCCAGCGCCGTCTACTCGGAACAGGGCATCGAGAAGCTGCGTGTCGGTATCGCCCAGGCACACTACTTTGCCGACCGCGAATATGCCGGGCGGCCCGGCGATGCGCGTAACGGAGGCACGGACAGCAGCTCCAACCTGGCCACCCTGGCCAACTGGAACTTCACCCGCAACCTGCGCTTGACCCACAATGGCGAGATCGATCGCAACGGCTACGGGGTGCTGGAGCACAACTACAAGCTCAGCTACCTGCCGGGTGACAAGCGGCTGTTCTACCTGAACTACCGTGACAACCTGGAAAAATACAGCGACAACCCCACCAGCAGCGCTGCCCACCAGCAGCTGGATATTGCTTTCCGCTGGCCGCTCAGCAACGCCTGGACCGGCTACGGCCGCTGGCAGCAGGACCTGGACAACAGCGAGAACCTGGAAACCCTGCTGGGTGTCGAATATGCCAGTTGCTGCTGGAAGGTGCGCCTGACCGGACGCAGCTGGGTGATCGACCCGGACGGCAACGTGGAAGAATTTGAAACTGACAAAGGCATCTTCCTGCAGTTCGTGCTGCGTGGCCTGGGCACCTTCGGCCAAGGCCAGGGACGCGAATTCCTGGAAGAGATCACCGGATATGACGAGGATAACAATGGTGCTTTCTAAACTCAGACAGCCCCTGCTGGCCCTGGCGCTGCTGACAGCTCCCCTGGCCTCGCTGCAGGCCGAAGTACTGGACCGCATCGCCGCGGTCGTCAACGAGGATATCGTGCTGGAAAGCGAGCTCGACCAGCGTCTGGCACTGGTGCGCCAGCAGATCAAAGCGCGTGAGGAAACCCGGCTGCCGCCGGAAGATGTGCTGCGCCAGCAGGTGCTGGATCGGCTGATCCTGGAAAATATTCAGCTGCAGATGGCCGAGCGCCAGGGCATCCGTGTGTCAGAACGGCAGCTGAACGAGGCTTTGAACCGTATCGCCGCACAGAACAACATGACACTCGCCCAGTTCCGTAACGCTCTGGTTGCCGAAGGCCAGGACTACGCGCTGGCCCGCGAACAGATCCGCCGCGAGATCCTGCTGACCCAGGTACAGCAAAGCAGTGTCAACCGCCGCATCAACGTATCCGAACAGGAAATTCAGAGCTTCCTTGATTCGGAACTGGGCCAGCAACAGGTGCAGGCCGAGTTCCAGCTGCGCAACATCCTCTTTGCCCTGCCGGAAAATGCTACGCCCGAGATGATCCAGCGGGCCGAGCAGAAAGCTCAGGAAGCGCGCCGCCAGCTGGCAGAAGGCACCCCCTTTGCCGAACTGGCGATTGCGGTATCCAACGCCCCCAACGCCCTGCAGGGCGGCGAACTGGGCTGGCGCCGCGAGTCGGAACTGCCGGAGGCCCTGGCCAATGCAATCCGCCGGTTGTCTCCGGGTGATATCAGCCAGCCGGTCAAAACACCCGGCGGCTTTCACCTGCTGCTGGTGGAGGACAAGCGCGGTGGCAAGGTACAGCTGGTGGAACAAACCAAGGTCCGTCATATCCTGCTGACCCCGAACGAGATCCGCAGTGCCGAGCAGACCCGCCGCCTGATCAATGACCTCTACCAGCGCCTGCGTGAAGGCCAGCCGTTCGACGACCTGGCCCGCCGCTACAGCGATGACGCGGCCAGCGGCTCCCAGGGCGGCGATCTGGGCTGGACCCAAAACGGGCAGATGGTGCCGGAGTTCGAGCAGGTGATGAACAGCACTGCCAAGGGCGAGATCAGCGAACCGTTCGAGTCACGCTTCGGCTGGCACATCCTGCAGGTACAGGACTACCGCACTCAGGACCTGGGTGAGGAGATGCTGGAATCCCAGGCTCGCAGCAGCATCCGCCAGCGCAAGTTCAACGAGGAGTTGCTGAACTGGCTGCGCGAGATCCGTTCCCAGGCCTATGTTGAGCGCAAGATCTAACGTGAGCTGTCCTCGAATTGCCATCACCCCGGGAGAACCGGCCGGGATCGGTCCTGAACTCTGCGTCCAGCTGGCCCAGCAGGCACACGCCTGCCAGCTGGTCGTCGTGGCCGATGCGGAACTGCTGCAGGCACGCGCCGAGCTGCTCGGCCTGCCACTGCAGATCCTGCCCTTTCATGCCGCGGACCCGGCCCAGCCGGCACCACCCGGCAGCCTGTACTGCCAACCGGTCACGCTGACGGCACCGAGCCAGGTCGGACAGCTTGACCCGGCCAACGCTGCCTATGTGCTGAGCACGCTGAAAGAGGCTACGCTGGGCTGCCTGTCCGGCACCTTCGATGCACTGGTCACGGCTCCCGTACACAAGGGTGTGATCAACGATGCCGGCATCCCTTTCAGCGGCCATACCGAATTTCTCGAAGAGATGACCGGTAGCCGCAAGGTGGTGATGATGCTGGCCACCGAAGGGCTCAAGGTTGCCCTGGCGACCACCCACCTGCCACTGGCCGAGGTCCCGGGCGCGATCACCCGACCGCTGCTGCAGGAAGTGATCGAGGTATTGCTGCAGGATTTGACCCGATCCTTTGGCATCAGCAATCCGCGCGTACTGGTCGCCGGTCTCAACCCTCACGCCGGTGAAGGCGGCCACATGGGCCGGGAAGAGATCGACACCATCACACCGGTGCTTGATGACTTTCGTGCACGTGGTGCCAACCTGATCGGCCCCCTGCCGGCCGACACCCTGTTTACCGAACACCATTTGAAAGACGCCGACGCGGTGCTGGCGATGTATCATGACCAGGGATTGCCGGTGCTGAAGTACAAGGGCTTTGGCCGCGCGGCCAATATCACCCTGGGCCTGCCGATCATCCGCACGTCAGTTGATCACGGCACCGCGCTGGATCTGGCCGGCACCGGCCGGGCCGACGTGGGCAGCCTGCTGACAGCTGTACAGTTTGCGCTCGATATGGCGCGCCACCAATCAGGTAACTGACCCGATGAGTAAAAAACCCGTAGGGCACAAGGCGCGCAAGCGTTTTGGCCAGAACTTTCTGCACGACCAGGGCGTGATCGGTCGCATCATCCGCGCCATCAACCCGCAACATGGCCAGCACTTGGTCGAGATCGGTCCGGGTCTCGGCGCATTGACCGAAGAACTGCTCGATGCCTGCCAGGGCGAGCTGGATGTGGTCGAGCTGGACCGTGACCTGATCCCGGTGCTGCGCACCCAGTTCTTCCGCTATGCCGACACCTTCACCATCCATGAAGCGGATGCGCTGAAGTTCGACTTCGCCGGCCTGAAGCAGGATGAACGTCCGCTGCGCATCGTGGGCAACCTGCCCTACAATATTTCGACACCACTGATCTTCCATCTGCTCAGCTTTAATGGCCTGATTGAAGACATGCACTTCATGTTGCAGAAGGAAGTGGTCGACCGTCTGGCCGCCGGCCCTGGCGACAATCACTACGGTCGCCTGGGCATCATGGCGCAGTACTACTGCCGCGTGGAGCCCTTGTTCATCGTACCGCCTGGCGCCTTCTCGCCGGCCCCGAAAGTGGACTCCGCCATCGTACGGCTGGTGCCCTACGCCGAGCCGCCGATCCCGGCCAGGGACGTCAAGCAGTTGCAGAACGTAGTGCGCACTGCCTTTGGCCAGCGCCGCAAGACACTGCGCAATAACCTCAAGCAGCTGATCAGCGCCGAGCAACTGGAAGCCCTGGGGATCGATCCGGGCCTGCGCCCGGAACGCCTGGCGCTGGCCGAATTTGTGGCGATCAGCGACGCTCTGACCGATGCGGCCGACGCGCCGTCTTCAAGCGAATAACACCGAGAGGATAGTTCCGAACTGATGGATGCCACCGATTACAGCCGTAATGTCGAGATCAACGTTGTCACCACCTACCTGCCGGATCAATCCGAGCCGGACGCACACCGCTTCGTGTTCTCCTACCAGATCAGCATCACCAACCACAACACTGACAGCGTGCAGTTGCTGCGCCGCAAGTGGCGCATTACTGATGGCAATGAACACGTACAGGAAGTGGAAGGTGAAGGCGTCGTTGGCGAAAAGCCTGTGATCGAGCCCGGACAAACCTACGAGTATACCAGCGGTACAGTGCTCGCCACCGAGGTCGGCAGCATGCAGGGCCACTACAGCATGGAAACCGCAGACGGTATCAGCTTCAACGCACTGATCCCCGCTTTCACTCTGGCGCAGCCCAACGCGCTGCACTGAGCCGGAACACCGAGTCAGAACAGGCCCGGCTGGCGACGCACCAATTTGCGTGCGTTCCAGTCGTGGAACCCCGCCGCCAGCTTCGGCTGGCGCTGCTGCAGTTGCTGAGCGAACCAGCGTGCCAACTCCGGCGCTTCGCCATTGCTCGGCGTATGCATGAAGATGAAGGGCGTTTTGCCCTCCCCGATCCACTGCAACATCTGATTGATCCAGGGCTGCAACCAGCGTTGCCCCTGCTGCAGATCAAGTGGCGAAATGAACCTCAGCATCGGTGCATCCCCGGTGGCCAGAACCCGCAACGGCAGTCGCGGCTTCTGCTCGAGAGCCTCACGGGTGATCGGATCTGACTGGGGATTGGCAAACAGCGCCCGGGTATCGAAGTTGACCCGGTTGACCCCGAACGCCTGCAGGGCGTCATTGAAGCGTTTTTCCGCGTCCCCGCGCTGAAAGAAGGCCAGATGCCGTACTTCCACGGCATAACGCAACCCCGCCGGCAACTCGCCGAGGAAACGAATCAGGTCCGGCAGATGATCGGGGCCAAAGCGGGAGGGCAACTGCAGGCACAACATCCCCAGCTTGGGCGCCAGCGGCTGCAGACGATCAAGAAAAGCACCCAGCTCTGCATCCACATGACGCAACGCGCCCTGGTGGCTGATACTTTGTGGAAACTTGAAGCAGAAGCGGAACCCGGCAGGCGTCCCGTCCATCCAGCGCCGTACGCTGGCCTCTCCCGGCAGGCCGTAGAAGGTCGTATTCCCCTCCACAGAGTTGAAACTGGCCGCATACTGTTCAAGGTCCCCCTGATCAGGGTCTTGCAGCAAGCTGCGGTTCCACTCCGGGTGCTTCCATTGCGGTAGGCCAATAAAGTAGTCTGACTTCATCGTCTTGCTGTTGTTATACTCGGCTTTCGTTTCCAGCAGTCCGTTTTTTGACTGATACAGGGTACTCAAGCACATGGATTTCGCATCGCTTCTCGGCATTATCTCAGGTCTGGCCCTGATCATCAGCGCTATTTTTCTGGGCGGCAACGCCGACGTCTTTCTCAACGTGCCAGGCCTGATGATCGTGGCCGGTGGCACCATCGCCGCAACGCTGCTGACCGTACAGTTCAAGGATGTGCTCAACGCCTTCAAGGCCGCCTGGATCGTCTTCACCCGGGACAACACTAACCCCCAGGAAATGATCGACACCATGCTGGAACTAAGCCGGGTGTCTCACCGCCACGGCCTGCTCAAGCTTGGCGACGTTGAGAGTGACTCCCATGTTCTCAAACGTGCCTGCAACCTGCTGTCGGAAGCCGCCTCCGAGCAGGTGATCCGCAACACCCTGCAGAACGAGATCGACTCTCTGATCGCCCGCCATCATTCGGTACAGGACGTGTTCCGCAAGATGGCGGCCTATGCCCCGGCCTTTGGCATGCTGGGCACCCTGATCGGACTGATCCAGATGCTGAGCCAGCTATCCAATCCGGAAACCATTGGCCCGGCCATGGCGGTCGCACTGCTGACGACCTTCTACGGCTCGTTGCTGGCCACCATGATGTTCCTGCCCATTGCCGGCAAGCTCCATGCCCGTACTCTGACCGAAGTAACCAATCTCGAGATCATCCGCGAAGGCTGCATCAGCATCCTGACCAACGATCACTACATGCACGTGTATGAACAGTTGGCGTCCTACCTGCCGGAAGCACAACGCAAGCCGATCAAGATCGGCCGCAAGCAACAGCAGCCGCCTGCGGCCAAACCCGCCGCTAAAGCCGCCGCCAACCCCGTCAAGGAACGTGCATGAGCAGCCGGCGACGTGAGCTGACCGAGGAATCCGGCGCGCCCGGCTGGCTGATGACCTATGCCGACCTGATGACGCTGCTGCTGGTGTTTTTCGTGCTGCTGTTTTCCATGTCCAACGTTGAGCGTGAGCGTTTTGCCGAAGCGGTCCGCTCGTTCCAGACTGCGTTTCAGCGCGCGGTATCCGGCGCCCCCAACAATCTGGTTCCGCTGGAACACAATGCCCCTGCCAGCCTGCCTGACGATATCAACGACACCATTATCCAATCGTCCCAACAATCGAGCAGCCAGGATAAGCAAGAGGAGTCCGAAGATGAACGCCGTGCCCGGGCACTGCAACTGGACTGGGAACGTCTGAATCGCGACCTGGACGATGCTTTCGAACAGATGCAGATGCAGGAAGCCGTTGAGATCGGCACGCCCAAGGACGGCAAGCTATCTCTGCGCGTAAAAGGTGGCTTGCTGTTCACGTCCGGCTCATCCACGTTCAACTACGCCATGCTGCCGATGCTTGATGCCCTATTGGAAACCCTGGCGCAGAACCCTCATTACAAGCTTGAGATTCAGGGTCACACCGACGACATTCCGATCAGCACCCCTCAGTTCCCGTCCAACTGGGAGCTGTCTGCCGTTCGGGCAACTACGGTGCTACGCTATATGGTAGATGCCGGGATCAATCCCAAGCGCCTGACGGCAACCGGTTATGGCTCGTCGCTGCCCCTGGTACCCAATACATCGGCCGAGAACCGTGCCATCAACCGCCGCATCGAATTTGTGCTGGAAAAGCGGGCATTAGAATAATGAAACCCAAGATCCACATTCCGGATATCGCCGACAGCGGACGGCGTGCCTACCGCCTACAGATTGACACTGATGCTCCCTTGCGGGCCCAGGTCAATGGCGAGCCGGTCAACATTGCTAACCTGTCCGCAACAGGCATCGCCTTCACCACCGAATCCCTGCTGACCCTGCAGTACTACCCGGCCCGACTCAAATTCAGAACCGGCAAGCAAATTCACCGCGTAGACTGCACCCTGAGGCTGATCCGCAAAAGCGGAACCCTTTGGTGTGGCGACTTTTCCGGCCTATTGCCACGCGACCAACGCCTGCTGTCGGAGTTCATCACCTGGTACCAGGCTGAACAGATCCGCAACCGGAATAAAAAAATGTAATAAAGACTTGACCTTATAATCTTCGAACCGTAATATACGCGTCATCAAGTTGATGCGGGGTGGAGCAGTCTGGTAGCTCGTCGGGCTCATAACCCGAAGGTCGTTGGTTCAAATCCAGCCCCCGCTACCAAATTCAGAGAAAGCCGGTAACCGAAAGGTGCCGGCTTTTTCGTTTGTGCAATACATGGAAAAACGGGAAGAACGAGCGGGCTCGTCGGGCTCAACTCTTCATAACCCCGGGCGAAGGCCGCTGGTTCAAATCCAGCCCCCGCTACCAAATTCAGAGAAAGCCGGTAACCGAAAGGTGCCGGCTTTTTCGTTTGTGTCTCATTTGGAAAAGCGGGGAATACGGAAAAGCGAGAAACAGGCGAGCAGGCTCGTCGGGCTCAGTTCTTCATAACCCCGGGCGAAGGTCGTTGGCTCAAACCAAGCCCTTGTTACCAGATATTAAAAAGCAGATCAGGCACTTACCTATCTGCTTTTTGCATTACAAACCGCCCCGGGTTCACCGAAGACGCCATATCCTGATCAGTTCGATGAGCGGATGAACCCCTCATCCTCTTCATCTGTACTCAGGGTTGGCCAGGCCTCGTGGCGCGCCGCATCCGGCATGCCCTTTTTGCCTGCATGCGGGTACCGAGCGTGCCCTTGCCAAAGCGGGCCAATCGGCATCACTTGTACATTTTTCATGGGAGTCGCCCCTTTTCCGGCTGATCATCAGCCGTTGTCATGAAAAAACGCCTTGTAGAGCCCGCCCGTCTCAACTCGATGAGACGGGCATGGGCTCAGGTGCGCTGATTACTCGGAAGACGCGATCAGGCTTGCGTTGCCGCCTGCAGCCGTGGTGTCCACACACAGGTGGCGTTCGATCACGAAACGCTCCGGCAGTGTGTACTCGGTGATCAGCGGCAGCAGCGCGCCATCACGGGCCGCCAGTGCCAGACGGTAGCGGCGCAGCAGCTCCTGAGAAGCTGCGCTGGCGACCGCTTCAAAACCAGCCACGTCCGTCAGTGCTGCTGCATCCAGCAGACCATCAATACCGACAACCGGCAGGCCGGCTTCGGTCGCACGCGCCACGTCCACCTTGATGCCTGGTGCCACGACGACAACCTTGTTGCCCTGTGACAGAGCGACCCTGGCCTGTGCCAGTGCGGACGCCTTGTCCGGCCCCAGGCAGAGCACCAGCCCACGCGGGCAGTTGGACAGACGGTTCAGCTCACCGGTCGGCCCCGGCATGAACTCGGGCTCAATATCCAGCGGTGCCGGCGTATCCGCGAAGAACGGCTGCAGGGCACTCAGGCGTGCCAGCGGTGCCTGAGTCTCCACCGATTGCAGCTGCTGGATCGCAGCCTTCAGCGCCTCGGCACCGACGACAGCAGCTGCGTCATCGGCCTGACCCTGAGCGGCATCCGCTTTCATGAAGCGACGCACGTAGTGCGGGCCACCGGCCTTGGGACCGGTACCGGACAGACCTTCGCCACCAAACGGCTGGGAGCCGACGATGGCACCGATCTGGTTACGGTTGACGTAGGTGTTGCCCACCTTGATCCGCTTGACGATACGCTCAACACGGCTGTCTACACGGGTGTGCAGACCGAAGGTGAGGCCGAAGCCCTTGGCGTTGATATCGTCCACCACCTTGTCGAGATCGCTGGCTTCGAAGGTTGCCACGTGCAGTACCGGACCGAAGATCTCCTCTTCCAGCTCTTCGATACCGTTCAGGCGGATCACCGTCGGTGCGACGAACAGGCCCTTGGCCGGTACGCCCAGCTTTTTCAGCACGCGCCCCATCTGCTCGAACTTGTCGCAATGCGCCTCGATACCGGCCTTGGCCGCCTGATCGATCACCGGGCCCACATCGGTGGACAGCAGCCAGGGGTTGCCCACGCGCAGCTCATCCATGGCACCGAACAGCATCTCCAGCAGGTGGTCGGCAATATCCTTCTGTACATAGAGCATGCGCAGCGCGGAACAACGCTGACCGGCACTCTGGAACGAAGACGCCAGTACATCACGGACTACCTGCTCCGGCAGCGCCGTGGAGTCGACAATCATCGCGTTCAGACCACCGGTCTCGGCCACCAGCGGCGCGTCCGGCGCCATGGTGTCGGCCATTACGTGGTTGATGCGCTGAGCGGTCGCGGTGGAGCCGGTGAAGCAGACGCCGGCGATACGCGGATCGGAGGTCAGCGCCGTCCCCACGGTGGCACCACTGCCCGGCAGCAACTGGATCGCCTCTTTCGGGATGCCCGCTTCATGCATCAGCTCGACAGCACGGGTGGCGATCAGCGCGGTCTGACCGGCCGGCTTGGCCAGTACGGCGTTACCGGCGGCCAGACCGGCCAGTACCTGACCGGTGAAAATCGCCAGCGGGAAGTTCCACGGCGAGATACAGGAGATCACGCCGCGGGCCTCGCCTGCTTCAGCGTTACGAATACCTTCGTTGGCATAGAAGCGGGCAAAGTCCACCGCTTCACGAATCTCGGCAATACCGTCCAGCAGCGTCTTGCCCGCTTCGCGGGTGGCCAGCGCAAACAGTTCGTGGGTGTGCTCCTCAAAGAGATCCCCTACGCGTGCGATGCGTGCGGCACGCTCCTCGACGGACAGCGCAGACCAGAGCGCAAAGCCCTGCTGAGACGCGGCAATCGCCGCTTCGATATCCTCGGCTGACGCCTGAGTCAGGTGACCGACCAGGTCATCCGGATCGGCCGGGTTGCGCACTTCCTGCACGTCCGCACCCACGACTTCAGCGGCCAGTACCGGACCACCGGTCCAGGTCTGGTTACGGAAGGCACCACGTGCCTGCTCCATGAACTCGACATTGACCGGATCGGTGATATCCCAGCCCTTGGAGTTGAGGCGGTTCGCACCAAAGATGTTCTCCGGACGCACAATCGCCTGGCTGGAGACCTCTTTACCCAGTACTTCCACCAGGCTGATCGGGTCACGGGCGATCTCTTCCGGTGTGATGCGGGTATCGACGATCTGGTTCACGAAGGAGCTGTTGGCGCCGTTTTCCAGCAGACGACGTACCAGATAGGCCAGCAGGTCCTGATGCGCTCCGACCGGCGCGTAGATACGGCAGCGGCTGTTGCCTTCGCTCATCACCGCCTCATGCAGGGACTCGCCCATGCCGTGCAGACGCTGAAACTCGAAGCAGTCGCGGCCCTGCGCCAACTCCTTGATGGCGGAGACGGAATGGGCATTATGGGTGGCGAACTGCGGGTAGATACGGTCGGTCATGGCCAGCAGCTTTTTCGCACAGGCCATATAGGACACGTCACTGCAGGCCTTGCGAGTGAACACCGGGAAATCATCCAGGCCCATCACCTGGGCACGCTTGATCTCGGCATCCCAGTAGGCGCCCTTGACCAGACGCACCATGATGCGGCGATCCAGTTTGGTTGCCAGCGCGTAGAGCCAGTCCAGCACCTGAGAGGCACGCTTGCCGAATGCCTGCACCACGATGCCGAAACCGTCCCAGCCGGCCAGTTCAGGATCAGACAGTACCGCTTCGATCACGTCCAGCGACAGGTCAAGACGATCCGCCTCTTCCGCATCGATGTTGAAGCCCATGTTGGCGGCCTTGGCCTGCTTGGCCAGGTCCAGTGCGCGGGGCACCAGTTCGCCCATCACGCGCTCGCGCTGACCGAATTCGTAACGCGCGTGCAGCGCCGACAGCTTGACCGAGATACCGGGGTTCTGACGGATATCCGCGTGCACGCAATGCTCTTTCAGCTCGCTGATGGCACGGGCGTAGTCCTGATGATAACGCTGCGCATCGGCATCGGTACGAGCCGCTTCACCCAGCATGTCGTAGGAATAGGTGTAGCCCTTGGACTCGTACTTGCCAGCACGCTTGAGCGCCTCCTGAATAGTACGGCCCAGGACGAACTGACGGCCCATCTCCTTCATCGCCTGATGGGCAACGGTACGCACCATCGGATCGCCCAGACGCTTGACCAGGCCACGCAGGGTTTCCATCAGGCTCTTCTGGTCGGACGGGCTGATCAGCTTGCCGGCGACCATCAGGCCCCAGGTAGTGGTGTTGATCAGTGATGACTTGGCCTTGCCGCGGTGCTCGGACCATTGGCCGGAGGCGATCTTGTCTTCGATCAGCTCATGGATGGTGACGTTGTCCGGCACACGCAGCAGCGCTTCGGCCAGACACATCAGCGCAACGCCTTCCTTGGTGGTCAGGCCGTACTGCGCCAGAAACTTTTCCATCATGGTCGGCTTGGAGTTACTGCGCACATTGCGCACCAGCTCGGCCGCCCGCTCGGAAATTTTGGTACGGACCGATGGCGCCAAATCAGCACCCGCAATCAACTCATTGATCACTGTAAATTCATCAGCCAAATAGTGAGCACGCACCGCCTCACGGCAAGTGTTCAGTGTCAGGTGTGCGGGTTGCTGGGCCATATCGATCTCCTGTGCTTAAAACTTTTTCGCCATTCTACACAGCCAGCAAAAACCACTTTTCCTATAATCAGCAATAAAACATTAATCTTGTTTTTTAATTTGAACTAAAAAACCAAAAATCGACCATGAGAAATAGACAAAAAAGTCATTTCAACCATAAAAAAACCCCGGCACCAGGCCGGGGACAAGGTCGGCACGGCAGGTCCTGCCGCAACCAGGCAAAAGAAATGGCGCCAGCCCTTTCAGGCGAGCAGGAATGTCGGCGTTAATCCAGGATGTCAGCTGGCCAGTTCACGCAATACCCCCTGAGCAACCAGCAGAACGGCACAATCGATGACAGTACTGCCCTGCATATCGGACAGAGTGCGCTGCCAGCGAGCCACCCTCCCGGCCTGCTGATCACGCCAGTGCTGAATGCGTATCTCGGGTTTCAGGCAGGTCACTTCGCGATCCAATTCGAACACCGCCGACGTCAGCACACGCAGTTGATGGTCCAGCTCATTGCGGAAGCCGATGACCGCCATCTGTTGCCAGTGACTGTCTGCGCGGAATGCCCGCATCTGCCGATCCAGCCAGGTCAGACTCAGGCCTTCACCCAGGCTGAAATAGACCTCGGCCACCGCCACCAGCGACTGCTCAAGCTGCACGCTGAGATCGATGATATCCATCAGCCAGTACCGGCTTTCAGCCGAAGCACAGTACAACGCCAGCGGCTCGGGAACGCCCTGGTCAACAAAGCCGCTATAGCGCGCATGCCAGCGCTCCTCGGGAATAACGCTTCCCAGCGCTTCCGGCGAAGCCATCACCTGCTCCAGCGCTGCACGGTATCGCTGGCTGATCGCCATCGGGTCCAGCTCCTGACGACAATGCTGCAGCAACCAGTGGCTGCCACGGGTCAGCTGCTCGGTCAGTTCGCCCATCAGTTCGATCTGAACCGCCGTTGTCACTTGGCCGTCCAAAGCTTCAATCGCCGTCCAGCGGCGGTCTACATCAAACACCTGACAGGCAATGAGATAGGCCGCGGCTATATCGGCCGGTTCTGCGCCGGTCAGGTTGCTCATCCGGTCCATCCAGGTGATGCCCATCCGGTTGACCAGATCATTGGCGATCTGGGTGGAACTGATCTCTGCCCGCAGTCGGTGCTGATCGATCGCTTCCGGGAAGGCCTCTCTCAGGGATGGCGGGAAGGCGTCATGCAGGGCACGGGAGTAGCGCACATCCTGCGCAATCCAGGCGTGAACCAGCGCCTGCTTCAGTTCGATCTTGGCATAGGAGATCAGCACCGACAGCTCAGGGCGGGTCAGCCCGATCCCGTTGCCACGGCGCTGCTGCAGCTCATCGTCGCCAGGCAGGCATTCCAGCGCCCGGTCCAGCTTGCCTGCGTCCTCCAGACGCTTGATGAAACGCAGCTGGTCATCCAGTGAACCTGCAGCCGCCGCCGTGGCAACGCTCAAGGCAAACGCCTGACGATAGTTGTTTCTGAGCACCAGCTCGGCCACTTCCGGCGTCATCTCGCGCAGCATTCGGTTACGCTCGGCCAGGCTCATCTTGCCCTGCTGGACGCGTTCGTTAAGCAGAATCTTGATGTTTACCTCATGGTCCGAGCAGTCGACGCCGCCCGCGTTGTCGATGAAATCGGTATTCACGGCGCCGCCCGCACGGGCAAATTCGATGCGGCCACGCTGGGTCGCTCCCAGATTGCCGCCCTCGCCCAGTACCTTACAGCGCAGCAGCTCAGCATTGATCCTGAGGCTATCGTTCGACTTGTCGCCGACCGTCTCATGCGACTCATCTCGCGCCTTGATATAGGTGCCGATACCACCGTTCCAGAGCAGATCCACCGGTGCGGTCAGCAGCGCCTGGATCAGCTCGTTCGGGGTCAGCCGTACGGCATCGACCTGCAGCAGAGCACGCATTTCGTCGGACAGCGGAATCCACTTGGCCGCACGAGAGAAAACACCGCCACCCTTGCTGATCAGGCGGGTATCGTAGTCGGCCCAGGAGGAACGCGGCAGTGCGAACAGGCGCTGGCGTTCCTGGAAAGACAGTGCCTCATCCGGCGCGGGATCGACAAAGATATGCTGGTGGTTGAAGGCACCGACCAGGCGAATACGGTCGGACAGCAGCATGCCGTTGCCGAACACATCGCCGCCCATATCACCGATACCCACCACCGTGAATGTCTGTGTTTGAGTATCGAGTCCACGCTCACGAAAGTGCCGTTTGACCGATTCCCAGGCGCCCCGGGCGGTGATACCCATTTTCTTGTGGTCATAGCCGTCACTGCCACCGGAGGCAAAGGCATCACCCAGCCAGAAGCCGTACTCCGCCGAAATCCGGTTGGCAATGTCGGAGAAGGTCGCCGTGCCCTTGTCAGCTGCAACGACCAGGTAGGGGTCATCCTCGTCATGGCGCACCACAGCGACCGGCGCTACCACCTGTCCGTCCACAAGATTGTCCGCCAGATCCAGCAGGCCACGAATGAAGGTCTGGTAGCAGGCGATCCCCTCCGCCTGCAGCGCTTCGCGGCCACCTTCCTGTGGCGGCTGCTTGACAATGAAGCAGCCCTTGGCGCCAGCGGGAACAATCACCGAGTTTTTCACCTGCTGCGCCTTGACCAGGCCCAGCACTTCGGTGCGGTAGTCTTCGATACGGTCAGACCAGCGCAAGCCGCCGCGGGCAATGCGCCCGGCGCGCAGGTGTACCCCTTCAATCCGGGGCGAATAAACGAATATCTCGAAGCGGGGACGAGGCTGAGGAATATCGGGAATGACCGAAGGTTCAAGCTTGAAAGAGAAATAGCCCTTGGGTTCTCCCTGCTCATCACGCTGATAGTAGTTGGTCCTCAACGTGGCTTTCATCAGCACCAGGAAGCGGCGCAGAATACGATCGTCATCCAGCGTCTCGACCTGATCCAGCGCTTCCAGAAGCTCCCGTTCAAGACGCTCCAGCACAGCCTGACGGCGCTCGTGGGCAGGTATTTCCGGCTCGAACCGGGCACGGAAGTATGACAGCAGCAGTTGCGCAATATTCAAATGACGGGCGAGCGTATCGGCGATGAAGTGCTGACTGATACCAAAACGAAGTTGCTTCATGTAACGGGCATAGGCTCGCAGCAGGGCCACTTCGCGCCAGTCCATGCCGGCACGTACGATCAGCTGGTTAAAGAGGTCATTCTCGACCCGGCCCAGCCAGATCGGCTCAATCGCCCGCTGCAACATGTGTTTGCCCGTCTCCAGCGTTTCGCCACTGGCTGGACAGCTGACCCGAAAATCACTGATGCCAAAGGTGCTGCCATCAGGGCATTCCAGGGTATAGGGATGTTCGCTCAGAACGCGCATGCCCAGATTTTCCAGCATGGGGATCACATCGGACAGCACCAGGGGCTCCCCCGGGCAGACCAGTTTGAAACGCAGCTCATCCGCCGGCAGTTCATCGGCCTGGTAAAAACCAAGACTGACCCCGGCCCCATCGGCCAGACTCAGCACCTGTTGAATATCGGCCAGCGCCTGACGGGGTGAAAAGCGGGCGCGGTAGGCAATTGGAAAAGCACCCCTGAACTGACAGGCAAGGCTGCCGCCTTCCTCGCTGCCAAGACTTCCGGTCAGCCGGGTCTGGAGTTCGTCATCCCAGGAGCGAGAAACTTCGAGGACACGTGCTTCGATCGCCACCAGATCCTGGAGCGAAGGCGCAGCATCGGAATCGGTGGAAAAAACAATAGCAGACTCGGCTTCAGCCTCATCGAGCTGATCTCGGATGAGGTTAACAAGCTGCTCCAGGACTGTTGTTTTTGTTGATGAGCAGATATAGGCCATGGCTCCCCCGGGGTGCTGTACTTCGGTGTGTGGGTATATTCAACACACCCGGCCGAGACGGCACCCAGGCCCATGCCATCACCTCGATACCCAGTCCCGCCCCGAGCCGGAATGCTGGCATTAGTATATTGAGAGTCACGAAGACATTTTCCCTATATACTCGACAAGCAGAGGGATATGACCTTTATTTAAATGGCATAAAAGATAATTTGAGACACAAGAGACGAGATTATGGTCGATTTGGATAGACTGGATCATGCCATCATTGCCGAGCTGCAGCAGAACGCCCGTATCACGGTGACCGAGCTGGCATCGCGGGTAGGCCTATCCAAAACCCCCTGCCAGATTCGCATGAAGCGTCTGGAGGAGCAGGGTTACCTGATGGGTTATACCGCCCTGGTCGATCATACAAAACTGGGGCTGAACCATATCGCATTCGCCCAGGTAACCCTCAACGACACCAGCAGCGCGGCGCTGGCCGCGTTCAATACGGCTGTGCGCAAGATTTCAGCCGTCGAGCAGTGCCATATGATCGCAGGCAATTTCGACTATCTGCTCAAGGTCCGCACCCGCAACATGGAAGAGTACCGCTCGGTGCTGGGCGAGCAGATATCGGCTTTGCCCCATGTACTGCAGACCAGTACTTTCGTGGTGATGGAAAACGTGCGCGACGCAGGCATTTAAAGAAGGGCACCCGCGCTCATGCCATCGACCCAGGCTCATGGATATAAAGAAAGGGTAACAACTTTTGCCAGCGCTCCGCTTTCTGCTCCAGTGACAAAGCCGCATGGGCCGGGCTGGTCGATGGCATCAGCAGTCGTTGCACAGCGTGCTGCGACTTGAAATGGCGCTTGTAGAGCCGTTCGGCCGTGCCCCCATTAAAGACGATCAGCTGAAGATCCGGCAGCTGCCGCACCAGCCAGTCGATATCATTGGGCTCCACCGAGTGCTGGCGAATATTGGCATCGAGACTGCCGGGGCGCTCACACAGGTGGGCGACATCCCAGAGCGCCACGCCAGCGGACTTCAGACATTCGAGCCGTTGATCGTATTCAAGGCAGGGATCAAAGCCAAACAGACGCCCCATGATGGGCCAGAAGGCATTACGCGGGTGCGCGTAGTACCGTTGCGCCTGCAACGACGCCACGCCCGGGCTCGACCCCAGTACCAGCACACGACATTCCGGCTGCCATACCGGCTCGAAACTCTGCGCCAGATTCATCTTCACCTCTTTTGATTCAGCCTGCGCTTCCTGATGGGGCTCCACGCCCCGTGATGGTGCACAGCTCTACAGCCCGCCAGCCCAAAAAACACCATAACACACTGTAATTAAAGTGGTTTATAAATCATGGCACAGCTCTGGCTATATGCACAGCAACAAACTGCACTTGCTGTTTGCTGAGCATAAAATAGAAAGGGGATGATGATGAAAAAAATCACTAAAAGTCTGATCGCTGCCGGCCTGCTGACCGCGTCTGCTGCTGCCAGCGCCGAACTGTCGGTCAATGTCGGCGCCATGAGCGACTACTGGTTCCGCGGCATTGACCAGACCGCCAATAATGCCAGCCTGATGGCCGGGGCCGATTACGACTTCGGCAACGGCTTCTACGTGGGTACCTGGGGTGCTCAGCTGGATGATGCCGAGATCGAATATGACCTCTATGGCGGGTACGCCGGCGAGTATGAAGACTTCACCTACGGTATTGGCTATACCGGCTACTTCTATACCACCAATGACGCCTCCGACTACCACGAGCTTATCCTGAGCGGGGGTTACAAGTTCCTCAGTGCCGATTTCGTACTGGGTCGTGAAAACGTTGACGGCGCCGGTGAAGATGCCGACTACACCTTTTTTAGCCTGACCGGCGAGTATGAAGGCGCCTACCTGACCTACGGCGTATTCGGCGAAGACTACGACGGTGACTATGTTGAAGCCGGCTATGGCACCACCCTTCAGGGCCTGGACATGAGCCTGGCCTTCATCAAGCAGCTTGATGAAGAGATCGACGGCGACGGTGAAAAAGACTCCGAGTTCGTGTTCACCATCAGCAAGACGTTCGATATCTGAAGCGTTCATCGGCCCCTCCCTTAATGGATACGGGGAGGGCTCCGGTTCTCTCAACATACGTCTTTATCTTGGGGCCCTTCGGGGCCTCTTTTTTTTGCACCCTCACGGCGGTGCCCCATCTGTCGCAAAGGTTCACTCCCTCTACCCTGCTGAGCTATCATCGCCCCATTTCTAACGCAGGGAACTCCATGGCGACATATGCGATCGGCGACATTCAGGGCTGTTATGACGAGCTGATGCGACTGCTGGAACAGATCGACTTCGGCAGCGATGACCGGCTCTGGCTGACCGGTGATCTGGTCAACCGCGGCCCCCGTTCGCTGGAGACCCTGCGTTACGTCCGGCAGCTGGGTGACCGCGCCGTCACGGTGCTCGGCAACCACGACCTGCACCTGCTCGCCCTGCACCATGGCAACAGCCGCAAGCTGGACCCGACGCTGGCGCCCATTATGGCAGCCTCCGATCGGGACGAACTGTTGCACTGGCTGCAGTCGCGACCGCTGCTGCATGACGACAAAACGCTGGGCTACGTCATGACCCACGCCGGCATTCCGCATGTCTGGACGCTGAAACAGGCCCGCCAGTATGCGCTGGAGCTGGAGCAGGCCCTGCAGCACGCCGATGCCCCCGAGTTCTTCCAGCAGATGTACGGCAACCAGCCGGACTGCTGGCATGACGAGCTGACCGGCATCGACCGCCTCAGAGCAATCACCAACTATTTCACCCGCATGCGCTTCATCAAGGCCGACGGCACCCTGGAGTTCAAGGCCAACGGTGGCCTGGATACGGCGCCCAAGGGCTTTCTGCCCTGGTTCGAGCAGCCGCGCAGCAAGCCGCTGAAACGCCACCAGCTGTTTGGCCACTGGGCCGCGCTCGGCTTCAACCAACTGCCGGGCATCACCGCACTGGACAGCGGCTGCGTTTGGGGAAATGCCCTGACAGCCGTTAGACTGGAGGACGGCCGCTGGTTCAGCCAGCCCTGCCCCGGCAACCGCACACCTGGAGAATGAGTTTTGACCGATTACCGCTGTATCAACACCGAACAGGCCTGTGAGCTGATCGACCAGGGCGCCCAGATCGTCGATATCCGTGACGAGGGCAGCTACGCCGAACTGCACATCAGCAACGCCTACAACCTGAACAACCACAACCTGCCCGAGTACATCGGCCAGGCCGATTTCGACAAGCCACTGATCGTTTGCTGCTACCACGGCATCAGTAGCCAGTCTGCGGCCGCCTACCTGGCCCACCAGGGGTTCGATGAGGTCTATAGCCTGGATGGCGGCTTCGAAGCCTGGCGCACCCAGTGCCCGGACCGCTGCGAACGCTGATGGAGATCTATCTGGTCGGCGGTGCGGTCCGTGATCGCCTGCTGGGGCTTGAGGTCAAGGACCACGACTGGGTCGTGGTCGGCGCAACGCCTGACGAGATGCTGGCGCGCGGCTTCAGGCCGGTGGGTCAGGATTTCCCGGTTTTCCTGCACCCGGACAGCGGCGAGGAATACGCCCTCGCCCGCACCGAGCGCAAGAGCGGCAAGGGCTATACCGGCTTCACCTTCCATGCCAGCCCCGAGGTCACACTCGAGGATGATCTGGTCCGCCGCGACCTGACCATCAACGCCATCGCCCAGAGCGAGGACGGTGAGCTGCACGACCCCTGGGGCGGCCGCCGGGATCTGGAGCAGCGCCTGCTGCGCCATGTGTCACCGGCCTTTGTCGAAGACCCCCTGCGCGTACTGCGCGTAGCCCGCTTCTACGCCCGCTTCGCCCACCTGGGATTCGAGGTCGCCGACGAAACCCTGACGCTGATGCGCGAACTGAGCGCAGGCGACGAACTGGACCACCTGACCCCGGAGCGGGTCTGGCAGGAGTGCCAACGCGCGCTGGCAACGCAGTCACCGGCCCGGTTCTTCCGCCTGCTGCAACAGGTTGCTGCCCTGCCCAAACTGATCCCCGACAGCCAAGCTCTCGACTGCGACCGACTGCAGCAGCTGATCGATCAGTTGCCCGGCGACGCTCCCCATGCGGCCGAGCGGGTGTTCGCGCTGTTGATCTGGGCCCTGACCGAGCAACAGGATGACACCAGCGCACAAACCGCGATCAGCGAACTCTGTGAGCAGCTGCGCATCCCCAACCGCTTCCGCGATCTGGCGCTGAAAGCCCGTCTGCATGCCGTTGCACTGAGCCGCTTCGACCAGCTGGATGCCGAGCAACGTCTGGCACTGCTCAAGGGGCTCGACCTGCTGCGCCGCCCGGAGCAGCTGGCGGACCTGATCGCGATCGCGCAGGCGATCAATCCGGCGCAAGCCGCCGGGCGCCTGGCCGGTCTGACCCAGCTGCTTGACGCCTTCAAGGCGATCGACAGCCGCGCCCTGATGGCCGAAGGCTTCAAGGGCAAGGCGCTGGGCGAAGCACTGGCCAGGCGACAGCAACAGCTCTGTGCCGACTACCAGGAGCCCGATGCATGAGCCAGGCACCGCGAGCCCTGATCACCGGCGCCGCCCGCCGTATCGGTGCCTGCATCGCCCGCCAGCTGCATGCGGCGGGCTATGAGCTGCTGCTGCACTACCGCCACTCGGCCACTGAAGCGGAGCAACTGCGTGACGAGCTGAACAGCCTCCGGCCGAACAGCTGCCGCTGCCTGCAGGCGGATCTGGAGCAGATGGAGCAGGTGACAAGACTTGCGGACGAGGTAAAGGCTTCAGGCGGGCTGAAGCTGCTGGTCAACAATGCGTCCAGCTTCTACCCGACGCCGATCGACTCCGTCAGCCAGCAGGACTGGGATACACTGATCAACAGCAACCTGCGTGCGCCCTTCTTTCTGACCCAGGCGCTCTACCCGCTGCTGCAGGACTCGGAAGGCAATGTGATCAATCTGATCGATGTGCATGCAGAACGGGGACTGACCGGCTACCCGGTCTATTCGATCGCCAAGGCGGGACTGAAGATGATGACGCTGTCGCTGGCACGGGAACTCGCCCCCAAGGTGCGCGTCAACGGCATCGCCCCGGGACCGATCCTGTGGCCGGAAGCTGAGGCCGCCTTGAGCGAAGACGCACGTCAGGCTGTGGTGGATAAAACACTGCTGGCGCGCACCGGTCGACCGGAAGATATCGCCGACGCGGTGCTGTATCTCGCCCAGGCGGGGTATGTCACCGGCCAGGTTTTGGCCGTGGATGGCGGACGCTCGCTCTACAGCTAGCCTCTGTGGCTCTCTGTTACTACTTTCTATTACTGGAGCCGGCCCGCGAAATACGCTGCCCCTGCCAGTCGAAATCGATCGGCCAGAGCTTCTGCTGGCGATCGTACTGCTGCCAGAGCTGAGCGTAGGATTCTCCCAGCACCGGATGGCAAACATCCGGGGCGACCTCTGCCAACGGCTGCAGTACAAAGGCGTTATGCAGGATCTCCTCTCGCGGTAGCTGAACCCCGGCCACCGGCTGCTTGAGCCCACCATAGGTCAGGATATCGATATCCAGCGTACGGCCACTGAAACGGGGGCCACTGCGGTCACGGCCGTTGTCGTCCTCGATGCCTTTCAGGCACGCCGACAGCGGCGCCACATCCAGGTCGGTATCGATACCGACCACCAGGTTGTAGAAGTTATCCCCATCGAACCCCACGGCCTCGCTTTCATAGACCGACGAGATCAGCAGCTCACCGAAACGCTCTGACAGCGCATCAAGCGCGGCGCCGATATGGCGCTCACGCTCGCTGTTGCTGCCCAGGCTCAGATAAACACGGACCATCAGTCACGGGTCCCGCGCTCGATGATCACGCCCACGTCACGGGCACCGCGCACGGCACCGGGCTTGCTCAGCCGCAGGCGCAGCCAGGGCACATTGAACTCCGTCTGCACGATCTGGGCGATCTCTTCCGCCATGGTTTCCACCAACAGAAATTCGCTCTCACCGATGAACGCGATCAATCGCTTGGCCACCGTCTTGTAGTTCAGGGTGTTGTCGATATCTTCGGTGGCTGCCGCGGCACGAATGTCGGTACCCATCTCCAGATCCAGGCTGACAGTCTGGCGCACCTCTCGCTCCCAATCGTAGATGCCGATCACGGTTTCGACCTGCAGCTCACGTATATAAACGATATCCATCCTGTCTCCTGTCTATGTGCTTGCGATCGGGCTGTTTGAGCCTCGCTGCGCGCTTGTATATGCTTGTTGAAGGTGCCTGTCAATTTATCATGCCATCGGCGAACAGCGCATCGTCACGGCTGGCATGTGTAACGGACCTTTTATAACGGACTCTATGTAACGGACGCCTGCATGCCCGATTACCTGTTGCTGTTGTGTGCCTACCTGATGGGATCCATTCCCAGCGCCGTGCTGATCTGCCGCGCCATGGGACTGGAAGACCCGCGCAACCAGGGCTCCGGCAATCCCGGCGCAACCAATGTGCTGCGCATGGGAGGCCCCCAGGCTGCCGGACTGACCCTGCTGGCCGATCTGGGCAAGGGGGCTGCCGCCGTGTTGCTGGCAATCAACATCGGCGCTTCTGCACTGCTGCAGGGCTGGGTCATGCTGGCCGCCGTCTGCGGCCACCTGTTTCCCTTTTTCAGTAGCCTCAGAGGCGGTAAGGGCGTCGCCACCACGCTGGGCTGCTCGCTGTTGTTATCCTGGCCGCTGGCACTGTGCCAACTGCTGTTCTGGGGGCTGGTGTTCCTGTTCGGCCGGATGTCGTCACTGGCGTCCATCGCCACCGCGTCGGTCACGCCGCTGTTCTGCTACCTGCTCACACCGACACTGCTCTGGCCCTTCATCATCACGTCGCTGCTGCTGATCCTCAGACACAGCAGCAACATTCGCAAGCTGATCGCGGGCCGCGAGCACCACTTCTGAACAACGGTTAAATCGCGTCCAGCGTATCCAGCGGCCAGCGTGGCCGTGCCAGAATGGTCAGGTCGGCACTCTGACCGGCCACCAGGCGCTGACAACCGGCATAGGCGATCATGGCACCATTGTCGGTACAGAATTCGGGGCGTGCATAGAACAGACCCGCACGTTCCTTCTTGACCACCTCGGCCAGACGCTCACGCAAACGCTGGTTGGCGCTGACGCCACCGGCGATCACCAGCTGCTTCATGCCGGTCTGCTGCAGCGCACGACGGCACTTGATCGCCAGAGTATCGACTACCGCATCCTCAAAGGCGCAGGCGATATCGGCCATGGTCTGGGGGTCGATGTTGCCGTCGGCATCACGGGCATCATTGGCGGTGTTCAGAGTGAAGGTTTTCAGCCCCGAAAAACTGAAGTCGAGCCCGGGCCGGTCGGTCATCGGGCGCGGAAAACGATAACGCCCCCGGTTACCCTGCTGTGCCAGCTTGGCGATCAGCGGACCTCCCGGATAATCCAGTCCCAGCATCTTGGCAGCCTTGTCGAACGCCTCACCGGCCGCATCATCCAGGGATTCACCCAGCAACTCATACTGACCGATGCCTTTAACGCTCACCAGCTGGGTATGACCGCCGGACACCAGCAGAGCCACGAAGGGGAAAGCTGGAGGGTTTTCCTCCAGCATCGGCGCCAGCAGGTGGCCTTCCATATGGTGGACGCCGACCGCCGGCACGCCGAGCCCCAGCGCCAGTGCCCGCCCGGTGGATGCACCGACCATCAGCGCACCGATCAGGCCAGGGCCTGCGGTATAGGCGACGGCATCCACATCCGACAGCTGCAGACCGGCCTTGGCCATCACTTCGCGGATCAGCGGCAGCAGTTTGCGCACATGGTCGCGGGACGCCAGCTCAGGCACCACACCACCATACTCGGCGTGCATCTTGACCTGGCTATACAGTGCATCGGACAGCAAGCCCTGCTCACTGTCGTACAGCGCCACACCGGTTTCGTCACAGGATGTTTCTATGCCCAGCACTCGCATATCGGCCCCTCGGTACAATCGTTCCCAAATACGCATTCCCAAATGCGCGTTTCAACAGCCGTCATTATCCTTCAGTTAGCCGTAAAATTCACGGGATTCTGTCTTTACACACCGTTGCCGCCTGACTAAAATATGCGGCCTTCTTTCTGTATCTGCGCCTTGCGCCTATGCTGAAAGAGGACAATCCAAATCAACCAAACCGGGAGAATATTAATGCCTCAGGTTAAAGTTAAAGATAACGAGCCGTTCGACGTAGCTCTGCGTCGTTTCAAGCGTTCTTGCGAAAAAGCTGGCATCCTGGCTGAAGTTCGTCGTCGCGAATGCTACGAAAAGCCGACTGCCGTACGTAAGCGTAAAGCCGCTGCTGCCGTTAAGCGTCACGCCAAGAAGATCCAGCGCGAAAACGCTCGCCGCGTACGCCTGTACTGATCTGATTACTCTGTAACCTGACCCACAGCACACTCGAAGGAGCATCCCATGTCTGATCTGAAAGCCACTATTACAGAGCAGATGAAAGATGCCATGCGCGCCAAAGACAAAATTCGTCTTGGCACTATTCGCCTGATGTTGGCGGAGCTGAAGCGCATCGAGGTGGATGAGCGCATCGAACTCGATGATAACCGCGTCCTTACCGTGCTGGACAAGATGGTCAAACAGAGACGAGACTCCATTACCCAGTACGAGGCGGCTGAGCGACCCGAACTGGCAGAGAAGGAGCAGCAGGAGCTGGAGGTGATTAAAACTTTCCTGCCGCAGCCACTCAGCGATGCTGAGATTACTCAGATTATTGATGACGCCATCGCCGAATCCGGCGCCAGCTCCATGCAGGACATGGGCAAAGTGATGGCAATCGTCAAACCCCAGGTTCAGGGTCGTGCCGATATGGGCAAGATATCCGGCCTGGTGAAGCAGAAATTCTAAGGGTCCGCATACGCTGACCTGTCCGCGGAGCGAACATGGCAGGTCGAATACCCCAGCACTTCATTGATGACCTTCTGGCCCGCATCAACATCGTTGATGTCATAGACGGCCGCGTCAAACTCAAACGCGCCGGCAAGAACTATTCTGGCCTCTGCCCGTTCCACAAGGAAAAGAGCCCGTCCTTTTCGGTCAGCCCCGACAAGCAGTTCTATTACTGTTTCGGCTGTGGCGCTGGCGGCAATGCGCTCGGTTTCCTGATGGAATATGACCGCCTCAACTTCCCCGAAGCCGTTGAAGAGCTGGCCAAGCTCGCCGGCATGGAAGTCCCACGCGAAGAAGGCCGCCAGGTCGACCACCAGCGCGAACAGCAGCTCAAGCGCCAGTTCGAAGCCCTCGAACAGGCCAACAACTTTTTCCAGCAACAGCTGCGCCACTCCCCCGAACGCAAGCGAGCCGTCGACTACCTGAAACAGCGTGGCCTGAGCGGCCAGATCGCGGCTGCCTTCGGCATCGGCTATGCCCCGCCCGGCTGGGACAATCTGCTGCGCCACTTCGACAGTGTCGATAACGCCACCGCATTGCTTGAGCAGTCCGGCATGGTGATCCACAACGAAGACAAGCAGAGCCATTACGACCGCTTCCGCGATCGCATCATGTTTCCGATTCGCGATGTGCGCGGCCGGGTACTCGGTTTCGGCGGACGCGTGCTGGGCGACGACAAACCCAAATACCTCAACTCGCCGGAAACCCCGACGTTCCACAAGGGCCGCGAACTCTACGGGCTTTATGAAGCGCGCAAGCACAGCAATCATCTCGACCGCCTGCTGATCGTCGAAGGCTATATGGACGTGGTCAGTCTGGCACAGCACGGCATTCACTGGTCGGTCGCCACTCTGGGTACCGCCACCACGGCACAACACCTGGAGCGCCTGTTCAAGCTGGTACCCGAAGTGATCTTCTGTTTCGATGGCGACCAGGCCGGCCGCACCGCGGCTTTGCGCGCCCTGAACACTACTCTGCCGGTGATCAAGGACGGCCAGCAGGCCCGCTTCCTGTTCCTGCCCGACGGCGAAGACCCGGACACCCTGGTCCGCCAGGAAGGCGAAGCCGCCTTCAGCGAACGCGTTACCCAGGCTCTGTCGCTGAGCGAATTCTTCTTCAAATCCCTCAGCGACGATGCTGACCTGACCAGCATGGATGGTCGCGCCCGCTTCAGTAACACCGCCCTGCCACTGATCAACTCAATGCACCCCAGCCTGCTCAAGCAGATGATGCTGGACCGGATCTGCGAGATCACAGGCCTCAGTCTGGAGCAGCTCAGCAGCGTCATCGACCTGCACCAGGCCACCCATGAAGCACCGGCAAACCCCGCCAGAAGCAGCCAGCCTTCCGATCGAGTCAGCTATGATCAAGGGGATGACCCATACGACAATGCCGGCTACGAGGACTATGCCAGTGTTCAGGGGCCGCGGGACTACCCAACCTCGCCTGCCGCCCCCCAGCGGTCCAAGACTGGCAAGATCGGCAAGAGCGGCTCGCGCGATCTGGTCAACCAGGCGATCTCGATTCTGCTGCACCACCCCGAACTGGCCCGCAGCGCCCCGGCAGCCGACAGCTTCCGCCCCCTGCTCGAGCCCAACATCGACGTCCTGATCAACCTGCTGGATTACCTGCAGAAAGATCCCGCCAGCTCGCTGGGCACCCTGCTGGTGGACTGGCAGGACCTGGAAGAACGCCGCTCCGACCTGATGCTGCTCAACGAAATCTCCCATCTGGACCCCATTCTCGGCGATGTGGACGTAACGACTCTGCTCAATGATACGCTCAAACGCCTGCTGGCCCGCCGCCAGGAAGCCCAGCTGGACCAGCTGTTGAAAAAATCGCGCCAGGCCCCATTAACAGAACAAGAGAAGCGCGACCTGCAGCAACTACTGCTTGAGCGACAACACTGAAATGACGGCCGTTTGCAGGCAATCGCCTGATTTCTGATCTATTCTCTTAACGACGTGGTCAATATTGGCGGCGTAGCAATCAGCTGCCTGTAGCCGCAAACGGCCCGATCAGGTATAATATCGCGTTCATTTTTCCGCCATCTGTCACATCAGCATTCATTCGTTGCAGGGGTTCTATGTCAGACACATCCCAACAGCAGTCTCGTCTTAAGGAACTGATCGCCCGGGGTAAAGAACAGGGCTATCTTACCTATGCCGAGGTTAACGATCATCTGCCGGAAGACATCGCCGACCCGGATCAGGTCGAAGATATCATCCGCATGATCAACGACATGGGTATTCGTGTTGCTGAAGAAGCACCGGATGCCGAAGATCTCCTGCTGAGCGGCGGTGATTCCGCCGAAGAAGCCGACGACGAAGCCGTAGCCGCTCTGGCTGCCGTGGAGTCCGATGCCGGCCGCACCACCGACCCGGTGCGCATGTACATGCGCGAAATGGGTACCGTTGAACTGCTGACCCGTGAGGGCGAGATCGACATCGCCAAGCGGATCGAAGAAGGCATCCGCGAAGTGATGATGGCCCTGTCCCGCTTCCCGGGCAGTGTCGAAATCATTCTCGATGCCTACAACCAGGTACTGCAGGAAGAAGGCCGCCTGAGCGACATCTTCAGCGGCTACATCGACCCCGACTCTGACGTCCCCGAAAACGAAACTGAAGCACCGGTCGACATGGATGATGACGACCAGGACGACAGCGATGACGACGACGATGATGATGACGATGACAACAAGGACAGCGACTCCAGCGATGACAAGGAGCGCGGCCCCGATCCCGAGGAAGCACGTCAGCGCTTCGGCCTGATCCAGGAGTGCCTGGACAACCTGTACGCGACCGTACAGCGTGGCGGCTCTGTCGACGAGATCGAATTCGCTGCCATGGCCCTGGCCAACGCTTTCGCGCCGATCAAGCTGTCACCGCGCTACTACGACCTGCTGGTCGACCGTGTACGCACCTGCATCGACAGCATCCGCAAACAGGAGCGCACCATCATGCGCATCTGTACCCAGCGTGCCAAGATGCCACGCCCGGTCTTCATCAAGAGCTTCCCGGGCAACGAAGTCAGCCAGGAATGGCTCGACTCACTGGCCAACAGCGGCAAGCCCTTTGCTGCCGCCATCAGCCGCCAGATGCCCGATCTTCAGCGCGCCCAGCGCCGCCTGCTGCAGATCGAAGAGAACTCCGGCCTGACCCTGGCCGAAATCAAGGAGGTTAACCGTAACCTCTCCATCGGTGAGGCTCGCGCCCGCCGTGCCAAAAAGGAAATGGTTGAGGCCAACCTGCGTCTGGTAATCTCCATCGCCAAGAAGTACACCAACCGTGGTCTGCAGTTCCTCGACCTGATTCAGGAAGGCAACATCGGCCTGATGAAGGCTGTGGACAAGTTCGAGTACCGTCGTGGCTACAAGTTCTCCACGTACGCTACCTGGTGGATCCGTCAGGCGATCACCCGCTCCATCGCTGACCAGGCACGCACCATCCGTATTCCGGTGCACATGATCGAAACGATCAACAAGCTCAACCGTATCTCCCGCCAGATGCTGCAGGAGATGGGCCGCGAAGCGACCCCGGAAGAGCTGGCCGAGCGCATGGAGATGCCGGAAGACAAGATCCGCAAGGTGCTGAAGATCGCCAAGGAACCGATCTCCATGGAAACACCGATCGGCGACGACGAAGACTCCAGCCTGGGCGACTTCATCGAGGACACCACCCTGTCCTCACCGGTGGATACTGCGACCGGCGAAGGCCTGCGTGAAGCGACCCGCGAGATCCTCTCCGGCCTGACTGCACGTGAAGCCAAAGTCCTGCGCATGCGCTTCGGTATCGACATGAACACCGACCACACCCTCGAGGAAGTGGGCAAGCAGTTCGACGTAACCCGTGAGCGTATCCGTCAGATCGAAGCCAAGGCGCTGCGCAAGCTGCGTCACCCGAGCCGCTCCGATCACCTGCGCACCTTCATCGACGAATAATCGTTTATTTTCATCATATTGCGCCAATGACAGGACATGCTATCATTGGCGCACCTTCCCCGGGCCTATAGCTCAGTTGGTCAGAGCAGTGGACTCATAATCCATTGGTCGCAGGTTCAAGTCCTGCTGGGCCCACCATTTACATCAAGGGGTTACAAACTTTCGGATCATGGAGTAGTACCGAAAGTGTCCATGAAGTGTCCATATAAATCTGGGCCGGACAAAAACAAGGAGGTACCATGCGACTCGATCCCGATGAACGCATCATCCCTGAACCTGTCACCTTCAGGTCTCCCCCTCCGGCTACCTCTGACGTTCCCTTGTGGGCACAAGTCGCCCTTGGTATTGTGTTAGGCGGCATCGTTTTGTTCCTCTGCTGGTTCGGCTATCAGAAGTACCAGGAATATCGTCTCGCCAAAGCCATTGAAGCGGCTGCTCAGGGATTTCAGCAGAGCATGCAGCGTATCAGCGAACAGTCTCGCCAAGCCTCCATAGAAGCCCGTCAGCGCCTTGAAGCCGAGAACCGCGCCCGTCAGCAACGTTTGGAAGAAAGACGCCTCAGATTGGAAGAGGAGCGCATTGCAAGGGAAGCACAACTTGAGGCTGGTCGAGATCGTGCCGAGTACATGAAAAAGCTTTCCGACCCTAAGTGCCAATTCTGGATGGATAACTTACGCTCAACTGGCAGTGACAAAGCAAAAGTCATGGTTGAGTATTACTGCCCCGATTAACTACTCAAGGAATTTAAATATCTAGTTCAGATAAATTTCCTCATGTTGAAAAAACAGCTTTTAATTGTCCTCACTGCGAAGCCTTTTCTACTCAACATTGGTATACCTCCTATGGCCGGATAATGTAGGGCCGTACAAGAACCCCAATATTAATAGATGATTTTTCTCTTAATAGAATTTTAATGGACGGATCAAGTAAAAACCCTGAAAATGAAAAAATCAGCCAAAATAGGGAAAAATAGATTCCAAAATGCCATTTGTTTTCAGTGAAACTGATGGCATTACTACAAGATCAAGATTTGATAACATTCACTTCTCTGTATGCCAAAACTGTGAAAACATAGCAATTTGGATTCATGACAAGATCATATATCCAGATTCCGAAATCGTCATAACTAGAAACCCTGATATGCCTCCACATATAATGAAGATTTATGACGAGGCTTTATCGATAGTTTCAAAATCTCCAAAGGGATCAGCAGCTTTGCTAAGACTTTTCATACAACATTTATGCAAGGAGCTTGGTGAACCTGGGAAAGACATCAATAGCGATATTGCTTCCCTTGTTAAAAAATGACTTAATCCTATGGTCCAAAAACCCCTTGATATAGTTCGAGTTATAGGTAATGACTCAGTTCATCCTGGGAAAATTTATTTAGATGATAATAAAGAGGCAGCTTTAAGCTTATTCACGCTAGTTAATCTAATTTGCGAGCAAATGATTACACTTCCAAAACATATTGATGATCTCTATAGCAGCTTACCCGCAGGTAAGCTTGAAGGTATAGAAAAACGTGACAAAAACCAGGAATAGCCTATTAAAGGATTCTTTTTTAAACCTCGTCTAGGTGTTCTGGTTCCAAATGTGCATACCGCATCGCCATCTGAATGGATGCGTGCCCCAGCACCTTTTGAAGCGTCAGCAAGTTCCCGCCATTCATCATGAAGTGACTGGCGAATGTATGCCGGAGGACGTGGGTTCTCTGCCCCTTCGGCAACTCTATACCCGACTCCTCCAGGGCGTTGGTAAATGACTGGTAACAGTCACCAAACAGCCGCCCTTTCTCTTTCGTTTTGATCTCTTGGCAAAGTCACTCTGCGATCGGGACGCTTCGACTCTTCCCGCTTTTGGTATGGTGGTACGTGATCTGATTATTTCGGACCTGAGAAGCGGTCGAACTTTCTGCCTCTGACCATCGTGCTCCAGTCGCCAGGCAGACCTTTGCCACCTTGATGGTGTCGGGGTTTCGTCTCGCAGCCAAATGATCCAGCAGCGATTGAATCCTCCCCTCCTGATACACACTTTTTTGACCTCCCTGCACGGCCCTGGCTGTACAAGAATCAACCAGCCATTTTTTTACCAAAACACCTCAAAAAGCCCTGTTTTCAGAACACCCGTTTTAGCCTAAAAGGCTTGAGTGTATCCATAAACATACACACATTAAAAGAATGGTTTTTTATGATGTCACGCTATTGTCATCAATGTTCGGATGGTCTAAAACCGTAACCGAACTGCATTATTTACGTGCTTGAATATGCATCCATTCCTACCCTCGTCCGTGGGCCTGAGCTGTCCGGACTAACTGAACAGGGAAGACGCATGAAGATTGGGACAATCGGTTTCCCGGAAGATCAGCTGAAGAAGCTGGAAAAGATTCTGACCCTATCCAAGAGCAAGACGCTGTCGCTGACCGCCTTTGATGCCGATAACCTGGCAGATCTGGTACTGGTGTTTGGTGACGCACTGTCTGACCATGCTGAACTGGCCGAATTGCCCGAGTCCTACCGGGAAGAACGACTGGTCCTGGTCAACAAGAAAAAGCCTGAAAGCGATCAGCAGGCCCATATCAAGCTGCCGTTTATTTCCTCGCGCGTACTGCGCACGCTGGAAGCCTTTGAACCACTGCCGCAGGCCGAAACCGTCGTGGTTGAAAAGGCAGTCGTGACAGAGGTCGTCGAAACGGCTGAAACAATTGTCGAGCCGGTTGCGGTATGTGAAGAAGACGTCAGCGCGGCCGTAGCCCAGGCCGCTGCTCCTGTCGCCGAAGCCCCGACCGTGACAGTGGTCGAAGCGGAGCCGGAACAGCTGCTGGAAGCCGTAACCACTGAAGCGGAAGCCGAGAAGGACAACCCGTTCAGCAAATACGACGCCCAGATCGAAGCAGTGCGCCGTCAGCAAGCCGAGCTGGCCGAGCAGCACAGCGACGACAGCTATTCCGTGCTGGTCGTTGATGACAGCCATCCGATGCAGCAGATGCTGGCAAAGGAGCTGCAGCACATGGATCAGCCGGTGGAGATCGACTTCGCCGACGACGGTGAAACCGCGCTGGAAAAAGCCGGCAAGCACCATTACGACTTCATCTTCCTCGACATCATGATGCCGGGTATCGACGGATTTGAGACCTGCACCCGCCTGCGCCAGATGCCGGGTTGGAAAAAAACGCCGATTATCATGCTTTCGTCGAAAACCTCTCCTCTGGACGAAGTGAAGGGGATAATGGCAGGATCATCCACTTACCTGACCAAGCCGATCGATCACGTGGAGTTCCAAAAGGTCATCAAGCGTGTTTCCCGCTGGGTCAGCGAGTTCAAGAAATAAAGACTGGATCAATTAGAGCGAATACTGGAAATACACACATGGCAGTCAACAAGATTCTGATCGTAGAGGATGATCCGGTACAGCAGCAGCGACTGCGTGAGATCCTTCAGTCGACCGGTGCGGAGATCATCGTCGGCGCAAATGGCCAGCAAGGGATCAACCTGGCCGAACAGGAAAAACCCGACCTGATTTTCATGGATATCGTGATGCCGGAGGTAGACGGTTTCTCTGCCTGCCGTCAGATTACCAGCGGCGCCGATACCAAAGGCATTCCGGTGGTGATCGTATCCAGCAAGCACGAGGATGCGGACCGCGTATGGGCCCAGCTGCAGGGCGCAAGCGCCATCGTGGGCAAGCCGTATACGGACCAGGAGATCCTGGACCAGGTCAAGGCCTTCAGTTGAGGAGAGCAGTGCTTTGATGGATGACCTTATCCAGCCCGACAGCTCTGACCTTCCCCTCCCCGCCAATCAGGAAGACGCCCCCAGCTTTGATGAGATCCGGCACGGGTTCGAGCTCGATGGTCAGCATTTTTTGCTGACCGCCGGCACCTTCTCCGAACTGGCATCCAGAAGCGCGATCTGTCCCTTGCCGGACAGTCCGCCCTGGTTTGCCGGTTTCATCAACCATCGAGGGCACACGGTACCGGTCTACGACCTGCCCTACATGGCGCAGCAAGAGCGTACCGATTTGCGGGAGCCCTACTGGATTCTGTTGCTGGATCAGCAACCTCATACGGCCGGCTTCCTGCTGAACCGGATCCCCACGGTTGTCACCGACCCGGAGCGGATCGGTGAGCATGACGTGGCGGAGCCTTCAGCCCCCAAGCCGCTTCAGCCTTTCCTGAGTCAGCAGTATCACGCCCAGGAAACGACCTGGTACGAGCTTGATCACCAGGCGCTGCTGCAGAAACTGAAGAAAACCTTCTATCAACCGGCCGCGATGTTCGAATAACACCCTTGGTCGTCCATTTTGCTGAAAGGAACTACACATGCCTCTTTTCTGGGAACTGCAGAACATACGGATGGGGATCAAGTTCGCCATTTCCGGTGTACTTCTGATCGCAGGCATCATCGCCATCGCTGTCGCCTACTATCAGACCATCGTCATCGATGAACAGTCGCAGTCGGTGAGCCGACAGACCCGCCAGCTGGCTGAAGACACTTCACGTCTCGACTTTCTGCTGGTGGATGTGCAGCAGGCCCTGACAGAAGCCCGCCTGTCACCCAATGACAAGAACCTGACCGAGTTCGCAGTTGCCGCCGAGAACTTCAACAACGGCCTGAAGTCGCTGATGCAGCGTCTGCGCAGCGATGAGGATCGCCACAACATCCAGCAACGTCTGGAAGCGCTGGGTCTGGCGGACAAGATGGCCCGACTGAGCGAGATTCGTGCGCAGGGCTCCGCGCCCACGCTGCAGGCCGCGCTGATGCAGCAGACCTTCAGCACGCTGCTTGCAGATCTGCGTGAGGTCAACGCCAGCCTGCAGCTGCTGATCAATGTCTATGCCGACTATGACAGTAAGGCCCGTTCCGAGGCGATGGCCCAGATGATCAAGCTGTTCTTCGCCTCTCTGGTGGTCCTTGGCCTTGCCCTGGCCATCGCCCTGGCGATCACCAAATACGGCGTACTTGACCCGGTTCAGCGCATTCAGAACACCGTGGATGCGGTGCGTGCCGGTGACACCGAAGCCCGTACCCGCCTGGAGACCAAGGATGAGCTGGGGCAGATGGCAACGGTACTGGATACCCTGCTGGACGAAAAAGAGGAAGCCCTGGCCAAACAGGCTGCGGAGAACAAGAAGCTCAACGCCTCGATCATCGAACTGATCCAGAGCGTCTTCAAGATCAGTCAGCGAGACCTGACCGTACGCGTACCGGTGGCGGAAGATATCACCGGTGCGGTAGCCGACTCCATCAACCAGCTGACCAACTCGATCGAGAACGTACTGCGTGAAGTCAGCACGGTCACCAGCGAGGTCAACACGACCTCCGTACAGGTTAAGACCCAGTCTGAAGCGGTACTGCTGCAGGCGACCAAGGAGCAGGAAGAGATTAACGAGACCCTGGAAGGTCTGGACTCCGCAATCCAGGCGATGCAGCTGATCGCCAAGCTTGCCGCTGTGACCAACAGTGCGTCCCAGAAAGCGATCAGCACCTCCGAAAACGCCAAGGAATCGGTATCCGCCACCATCGACAGCATCAACAAGATCCGTCAGACGATCCACGAGGCGGAAAAACGTATCAAACGTCTGGGTGAACGTTCCCAGGAGATCGGCGGTATCATCAACCTGATCAACAACATTTCTGAGCGTACCCACATTCTGTCACTCAACGCCAGTATGCACGCGGCATCCGCCGGTGAAGCCGGTCGTGGCTTGATGGTGGTAGTAGACGAGGTACAGCGTCTGGCGGAAAACTCCCGTGAGGCGACCTCCGAGATCGAAAGCCTGGTTAACAACATCCAGCTGGAAACCGCTGATACCGTTCACGTTATCAACACCGTAATCGAAGACGTGGTTGCCGGTACCCGCCTGGCGGAACAGGCCGGTGAACGTATGGAAGAGACCCGAGTGACTACCCAGTCTCTGGTTGAGTCCGTCGTCCGTATCGCCCAGAACGCCACCGGACAGGCCAAGCTGGCCCAGAACCTGCGCCAGCGCGCCGGCAGTATCAATGAGTTCACCCAGGCCACCAACGCCGAGATGCTGCAGCAGAAGCAGCTGTCTGAACGCCTGGTAGGCGCCGCCGATGAGCTCCAGCGCTCCATCAGTGTATTCAAACTGCAGCATTCGGAGTAAAGCGTGACGACCGACATGGCGCAATGGTCAGCGGCGGGTCCCCAGCTTTCCGCTATCGAGGTGCTGCTGGGGAATAGCACCGGGGTGCAACCGGCACAGCTGACGGAGCAGCTGCCACCGCTGGCAGACGCCTGTTTCGAGGCGGGCTGGTCAGGCAGTGCCGACCTTCTGGCCCTGCTGACCGAACTGCTTGAAGCCGAAGAACCCGAAGCCGCACTGACACCGGAACAGCAACAGCAACTGCTGGCGCTCTTCTCGCTGATGCCTTCAGTCGCACAGGCGCAGCCCTCTGACGAACAGCTGTCATCAGCGCTGTCGATGCTGAGCGGTGATGACTGGCAGAATCCGCTCGACCCGGATGACCTGGAAGCGCTGCCGGAGCTGTTGCAGGAAGACTGGCAGCAGCGCCAGCAACCAGACAGTGTTGAAACGGCCCCAGAGAACACAGCCGATACCCCGGATACAGCAGTCGCTTCCGCTGACGAAGACTTCCTGTTCAGCCTGGACGACCTGATCATCGACGACCCGGAAACAGAACCCTCTGCAGTCGAGTCCACGGTTACCATCGACTCTCCGCAGGCTCTGGCCGAGCAATTGCAGACACAGGCGACTTGCCTGGCCGAACTGGATAACCCGCTGCCGGCGGACCTGGTCGCCCTGGCGACCGAACTGATCGACAGCTGCGACGACGCACAGCTGCCCATTATTGTCCGCGCAAGAACCCTTCTGCTGGCCCTCATCGAACAGCCAAACCGTGCCAACGCAGCAGCCGTTATAGAGCTACTGGGCGCGGAAGACTGGCCCGAACCCCTGGATGCCGACGATATCGAAGGCCAACGCGAACTGCTGGATGAGGTCTTTGGTGAAGCCGAAGCCGAAGCCGAAGCCGAAGCCGAAGCCGAAGCCGAAGCCGAGCAGGATCTGACTGCCGATATTGCCGATCAAGGCCTGCAAGCGGAACTCGAATTTGACTCAGCACAAAACGACAACGACTCATCAATGAGTGCCGAGGGTACAGCCGACGATGACTCGCAGGAAGCGACCGCAAGTGTCGACTCGCCCGAAGACCTGGCCGAACAGCTGGCTGAGCTGGCCGAACCCCTGGCCGAAGCCGACAATCTGCTGCCCGCCGACCTGGTCGCTCTGGCCACCGAGTTGATCGGCAGCTGTGAATCCCTGAACCTGCCGATCATCGCTCAGGCCAAGCCACTGATTCTGGCCCTGATCGAACGTCCAGAGCGCGCGACGGTCGAGGCCGTCATCGACCTGCTGGGGTCCGAGGACTGGCCCGAACCACTGGACGCCGAGGATATTGCCGACCAGCGAGCTCTGCTCGACGAAGTCTATGCCGAACCCGAAGAGGAGCAAGCGGACTCGGTACAGGCAGAGATAGCGCCTGAGCCAGAGCAGGAACAGGTATCGGCGCCACTCGACTGTGACGATGGCGAGACAATCAGCTCGCCACTGGACAGCGCCGATTCGCCGGACGCACTGGTAGACCTGCTGACCGAGTTGAGCGAGCCACTGGCCGAGGCCGATAACCCCCTGCTGGCCGACTTGATTGCCCTGGCCACGGAACTGATCGGCAGCTGCGAAACCCTGGACTTGCCGGTCATCGACCAGGCCAAGCCCTTGCTGTTGGCCCTGATCGACAACCCGGAACGCAGCCATGCCGAAGCGATCGTCGACCTGCTGGGTGCCGAGGGCTGGCCCGAACCGCTGGAGGCCGAGGATATCGACGACCAGCGCGCCCTGCTCGATGAGTACTATGCAGCCAACGCAGACCTGTCCGAAGCGGCCGAAGCCGCACCAGTCGCTGAGCCTGAAGCACTGGCCGTTGAATCGACTCCGGATGCGAGCGGCACCGCCTCCATCCTGGATACGGCCGACTCGCCGGACGCACTGGCAGAGCTGCTCGGTGATCTGAGCGAGCCGCTGGCAGAAACGGACACCCCGCTGTTGGCCGACCTGGTCGCTCTGGGTGTCGAACTGATCAGCAACTGCGACAACCTGGATCATCCGCTGATCAAGGCGATCAAGCCGGTGCTGCACGACCTGATCGAGACCCGATCCCGCACCAGTGCCGAGGCAACCCTCGACCTGCTGGCCGCCCCGGACTGGCCGGAACCGCTGGAGGCCGAGGATATCGATGCCCAGCGCGAACTGCTGGCCGAGTTCCTTGCCGCTGAAGCCGACACGGATCAGGAGACCTTCCTGATTGACGAGCCCGCAGACGCCACGACAGAAGACGCAACCGAAGCACTGCCGCCATTCTGTGACATCGACATGGCACTGCTGGAGCAGCCCGGCCCGTCGGTCGACCCCGGTATTCTGACCATGCTGGTCGGCTCGCTGCAGGCACTGCAGGAGCAGTGGAATAACGTTGATGTCAGCCTTGCGGATCACCTGCTGGAAGCCAGCCAGGATGCTCTGATGCCCTTGGCTCGTGCCTGCACCACCGTACATATGCACGGCCTGAACCTGCTGTTGACCGGCCTTGAGCGCAACCTGGCCTGGTTCCGCAAGCACCCGGAGCAGTTCCAGGCTGCCCAGTGCACACACTTTGCAGCCTGTCTGCAGGCAGTACACCAGCACCTGGAAGCGCTGGCCGAAAAGAGTATCCGCGAAGACCTGATAGACCTGATCAGTGATGACCTGCTGCCGATCCACGCCGATCCGCAGCAGGGTGCGGTCATCTCGGCGCTGTTGGCCTTGGCCAGCATCCAGTCACCGGACGAGATCGAGTGTGAAACCGCCACGCCGGAAGATGTCATCCTGGCGATCGGCGACGATATCGATCCCCAGTTGATGGAGATGCTCTACGACGAGCTGCCAGTGCTGGTGGAGGAATTTCAGACCCACCTGCAGGCGGTACTGGTCGACCACGAGGCCGATTCTCTGCTCAGCGCTCAGCGCGCCGCCCATACCATCAAGGGCCTGGCCAACATGGCCGGTATCAAGGGCCTGGCCAATCTGACCCATCACCTTGAAGATATTCTCGAGGTGCTGACCGATGCCAAGACTTTCCCCGGCAGCAAGCTGACCCACGACCTGACCGAAGCATCGGACTGCCTGGCACAAATGTGCGAAAGCATCACCGAGAGCACCGATGCACCGGATAATGCTCAACAGCAGCTGCAGCAGATGATGACCTGGTTCTACCGTCTGCAGACCGAGGGCGTAGACTGTGCGGCCGAAGCCCTGACTGAAGCCGACCGGGCAGCGCACGCAGCCCAGCCGGCACCCACGGCACCCAAGCCGGCGGCCAAGCCCGCATCAGCGGCAGGTCATGAGGGGGAGAAGGAGCACGCCCACCTGCGCGTACCGGTGAGCATCCTCGATAACCTGTTCCGTATCGCCGGTGAATCCAGCACCCTGAATGCCCAGCTTGACGACTCCCTGACCCAGCTGCGCCGCCTCAGTCGTTCCAACCGTGAACGTCAGCGTGCGCTGCAGAAGGTACTGTTCGACCTGGAGCAGCAGCTGCAGGACCACTTCACGCTCAACAATCATCTGCATGAAGGCGACAGCAACTTCGACCCGCTGGAGATGGACCGTTACAACACCATGCACACCACCCTGTCGCAGCTGCAGGAAGCAGTTGCCGACGTACGTGAGGTAGACCTGGAAGCGGACCATCAGCTACGCCAGCTGGCCGAGCTGCATGTCCGCCAGAGCAACCTGCAGAAAGAGTCCCTCGATAACGTTCTGCATACCCGATTGGTGGCGGTGAAAACGATCAGCTCGCGCATGCAGCGCATCATGCGTCAGGCCTGCAGCGCCGCCGGCAAGGAAGCGCGTCTGCTGATCGAAGGCGAAGACGTGATGATGGACAGCCAGATCCTCAACCAGCTGGCCGACCCGCTGATGCACATCATCCGCAACGCCGTCGACCATGGTCTGGAAACACCGCACCTGCGCTTTGAAGCCGGCAAGGATGAAACCGGCACCCTGACCATCCGCTTCAACCAGCGCAACGGCAAGGTCCATGTCAGCTGTGAAGATGACGGTGCCGGCATCAATCTGCAGCGGGTACGTGACATCGCCGTGCGCAAGGAGTTGATCAGCCCCGATGCCGAGCTGAGCGATCGTGACATCCAGCGTCTGATTCTGGTTCCCGGGTTTTCCACCCGTGACGAGATCAGCCAGCTTTCCGGTCGCGGCATCGGCATGGATGTGGTCTACCAGCAGGTGACCCGCATGCAGGGGTCATTGAACATCGACTCGACCCAGGGTCAGGGCAGCTGCTTCGAACTGTCCATGCCGGCGTCTTCACTGCTGGTTCATACGCTGCTGGTGCGCTCCGACAGCCGCCGCGTCTTCGCCCTGTCCAGCCATACGGTTGAACAGAGCATGCTGTCACTGGATGGTGAGCTGAAGCAGACCGACAACGGCCTGACCTTCACCACCGAGGAAGGCGAGTATCCGGCCTACACGCTGGAAAGCCTGATCGGCGAACCTTCCAAGGATTACCACAACACTCGGATCCACCCGGTGCTGATGGTCAACCTGGACCATGGCCGCAAGGCGGCGGTACTGGTGCGTGAAGTACTGGCGCACCGGGAACTGGTATTCAAGTCGCTGGGCGAGCACCTGCCCGATATTGCCGGGGTTCCCGGTGTCACCATCCTCGCCAACGGCGAAGTGGCGCCGATCATCGACCTCCAGGCTCGCATTCTCGACCGTGACTCCATCCTGGGGCCGGCTCACGACACGTCGGAAGCAGCTTTTGAACTGCGCCTGCCGCACGTGCTGGTGGTGGATGACTCGCTCAGTGCGCGCAAGACCCTGGCAACCCTGCTCAGTGACAGTGGCTATCAGGTGTCCACTGCCATTGACGGCCTGGACGCCCTCGACAAGGTCCGTTCGGACCCACCCGAGCTGATCCTGACCGACCTGGAGATGCCGCGCATGACCGGCATGGAGCTGGCGGCGATCGTCCGTAACAGTGACAAGTACAACCGGATTCCGGTAGTCATGATCACCTCGCGATCAACGCACAAGCACCGCGGTGAAGCCGAGGCTGCCGGTGTGTCCGCCTATCTGACCAAACCCTGGACCGAAGCCACGGTGCTGGATACCGTCCAGAAACTGCTGTTCTGATCCCTCCTGCCCCCAGACCTCCGTGCCCACCTTACCCGGCACGGAGGTCGCATCCTGACCGACTTGTCAACGGTAGACGCCCGCAGTGCCAAACGGTATAAAAGGGCAATCCCTTGAGATAATATTAATAGAATCTAATACATGTTTATCGAGACTGACCGGAGCCCGACACGCTGATGAGCTTATTCTGGATCCCGCTATTGCCATTGATCGGCACCCTGGTTCCCCTGCTCAGTGAGCGTTTCGGACGCAGCGCCTGTGCCCTGTTCACCGGGATACTGCCCGCGCTCGCACTGGCCATGGCACTCAGCCTGTCGCCGCAGATCCTGCAGGGAGAGACCCTGCAGCAGAGCTTCAGCTGGATACCCGCGATGGGACTGGACCTGTCCTTCCGTCTGGATGGTCTGGCGCTGCTGTTCTGTATGCTGATTCTCGGCATCGGCCTGCTGGTCATTCTCTATGCCCGCTACTATCTGTCCGAACAGGACTCCATGTCACGGTTCTATGCCTACCTGATCCTGTTCATGACGGCGATGGTCGGCATCGTCACCGCCAACAACCTGATCCAGCTATGGCTGTTCTGGGAGCTGACCAGTATCAGCTCCTTCCTGCTGATCAGCTTCTGGAATCACAAGAGCGAGGCCCGCAAGGGCGCCCGCATGGCCCTGACCGTTACCGGGGCCGGCGGTCTGGCGCTGCTGGCTGGCCTGCTGTTGATCGCCCATATTGTCGGCAGTTACGACCTCAGCGTGGTGCTGGCCAGCGGCGATACCCTGCGTGAGCATGCGGCCTACCCGATCGCGCTGGTGCTGGTGCTGCTCGGCGCTTTCACCAAGTCGGCGCAGTTCCCGTTCCATTTCTGGCTGCCCCACGCCATGGCCGCCCCGACGCCGGTCAGTGCCTACCTGCACTCGGCCACCATGGTCAAGGCCGGAATCTTCCTGTTGGCCCGCTTCTACCCGGTACTGTCCGGCACCGAACTCTGGTTCCTGATCGTCAGCCTGACCGGCCTGGCCACGCTGCTGCTGGGGGCTTATATCGCCCTGTTCAAGCATGACCTCAAGGGGTTGCTGGCCTATTCCACCGTCAGTCACCTGGGCCTGATCACCCTGCTGCTGGGCATGGATACCCAGTTGGCCGCGGTGGCGGCGATCTTCCATATTATCAACCACGCCACCTTCAAGGCCTCGCTGTTCATGGCCGCCGGCATCATCGACCATGAATCCGGCTCCCGCGACATGCGCAAGCTGAACGGCCTGTGGAAATACATGCCCTATACGGCCACGCTGGCGATGGTCGCCGCGGCCTCCATGGCGGGCGTGCCCTTGCTCAACGGCTTCCTGTCCAAGGAGATGTTTTTCGCCGAGACGCTGCACCAGGTCGCCCTGGGTTCGCTGTCCTGGATGATCCCGGTACTGGCGACGCTGGGCGGCGTCTTCTCGGTAGCCTACTCGACCCGTTTCATCCACGACGTCTTCTTCAACGGCGAACCGATCGACCTGCCGAAGACCCCGCATGAGCCGCCCCGCTACATGCGCATCCCGGTGGAAATTCTGGTCGCGCTCTGCCTGCTGGTCGGGGTGTTCCCGGGCTACATCGTCGGCGACCTGCTGTCGTCAGCCTCCTCGGCGGTCCTGGCCGGCAACCTGCCGGAGTACAGTCTGTCGATCTGGCACGGCTTCAACCTGCCGCTGGTGATGAGCATCATCGCCATGCTCGGTGGCCTGGTGATCTACTACAACCGCCGCCACCTGTACCAGTTCCAGGCTCAGTTCCCGGAGCACGATGCCAAGCTGGCGTTTGAGCGCATGATTCAGTCGCTGGTGGCCGGTGCTACGCGTATCCATGCCTTCTTCGAGAATGGTTCCCTGCAGCGCTATATGCTGCTGTTGCTGCTGTTTGCACTGGTGCTGACCGCCGGGCCGCTGATGGACCTGGATACCACCGCCGGTCTGCGCCCGCATCTGCCGATCGATACGGTCGAGATTACCGCCGCGGTACTGCTTTGCCTCAGCGCACTGGCCACAATGATCTGGCATCGCAAGCGCATGATCGCCCTGCTGACACTGTCGGTGGTCGGCCTGATCGTGTCCATCGCCTTCGCCCGCTTCTCCGCCCCGGATCTGGCGCTGACCCAGCTGTCGGTTGAAGTGGTCACCGTGATTCTGCTGATGCTGGCGCTGTTCTTCCTGCCGCAGAAAACGCCGAAGGAATCCTCCCCTCGCCGTGTAGTCCGCGACTTGGGCATTGCCGCGCTCCTCGGCGGCATCATCGGCACCATCAACTACGCGATGATGACCCGACCACTGACCAGCATCTCTGACTTCTTCCTCGCCAACAGCAAGACCGGTGGCGGCGGCACCAACGTGGTCAACGTGATCCTGGTGGATTTCCGCGGCTTCGATACGCTGGGTGAGATCACCGTACTCGGCATCGCCGCACTGGGGATCTTCAAGCTGATCGCCCGCATGCGCCTGTTCATGCCGGCCGGTGACGAAAACGGCCGTCCCTGGACCCGTGACCGTCACCCGGTGATGCTGGCCGTGATCTCGCAGAGCCTGCTGCCGCTGGCCCTGCTGGTATCCGTCTATATCTTCCTGCGCGGCCATAACCTGCCTGGCGGCGGTTTCATCGCCGGCCTGGTCACCTCGGTCGCTCTGGTCCAGCAGTATGTCGCCCATGGTGTCGACTGGATCAAGGCACGCCTGAAGCTCGACTACCAGTGGCTGATCGCCAGCGGTGTGCTGATCGCCGCCCTGACCGGCCTGGGCAGCTGGCTGTTCGACCGTCCGTTCCTGACCTCCTGGTTCGACCACTTCCACCTGCCGTGGATTGGCGAATTCGAGCTCGCCAGCGCCATGCTGTTCGACCTGGGGGTTTACCTGACAGTGGTCGGCGCCACCCTGCTGATTCTTGCCAACCTGGGCAAGCTGACCACCAGCCATCGTCCTACTCAGCCGGAGTCTGAATAATGGAAGCTGTTTACGCCGCCTGTGTTGGCCTGCTCACGTTCTCGGGCGTGTTCCTCTGTCTGCGGGGACGCACCTTCCCGGTGGTTATGGGACTGACCCTGCTCTCCTATGCCGTTAACCTGTTCCTGTTTTCCAGCGGCCGCCTGAAACTGGAAGGTGCCGCCATTCTGGGCACCTCGTTCAGCTATACCGATCCGCTGCCGCAGGCACTGGTGCTGACCGCCATCGTGATCGGCTTCGCCATGACCGCCTTCATCGTCATTCTGGCCATGCGTGCCCGTGCCGACCTGGGCAACGACCATGTCGATGGTCGCCTGCCGCCGCAGCCTGAAATGAAGCCGCGCCGCAAGAAGGAGCACGCATGAGCGAACACCTCACCATCCTGCCGATTCTGCTCCCGCTGATCGGCGGCCTGCTGCTGCTGTTGCCACCGCTGGCCACTACCCTGGAACGGCAACGCTACGGAGCCCTGCTGGTGGCCGTGCTGACCCTGATCAGCGCCGGTCTGCTGTTGCAGCAGAGCCAGACCGAAGGCATCCAGCTCTACGTCCTCGGTGACTGGCAGCCACCCTATGGTATCGTGCTGGTCGCCGATCGCCTGTCGACGCTGCTGGTGATGCTGACGTCGCTGCTGGGTCTGGCGTCACTGCTGTATGCCTGCGCCGGTGACGACCGCACCGGGGCCTATTTCTATCCGCTGGTCCTGTTGCAGGTGATGGGTATCAACGGTGCCTTCCTGACCGGCGACATCTTCAACCTGTTTGTATTCTTCGAAGTGCTGCTGATCGCGTCCTATGCCCTGTTGATTCATGGCGGCGGCAAGCAGAAGACCCAGGCCGGTTTCCACTATGTGGCACTGAACCTGGTCGGCTCCAGCCTGTTCCTGTTCGCACTGGGCATTCTCTACGGCACTTTGGGCACGCTCAACATCGCCGACATGTCCACCAAGGTGGCAGCCCTGTCCGATGGCGAGCAGGCCCTGGCCAAGGCCGGCGGCCTGCTGCTGCTGGTAGTATTCGGTCTCAAGGCCGCGATGCTGCCGCTGCACTTCTGGCTCACCCGCACCTACGCCTCCGCCAGTGCCCCGGTGGCCGCCCTGTTCGCGATCATGACCAAGGTCGGCATCTACAGTATCTATCGCGTCCATACGGTGATTTTCGGCGCCAATGCCGGTGATCTGGCCTTCATGGCTCAACCCTGGATCTGGCCGCTGGCACTGCTGACCCTGCTGGCCGGCAGTATCGGCGCCCTGGCCAGCCCCAACCTGCGCGAGCTGACGGCCAACCTGGTGATCGTTTCTGTCGGCACCCTGCTGGTATCGGTCGCACTGATGAACCAGGCCGCGACCTCTGCCGGACTCTACTATCTGGTCCACAGCACCCTGGTCTGCGCCGCCCTGTTCATGATCGCCGACCTGATCAGCCACCAGCGCGGCAAGGCCGGCGACCGCTTCGTCATGTCGCGCAAGGTACGCCAGCCGGTGCTGTTGGGAGGAATGTTCTTCATCGCCGCCATGGCGGTTGCCGGCATCCCGCCGTTTTCAGGCTTCGTCGGCAAGGTGCTACTGCTGCAGGCAGCCCAGACAGGTACCGAGATGTTCTGGGCCTGGCCGGGCATATTGCTCAGCAGCCTGATCACCATCATCGCCCTGTCCCGCGGTGGGACCACCCTGTTCTGGCGCCGCAGCAGTGACAAGTCACAGGCCGAGCCCGCTTCCCGCTGGCATCTGGCCGCCGTGACCCTGCTGCTGCTGGGCGCACCGCTGATGGTGGTGCTGGGCGGCCCGATCACCGAGTATACGGCCGCAGCTGCGGAACAGCTGCACCAGGTACCCGAGTCACTGCATTTACTGCTGCCGGGAGGTGAGTCATGAAACGTTTTCGCTGGCTGCCGATGCCGGTCCACAGCGTGCTGCTGTTTGTGGTCTGGCTACTGCTGAACAACACGGTTGCCCCCGGCCACCTGGTGCTCGGCGCCTTCCTGGCGCTGACCATCCCGCTGCTCTGCGCGCCGCTGCAAACACCCCAGCCAATCGTGCACCGCCCCTTGTTGGCATTGCGCTACATGCTGCTTGTGCTCTGGGATATCGTAATCGCCAATATCGAAGTCGCCATTCTGGTGCTGGGCCCCATGCGCAAACTGCAGCCGGCCTTCGTGGCAGTACCGCTGGATATCAAGTCCGACCTGCCCCAGACGGTACTGGCCAGCACCGTTTCGCTGACGCCGGGTACCGTCAGTGCAGAGCTGTCCGAGGACGGCCTTTGGCTCTATGTGCATGCCCTTCACCTGACCGACGAGCAGGCCCTGATCGAGACCATCAAGTCCCGCTATGAGGCCCCGCTGAAGGAGATCTTCGCATGCTGAACACCGCCATTCTGATCGTCAGCGGCATGCTGTGTGTAGCGCTGATTCTCAACCTCTGGCGCCTGCTGCGTGGACCGGACCTGTCCGACCGTATCCTGGCGCTGGATACCATGTACATCAACAGCATCGCCCTGATTCTGCTCTACGGCATGCATATGGGGACCAATCTCTATTTCGAGTCGGCCCTGCTGATCGCGATGCTCGGCTTCGTCAGCACCGTAGCCCTGTGCAAATACCTGCTGCGCGGCGACATCATTGAATAGGAACTGAGATGAACTTCTGGGTTGAATTGCTGATAACCATTCTGCTGCTGATCGGCGGCGTTTTCGTGCTGGTCGGTTCCATCGGCCTGAGCCGCCTGCCCGATTTCTACACGCGCCTGCATGCACCCACCAAGGCGACTACTGTCGGCATGGGTGGCATCCTGATCGCCTCCATGGTGATGATGTCGGTCAACCAGGGCCACCTGAGCCTGCATGAACTGCTGATCACCCTGTTCCTGCTGATCACGGCACCGATCACAGCGCACATGCTGGCCAAAACCGCCCTGCACCATGAGAACCGGGCGCTGCGGCGTACCCGTTCGCAGCACCTGATGAGCAGTGCCCGCGAACAACAGCCACCCGTGCCTGCCGACCATGACTGAGCGCCTTGCCACGGCTCGCCTGCAGTGGCAGGAGTCGATCCCGGAATCAGAACAGTTCGGTGATATCTACTTCAACCGGGCCGGCGGCGTAGCGGAAACCGAGCATGTCTTTATCCAGGCCAACAACCTGGTTGAGCGCTTCGCGGCCCACCAGCAGGGCAGCTTCGTCATCGCAGAGACCGGTTTCGGTACCGGGCTCAACTTCCTCTGTGCCCGAGAGCTCTGGCTGCAGCAGGCGTCCGAACAGGGCCAGCTGCACTTCATATCCTGTGAAAAGTACCCGCTGACCCGCGACGACCTGGCCCGCGCCCTGTCGGCCTTCCCAGAATTTGCCGACGGTGCCGCCCAGCTGATTGACAGCTACCCCGAGCCGGTGCCCGGATTTTTCACGCTCAGACTCGATCAGGGCCGGGTGTTGCTGACCCTGTTGCTGGGTGATGCGCTGGATACCCTGCCGCAGCTGGATGCTCGCGTGGATGCCTGGTTTCTGGACGGCTTTGCCCCCGCCAAGAACCCCGAACTGTGGAATGACCGGCTCTTTGCCCAGATCGCGCGCCTCAGTGGTCCCGGCACCAGTTGCGCCACCTTTACCGCCGCCGGCATTGTTCGCCGCGGCCTGCAGGCGGTCGGCTTCGACATCCGCAAGGTGCCGGGTTTCGGTCGCAAGCGTGAGATGATCAGCGGCAGCTTCCAGGGTGAACCGGTACGCCCCGCTGGCCAGCCGATCTGGTTCCAGCGCCCCGAGCACGGTACCATTGATCAGCCGGTGATCGTGATTGGTGCCGGGCTGGCCGGTGCCAGCACCGCCCGTGCGCTGGCGGATCAGGGCATCCCGGTGCGAGTACTCGAACGCCACGCGGAACCGGCCTGCGAAGGATCCGGCAACCCCCAGGGCGCACTCTATGCCAAGCTGCCGGCCAAACCTACGCCACACAGCCGCTTCCACCTGGCGGGCCTGAGCTATACCGCGGGCCTGATCCGCCCATTGCAGCATGAGCAACCCGAAATCGGTCAGCTGTGCGGTGTACTCCAGCTGGCCACCACGGCCAAGGAGCAGACACGCCAGCAGCAACTGGTCGATACCGGTGCCTACCCCGAGTCACTGGTGCGTGCTGTCTCGGCCTCAGCAGCCTCTGAATTGGCCGGACAGGACTGCGCCCACCCGGCGCTGTTCTTCCCCGATGCCGGCTGGGTATCGCCTCCCGCTTTCTGCCGTCTGCTGCTGGACCACCCACTGATCCAGTGCCACTACAACACTCCCGTGGCCGCCCTGCACCAGACCGACTCTGGCTGGCAGCTGATCGGGACAGCATTCACCGCGAACCAGGTGGTGGTGTGCTGTGCCAATGAGGCGCTGAGATTCGAGCAGCTGGCACAACTGCCGCTCAAGCCGATCCGCGGCCAGACCTCTCAGGTCGACCAGCCTCCCGGCAGGCCCCTGAACACGGTGGTCTGTGGTGAGGGCTATATCTCGCCGCCACTGAATGGGCGCTACTGCTTCGGTGCCTCGTTCAAGCTCAGGGACACCGAGCTCGACGTGCGCGACGAAGAGCACCAGCACAACCAGGATATTCTGCAGCGCGCGCTGCCGACACTGGCCGAGTCGCTGGCCGGGCAGCCCCGACAGGGGCGTGTCGCCCTGCGCTGCAGCAGTGCCGATTACCTGCCGCTGGTCGGCCCCGTGCCGAATCTGCCGGCCTTCATCGAGACCTATGCCAAACTGCGCGACGATGCCCGCTGGCCGTTCGACGCTCTTCCCCCCCTGCTGCCCGGCCTGTTCGTCAATACCGGTCATGGATCTAAAGGCCTGATCAGCTGTCCAATCAGTGCCCAGTTGACAGCCGCGCTGATCAGCGGCGCCCCTCTGCCCCTGGAAGCCGAGCTGGTACAGATCCTGCACCCGGCGCGATTCACTATCAAGAATCTGATTCGTCAGACGCTATAATCAGAAGGTACCGGCTGTATCCGGTGCAATAGCGGAGGTAGCAGGTTATGGCGCTTGTGGTATATGACCAGGGGTATCGAATCCAGACGCCGGTGGATTCCCTGTTCCGTCAACGAGGCGTCGAAGCACTCACTGCCAGCCAGGCCAATGCGGCCATACCCGGCAGTGAGGATCCTGTGCGCAAGCAACAGGACCTGGAAAAACGGATTGAACTGTCTCGCGAGCGCTTCCAGCCCCCTCCCCAGAGCAGCACTGACTACAAGACCTATCAGAAAAGCGGGGCCACCCCGAGCAGCTCTCCGCAACGCCCGATGCTCAAGGCGGCCCAGATCATGTCCAGCCCGGTGCTGACCATCCCGCTGGAAACCAGTTTTCGCCAGGCCTGGGAGTTGATGCAGACACATGAAGTTTCTCACCTGGTGGTGGTCGATGCCGAGCAGCGAGCACTGGGTCTGCTATCACGGGAAGATGTGATTCGCCGCGGCACCGATTCGCCGGTCAGTGTCAGCCAGGCCTATCACAAACAGATGGTTGTGGCCTCCCCCGATACCGCTGTCACCAGCCTGGCGGCCAGCTTCGTGCGCTATGCCATCACCGCGGTGCCGGTGATCAGCAGCGATGACAAACTGGAAGGAATTGTCTGCCGCACAGACCTGATCCGCATGCTGATCAATGAAGAGGGGTTGGACAGCTGGGCATGAGCCTCTGAGAGGCCGGGGACCGGAGAGCGTCAGACAGGCGTGTCACTGCGGCGGCAGTTTGCGTCCTGAAGCCCGTGTCGCCGTATCCGTCAATGGATCGTTATCAGCCCCCGAGCGCCCGCGGAAGAAACGGGCCACCGCCGCGAACACCTTCTTGATCGCCCGCCAGAGCCTGGGCAACAGCCAGATCAGTAGCAGAATGAACAGGATCAGGCCGCCCAGGAACCAGAGTGGATGGTTCAGCGCCGTCCAGAGACCACCGACTACCAGCAGGTCCTCGCTGAACGAGGCGGTCCAGTTGGTCACCGGTTCCGGTGAGGTATTGATCAGCACCCGGGCGCCGGACTTGAGCGCATGACTGCCCGCCGCCAGCGAGGCACCGGTCAGTGCCGCCGCCAGCCCCACCGCCGGACTCATATCCCCGACAGCACCAGCCGCCAGTGCGGCACCGGCCGGTATACGGATGAAGGTGTGCAGCGCATCCCAGCCGGTATCAACCCCCGGTGTCTTGTCGGCAAAGAACTCGACACAGTACATGAAGCCCGCTGCAATCAGCACCAGAGGGTCGGCAACAATCTCCAGTCCCGGCGGCAGTGTCAGATGCCCCATATTGGACAGCACCCCCAACATCAGTACCGTGGCATAAAGATTGATGCCACTGGCCCACGCCACGCCCATGGAGAGCGCGATCATCGACGTGATCTGATCCAGTTGTTCCATGGGGCCTACCTCACTACTCCCAATCGCGCACCTGATCGGCCGGTACGATATTGCACTGGCCACTGCATTCGCTGAAGATCAATACCGCTTCACCACGGGCCAGTGCGGCCCGCACCTGCGCCACTTTCTGCGCTTGGCTGAACTCCTGTTCACCATAGTCGGTGCCGTCACGACTGACAAACTCGCCAATCAGGTTGTCCAGCGTCTCGGCTTCCAGCTCCTGCCAGGGAATGATCATGCCGACTCCAGTTCGGCCAGACGCACCAGAAACGCCGCTTCATCCAGGACCGGTACGCCGAGCTGCTCGGCCTTGGCCAGCTTGGAACCGGCTCCGGGGCCCGCGACGACGGTATGGGTTTTGCTCGACACACTGCCACTAACCTTGGCGCCCAGCGCCAGCAAACGTTCCTTGGCCTGATCACGAGTCATCTGCTCCAGCGTACCGGTCAGCACCCAGGTTTGCCCCTGCAACGGCTGCTGGGAAGCCGCAGCCGGCGCCTCAGGTTCACAGCTCCAGTGCAGGCCAAACGCCAGCAGCTGCGCCTCAAGCGCACGCGCTGTCGCCACCCATTCGGGCTGCCGCAAGCAGCTCATGACGCCGTCACGGGCCTTCTTGCTCAACTTGGGCACCTCAACCAGCACCGATTCATCCGCTGCCAGCAGCGGTTCCAGCGTGCTGAAGTATTTCGCCAGCGCCTGAGCACCGGTTTTGGCGACACCCGGGATATCCAGACGCTGGATCAGCATGTCGAGACTGATGCTGCCCTGCAACTCAGGGGCGATATCCGCTTCGCCCTTGAACTCGATGCCCTGTGCCAACAGATCGTCAATAACCTGACGGTTATGTTCATCCTGCATGAAATTGTGAATCTCATGCGCCACTTCAAGACCGATATCCGGCAGCCAGGTCAACAGCAGCGGTTGGGCCTCACGCAGGCGCTGCAGACTGCCGAGCTTGGCCGCCAGCGAGCGCGCCGTACCATCGCCCACTTCGGGAATACCGAGGGCATAGATGAAGCGGGCCAGCTCCACCTGACGGCTGGCCGCGATGGCGTTATACAGGTTTTCCGACGACAGCTGGGCAAATCCCTCCAGGGTCAGAAAATCGGTGACCTGCAGGCGGTAGAGGTCAGCCGGAGACTTGACCAGCTCACGCTCGACCAGCAGCTCAATGCTCTTTTCGCCCAGGCCATCGATATCCATCGCCTTGCGCGACACGAAGTGAATCAACGCCTGGGTCAACTGCGCGCGGCAGAACAGGCGTCCTACACAGCGGTAGATGGCGCCCTCACTGACCTGCTCGCGCCCCTTGCCGCGCTTGACCAGCCTCGTCCGCTCCACATCGGAACCACAGACCGGGCAGTGCTCGGGAATCTGCACCTCGGTTTCGTCTCCGCTGCGCCGGTCCTCAATCACCTGTACGATCTGCGGAATCACGTCTCCGGCGCGACGCACGATGACATGGTCACCGGCCTTGACACCCAGGCGGGCAATTTCGTCCATATTGTGCAAGGTCGCATTGCTGACGGTGACGCCGCCGACAAACACCGGCTCCAGTCGAGCCACCGGGGTAATGGCACCGGTACGGCCCACCTGAAACTCCACCGCCTTGAGCTGCGTGATCTCCTCCTGGGCCGGAAACTTGTGGGCAATTGCCCAGCGCGGTGCACGGGATACATAGCCCAGCCGCTCCTGCAGATCGAGCCGGTCCACCTTGAATACGATGCCATCAATGTCATAGGCCAGCTGATCACGCTTCTGTCCCAGGGCATTGAAGTACTCGCGACAGCCCTCAAGTCCTTGTACCACGCGCATTTCGGCGTTGATTTTCAGCCCCCAGGCATTCAACTGCTGCAGGCGCGCCGCATGTGTCTGCGGCAGTTCGCCCCCTTCGACCACGCCGGTGCTGTAACAGCAGAACTCCAGCGGGCGCTTGGCCGTGATACCCGGATCCAGCTGACGCAGGCTGCCGGCGGCCGCGTTACGCGGATTGACGAAGGTTTTTTCATCAGCCGCCCGGGCCTGCTCGTTGAGCCGTTCGAAACCGGCACGGGGCATGTAGATCTCGCCGCGTACTTCCAGCCGTTCAGGCCAGCCCTCCCCCATCAGCCGCAGCGGCACCGATTTCAGGGTGCGTACGTTAAGGGTGATATCCTCGCCGGTATAGCCGTCTCCGCGAGTTGCGGCTCGCACCAGACGCCCCTGCTCGTACATCAGGCTGACTGCCAGGCCATCCAGCTTCGGCTCACAGGCAAAGTCCAGCACCTCGCCAGTCGCCAGCCCAAGGCGCTCCTGCACACGGCGAACAAAGGCCGCCATATCCTCTTCCCCGAAGGCGTTGTCCAACGACAGCATTGGCTGTTCATGGGTCACCTCGGCAAAACCGGTATCCGGCTTCTTGCCCACCCTTTGGGTCGGTGACTCGGCACTGACCAGCTCGGGATACTCGGTTTCCAGTTGCTGCAGCTCTTGAAACAGGCGATCGTATTCGCTGTCCGGCACACTGGGCTGGTCAAGCACGTAGTAGCGGTAATTGTGCTGTTCGATTTCGGTGCGCAGCTGTTCGGCACGAGAGGATACGGATTCAGGCAGACTCATTGGGTTCGGGCTTGGTCGGGTTGAAACAGGGATAGGGTTGAAACAACAGCGGGCCTCAATTGGCCCGCCGTTGACGCTGATGCATTTCGAAGTCGCGGATCCGTTCGCGGTAATGCTCCTTGGTTTGCGGGCGCATCACCGAGCGATCCTCATCGAGCAGGTCACCGTTAAGATGCTTGGCCAGTGTCTCGGCCGTTGCCAGCATGCATTCGTAGGCCGTCATCGCATCCGTCGGCTCGTCCAGCGACATGAAGAAGGTTACCGCTGGCGTTTCCAGCGCCTCCAGATTGTCCGGATCGAAGGTGCCCGGTGCCACGGCATTGGCCATGCTGAACTGGATCGGCGCATCAGGATTGTTATCCTCAGGGCGGTGGTAAATCGCCATATCACCCCACTCCATGCCACAGGCGGTCACAATCTTGTTCAGTGCAGGCCCCGGCAGGTGCTGGCCGTTGCGCCCCACCACCGTGATGATCAGGACGTGCTCGGGATCGGGCATGCTCTTGAGACCACGCGAGCTGGGCGTTGCCGCCGCAGGCGCGGCAGACTCTTCAAGCTCGGCAGGCTCCTCATCAGGGGGTGCCAGCGGGGGCAAGGTCACCCGCTCATCCACATCCTGAACGTCTAGCGGTACCACCTTGGAGCTCTCGGTGCTCCCGGGCTGAGGCTCTACTTCTAGCAGAGGCTCTGCTTCCGGTTGAGGCTCTGCTTTCGGCTGAGGCTCCGTTCTCAATTCAGGCGCGGGGGCGGACTCAGCCGGCACCGCCGATGCGTCAATAGATTGACGGTAAGCGGCCAGCGTATCGGCTGGCAGCTCTGGATTGTCGCGTGGATTGACTTCGTCAAACAAAACCGGGATCGGCTGCTCCAGATCCAGTTCCTTCAATTCAGGTGCTTTCAATTCAGGGGACACGGGGTCCTTGGGCAGGCTCAGTTCCGGCAGTTCTTCCTGCACCGGCGCCTTGGCAGGTGCTTCAGCCTCTGGTTCTTTGCCTGCGGCTGACGGAGACCTTGCCCGGCCAGTGCCGGCAGAGGATGGAATATCATCGAACAGCGGATCCATCTCCGTCAGTGCCTGTGCAGGCGCGGAGTCCGCCGAAAAGCGGTCTTCAGCAAAGCCTGGCTCGACACGAGACGCCTCCCCCTGGGGCTGACCTTCATGGTCGCGCACACGGGCGCCACCGTTGGGCAGTTCCGGGTTATGTGGGGCGTCGTCCTCGGCCAGCTCGGACAGGGTGCGGTCGATCTCAAGCCGCAATCGACTCCGGTTGGCGCTGACACGGCGCCAGCCATCTACCAGAATCAGAATCACAATCAGTACACCGCCGATGATGAGCCACTCGCGTAGACTGATATCCATGTTGTCGCCTTACCCTGTTGTTGTATCGCCGAAGATTACTGTACCACCTGGTCAATGACCAGTGTAACAGGCTCGGCATTGCCTGTAGTAGCAATTGGACTCAACAGGCCCTGAAGATCACCGGGCTGGGGCATGGGTTGCCCCGACAGGCTAACTCGTGCACTGACCTCGACCACCTGCTGGGAGGAAAGACGGGCCTGCGGCGTCATCGCCATGGAGTCGTTGAGTTCTATCTCCAGCGGCAGGTCCTTGACCTGGCGTTTCACGGCCGCCAGCGGCATGCGACCACCCACCGGACGGGCAAAAATGAACAGGGTCTGTTCAGGGTCCACCCGATCGGCCAGCTCCGGCGCCAGTGAAACCTGCAGCACGATGCGAGCTTCAGCCAGTTCCGGCAGATCAGGGACCGGCTGACCGGCGGCAACCAGCTCATCACGTGCCCGCATGATGCCACTGCGCAAGGATTCGGCAGCCGCGCCATCGGCGTTGATCAACGCCTTGCGCCAGTGCTCGATCGCCCCGGTGTAGTTTTGCTGCTCATAGGCGTCGATGCCCAAGAGTCCCAGTGCGGCAATCTCGTAGGGCTCAAGTGCCAGGGTCGCATCGATCTGGCTACGGATGCTGTCGGTCATCCGGCCTTCGTTGGCAAAGTACATCGCCTGCGCCAGCTGCCCCATGACACTGGGATACTGGGGGGCATCCTCGGGCAGGTACTTGAGCACCTGCTCGAACGCCTGCACGCCGGCGGCATAGTTGCCACTGTTCATTTCCGTGTTGGCCAGCAGGTACCAGCCCTCCGGGTTTTCGGGGTCATTGGCCAGCTGCTGTTCCAGCGCGGCTACAGCCTGCTCCAGGCTCGGCTGCCCCTCACCCGGTGCCGGCATGTTCAGCGCCACGGCAAGGTCATTGGCCCGCCCCAGATGGTTATACAGCCCCAGTGCTGCCGCGGGAATCATCAGCGCCAGCAGGGTAACCGTCACCAGCTGTGACTGACCGATACGGGTACGGCCAACGGTCGGTGCCGGCTGATCTTCGGCATCGATCAGCAGGTTGCGTTCCAGCTCCAGTTTCAGGGTGGCAAACTCCTCGTCCGCCAGGGTACCCTGCTCACGCTCGTTTTCCAGTTCCGCCAGACGCTCGCGAAAAATATCGATGTTCTGCTGCTGTCGCTCGGCCGCTTCCGAGCGCACCAGGCGCTGATAGCGCAACAGCGGCCAGAACATGATGGCGATGGCGATCAGGGTCAGCAGCCCGATCCCTATCCACAGATTGGTCATTTATCGGAATCCTGTTGCAGTAACTTGTTGAGGCGCTCGGCCTCCTCGACACTGAGACCTTCGCTGGCCTGATACTGGCTGCCTGCGGCCGCAGGCTTGCCATCCGCCGCGCGGGCATTCTGACGACGATTGCGACTGATCAGGACCACGACCAGAATGCCGATACCCAGCAGTACGAAGGGACCGTACCAAAGCAGCCAAGTGGTCTCGTTGACCCGCGGGCGATAGAGCACGAAGTCGCCATAACGGGTGACCATGAAGTCGATGATGCTATCGTCCGGCTCCCCTTCCTCCAGCATGCGGTGCACCTCTCGGCGCAGATCCGCGGCCAGCGGGGCATCGGAATCGGCGATGTTCTGGTTCTGGCATTTGGGGCAGCGCAGCTCATTGGTCAGCTGCTGGAAACGCTCTTCCTTCTGCTCGTCGGAGAATTCGTAGGCGTCAATCGCCGCCTGCGCCGACAGTGGCGCCAGCAGCATCAGCCACAGCAGCAGTGTTCTCATTGGCCACTCTCCTGCTTAACCTGTGCCATCACCTGTTGCAGGGTTTTCCACACCTTGGCATCGACGGCCCCCACGTGGCGGTAGCGCACGATGCCGTCGGTATCCAGCACATAGGTTTCAGGAGCGCCATAGACGCCCATATCCAGCCCCAGAGTACCTTTTTCGTCCAGAATCACCTTCTTGTAGGGGTTGAGGTAGCGACGCAGCCACTCCCGAGCCTTGCCTGGCTCATCCTTGTAGTTGATGCCATAGATGGTCACCCCCTCATCCTGGGCCAGACGGTTAAGGAAACCATGCTCTTCCTTGCAGGTCGGGCACCAGGTCGCCCAAACGTTGAGCAAGGCCACTTCGCCCTTGAGGTCGGCGTTGTTCAGCATCACCGCCGGATCGGTCAAAGACGGCAGTTCGAACGCCGGTACTGGCCGTTTCTTGTCCGCCAGCTCCGACGGCAGCTCGGTAGGATCGATCGACAGCCCGCGCCAGAGGAAAATACCCAGCACGATGAAGATCACCAGCGGAATGAATGCAAACAGCTTACGGTTATTCATCTCTACCTCTTACTCTCAGGCGGCAGCCGGGCGCTGACGCTTGCGGTACCGCGGATCCGAAGCGGCCAGCAGGCCACCCGCCGTCATCAGCAGACCGCCCAGCCAGAGCCAGCGAACATAGGGTTTGTACTGGACACGTACCGCCCAGGCACCGTTCTCCAGCGGCTCTCCCAATGCCACGTAAAGGTCACGGGTGAAGCCCGGATCGATGGCGGCCTCGGTCATGACGTTGCCGCGCGCCGTGTACAGGCGTTTCTCGGGACGCATCTGGGTGTAGGGCTGGTCCTGGTACAACACCTTGATCTGGCCCTGATCCGAGGTGTAGTTGGGGCCTTCGACATGCTTGTTGCCTTCGTAGATGAAGGTGTAATCACGGAAGGTCACCGTATCGCCCGGCTGCATGCGCATATCGCGCTGCTCGCTGTAGATCGACACCAGGGCTACACCGACTACCAGTACGGCCACCCCCAGGTGCGCCAGCACCATGCCGTAGTAACTGCGACTCTGCTTCAGCAGGCCGGCCAGTTTCTCACTGCGATGACGCAGGCGGTTGTACAGATCACGCAGGCCGGACAGCACCACCCACCAGGCCAGCACGATGCCCAGGGTGACCCAGTGCTTGAGTTCACCGGCATACAGCCAGGTCGCGCCAATACCCAGCACCACGGCAATCACGCCCGGCAACCACAGCTGCTGAACCAGCATCGCCAGCGAAGTCTGTTTCCAGCGGCTGACCACACCAGCCCCCATGAATACCAGCATGATCGACATCAGCGGCACAAACAGGGCATTGAAGTAAGGCGGTCCCACCGACAGCTTGCCCATGCCGAGGGCATCCACGATCAGCGGATAGATGGTCCCCAGCAACACCATGGCGCAGGACACCACCAGCAGCACGTTATTGACCAGCAGCAGGCTCTCACGTGACAGCAGGCCGAAGCTGGACTCGCTGCGCATCTGGCCGGCACGAATGGCATAGAGCAGCAAAGATCCGCCGATCACCACCGCCAGCATGATCAGGATAAACAGGCCACGTTCAGGGTCGGAGGCAAAGGCATGTACCGACGTCAGCACACCGGAACGTACCAGGAAGGTACCCAGCAGGCTGAGCGAGAAGGCGAAGATCGCCAGCAGCACGGTCCAGCTCTTGAACACGCCACGCTTCTCGGTCACGGCCAGACTGTGCACCAGTGCCGTCCCCACCAACCAGGGCATCAGAGACGCGTTCTCGACCGGGTCCCAGAACCACCAGCCACCCCAGCCCAGCTCGTAATAGGCCCACCAGCTGCCCAGCGCAATACCCAGGGTCAGGAACGCCCAGGCTACCGACGTCCAGGGACGGGACCAGCGTGCCCAGGCCGCATCCAGACGGCCGCTGAGCAGGGCTGCAATGGCAAAGGCAAAGGCGACGGCAAAGCCGACATAGCCCATATACAGCATCGGCGGGTGTACGATCAGGCCAAAGTCCTGCAGCAGCGGGTTGAGGTCGGCGCCTTCCTGCGGGAAACCGGGCAGATAGCGCTCGAAGGGGCTGGAGGTAAACAGAATGAACAGGTAGAAACCGATGGCGACCCAGCCCATCACGGCCAGCACGCGGGCGATGATGTCCTGCGGCAGATTGCGGCTCTTGATCGCCACCGCCAGTGTCCAGCCAGACAGAATCAGCGCCCACAACAGCAGAGAGCCTTCATGACCACCCCAGACCGCACTCAGGCGGAAGTACCAGGGCAGAGCAGTATTGGAGTTGCTGGCCACGTAGACCACGGAAAAATCGTTATCGAGAAACGACCAGCTCAGGCAGAGAAAACTGAACAGGGTGAACAGAAACATGCCCTTACTGAGCGGACGCGCAAAGGCCATCCACAGGGTATTGCCGCGACTGGCCCCAACCAGAGGAACCGTCGCCAGCAGAACGGCCAGACAGAACGCCAGTATGAGGGCGTATTCACCCAACTCCGGGATGATCATTTATTGAACTCCTGACCCTCGGGCATCGGCATCTTGCCCGCCTTTTCCAGTGCTTCCGCCACTTCCGGCGGCATATAGTTCTCATCGTGCTTGGCCAGTACTTCGACCGCTTCCAGCACACCCCGCTCGTTCAGCGCGCCCTGAGCAACGATGCCCTGACCTTCACGGAACAGGTCGGGCAGGATACCGGTGTACTCGACGGTAACCGTCTTGTCGTAGTCGGTGATATCAAATTGAACAAACAGAGAGTCGGAGTCACGCTTGACGCTGCCGTCCACCACCATGCCTCCGGCACGGATACGAGTATTCTGCGGTGCTTCACCTGCCGCAATCTGGGTCGGTGAGTAGAACAGGTTGATGTTCTGATTGAGCGCAAACAGCGTCAGCCCGACCGCCACGCTGACACCGATCACAATGAACAGAACCACCAGCAAGCGTTGTTTACGTTTCGGTGTCATCGTACTCCCTCCTCGCGGCGCAAACGGCGCTTCTGCTCTTTCAGCAGCTGGTTACCCGCCAGTTTCGGCAGGATCAGGTTGGCCGCCAGGATGGCCACTCCCAGGCCATAGCTGAGCCAGACATAGAGGCCATGGCCACCCATGGAGAGAAATTCGGAGAAACTGTTGAAACTCACCTCGACCTCACTGCTTGTTCAGAAGCTCGCGCACCCAGCCGGTGCGACGTTCACGCCAGATAATTTCATTTCGCAGCCGCTGCATCAGGCTGACGGCAAAGAAGCAATAGAAGCCAATCACCATCACCAGCAGCGGCAACCACATCTCGACCGGCATCGCCGGCTTTTCGGTCAGTTTGAACGTGGCCGGCTGGTGCAGGGTGTTCCACCACTCCACCGAATACTTGATGATCGGGATATTAACCAGACCAACCAGCGCCAGCACCGCCGATGCCTGAGCAGCAGTGGACTCGTTTTCAATCGCGGAGTTCAATGCCATGACGCCGAGATAGAGGAAAAACAGGATCAGCATCGAGGTCAGACGCGCATCCCAGACCCACCAGGAGCCCCAGGTCGGCTTGCCCCAGATGGCACCGGTAGCCAACGCCAGCACGGCCATGGACGCGCCGATTGGCGCCGCCGACTTGAGCACCATGTCAGCCACTTTCATTTTCCAGATCAGGCCGATGGCACCGGCAACGGCCATCAGCATGTAGGCTGACTGGGCCAGGATCGCCGCAGGCACATGCAGGTAGATGATGCGGAAGCTGTTGCCCTGCTGGTAGTCTGCCGGAGCAAAGGCCAGTGCCCATACCGTTCCGCCAATCAACAGCACGGCAGCTGCCACTGCAAACCAGGGCAGCAGCTTACCGGTGAACTGATAGCACCAGCGTGGCGAAGCAAGTTGATAAAACCAGCGCGGCATCCATTTTTTCTCGGCCATAACGTCTCTTCCAGTTAACTACTGATCGATATCCTCAGTGCCGCACTGATCGCCAGTGGCGCCAGCGCCAGCGCCAATGCCAGCAGGGCTCCGAGCAGCGCCAGATAGCCCCCCAGCGGCAACCCGGTCACCGCGGCCTGAACCGCACTGGAGCCGAAAATCAGCACCGGAATATACAGCGGCAGTACCAGCAGGGAGATCAACACCCCGCCCTTCTTCAATCCGACCGTCAACGCCGCGCCTATGGCACCGACCAGACTCAGTGTCGGTGTCCCCAGCAACAGGCTCAGCATCAGTCCGGGCATGCCCTCTGCGGGCAGAAACAGCATCACGCCCAGCAAGGGCGCCATCAATGTCAGTGCCAGGCCGGTCATCATCCAGTGGGCGATCACCTTGGCCAACACTACGATGAACAGTGGCTGTGGGCTGAGCAGCAACTGCTCCAGCGAACCATCCTCGTAATCGGAACGGAACAGCACGTCCATCGACAGCAGTGTCGCCAGCAAGGCAGCCACCCAAACGACCCCCGGTGCCAGCTGGGCCAGAAAACCGGGTTCAGGACTCACGCCCAGAGGGAAAAGCGTTGCCACCATCAGGAAGAAGATCAACGGGTTGACCAGATCACTCTTGCGCCGAAACGACAGCAGAAACTCACGCCGGCAGGTCGCCATAAAGAGTTTGGTCACGCCCGGTGACGAATTCTGTCGGGAATTAGTGTACATCTTCATGCTGAAGTTCCCGCCAACTGGTCCAGATTGATTTTACGCACCGGACCATGGATACCCAGTTCATGATGCGTCGTCAGGATGACACTGCCGCCCCGTTGCGCATGCTGCAGCAACAGCTGCTCCTTGGCCGCAACGCCGCGCTTATCGATCGCGGTGAAAGGCTCGTCCAGAATCCACAACGGCGCCTGGCTCAGGTAGAGGCGCGCCAGGCTGACGCGCCGGTTCTGCCCCGCCGACAGGGAGTGGCAGGGCACATCTTCGAAACCACGCAGCCCCACCTGCTCCAGCGCCTCGGGAATCGCCGCGGCATCGATGGCGGGACTGAGCGCTGCATACCAGCGCAGGTTTTCTTCCGGGGTCAGTACAGCCTTGACGCCGGCCTGGTGACCGAAATAGAGCATGTCGCGGCAGAACTGCTCACGCACCTCGGTAACGGGCTCTCCCCGCCACAGGATCTCGCCTTCATAATTGCGCGACAGGCCACTGAGAATACGCAGCAGGGTGGTTTTGCCACTGCCGTTCTGGCCCTCGATCTGTACGATCTCGCCGGCAGCCAGCGCAAAGCTCAACTGACTGAACAGCACCCGGTCATCCCGTTCGCAAAACAGTTTCTGTACTGATAACAGCGGTTCAGACACGCGTAAGCCCTTCAAAAAACATGCGGCTGGTCGATAATGAATTGAGGCGCCATTATATACAGATTGGCCGACCACCGTCAGGCTCAACTTTCCGCCACCATGGAGCGAACGGGTGCTACCCAAAACGACGATTCCGAACAGCAGTACGCCCAGCGGCAGCAGCACCAAAGCCGCCGCCATCGACCAGCTGTTACCGGCAGGTGGGCGTGACCTTGCCGCGGTGGTCAAACAGGTCGCCACTGGAGGGACCGACAGCCAGGTGTTCCGGATACAGGTTGAGGCCAACAACCGCCTGCTGGAGCTGATTACCCGAGCACCGCTGAATACCGGTGACCGGATCACGCTGAGCCGTAGCCCCGCTGGCGAACTGCAACTGTCCCTGTCGACACCTGCACCCGCCGCCACCGCTTCAGTACCGGCGCGGCCCGCTTTATTACTGCAGGCCATCGCCACCCAAGCGGTTCAGCTGCAGCAGAGCCTGCCGCTGAACATGCCACAAGCAGCACGCGTCATCAGCTCAATACCGGCACAAGCCAGCTCACCCTCATCTCCTCCCGCGGGCACACCTGCCCCCGCTGCACGGGGCAACAGTACTACCGCCGGCTCACCCGCCACAACGACAGCGGTGTCCGCGTCGTCAGCGCAAACAGCGCCAGCAGCACCTGCTCCCCAGACCGGCACGATAACAGGGACCACGACCGAAACCTCTGCCTCTCCAGCCAAGGCACAGAGCACTCCAGCAGCGGCGACCCAATCGACCCAATCGACCCAAGGCCGTGAACAGCCGCAGTCAGTCCCGGACAACAGACCCTCGTCATCACTCCCTGAACAACGTCCGGCGAGTGGCGGCCAGTCGCCACAGCCCACGTCACAACAATCATCACAACAAGCGTCACCGCCGCCAACAACCGGCGGTGCGCGTGCTCAGGTGTACAGTGCTCAATTGCAACAGGTCAGCCAGTTGGGCGAGACCCTGAAAGCCGGTAGCGCAAGCAACACACAGCCTTCCACACCGGCCGGAACAGGAGAGGCGACACAGGCTCCGGCGACGGGGGCACAGGCAGCAGCCCCTTCCCGTACGGCTTCGCCCCCCACACCTCCCGCCGGCGCAGCAACGCCTGCGCCGCCCCCCTCAGGTTCAAGCTCAGCGGTAGCGCCGGACGCCAAGGCCCCGGCAGCCCAGGCCGGATCCACGGCCAGTTCCGCCAATTCCCCCAGTGCTGCTCGCGAGCCGGCCAATACGCCTCCGCCCCCTGCGCGCGTCAGCCTGACCGGCAATGCCCTGTTGCAGACACTGGGGCAGCAGCAGCCACGGCAACCGGCCCAACACTTGGTGCAGCTCAGCGTCGAAAATCAGCAACTGCAGCTGATCAGTCCTCGCCCGCTGCAGGCCGGCCAGCAGGTGACCCTGACGCGGGTTAGCGACCAGCAGGTTCAGCTGCAGGCCTCCGTCGCCGCCGAGCTTCCCGGCCGTAGTCCGGCCGCCCAAAACGCCATGCAGCAAGCGCTGCGTGAAGCCCTGCCGCAACAGATTCCGTTCGGTGATGCGCTGAACCAGCTGGTCCAACTGAGTCAGACACCCGCCGCCCGCGGTCAGGGTGCCATCGGCCAGCTGGTACAGTCGATGCTCAGCCTGTTCAGCGTCACACCCGGCAGCCCCGATGCCGATCAGGCGATTCAGCGCAACCTGCAGCAGGGCGGCCTGCTGACCGAGTCCCAACTGGCCCGGAGTGGCGGCAGCGACAAACCCCCGGCCGACCTCAAGCAGCAACTGGGCCAGCTATTGAAGGCCGCTGAACAGTTGCCGCCTGAGCCACGCCAGCAGATGCAACGCCTGGTGGACGCGCTGCAGGCACGGACCACCAGTCAACAGGTCAGCAGCCTGCAAGCCTGGCAGCAACTACCCGACGGAGGTCAGGAACGAGTTTTTCAACTGGACCTGCCGATTCGTCAGGCTGATCGCCATGACACCGCCGAGCTGACCATCAGCGAACAGCGTCGTCCGGACCCCGAGGGAGACTGGCAGTCCAGCTGGAGCGTGGCGCTCAATTTCGACCTGCAGCAACAGGGCAGCGTCGATGTCCGTCTCAGTCTGCAGGAAGGCTGGCGTCTGCAACTCCAGTTCTGGGCCGAAGCGGCCGCCACCTTGCGCCGGATCGAGCAACAGCTGCCCCCCTTCACACAGGAACTGCATCAGAAGGGGTTTATTGTCGACCATATTCAGGCACGCCAGGGCAGGCCGCATCAACCGAAACTGAACGATATCCAGCGCCGCCTGGTGGATGTGCATACATGAGCCGTAAGGAAGAACAGGAGCGCAGCGCCGTTGCGCTGAAATATGACCCTGACGCCCCCGGCGCACCTCGTGTTGTCGCCAAGGGGCGAGGACTGATCGCAGAACAGATTCTGGCCCTGGCAGAGGAACATGACATCCATATCCACCAGAGTCCGGAGCTGATTGAGGTGCTGATTCGACTGGAACTGGGTGAAGAAATTCCGGAAGCGCTCTACCGGGCCATTGCCGAGGTGATCGCCTTCGCCTACGGCCTCAGGGAAGAGATCGGGCCGGTGAGCGGTCAGTGACGCTGGTGCTGCTCCGGCAGCAGCTCGTTGGTGTGCAGTTCCCGGTGCAGCAGGGCCATGAGTTCGGCCTCCGGGCGGCCGATACCACAGTTGCGCACCAGGTCGTCTACCGATGCACCCATCTCCATCAGCTTGGCCGCCTGATTGTAGGCCAGAGCGCCCGGATCACGGTTTTCCAGCTCCTGCTGCTTCTCGACGGTAATATTGAGCTTGCGCTCGATCGCCATCAAACGCTTGCCCATGCCGATGGAGCCGTTGGTCATTGATCGGATCTCGTTGCGCAGTACATTGATCAATGCCTGATACTGTCGCTCCTGGCGCTTGAGCCGCACCAGCACATAGAGGCAGATCCCGACCGCCACACAGGCGATCAGGGTCAGCAACAGTATGAAAAACAATGAATACTCAGCCACACCTGCATCCAGATCCGTTTAAATCAGCCAGGGAAAACCTGCAGTGTAACTGATCAGGCGCCGGGCTTCATCGACTTCATGCACAAGCGGCCTCGAAGTCGAGCAGCAGGTGCTCGATATCAAGAATGGCACAACGTTCCGGCATATAGGTGCCCAGCAGCCAGGTACGGTGGTGCGGATCTCGGTGCCAGTTGATCTCGGCGGTCGGGATACGGACCGACTGCACCAGCTCGTCACAGGCCAGCGCCCAGCGCCGTCCTTTCAATATGACGATTTCCAGATAGCGCGAGTACTCGGGTTTGTAGCGCTCGGGAATCAGCCAGCGTGCGGTATCCACGATACGGGTCCAGGCCGGCTCCTGACCAAAGCGCCCGATGACCCATTCAGGGCCGTTCAGGTTCAGTGAAAGGTCAACCAGGTGCAGAGAGCCCTCGACATAATCGAAGGGTATCGCCAGCTTTAGGCCGTGCATATCCACGAGTATGCAGTTGACCTCGGCCCCCAGTTTGGCGGCAGCCGGGGGCGGCTCAACAGCCGCAGGGGCCTGCGCCGGTGCTGCAGGTGCAGGTGCAGGCTCAGGCTCAGGCTCAGGCTCAGGCTCAGGCTCAGGCTCAGGCTCAGGCTCAGGCTCAGGCTCAGGCTCAGGCTCAGGCTCAGGCTCAGGCTCAGGCTCAGGCTCAGGCTCAGGCTCAGGCTCAGGCTCA
>NZ_BAAAET010000002.1:0-180684 GCF_039523155.1 Marinobacterium maritimum | reverse complement strand
CAGCAGTCATCGTGTCCGCAATCAGCGGCGCTGTCGACTCCTCAACCACCAAATCTTCATCCAGCGCTCCCGAAACCGGCTGTTCACTGGCGGCAGCTTCGGTTTCGATGATATCCAGTCCAGCCTCAGGCGTTGCCATATCGTCCGGCAAAGAGTCCTGCAACAGCGCTTCCAGATATTCGTATACGACTTGCTTCTGATCCGCCATCGATCACTCCTGTTCTCGCGGTTCCAGCAGGCTGCGCAGCAGGCGAGCATAGGCATGCACCCCTCGGCTGCCCGCATCGAGTGACGAGGGCACCAGCCCCTTGAGACTGGCATTTCTGAATTTGGTATCCACGGGCACTACAGCATTGGACAGGTTTTCCGGGTAGTGCGTGTGCAGTTCCCGAAGACTGTTCACCGATGCCTGGGTCCGGCGGTCGTAGAAAGTGGGCACAATGGTAAACGGCAACTTGTTCTTGCGCGCCCGGTTGATCATATGAATGGTACGAACCATCCGCTCCAGCCCCTTGAGCGCCAGGAATTCGGTTTGTACCGGTACCACCAGATGATTGCAGGCCGCCAGTGCATTGACCATCAACACCCCCAGTACCGGCGGACTATCGATCAGCACATAGTCGTACTCGGCCTGCAGATGGCGCAACGCCTTGGCTACCTGTAGTCCCATGCCTTCCTGGGCAACCGCCTTGCGCTCCAGCGTCGCCAATGCCGTGGCGGCAGGAATCAGCTTGATACTGTCGTGGCTGGTATCAAGTATCAACTCACTCACCCGTTCGGCGTCAACACGGGTTTGACTGAACAGATCATAGACACTGCGTTCCAGCTCATCGGGGTCATAACGGAAGTAGCTGGTCATCGAGCCATGAGGGTCGAGATCTACCAGCAATACGCGGTAACCGACTTCAGCCAAAAGCCCGGCCAGAGAGATTGCCGTGGTGGTTTTGCCCACACCGCCCTTCTGGTTTGCAACTGCCCATACCTGCATCTGTTTCTGGTCCTGTTCTCTCTGCGAAGGTACGACTTAACGCAACCCGCGCTGTGCCAGCAGCGGTCCTACATCGTCAAGCTCGAGGATGGCATCGGCCAAGCCTGCGTTCACGACCGCCTGAGGCATCCCGTAAATGGTGCAACTGTCACGGTTCTGCGCCCACATGGATGCTCCCGCCTGCTTCAACAGGCGAGCGCCGTCACAGCCATCGGACCCCATGCCGGTCAAAATGACGCCCAGCACCTTGTTGCCGTAGGTCTTGGCGGCCGAGGCATAAGTCACATCCACGCTGGGCTTGTAGGTCAGGCGCTCGTCACCGGTCAGAATCCGCACTTTATCCTTCTGCCGTGGATCCAGCATCATCTGCAGCCCCCCGGGGGCCAACAGAGCCAGCCCCGGCTCCAGACGGTCACCATCTTCAGCTTCCCTGACTCGGATCTGACACTGCTGGTTGAGCCGCTCAGCGAACACCTGGGTGAAGGTTTTGGGCATGTGCTGCACCAACAGCACCGGATAAGGGTAGTTGGCCGGCAATTGGGTCAGCACCTTCTGCAGCGCCGCCGGACCGCCGGTAGAGGCACCGATCACCACCAGCTTGCAGTCGGGAAACTGGACTCGGGAAGCCGGCGTGGTTGCCGGATCACCCGCAACCGAAGGCCGTGCCGGTGCCGCAGCGGCTGGCGCCGGTCGCCGAGTTTCAGCACTGGCTGCCCGTGGAGTGGACGTAACCGAAGGGCGGGCCGGCGTCTGAGGCCGGCGCGACGGTGCCGTGTCATCTGGACGGAACACCATCGTCGTGCCTTTCTGCTCGCGCCCCGGCCAGGAGCGTTCCAGCACACTGCTTTGCCGGAATCGACGGGTACGCCCAAGTGCGACCAGACGGTCGATCAGCTGGGCGCGTACCCCGCTGTTCTTGTCCATCCAGGCCCGGATATCCTTGGGCAGATAGTCGGCGGCACCAGCCTCCAGCGCCTGCAACGTCACCCGCGCCCCCTCATGAGTCAGCGAGGACAACATCAGAACATTGGTCGGCGCTTCGCGCATAATGATGCGTACCGCTTCGATGCCGTTCATCTGCGGCATCTCCACATCCATGGTCACCACATCGGGCTTCAGTCGCTTGACCTGATCGACCGCCTCCCTGCCGTTGACCGCTGTACCGACCACCTGCAGTCTGGGGTCATCCTGGAGCATCTCCTCGATGCGATGACGAAAAAAGCCCGAATCATCGACTATCAGCACTTTAACCGGCATAAAGATCCCTCATCTACGCCTGTCGCTTCAGGTCGATGCGTAATATTTCAACAAATTCGGTATATCAATGATCAGCGCGATACGGCCATCACCGGTAATGGTGGCACCGGACAAGCCCGGCGTACCGTGCAAAATGCTGCCCAGCGGCTTGATCACCACCTCTTCCTGGCCTACCAGCTGGTCGACTACGAAACCGACCCGGGTGGTACCCACACTGACAATCACCACATGGCCCTGGCTCGGCAGCTCGGCACCCGCCTGTCCCTGTACCAGCCAGCGCTTGAGGTGGAACAGAGGCAGCGCCTGATCACGCACGATGATCACCTGCTGGCCGTCGACGATATTGGTCTTGGTCAGGTCCAGGTTGAAGATCTCATTGACGTTGACCAGCGGCAGCGCGAATGCCTGGCCTTCCAGCATCACCATCAGCGTCGGCATGATCGCCAGAGTCAGTGGTACCTGAATCGCAATCCGGGTACCCTGGCCGAGAATGGAATCGATGCTGAGCGTGCCGTTAAGCTGGGTGATCTTGGTCTTGACCACGTCCATGCCCACACCGCGTCCGGACACATCAGAGACCTCGGTCTTGGTGGAGAAGCCGGCCTGGAAGATCAGGTTGAAACATTCCTGGTCAGTCAGGCGGCGAGCTGCTTCCACATCCATCATGCCGCGCTTGACCGCCAGGTTGCGCAGCACTTCCGGATCCATACCGGCGCCGTCATCCTGAATGATCAGCAGGATGTGATCACCTTCCTGCTCGGCGGACAACAGCACATGACCCTCACGGGGCTTACCGATGGCAGCACGCTTGTCCGGCGCTTCGATGCCGTGGTCGACGGCGTTGCGTACCAGGTGGATCAGCGGATCGGCCAGCGCTTCGACCAGGTTCTTGTCCAGGTCGGTTTCTTCACCGCGCAGCTCCAGACGCACCTCTTTCTTCAGGTTGCGCGACAGGTCGCGGATCAGGCGCGGGAAGCGGCCAAACACCTTCTTCACCGGCTGCATGCGCGTTTTCATCACCGAGGTCTGCAGGTCGGCAGTGACCATGTCCAGAGTACCCAGCGCCTTGGCCATCTCCTCGTCTTCACGGGTGCCGCCCAGGCGCACCAGACGGTTACGCACCAGTACCAGTTCGCCGACCATGTTCATGATCTTGTCCAGCAGGCGGGTATCGACACGCACATTGCTCTCGGCAGCCGGCTTGCTCGCTGAGGGTTTGGTCTTGGTTTCCTTGCTCTCGGTATGCTCTTCCACAATCGGGGCCAGGGCCGGGGCCGGGGCTGCTACCGGCGCCGGTGCACTTACCCGAGGCTCAGCCGGCACAGGAGCCGCCGGCTTGGCCGCTTCCGCCGTCGGGTGCTGCAGGTGCGCAAAGGCCCCTTCACCCGCCGACTGGAGTTCGTCCAGCAAGGCTTCGAATTCGTCATCGGTAATCAGCTCGCCACCACCGCTCGCCGCTGCAACAGGGGCTTCGGCCTCGACGTCTGTCGCGCCGACACCCGGTCCCTTCCCGGGACCATGGAGTTCATCCAGCAGGGCTTCGAACTCATCTTCGGTGATCAGGTCATCGCCTGCAGCGCCCTCAGGCGCGCTGTCGGCCGGTGCCTGGGCATGGCTACCCGCAAGATCCCCCAACAGCATTTCAAAATCATCCATCGGGGTATTGGGATTTGCCGGGGTTTCAGCAACGACCGACTCGGGTGCTGCCGGGGGCGGCTCAGCCGGAGCGGGTGCCGGCGTCACCGGCGCAGGCGCAGGCGCACCACCTTCAGCGAAATTTACCAGTGCCTGCAGCAGAGCCGGTGACGCATGATCGGGCTCTTCCCCGGCGCGCACGGACTCGAACATGGCATTGATGGCATCCAGCGCCTGCAGTACCACATCCATCAGCTCTGAGCTGACGCTCAACTCGCCATTGCGCAGCAAGTCAAACAGGTTCTCTGCCTTGTGGCAGCATTCCACCATTGCATCCAGTTGCAGGAAGCCTGCGCCCCCTTTAACCGTATGGAACCCGCGGAAGATTGCATTCAGCAGGTCCTTGTCATCGGGACGCTGTTCCAGATCGACGAGCTGCTCAGACAGCTGCTCCAGTATCTCTCCGGCTTCTACGAGAAAATCTTCCAGAATTTCCTGATCGACATCCAAACTCATCGCGAGCTCCTATCAAAATCCCAGGCTGGACAGCAGGTCATCAACATCGTCCTGGTTACACACCGCATCCTGATTTCCATTCGGCAGCTGGGGGCCTTCCGCCTGAATAGGATTCTTTTCTTTACCCTTGGCAGCAGGTGTCGAGGACTCAGCCTCCGCGCTGTCGGCTTCAGCCAGCACAGGTACGGCTTCCAGGCTGCTCAACTGTTCAACCTTGGCCGCCATATCCATCAACTTGACCAGCTGACCTTCCACCTGGGTCACCAGCGTAATCACACGGCGTATCAACTGTCCGGTGATATCCTGCACGCCCTGAGACACCAGGATATCGGTCAATGTCGTGCGCAGCTCGGTAATGGTTTGTTCCGACTGGTTTTTTAGTTCACAGGTACGGTCATAGGTGCCGTTAAGGGCCTCAAAATCCCCCTCCAGCTGCCCTACCAGTAACAGCAACTCCTTGAAACGCTCACTCTGCTGGTCCAGCTTATCCACCAGACTCAGGGAACGGTCCACCCGGTCCATGGTCTCGTGTGCATTTTTTTCCGTCAGTTCAATAACATAACCCAGCCGATCAGAGGCATCACCGATCGCCGCCAGGCTTTCGTCCCCCTCGGCGGGCATCTTCTCGCCCATATCGCTGGAGAAGGCCTTGATCGCTTCGTGCAAGCCGCGCGTCAGATGACCGACTTCGTTGTAAAACACCTGGTGGCGGGCGAACTGAAGTTCATTGATCAACCCCATCGCCGCAGGCAGGTTGCCGGCTTCAAGCTCGGTCACCAGCGTACGGGCACGGTCACGCAGAAACTCGTCGAAGCCGTTGAAATCCACTTTACTGGCCGTTTGCGCTGCCATCGGAACCCTCCGCTAATGCTGTCAGCTTTCGATACGTTCAAAGATCTTGTCGATCTTTTCCTTCAGCACAGCAGCGGTAAAGGGTTTCACTACATAGCCGTTGACGCCGGCCTGAGCCGCCGCGATGATCTGCTCGCGCTTGGCTTCAGCGGTAACCATCAGCACCGGAATATGGGCCAAGGCTGCATCCGCACGCACCGTCTTGAGCAGGTCGATACCGGTCATTTCAGGCATGTTCCAGTCCGTAATCAGGAACTCCACATTGCCCTGCTTAAGGATCGGCAGCGCAGTCTTGCCGTCATCCGCTTCATCGACATTGGTAAACCCAAGGTCACGCAACAGATTCTTGATGATGCGCCTCATCGTAGAGAAATCATCTACTACAAGTATTTTGATGTCTTTCTTCAAGACACTTCCCCCAATTCAGAAAACATCTCCAAACGATACTCTGGCCAGCCGGTCATACGCTCAACACCAGTCCCGCAATCGCCCGCGAAGCCGAAGCGCCGCCTGGCTGTGGATCTGACTGACCCGCGACTCACTGACGCCCAGCACCTGGCCGATCTCCTTGAGATTCAGCTCTTCATCATAATACAGTGACAGCACCAGGCGCTCCCGTTCGGGCAGCGCACCGATCGCCCGCGCCAGCGCCTGCTTGAAACCGTCGCTTTCCAGCATCTGCCGCGGATCCGGCTCGGTCGAGGTAAACTGTTCCGTTGGCGCCTCGTCCGTCGCTTCAGTCAGTTGATCATAACTGAACAAGCGGCTGTCGACCGAGTCCTGCAGCAACGACTGGTATTCCGCGATACCGATACCCATTTCGGCCGCGACCTCGCTGTCGCTGGCATCCCGCCCGGTGCGATGTTCTACCTGCGCGATCGCCTCACTGATACGGCGACCATTACGATGCACCGAACGCGGCGTCCAGTCTCCCCGGCGCACCTCATCGATGATGGCACCGCGAATGCGAATCCCTGCATAGGTCTCGAAGCTGGCGCCCTTGCCGGCATCATAGCGGCTGGCGGCTTCCAGTAACCCCATCATGCCGGCCTGAATCAGATCATCCAGCACAACATGGCTGGGCAGGCGCGCCATCAGGTGATGCGCGATCCGTCGCACCAGCGGGGTATACTCCTGGATCAGCTCCTGACCTGATTTAAACTCCACTACGTTGTACATATATGCTTCTTTCAGGGTAGGCGCGCGCCCTGCACGAGCCGTTCAACAAAGAATTCCAGATGTCCTCTGGGGCTATTGCTAACCGGCCAGCTGTCGACCTTGTTGGCCAGCTGTCGATAGGCCAGCGCGGCCTTTTCCTTGGGTGCCGCCCTGAGCACAGCCCTTTGCTTTTGTACGGCTTTGCGAACCGATTCATCATAAGGTATTGAGCCAACGTATTGAAGCGTCACATCCAGAAATCTGTCTGTAACCGTCAACAGTTTATTGAACATGCTCCGTCCCTCGGTATCCGTTCTGACCATATTGGCCAGCACCCGGAACCTTGTCATCTGGTAATCCCGGTTCAGCAGCTTGATCAACGCATAGGCGTCGGTGATCGAGGTCGGCTCGTCACAGACTACCACCAGCACTTCCTGCGCAGCCCGAACAAAGCTGACCACCGAGTCGGAGATACCGGCGGCGGTATCGATCACCAGCACGTCCAGGTCATCAGCGATGTCGTTGAAGGCGTGGATCAGCTCGGCATGCTCATGCGCACTCAGCGCCGTCATCTCCTGAGTACCTGAAGCGGCCGGCACGATCCAGAAATTATCGCCTGCCGACACCATTACCTCGCGCAGCGAACAGCGCCCGGCCAGTACATCAGCGATGTTCTGTTGCGGCCGCAGCCCCAGCATCACATCCACATTGGCCAAGCCGAGGTCGGCATCCATCAGCACCACCCGGCGCCCCATTTCACTCAGTCCAACCGACAGGTTAACCGACACGCTGGTCTTGCCGACGCCGCCCTTGCCTCCGGTTACCGCGATCACCTTGACGGGATGGGTCTGCTTCATCAACTACTCCTTATCCCGTCCCGAACAGCGAATCATCGATATCCAGGCCGATATCGGGGCGCGCACTACGCTGTGCGATAACGACCGTACGGCTGACCAGATCATTCCGCTGGGCGATGCCGATATCGTCAGGAATCTTCTGACCATCGGTGACATAGGCGATCGGCAACTGCTTCTCGACCACCAGCGTCAGCGCCTCACCCAGGCTACCGGATTCGTCGGTCTTGCTCAGTACGCATCCCTGCAGCCCCAGCTCGGCATAATTGTCATAGGCACTGCGCATCAGCTGCAGCTGGCTGGAACAGGATAGTACCAACAATTTCTTCAATCGCAGGGTGACCCCGGACAACATCTGCTTCTGTAGCTGGCCCTGAGGGTCGGATGCGTTCATACCGGCGGTATCGATCAGCACTAAGCGCTTGTTCCTGAGGCCTTGCAGCACCTCTTCCAGGCTGTGGTTCTCATCCACCACCCGGACCGGCACATCCAGAATACGGCCAAAGGTCTTCAACTGCTCATGGGCGGCGATACGGAAACAGTCCGTCGTCACCAGCGCCACGCTGGAGCTGCCGTGCTGCAGTACATACCGCGCCGCCAGCTTGCCGATGGTCGTGGTCTTGCCAACCCCGGTGGGGCCGACGAACATGATCATGCCGCCTCGTTCGATCAACTCCTCGCCCAATACCGGCAAGGAATCCGCCAGCCTCGCCAGCACGTTGCGCCAGGCATCATCGACCGTCAGTTCGGGTTCGACACCGTTCATCAACTGACGCACCAGCGCTGTGCCCAGTCCCAGCTGTTGCAGCCGTTTGGCGACCTGGCGATGCGAGGGTTCGGCTTCATGCAGGGTCGATTCGGCCACCGGCTCGGCACGCTGCTGCAGCATCCGACGCAGCTCCTCGATCTCCTGCTGCATGTTACGCAGCGCGGGATCTTCCTCCGGCACCATCGGCTCAGAGTCGAACACCGGCTCCCGGCGCGCGGGGGCTGGCCGATAGGCTTCCGCCGACGGAGACGGCAGCGGTTCAGACGGAGCGCCCCGGCGCCGATTGCGTGCCTTCAGCGACTCCAGAATGGAGCGCAGATCTTCGTCATCTTCATCATTGATCTGACGATTGACGTTACGATCGGCCCGCACCTCGGGCTCAGCCATGCGCCGGCTGGCCTCGGCGATGCGGGCACGCGTCTTGTTCAGCTCCTCTTCCAGCGCGGCGTTACGGCTGGCCTGCTCGGACTGATGCGAGTGTGATCCGGTCAGGATGCGAATCTGCTCCTCGCGACGATCAGGAGCGGGGCGCGCCGCACGGGTGCGCTTGAGCTCGGCCTGCGCCGCCTCATACTCATCTTCCCGTGCCGCCACCACCTCGACACCACCAGCGACGCGGTGATTGGAGATAATGACCGCGTCGGGACCGATCTCTTCTCGAACCCGACGCATGGCCTGACGCATATCCGGTGCAAAGATACGTTTAACTTTCATATCCTTCCCTTATCGGCCGCCTGTCGCCAAACCCTAGCCATTTTGCCCACCCACTGTGGCTACGATGGTGACTTTCTTGTTTTCAGGAATCTCCTGATAGGAGAGTACATGAATCTGGTGTTCGCCATAACGGACAAATTTTGCCATCAGCGGGCGCACCGGTGCCGCAACCAGCAAGACCGAAGGCTTGCCGGCCATCTCCTGGCGCTGTGCCGTTTCGGCCAACGAGCGCTGCAGCCGCTCGGCCATACCCGGCTCCAGCACCAGCCCTTCATCCCCCTGCCCCTGCTGCATGGAGCCCAACAACATCTGCTCCAGCTGAGGCTCCAGCGTGATCACCGCCAACTCCGGCTCCGAACCATTGATGGTCTGCACAATCAGGCGTGACAATGCCACCCGCACCGCCGCGGTCAAGGCCAGCGGATCCTGGGTACGCTGCACCGCTTCCGCCAGCGCCTCGGCAATGGAACGGAAGTCCTTCAACGGTACCTGTTCCATCAGCAGGTTCTGCAGTACCTTGAGCAATGCACTGATCGACAGTTTCTTCGGAATCAGCTCTTCGACCAGCTTGGGTGACGACTTGGTCAACAGATCGAGCAGCTGCTGTACTTCCTCATGCCCCAGCAGCTCATGCGAATGAGTCTGCAGCACCTGGTTGATATGCGTTGCCACCACAGTACTGGCATCCACCACCGTGTAGCCCAGGGTCTGCGCATGTTCCTTGTGACTTTTCTCGATCCAGACCGCATCCAGCCCGAACGCCGGGTCCTTGACGCTGATACCGTTCAGATCGCCGAACACCTGGCCCGGGTTGATCGCCAGTTCCCGATCCGGATAGATCTCGGCCTCCCCGGCGATCACCCCCATCAGGGTGATGCGGTAGGCCCCCGGCAGCAGGTCCAGGTTGTCACGAATATGCACCGAAGGCACCAGGAACCCCAGGTCCTGCGACAGTTTCTTGCGCACTCCCTTGATCCGTCCCAGTAACTGACCACCCTGCATCTTGTCCACCATCGGGATCAACCGGTAACCGACCTCCAGGCCGATCATGTCCACCGGCATTACATCATCCCAACCCAGCTCTTTCTGCTCTTCCGCGGGCTGTTCGGTTTCAACCGTCTGCTGCTTCTCGGCCGCTTCAGCCGCCTCGACCTGGCGCTGCATTTCACGCTGTTTGATCCACCAGGCACCACCCGCCGCCGCTGCCGCCAGACCAATGAAGGCAACATGCGGCATGCCCGGCACGATGCCCATGATGAACAGTATGGCAGCCGCCACACTCAGTGCACGCGGTGACGAGAACATCTGACGGAACACCTGAGTGCCCATCGCCTCCGACGAGTTGGCACGCGTCACCATCACCGCCGCCGCCGTGGACAGCAGCAGCGACGGAATCTGTGCCACCAGGCCATCACCGATGGTCAGCAGCGAGTAGTACTGCAGTGCCATGTCAAAGTTGAGGCCGTGCTGAACCATACCAATACCCAACCCGCCCAGCAGGTTGATCACCAGGATCAGGATACCGGCGACGGCGTCACCGCGGACAAACTTGGACGCACCGTCCATGGCACCGTAGAAGTCGGCCTCCTGGGTTACTTCACGGCGGCGATCACGCGCCTCATCCTGATTGATCAGACCTGCATTAAGGTCAGCATCGATCGCCATCTGCTTACCCGGCATCGCATCCAGGGTAAAGCGGGCACTGACTTCGGAGATACGACCGGCACCCTTGGTGACCACCACGAAGTTGATGATCACCAGGATCAGGAACACCACGATACCGACCACGTAGTTGCCGCCGACCACCACATCACCGAAGGCCTCAATCACCTTACCGGCAGCATCCCCGCCTTCATGGCCGAACAGCAGCACCACACGGGTCGAAGCCACGTTCAGCGCCAGGCGCAGCAGAGTAGCGGCCAGCAGGATGGTCGGGAATACGGCAAAATCCAGCGGCCTCAGCGCGTAGATGCTGACCAGCAGCACCACGATCGACAGGGCGATATTGAAGGTAAAGAAGACGTCAAGCAGGAAGGCAGGCATGGGCAGGGTCACCATGCCCAAAATCACCAGCAGCAAAAGGGGAATCCCCAGATTCCCCTGTGTCAGGCCACGGACGTTATTCAGGATGGCATCCCGCTCCACACTTCCTCCAAACCGTCAAAAAAACAATAAAAAAGAACCCGACCAGCTATTTTCCGATTAAGCCGGCATTAATAACGGTGCAGCTGATGTTTTTTTGACATTTCACACGCGTATAAAGAAAGACCATGCAAGAAATCCGCCAACTATTCCTCAGCATCGCGACGGAACTCTTCCGGAATCTCAAGATCGTCGTCGCGAAGGGGGGCCGGAGCCTCCTCAAGGCGCTGTTTGTAGCGTTTGAGCTGGAAGACATAGGCCAGCACCTGGGCCACCGATTGGTAGAGGCCGGCCGGAATTTCGTCGCCGATTTCAGTGGCGTGATAGAGCGCACGCGCCAGCGGCGGTGCCGACAGCAGGGGAACATCATGCTCTTCGGCCACTTCACGAATCTTCAATGCCACGAAGTCCGCCCCCTTTGCGACCACTCGCGGCGCACCTCCGCCCTGCTGGTCATACTTGAGTGCTACCGCATAATGCGTCGGGTTGGTAATCACCACGTCCGCCTCGGGCACCTCCGTCATCATTTTTCGCTGAGCGATCTCGCGCTGCAGCTGACGGATACGTCCTTTCACCTCAGGCTTGCCCTCGGTGTTCTTCATCTCGTCCTTGACCTCCTGCATCGTCATCTTCAGCTTCTTGTTGTAGTCGTAGAGCTGGAAGGGCACATCGATCAACGAGATGATGATCAGCGACAGACTCATCACCAGAAAGGACCAGCCGATAATCTGCAATGAGTGAGCGATTGCCGGTTCCACCGCCTCCCGCGCCAGAGCGATCAGGTCAGGCTGATCGAGCCACAGCACCATGATGGCAAAGGTGCCCACCAGCAGGAACTTGGCTAGTCCCTTGAACAGCTCGATCAGCGCCTTGAGCGAGAACATCCGCTTGATACCGCTCAGCGGGTTGATGCGACTCCCCTTGGGCGCCACTGACTTGCCACTGAAGTTCCACCCCCCCAGAGCGATGGGGCTGAGCAGAGCAGCCAGCAGGGTCAGCAGGTAGAACCCCCAGAGACTGAAAAAACCTTCATAGAGCGCTTCGCCGAGATGGGTGAACATCCTTGAGGGATCGAATATATCCTGGCGGTCCAGCGTGAAGCTTTCCGTCATGATATCGATCATGCTGCCCGCCACCTGGCTGCCGAAAAGCAGGGCCGAGGCCGCCGCGGCCAACAGCAGCGCGGTGGCCGACAACTCCCGTGAGCGGGGTATATCGCCCTTTTCCCGCGCCTCCTTGAGGCGCTTGGCCGTTGGTTCTTCGGTTTTTTCCTGGCCAGTTTCTTCTGCCATCTAGCCCCCCACTGTCAACAGGCCGGCAATGATATCCAGCCACTCAGTGGCAAACACCTGATAATGACTGAAAAAGCCGGACAGGCTGGCCCAGACGATGAATATCCCCATCAGCATGGTGAACGGAAAGCCGATGGCAAAGATGTTCAGCTGAGGCGCCGCCTTGGTCATGATACCGAAAGCGAAGTTGACCACCAGCAGCGCCGTCACCGCCGGCAGCGCCATCAACAAGGCCGCCATGAACAGCCAGCCACCGGACAGGGCCATCTGCCACAGGGTAGCCTGGCTGAGGCTGCCGCTCCCCACCGGGAGCACATGGAAGCTCTGCGCCAGAATTTCGATCAGCACCAGATGGCCATCCATGCCCAGGAACAGCATCATCACCAGCATCAGGTAGATCTGGGCCACAATCACTACACTGACACCATTGGCCGGGTCAGTCATGGACGCGAAGCCGAGACCCATCTGCATCGCCATCATCTGGCCACCGGCAACGAAACTCTGCAACAGGATATTGGCCGAAAAGCCGAGCAAACTGCCGATCAGCACCTGCTGCGCGATCAGAACCCAGCTCTGCAGCGACAGGCTGTCGAACTCCGGCATCGGAGGCAGCACCGGCACCAGCAGTACGGTGACCGCCAGCGCCAGACCGAGACGCAGGCGCGTCGGCAACATCTGGGTACCGATGATCGGCATCGCCATGAAGAAGGACATGACCCTGAACAGGGGCCAGAGGAAGGCGTTAACCCAGTGCTCGACCTGAAGCAGGCTGATCTCCATGGCCAGCCTACGAAATCAGATGGGGGATATTGAGAAACAGGTAGTTGAACAGGTCGGAAATCCGGGTGACGATCCAGGGCCCTGCCCACATCAACGCCAACAGCGTCACGATCAGGCGCGGCAGGAAGCTCAGCGTCTGCTCGTTAATCTGGGTCGCCGCCTGAAACACCGAAATCATCAGCCCCACCGCCAGCGAGGGGCCGACGATCACGGCCACGATCACGATCACCAGCCAGAAGGCCTGTCCGAACAGATCGAGCGTCATGCCTGGATCCATCACTCTCCTCCTAAACGCCGAAGCTGGCCGCCAAGGTACCGACCACCATCGCCCAGCCATCCACCAGCACAAACAGCATGATCTTGAACGGCAGCGAAATAATCACCGGCGACAGCATCATCATACCCATCGCCATCAGCACGCTGGCAACCACCAGGTCGATCACCAGAAAGGGGATGAACAGCATAAATCCGATCTGAAAGGCGGTCTTCAGCTCGCTGATAATGAACGCCGGAATCAGGACCGTAAACGGAATCTCCTCGGCACGCTCGACCTGCGGCGTTTCCGAGATACGCATGAACAGGTTCAGGTCGCTCTCACGGGTCTGACGCAGCATGAATTCGTGAAAAGGCACGCCAGCGGCCTTGAACGCCTCCAGTGGCGGCAGCTCCTCCGCCATGTAGGGCTGCACCGCACGGGTGTTCACCTCTTCCAGTACCGGCGACATGATAAACAGGGTCAGAAACAGCGACAGGCCGATGATGATCTGGTTGGACGGGGTCTGTTGCAGACCCAGCGCCTGTCGCAGGATAGCAAACACGATGATGATGCGGGCGAAGGAGGTCATCATCATCAACATGGCTGGCAGGAACGTCAGCAATGTCATCAGCGCCAGAATCTGGATGGTGACGCTGTAGTTGCTGGTGCCATCCTCTCCGGTCACCAGTGTTACCGCCGGAATACCAGTATCAGCCGCCAATGCCGATCCTGCCGGCAGCAACATGAGCAACAGGACGAGCAATCCTTTCATTCAGGGCCTCCGCGCCCCAGCACCTGCTGCAGACGATCCGCAAATACCGCGCCACGCACCGCCTCGGAATCGACCACCGGCGTGTCGAAATGCTTCAGCAGGCTGACCCTGCCCGGCGCCACGCCCAGCAGCAGCTGCTCCTGCCCGACCTGCACCAGCACCGCCCGTTCGCGCTGCCCCAGCGGCAGTGCCGCCAGCACCCTCATGCCCTGCCCTGATGCCGTCGCCCCGTTGACGCGCTTGACCAGCCAGCCCAGCAGCAGGATCAAGCCCACCACCAGCAACAACCCCAGCCCCAGTTGAAGCATACTGCTCCAGGACAGCGGATCGGGCAGTTCGGCACGGGAAACGGCTGGCTCTTTTGCCACCTGCACCAGACTCTCTTCTGCCGCCTGTACCAGGCTTGGCAACAGCATCAGCAGCGCGAGCAGCGACCTCATTTCAACCGCCGGATACGTTCCTGAGGGCTGATCACGTCGGTCAGGCGGATCCCGTAACGGTCGTTGACCACCACCACTTCACCATGCGCGATCAGGGTACCGTTAACCTTGACGTCCAGCGGCTCACCCGCCACCCGGTCCAGTTCGATCACAGAGCCCTGACTCAGCTGCAGCAGGTTGCGGATGGCAATTTCAGTGCCTCCCACCTCCATGGTCAGGGTAACCGGAATGTCCAGGATGACATCCAGCTTGGGATCATTGACCGGCAAAGAATCGTCCTTCAGCTCATCCAGCTCGACGCCCTGGGCTGGCGGGGCCGACTGTGCCTGGACATCATCGAGCAGGGCATCGGCATCAACCCCCGCCTCGCCTGTCTGCTCCTCCAGAGCCGCCGCCCACTCGTCGGCCAGCGCCTGTTGATCCTGGTTGTTGTTCTCGTCGCTCACGTTGCTCTCTCCGCAGGCCGGCTCAATCAGAGTCCGGTCGCTTGATAGTATCCTTGATTTTCACCGCCAGATTGCCGCGCGAGGTCCCCAACTGACAGTTGAACAGAGGAATGCCGTTGGCGTTGAGCTGCAAACTGTCGGACAGCTCGACCGGTATGATGTCACCCGCCTCAAGCTCCATCACGTCACGCAGTGTCAGCTCACGCTCGGCCACCTTCAGATCCAGCTCCAGCGTCGCCATCATGATGTCACGCCGCAAGGCGCGCAACCAGCGCTCATCCTTCTGCTCTTCAGTGTTCTGCACCCCTGACAACAGCTGATCCCGTACCGGCTCCAGCATCGCATAGGGCATGGTGATATGCAGCTCACCGGTACCGCCCTCAAGATCGATCTGGAAGGTACTGACCACGACCACTTCGGTCGGGTTGACCGCATTGGCCATGGCCGGGTTGACCTCATGGCCGACATGCTCGAAATTCAGCTCCAGCACCGGCCGCCAGGCATCCTCGAGGTCTTCGAACAGCTGCTGCAGCGTCTTGTGTACGATGCGGGTTTCGGTCGGGGTAAACTCGCGCCCCTCGATTTTGGCATGGCGCCCGTCGCCACCAAAGAACTGATCGACCAGCCGGAATACCAGCCGGGCATCCATGATGAACAGGGCCGTCCCACGCAACGGGTGCGCCTTGACCAGGCTCATGCTGGTTGGCACATAGAGGGTATGGATGTAGTCGCCGTACTTCATCACCTGAATGCCGCCGACGGTCACATCGGCCGTACGCCGCAACAGGTTGAACAGGCTGGTTCGGGTATGGCGGGCGAAACGCTCGTTGATCATCTCCAGCGTGGGCATGCGCCCACGCACGATACGATCATGGCTCGCCAGGTCGTAGGGCTGGATGCCATCCTCGGACTCGACGCTACTCCCTTCGTCGGCATCAACATCGCCGTCATCGACGCCGTGGAGCAGCGCATCGATCTCGTCCTGGGAGAGCAGATCCTTGACCGACATCTAGTTCATCCTACTGCATGACAAAATTGGTAAAGAGAAGGGTTTCGATGCCAGGCTCGCCGATTTTTTCCTGCATGATCGACTGCACCAGCGCCGTTGCTTCCTGGCGCAAGGCTTTCTTGCCCTCGATGCTCTGCAGATCCTCGAAGGACTGTGCGCTGAACAACGCATTAAGGCGCGCCACGACCAGCGGCATGTGCAGCTTCAGCGCCTCATCCACAGCCGGTTTACGGCTCTTTGCTTCGACGAAGGCCTGCAGGTAGTGGCGCTTGTCATCCGTCGACTGCAGGGTCACGACAAAGGAGGGTTTACCCTCCAGCGTACGCACCTTGGTGTAGATCGCCTCCAGACTCACCGGTTCGACCGCCGCCTGAGGCGTTTCGGCACTATTACCAGGCGCCAGCAAAAAATAGGTCGCCGCAGCACCACCGCCCAGCAGCAACACGGCCGCCAATGCCAGGATAATAATCAGTTTTTTCTTGGAGCCCTTGCCATCCTCGGCTTCGGTCTCAGCAGCTTCATTGGTCGCCATTCATGCCTCCACCGGTTGTAGCGTCCTACCGATCAGGCACTAATATAACACACTGTTTTTAGGGCTGTAGACTCAGGCGTAGTAGTCCACCAATCCTAGCGCGACAGCAGGCGCCGGCAAGGCGTCGCTGTCACCACTTTCACCGCCACCATAACCGCCCGGCCGTCCGAAGGAGTCGGCCTGTTCACGCTGCCCCGACCCCTGCCTGCTCGCCTCATCCGATACCGATGAGTCCTGCAGACTCAAACCCTGATCGGCAAACATTTCGCGCAGGCGGGGCAGTTGCTGCTCCAGCGCGTCCCTGACTGCCGGGTTGGCACTGGTAAAGCTGACACTGACCTGATCCTGGCCCTGCAGGTGCACCCGGATCTGCATGGCACCCAGCTCGGGCGGGTCCAGTTGGATATGTGCCGTGCGCGGACCATGCTGAGCCATCATGATCGCCCGTTCGCCCACCTGGCGTCCCCAGCGTGGCTCACTCAGCTGTTGCTGCAGCTGCTGCGCAAAGGTTGGCCCTGTTGAGGGCTGGGTGGCAGCCGCCGGTGTTGCGTTGCCACCACGCCCCAGTGCCGCAGCCGCCGTATTTTGCCCTTCCTGTCGCGACTGCTGCCCCGAATCGGTCGAATCGCCTGCATCAGTGTTCATCTGCAGCTGCGCAGACTGTCCCGGGCTCTCCTGCCGTGCCGGCAGAGCATCAGTCGGCAACCGCTGGCTTTCGGGCCGGTTGCCGACAGGAGCGGCAGCGGCCTCCTTACCGGCCAGGTCCGTGACCTCACCGGCAGCAGAAGCCTGATTGGACCTGCCCGAGTTGATAGCCGACGGCTCCTGCATGGACGCAGCGGTCCGCGCTGACGGCGTCACTTCAGTGCCATCTTCTGCTGCCTGCAGGGGACGGGAAGCTTGAGCAGCCGGTCGGTGCATGGCAGCCATCTGAGCCCCCCCATCCGTTTCAGCCTCAGCCCCCTGCACCAATGGCTGTGCCGCATTAGCCGCTTCAGGTGCACCGCTCATCCTGTCGGCGACAGCCGGTCCCGCCTGCGGCCTTTCAGGCCTGATAGCCCCCTCTGTGATTACAGGCTCAACCGACTCGCCTTGCGTCGCAACCGGCATGGCGGCCTTATCTACAGCCGCCGCAGGACGGGCGGCAGCGGGCTGCTCTGGAGTTGCAGGCACTGCGGGTGTTGCCGGTGTTACGGATCCTGTCGGCGCTACGGATGCAGCGGGTGTTGCGGGCATTCCCCCAGCATCGGACATGCGTCCCTGTTCATTTGGCTTGAGGCTGTTAACCACGGCGCCATTCACTTCAGCGCCGCCTTGTGGCTCTGGCGCCCACGCCTGCACGGCGGCTGTACTCTGGCCAACGGTTACGGCAGGAGCCGTGGCAGATGGCGATACAGCATCTGCTGTCTGGTTGGTCTCCTCGACGTCAGTAGCAACCAGATACGCGTAGTCGTTTGCCCGCCCCTGCTCTGCTGGTGGATTCTGAGAGTCATTCAGGCGGAGCGACTCAGCGCCCATACGATCAGCCTCATCAGGCCGCTCAGCCATTGCCTGTCCGATCTCGACACCTGCCATATCATCGGCTGCCACCGGGGTCTGGCCTGCAATCATATCCGGCTCATTCACAGCGACTTCGGGAGTGCCTGTTTCGAGGACTCCGGCAGCAGCGGCAGGCAGCTTGAGAGCGTCATCACCTTCCGGCAAATCTTCGCCTCCCTGAGGCAAGGACTTTCCGTCTTCCGGCGTCAGCGTGCGCGCACCCTGCGCCTGCAAGGAGCCTTGAAACAGAAGCTGAAAACCGGCAGCGGAAGGCACACCGGAGGGGGCGGCAGAGGCGGGGAGAGGCGCGACCGGCAAGGATGCCAGATCCAGCGGCAGCGGTGCACTCGAACCGGTTTTGATGATGGCCATGACTCATTCCTGCAAAGGGTGACAGCAGGAATAAGCAATTTAGATGCCAGACTTTAGATAAAGCGGGGTCTTACATGCTGGGAGCGTTCGTCTATCTCCTGCTGCAGCTTGCGCTCACGCTCATGTGATTCGCTGTCCCGCGCTTTCTGGATCAAGCGCTCGATCCCCTTTTCTCGAGCATAGGTCTGCTGCCAGTAGGCCTGCACCTGCTGCAGCTGCTCCCGCGCCTGTACCAGCGCCTGTTCCTGCTGCTGCACGGTATTACTGATTTTCTGCATGAACGCCTGGCGCGACTGGAGCGCACCGATACTGACGCCCTGTTGCCCCGTAACCGTGAATTGCTGCTGGTATTCACCGAGGTAGTTTTGCAGCTGGAAGATCCCCTGCTCGCCCTGGCTGACACGCTGCTGGGCATCCGCCAGGAAACGCTCCGCTTCACGCCGCTTGCGCTCGGCGACCGCCAGTACCACTTCCAGTCGTTGCGAACGTTGCTTGCTCATTCAGCTTTACCTCTGCTCAAGGCGTACGTCTCAGTGTTTGCCCCTGAGGCATGTTGTTCGGCGCCTGAGGCGGTGGCGACATCACCATCGCCAACTCCTGCATGCAGCGCTTTATCGGCATCGGCTCATTCATCCCCTGCTGCAGATAGGCCCGGATCGCGGGCAGCATATCCACGGCACGATCGGTCTCCGGATCACTGCCACGGGCATAGGCCCCGACCGCAATCAGGTCAGCATTCTGCTGATAACGAGAATAGAGGCGTTTGAACTGCAGCGCCAGATTGAGCTGGCTGGGGTCCACGATCTGTGGCATGGCACGGCTGATCGAGGCTTCGATATCCAGCGCCGGATAATGGCCCTGCTCAGCCAGACTGCGCGACAAGACAAAGTGACCATCGAGAATCGCTCGGGCCGAATCGGCCACTGGATCCTGCTGATCATCGCCTTCGGTCAGCACCGTGTAGAAGGCCGTGATCGAGCCCCCCCCGGTGGTCCCGTTACCGGCGCGCTCGACCAGCTTGGGCAACTTGGCGAACACCGATGGCGGGTAGCCCTTGGTTGCTGGCGGCTCACCCACCGCCAGCGCAATCTCGCGCTGCGCCTGGGCATAACGGGTCAGCGAATCCATCAACAGCAGCACGTTCTTGCCCTGGGCTCGGAAATATTCGGCAATACGGGTGGTCAGCTGGGCCGCCCGCAAACGCATCAGTGGCGAGTCATCCGCCGGTGCCGCGACCACGACCGAGCGGGCCATGCCTTCGGCCCCGAGGCTGTGATCGATGAATTCACGCACCTCGCGGCCACGCTCGCCGATCAGGCCCACCACCGTAATTTCGGCTTCGGTAAAGCGGGTCATCATGCCCAACAGCACGGACTTGCCGACACCACTGCCGGCAAACAGCCCCAGGCGCTGGCCGCGCCCCACGGTCAGCAGGCCGTTGATCGCCCGCACGCCGACATCCAGCGTCTGCTCAATCGGGTGACGGTGCAGCGGGTTGATGGTTTCGCCATGCAGGGTGACCATATCATCCGGTCGCAGAGGCCCCTTGCCATCCAGCGGGCGGCCAATACCGTCAATGACGCGTCCCAGCAGGCCAAAGCCTACCGGCACCAGGCTGGCACCAACCTTGGGGCGCACGGCCGCGCCGGGTGCCAGGCCGTCGACGCTGTCCAGCGGCATCAGGTAGATGCGATCACCGGCAAAACCGACCACCTCCGCCTCGACACTGCCGTTGTCCTGCAGGAACACCAGGCAGTAATCACCCAGCGCCACCTTGAGCCCGACCGCTTCCAGCGTCAGGCCGATCAGGCGGGTGACTCGCCCCTCCACGTCAGGACGGGGCGGCTCGTACTCACAGGGCAGATAACGCTTGAGGCGCTGATCGAGGTCCGGCACTGGCGAGATCCATGCAGAGAGTTCAGGTTTCAGGGGAATCCGAGGTTTTAATCAGGCGGGCCAGCAGCTGGTCGGCTACCTGACGGAAACGTTGCTCCACCTGATAGTCGACGCGGCAACTGCCACTGTCAACCCGGCAGCTGCCCGGTGACAGGGTGTCATCGGCCACAAGGGTAAGGTTGGCATCGTCAAGCAGCGGCGCCAGCGCCACCTTTTGCTCCGGGTGCACACTGAGCACCACTTCGCCACTGCCTTCCGGCAGCTGCGACAGCGCTTCACGGGTACTCTGTACCAAGTGGTCGATATTGAGGCTGAGTTCAGCCTTGACTGCTGCTTCCGCCAGCGTCACGACCAACTGAATCAGGGTCGTTTCGAGCGCTTCCCGCTGCTGCTCCAGCGGTGCCTGCAACCGTTGCAGCAGGCCATCCAGCTTTTGTAAACGGTCGGTTATCTCGGCCTGCCCCGCTTCCAGGCCCTGTTGCAGCCCCTGCTCGTAGCCTTGCTGACGCCCCTGCTCCTGTCCCTGTCGCTGCCCTTCTGCATAGCCTTCCTGACGGGCCGCTTCACAGAGTTCCTCCCACTGGGAAAGCGTCAATTTTTCGGCGAATATCTCCTCTTCAACCACAGAGATATCCACTTCGGCCAGCGGTTGTTGCGGCTTGCGGGCCAGCGCCTGTACCACTCGGGCCTCGGCACCCACCTCAGGCGGCAGCCAGGGCTCGACCGATCCGGCTTCAGCGGCACGAATACGAGTCGGGGCATCACCTTTCATCAGATCATCTCTTCACCGGAACCGCCCAGCATGATCTCGCCCTCATCCGCCAAACGGCGTGCAACGGTAAGAATTTCCTTCTGTGCCTCTTCCACTTCAGAAACACGCACCGGCCCCTTGGCTTCGAGGTCATCACGCAGCAGCTCGGCGGCACGCTTGGACATGTTCTTGAAGATCTTTTCCTGCAGCGCCGTATCGGCACCCTTGAGCGCCAGCACCAGGCTATCGGTCGAAATTTCGCGCAGGATGACCTGAATGCCACGGTCGTCGACATCGGCCAGGTTCTCGAAAACGAACATCAGATCGGAAATTTCGCCGGCCAGACCTTCGTCGTTGTCGCGGATGCCCTCCATCAATTCGGCCTCCAGCGAGGACTCCATGAAGTTCATGATGTTGGCAGCAGAGCGCACGCCACCAAGGGTACGCGACTGGCTCGCCTTGCTGCCGGCAAACTGGCTCTCGAACATGTCGTTGAGCTCCTGCAGCGCCTGCGGCTGAATCCGGTCCAGCGCGGCAATACGCATGAGGATTTCCAGACGTGATTTCTCGTCGAAAAAGGACAGTACCGCCGCCGCCTGGTCCGCATCCAGATAGGCCACGACTACGGCCTGGATCTGCGGATGCTCGTAGCGCAGAGCTTCCGCTACCTGACGGGGATCCATCCAGCGCATGGTGTCCAGCCCCGAGGTGTTGGTGCTGAACAGTATCCGGTCGATCAGGGTCTTGGCCTTCTCTTCTCCCAGCGCCTGGTTCAACATCGCCCGGATATAACGGTCGTTATTGATACCGATACCGGTCTGATCGCTGACCACGTTCATGAAGTCGGCCACCACCGCCTCGACACGTGACTGGGGAACGTTGTCCAGCTGGGTCATCGCCTCGCCGATGCGCTGCACCTCCTTCGGCCCCAGATGCTTGAGAATCTCGGCGGCGTCGGACTCGCCCAGACTGATCAGCAGAATTGCTGCCTTCTGGATATCATTGAGTTCACTTTCATCGGTCATGTTCGATCACCCATTGCCGAACCGCTTGCGCCACTTTCTCCGGATCCTCTGCCACCATGCTGCGAATCGCATTCAATTGATAATCAAAACTTTCGTTCGGTGTCGGCATCACGCCTCGGCCACCACTGCTGCCGCCCAGTGTCACCTTGTCATCCGCAACACCGCCTCCTTCAAGCCCTTCAAGGTCGGCTGAGATCTCACCGGCTGGCCCCAGGCTGAGGCTTTCCTTCGGCTTGCCGGCATCCGCCAGGCTTCTCAGAATCGGGCGCAAAACGCCCAGAATCAGCAGCAACACGAACAGTGCCGCCATCACCTGCTTGATCAGATCCCAGAACCAGTCCTGCTCCCAGATGGCCGGCTCCTCAAGACTCACCGGCTCGGCCGGCACGAACGGGGAATTGATCACGGTGACGCTGTCACCGCGCACGGCAGAATAACCCACGGCATTACGTACCAGCGTTTGCAGACGCTGCAGCTCGTTCTCGGACCAGGGCATACGCTGGCTTTCGCCGGTCTCAGGGTTGAGACTGGTCAGGTCATCGACCACCACCGCCACGCTCAGCCGCTTGACCACGCCGGTCTGGTGACGGGTATAGCTCAGGGTACGGTCCAGCTCGTAGTTGCGCACCGCCTGTTCACGACTGGAGCCGCTGGCAGCTCGTGCCGCGGCCGTACCACCCTGGCCGTTGAGTTCTTCCGGCACGGAATTGGGACCTGGCGGCTGGTTGGACAGCGCACCGGGCACCCCCTGCGCCTGGTCACCGGAAGCGCGACGCTCTTCCAGCGTCTTCTCGCTGCGCAGTGCCGGCAGATCCGGGTTGTAGATTTCGTCGGCCTGCTCCACTTCGGTAAAGTCGATCTCGGTGGAGACTTCCGCGCGGAAATTGCCCAGCCCCAGCACCGGCTGAAGAATGCTGTTGATCCGGTTGACCAGCGTCTGTTCGATGCTGCGGGTATATTCCAGCTGTTTGGCCGCCAGAACGACATCTTCATCCTGATCACGGGTATTGAGCAGACGCCCCTTCTGATCGACGACGGTCACATCTTCTACCGCCAGTTCAGGAATGCTGGACGCCACCAGGTTGGCGATGGCAACAACCTGATCACGCGCCAGGGTACGACCGGAGAACATCTCGATGAATACGGAGGCGCGCGGCTTGCGCTGGTCACGGACAAAAACGGATTCTTTGGGCAGAGCCAGGTGCACCCGGGCCGAGCGCACAGCCAGCATGCTGCTGATGGTTCGCGCCAGTTCACCCTCAAGGCCTCGGCGGAAGCGCGCATTTTCCATGAACTGGCTGGTGCCCAGCCCCTGATCCTGATCCAGCAGCTCGAAGCCAACCGTCTTGTCGGAGGTAAAACCTTCCGAAGCCAGCTTCAGACGTGCCTGATGCACGTGCTCCTCGGGCACCAGAATCGCGCGGCCATCGGCATCAAACTTGTAGGGCATATTGAACAGCTTCAGCTGTTCGATCACCTCGTTGGCATCGGCGAAGTTCAGGTTGGAGAAGAGCACACGGTAATCCGGCTTCTGAGACCAGAGCACCACGGCAAAGCCGATGGCGATGCTCGCGGCCAGCCCCACCATCAGGCCAAGCTGACGCAGAATGCCCAGGCTGTTGAAGCCGGACATCAGACTGCCTTTGTTGCTGGCCTGTGCTGCCGAATTATCCATTCAATCCTAACCGTTAGCCGCCTTAGATAGGCATCTTCATCACATCTTCGTAGGCCGTAACCAGACGGTTACGCACCTGGGTCATCGCCTGAAAAGAAACCGTGGCCTTCTGCGCCTGGATCATCACCTGAGACAGATCCACCGACGGGTCCCCCTGCTCATAGGCGGTACGCAACCGGGACGCTTCCATCTGGTGCTCGTTGACCTTATCAACAGCCCCCTTGAGCAGCTCGGCAAAGCCATTGCTTTCGACCTTGCTGATACCGGAGGTTTCCAGCTCCGGTCGGGCCATGGGTGCCACGCCCTGTTGCATCTCGGCCTTGATCGAGCGCATCTGTGACAGCAGGCTGTTGATATCCGCACGCTCTACCATGCTTCCCTCTCTCCCTGCGGCAATATTTTGACATTATAGAGACTACCCCTTGCGCATCAAGCAAGGCGGCGATGAAGTCGACAATATACTGACGTATTCCGGTCTCTACCGGCATCACCCTAGCAATAAAGCAAAAAGCGGGCCAATAGCCCGCTTCGCCATGATACCCGAGATTTAGGTACTCAGTAACTGCTGTTGGGTGTTAAACCGTACTTCAATCGCACATACATCAACGCAACGGTGATTGCGTCCCCCAGTGCGGTGTGCCGTTCCAGCATGGGAATATCCAGCTTGCCGGCGATGGTGTCAAAGCGAAGATCCACATCTCCGCCCACGTGCTTCCACTTGATGATGTCGTGATACACGTGGGACAGCTCGATCGCCTTGTTGGGCAGGCCGAAACCGTAACGGGGGCGGATAAACTTGTCCAGCATACGGATATCAAAGTTGACGTAATAACCCAGAATCGGGCGATTGCCGATGAACTCCAGTACCTGTTCGAGGGCGTCCTCCAGATCGATGCCATCAGCCAGATCACTGGCCCGGATCTTGTGGATCTTGATCGAGTCACCGCTGAGGCTCTTGGGCGGCTTCAGCTTCAGGTCCAGCCGCTCACTGGTGATCACCTTGCGCCCCTTGATGCGCACGGCACCGATCGACAGGATCTCGGCCTGCTTCACGTCCAGACTGGTGGTCTCGCAATCCAGCGAAACCACTTCATCGCCCTTATAGCTCTCGAACAGGTGAGCCCAGGGGCCCTCACGGTGCTGACGTTTTTCCTTCAGGCGCCGTATGGAGCGCGGGATGATCATGATGCTTCAACCTCCAAGGTGGTAGCGCTGTGCCAGATGCTTTTTGAATCCCTTCACTACATGCAGCGCATCACGCAGCAGATCCCGTTCCAGCTTGTTCAGCTGCTGCAGATCGATCTGGTTGGGCGTCGGGTCAATCCCTTCCTCCGCCTCTTCCGCCCGCCTGATCTGCTGGCGCAGCCGCAGCTGGATAAACAGAGCCAGCGCCTCGGCCATATCCTTGCCGTGCTGCTCCTGCATCACCCCCTGCTCAACCAGCAGTTCAATGCGTTGAAAAGTATTGGTCTTGAGGATTCGATGTTCCAGCGCCAGCGTCCGGACACCATGCACGATCGGGAAGATACCACCTTTCTTGATATCCAGCTGCCCGCGGTCCTTGAGGTTGCCGAAGAAGGTCAGCGGCGTATCGAACTCCACCGCCGCACGGGCAAAGTGGGAAAAGAACACATCGTTGTTGCGCAAATGGCGCAGGAACCAGTTACGCGCCACCTTGAACAGCGCCTCGTTACCGGCCACAGGCTTGGCGTCGACCGCAATCGCCAGTTTCATCAACGCGTTGCCTTCACAGGTCGCGGCCCAGTCACTCATCTTCTGGGTCCAGTCACCGACCGAATTGACCCATTCCGGGTTGGATACCATGATGTTGCCCGGACAGGGCGGGAAGCCAAAGGAGATCAGCGTCTCGCTGAAGCGATTCATGGTGGCCTGCATCTCCGGCCAGGCCAGATTTTCGCGGAAGATCAGCGCATTGTCCTGGTCAGTCTTCATGATCTGCTCGGCGCGCCCCTCGGACCCCATGACGATCAGGCAGACGTGAGGCTGCATGTCGACAGGAATGGTCAGGTCGAACAGCTTGGAGATGATGCGGCCATTCATCGCGGCCAGCAGGTCCATGGTGAAACGAATCTTGACCCCGGTGGAGATCAGCGCCTTAATCAGATCGTTGAGTCCCTGCGCCGCCTCGCGCAGCTGATCGATACTGGCCGCACGCTCGATGCGCAAGCCGATGACGTGAGAATGGCTGGAGAAGTAACTGAGCACATCGGTCAATTCGACCACACCCACCATCTCCTGCCCGGCCATGACCACGACTCGCTCGATCTGCTGCTGGGTCATCATGACCAGGGCGTTGAACAGGTAGTCTTCATGGTCAATGCTCACCAGCCGGTAGCTGGCGATATCGGACACATCGGTCTCCAGCGGCAGCTGGTTCAACACCACCGCATCAAGCAGGTCGGTGCCGGTCACCATGCCCAGACGGCCGCCCTTGCGTGCCAGCACACAGTCCGCCTTGGTACTGCGCATCAGCTCGGTGGCCTTGCGAATGCTGGTGCCCGCCTCCACGATCAGCGGATCTCGCACCGCAGCGTCCGTGATCTTGGCCAGCATGAACTCGGCCATATCCTGGTTGCTGCCATGCTGCGCCACTATCTCGCGCTTGACCGCCAGGTTCTGCTGAAAGTAGTCCGCAAACTGGGCGTTGGTCGCCATCAGGTCGAGCAGGGTGCGCGTGGGCAGGATGTGGCAGATGGTTTCCTCTTCGGCAACGAAGTTGTGGATCGCCTTGCCCTTGATCGCCGACCAGCCACCAAAGTAATCCTCGTTTTCATAGTGCACGAAGATATGCTGCGCCGCCTCGTCGCCCACGTCAGCTGCCGCTTCGCTCTCGCTGACCCGCCCCTTGAGGATGACATGCACCCCTTCAGGCACGCCACCGGCGGCAATAACGGTTTCGCCCTTCTGGTAGTAGGCAATATCGAGGTTGGCACGCAGCAGGTTCTGTTCATCCTCACTCAGCAGACTGAACGGGATGTTATCCATCTTGAAGGAATTCGGCATCCGCTTGCCCTCCTGTTGTATGGATCAAAATCAAACGGGGGCATACCTCAGTGTACAGGCATGCCCCCGTGCCCGGTCACATTGGAACCGGATTAATGCACCTGAGCTTCGGCGGCACCACGCGGGATACGGATATCCTCGATGATGTGCTGGATCTCCTGCGGTGGCTGCGGCGTCATGCGCGACACCAGGGTCGCCACGACAAAGTTCAGGATCATGCCGACGGTACCGAAACCTTCCGGCGAGATCCCCATCCACCACTGATCCGCCGTACCGCCCATGAACTTGAAGTAGACGATGTAGGCGATGGTGCTGACCAGGCCGACCACCATGCCAGCAATGGCGCCCTGGGTGTTCATACGGGTACTGAAGATCCCCATGATGATCACCGGGAACACCGAAGACGCCGCCAGTCCAAATGCGAGCGCGACCACCTGGGCCACAAAGCCAGGCGGATTGATGCCGAAATAGCCGGCAATGATGATCGCCACGATTGCCGCCAGGCGGGCATACCTCAGTTCCTGCTTATCGGAGATATTCGGATTGATCGTCTTCTTCATCAGGTCGTGCGAGATTGAAGTCGAGATCACCAGCAGCAAGCCTGCTGCTGTCGACAGCGCGGCCGCTACGGCACCCGCTGCCACCAGCGCAACGACCCAATCCGGCAGGTTGGCGATTTCCGGGTTGGCCAGCACCATAATATCGCGGTCGACATAGACTTCACTGGCATTCTCGGTCGGGTTGGTAGTCACACGTTCGCCCTGTTCACCGCGCGCGCCATCTTCGGCATACTGGGGCTTGCCACCTTCAAAGGCGTTGCCCGCCGAGTAGTAGACCTTGCCGTCGCCATTCTTGTCGGTCCAGGCGATCAGGCCTGATGCCTCCCAGTTTTTGAACCATTCCGGCATCTGCGCATATTCAACACCGGCATTGTCCTGGCCGTTGATGGTTTCAATCAGATTGACGCGACCGAAACCGGCCACCGCAGGTACAGTGGTATACAGGATGGCGATGAAGATCAGCGCCCAACCGGCGGAGATGCGGGCATCCTTGACACGGGGTACTGTGAAGAAGCGAACAATCACATGCGGCAGACCGGCGGTACCGCACATCAGTGCCGCCGTCATGAAGAACATGTCGATGGTCGTCTTGTTGCCCTGGGTATATTCGGAGAAGCCCAGCTCCACTGACAGCTCGTTCAGCGTAGTCAGTACCGACTTGCCACTGTCCAGCGTTGCGCCCAGGCCTGTCTGCGGCAGGAAGTGTCCGGTCACCTGCATCGACAGGAAGATCGCCGGCACCATGAAGGCCAGGATCAGTACGCAGTACTGCGCCACCTGTGTGTAGGTAATCCCCTTCATACCACCGAGTACGGCGTAGAAGAACACGATGATCATGCCGACCACGACACCGGTCTCGATATCCACATGCAGGTAGCGCGAGAATACGATACCGACACCGCGCATCTGCCCGGCGACATAGGTAAAGGAGATCACGATGGTGCAGATCACCGCAATGGTGCGTGCCGTATTGGAGTAATAGCGGTCACCGACAAAGTCAGGCACGGTAAACTTGCCGAACTTGCGCAGATAGGGCGCCAGCAGCATCGCCAGCAATACATAGCCGCCGGTCCAGCCCATCAGGTAGGCAGCGCCGTCACGACCGATAAAGGAAACAATCCCCGCCAGGGAAATGAAGGAAGCCGCCGACATCCAGTCAGCCGCCGTTGCCATACCGTTGGCCACCGGGGGTACCCCGCCGCCAGCCACGTAGAATTCCTTGGTTGATCCTGCACGGGCCCAGATCGCGATGCCGATATAGAGTGCAAAGGAGCCACCGATAAAAATATAGGTGAGCAGGTCGAGACTCATAACGAAGCCATCCTTAACTTGTTATTGTTATTCGTGCACGTCGTACTTTTCGTCCAGCCTGTTCATGCTGAACACGTACGCCCAGATCAGGCCAATGAAGACATAGATCGCCCCCTGCTGGGCGAACCAGAAGCCAAGCGGGAAGCCAAAGAACTGAATCTGATCCAGCTCGTCGACGAAGAGAATGCCGCAGCCATAGGACACGGCGAACCAGATGACCATGTAGGTCGTGATGATCCGGAGATTTTCGCGCCAGTATGAACGGGCGCTTTCGCTTTGCGCAGACATTACACCATCCTGTTGTTGTTATTCGAGGTGATATCCCTAAGGGTTAACCTGAATCTAACAAACCGAGGAAGGTAAAGGTGCCCCGACTTTAGTCGAGACACATCAGTATTGCACTCAGCGGCAAACGCGTTTGCGCACAGGGGAATCGTCAGCCAGCACTTCACGGGAGTCCAGCAAAGGCTTGCGTGTTTCATCCAGCTCGAACATCTCCCCGGTGGCACAGTTGAGCAACTGGGCATGATGCGTAACCTGGTCGACATAGCTCTTTTCGAAATGGTAGAGCACGAACTCCACGATGCGCTCATCACCCACCAGGGTGTCACGCATGCTGCCATTATCGACGACCGAGAACCCGACTGTCATCGGGTAGAGATAGGTCCAGGGTCGCCAGATCATGCTGTCGGTACGAACGTCGAGCACTTCAGCATTGGCCGGCAGCTGCTCACGCTTGAAATCGTACCAGGTGTACTCGGTATAGATCTGGTAACTCAGCATGCCCAGACCGGCAAAGGCAGGCACGATCCATTTGGGGAGTTTTTTTCGGCTCAGCGAGCGCAGTATCAGGGCGATGCCTGCCGCCCCCAGACCCGCGACAAGAGTTGCGATCAGGTTCCAGATCATACTTCCACTTCCTGAAAAAAGTCGGGCTTCCAGTTGGAAGCCCGAGGTGGTTCAACGCTTGGCAGAGTCCTCTGCCTTTGACGTCATTATGACTTAGTGGTCTACGGCAGCGCCAGCACCTTTCGGGTAACGCACGCTTTCAACCAGCTCCTGAATTTCAACCGGCGGCTCTTCAGTTGCATTGGAAACAACGAAGGCGACAGTGAAGTTGATGATCGCACCGATGGCACCGAAGGACAGCGGTGAGATACCCAGGATCCAGTTATCCACAGTATCCGGCAGGTTCGCGGTACCCGGAATGAAGAACCAGCCCTTGTACATGAAGATGTACACCAGGGTAGTGATCAGACCGGCAAGCATGCCTGCGATAGCGCCCTTGTTGTTGATGCGCTTGGAGAAGATACCCATCATCAGCACCGGGAAGATGGAAGCAGCGGCGATACCGAAGGCAAGCGCCACCACCTGGGCCGCAAAGCCTGGCGGATTCATACCCAGATAGGTTGCGATCACGATCGCTACAGTCATGGAAGCACGGGCCGCCATGAGTTCGCCCTTCTCGGAGATATTCGGGTTGATCGAGTTCTTGATCAAGTCGTGACTTACCGCAGAGGAGATCGCCAGCAACAGACCTGCCGCTGTGGACAGTGCCGCTGCCAGACCACCAGCGGCGATCAGACCGATAACCCAACCCGGCAGCTGTGCGATCTCAGGGTTCGCCAGTACCAGAATGTCACGGTTGTAGGTCAGCTCGTTACCTGCCCAGCCCTTGTCAGACATGTCAGCCTTATCGTTGTAGAACTGGATACGGCCGTCATTGTTCTTGTCTTCAATGGTGATCAGCTTGGTTTCTTCCCAGGTCTTCATCCAGTCAGGACGCTCATCGATCTGAATCGACGGTGCCTCAGTACCGTTCGGGTAAACAGTGCTGATCAGGTTCAGACGTGCCATGGACGCAACAGCCGGAGCCGTCAGGTACAGCAGCGCGATGAAGATCAGTGCCCAACCGGCAGACCAGCGCGCATCAGCCACCTTGGGTACGGTGAAGAAACGGATGATAACGTGCGGCAGACCAGCAGTACCGATCATCAGGGTCAGGGTGAACAGCACCATGTTCAGTTTATTCGGCACATCAGCCGTGTAGGCAGCAAAGCCCAGCTCCTGAACCACCTGGTCCAGCTTGGCCAGCAGCGGCATGCCGGAAGCGGTGTGGTCGCCAAACAGGCCGAAAGCCGGAATCGGGTTACCGGTCAACTCCAGGGAGATGAAGATCGCCGGGATGGTGTAGGCCACGATCAGTACGCAGTACTGCGCCACCTGAGTGTAGGTGATGCCCTTCATACCACCCAGTACGGCGTAGAAGAATACAACCACGGATGCGATGATCAGACCGGTGTCCTTGTCCACTTCCAGGAAGCGGGAGAAGGCGATACCGGCACCGGCCATCTGGCCGATTACGTAGGTAGTAGAAGCCACGATCAGACAGGCCACGGCCACCAGACGCGCCGGCTTGCTGTAGAAGCGGTCGCCGATGAAATCAGGTACGGTGAACTTGCCGAATTTACGCAGGTAAGGTGCGAGCAGCATCGCCAGCAGCACGTAACCACCGGTCCAGCCCATCAGGAAGGTAGAGTTGGCATAACCACCGGCGGCGATCAGACCCGCCATGGAAATGAAGGACGCCGCAGACATCCAGTCAGCTGCTGTGGCCATACCGTTGGCAACCGGGTGAACCCCCCCGCCCGCCACGTAGAACTCTTTGGTGGAACCCGCACGGGCCCAGATCGCGATGCCGAAGTAGAGCGCGAAGGATGCGCCTACGAACAGCAAGTTGATATAAAACTGATCCATCGACTTACTCCTCCAGTCCCATCTCTTTATCGAGCTTGTTCATGCGCCAGGCATAGAAGAAAATAAGCACGATAAAGGTCAGAATTGAGCCCTGCTGGGCGAACCAGAAGCCCAGATCGGTACCGCCGACACTGATGCCGGACAGCAATGGACGGAACAGAATGCCGCAGCCGTAGGACACGAAGGCCCAAACGACCAGGCTACCCACGATCAGACGAAGGTTCGTCGACCAGTATTGAGCAGCTTTGGATTTATCATCTGCCATGGTGTTTCTCCGATTTCTTGTTATTGGAGCCGGGAAAATACACCTTGATCTTGCATAAAGACGGGGAGCAAGAAAAACCCCGACTTTAGTAGAACAGTCTGTTGCAGTAATATTAAGCGGAATAAAATCCCTTAATAATCAACACACTACAGGATAACGCCAAAAACTTGACTTGGCTCATGTAAGACAATAGTCAAGTACCGAAAGCCCGCTTTTATCCTTCCGAAAACACGCTCCGCCATAGCAGATCATTACAGACTGGCAGCCAAGCGTTAAAATCAACAGCAAATCACGAAACGAGAGACCCCCTATGCTGTCCGGCTGGTCCATTATTCTGATCTCCCTCGCATACCTCGGCCTGCTGTTCGCCATCGCCTATTTCGGCGACAAGAGCAGTGCCGGCAAGCAGTGGGCCAGCAATCCTGTGGTGTACTCACTTTCGCTGGCGGTGTACTGCTCCAGCTGGACCTTTTATGGTGCCGTGGGTCGAGCCGCATCGACCGGCTGGGAGTTCCTGGCCACCTACCTGGGACCAGTGATCGTATTCCTGCTGGCAATACGGGTGATCGAGAAGATATTCCTGGTCAGCAAGCAGCAGAACATCACCACCATCTCCGACTTCATCTCGTCCCGCTATGGCAAGAGCCAGAGCCTGGCGGTACTGGTCACCGTAATCGCGGTGCTGGGCACCATTCCCTATATCGCGCTGCAGCTGAAAGCGGTGGCAATCAGTTACAACGCGCTAGCTCCCGGCGCGACCGAGGCGCTGAGCAAGGGCAGCGATACCGCGCTGTTCGTCGCCCTGCTGATGGCGGTGTTTGCCATCCTGTTTGGTACGCGCCATATCGACGCCACCGAACACCACGAAGGCCTGGTGCTGGCCGTGGCCTTCGAATCTCTGATCAAGCTGACCGCCTTCGTTGCCGTGGGCCTGTTCGTGGTGTTCGGACTGTTCGAGGGTCTCGACGACCTGGCTTTCCAGATTCAGGCCCAGCTGCGCTACAACGCCAACTTCGACACCACGCTGAATACCGGCTTCATGACCGAAATCGTGCTCGCCTGCGCCGCCGCCATCTGCCTGCCGCGTCAGTTCCACGTCAGCATCGTCGAGAACACCCGGCGTCGTAACCTGTTCACCGCACGCTGGCTGTTCCCGCTCTACCTGCTGTTGATGGCCGTGTTCGTGCTGCCGATCGCCACTGGCGGCCTCGTCACCTTCACCGAGGGCAACGTCGATGCCGACACCTTTGTTTTGATGCTACCGCTGGAGGCGGGCTCGGAAAAGCTCGCCACCCTGGCGTTTATCGGCGGCCTGTCGGCGGCCACCAGCATGGTGATCGTCGCCAGCATCACCCTGGCCACCATGGTGTGCAACGACATCGTCATGCCGCTGCTGTTCCGCATCTCCTGGCTGCACCTGTCACAGTCAAAGGACATGGGCGCCCTGCTGCTGCGGGTGCGCCGCATCACCATTTTCTGCCTGCTGTTGATGGGGTACTTCTACTACCGCATCCTCGGTGAACAGGGCCCGCTGGCCTCCTTCGGCCTGCTGGCCTTTGTCGCCGCCATCCAGTTTCTGCCGGCGATCATCGGTGGCATCTACTGGAAGGGCGGCACCCGGCACGGCGTGCTCGCGGGGCTGAGTGCCGGCTTCCTGCTGTGGACCTACACCCTGGTGCTGCCAACCCTCAACTCGGCCCGCCTGATTCCCTACGAGTGGCTGCCCCAGCTCAGCGGCAGCGACGGCTGGCTCAGCCCCACCAGCCTGTTCGGCCTGACCGGACTGGACCCGCTGACCCACGGCGTCCTCTGGAGCCTGGGCGTCAACGCGCTGCTGTTTGTGGTGATCTCCCGCTTCGCCTCGCAGCGGCTGGTGGACCGTATCCAGGCCAGCGCCTTCGTTAACATCTCCGCCAAGGGCATTGCCGATCCGTCACGCCATTTCGGCCAGGTCACCGTGGGTGACCTGCAGATGCTCAGCGAACGCTTTCTCGGCATGAGCCGTACCCGCCAGGCGTTCAGCAGCTTCGGTCAGAAACAGGGCGATGGCCCTCCCATGGCGGCCGAGAAGGCCACTCCTGAACTGATCCAGCACACCGAACGCCTGCTGGCCGGCGCCATTGGCGCCTCCTCGGCCCGCATCGTCATGGACTCCACCCTGCGCGGAAAGGAGATGGAGATCGGCGACGTGGTCACCATCGTTGATGAGGCTTCCCAGGCGTTGCGCTTCAACCGTTCGCTGCTTCAGTCCACCATCGAGAACATCAGTCTCGGCATCAGCGTAGTCGATCAGCAGATGCGCCTGGTGGCCTGGAACCAGCGCTATATCGAGATGTTCAACTATCCGGAAGGGCTGGTCTGCGTGGGCCGCCCCATCGAAGAAGTATTCCGCTATAACGCCATCAAGGGCGAGTACGGGCTGGGCGATGTGGAGTACCAGGTCAGAATGCGGCTGGACTCAATCCGCTCGGGCGCCCCCCACTCCTACGAGCGCTACCGCCCGGACGGCACCGTGCTGGAAGTACGCGGCAACCCCATGCCCAATGGCGGCTACGTCAACACCTACATGGATATCACCGACCACAAACGGATTGAGGAAGCGCTGCGCGAAAGCGAACAGAACATCCGCATCTACACCGACAACGTACCGGTACTGATCGGCTACCTCGACCCCGAGCGTCGTTTCCTGTTTATCAACAAGGCCTATGCCGATACGTTCGGCCTCGACCGGCACCACATCGCCGGCGTATCAGCGCTGGATGCCCTGCCCGAGGCAGAGTATCTGCACAGGCGTCAGTATATTGACGCCGTTCTGCAAGGCGAGCGCCAGCGCTTCGAAACTCGCCTGCCCACCAAGGACGGCAGCATCCGTTTTGCTGAAGTCACCTACATTCCGCATATCGGCGAATACGGCGATGTATTGGGTTACTTCACGCTTTATCAGGACATCACCGAACGCCGCAAGGCCGAGCAGGCACTGCAGGAAACCAACGAAAACCTGGAACAGCGGGTGCGCGAAAGAACCCATGCCCTGTCGGTCGTAAACAAGGAGTTGCGCAAGGAGAACACCATCCGCGCACTGATGGAGGACGAGCTGCGCCAGGCCAAGTCCGATGCAGAAGCCGCCAACTTCGGCAAGACCCGCTTCCTGGCGGCCGCCAGCCACGACCTGCTGCAACCCTTGAACGCCGCCCGCCTGTTTACCTCGGCACTGGCGCAGCAGAGCCACAGCAATGAAACCAGCCAGCTGGTGGAAAACCTGGATGGCTCGCTGAAAGCCGCCGAAGAACTGATCACCGCGATCCTCGACATCTCCAAACTGGACGCCGGTGCACTGGAACCCTCACTGACCCATTTCTCGCTGGAAAACTTGTTCCAGACCCTGAACACGGAGTTCAGCGTACTGGCCAAGGAGAAAGACCTGAACTTCGATACCGTCAGCTGCAAACAGGTGGTCTACTCCGACCAGGCCCTGCTGCGCCGCATCATGCAGAACTTCCTCTCCAACGCCATGCGCTACACCGCCAAGGGGCGCGTACTGATGGGCGCCCGTCGGGTTGGCAAGCAGTTGCGACTGGAGGTCTGGGATACCGGTGTCGGTATCCCGGAAAACAAGCTGCGCGAGGTATTCGAAGAGTTCAAGCGGATCGACAACCCCAAACACAGTCAGGTTCAGGGGCTGGGGCTGGGGCTGGCGATCACCGATCGCATCGCGCGCATGCTCGGCCACCAGCTCAGCGTACGCTCCTGGCCAGGCCAGGGTACGGTGTTCAGCATCACCCTGCCGCTGGGCGACCCGGCCAAGGCGCAGAAGGCACGCCCTGAGAAACGTGGCTGGATCCGCAGCAAGGGGCTCAACGGCATCAAGGTGCTGGTGATCGATAACGAACCGAAGATTCTCGAAGGGATGAGTGCACTGCTCAACGGCTGGTCTTGCGATGTCGCCACCGCCCTGTCGGCCGAGGCCGCCCTTGAGGAGCTGGAGGCGCGCCAGTGGATACCGGAAATTGTATTGGCCGATTATCATCTGGGCGAAACCGACACCGGCATCATGGCCCTGCAGCAGCTGGCTGCACTGCCGGGACAGCCGGAGGGGCGTGAATACTTCTCACCGGCCATCGTGATTACGGCTGATCGAACCGACGAGGTACGCGACGAGATCGAAGCGGCGGGCGCCCAGCTGCTGACCAAACCGATCAAGCCAGCGGCCCTGAGGGCGATGATCAACAAGATCATCGCCAATCTTCGCGCCGGGAAAGAACAGGCCGGCTAGAGCTCCTCTAGGAGCTTGCCTTGCAAGCGATTATTAAGGGGGGGGGGATAGCAGGCCTGAAGCCTGCCCTGTCAGACTTCTGTCTTGGGCGGCTCGACGCCAAGACGCTGAGCAGCGATAACCGCCTGGGTACGGCTATGAACGCCGAGCTTACGCAGAATCGCGGTGACGTGCGCCTTGATGGTGGCTTCGGAAACGCTCAGTTCATAGGCAATCTGCTTGTTAAGCAGACCTTCGGTCAGCATGGTCAGTACGCGGAACTGCTGCGGGGTCAGGGATGCCAGTGCTGCGGCGAACTGCTGGTCTTCCTCGCTGACCTCATCCATGTTGTCGGCCAGCTCCTGGGGCAGCCACTCTTCACCTTCCAGTACCGCCGCAATCGCCTCGGAGATGGTTTCCAGCGGGGCAGACTTGGGAATGAAACCGGAGGCACCATAGTCGATGGCCCGCTTCATTACGTGAGTCTCCTCGCTGCCGGAAACGACCACCACGGGCACGCCCGGGTGCTGGCCACGCAGGAACACCAGGCCAGAGAAGCCGTGGGTACCGGGCATGTGAATATCCAGCAGGACCAGGTCCGCATCACCATGCTGTTCAACCGCTTCCTGGACCGCCGCCAGGCTGTCCGCTTCCACGATCTCGACACCCGGGACCGCCTGGGTCACCGCCTGACGCAACGCAGCGCGAAAAAGAGGATGGTCGTCAGCAATAATGATCTTCTGGGCCAGTTGCATACATCGTCTCCCTGGTGCTTCGGTACAGGCACGTCTGCCGCGTAGGACAGGGCATTCCGAAGGTGGCGAACGTTGAGATTTTCAGGTGGGGAATAATAGCACCAATTTGTCGACAAAGCCGCATTCCGCGTGTGCTTACCGACGATTGGCACACAAAAAACGCCCCCCGGTTTTCACCGGGAGGCGCCTTTGTTGGCAAGTACTAACTAATCTTAGCCCTTGCGGTTCATGCGGTTTTCGATCAGGTCATCCACCACGCTCGGATCAGCCAGCGTGGAAGTGTCACCCAGGGAACCGAAATCGTCTTCAGCGATCTTGCGCAGGATGCGGCGCATGATCTTGCCGGAACGGGTTTTCGGCATGCCCGGTGCGAACTGGATCAGGTCAGGCGAGGCGATCGGGCCGATCTCGGCACGCACCCAGTTGCGCAGCTCTTTCATCAGCTCGTCAGACTGCTCGTAACCGCTCTGCAGGGTCACGTACACGTAGATACCCTGACCCTTAAGATCATGCGGGTAGCCTACTACGGCGGCTTCAGCAACGGCTTGGTGTGCCACCAGTGCAGACTCAACCTCGGCGGTACCCATGCGGTGACCGGAAACGTTGATTACGTCATCAACACGACCGGTGATCCAGTAGTAGCCGTCTTCATCGCGACGGGCGCCGTCACCAGTGGTGTAAACACCCTTGAAGCTGGAGAAGTAGGTCTGAGTGAAGCGCTCGTGATCACCCCAGATGGAGCGGCTCTGGCCCGGCCAGGAGTCCTTGATCACCAGGTTGCCTTCGGTAGCACCTTCCAGCTCGTTGCCTTCATTATCCAGCAGCGCCGGCTGTACGCCGAAGAACGGACGGGTTGCAGAACCCGGCTTGGTCGGCGTGGCGCCCGGCAGCGGCACGATCATGATGCCGCCAGTCTCGGTCTGCCACCAGGTATCGACGATCGGGCAGTTGCCCTTGCCCACGACGCGGTGGTACCACTCCCAGGCTTCCGGGTTGATCGGCTCACCCACGGAGCCCAGCAGTTTCAGGCTGGACAGGTCGGAATCACCCAGCACGTCTTCGCCCTGCTGCATCAATGCACGGATAGCGGTCGGTGCGGTGTAGAACTGATTAACCTTGTGTTTCTCGATGACGCGACCGAAACGGCTGTTGTCCGGGTAGCTCGGTACACCTTCGAACATCACCGTGGTGGCACCGTTGGCCAGCGGACCGTAGACGATGTAGCTGTGGCCGGTGACCCAACCCACGTCGGCTGTACACCAGTAGATGTCACCTTCGTGATAGTCGAACACGTACTGATGGGTCATGGCCGCGTAGACCATGTAACCACCGGTGGTGTGCTTCAGGCCTTTCGGCGCGCCGGTAGAACCGGAGGTGTAGAGGATGAACAGTGGCGCTTCGGCGTTCATCGGCTCCGCCGGGCAATCGGCAGAGGCAGCAGCAACGGCTTCTTCGTACCAGACATCGCGGCTGTCATCCCAGGCAACATCCTGGTCAACACGCTTGACCACAAACACGCTATCGATCAGCGCAGCGGCTTCGGCACTTTCCAGTGCCTTGTCGACGTTGGCCTTCAGCGGCACGACCTTGCCACCACGCAGAGAGTAGTTGGAGGTCACCACGACCTTGGACTTGGCGCCTTCGATACGCGCTGCCAGCGCTTCCGGCGAGAAGCCACCGAATACGATGGAGTGAACGGCACCGACACGGGCACAGGCCAGCATGGCCACTGCCGCTTCCGGGATCATCGGCATGTACAGGGTGACCACATCGCCCTTCTGAACGCCCTTGGCCTTCAGTGCATTGGCAAAGCGGCAAACACGCTCATGCAGATCACGATAAGTGATTTTTTCGTCTTCGCTCGGATCATCGCCTTCCCAGATGATCGCAACCTGATCACCGCGAGTTTCCAGGTGACGGTCCAGACAGTTGTAGGCGGCGTTCAGCTCGCCGTCTTCATACCATTTGATGTCAACGTTATGCGGATCAAAAGAGGTGTGCTTGACCTTGGTGTACGGCTTGAACCAGTCCAGGCGCTTGCCCTGCTCACCCCAGAAGGTATCAGGATCGTTGACCGACTGTTCATACATCGCCAGGTAGGTATCGTTATCGATATGCGCCTTGGCCGCGAACGCCGGTTCTACCGGATAAACTTTTTCTTCACTCATCGTGATGCCCTTAACTTGCGTTTTGTTGTTATACCTTTCACGCCGCACTTGTTGTTATTGGTATGGCTGACGCATGCGAGTTGGATAAGAGGGTTATACCCAAGCCCCTCTATCCCCCTGAATTAGACATTGGTCTACTCGGATCACGACAAAAGTCTTAAACTCCACGGTAAGCGATTACTCACTCACCTGCCAGCATCGACTCCAGATCAATTCCCTCTTCACGCATTCGGGCGAGCTTATACCTTAGTGTCCTGGGGCTGATACCGAGCTTTTCGGCAGCCTCTTTACGACTTCCGGAGGTGGCCTTCAACGCCTCAACGATCAGCTGGTATTCGTGCTGCTTGAGATCGTTGCCCAGCAGCCCATCCGCCGCCGGCATTTCAGCAGCAGGTTGCGAGGCTTGCGGCAGCGTCGAAGAGGTCAGCGGAATCGCCTGGCTGCCCAGGTGCAGATCGGACGCCTGAATACGCGGTCCAGCCTGCAGGATCAGCGCCCGCTGGATCACGTTGTCCAGCTCACGCACGTTGCCGGGCCAGCTGTGCTGACAGAGGCTCTGCACTGCGGCGGCATCCAGCGACGCCGGAGCCCGCCCCATTTTGCGGCAGTGGTGTGCCAGCAGCCGCTGGGCCAGAGGCTCGATGTCCTCGGCTCGCTCGCGCAGCGGCTGCCACTGCAGCGGAAAGACGTTCAGACGGTAGTAGAGGTCCTCTCGGAACTTGCCTTCGGCCACGGTCTGTTCCAGCTGGCGGTTGCTGGTCGCCAGCACACGCACGTTGAGCGGGATCACCTTGCGCCCACCGATGCGCTCCACCTCCTGTTCCTGCAGCACGCGCAACAGCTTGGCCTGCAGCCCCAGATCCATCTCGCTGATCTCGTCCAGCAGCAGAGTGCCACCGTTGGCCTGCTCGAACTTGCCCGGCTGGCTACTTACGGCGCCCGTGAAGGCCCCCTTCTCGTGACCAAACAGGGTCGCTTCCAGCATGCTTTCGGGAATGGCCGCGCAGTTGATGGCGATAAACGGCTGCTCGGCGCGGGTGGAGTAATCGTGAATGTAGCGCGCCAGCACCTCCTTGCCGGTACCGGACTCACCGGTGATCAGCACCGTGGAGTCGGTCGCCGCCACCCGCTGCGCGAGCTGCAGCAGCTGACGACTGCCGGGTGCCTGGGCCACGGGCTCATCGCGGGTCGCCGTTGTCAGCCCCTGGGCATGGGTACGGATCAGCGCGATCAGCTGCTCCGGTTCGAACGGCTTCATCAGGTAATCGACGGCGCCGTTGCGGATCGCTTCCACCGCCTTGCTGACCTGACCATAGGCGGTGATCAACGCCACCGGCAGCGCCGGCAGGCTCTCCTTCAGCCGCGCCAGCAGCGCATGGCCGTCCATGCCCGGCATGTTGACGTCGGAGACCACCATGTCCACCGAACGCTGCTTGAGCAGCGCCAGCGCCTCCTCGGCGCTGCCGGCTTCCAGGTAATCGATATCGGCCAGCGCGAGGGTATCGGTGATCGCCTCGCGCAGATCCACATCATCCTCAACGATCAGAACGGTCGCGCTCATGTAACTTCCTGTTCGGTTGTTTGCGATAAAGTGTGCAGTAAGGGTAGCCGGAAGCGGGCACAGGTGCCCTGCCCCGGTGTTGAATCCAGCTCAAAGGCACCGTGGTGGGCGCGCGCCATTACCTGGGCGATCGCCAACCCCAGCCCGGTGCCGTGGGACTTGGTGGTGTAAAAGGGCTCCTGTGCCTGCTTCAGCGTGGCCGCATCCATACCGGGGCCATTATCGCAGACGGCGATCAGCAGACGGTCGGCTTCTCGGCTGATACGCAGTTCCAGCTCGCAGCCTTCGCCACAGGCCTGAAGCGCGTTGTTGATCAGGTTGAGCACGGCCCCCAGCAGCGCCTCCAGATTGCACTGGATCAGTGCCTCAGGCGCCTCGTTGATGCAATCGCAGTCGGCATCGTACTGGGTCAGCGGCTGGTCGAGCAGGTCCTCCAGCCGCGCCATCAGGGTGCGGCCGTCTACCCGGTCTTCCAGCTTGGTTTCACCACGGGCAAAGATCAGCATATCCCTGACCTGCTGTTCCAGATGGGTCAGCCGCGACTTCACCTTGCCGGCAAAGCGAATGCGCTTGTCATCATCCAGCTGTGGCGCCATCAGGTGGCTGGCGTAGAGCAGCGCCGCCGATAATGGTGTACGTACCTGATGTGCCAGCGACGCCATCATCCGTCCCATCTCTGACAGGCGCTGGTAGTGGTGCAGCTGCTCCTGCAGGGTGCGGGTGTGGGTCTGGTCGGTGATGAACACCAGCTGGCCGGGCTCGCTCTCCAGCGCCTGGGTCGACAGGCTGACACGGCGGCCGTTTTTCAGCGACACCTCATGGCCATCATCGGGGCGCGGCGCAAAGCAGAGGTTGATCACCTCCAACCAGCTCTTGCCGGCCAGGTTGAGGCCGAGCAGGGTTTCCGCCGCTGGGTTGTAGTCGTTGATGCGACCGGTCTGGCCGATCACCAGCACCCCGCCAGGAATGCGCTCGATCAACCCCTGCAGGTGTTGCTGCGTATGCCGTGACTCGGCCAGCTCAGCTTCCAGCTCGGTAATACGCTGTTCAAGTGAATGTGTATCGGTCACTGACGTTCTATCCCGTACTTGCGCATCTTCTCCACCAACGTGGTGCGGCGGATCTGCAGCAGCCGAGCTGCCTTCGAAACTACCTGACCACTGGCATCCAGCGCCTGGCGGATCAGGGACTGCTCCTGGGTTTCCAGCCAACCCTTGAGATCGAGGCCGTCTTCAGGGAGCTGGAGGCCCTTTTCAGAAAGCTGGCGGCCCTCGCTGGGCAGCTGTTCACCTGTGGATAAATCAGGGTTGGCAATGACAGTGCCTGATTCAACGCCTTCACCCGAGTTCATCTCTGCGGTATCAGGCAACGACAGCTGCTCATAACGCTCCGGGTGCGGTTCCTCCAAATGACGGAATTTTGGCGGCAATTCGGACACGCCGATCACGCCACCGGGATGAATAATACTGAGCCGTTCGATCAGGTTGGCCAGCTCACGTACATTTCCGGGCCAGGGGTGACGCTTCAGCGACTCCAGCGCGGCGGGATGGAACTGCAATGACATCCCCTCGTCCAGCTTCCGACACAGGTTGTTGATCAGCAACGGCAAATCTTCGAGCCGGTCACGCAGCGCCGGCATTTCGATCGGGAACACATTGAGACGGTAATAGAGGTCTTCACGGAACTGACCATCCTGAATCATCAAATCCAGGTTCTTGTGGGTGGCCGCGACGATGCGCACATCGACTTCCAGTGTCTTGCTGCCACCAACCCGTTCGAACTTGCGTTCCTGAATCACGCGCAGCAGCTTCACCTGCATCGACAGCGGCATATCGCCGATCTCGTCAAGAAACAGGGTACCGCCGTTGGCCAGCTCGAAGCGGCCCGGCCGGCTGGAGATGGCCCCGGTAAAGGCGCCCTTCTCATGGCCGAAGAGTTCACTTTCCAGCAGCTCCGACGGGATGGCACCGCAGTTGACGGGCACGAAAGGCCCCTCACTGCGACCGGAATGCTCGTGCAGGCAGCGCGCCACCACCTCCTTGCCGGTGCCGGACTCACCGGTGATCAGCACACTGATATCGCGTGGTGCGACCTGGGTAATAAGGTGACGAATGTCACGAATCGGCTTGCTCTGACCGACAAACCCGGGCATCTCCGCCTGCAGCGGTACCTGTTCCCACTGCTCCTGCTGCCGCTCACGCATCAGCCCACAGAGATGCAACCAATCCAGCAGCTGTGAATAACGATAGGGGGACTCCAGAAAGCCCAGAATGGCATGGTCGGCAAAGTCACCCGGCGACAGCTCCGGCCACTCACACACCAGCAGCTTGGGACGCACACGCTCGGTGTCCAGCTCGGCGATCAGTTTGCTCATCGCGATCGGTAGGCTGCTCTCGCCAATCAACACCAGGCCGACATTAGACAGATCAAATGCCTTGCCCTGCTGCAACCAGGTGACGAAGTCAAAAACATGGCAGTTCAGCCCGATAAAGGCAAAACAGGTTTGCAGCGACTGCCGCCGCTCGGCGTCATCATCGAGGATCAGCAGTTCGAAATGGGCAACAGGGGTATCCGGTCCTTGCATGGGAGAATCCAGGGGTTCGTCAGGATTCTGTCAAAGGTACTGGATAGGCGAGGGATGTCAATGGATTGACATCAACAACCGGTAGAGAAAGAAAAACCGGGCCTGGGCCCGGTTTCGTACAACAGCAAAGAAGTATCAGCCTTCCTTGTATGCCGTGGTCTGGTGTTCTTCCGCCGGAATCTGCGACCAGCCTTCTGATACCGTAGCGATCAGCTCACTCACTTCCTTGATTTTGGCGATATCGTTCTCACGGTTCGCCTGCATCAGGGTACGCAGCATGTAGTCGTACAGGTTATCCAGGCTGCCGGCCACTTCGCCGCCCTGCTCGAAGTTCAGACTGCCCTTCAGGCTCACAATAATCTCGCAAGTCTTGTTGATTTGCTGGGTACGCAGCTGAATATCCTTGCGCTCAATGGAGCCGGCAGCTTTCGCCAGTGCTTCGAGAGCACCACGAAACAGCATACTGATCAGCTGATGCGGACTGGCCCCTTCCACTGCCGTATTCAGGTCGATGCTTTTGTACTGGTTCAATGCTTTGTTGATCATATACCTTCTACTCTACAAACGGACTACGGTTAGCGTGCGTACTTCAGCTTTACTTCTTAGCAGTGAAGGGCAAGCGATCAATCAACCCATCAAGAGAGCTACCGGTGGAGTTGAGGCTGCTGATAATACGCTCCATGGCCAGGAACTGGGCACTGAGACGAGCCTCGTACTTTTCCATGCGCCGGTCAAGCTCTTCCCGATCGGTATCGATCTTTTCCATCTGTTCATCAATGGTATCTTCACGACGTGCGATAGCACCATCTGAAGCCAGGAAACGGTCAATCAGGTTATTCAGGGTACCGCCCTCGCCACGGGAGAAGCCGATCGTGAAAGCCCCTTGAGCCGTCGCCCCCGGCGCAACGCTCAGGTTCAAACCGTAGGCATCCGAGCCCAGCGCAGGCAGCAGGACTTCACCGGCACCAAAACCGGCCTCACCGTTGATCGTCCCCTGCACATCCTTACCCTCGGTGGCTGTCATCGTGGACCCCGTCCCCAGCCCCAACTCATCCATTTGGGCACTCTGGTTGTTGATGGTCACCTTGGAGCTACTGCCATATTCACGCGAGGTGATCACGAACTGTCCACCTTCAAGGGTCACATCGACCGCAGCGTTCACAGCTTTGAGCGCATCGTTGCCATTGATCAGTGACTGCAGATCGGCGCGCAGCTCTTCCGCTGAGGCATATTGCCCATTGAGCGTGATTTCGGAGGACAGGGTGCCATTCACATTAAGCTTGAAGCTGTAGCCCCCCCCGGAGGCATCCAGCACACCGGCACCAAAATCATGCGTGATGGCGCCAGCGGCCAACTTGCCTTTCTCAGGGTCCTGAGTGATCTCAACATCGTAACTGCCCGGCACTGTCGAACTGGCCCGGGTGCCAATACCTACCTCAACGTAGCCATTGGTGGATGAGGTTTTCTGCGCGAACAGATCTGCTACCAGGTCGAAATTGTTCGACATGGCATCGCTGAATTCTGACTCCTCAATCGACAGAGTGCCATCCAGTTCGGTCCTGATACCCAGGTTGGTCAGTGCAGTAAAGCCAGACTCGATACCGGTAACTTCAGCGCCGATCATGCTGCGCAGCTGGCGCACCATGGACTTGGCCGTACCATCACTGGCCAGTTCACCGCGTACCGTATTGTTGTTCTCGTCCTTGCTGTAGCCAGTCAGGTTATTGGCGGTTTCGAGAAACAGGTTGTATGCATCAACAAAGTCACGGATCGCCTGCTCGGCCACCACCTTGTCCTCATCAACGGAGAAGTTGATCGTTTCCGAGGCACTGGCCTTATTGACAGTGAAGTTGAACCCTTCGATCACATCGTCAATGGTATTGGTCTCGCGGCGAACGGTAAGGCCGTTCACTTGCAGGACCGCATCGCTGCCCTGCTGGGTTTCCAGCGCCGACTGTGTGGTTTCATTGAATGAGAAACCGGAGAGCAGCGTAGGGTCTGTGCCCGTAGCATCGTCGGTACCGGTGATCATTAGAGCATTGCTTTCACCGGAGGGAGCCGTCAGCATCAACTGGTACTGATCATCCACCTTCATGACGCTGGCCTGGATACCCGAGTCGCCAGCATTGATCTTGTCAGCGATATCCGCCAGGGAGTCGGAAGCCTCCACATCAATATTCAGTGCGGCCTTGTCACCATTGGTGGCAAAAGTGGTCGCAACAGGATTATCCGGATCGGTATTGTCGTAGCTCCAGGTACCAAACTGAATGCTCAGGGTACCACTGCCACCCAGGGCAGCGTTCTTATCATTCGTCGCGCCCATTACCAGTGTCTGTGCACTGGCGACAGACTGCACCTCAATCTGATAACTGCCGGTCTGAGCGCCGGCCTCCAGGGAGTTGGGCGTGATCACATCCGTATCCGGGAAAGCGACCGAGCGGGCACTGAAGGTATCCACATTGGCCAGAGGCGACAGGACGCCTTGAAATTCTGACAAGGCGCTCTTCAGCAGACCATAACCGGAAATCTGGCTTTCCAGCTTCTCCTGCCGGGTATTGAGCAGCGCTTCTTTTGGGGCGCGTTCAGCAGCTGTCAGTCCGGAAACGAGGCCAGTCGTATCGATCCCTGAACCACCGCCGAGTGAAGAAATAATATTGGACATGAGTGCCTCCCTGAATGGCGCTGAGGCGGTCTAGTGTAGCAGAGGCCAGTTAGAGACTCAGGCCTTCTGATCGAAAATCAGACCCACCATGCCCTCCAGGAACTCGGAGAACTTAAGGGTTTCTTCGGACGGAATCTGGCGAATGATTTCCTGGGTTTCCATATCCATCACCTTGACCACCATCTTCTCGGTACTGTCATCCACCGAGAACTGCAGAGAACGATCACTGCTCTGCATCAACTCGTTCATCTTCTCGACAGCAGCCTGCAACTTCTCATCCGACAGTGCCACATGTTCGGCACTCTGGCTTTGCTGCACGGCTTCGGTTGCTGTATTGACCGTGTCGACCGGTACAACACCACTGCTGGATGCCTGTGCCTGGGTGCTGTCAGGCGACTGACGGGAAGATGCACTGGCCGGCTGCGTCTGAGCATTCACTCCGCTGATTTCAATACTCATAACGAGAACCTCTTATTCAGCAAGGCTGCCTCCGCAGGGGGAGGCAGCCTTTAAGGATAGTCCCTGCTACCGACGATTACTGCAGCAGTGACAGGACGCTCTGCGGTGCGGCGTTAGCCTGGGCAAGCATGGCAGTACCAGCCTGCTGCAGCACCTGAGCTCGAGACAGGTTAGCTGACTCACGCGCGAAGTCGGCGTCTTCGATACGGGAGCGTGCAGCGGCCTGGTTTTCGGAGATGCTGGACAGGTTGTTCATGGTGTAGTCCAGACGGTTGCTCACCGCACCGAGGTCACCACGGATGCTGTTCACCTGCTCCAGCGCGTCATCCAGAATGCCGATCGCTTTCTGAGCACCCGCTGCAGTTGTGATATCGATATCGGCTACGGAGTTACCGACAGAGCTGGCACTATTGGTTTCCAAGAGACCGGTATCACCCTTGATGGTAGAGGCCGCTGCATCACCGAAGGCGATGGAAATTTCGTCGCCAGATACAGAATCCAGTACCAGAGCGTTGTTGGCATCCAGGGAAGCCACGACGCCGGTTTCAGCACTCTTCTCGTTGATCGCAGCAACCAGGTTAGCCGCCTGAGTCGCGGCGCTGCCACCGGCGCTGACGGCACCGATCTCAACATCGTTGATGATCAGGTCGCCTTCTTTCAGGGCGTTCTGGGAAGAGTTGACGAAGCCGGTGATATCGGAGCCATCACGGCTCTGGATACCCACGTTGGTAGCCAGTGTATTGGCTGCCGCAGTAGAACCGGCTGTGAAGCTGATATCCACATTCTCAACATTGCTGTCGGTGATGTTGAAGGACAGCTGAGCGTAACCGGTAACGGCCGCTGTAGTGGTCATACCGGAAGCGTCACCACCGGCATTGTCAGTCACGGTGATCTCGGCGCCAGTTGAGCTTGCCAGCACCAGGCGGCCATCTTCGTTCAGGGACGCAGTCACCAGACCTTCACCGTCAGTGTTGATCTTGTCGACCAGTTCTTCCATGCTGCCGGTATCTGTGATCTGCAGAGTATTGTTCTCAGCACCCGGGCCAACCAGGCTGATTTCCAGTACATCGCCACCACGGATGATACCGGTACCATCGTTTGCGGCGGTTAGTTCAGTGAAGGCAGAGACTTCAACACCGGAAACATTGGAGTTGATGGTATCCAGCGCTTCCTGCAGGTTGGCAGAAGTCGACAGATCACCCACATTCTGGTTGTTGATCAGCATGGAGCCGGAAGCAGTACCGGACAGTGCTTTCAGGCCAGTGGTCATGGACGAGCCGGCATCGGCACCTACCACATCACCGCCGGACTCACCGCCCAGCCCCTTGGCATCCAGTTTGCCGATTTCGGTAGAGATGGTCTGGTTGGCTTCAGAACCAACTTGCAGCACTAGCTCACCCAAGCTGCCGTCCAGCAGATTCTGGCCGTTAAAGTTGGTGGTTTCAGCGATACGGGTCAGTTCGTCCTGCAGCTGCATCACTTCCGCGTTCAGGGTAGAGCGGTTACCGGAGTCATAGGTACCGTTCGCAGACTGAATAGACAGTTCACGCATACGCTGCAGGATGTTGGTGGTTTCATCCAAAGCACCTTCAGCAGTCTGAATCAGTGCCTGACCGTCGTTGGCATTACGAACAGCCTGGTCAAGACCGCGGATCTGAGAAGTCATACGGTTGGCAATTGCCAGACCTGCCGCATCATCCGCGGCGGAGTTGATACGCTTACCGCTGGTCAGACGCTCCATGGAGGTGTTGAGGTCATTCTGACTTTTGTTCAGCTGGTTCTGCGCGTTGAGCGACATGATGTTGGAGTTGATTACCATTGCCATGAGTGTATCTCCTCAGGTAGCGGTCACTGTGACCGGCTTATGCAAGTCTTGGAAAACAGGTGGCGGATCATCCGCTGGTAAACAGGTTATCGTCGGGCCGACAGAAACCTTTAGTTTTTTTCTGCATTGATCTACATACGCTGTGTTCAGTGACACTGCCGAGATGCGCAAGTAGGATAGAACGCATAGATGACTCTGGATGGATGGTATTTTCTGTATGAGCAAGCGTCAGCCTGGCCGTAATCAAGCAAGGACTAATTCCCGTGCCTCCAATAACACCTTGAGCGCCTCCAGTGCCCGCCAGAACCTTCAGCAAGGCACCAAGGTGCTGGAGTCCCTCAAGGCCCTGGCCTCTCACTGCATCAACAACAGCAATTTCAATGAAGCGGAGCCCCTGCTTGAGCGGGCCCTCAAGATGAGCCCGGAAGACTCCGATGTCCTGATCCTGTTCGCCAAGGTCTTCATCAACACGGGACGCTACACCGAAGCTGTCCAGACACTAAAGCCCATTTTTGACAACGACCTGAGCATTCCGGGCGCTTACTTCCTGGCCTCTTATGCACTCTATCATCTGCATGACTTTGAGCTGGCACTCGAACACATCAGCAAGGCGCTGATGCTGAACCCCTACGAATCCGAATATCTGTTCCACAAGGCAACCACATTGATGTCACTGTCCCGTTACATGGACGCAGTGCCTCTGTTCGAACGTCTGCTGGCACAAACGCCTGACAACTTCATTTATCTCAACAACGCCGGCAACCTTTGCCGTGATCTGGGGCAGCTGGAAAAGGCCCAGGAACACTTTCAGAGGGCCATGAAGCTCACTCAGGATAACTCCTACCCTTACTCAAACTACCTGACCACGCTTCATTACGACCCGCAGCAATCACAGGAAAGCATCTACAAGGTTTGCCTTGAGTGGGAACAGCGCTTTGCACCCAAACTGATACCACCACGCCCGATTCCGAAAGACATGAGTGCTGACAAGTGCCTGCGCATCGGCATGATCTCGGATGGCTTCCGAAACCACCCGGTGGGCCAGATGATCATCGCCCCGCTGGAGCAACTGCCGGATCATGCGTTTCAGTTCGTCTGCTACAGCAGCAGTAGCCAGGTCGACCATATCACCCGGCGCTTCCAGAAAATCAGCGAGTACAAAACCGCCTCTCACCTCAGTGACGAAGCCCTGGCTCAACTGATCCGTGAGGATGAAATCGACATCCTGTTCGATCTGGCCGGTCACAACAGTGGCACCCGAATGAAAGTCATGGCCATGCAGCCCGCCCCCATACTCGTCAAATGGGTTGGCGGGCTGATCAACACCACCGGGCTGAGCACCATCGATTATCTGCTGACAGACTTTGTAGAGTCCCCTGAAGGCGACGATCGTTTCTATACCGAGAAACTGATTCGCATGCCCGGGGACTATATCTGCTACGAAGCGCCACCTTATACCCCGGAGATCAATACGTTGCCGGCGAAGTCGAATGGTTATATCACCCTCGGCTGCTTCAACAACCCCATGAAGCTGAACCCGGTCGTCCTGGAACAATGGGCGCATATCATGAGGCAGTTACCGGATTCCCGGCTGTACCTGAAAGGCCACCAGTACACCTCTGAAGACCTGTGCCAACATGTTCTGGATACGCTGGCACAGCACGACATAGCCCCATCCCGTATCACTCTTGAGGGCCCTTCCAAGCACCATGAACTGCTGGCCTCTTACAACCAGATCGATATTGCTTTGGACCCCTGGCCCTACTCCGGCGGCCTAACCACCTGCGAAGCTTTCCTGATGGGCGTTCCGGTGGTGACCATGCCAGGACCGACGTTCGCAGGGCGCCATTCCGCGTCACACCTGGTCAATACCGGGATGCCCGAGCTCGTCACGCACAGCTGGGAAGAATATCGGGAACGCGTTATCGAGCTAGCAGCAGACCTGGACAGCTTGAGCACAATCCGCAGTCATCTGCGTTCTGTCTTGTTGCAGTCACCCGTTTGTGATGCCAACAAATTTGCTAACCACCTCAACAATGCACTGCGCGGTATCTGGCAGCGGTATACTGAAAACAGAAAACCCACCGCCATGACGGTTGACACTAACGGAGATGTCCTGTTCGAAGATGCTTCTGCACCCATAGAGTTGCATCACCCCAAACCTCCCATCAAGGGAGAGGAAAACACCTTTCGGTGGGAGTTTGAGGGTAAAGTGATCGCCATCGACCATGGCTCACAACTGTTTGACACCCCAATTATCAACCAGATGCTGGAACAGGAACTGCTTGAGCTGATCGCATTTGATCCCTCCAGCCATCGCTTAAAACACCCGTTACGCCAGCAAACAGCATTGCACTACTTCCCAAATATTGTGCTGGGCAGCGGGGAACCGGTAACACTGTTTGCATGCCAAGCCGCTGAGCGTAGCGCTACGCTACAGCCTTCGGAAACCACAGACATGCCACCCCAGGTTCAGCAGGAGCTGAGCGTGCTGGCCCAATTGCCGCTGAAAAGTATTGCACTGGACCAGGCCAGCGAGCTGCCGCAGGTAGACTGGCTTGTTCTGGATGAGCTTAATGATGCAAGCGCACTGCTGAAGCATGGCGCCAGGACTCTGGCAGATACACTGCTGATTCATATCCGCATTGCATTCAAAACCACTCATCTGAATCAGCCGAGTTTTGGTGAGATTAATGCATGGGCGAATGAAAACGGATACCGCTTCTATTGCTTTAGTAACGAGATCAAGCACTCTGCACTCGGCGGCGAACGCAATAAAGAATTAGACGCCGCTTTTTCCAATGAGTTGATCAGTGCCATAGCACTCTTCATTCCCAATGAAACAAGAATTTCAGCTCTAACCGATAACCAGAAAGTGAAACTGGCATTTATTGCAGATAGCGTTTATAAACTTCCCGGTCTCAGCTATGAGGTGCTTTCCCGTATACAGCATGAACTTTCAAAAGATTATTTGCAGGTAAAAAAACGAAAAGCCCAAGTAGCCCAGCCCTTAGCTATAAAAGTAGAGCAACGCAGAGCAAGAAATAGTCAAAGACATCTCAATGCTTTTGATCTGAAAAAAAACAGCACCAGAAAAAATAATATAGTGCATATTTGCTTCAATAACATGCATATCGAGCCTTTACTAAGTATTCTGGGAACAAACGCAACAAACAAGGATTTCAATAACATTTTCTTTATAGAGCAAACACGCTCGGTACCAAGCTATACCCTTAATACTGAATCAAATGATCAGGCCTACTTTTTCGACAATAAAAAGGATATTGAAAATCTTACCTCAATCTGCAGTGCAGATAGCACAGCTGTCGTATTCATTCATGGGCTATTTTATGACTGGCAGATAGAGCTTCTAAAAAGAGTACCGAACAACAAGAAAGTCGCATGGGTGATGTGGGGAGGTGACTTTTATGGAGCTATTAAAAGCAGAGAAGTCAGATCATTCATTAATGAAAAAATAGACTTCGTCTCCACTGGTTTGAAACAAGAGCAGGAGCTGTTCGATCAATATTTCGACAAAAAGCCGAAACTATCTGCTGTATATAGTTTTGGGTTTGAAAATATTACCGAATCGACTTCAACAGATGACGTGATATTCGTAGGCAATAGCGGTGACCCGTCCAACAACCATATGGAAATGCTCGAGGCGCTAGCCTCGAAAAAGGATATCGAACAGTACAAAATAGTCGTTCCCTTTACATACAATGGAACAGCAGACTACATAGAGCAGCTTAGAGAAAAAGTACGCTCACTGGGCTTAAACAATGTTGAATTTTTGACACAACAGTTGGACCGTGAGAGTTACTACAGGCTACTAAGCAAGGCATCACTCTATATATCGGCCCATGACAGACAACAAGGTTTTGGCCACATTACTGCATGCTTGTACTTCGGTGTACCCGTTGTCATCAAAGACTATATCAATGTCGACGGCACAGAGATTAAAAACCCTTCCTGGCATGATCTAGTTGAAGTCGACGGGTTTGATCTGATCAAACTTTCTGAATTTAAACAAAACAAAAAAATCCAACAGACTATTAGCGGAAAACCTTCAGAGTCAAACAAAGAAAAGGCAAAACGGAAATATAGCAACCAGTCAATAGCAGAGGGCTACATACAGGCATATAAGTTGATAACTGAAGACATCAACAGCTTGTAAACACAGGCTCTTTATCTTGACAGCCCGGCATCAAGATCGACTCGATGCTGGGCAAATAAAATATTATTTCAACCATATGTTGGCACGTTAGCACTTGTCTTCAGTATACTTACATTACAGGTATGATAAATGCCAAAGCACTGCCTAATATGTGGCTCTTCGCATACTCAAAGGATTACATCCAAATCAGCTCAGAGCATCACCACTGATGGTAAAATCATCAACTCGCCGTTAGAGAAGGTTCAATGTCTGAGTTGTGGCTGCCTTTTTTCGGATGAATTTATCACCATTGATAACTATCATAGAAGTGACGGCCAGTCGATCTGGGACGAGCAACGCCATAATCAGGTCGCATCAGGCATACTAGACATTATTGCAATCCGATTCCCTGAAAGGTCATTACGTATTCTGGAAGTGGGAGGGGGCAATTATGCAACCTCATCAAGCATTGCGGCTGCCAGACCTAATGACTCAGTAACCTGCATTGAGCCTTACCCCGAGACAGATACGAAGCCCGAAAATATCAACTGTATTAACTGTTTTATTGATGAGATACCATCAGATTACAGATGTGAGTACGATGTAATCTTCAGCAATCAGGTCATTGAGCATACAAGAGACCCAAAGAACTTCCTCCGTTCAATGGCAAAACTGTTGGCCGATGACGGATTAATTATAGTTGTCTGCCCAAGTCAGTCGACAATTTCCAACGAAACACTATTCATCGACCATTTTTACCATTTCTCTGAAGTTTCATTTTCCGTCATGGCCAGTGAGACAGAACTGACTCTAGAAGCTGAGTTCATTTCACCTTGGGACCCACTGTCTCACTGCTATCTCGTAAAGAAGCGCACCCTTAGTAAAAAATCAAAGTTAAGAACACGACTTGGATTTGAAAAGGCGTTAGATACACGTATAGATCTTATAAAATTTTGGGATTCAGTTGATAGAAGTTTAACAGAAAAAACAAAAGAGTCAGGACCGGTTTATTTATTTGGTGCAGGGGAGTATGCACAGATACTTTCTTGCTATGCAGCAAACACATTTAAAAAGATAGATAAAATAATTGTTACAGTAAAGAATGGCGCCCGCGACTTCGAAAAACCCATCTACTTATTAGATGAAGTCAGCGCTAATGAGGGCACCATAGTGTTGGGAGTACGACCAGAAATAGAGGATAATATAAAAGAAATTTTAGTCAAAAAAGGATGGCGACTGGAAAACATTATAACTGTTAGTAACTGAAGCCAGATAATCATCCTTTAAAAAATTTTTCTATTGAGTCTGTAACATATTCTTGCTCAACTACTGACAAGCCATACCAGAGGGGCAACCTCAATAACCGCTCACTTTCTGTGCTTGTATATCTATCAACCCCGGAGAAAACGCCATGCTCTTTTCCAGCGAGAGACGTATGCAATGGCACATAATGAAAAGGTGCTGATATACCAGCATCTTTTAGATGACGAATCAATTCATCGCGCTCATCAACGTTTTTAACTTTAACCTGAAAAAGGTGCCCGTTATGCTGACATCCAAGCGGGATACTGGCAAGCTGTATTCTGCCGGACTTGAATGAATCTGTATTCATCAACAGATTATTGTAACGTTCCCAAATAGCAAGGCGCTCAGCATTAACTTCTGTAGCAACCTCCAGTTGACCAAAAAGATATGCCGCCTGTATCTCACTCAGCAAATAACTGCTTCCAATATCGACCCAACTATACTTATCAACCAAACCCTTGAAAAACTTGGTTCTATTCGTCCCTTTTTGCCTGATAATCTCCGAACGCTCAATTAAGCTGTCATCATTAATAATTAACAGACCTCCTTCTCCAGCACTTGTGTAGTTTTTGGTTTCATGGAAACTAAAAGTACCAATATGACCGATACCACCAAGCGGACGTCCCTTATATGTTGACATCATTCCTTGTGCTGCATCTTCAACGACTGGCAGATTATACTTGGTTGCCAGATCCATTACAGTTTCCATATCACAGGCGACACCTGCATAATGAACAACAACAATTGCCCGGGTATTTTCCGTTATTGCAAATTCGATTAACGACTCGTCAATATTCATCGTATCCGGTCGAATATCAACAAAGACCACTTTAGCGCCACGCAAAACAAAAGCATTCGCTGTACTGACAAAAGTATAACTAGGCATAATGACTTCATCACCAGGCCCAATATTCAGCACCAAAGCGGCTATTTCCAAAGCAGCAGTACAGGAAGGCGTTAAAAAACACTTTTTAAAACCAAGTTCATTTTTAAACCATTGATGGCATTTTTGTGAAAAAGGACCATCACCAGATAAAATTCCCGATGCAATCGCCTCAGTCACATTTTTTATTTCATTACCTGTTACTAGTGGCTTATTAAAATCAATGACCATTTTGGAAACTCTTCATATAGCAAACTGCATTAGGACCTTCATTGAAAATCAAGTCAAGAATGGTTACTCCATGCACAAATCTTCCATATAACTGCCTATATTCTGGATAGCCGGAGTAGTCAAACCATTCCACTTTAATTCCCTCTTTTTCGGCCATATCCGTATCGAAGTAGCCCTTTGCAGCAGGTCCACTCAGGTATATATCCGCCCCAGACTGCTTGCATATTTCGATTATTTTTTCTGTTTTTCCGCCTGAGAAAATATAGTCTCTCGATGAACTGATTTTAGTCTCAATTCCCAGAATATTATTGATACGCCTGATAAGAGAAATATTAATTTCACTTATATAGTCACTGGTAGAACCAAGATAGTACTCCTCAAAAACATCACTGTAATCCTTATAAAATTCAGCTTTACGATAAAACTGATTTATTGTCATCCAGTGTTTTTTAAAGATTGCTTTATCTGTTATCCTTACGTCGCATATCTTCTGATGGAATTTTCCTTTCACCTCGACAGGAACGCTTAACCACTGGAGCCCTTCAGGCCCCTTTATTTTGTTTCTATTGCGCCAATCCCTTTTTGTGTATTGGACTTCATCATATACTATGAACTCGTCAACCGTATTAATCAGGTCAAAGTAGCCTTTCCAAGGAATGTAATTAGATTGCAATATAGCTACTTTCTTCATTTCTTCGATTGCCTGCTATTCAAGTACTCTGACACAGAGGTGTAACTTTTGAATGAAAGCCCAAGAACTTTCTTATCTGCATCGCTAAGAGGATAAGGAATATCGTCCTCTTCGAAATCTATCTGCCGTCTTATTATGGGAGAGGAATATACATTATTTACAGCTCTTCTCTGTTCTGAAGACATATTGTCCCCACCACGATGATAGAGCATAGAGTCAATAATTATGATATCTCCCTCATTCGCAGCCACCTGAATTTTATTTTCATTCGCATACTGTAAAGAGGGGTAGTTTTCAAAAAGATGAGAGCCCGGAATAACCCAGGTACCGCCATTATCACCATTAAAGCTGTCAACACAATACAAGGCATTGATGGCCAAAGGCCTGGATGATACAAAATGTTGATACGGAAGGTCCCTGTGCCATAGGGCCTGATTGTAACTGGATTTGGCAGGGTTAATAATTGCATTTTGCTGATTAAGAATGAAATTATCACCCATAAGGGACTTTACGACGCCCAGTACTTTTTTATTACTGGCGATCTTAAGAAACACCTTATCAAGCAATAGTGGACAACGGATCGTATTATGCTCATCAATATCTTCCAGTGATTTATACTTTTCTCCATATAATGCATAAGCTTTCGAGAAGACGTATTTAATATTTTCGATCTCTTCATGATCCATATCGGATCTAAAAACATAGAAACCTTTTCGCTTTATTGATGAAACCGCACATTCAAGCGTCCCTTCCTGATCTTGATACAAAATACCGTAGCTATCCATTTTCTATATCGCCTTCGTATACGGCAAGACCGAAACCTTCTTTTCCATAACCATTACCGTTATATAACATATAACGTTTTCCCTTATGGTCGAAGACATTAGGATAGCAAATCATCTCTGAATCCCAGCCTCCTTTTGAAGCATAAATTCCTGATTCTCGACTCTCCCACTTCTGACCATCAATACTGAATGCATATCCAATTCTATACTGCTCACCCGAGCCAGAGCGGTATGAGAACCACATGTGATAACCTGAACCATCTTTTAGCACGCAGGGCCGAGAGAAAGCTTGGGCGACTCCGATTTCATATGAGATGGCTTGCCCCTGAGAATACCAATTAATCCCATCTTCAGAAGTCGCAAGCTTAATCACATGAATCATTTCACCGTTGTCAGACTCCCATTTAAGGGTTGACCCGTACCACATTTTGTAGCCTTGCTCATCTTTCAGTATCCACGGATAAGACAGGCTCACAGGATCTGCCACACTCACACCAAAAACTGGTTTTTCATCTTTGACCTTAAGAGATGTGTAACCTTCAGATAACTCTATTCTTCCCAGAGTACCTCTCCAGTAATCACCCGGTATGACGTTCCAGCCCATGAAAAATATATATTCTCTTGCTCCTATCTTCTGGTAGCCGCCAATGCTAATGCCATGAGAGTAATATGAGCTTGGATCACTTGAATATATACATGCTGCTTCTAAACATTTGCCAACGACTTTTTCTCGCAGGATATCAATATCCACCCAACCAACTGATGACCTGCTATTCTTGTCCCGCCCTGAAAAAAACACCCGATATATATCACCTTCCAGCCAGACAGCCAAAGGATTTGAGGCATGGGTCTGAAGATAGTCGTCAATTTCACAACAGTTATATATTTTCCCGAGCTTTTTCCAGCCTGACATTTCAGATCCTTTTCAACTTATCCGATCTTATTTTTCTCGGGCTTGTCTTTTCTGGCACGTATACTTCGAAATCTTCGGTATCATTCATGATAATCGATCCCGCACCTATTAAATTGGCCACACCGATTTTTATATGATCCCTTAATGTTGAATTAACACCAATAAAGCTGTTCTTATTAACGACAACGCCACCCGATATCACGACATGTGATGTAATAAAGCAATGGTCTTCAATCCTCGAATGATGACCAATATGATTACCACTCCAAAGCGTTACGTTGTTCCCGATAGATACGAAAGGCTGAATCGTATTATCTTCAAGTATGAAGCAGTTATCACCTATTCTATCACTCAGCACGGTCGCATAGGAGCTTATATAACTTGCAAAACTATACCCCCTCTTGAGCCCCGCTTCATATTTTTCTTCTCTAACTCCATTAAGCCCCGAATAACTTACTGCTATAAATAATTTATAATCTGCTGGTGGATAATGTTCCGATAGGTTTTCAAATGCAACGACTGGAAGCTCACAAAATTTTTCGTCTGTCAGGTATTCATTATCAACTGTAAATGCAACAACCTCATATTCGGAATCTTTACTAAAATAGTAAAGAGCCAACTCTGCTATATCACCACATCCAAATATGACTAGCTTTTTATTCATGTTATTTCCTGACCATTATGGTGAATTCATATAGCTCATAGTCATGTATAAGTGATACGTTTCTTGAATACTTGGTTTTACATAAGTGGAAAAGATCGAGAGCGTTTGCATAGTAAAGGTCGGGTCTTTTCTTGTCTTCGTCTGAATAACTGGTCAGGCAGTTAAATGCGAATCCCTTCTTACTATTTTCGAACAGGTTATCCAGAACACTCTCGACATATTCACTCCATGCCCCGTCATCCATATCCAGACGTACGTTGAAGATGCCACTGGCAACAGAGTAGTCCGCACTTTGCAGTATGCTGGCGGACTTGGTCAGCTGCATATCGGTATCCGGGTAGGCCTTAAGGCACTCCACCAGCATTTTTTCCGATATGTCATAGCCGCTATAGGCTACCTCATACCCCTTGGACTTCAGATAGCCATAGAGGGCACCGTAGCCACAACCCAGGTCATTCAGCGAGAACCTGGTTTCTGTCTTGAACAGGGGCAGAAACTGCTCAAACCTTAACGCATGTCCCTGCTCATCCTTCCAGTCGACTCCTTTTGCATTGGCCCCGTGTTCCGCAATTTTTCTGGTGTAATACTGGCTGATAGGTGACAGATCTATGTTCATAAGGTTACAACTCGTTCCAGGTATCGACCATAAATGCTGTTCGACAGCCGTTCCGCGGCCATCAGGACATCCCGGTCTGAAATCCAACCCTGCCGCCAGGCAATTTCTTCAAGACAGGCGATCTTGAAACCCTGCCGCTTTTCAATGGTTTCCACAAACTGTGCGGCCTCCAGCAGACTCTCATGGGTGCCCGTATCCAGCCATGCAAAACCACGCCCAAGAAGTTCTACATTCAGGGTACCACGCTGGAGGTAAACCTGGTTGATACTGGTGATCTCCAGCTCCCCCCGATGCGACGGAACAACAGACTTGGCGATTTCGATAACCTCATTGTCATAGAAATAGAGGCCGGTAACGGCATAGTTCGATTTGGGCTGTTGCGGCTTTTCCTCAATGGAAATCGCGCGATAGTCCGCATCAAACTCCACGACACCAAACCGTTCCGGGTCCTTCACCTGATAGCCGAAGACCGTCGCTCCCTGCGTACGGGCAGCCGCTTCACGCAGCTTGGGGGTGAAGCCCTGGCCATAAAAAATGTTATCGCCCAGCACCAGACATACCCTGTCATCGCCGATAAAGTCTTCACCGATAATAAAAGCCTGGGCCAAGCCGTCCGGGCTTGGCTGAATGGCATAGTTCAGCTCTATGCCAAACTCACTGCCATCTCCCAGCAGCCGTTCAAAGCTGTGGATATCTTCGGGAGTCGTGATGAGAAGAATTTCCCGGATTCCAGCCAGCATCAGGACAGACAACGGGTAGTAGACCATCGGCTTGTCGTAAATGGGCAAGAGCTGCTTGGACACTCCTTTGGTAATCGGGTAGAGGCGTGTACCGCTGCCTCCTGCGAGGATGATACCTTTCATCACTGCTCTCCTGTTCACGCAGGCTGGTTATCGTCAACGACGCGTTGACACCATTCGAGATTGTCCAGATACCAGCGCACCGTCTTTTCAATCCCGCTTTCGAATGTTTCTTCTGGTACCCAGCCCAGAGTGCGCTGAACTTTTCCGGCATCAATGGCATAACGCCGATCATGGCCGGCCCTGTCCTCGACATGTTGAATCAGGTCCCGATATTGGCTGACACCTTCGGGCATGTGAGTGGGAGATATTACCGGGGGCAGCAGCCTCTGCAGTATGTCGCAGATCACCTCGACGACTTCGATATTTTTTTTCTCGTTGTGGCCACCGATGTTGTAGGTTTCGCCAACAATACCCCGCGTAGCCACCGCATATAGCGCCCTGACATGATCGTCCACGTAGAGCCAGTCACGAACCTGGTCGCCTGCACCATAGACGGGTAATGGCTTGCCACTGACAGCGTTCAGGATCATCAGCGGAATCAGCTTCTCCGGGTACTGACAGGGACCATAGTTGTTGGAGCAGTTTGACACCAGCACCGGCAACCCATAGGTCCTCGCCCAGGCCCTTACCAGGTGGTCCGAACTGGCCTTGCTGGCCGAGTAGGGTGAACTGGGCGCATAGGCCGTCTCTTCCCTGAAGAGCTGCTCGCACGCCTGCGGATCGTCATCCGGGTGTGGCAGGTCACCATAGACTTCATCGGTGGACACATGGTGAAAGCGGAAGGCCCGCTGCCTGTTTTCGGGTTGCTGCTGCCAGTAGCTTCGGACCACCTCCAGCAGGGTATAGGTCCCGACGATGTTGGTTTGCATGAACGCAGCCGGGCCATCAATCGATCGGTCGACGTGACTTTCAGCTGCCAGGTGAATGACAAGGTCGGGTTGATGCTGTTCAAAAGTCCTGGTCAGCCCCTGTCGATCACAGATATCAATCTGTTCGAAGCAATAACGGCTGGAGCCTTGTACACTGACGAGATTCAGAAGATTCCCGGCATAGGTCAGCTTGTCGATATTGACTACCCTGTGAGGGGTCGATTCAATGAGGTAACGGATTAATGCTGAGCCTATGAAGCCAGCCCCGCCGGTGACCAGTATTTTCATTACTCAGGGGCCTCCAGGTTAATAGCGATTCAGGTCATTGCATAATAGGACAAGGGGGCTCGCCATTACATGCTTGTAGCCAACTTCCCTTCAACAATACAATGAGTTATATGAAGCCAATTATTGAACATGCCTTGTCATTGCTGCAGGCAACACGAGCCCTTAAGGATTGTGTCGCAACAGGTGAGCTACATGAGCTGGAAGCGCTGCAACAGCAACGTGCACAACTGGTGGCCGCACTGGATCAGGAGAGCCGGCAGCCTCTGGATGAAAACAGTCTGCGACAGGTGCGCCCGTTGATCGAACAGTCTCGCCAGCTGGAAGCTGAGACGGTGGCTCTGCTTGAGCAGCAGCGCGAACAGACCAGCCAGGAATACAACAAACTGAGTGCACGTAAAAAAGCCCGCCAGGCCTATGGCGGGCTTTGAGCCATCATTAGCGAATGTAATTGAACAGGCTCAGGTCCTGAATCTTGCCAAAGCTGGCGTATGCCGCTTCCAGCGCAAGCTTGCGCTTAGCCAGTTCGGTGGATGCCGAGGCGTAATCCAGATCCTGTACCGCCGAAAGGGTCCCTTCCGTCATCAATTTGAAATCGGTATTGGCCAGTTCGGCATCTTCCAGCTTGTTCAGGCGAGAGCCGATGGCCGAGATGGACTCTGATAGACGCTCCTGAGACTCGTCCAACTGGTCCAGCGTCATCGCAAAACGCTCATCCAGCTGAGCCTTGAGTTCTTCACTGCCCATGGTCGGGTTCCGCATCATCTCGATGGTATCCATCATTTCGTTGAGAATATTGCTCTGCGGCTGCTCATAACTGAGCTTGAGCGCCTCCCCGTCCCCCGGATAGCTGGCACCAATAGGCAGATCCAGTTCGAAGGTCACGCCCTCCAGCTCGACTGTCGATACCGCCGTGCCGTCATAGGCAATATCCTGCAGCGGGTTGCCATTGACGTCATTGATCACGTTGCCCGCACTGTCTCTCAGCGTAAAGCTGTAGGTGGTGGGTGTCGGCTGCTGCACCTCGATACTCATGTCACCGGTCGTGCGCATCAGCTGAGCAAAGGCATCCTTATCCCCTATCTCAAGACTGTCAGCATCAAAGGCTCCCCGAGCCGCGCCGGTGGCTCTCAACCCGGGCTCGCCATTGATCGACTCAAACAGAGACTGACCGGCATCCGTCGATTCCACATAGAGTGCGCTGGCTATCTGAATTGACCGTGTCGTTGCATCACCCTGATAGGTATAACGCCCGTCCTCCTCAACATAGGTCTGGGCATTGCCACGGGATCCCGAGAACAGATACTCACCTTTGGCATCCTGGGTATTCATCAAACCGGCAGCGTATTCAACTAGCTCTTCCAATTCGGTCGCAATGATCTCGCGATCGGCCTGCCCCTGAGTCCCGTTCGCCGCCTGAAGGATCAGCTCTCTCATTCGGTCCGAAGCGATATTCAGGTTATCCAGTGTTGTTTCTTCGAGCTCCAGACGGCGCCGGGAGGCATCGATATTGCTTTGAAACATGTCCAGCTGGGCCAGTTCACGCTTGAGTGATACCACTCGGTTAGCCCCCACCGGATCCTCGGCCAACGAGGTGAATTTCTTGCCACTGGAGATCTTGTCCTGAATATCAACCAGAGAGCTCTGGTTCTCCAGCATGTTACGGTTCGCATTGGAGAAGATCTGACCTGTTGATATACGCATGATTAACTCCGTACGGCGCTGATGAGGCTGTCGAACATGGTTTGATAGGCCGAGATGATCTGGGCAGCGGCCGAGTATGCCTGCTGGTACTGCACCAGACGCGCCGCTTCCTCATCCAGGTTGACACCGGCCACACTCTGCAGCGCATCTTCGCTGGAGATCTTCACAGCCCTGCTGGCGGTATAGGCGACTTCCGCATTACTCGCCTGGGTACCAACCTTGGCCAGCATCTGGCCGTAGGTATCCTGATAGCTGAAGCCGTTGACGAGGCGCTTGTCCTGCAAATCGGACATGGCCAAGGCATTGCTGTTGTCCGAGTAGCCATCGGTGTTGAATTCGATGGTAAAGCGATCACCCGGCTCCGGCTGGTTTTCCAGTACCACCTCGTAACCATCGGTCTCAAAGGTAATCGGCTCACCTGCCGTATAGGGCAGGTTTTCCATTCCGGTCATTGCCACAGGGTTATCCGGATCACGGTTGTCATACACGGTATAGGTGATCTGCCCGGTGGCGTCCGGAGCATTGAACACGATTTCCAGCGGCAGGATTGCATCCCCGGCACGTAACGGAGAGGTATCCTCGGCATTGGTGATCGTGATGGACGTCACTTCCGCATTACCGCTGTTCGACGTTGCCGGTTCCACTCTCAAGGGCGACGCCAGCGCCAGCATTTTCGGGTTGGTCAGCTCTGCATCCATCAACTGGGCACCGGTACGGGTCGGCTGTATAAGGTAGCTGTCCCCTGTGGCCTTGTTCCCCTTAAGCGTAAACGTCATACCGTCCATGCTGACCTGGAGCGTACCGTTAACCGTGTCCTCGAAATAGACCGGAGTATTCCCGGCCTGCTCGGCAGCCAGCAGGTCCGCGCTGGAGGTCACCACATTCATGTCATCGAGGTTGAACTTCGCGCCATCACTGAGCCGCGTGACCCTGTAGGTATCGATCCCGGTCACATCAAACCGATAGTCACTACCGGTCAGTTCCTCAACGTTGTAAAAGTCGACGCGGGTCGAAACCCCTTTACTTTCGTTGTCGGCATGCGCCGTGACCTGGCCCGTTTTAATCGGCGCAAACAGGTCCTGACCCATCTCGCCATTGAGATCCATCCCCTTGCGGTGCTGCTGGTTCATCGTTTCAGAGAACACGATCGCCAGACGACCGATTTCACTGATGGTCGGCTGCAGAACATTGTCACGATATTGCACCAAACCGCCAATCGCACCACTGCCAAGCTGATTGGTGACCCGTGCTTCCACACCGCTGGCATTGGACATGAAAATATCGATCTGGGTGGGGTCTGCTGCACTGTTGCGCACATCGAGCTTGGCAGCGCTGTTACCGATCACCAGTGGCTGCCCCGTCCCCATCGTCACGTTGTAGGTGACGCCGTCCTGTGAAGTGACATTGGCGGTGACGTATCCAGACAGCTGCTTGACCAGCAGATCGCGCTCATCCTGCAAGCTATTGGAGTTCTGGCCTGCGGCTTCCAATTTCCCGATCTGCACGTTCAACGATGCAATGTTTTCGGTGATCGAGTTGACGCTATCCACCATACTGCGAATCTCGGTGTTAACCAGATCCGACTGACTGCGCAGCTTACTGTCAAAACTGTTGAACGAGTTGGCGAGCGAGTCAGCCTCTGCCAGAAACAGTTCTCGGTTGGCGATAAACAGAGGATCGTCAACCACCTGCTGCAGCGATGCGAAATAGCTGTCCATCGAGGTAGATAGGCTAGTAGCATCCGACACCAACAGGCTATCGAGCTGGGCAATCTTCTGGCTATACGCTTCGTTACTGCTGAAAGTAGAGGTATCGGCCCAAACCTGCCTGACCATAAACATATCGGTCATGCGTTTGATATCGGTGACTTCAACCCCAAGCACAGGCGGCTGCTGGGTGCTCATTTGTACGGTCTGGCGGGTATAACCTTCCGTATTCACGTTGGCGATGTTCTGACCAACGTAGGACAGTGCCGTCTGGTTGGCATTGAGCGCCTGAACACCAATACTAAGGATACTTGAACTCATTTTTACTCTCCCAGACGGCCCTATTGCGCCCGTTTGACTCTATTCCGTTTGTATCGGCTCTAACTCAACTTTCTTGAGCCCTGCGCCCCAAACCGGCCAAGAGTTCACCATTGAAAATCCGCTCGATCTTGCTGGCATACTCAGGGTCGGTGGCGTAGCCGGCGTTATGCAGCTCTCGCACGAACCGGCTCGGGTCTGTGCCGCTTTCCAGCGCCTGCTGATAGCGAGAGTTGCTGCGCAGAAAATCGACGTAATCATTGAAGCTGTCCGCGTAACTGTCATAGGCCCGGAAACGCGCCTGCTCTTTCTCGGGCACGCCGCCGCGGTATTCCAGCGTTTGCACCTGTACCGCCTCGCCCTGCCAACGGCTATCCGCCTTGATATTGAACAGGTTACGGCTGCTCTGACCACTGGCCGCATCTCGGGTCACAAACTTGCCCCAGCCGGTCTCCAGTGCGGCCTGCGCCAGCAGCACCGAAGGGTTTACCCCCAGCACCTCGGCGGCCTTTTCCGCCAGTGGCAGCAGCTGCTCGATAAACTGATCCGGAGATTCGAAACGTGCCGGCAGCGCTTCATCGCCCGCGCCTTCATCAGTAGCGCCCTTGGCCGCGACGCCCTCGACGTCCTCGGCGACCCGTTCATCAGTCACGGACGAAGCGTCAGCGACCGGTGCGCTGTAAGGGAGACCTGCCGGCTGGGTCACCGGCCCACTGACCAGTGCCCGGTTCAGCATCTGCTCGGTCAACGAACGATCCTGCAGGTCATCGTCACCATCCGTATCCGCCCGGGGCACCGCATCCAGCTTCTGGCTCAGCTGCTTGACGATAATGTCGGCCAGTCCGATGCTGTCCTTTTTCGACAGGTCCAGCGTCAGCTGCTGGTCGAACATCTCCTGGTAGAACTTGACGTCACTGGAGTTGAACGGGCTGTCGGTGGCGAGCACATCGTTGGCCTGGCGCATGGTCTTGAGCATCATGTTCATGAACAGCTGCTCAAACTCCTGTGCCACACCCTTGAGCGCGGCCCGCTCGTCCGTTTGCGCCTGCCCTTTCAGCTTTTGCAGCTGATTCAGATCGGTAAACAGACTGGGCGAGGACGGGTCGAATCCACTCTTGATCGCCATCAGATCACCACCAGTTCCGCTTTCAGGGCACCAGCCTGCTTGAGTGCTTCGAGAATCGCCATCAGGTCACCCGGTGCGGCACCGACCTGATTGACCGCCTCAACGATATCGCTGAGTGTGGCGCCCGGTGCAAATTCAAACATGCGACCTGAGCCTTCTTCGATTTCGATATCGCTGCGCGGCGAGACGACCGTCTGGCCACCGCCCAATACATTGGGCTGAGACACATCCAGGTTCTCGCTGATCGCTACGGTCAGACCACCATGAGTAATCGCCACCGGCGACACACGTACATTCTGGCCAATGATGATGGTGCCGGTACGCGAGTTAATGATGACCTTGGCCACCTCCTGTCCCGGGTCCACCTCAAGGTTTTCCAGTACGGACAGGAAAGAGACCCGCTGTGACGGGTCGCGCGGTGCACGCACACGGATGGACGCGGCATCCAGCGCCATCGCCATCTCCGGCCCCAGCAGACTGTTGATCTGCTCGGCGACGCGACGTGCAGTGGTGAAGTCCGGCTGGTTCAGGTTAAACATCAGACTGTCACCCTGGGCGAAGGCGTTGGGCACGGTGCGCTCGACGGTGGCACCGTTGGGGATGCGGCCCACGCTGGGCACGTTGAGCGACAAACGCGAGCCGTCATTGCCTTCGACACCAAAGCCGGACACCACCAGATTGCCCTGAGCGATGGCGTAGACATTGCCGTCAGCGCCTTTCAGCGGCGCCATCAGCAGACTGCCGCCACGCAGGCTCTTGGCATCGCCAATGGTGGATACGGTGATATCGATGGTCTGGCCCGGCTTGGAAAAAGGCGGCAGTTCGGCATGGATGGCGACCGCCGCGATGTTCTTGGATTTGGGGTCAACATTGGCCGGGATTGCGACGCCAAAGTTGTTGAGCATGTTGCGAAAGGTCTGCGAGGTAAAGCTGGTCTTGTCACCGGTACCGTCAAGACCGACCACCAAACCATAGCCGACCAACTGGTTGGCACGCACACCCGCCACGCTGGCAATATCCTTGATCCGCTCCGCCTGTGCCGGCAGTGTTGCCAGTATGGCGACCAGCGACAGAAGCATCAATTGCAGCAGTTTAGCCATCGGTGTTACCTCAGAAAGGCCACAGGGGGCTGATAAAGAAGCGTGTCAGCCATCCCATCACATTGGAGTCATGAGTCGCCCCGGTGCCACTGTAGGTGATACGGGCATCGGCCAGGCGCGTGGATTCAACGGTATTGTCCGGCCCTACATCCTGCTTGCGCACCAGGCCACTGATGCGGATGTACTCGTCGCCCTGATTCAGCGTCAGCCATTTTTCACCGCGTACCAACAGGGTGCCGTTGGGCAAAACCTGATGCACGGTGACGGTAATGTTGCCGTTGAGGCTGTTACTCATGTCGGAGCTGCCTTCGCCATCAAAGGCCGAGTTGGAACTCATTGAAGCACTCAGCGGATTACCAAACACGCTCAGGTCACGTCCCAACACATTGGGCGCACCGATCGACATATCGTTGCTCTTGTCCACGGTGGTAGACGCTGTCTTGGACGACTGGGTACGTTCGGTCAATACCACGGTGATGATGTCACCAACCCGATGAGCACGGCCATCGCTGTACAGATCCATGCTGGTCGCGGCGTGATAGATAGACCCGGTTACCGGCTGGGGATGCTGCATCTGCGCAGGCTGAATCGGCGCATAATAGGGATTATCCGGCTTGGGCGCCTTGTTGACGCAGCCGGTAAGAATCACCGCTGCCGCCACTACCAGAGTCCGCATACCCGCTCTCATCGTTATCATCCCCTGCTCAACTCATTACAGCTGCTGGCTGACGTAGCCCAGCATCTCGTCCGCGGTCGAGATGACCTTGGAGTTCATCTCGTAGGCCCGCTGGGTGGTGATCATGTCCACCAGTTCTTCCACGGCATTAACATTGGAACCTTCCAGCATGCCCTGCTTCAGGATGCCGCGCCCCTCTTCACCGGCGACACCGACAATGGGTGCACCACTGGCAGCGGTTTCAATGAACAGGTTCTGACCGATCGCCTGCAACCCCTGAGGATTGACGAAATCCGCCAGTTCCAGCTGGCCCAGTTCCTGTGGGTTAGGGTCACCTGCGACCGTAACAGTAACCGTGCCATCATTACCCACCGAGAAGTTGGTCACTTCACCCGGCAGGGTAATGGCGGGTTCGATCAGATAGCCTTCAGACGTCACCAGCCTGCTTTCACCGTCCAGGTGCAGCTCTCCATTGCGGGTGTAAGCAATATCCCCATTGGGCTGCTGCACCTGCAGGAAACCACGACCGTTGATGGCAACATCAAATGTCTGATTGGTAATCTGCATATCCCCGGTATGGAACTGCTTCTGAGTGCCAACGGTGCGCACACCACTGCCCAGCTGAAGCCCGGAGGGCAGCTGTGAGTCTTCCCCGGTTGCCGCACCGGGCTGACGGCGAATCTGGTAGAGCAGATCTTCAAACTCCAGCCGGTCTTTCTTGAAGCCGACCGTACTGACGTTGGCCAGGTTGTTGGAAATAACCTTGAGCTGGGTATCCTGAGCGCTCAGGCCGGTTTTGGCGACGTGCAAGGCACCGTGCATCGTTAAGACTCCTTAAGCGTTATCAGCTCATCTGCAAAATTTTGGCGGCCGCGGATGAGTTTTCCTCGGCGGTTTTCATCATCTTGACCTGCATCTCGAACTGGCGGGACAGGCTGATCATCGCGGTCAGGTCAGACACCGCGTTGACATTGCTCGCTTCCAGATAACCGGAGCGAACCTGCACATCCAGCGCCTGCGGCAGGGGCACATCGTTATCGGTGTGCATGAAACCATCCCGCCCCTTGAACAGCTCACCCTCCTGCGGACGAACCAGCTTGAGCTGATCTACCAGCGCGACCTCGGCGGCATTCTCGCCCAACGGGCGGATGGTGATGGTGCCATCGTTGGCGATGAAAATATTCTCCGCCGGCGGGATGACGATCGGAATACCGCCATTGCCCAGCACCGGCAAACCACTGCCAGTCACCAGTTGATTGGCGGCATTGATCTGCAGCCCGCCATTGCGGGTATACACCTCGCTACCGTCCGGACCTCGCACGGCAAGCCAGCCGTCACCTTCGACGGCAATATCCAGATCACGACCGGTCTGCATCAGCGTGCCGCTTTCCAGATTGGTCCCGGGGCGCTCGCTCATGGAGTACACGCGAGACTCAAAACCATCGCCCAGCACCCGCATGGCGCGGGCCTGCTCAAGATCGCTCTTGAAGGCGGTCGTGGTGGCATTGGCCAGGTTATTGGCATGCACCTGTTGCGCCAGCATGTTTTCGCGTGCGCCGGTCATGGCGACATAGAGAACCTTGTCCATCAACTGCTCCGGTAAAGGCTTGCCGTTTCAGATTATCTGCAGTGATTTAAGCAAGGGTTGTGCCACAAACGAAAAAGCCGGGCATAAAGCCCGGCCTGGAAGATGAAAACCGCCTGATCAGATCTGCAGGATCGCCTGTGTCACGGTATTCAGCGTTTCCAGCGTCTTGGAGTTCGCCTGGAAGTTGCGCTGACCTTCAATCAGTTTCACCAGTTCGGCCGACAGATCCACATTGGACTGTTCGAGCGCCGCAGAGCGCAGGGTACCGTTCAAACCGGTACCCGGCGGGTTCACAATCGCGTTACCAGACGACAGGGTCGCAATCCACTCGGTATTGCCATTGGGCTGCAGACCATCCTGGTTCTCAAATGTGGCAACCGCCACCAGGCCCAGGTTAGCGCGCTGACCATTACTGTAGCTGGCAACCATTTCACCGGTCTCAGCAAAGCTGACACCGATCAGGTCACCTTTGGTATAGCCGTCCTGAGACTGACTTTTAACGATAGATTCAGAGGCGAACTGGCTGGAACCGGAAATATCCAACTGAACGCCCGCCAACTGGTCGACATCAGAGTCCAACACACTGTCATCCGGGTTAGCCGGATCTGCGCCCAGAATCGTAATTCGTGGTGCCAGCCCGCTGGAGCTTACATCCTCTCCATTGACCTTCTCCAGAATACCGGTGGTAGAGTTGAAGTTGATCATGATAGGACCAACCTCACTGCTGGACGTGCTGTTAGAACCCGGATCCGGCATCTTACCGAGATCCAACTGCTCGGTATCGTTGAGGAAGGCATAGGTCCGGTAGGCCCCGACGAACGAGTTGTCGCCCTGACTGGTTTCCCACGCATACTGAGTTGTCGTGGTCACATTCGAGTTCGCCACGAAGAGGGCGTTACCAGACCCCGCATCCAGACCGGAATTGATGGAGACCCCGATGAATGACTGATCACCCGTTTCCGACTTCCAGGTAATTTCGATGCGCGGCTCACCATCATCGGTGATGAATTCCACACTTTCGATATCCGGGTTAAGGTCCTTGATGTCCTGCTCTGCGCCATCGATCAGCTCGCCGAATCCCGACAGGCTGGTTTCGACGGGAACGACGATTTCCTTACCACCTACGTTGATGACCGTCTCTTGAGTCAGGCCGGTGGTCGGATCGAACACGGCCGCACCGGTGTTCAGGTAGATCGACTGAACCTCGCTGGCACTGCGCTCGGAGTCCTGAGTCGCCAGCTGATTGGTCAGATCAACACCACCCGCTGTGACGACCGGGTCACCATACTGGGAATATTCCGCATGGAGTTCAAAGACCAAGCGGCCATTCGTATTGTCATAGAACACCGAGTCCGGATCGATACGCGAATCCCCACTGTTAGCATCCGCCAGCGCCGCCTTGGCATCAGCAGTCAACGGAATATATGCATTACCGTTAATATCAACCTCTACCGACGCCAGATCAAACTCCAGGTCAGAGCCAGCACCGAAGGTCAACCCGGCCAACTCCATCTCCTGAGCGCCGGACGGATAGGTGAAGGCCGGCGTCACGCTGTCATAGGCCGCACCTGCCATATCGAAGGCATAGACTTCGCGGACCGGCCGTTGCTCGGCAAAGTACATGCGAATACTGTGTTCGTTACCCAGGCTGTCAAATGTCCCGACGGTAGTGGAGTAGGTGTAGGAACCCGGATCCGTCTTGCTGAATACCCGGCTCAGATCCGAGGCATCCTTGTTGTCGTTAATGTTGAACGACAGGCCGATGCGCTCGGTAGCCTTGGGCGGGCTTTCCTTATCGGTCACCCCCAGGTTCTGAATCGGCAACTGGTTGCCCAACGCATCCAGCCCGTAACCCTGCAGGTATTTGCCGTTCTTGCTGACGATGTTGCCTTCCTTGTCCAGCTCGAAGGCGCCAGCACGGGTATAAGTGATATTACCCTGACCGTCATCCAGCATGAAAAAGCCCGAACCGTTGATCGCCAGATCCAGGTTGCTGTTGGTGAATTCGATCGTACCACCACTGAAATCCTGGGCGATATCGGTTACGGTCACACCCGACCCCGGGGTGTTGGAAGAACCGGCACCCACCACTGCAGTAGCATAGATATCACCGAACTCGGTGCGCGAAGCCTTGAAACCCACGGTGCTGGAGTTAGCAATGTTGTTACCGGCCACATCCAGAAGGGTTGTCGATGCTTTCAGACCGGTGACGGCCGTATTAAAACCTGCCATTGGTTTTTACCTCACTTAACCGAGCTGTTTCACTTCACTCATATTGATGGAACCGATATTGGTATTCACCTTCATCCCAATACCGTTCTGACCGAGCGTGACACTGTTAATATTGAACCCCATGTAGGTCGCCACTTCCTCGTAGCTGCCATCAACACTGCTGGCAGCTTCCGCCACAATCCGATAGTTGCCGGCAGGCAGGCCCTCACTGGCCTGCCAGACAAAGTTGTGATCTCCGGGCGGCATAGCCCCCATGCTGACTCTGTCCACCCGGTTGCCCGCTCCGTCATAAATGGAGATGCGAATATCGCTGGCACTGGCAGTGGTTGAAACCAGACCGTCCACCGTACCGCCATCCTGAGCCAGCTGGGCGATATTGGTGTTCACGAATGCTCGCTGCCCAACCATGGAGGACGCCTGCAGCGCCGCCTGACTACTGATCAGGGTGCTGCTCATGGTTTCCATGGTGCTGGCCAAATTCTGAATACTCTCCACGTTGCTAAGCGTGGACATCTGCTGCATGAAGTCGGAGGTATCCGCTGGACTGGTCGGATCCTGGTTCTGCAACTGAGCAATCAACAGCTTCATGAACATTTCCCGGTCCTGCGACATGCCGTCTGTCTGCGTGGACTGGCTTTTGTTCAGCTGATTGATCTGTTCATAAACGTTGCTACTGCCGACGCCGTTTACATTACTCATGGCGCTATCCTCTCAACGGCCTTATTGCCCCAGCGTTAACGTACGCTGCAGCATCTGTTTGGCCGTATTCATAATATCGGCGTTGATCTGGAAGGAGCGGGACGCTGAAATCATGTCAGCCATCTCCTCCACCACATTGACGTTGGGGTACCAGACGTAACCATTTTCGTCCGCCATTGGATGGTTGGGCTCGTAAGCCATGCGCAATGGCGCGTCACTTTCGACCACTTCATCCACCTGGACACCCTGCCCCGGGATCAGCGAACGGTATTCCTCCGGCAGCTGCTCGGGCTCGATCGACTTGACCGAAAATACCGGCTTGCGGGCACGGTAAGTCTCGCCTTCGCTGGAGCTGACGCTCTCGGCGTTGGCCAGATTGCTGGCAGTGGTATTCAGACGCACGGTCTGTGCAGTCATGGCCGAACCGGCAATATTGAATACGTTACTCAATGACATGCTTATTCACCCTTGATCGCAGTGGTCAGCCCCTTGAACTTGCTGTTCAGGAACTGGAACGATGCCTGATAGCGGATGGCGTTATCACTGTAGCGCGCCATCTCTTCCTGCAATTCGACCGTATTACCATCCACGGACGGCTGGTGCGGCGTACGGAACAGCAAGTCTGCCGCCATATCCGGCTCCAGAAACTCGTTCTGATGAGCATGTTCCGTCTGCGTTACCGGCAACTCGTATTCACCCGCCTGACCTGCCAGCACGGCGGCAAAATCCAGATCACGGGCCTTGTAGTTGGGGGTATCGGCATTGGCGATGTTATTGGCCAGCACTTCGGCACGACGGGCACGTAACGCCAGTGCATCATCGTGAACGCCCAACGCGGTATCAAAATTGATCGCCATCTACCTCTCCCGAAAACCAGAATATGCTTGCGCACGTGCTTTGCCATAGAGAATGCAAGTCACATGCCAGTTTCAGAGAATCGGAGCTATAGCCGGTGTTACCTGGGGTTCAGGGGAACGGTGGAACGGAGGCTGAGAAGAAAGCGGCAAGGCCATACCGGCAAAAGCGGCAAGGCCAAACCATGTCTTGCCGCTCGGATCAGTATCAGACGTGGTCAGATGGCCTGGTAGATGATGCCGGGCCGGCAGTGGATCATCTTGTAGAGGTCGGACAGACCGGAGAGGGACTCCGAAGCCCCCAGCAGCAGGTAGCCACCGGGACGCAGCTGACGATGCATCTTGCGCAGAATCTCCAGCTTCACATCGGAAGAGAAATAGATCAGCACGTTGCGACAGAAGATCAGGTCAAACTGACCCAGGGCACTGTAAGGCCCCAGCAGGTTCAGACTCTGAAAGCGTACCCGACTCTTGATCTTGCCATTGATGGTCCAGCTGCCGCTGGGCAGGGACTCAAAATACTTGTGCAGACGCTCCTGCGACAGCCCGCGCCCCAGCGCCAGCATTTCGTATTCGCCACGACGCGCCTGATCCAGCACGGTGGAGGAGATATCGGTCGCCAGAATCTCTTCGCCGGACGAAAAGGCGCCCGGGCTGGACTGCTTGAATTCGTCGATCACCATGCTGATCGAGTAAGGCTCCTGGCCGGTCGAGCAGGCTGCCGACCAGATGCGCAGTTTCTGGAAACGATTGCCGTCCTTAAGCTCAGGCAGTAACCGTTCCTTCAGAATTTCGTAGGGGTGAACATCACGGAACCAGAGCGTTTCGTTGGTGGTCATGGCATCGATCACCTGCTCCTTGAGCAGACCACCACCCGGGCGGTTGAGGCGTGTCACCAGATCCCTCAGGTTCTTGCACTCCTGCTGCTGCATGATCTTGCCGAGCCGGCTCTGCACCAGATACTGCTTGTGCTCCGCCAGCAGAATCCCGCAGTTTTTTTCCAGAAAACTGCTGAACTCCCGGAACTCCTCCGGCGTAATACTGAACCCGCTAGTCACTCAGTCCTGCTCCCTTATCCCTGCTCAATCTGGCGAATGCGATTGACCACGACACCGGCCAGTTCATTGGGGTTGAACTTGGCCAGGAAACCATCGGCCCCAACCTTTTTCACCATGGACACGTTGAAACCGCCACTGAGCGAAGTGTGCAGCACCACATGCAGGCCGGACATGCGCTGATCCTCGCGGATCATCGAGGTCAGGGTATAGCCGTCCATTTCCGGCATCTCGATATCGGAGATCACCATCAGGAACAGTTCTTCGACATCGATATCCTTGTCCAGCAACTCCTTCAGCAGATCCAGTGCCTGACGGCCGTTGTTGGCCACCGACACCTTGACACCGAGATCCTCCAGGCTGCGCTGCATCTGCTTGCGTGCCACGGCGGAGTCATCGACGATCAGGACATTGTGCTCGCGGGCCTTTTCGCGCACTTCCGTAGTAGCCACTTCATCGCTAACGTCGGTTGCCATGGGGTATAGATCGGCCAGGATCTGTTCTACATCCAGAATCTCAACCAGCTTGTTCTCGTACTCGAACACCGCCGTCAGGTAATTCTCGTTACCGATCTCTTTCGGCGGCGCCATGATCTGGTCCCACTGGGTATTCAGGATACGATCAACCTTGCGCACCATGAATGCCAGTGTGCGACGGTTATACTCGGCCACAATGAGGAACGTCTTTGGCAGATCCTCCTCCGGAATGGGGCGACGACCGATCGCCTCGGACAGGTCGAGTACCGGGATGGTCTCGCCTCTGATATGGGCCATCCCCTTGATCGCCGATGTCTGGCGCGGCACTTCGGTCAGCTCGGGACACTGCAGTACTTCTCGCACCTTGAACACGTTGATGCCGTATTTCTGACTGGTTTCCAGTCCGAACAGCAGCAGTTCCAAACGGTTCTGCCCTACCATCTGCGTACGCAGGTTTACAGTATCCAGGATCCCTGACATGATCTAACCAACCCCGAGGTCACTAACGATGAGTTCATCCCGGCCTTTTCGCCAGGACGCCCGCGTGAATACACATACTTTAACATCTGTTGCCGCTGTTTTTGCCATAACCGGCGCATTAATGCACCCCTTTTCGGCACGAGCCGACAATACATCGACCCAGATCAGGCAACAGGTAACTGCAGCCATTAAACAACACTTTGGTGACAAAGTGCCAGACAGCCGCACCGAGGTGCAGCTGAACCCGATCAACCGGCAACTGGACTTCCCCCCCTGCGGCCACCCATTGAGCGTGGACCTGCCCTTTCACAGCGGATCCCGCATCACAGCCAAAGTGGGCTGCAACCAGCCTCGCTGGAGCCTGTTCGTGACCGGTCAGGCCCAGGTATTCAAGCCCGTCGTCATGGCTGCCAACCCGATCATCAAGGGTAGTCGCATTCGTGCCAGCATGCTGCAGCTGCGCGAGCAGGATATCTCATCACTAAGGGGAGACTATTTCCAGCGCCAGCAGGATGTCAGCGGACACCTGGCCCGCATCAGCATCAGCGCCGACACCGTCATCACTCCGCGTATGCTGACCCAGGCCAACGCCATCAGCCGTGGCGACGCGGTCACCATCGAAGCCCGGCGTGGCGGTGTGCTGATCAGGACGGAAGGTACCGCCCAAGAAAACGGCCGTATCGGTGAGACTATCGATGTCACCAACAACCGCTCAGGGATCAAGGTTCGCGCTCGGGTGACTGCTTCGGGCCGGGTGCAGGTTCCCTGACCCCATATTCGCCGCTATCCGTCCTTTCCGTTATACTGTGAGCGTTTATTGATCATTGACAAAAAAGTTTAAAGTTTTTGCCAAGGCGCCCGATACCCTTGCATAGAACTGATTGCGAGGTAATTGAACATGGCTATCGATTTTCCCGGCCTATCTTCCGTGCAAACGGCTGGTAACCGCGGCAAAGTCAACGAGCAGGCAGCCGACCAAGCTCCGCGTGCAGAGGCTTCGGCCGTACAGAGCACACCGTCAGGGCAGAGCGATACCGTCCGTATCAGCGATACTGCCCAGGCACTCCAGCGCTCGGAAAATGCTCAGGGCAGCTCCGATATCGACACCGACCGAGTCGCCCAGATAAAGGCCGCCATCGAGGATGGCAGCTATAAAATCGACAATGAACGCATTGCCGAACGTATGCTGCAATTTGACAAGCTGCTGGACTGAACCGCTGAATGACTGCCAACCTGCCCCCGGACATCACGAACCGTTTCGATACTCTGATCCATCAGAGTATCGAACTGTTGTTAAACCTGCAGGGGCTTCTGGATAGCGAACTTCAGGCCTTGCAGAAACGTGACCTCGAACGTCTGCAGCAAAGCAATCGCGACAAGCACGAGTGCCTGCTGGCGATCGATCACAACATCCGTGAACGTAACGCCCTGCTCGACCAGCTGGGCATCAGTCACGACCGCGTTGCGGTACTTGATCTCATTGCCCGCTTGCCGGCTCCAGACAACACCCGCCTGAACGATGGCTGGCAGCAACTGGAAGCCGCCCTTGAAAAAATCAGGCTTCTCAACCAGCGTAATGAACAGGTCCTGCTGCGCAATAAGCAAAATACTGATCAGCTGCTTGCAATCCTGCAGGGACACGCCCGGGGCAACAGTATTTACAACCAGAAAGGCGACAAGGGTCGTTACGAAGGCCAGCGCAGTCTCGGCAAAGCCTAGTCAAAACATCGTCTTGACGTTAGAATTCTTCCCGCTTTCACAGTGCCTCAGTAGCTCAGTTGTATAGAGCAGCCCCCTCCTAAGGGGCAGGTCGCAGGTTAGAGTCCTGCCTGGGGCGCCATTTCTTTCAATGACTTATGGCCTTTCCAGGACGATTCAGTCCAGCAAAAACAGCCAAAAACGCAAAGTGCACCAAGGTGCGCACCAAGGTTTTACCTTTGCTTGGCTTTGCAATATTTTCAACCAACTCCCAGTGAGCACTACCAGAAGTAGCTCCACCTGATAGAAAAAATGTTCCAACCTTCTTATGCGGAGAATAAAAGTATAGGGCTATCATAACCTTTGCCACTGTCGAGAGCTGCTGGCCGTTGCACTTTGATTGTGAGTGTGGACAAACCAAAATGCCATAATCTCTGCCACACTCAACCAAGCATGGCACAATGAGTGTGTTGTGACGGTATTCACACCTAATCATCCCAACAGATGATCATCGTTTCCCTCTCTGTAACTTCAGCTGTTTCAGCAAAGCATAGAAACCACTCCTGTGTTCCCCAGAGCTCGACACAACTGACGGCACCATACTTGGTCGCGCTGAGATTTTATGAACGTGTGACTTTTCGTTGACCCGCTTGCAAAGTAAAGCGGCTTTGTTCACAAACAAAGTACTTCGGGAACCGGCTTCCGCTATTTCTTTTTCCGCTTGATCTTTACCTGCTCATCTTCTTTGCTCCGGTACTCTGCTGAGCTGGGCCGTACTACTTGATCCAGGCCTAAAGGCTTTGGGTAGTGAGACCAAGTCGTATTGCCACATCAGCGACTCTGAAACCGCGATCAGTGACCTGGTTGACCGCTTCGACTGTGAACTTTTCGGGAGGCGATTGCTGCTCATTTGCACCTCTCTTGAAAACACTTTCCATGACTGGGAGGTGTGAAGAAACTACTGGGGATTCAGAAAGGCCTGCATCGCAGGCCCCCGGTATCATCACAGCACTTCAAATAGGCCTGCAGCCCCTTGACCACCACCAATGCACATGGTGATGATCACGTATTTCACACCGCGGCGCTTGCCTTCAATTAGTGCGTGCATCACCATCCGCGCACCGCTCATACCGTATGGATGACCAATGGAAATCGCACCACCGTTAACATTCAAGCGATCCGCTGGGATCCCCAACTTATCGGCACAATAAACCACCTGTACAGCAAAGGCTTCGTTCAGTTCCCACAGGCCGATATCGTCCATGCTCAATCCGTGGCGCTCAAGCAACTTTGGAATAGCGAAGATCGGTCCGATACCCATTTCATTGGGCTCACAACCGGCTACGACCATGCCACGATAGGCGCCCAGTGGCTCAAGGTTACGCTGCTCTGCCAGCTTGCGATCCATCATCACCACGGCTGCGGCACCGTCCGACAGCTGCGAGGCGTTGCCGCCAGTGACACAGCCACCATCGCGCACCGCGTCTAGCCCGGCTAAGCTTTCCAGTGTGGTCTGGGGCCGATTTCCCTCGTCCCGTGTCAGCGTCACTTCCTGATCGGTCATCTCTCCGGTGTCCCGGTTCTTCACTTTCATCACCGCTGTCACCGGGATGATTTCATCATCAAAACGACCGGCCTCTTGCGCGGCGGCAGTACGCTGTTGAGATAACACCGCATAGGCATCTTGAGTCTCGCGGGAGATGCCATAACGCTTAGCAACCACTTCAGCTGTATCCAGCATCGGCATATGAATCGCCGGGGCATGCCCCAATACCTTGGGGTCAGCCATGCGGTGCAGGTTCAGGCGCTCATTTTGCACCAGGCTTATGGACTCACAGCCACCAGCAATCAATACAGGCATGCCATCGACCACAATCTGCTTTGCACCGGTGGCTATTGCCATCAAGCCTGAGGCGCACTGCCGGTCCATGGTCATACCGGCCACCGATACCGGCAAGCCGGAAGCTAAAGCAACCTGACGTCCCAGGTTCATACTCTGGGTGCCTTGCTGCAAAGCCGCACCAAAGACACAATCTTCAATCTCTGCTGGATCAATCCCAGCACGTTCCACGGCGGCCTGAACGGCATGGGAAGCCAACGACGGGGCTTCAAGGTTATTAAAGGCCCCACGGTACGCTTTACCGATCGGGGTACGTGCAACTGAAACAATGACCGCTTCTCTCATGGTCTTTCCACCTAATAATGTGCAGCACCAGCCACAGCTGATGCCGTCTATCTATACATTTAATGTTGAGTCTGCCGGTGCAAAACAACGTTCGTTCTGACTTACTTTTGTGCAGACAGGTGTGCTGCCGCTTTCGTCAGGAACTTCTCTGTCTGCAAAACAGCTGAGTCGAGCGGCTCTTGCTGCGTTGTGTCGTTAATTTGGTCGAAATGAGCCCACACCTGTTCTGGTGTTTGCTGATCCACTGGCAGGTATATACCGTCAGTTTCAAATATCCGGGTGCTGGCATAACCTCCGGCTCCCGCGCAAAGAATCATGCGGTTAGGCGCATCATCGTGACACAGTGTCAGTGCTCCGGCGGTGACCGCTTCAGGCGTTAACATTTTTTGCACGTGCTCGGGCATCAGGTCTTCAGTCATTCGCGTACTGGCCGTTGGCGCCAACGCGTTGACACGAATATCGTTCTTGATACCTTCAAGCACCAAGGTGTTCATCAGTCCAAGCACAGCCATTTTGGCGGAACCGTAGTTCGTTTGGCCGAAGTTGCCATACATGCCGCTGGAAGACGTGGTCATCACAATACGACCGTAGTTTTGCGCACGCATAATCTCCCAAACCGCTTTAGTGCAATTAAACGTACCCATCAAATGAACATCGACCACCTGCTGAAAGTCTTCCACACTCATCTTGGCAAATGACTTATCACGCAGTATCCCGGCATTGTTGATGAGGATGTCCACGCGCCCCCACTTCTCCAGCGCCTGTTCAACCATCTCTTCAACTTCATCAAACTTGGCTACGTTGGCGCCATGAGCAAAAGCCTCACCACCGCGCTCTTCAATCAGCCGCACGACCTCACGGGCAGCCTCAGAAGACTGCCCCATGCCATCGCGTGCGCCCCCAAGATCATTAACAACTACCTTGGCACCGCGCTCTGCCAGCGCCAGCGCGTGAGAGCGTCCCAGACCATTCCCGGCACCAGTCACAATTGCGACCTTACCCTCAAAACTAATACCCATTGTTCTTTCCTCTTTTTATATTTGTTCACGACCAGAACCCCAGCCAATACGCCGTGACCGTGTTGGCGTGTCTGGCTGCAGAAAACAGGGCTTTCACCCGTGGTAACGAAACTGATCAGTTGATGGATGAGCGTATGCGCTTCTTATCGATCTTTCCGACACTGGTTTTAGGGATGTCTGTCACAAGGTCGATCGACTCAGGAATAGCCCATTTATTGATTTGTCCGGTTTCTACAAATTGGCTGAGATGTTGTTTTATCGTCTCCGCAACAAGCTCACCCGACTTCGCGACCACACAGGCATGTGGGCGCTCACCCCAACGCTCGTCGGGCACACCTACAACCGCCACATTGTCCACCAGCGGATGACTGCTGATCAGGCTTTCCAACTCCAGGGAGGAGATCCATTCACCTCCGGTCTTGATCACGTCTTTGATCCGGTCACGGATTTCGACAAAACCATCTGGATGAATACAGGCCACATCGCCCGTATGCATCCATCCACCGCGCCACAGCTCATCGCCTTTTTCGGGTTCATAGAGGTAGCCCTGCGTCAACCAAGGGGTGCGTACCACAATTTCACCGGTCGCCACACCATCATGAGGTAACGGTTCACCTGTCGGTGACCAGATCTGCATATCGACGAGGCTAACCAGCCTTCCAGCCTTGGTCCGATACGCGGTCTGCTCCTCTGCTGAGAGCGCAGCGATGTTTCTGTCAATCTGGGTCAGCGCCAGTACAGGGCACGTTTCCGACATGCCATAACCGGAGTAGATCTGAATCCCCAACTCGCTGGCACGACTCGCCAAACCGGCAGTGAGCGCACTTCCTCCAACCTGCAGCTTCCAGTTGGAAAAGTCAGTGTGCTTCGCTTCGTCTGACGCCAACAGCATCTGGAAAATGGTCGGCACACAGTGACTGAACGTCACGCCCTCTTCGCGAATTAAGCGAACCAGATGATCGGGAACATATCGCCCCGGATACACCTGCTTCACACCCAGCATGGTTGCGGCATAAGGCATGCCCCACGCATGCACATGGAACATGGGTGTGATCGGCATGTAGACACCATCACGACTGAGCAACGGCTCGCTGTCAGTGCTGCCAAGCGTACCTATCAACACAAGGGTGTGTAACACCAGTTGGCGGTGAGTGAAATACACGCCTTTCGGATTGCCCGTCGTACCGGTGGTATAGAACATGGTAGCGACGGAGTTTTCGTCAAAATCAGGGAAGTCGAATGCGGTATCCGATGCAGCCAGTAACCGTTCGTACTCACCGAGAAACGGTAGCGCACCTGAAGGAGCCGCACCGTCATCGCTCAGCAGCACATAATTTTTGACCGTCTCAAGCTCCCCTTGAATAGTTTCAACGACAGGTAAAAAGTCTTCATGAACCAGCAGCACATCATCCTGGGCATGATTCACGGTATAGGTAATCTGTTCCGGCGAAAGACGGATGTTCACCGTATGCAGCACCGCACCGATCATAGGAATGGCGAAAAAGCACTCCAGGTAACGATGGCTGTCCCAATCCATCACAGCGACCGTGTCTCCGGCTTTGATGCCCATCGCCGTCAAGGCATTCGCCAAACGGCAGACACGTTCGTTAAATTCACGGTAGCTAAAACGCAGATCACCTCGATAAACGATCTCGTTGTTGTTTTCGTTGCGCTGCGCCGAGTCCAGTAACCGCTTAACCAGGAGTGGATAGGCATAAGCATTTTCACTGGGTGGTAAAATTTTTGTCGGCATGTCTCAAAGCCTCATTTTGAATATTTATTGTTAACCAATCACACTGCTTTCGTGGTACCGCCACCGGGGTGATCAAATGACTGTGGAACCGTTTTTCCGCGCTTCGATGGCAGAAGGAAACACGTTAATGCGGGCAGAAAAACCAGTGCTCCGATCATGTTCCAGACGAACATAAAGGTAAGCAGGATGCCCATGTCAGCTTGGAATTTGATCGGCGAAAACACCCAGGTCGCTACGCCAATGCCCAAGGTAATCCCGGTGAATGCCACCGCCTTGCCCGTTGTTTTCAGCGTAAAGAAGTACGCTTCTTTGAGGCTCCTACCCGACGCCAGGTAGCTTTCCAGTTTGCTGTAGATATAGATGCCGTAATCAACCCCGATACCGACCCCCAAGGCGATCACCGGCAGGGTGGCAACCTTGACGCCGATACCCAGTTGCGCCATCAAGGCCTGACACAGAATGGACGTGACGGCCAATGGCAGCAGAATACAAGCAACGGTGCGGATAGAACGGAACGTGATCAGGCAAAGCAATCCCACTACGGCGTAAACCCAGATCAACATCTTGTACTGCGCCTTTTCGATCACGATGTTGGTCGCCGCTTCGATACCCGCGTTCCCCGCAGCCAGCAAGAAGGTGAATTCATCGTTATCAAATTCCACCTTGAAGCGTTCAACGACCTTCACAACCGAGTCGAGCGTTTCCGCCTTGTGGTCATTCAAATAGACCACGATCGGGACCAGGTCACAGGAAGCGTTAAACGTGCTGGCATCCTTAAATCGTGCGCGAAACGACACCTGATCCAGCAACTGCTGGTTGCGATTCAACGCCATCCAGCGCAGGTTGCCCTCATTGGTGCCAGCAATAATGGCTTTGGTGGCATCCGCCAGCGATCGGCTGGATTGCACTCCGGGCAGGTGTTGCAATCGCCACTGCAACTGATCGGCAACATCCTGGAGGCGGTACTTGGCACAGGATTCACTACCCTCGGACTTCACCATCACTACGAAGATATCGGTGCTCGTCGAGTAGTTTTGGTTGATAAAGGTGTTATCCCGGTTGTAGCGTGAATCCGGACGCAACTCCGGGGCACCGGCGTCTAAATCGCCAATCTTGAGATTGTTGCTTCCGATTAAGCCACCTGTAGCCAAACCGATCAGCAGCAGTACCAGCGGTAACGCATAGCGACGCTCGGTGAACTGGCTCAGTCGGGTCCATAACGGGTGCTTAGAGCGCTCCTCTTCATGTTCCAGCTTGCTCAACGCCCGACGACTGACACCCGCATAAGACATCAAAACAGGAAGCAGCACCAAGTTGGTCAGAATAATAACCGCCACCCCCATGCTGGCGGCGATCGCCAGATCCTGAATAACCGCGATCTCAATCACCATCAGGGTGGCAAAGCCGACACCGTCGCTGACTAGCGCGATAATGCCGGGGACGTAGAGGCTGTTGAATGCGCGTCGAGCCGCAAGCTCCGAGTTGCTCCCCTGCATCGCTTGATGGGCGATGGCATTGATCACCTGTACCCCATGACTCACGCCGATAGCGAACACCAGAAACGGCACCAGCATCGAGTAGGGGTCCAGCGGATATCCCAGTAGCCTCAGCAGCCCCAGCTGCCAAACCACCGCAATAACCGAGCAAAGTAGCGAGATGACAGTACTGCGCAAACAACGGGAATACGCAAACAGCAACACAAAGGTAATCGCCAGTGCGATAGCAAAGAAGGTAATAACCAACGTCGCCCCATCAATCAAATCACCCACCACTTTCGCAAAGCCGGTGATATGTATTTTGATGTTATCGCTCTCGTATTTATCCCGGATCAGCGTCTCAAAGTTTTGGGACAGCGTGTGGTAATCGAGAGGCTCTCCTGTTTGCGGGTCAGTTTCCAAAAGCGGTACGTAGACCACCGTGGAGCGGAAATTATTGGCCACCAGGGAACCGATAGTCCCCGACTTGGCGACATTAGCCCGAACCTCCTCAAGTGACGCTGGAGTACCATCGTAGGTGTCCGATACCACCGGTCCGGCGGCAAAACCCTCTTCGGTCACTTCGAGCCAGCGTACTGCCGGCGACCACAGCGACAGCAAGGCGGAACGATCGACGCCTGGTATGTAAAAGGTTTCATCATGGATTTTCTGCAGCGTTGCCATGAATTCCCGGGTGTAGATATCACCCTCGGTGGTTTCTACCGCGATCCTTACCGCGTTACCCATACCGGTCATCTCATCCTTATACTCCAGATAGTTGGAAATATAAGGGTGTGAGGTCGGGATCATTTTTTCGAAGCTAGCATCCAGTCTGATCTGACTGGCCTGGTAGCTCAGGAACACTGTTAGGGTTGCAAATATGAACACCAACATCGCGCGATTACCAAACAGCAGCTTTTCGATAAAAGCTTCTGACCCGGAAACGGCGTCGTGTAAGCGGTCGTGTTTCTTGCGATTAAGCGCCTGAGTCATCAGTTCACTCCTTGCGCGTTTTGCTGTGATGGGTGAATACGGGCACCGCCAATCCCAACGGTTACGATACCCTCAGCTCCCATATCAACAGCGTCTGTAATGGGTAGCCGACTGGTTGTGTTTTGGCTGGATACGACGTTGCCGAGCTTGTCGACTACGATCATGCTGCCGCCGTAGCCAATCAGCAGAACCTGGCCATTTTTCAGCAGCGTGCCACCGAGAATGGTTTTGTCAGTATTGGTAGCAACTGGCTGCCAGCTGTCACCACGGTCTAACGAAAAGAAGGCATGGCCTCGCAGACCATATACCACTAACAGTCCCTGTTCGTTTCCGCTAATACCGAAGAACGAGCCCTCATAGGGGCTTGCGAGCAACGTCCAGCTTTTACCGTCATCGTCCGAACGAAAGATGCCTCCCGCTTCTGCAACGATAAATAGCTGCCCGCCAATGCGACGAATAGCGTTAAGGTGAAAGCCATCAGGGTTTTGCAGGCGTTCGACCACTGGCTGCCAGCTGTTACCGCCATCCAGGGTTTGCAGAAACATACCGAAAGCACCGACGATGTAACCTTCGCTTTCATTCTTAAACCAGATACCTAAAAATGGTCGGCTGGCGCCTTCACTCATGAAGGCTTCGGCGTCATGCAAACGGTACTCGGCATTTTCGAATTCCAATTCACGCTTCGAACGTTCCTCATCACTGGCGTTTTCCAATGCCCGTTTAGCGTTGGCATACAGTTTTCTGGCATGATCCAGCAGCAATTGATTGGCTTGATAACCATCGAGCAGTTTGCGCCAGTTATAACCGCCATCGTCTGTAGTGATGACCACACCATCGTGACCAATGGCCCAGCCTTTATTGTCATTGGCGAAAAAACTGGCTGTTAGGGTGACCCGTACCGGAACCTGGGACTGAGACCAATTCTGGCCGTGATCATTTGACATAAGAATGTGACCGCGCTCACCTACGGCAACCAGTCGATCTCCAACCGAACGCACATCCAGCAACAGGGTGCTCGGTGCCAACTCAGACATCACAGCTGGGGCTTCCAATGCATCGCTCTGGGCATGAGCTTGGGAATAACCACACTGGCCGATGAACAGTACTGCGGCAATAAACCAATGTTGCATCGGACGAAGCACCGGCAAAAACGAAAAGGGGTATAAAAAAGCCATATAAAAGACCCGCCAAGAAATAACGAGGTGAGAATCGCTGCTATACACAGGCGGTCCCACAAGATGTCAAAACCACGCTTGCTTATGTGTCAAAACAGATAGAAACAGCGTTGCATTGCCACGTCGCGTTTAAAAAGCCGGCGGCGAAGGGGAGAGGCCGCCGGCGCTCAGCCTGGTGTATTAACGTCGGCTAATTTTACGAACCTGAGCCGGAGTGAAGTAGCCTTCCCCTTCACCCTCGTAGACCTCGAACGGCTCAACGTCGATGTCAGAGACGTAATAGACACCCGTTTGGAAGTCATGGTAGGTCGGCGCACGCATCGACTGAACCGGCACGTCATAGGCGTTCAGCAGGTGGGCCATATGGCTACGCCACAGCTCACCACGACCATCGTACGCATCTGCCAGAACCACCATCCAGGTGTCTTCGTCTACATAGAAGGTGCGTTTGTCATACACATGACGCTTACCCTCTTTCAACGTCGCCTCAACCACCCAAACACGGTGCAACTCCCAACGCTCAGCCTTAGGATCGATATGATTTGGCGTCAGCAGGCTATAGTCACCGTCCTTAGTCTTAGCGAGTTTGTTCAGGAGACCGTTACTGTTGTAAGGAACATAGATCTCTTTCTTGCCCGCCAGTTTGAAATCGTAGCGCTCAGGCGAGCCGTTATACATAAAGGCATCATCATAGGTAGTGGTACCTGATGTACCTGCATCCGGCGTGTCAAAAGCTACGGTTGGCGCCCGGCGTACACGGCGCTGCCCTGGAATGTACTGCCACGCTTGACGGGGTGTCTCAGACTGATTGATGGGGTCCTTGACCAGTAGCGTTTCACCCTTACGCCGCACCGGCGCGGTATAGATATTGAGAAATTCAAGAACAGTGCCGTTGTAGTCGGGGTCGTAATTATCTTTCTGGTGGGTACGGTAGGTTTCCCAACCTTCACCACCACCGACGATGCGTTCCCCGTTTGGATAGGTAAGTACGGAACTGTAGATACGATGAATGCCTTCACCTCGCCAGCGAACGTGATGGTTCCAGATCACCTCCAGACCGTTTTGAGGGATCGGAAACGGGTATCCACCATGAGACTTCATAATACCGTTGCCATCAGGCGTCAACTCGCCGGTCAAGGCGTTTTCGGCGGTATTGTCATACACCCATTGAGGCGCCGCTGCGGTGCGATGGGTCTGGTAGATATTCATCTGGAACGTATCGGGATATTTAGTGAACATCATTTTCTGACCATCAGTCAGCTGGTCCGAATAATCCTGATAGTTACTTGCAGTGATGGTAAACAAGGGTTTTTCATCAGCAAACGGGTCAACACGAAAACCACCTGCCTTATGTCCCTTCGGCGCAGCGGTCATGCCGCCGGTCCATTCGGGAATAGAGCCATCGGCGTTGCCCGCGCGTTCAGCACCTACCGGCGTCAATTCGTTTCTCAGTTTGGCCGCTTCTTCGGCGCTGACCTTAGCCAAGGCACTACCGGCACCCAGAGTCATTGCTGTTACCGACAAAGCCAGAATCGTTTTTTTGATTGTCATTATTTTTATCCTCAACTAATCCTACTAAGAAATTCGCGAATACACGCCTTAGAAACGGTACTTGTAGTAGGCAGAAACATAATCACGGTCAGCATTGAGGTGAGCGAGACCCAAGCTATCTTTTTCCTCGACGATATCGTCAACATCGCTCAGATAGTTGACGTAGCTGACACCGAAGGAATGACCACCTGCGTATCTAAAGTCTGCCTTCAGGGCAAGCTGTTCAAAGTCTTCGGTAAACGTGAACGGAATAGACGAACGCCCGTTAAAGTCATTGCGATATGTAGCGGTCCAAGACATATCCAGCCCCGGGGCAACACCAAAGTAGCTAAACTTGGCACGGAGAACGGCCGAAGACGCACTGCGATCATTCGCAACCGCAGACGCAACGTCGCCAACGTTAACGCCGGCGGCTGCGGCCGTCGCATCATCATCAATAGACAACACCCGGTTATGAGCAAACTCCCCATATAAGGTAATGCTGTCTGCCAGTGCTGAACTTGGGAATAGGTGAATAAACGAGACCTGCGCCTGAGCCGTTTTAGCTCTTGCGAAGTAAAAGGCGCCCGGAATATTAAGCTGGACTGCTTTGCCATCCTGATAGCTGATCTCGGCACCAACATTGGTGTCGCCGATCACCATGCCTGCGCTCACACCAATCAGGTCGATATCTTCGAAATACTGATTGGTCACTTGCGGACCTAGCAACGGTGGGAGTAGCTGAATCGCCGGCAGAAAGTCGTTGTAACGCAGATAATGGAAGCCAAACTCGGTGTCATTCAGATTCTCGGCGGTATACCGCAACGCCACGCCCCATTGCCCGTCGCTCGGCTTATCTACGCGCACCGGGAGGCCAATATCGGTGTTATCACCTGCAACCCCCTGACCTAACGCATCGAGCACGCTGAAATAGGCGCCGGGCGCATCAATGCGGCTTTCTTCCCACTCCCACTGATAGTAGGCTCCCATGGCCAAAGAGTCTGACAGATCCACTTCGCCGTACACCTGACCGACGGGCATAAAGATATCTTTAAGATCGACACCCGGTGCACTCGCCTTAGTTGCATCCACAGGGCTCTGGGCACTGGAGATCCCCCCCCCGATAAACAGACTCTCACCCCAGCTAACCACCTGACGACCCGCTCGCAGGCTCAGACTGCGCTCGCCCATATCGAACATGTTGTAGACGAAGGCGTCCAGAATCTCGACTTCAGACTTATGCTTATCCAGTCCATCTCGCTGGAATTCCGCTTTCGCCAGGTCCTTATCACTGTAAACGTCGTCGTACCAGCCACGGGCCCGGAAAAACGCACCGCCGTCACCGTACTGAATATCCAGGTCGGTATTGAAATTGACGGCATTTTTGATCAGGTCGTGCTTGTCAAAGTTGCGGTTGCCGTCATCAGTTACGGCAGCCACGACAGGGTTACCACCAGCAGCCAGAACGGTTGCGTCCTGCTCTTTCAGGCGCATACCCGCTTCATAGCTCAGTGTCGTATCCAGGTCGATAACAACGCCGTTATCAAGTTGCCAGCTAAGCGCCTGCGCCTGCGTTGCCGCAAGCAGTAGAGACCCCGCAATCACACGACTTACGGCTGTGCTTAACGATGACTTCCGATGGGGGAAATCATTCCCAGGCTTATTTCTGTAGGTCATAGTCAGAACCTTTTTGTGTAATTATTTTTATTCACTTACCCGAACTGATTTTTTTAAAAGTGATGCGAGTCGGGCAAACGCACCGCTTGTAATTTCTTGTCTGTAGTCCAGCCTTTCACCGAGTTACCTTGACTCAGCGCGCTTGATATCATCGATAAGCGTTCGCGATCCCAGAAGACAATGAGCAACCACCCACAGAGCAATCGGACACAGCGCAAGCAACGCATAACGCAGTGACTCGTCGCCAGACCATGACTGCAAGACATCACTAAGAACACCGACAAATACAGGACCAAGCCCGATACCAATCAGAGCACCAAAAAAGAACAGAACCGCTGAGGAAACCGCCCGCATCCGTAAAGGAGCCAAGCGCTGTGCCAAAGCAATTACCGCGGGGGTCACAAATGCCATCAGACACCCCGGAGCTGCGAAGCAAGCGATGGCAACCGTTGCCGAGTCAGTCATAAAAATCGTGACCATGGGTGGCATAAGCACCAAGATCACTAAAGCCAGTATCCAAAGCGACCAACGCAAGTCTTTGCGGGTCAAGTGATCAATGATCCAGCCTGATGCCAATGAACCGGCGACCCCCGATACGAACAACACCCCTCCCAGCATCATGCCGATCTGTTTGGTGTCCATGGCGAAGGTACGAACAAGATAGGTTGGCATCCAGGTAAACATGCCGTAGGCAATAAAGGAGGCTAAGGCAAAGAGCACGACCGTATGGCGGTAGCTCTTTTGCTGCCATAGAAAGGCAAACACCTCTTTCACCTTAGCGGTTTCGACAGTGGTAACCGAATTGTTACTTTCTGAAGCACCACGCACAGGCTCTTCAACGGTCAACCACACGACCAACGCCAGCAAAAGACCAGGAACGCCCAGAACATAAAAAGCAGCTCTCCAACCGTATTGTTCAGAGACGGCACCTCCAACAACGAAACCGATCAGAATGCCGAAAAAAGCGCCCGCGTTAAGAACACCCATCGCAATATTTCTACGATGGGGAGGAAAATAGTCTGACAATATGGAGTGCGTAGGTGGGCTCGTTCCAGCCTCCCCTACACCAACACCCATACGCGCGAAAAGCATCTGCATGAAGTTGCCGGCAAAGCCACAAACTACAGTCATCAGACTGAACAGCCCCAGCGCGCCCGCAATAATATTGCGACGGTTTGAGCGGTCCGCCATAAACGCAATCGGGATGCCAAGAACAGCGTAGAAGATTCCGAATGCCACACCAGACAGCAGTCCAAGTTGGGTATCTGACAGTGCCAATTCGGCTTGAATATGAGGGAGCAGGATAGCGAAGATATTGCGGTCGGCAACGCTCGCCATATAGACCAGTGTCAATAATATCAGTACATACCAGCGCTTCAGGTTTGCACTTGTTTCAGCCGGATTCTTTGCCACATTCTGGGCCATTTCCATAAGTACGCCTCTATTATTTTTATGTGCGCATATAAAGCTTCGCGCCTTAGGGTTTGGGACGATGACTGTTCCCTATCCATAAGAGCTCTGCTTTTGACGGAATTTATTCTCACGCAAAAAAAATGACGCGGCATACCATTAGACGCCATAGTGAATACCATTAGGCGACAAAAATAATGACATTGAACATCAACCCACTGAGACTTCCTGGCTTTCCCTCTAACGAAAAATCAGCAGGCAGATTAAGGTATGTCCTTCAAATAAAGAGAGATTTTTTATCTATAATGCGCCTATTTAGCGCGATTGAAATGCCGACTCCTAGATCAGGACTAGCCCCAAAAAAACGGTAATCAGGAGGAGGAAGGTGAATCTATTGGATCTGTGCATTCAGCCACCAGGCGAGCCAATACCTATTGCCCACTGAGTAACCTTTAGTGACAATGTTCATCTCGTTATACGCCATTCGTCGCGCATTTCTTGGAGTCCGTCATGACGACAACAGAACCGACAAAGGCCCCTTTGCTAATTGACAGTCAATATTTGCTCGGCACTCTGGAAGCGGCGCAAGAGCTCGAAATCGACATTGGTGAGGTGCTTGACCAGTGCGGTATCCCCAAACGGTTGCTCATTGAACCTGAAGGCTTTCTGTCCTTCACTAAGGTCGCTCGTTTTTTGGACAAGGTCGCGAAGGAGTTTGATTGTCCACAATTTGGTTTTCTGGTCGGCAAACACCAACCTCCATTCAGTCTGGGTCTCCTGTCGCAAGTCATTAAGCTATCGCCCAACCTAGGCAGTGCGCTTAGTTGCATCGACAAATATATTCCACTCTATTCACAGGCGGCGACTTGGGGTTTGCAAACACTAGATGGCAAGGTTGCGCTAACTCGGCGGGACCGCGCAGGGCGTAAGGAGAGTGGCGTACAGTCACGCAACCTCACAATGGTTCAAGCGTTCAAGGCGTTCAAGGTACTCTGTGGACCCCAGTGGACACCGAGCGCAATATATTTCGCTCACAGACCACTAGGCAATACACTGACATACGAACGTTATTTCAACGCTCCGGTTTATTTTGACCGGGAATATGACGCCATCGTGTTTCCAGAGGAAGACCTGAAGCACCCCATCGCGACAGCTGATGCCGTTTTGCTGGAGATCGTCCAATCCCATTTGTCTTCACTGTTGGGCGGGTACAAGCCTAACGACGATATCGTTACGAAGGTGCGTTACCATATTCGTTGCCGCCTCGGCACTCGCACTTGCAACTTGGAAAGTATCTCGCAGCTTTTGGCAGTGAGTCCAAGGTCGCTTCAACGCATGCTGGCCAAGCATCAATTCACATTCAAATCTCTGCTGACCTCCGTGCGCCAAGAAGTGGCTATCGAATATCTACGAGACTCTCATATTTCCCTGATCGACCTTGCTGAAATGCTTGGGTATCAAAACGTTAGCGCTTTTTCACGTGCTTTCAAAAATAATGTCGGAATGGCACCAGACCATTGGCGTAAAACTCAAAGCTAGAAATAGCCTACTGCCCCCCTGTAAGCCGAACTAGTCGCTCTCTCTTTTATAATGATTCGAACATTGGTTTTGCCACTACTACCTTAATTGAGAGAGCGCCTGCTGCCAAACGGAGGATCCTCGCGCACAAGATCTAATGAAAAGTCATCTAAATTTTTACCGACATCAGGAATTGTGAGTCAAAAAAACCGCTTTGAATTACGACATTTTGGTCATCTACGTTCAAATTTTTGTGTAACCTTTGCTTAGATAAGAATTGATTTTAAATTCTATCCGCTAATTTACACTGGTGATGGGTAGGATCTTATTTATAGTTATAAATCTCTATGAAAATCTGCAAGATTGCAATTGATCCCCCCCCTTAACGGGTGTGCCGGACCAGTCCGGTCGCTAGCACCACCTCTTCCCTCCTTGAATATAAATAGAATGAATTTTGAAAATCAAAGGCTTTATAAAGCAAACGAGATCGCGAGGAGGCCGCATTTTTGCGGCCTGAATGCTACCTCGGTCCATATCCGGACCGCCGCCTGTGCAGTGTCTGTGCGTCGTGACATCCAACAGTAACCACCAAAAGACAACGCTATCCATTATCAGTGCTTAATCGCTATACCATTCATGGAAAGTAAAGCCGGCGCTGTGACACCAAAGTCTTTCTACCAAGTTCATGGTCTAGAGCCTCTACCAATGGGCGACATCCGATCCTTTAGTTTACGGGTAACATGGCTATTGGTTAGAAGTAACGGTGCGCGGTAAATTCAACGTATTTCAGCTACCCCACTCCTCTTAAAAGCCACCTACTCCAATTGGTATGGAACGGACGTTCATTATGAGCAACCACAGATAAGCTGTGTTGACATAAGCGCTCGATTAAAGGCTCTGCCAAATGGCATTTAGATGAATAACGCCTGACAGCACTCCACTTAAACAACAATCATAATCAGACAGTTACAATACAAAACACGACGCTCATCCTACTTACATGTTTGGATAGTTCGGGCCACCACCACCCTCTGGTGTAACCCATGTAATGTTCTGCACCGGGTCCTTGATATCGCAGGTCTTGCAGTGCAGGCAGTTCTGGCCATTGATCTGGAACCGCTGGCCACCTTCGTCCTCGACGATCTCGTACACGCCCGCGGGACAATAGCGTTGCGCCGGTTCGGCAAACAGCTGCAGATTCTGCTTCAGCGGGATCTCGGCATCCGCCAGCCGCAGGTGGCAGGGCTGATCTTCCTCGTGGTTGGTGTTGGACAGGAACACCGAGGACAGCTTGTCGAAGCTGAGCTTGCCATCCGGCTTGGGGTACTTGATCGGTTCATAACGATCCGCCGGTGCCAGCTGGGCATGATCCGGGTGATTGTCGTGCAGGGTCACCGGGATGCGACCGCCGAACCAGTTCTGGTCAATGTAGTTGAACGCGCCGCCCAGGAGCTGGCCGAACTTGTGCATCGCCGGGCCGAAGTTGCGCGATCGGTACAGCTCGTCGAACAGCCAGGAAGCTTTGTAGGCATCCGTAAAGCCACTCAGATCCTTACCACCCTCGTCACCCTTGCTCAGCGCGTCGAAGATCGCCTCGGCCGCCAGCATGCCGGACTTCATCGCGGTATGGGTGCCCTTGATCTTGCTGAAGTTCAGCGTACCGGCATCACAGCCGACCAGCAGGCCGCCCGGGAAGGTCATCTTCGGCAGTGAGTTGTACCCCCCCTTGGCGATGGCACGGGCACCATAGGAGACACGCTTGCCGCCGTCCAGATGACGCTTGAGCACCGGATGATGCTTCAGACGCTGGAATTCGTCGAACGGGCTCAGCCAGGGGTTCTGGTAGTTCAGGTCGACGATCAGCCCCACCACCACCTGGTTGTTGTCGGTATGGTAGAGGAAGAAGCCACCGCTGGTTTCCTTGTCCAGCGGCCAGCCGGAGCCATGTACCACCAAGCCTGAGTTATGCTGCTCGGCCGGGATATCCCAGAGCTCCTTGATGCCCAGACCATAGTGCTGGGTATCGGTACTTTTGTACAAACTGTACTTTCTGATCAGTTGCTTGCCCAGATGACCACGGCAGCCTTCGGAGAAGACGGTGTATTTGGCATGCAACTCCATGCCCGGCATGTAGTTGGGGCCCTGCTCGCCCTCGGCGGTCACGCCCATGTCGCCGGTGGCGACACCCTTGACGCTGCCATCGTCATTGAACAACACTTCCGCGGCCGCAAAGCCCGGAAACACCTCAACGCCCAGGGCTTCAGCCTGCTCCGCCAGCCAGCGACACAGGCTGCCCAGGCTGACGATGTAGTTACCCCGGTTGTGCATGGTCTTGGGCACGAAGGCGTTGGGAATCTTGGTGCCAGCTTCAGCATTTCTGAGCAGGTAAACCTCGTCTTCAGTAACCGCCGTGTTCAGTGGCGCACCCTGCTCTTTCCAGTTTGGAAAGAGTTCATCCAATGCCCGCGTTTCCAAAACAGCACCCGACAGGATATGGGCACCGACTTCGGAGCCTTTCTCCACCACACAGACCGTCAATTCCTGTTCGTTTTCCTGAGCCTGCTGCATCAAACGGCAGGCGGTAGACAGGCCCGCCGGGCCGGCCCCAACGATGACCACATCAAATTCCATCGATTCACGCATAACGTAGCTCTCCAAGCGCATTGCACCAACGTTCGGCTTGTCGCAAAAATGGGAAAAAAGCCCTGAACTCTGGATAAGAACAGGGCAAACAGGGAAGCAACTGGCAGATTCAAACATTAAAGCTTGGATTGCAGCTCGGGTACGGCTTCAAACAGATCCGCTACCAGACCGTAATCCGCGACCTGGAAGATGGGCGCTTCATCGTCCTTGTTGATCGCCACAATCACCTTGGACTCTTTCATGCCCGCCAAGTGCTGGATCGCACCGGAGATACCCACGGCGATGTACAGTTCAGGTGCCACGATCTTGCCGGTCTGACCAACCTGCATGTCGTTGGGCACAAAGCCGGCATCAACGGCGGCACGAGAAGCCCCCACGGCGGCGCCCAGCTTGTCGGCCAGTGTTTCCAGAATGGCGAAGTTCTCGCCGTTACCCATGCCGCGACCACCGGAGACCACGACTTTTGCAGCAGTCAGTTCCGGACGGTCGGACTGGGCGACTTCTTCACCGACAAAGGCGGAGGTACCGGCATCATGGACAGCGGCGACCGCTTCCACGCTGGCGGCACCACCGGTTTCAGCCGCGGCGTCAAACGCAGTACCACGCACGGTGATCACCTTGATCGGGTCCAGCGACTCGACGGTGGCGATCGCGTTACCGGCGTAGATCGGACGCTGAAAGGTGTTCTCGAACTCGACCGCGATGATGTCGGACAGCTGTGCCACATCCAGCAGTGCCGCGACACGCGGCATCACGTTCTTGCCGCTGGTAGTGGCTGGCGCCACCACGTGGCTGTAGTCTTTGCCCAGTTCGGCAATCAGCGTGGACAGGTTTTCCGCCAGCTGGTGGCCGTACGCCGCGTTGTCCGCTACCAGCACCTTGTTGACGCCGGCGACCTGTGCCGCGGCTTCAGCGACAGCACCGCAGCCCTCACCCGCCACCAACAGGTGCAGCTCGCTGCCCATGCGGGAAGCCGCGGTTACGGCGTTCAGTGTGGCACCCTTCAGGGTGCTGTTGTCATGTTCTGCAATTACCAGAATAGCCATCAGATCCCCCCTTTATACGACTTTGGCTTCGTTTTTCAATTTGTCGACCAGCTCATCCACGCTGCTGACGCGGATACCGGCCTGGCGCTCGGCCGGCGGGGTCACTTTCAGCAGGCGGGTGTGCGCCTTCAGCTCGACACCCAGGTCAGCCGGGGTTTTCACGTTTAGCGGCTTCTTCTTCGCTTTCATGATGTTGGGCAGCGAGGCGTAGCGCGGCTCGTTCAGGCGCAGGTCGGTGGTCACGATCGCTGGCAGGTTCAGGGCCAGGGTCTGCAGGCCGCCGTCCACTTCACGGGTCACGTTGACCTTGCCCGCTTCAACCTTCACTTCAGAGGCAAAAGTACCCTGCGGCATATCCAGCAGTGCGCCCAGCATCTGGCCGGTCTGGTTGTTGTCGGCGTCGATGGACTGCTTGCCCAGGATGACCAGTTCCGGCTTCTCGTCCTCGACCACCTTGGCCAGCAGCTTGGCTATGGTCAGGGATTCCGGCATCTCGTCAGTCTCGATTTGGATGCCTCGATCGGCGCCCAGCGCCAGGGCGGTACGGATCTGCTCCTGGCAGGCCTTGGGACCGATGGACACGACAACCACTTCAGAGGCCTTGCCGGCTTCCTTCAGGCTTACGGCCTCTTCCACAGCGATCTCACAGAAGGGGTTCAGGGCCATTTTGATGTTGGCCAGATCCACGTCGGTGTGGTCCGGCTTCACGCGCACCTTGACGTTGTAGTCGATCACGCGTTTTACGGCGACGAGTACTTTCATTTTTATATACCTGGTTGGTCTGGTTATCAGTTGGATTATCCGCGATAACCTGTTTGATACTGTTATTTGAAAAAAATTATATAGCTTTCCATCATTGGCAATATAAATGGAATTTTTTTCACAACATCGAAAGTGGTTAACCCACTGTTTTTATAATCTATCAGGACGCATGACGATCAACCATTATATGTATTCAATAAAAACTATGCTTAATTTTTATAGCTGAAAGCATTTACGCTACTCCACCACCCATCTGCACATTTTCTGTAAGTGGAGGTTACTTATCCCAAGGTTCGTTGGTGCACCTTCCTGTACACAGAAGCTAGCCACTAACTCCAGGCTTCTTTACCCAGCTGGGGATTACGGTGCGGGCACTCAACCCGGAGAGAAAACCGATACTGAATCCTTGCTATCTAGCAAGTAAACATCTGTATTATCAGAAATAAAAACGGCAAAAGGTGGCTCTAAAACCTTTAGAGGCGACGGGCTGTCCCACCCATGAAGAGATGCAGCACCTGCTATTTTGCCTGATACCAGCTTATGCCTTCCTCATCGACAGACTGGCTGATACGTCCAAGAGCAAGTAGGTAATTAAGGCAGGCAACCGCTTCACCAGTCGCCAGTGAATAAACATGCGTGATGTCCTCAGATAGGGTTCGGTTAAACAGCGCCGGGAAGACGTCCACAACCTTTTTAGGAACAGCTAGCAATTCATGCAACGCATCAAAGGATCGCTCCTGTTCCTCCAGCAATGTATCGATACGGGTATGTAAACCTCTGAAACACTCCCCATGTGCAGGGAGCACTAAGACGTCTTCGGGCACGTTGGCCTTAAGCATTTGCAGCGAATTAATCCAATCGGCCATGGGGTTGGCGGTTGGCTCCATTGCGCTTACCGAAACATTAGACGATATACGCGGCAACACCTGGTCACCGGATATCAGCAGCTTCCTGTCCTTACAATAGAAGCAGGCATGTTCCGGTGAATGCCCCCGACCGACGATCACGCGCCACTCGTAACCGCCGATGCGGTGGATCTGGCCGTCTTCAAGACGACGATAGCTATCGGGCAACGAAACAATACGGCTGCCATAATGGGCCTGATATTTTTCAATTCCACCCGGAGACCATCCTGCCTGTGAAAAAAAACGCGCAATAGCTAACGGCATATCTTGGCTTAGCGACTGGGGGCTCAGCGCTCGGCAGGTCAGGTATTCCAGCCGGGTCATCCAGAACTGTGCGCCCCAGCGCGCAACGAGCTGACCGGCCTGCCCAACATGGTCTGGGTGCATGTGAGTCACCATAACCCGGGACAAACCGGCGCCATCGCCAAGTACATCGACAAGTCCCGCCAGCAGCTGCTCGGCCTCCGCTCCTCTCATGCCTGTATCAACAACGGCGAGCCCCTCATCTCCTTCCAACAGCCAGACGTTGATGTGATTAGGTTTGAACGGGAGGGGCAAGCGAGACCAATACACCCCGGGAGCAACTTCAACAGCCTCGCCATATCCGGGTGTTTCAGCAAAAGGATATGTCAGGTTTACCAAATTCATAATGCTCATCATCTCCTTATCGAATTCGTATAGCCCAGCCAAGCTCCGCATACTCGGTTCACTTTGATTCGCTCGCTCCATCACCTTTTGCGTCATCGCTATCACCAGTACATCAACCACACGCCCATCAACCTTGAGAGCTTCTATAGAAGTTCTCGGTGGTTAGAAAGCCCATCGCCCTCGACCCGGCTAGCCGAATACCAGGCTAGCCGTGCAAAACGAAACAGATATTGATCGCAATAAATTACGCGAGGATATAGACATAGGGCTCTCTATTTTTCTTATTGCCTTTTACCACGAAAAAGCCCGCACCTATGAGAATAATTTAAATATTATTTCCAATAAAACAAATCCAACCAAAAAAAAATAATCCAATCAAACATCCCAGTCAACGAATTCACTCACTCCAATATAGACCTATATTTTATAGATTCCATTCATTTTTTTTATTGATGAACCAGCGATAGTCAGATAATTGACCGAATATTTTCAAAACTTAAAAAAGCAATAAAGAAAAACTTATAAAGCTCTCCCAAATAGATCATCCAAAGCTGTACAGAAGAAAAAATACATAACCCCCTCAAAAAGCTATAAAAATCAAGCATGGATAATATAAAAAACATGCCTTTCCATTTTAGCTTTTCGAATGATATTGTTGGCCACTTCCAAGCAAATTTAATATATAACATTCCCTGCTTTAAAAGCGTGGAATATTACGAAGACAACTGAAATTAGCCACTCAAGGCTAGTGAGTTCAAGATCCGGAAATATGCTCTGGAGTTAGATATGAATACGGCCTCTTTATCGCTGATTGACGCTGTCACCTCAAGACGCTCAATCAGAGGATTCCTTCCGGACCCAATTCCGAGAGAAACTCTCATAAAGATATTTGAAATCGCCCAGCAGGCGCCATCAAATTGCAACACCCAGCCCTGGAAGTCTTTTGTTGCGTCCGGCGCGACGAAAGATCGCCTGCGCACAAAATTCTTGGCGCGCCTGAGCCAAAACACGCCCGACACCCCTGACTTCGCCTATGTCAGCCGATTCCAAGGCGAATATCGCCAACGCCAGGTAGCCTGTGCCATGGCTCTTTATAACGAAATGGGTATCGCACGAGACGACAAGGAGGGGCGTCTACGGGCTATGCAACGTAATTACGAATTTTTTGATGCCCCTCATATTGTGTTTATCGGCATGGACCGACACTTCGGCCCCAGTATCGCAATGGATATCGGCATTTATGCTCAGACACTCATGCTGACCATGCATGCCCATGGCGTCAGCAGCTGTGCCATGGGCAGTATGCGCAGTTACCCGGATCTGGTTAGGGACGCCTTCGATATCGATGACGACACAGGCATTCTTCTAGGTATCAGTTTCGGCTATGAAGATCCTGATGTCGCCGCCAACCGCACACGTACAAGTCGCGAGCCAGTAGCTAACGCAGTGAACTTCTGCGATTAGCCATCATGCCCAGCAAGTGAATACCGTAGCGTGATAATACGAAACATACCACTGGAGTAAATTAAGCATGGATACTCACCTTTCGGCGGACGACTTGAAATTCCGCGACGACGTTCGACTTTTTTTTACCAAGGCATCACCAGAGCGTGCTCAACAGCTGCTCAAAAACCCCAGCACCTTTAAACAAGGCACCCTCGATTGGCAGAAGCAATTGTATGAACAGGGCTGGGTGGCTCCCTTCTGGCCAACACAATATGGCGGAGCGGGCTGGAGCGTTACCCAGTCCTATATTTATGAACGTGAACGCGTTGCCGCCAATGCTCCGGATGTCTTGCCCTTTGGCCTAAAGATGGTAGGGCCGGTCATCTACACCTATGGCAACGAAGAGCAAAAGCAACGCTTCCTGCCTGGCATTCTTACTGGCGAAACCTGGTGGTGTCAGGGATATTCCGAAGCCGGTTCAGGGTCGGATTTGGCCTCCTTGAAAACCAGTGCGAGCAAGGATGGCGACGACTATCTCGTGAATGGCACCAAGATCTGGACCACACATGCTCAGCATGCCGACTGGATCTTCTGTCTTGTTCGTACCGATCAGTCCGGCAAGCCTCAAAACGGCATCAGTTTCCTGCTGATCGACATGAAAACCCCCGGTATTACGGTCTCTCCCATACATAGTATTAACGGTGTGCACTCCCTCAATGAGGTGCATTTCGATAATGTCCGTGTCCCTCAGGCCAACCGCATAGGGGAAGAAGGCAAAGGCTGGACCTATGCCAAGTCCCTGCTGGCCCATGAACGCACAGCGATTGCGCGGGTAGCCGACTCCATGAGGCGACTCGAAAAACTGCGACAGCTGGCTAGCAGGGAAACTCAGGGGAGGAGCGTCATGATCGATGATCCGGTATTCCACGCCCGTTTTACCAATATCGAAGTGGAGCTGATGGCCCTGGAATATATGGAGTTGCGGGTACTTGCTGCGGTAGCCAATAACCAGAACCCTGGGGCGGAATCTTCCCTGATGAAAATAAAGGGATCAGAAATTCAACAGAGCCTCCATGAACTGACTATTGAGCTTGCCGGTGTATACGGTGCGATGGAGACCACAGAATCGGCCACTGCGGCGGATATCGGACATGATTTTGGCAACCAAGCCCGCCAAGACTTCATGTATGGCCGGGCTGCAACCATTTACGGTGGCTCCAACGAAATCCAGAAAAACATCATCGCCAAGCATATTCTCGGGCTTTGAGTGACATATTTATCTAACAGGAAGGATTGCTAATGAACTTCTCTCTGACCGAAGAGCAGCAAATGCTTCAGGATAGCGCGGCCAGGTTTATCGGCCAGAACTACAGTTTTGAGCGACGCCAAAAGGATACCAGCCTGGCACAGGGGTTCGATCCCGAGCTTTGGCGGCAAATCGCCGAACTGGGCTGGCTTTCGGTGCCCTTCAGCCAGCAAAACGGTGGTTTCGACGGCGACGCCACCGACCTGATGGTACTGATGGAACAATTTGGCAAAGGGTTGGTTGCACTCCCCTACCTGCCAACAATACTCCTTTTTGGCCGCCTGCTGGATCTTGCCGGTATCAACACTTCCTACTCGAAACTGCTCGGCCAGGTGATTGAGGGGAACATACAGGGAAGCCTAGCATTCATGGAACGCCAAGCACGTTACCAGCTGTCCGACGTAAAAACAGAGGCCGTGCGTAGCGAGCAGAGCTTTGTTATTACGGGCGAGAAAGCCCTGGTATTAAATGGCCCCAACTGCGACAAGCTGATCGTATCCGCTCGAACATCCGGCGGTCAGTATGATGAAGAAGGCATCAGTCTGTTTCTGGTCGATGCAAACGCCAGTGGGCTTTCCCGTACTGACTACCGCTTGATGGATGGCCAGACAGTAGCAAATTTTTACTTTGATCAGGTGAAAGTTCCCACGGAACAGCTGATCGGGCAAGAAGGTAAAGGCCTGATGCTGTTGAAAAGAGTCATCGACCAGGCCTTGCTAGGGACATGTGCCGAGGCCTTAGGGCTGATGCACCGACTGACGGACACCACTATTGAATACTCCAAGGTGCGCAAACAGTTCGGGGTTACCATCGGCTCCTTCCAGGCACTCCAGCACAGGATGGTGGACATGTTCACTGCCTGTGAGCAAACCCGCTCTCTGCTGTTTCGAGCAGTATGCTCCGCCGCCAGTATGGAAACGAATGAACATCAGAAAAACCTGCACGCCTTGAAAGTCTTAACCGGTCGCAATGGCAAGGCGGTCGGCAACGAGGCGATACAGCTTCACGGCGGCATGGGCCTAACCGACGAACTGGATGTCGGGCACGGCGTGAAGCGGCTCATGGTGATAAATTCACTGTTTGGGGATGCGGACTTCCACCAGCAGAAAATGGTAATCAGGTCGCTTGAGGCATGAACACCCAAGTCTTGACCAACACGATTGAACAACCAAAGGCAGAGACGAGCCGAAACCTGGCAACCCTCTGTTTGCTTGTGACCAGCAGCTGTGCCATTGCCAGAGAGCTATCCTCTCCCCCTTGGCTCAGCTTCCTCGCCGGTGGTGCATTGCTGTGTTTTTTCCTATTACAGTGGCAACGTATAGCCCGCGCCTACCGCTTATTCGCTATCGTTGTATTCAGTCTTGCCGCGGGCCTCTGGTTCAGTGGCAGACTCGACACACCGGTCCTGGTTGCAGGCCTGGACCGGGCGGCCTTTTTCACCCTATTTCTGACATCACTTGCCGTTATACGGGAATCAGCAAGCTCCTCTTCCCTGGTACACCGCTGTGGCAGAGTCCTGGTCCATCAACCCCCTGGTCGCCGCTATCTATTAATGTCTTTCGGTTCTCACCTGTTTAGCGTCATGCTTAACATTGGCGCGCTGAACGTTTTAGGCACGATGGTTCAGCGTGCCATTCGGCCCATAAATGACCCTGAAAGTCGCCGTATTGGGGCTATTCGCAACAAACGCATGCTATTGGGTGTAATGCGGGGGTTTTGTGGCGTCCCGCTCTGGGCCCCCACCTCCGTTACCATGCTGCTGGTGCTATCCGGTATCCCTGATCTGAGCTGGGAACAATATGCCCCTCTCGGCCTGCTATGGACCCTTTTGTTCGTTCTGCTGGGGGCTCTGCTCGACCGCCTTGCCTACCCGAAACCTCAAGCCACAGTTAATAACCCAGGAGGCCTGAGTGAACTGACTCCCCTGCTCCCCCTGATTGCCCTCGTAGCACTGATTCCGAGCCTGGCCTATCTGCTTGCTAGGCTTAGTGGGCTGCGGCTGTTCTCCAGCCTGCTTATGTGTGCTCCGTTGATAGGCCTGATGTGGATCTGGGTGCAATATCGAAGTAAAGCCTTCAACATCAGAACCCGCCTGCTTCTGCGCCGGTTGCAGCGCTCGTTTCCTGAGACATTCACCAACCAACGCAATGAAGTAGCGTTGTTTAGCTCGTCCGGCTTAATCGGTGTCATCCTGATCCCAATGGTCGACCCGACAACTACTAGCGAGCTCCTTGCACGAGCTGATATTGGCAACGCGGCGCTGATGATTGGGCTATCGATGAGCATGATCGCGTTTTCCTTCATTGGTATTAACGCAATCATAACGGTAACCCTTTTTCTCGGCACCCTACAGCAGCTGCCAGATCTCACGATATCACCTCTGGTTCAAGCATCAGTGATCTCCATTACTTGGGCGGTTTTTGCTGGCGTCTCGCCCTTTACCGCTTCGTTGCGGCTTATCTCCCAATTTTCCCCAGTTTCTCCTATACGTTTCGGCCTACAGTGGAACAGCTTTTTTAGCGTCAGCGTGCTGGCCATTATGTATACAGTCCTTTGTCTGGTCCTTTAACCCACATTTTTTTCACAAGCCTGATACAACTGGAGCGACCGCATGAGCAATCTGGAAAAAATAAAAAAGCAACTCACTCTCCCTATTCTCTGCTCACCCATGTTCATCATCTCCACCCCCAAAATGGTTATTGAGCAATGTAAGGCCGGCATTATCGGCTCTTTCCCTGCGCTGAATGCTCGTCCCGCAGAAAAGCTGGATGAGTGGCTAAGCGAGATCGAAGAAACTCTGGCGGCTTACAAAGCCGCCAAACCAGATGCCAGGATTGCCCCCTACGCTGTTAACCAGATTGCCCACCCGACTAATGATCGTCTTGAGCACGACATGCGGGTATGCGTAAAACACAAAGTGCCGATCATCATTACCAGCCTGCAGGCCAACGCCCACATCATTGAAGCCGCACACAGTTATGGCGGCGTCGTCTACCATGATGTCACCAACATTCGCCACGCCAAGAAAGCGGTCAGTATGGGAGTCGATGGCTTGATCCTGGTAACTGCAGGTGCAGGGGGGCATGCGGGTACTCTTAACCCCTTCGCCCTGCTCTCTGAAGTACGCGAACTCTTTGACGGCCCCATTATTCTGGGTGGTTCCATTACCAAAGGTAATCACATTCTCGGTGCAGAGGCGATGGGGGCAGACCTGGCCTACATGGGGACCCGTTTTATCGCTACCGAAGAAGCCAATGCGGAGCAGTCCTATAAGGATATGATCCTGGCCTCCTCGGCATCGGACATTGTCTACACCAGCTTCTTTACCGGTGTGCACGGCAACTACTTGAGAGGCAGCATAGAAAGGGCCGGACTGGACCCTGACAACCTCGCATCTTCGGACAAGAGCAAAATGAGCTTCGGCTCGGGTGGCAGCAGCAAAAGCAAGGCTTGGCGAGACATCTGGGGCGCAGGCCAGGGTGTTGGCGGCATCACGCAACAGGCGTCCGTGGCCGATACCATCGCCAAGCTGCGAGACGAGTACGAAACTGCCCGACACCGGCTCAACCTCGATCGGTAGGACTCAGCCCAAACGACATGAAGGGGGCCTCGGCCCCCTTTTCTATTCTAGTAATACCTTCGCCAACCGCTCATACACGATTGAAGTTGCCTATCCGGCGTTCACTGACTGCCCTGACTCCTTCCTGATGATCCTCGGTGGTCGCCAACCAAGACTGTTCGGCGAACTCGTGCTCCAAACGCTGTTTAAGCGCCTCAACCAATCCCTGACGGAGGGTTGCGCGCGTCGACTCGACCGCCAGCGGTGCGCCTGCAGCAATTTCAGCCGCCAGTTCAATCGCCCTGATTCGTACCTGGTCAACCGGTACCAGCATGTCCGCCAAGCCATATTCCAGTGCTTGCTCACCGTTAAGCCGGCGCCCTGTTAGTAACAGAAGGTTAGCGCGCTGCTGACCGATCAGACGTGGCAATATCAGGCTGATGCCAAATCCGGGATGTATCCCCAGCTGCACGAAATTGGCCGCAAAGCGTGTTTCCGGACACACAATTCGAAAGTCCGGTACCAGTGCAAGTCCCAGTCCGCCCCCGATGGCGGCGCCATGGATGGCGCCGACCACCGGCTTCCTGCAACTGAACAGCCGCATCGCTTCCCGGTACAAGGCCAGCGCGTTGCTGTCCGAAGCGGGCTTAAACAGCTCGCCGCCACTGGAGGAAAAATCCGCACCTGCGCAGAACGCCTTGCCTTGCGCCGCCAGCACGATGGCGCGGCAACGGTCGTCCTTATCCAGCGCATCGAACGTTTCTGCAATATGCTTAATCAATGCAGCATCAAAGAAATTCAGTGGCGGACGGTTGATCTCCACAACCGCCACTCGGTCATGCCATTCAATGGCGATATCATCAAACGTTTTCATCCTTACTCCTCGCGAACTCAGCGTGACACCAATTCCCAAGCGGTACTGCCCGCGTCACGGATCTCGCCCGCGACAACCTGAGCGATCCACTCCCCCCAATAGAACTCTGTCCCATATTCATCGCGCCAGCCCAAGATGCGCCGACTGTACTGCTGTAACGGATATTCAAAGCTGAAACCCATGGCACCGTGCGACTGGTGCGCAATGCGAGCCACCAATCCTGAGGCCGTTGAGGTCACCACCTTGGCGGTTGCTACGGCCAGACCGGTTTCTGCCGCCCCAGAGAAGGGGGCCTTCTGCGCAGATAAGGTTCGCACGGCCTGCTCCACTGCGGCGGATGCAAGAGCACTTTCGCCAGCAATGTCTGCCACCTTGTGTTGGATCGCTTGGAATTTGCCCAATGGACGCCCAAACTGCTGACGTTCCTGAACATAGGCGACTGTCAGGTCATTAATTTTTTCCAGTGCCCCCGCAATCTGGCTGGCGCGGACCAAGGCAAAGAACTGCCGCAAGCCGGCCTCAGTCATTCCGGCAACTGGCTCGGACAGCACACGAGGTACAACGGTATCCAGCGTCACCCGCGTTCGAGGCTCACCCGCCAGACTCTCTCGCGGCTCGAGTATCACAGCCTCAGGGTCGATGACAGCAATACGTATGGTATCGCCTTCGGCAACCGGCACCACTAGCACTGCTTCCTCAGCGACACCCGGCGCCTCTTCAACGATGCCACTGACATGGTTTCCGTGAAGTCTTGGCAGGGCGCTGGCGTCGAAAATTGGCGCTGCCCAGGATACCGCTACTTCCAGGCCGGCCTGAGCCAGCAACTGGTTCGCAACCATCGTCTCAGCCAAGGGCGCCGGTAGTGCAAAGGCGGCAGACAAACGAATCAGGCCGAAGCCAAGAGCCAATGAGCCGCCAACACCACCCGCCTCTTCCGACACCCAGGCTAATGGCAACCCCGTCTCAATGATGCTCTTAAGGAGGCTATCCGGCACCTCGCCACTCTCAGCTTTGTTGACCACCTCGGCCTCACAGTGATCCGTGAAAAGCCTAGTGGCCGTATCCAATATCAGTTGATCTGTCTGTTCCATCTCGAATTCTCCTAACGCAGCCCTAATCCACGAGCGACAATGCCCTTAAGTATCTCGTTGGTGCCACCGCGCAGCGTAAATGACGGCTGCCGCAACAAGCTGTCTGATAGCAGGTGGTGCAATTCGTCGCCGAAAGGCTGCTTGAGGCGGATAGGCCAGAACTCTCGCAACCCTTCGATGATATCCTGTTCGAAGCGCGTGCCCAGATCCTTCACCAACGCAGCTTCTACATCAGGTGATTTGCCCTCTGACAGCAAAGCAGCAACACCAAACGACATAGCCCGCAATGCCCGGAGACGCGCCACCATCATGCCCATCACCGTCGCTTGGCGGCCCTGCAGATCCTGCGCGCACTGTTGAAATGCAGTCTCCAGCGCCACAAACGTACTTAGAAAGCGTTCAGGTCCCGAGCGCTCCAGCGCCAGCTCACTGGTAATCTGCTTCCAGCCCTCACCCTCTTGACCGAGCACCGCCTCATCGGTCACGAACACCCTATCGAAGTGACTTTCATTAAAGTGTTCAACCCCGCTCATATCCTGAATGCCGCGCACGCTAACGCCCGGCGCGTCCAAAGGCACCAGGAATTGCGTCAGACCGCCATGGCGGTTTGCCGCATCCCTCTCGCCGGTACGGGCGAGGACCGTCATGTACTGACACACCTGAGCGCCCGACGACCAAAGCTTGGTCCCGTTAATTTCCCACCCTCCATTCACGCGTTGCGCCCGGGTCCGTACCGATGCCAGGTCAGACCCGGACTCCGGCTCGCTCAGCCCCAGAGCAATAAAGCACTCACCCGCCGCAATGCGCGGCAACACCTTGCGCTTCATCGTCTCGCTGCCAGTGGCCAGAATCAGCGGACCACTCTGGCGATCCGCAATCCAATGGGCATGAACAGGCGCTCCGGCTACCAGCAACTCCTCTGTGATGACATAGCGGTGTAGCGCGCTCCATTCACGGCCCCCGTAGATCTTTGGCCAGGTCACACCGATCCATCCCTGCTGACCCAGCTTACGACTGAATTCCGTATCAATGCCGGCGCACCAGCAATCAGTCACCGGTTCGAAACTGCCTCTCTTTACTTCTTCTCGCAGAAACGCGCGCACCTCCTGCCGCAACCGATCAACACTTGCATCGATCACCGGAGCGGGAAAGTTGAAACGAATATTGCTCATATTCAGCCCTTATCTAGAATTTCATTGAAACAGCCGGACGATGTGTACGACCGTAAGGCAGGAGCTCCCGGGCACCCTCACAGGCGATGACGACTTCAGTAGCTTCTTGCGCAACTCAGTCTTTAATACCTACAGAGCTCCCCTCCAGGGCGCCTGATGGCGCCCTGCGTCAACACTGGGAGAAGAGATGATTATCCGATAACGTTTAATTCATACTGTTGGGAAGCAACAACGCAATCATCGGAAATGCCACGATAAGGGCAAGCACAACCAGGTCAGCCACCATAAACTTCGCGACACCGCCAAATATCGAGTGGAGCTTGACCTCTTTGGACACGACGCTGTTGATGACAAAGACATTCATACCTAGGGGCGGCGTGACCAGACCAATTTCCAGTAATTTGACCACCACCACACCAAACCAAATCAGGTCCAGCCCCATGCCCTCCACCAGAGGAATTACAAACGGTAATGTCAGCAGCATGGTGCCGATAGAGTCGAGGAACATGCCCAGGATGATATACAGCATCACGATGCAGACCAGGACCTGCCAACTCTCCATTCCAAGCCCGTCAACAAAAGCGACAAATGCCCCGGTCACGCCTGTCAGGGACACGAAAGACACGAAAATCTTTGCCCCGACGGCAATGAAAAACAGCCCAGCAGTCTGATAAGTGGTTTCCTTCATCGAATGAACAAAAGCATCCCATTTAAGGCGACGGGAAAGCGCACCAAATACCAGAGCAAACACCAGGCTCACTGCGGCTGCCTCGGTCGCGGTAAAGATACCACCGTAAATACCGCCTATGATGATCACCATCAGCGCCAACGCAGGCCATCCTTTTATGGCTGCCCGCAATCGATCCCGGTTGCTGTATGTCAGTTCCTTCGGCGCCGGTGCCGCTTCTCGATCGAGCAGAGCCCAGACAACTACCACAAGAATAAAACCAAGAATGGTCAAGATGCCCGGCAGAATGCCGGCCAAGAACAGACTGTTGACCGATTGTTCGGTAAACATGCTGTATAGAATGAATAACACGCTGGGTGGAATCAGCGAGCCAAGCGTTCCCCCCATGGCTACAGTCGCGGAGGCTAGCTGTTTGTTATAGCCAAAGCGCAACATCTCCGGGACACAGATACGGCCCATGGAAGACGCACAAGCAAGACTTGAACCTGTGATCGCCGAAAAACCACCGCAGCCGAACAGAGACGCAATTGCCAACCCTCCGGGAACCCTTACCAACCAGACTCGCACCGCCTCATAAATATCAGTGGTGATCCTTGCATGATAAGCAATATGGCCCGCAGCAATGAACAGCGGGATCATGCTCAGCGAATAGTTGTGGACAAAGTCGTAGGCATTCGACTCGATTAACGCCAAGGCCGGACGCAGCCCACGCTCAAACATGAATTCGGTGCCCGGCCTCCAAGCGTAAGCGAGCAGTGAGCAGATGGAGGCTACGCCTACTAGCACGAATGAAATGGGGACACGCATCACAAGCAACACCAGTGCAGCAACGAATCCCCAGCCACCAATAACCGTTGTTTCCATTACACCTCTCCCCCCTCGTTCAGTGTGATACACGGATTCTTGATGATGCCGAGTAGCGCGAGAGAATCGTAAATAGCCAAGTCGATCAAGCGGATGAAGAACAGGCAGTAGCCGGTAAAGAAAACCGTGTAACCAGGCCATTTAGGCCAATTCAGCAGACCGAAAAAATAAGAGCCGCTTTCGAATGCATCGACCATCGCCAGATAACCGGCATAGGTAATCGGCACCACAGCCACAATTCCTATTAGGGCAGTAAACACGTTAAGAAACAGTTGCCAGCGTAGCCCCAGCGCTTGGGTAAACAGCTCGACGCAGATAAAGCCTCGACTAGCAGCAACGAATGCCAACGGTAATGTCAGAGCACCGACCATGAGATCACCGATAATCACCACTTCATCTGGAATTCCCGATACCGCAAATGTGCGCATCAGAATACTCAGGGTAATGACTATGCCAATACCCATGACACACAGCATCCCAATAAGAAGGAAAAACTGCTCCAGCCGCGCTAACCACCCCCTGGAATATCCCAATAATTTTATGGTGTTAGTCCGTGAGTCATGAGATTCGATATCCTGAATAGGCTCACACTGACCCAACGCTGCTTCGCTGGCCGCGCTCATACTTTGCGATAGAGAATTCGTCATTGTTATCACCCAACCGCAACTTTGTTGTAGACCGCCTCGGCTGGCGATAGGCCATGTGTACCAGACGCTACCGAGCCCAAAAGACCGCTATAATTCATCAGCGTACCGCCCCTGTGGATCTCCAACTTCAACTTCTCGCCGGATACTCTTTCCACCTGGTCGGCGAAATACTGTAAAGCTTTATCCCGCGCCCACCTGTTATGCGAGCTTTCCACATAAGGCAGCACTAGATCAGCCGACGCCTGACTTACAGCAACAGTCAGAAAAGGCCCAAGCATAATTGCTTTTAAAAAGCGATTTGATGACATTGTTCCAGTCCTTAATAACATAGTGTCTATTTATTTTTATGATGCAGGCATACTCCACGCCCTGACTCTATTGTCCTGAATTTAACATCCTTCAATTAATACCAACAACAAACTATATTTTATATATTCCATATAAATATTGAATAACCTTCCATTACTTTAAAGTCACTCCATTAACATCTTCTCCACCACGGATATAACGTAAAGTCCCCTGCGCAGTCGCGATCAACTTATCCCCGCAGGTTATTCTAGCTTCTGCAAAAAAAATCTTGCGCCCTCTACTGACAAGTTTTGCCACAACAACCAACTCCCCCGCCTCCACGGGATTAATAAACTGCGTATTCATCGCGACTGTAATACAACGTCGAACGCGACCGGGCATCCCGCAGTAAGTACCACAAAGACCAGCGGCGCTGTCGAGGAGCGACATGAACACCCCTCCGTGCACATAGCCATTCAGATTCAGGTGACGCTGATCCACTTCAACTCGCAGCTCGGCTTGCCCATCACTCCATGCGGAAACGATGAAGCCAAGTGAGTCACGAAGGCCATTGGGTCTCACCATTTCCAAAGTGTGAGTATTCATTGTCGACATCTGAATCTCCTGGCTAATTCGCGCCGTCATGCAGGTTCGTTGTAAAGTGGTAATAGATTAGTGCTGGCAGCACCAACCAGGTTGTACACAGCTTCCGGCCCTACCAAGGTGCCGGGAGACAGCACCAGGGTAAAGCCGACTGTCAGTCAAAGCCGCATCAGCGTTTTTCCGCTAGCTCCTGACGTTGCCAGGGATATCCATGTTGTTGTTTTTCGGCTTCCAGCCTGCCAACAATTGTCAAAAACTCGTGCCAGATTGCCTGACCATCTACACCCAACCGGTTTACGTCCTCGATCCAGTCCTGAATGTATTTGTTCGATGCATCAACCAAGACGGCACGCTCCGAGGCGGACATTGGGACCACCGGTACCTGTCGGCCAAACCTGCCCGAGGCCAAACCTTCAACCACCAAGTTATTCTCATCAATCTGCAGCTTGCCAAAATAATCAATAGACTCAGCGCCCGCCTGCTTCAATGCCTGGCGCTGTTGCTCGGTCAGTCCATCCCAGACATCCTTGTTCATTAACAATGCGTACCCGCTGATTTGGCCCCAATTCGACAGTGTTACATGGTCGATGACCTCATAGGTTTTCAGAGCACGGATCGTATAGAGGTAACTCACGCTGCAATCCACTAGCCCAATATCCAGCGCGCGATAGTTTTCTGGCTGAGTAACAGGTACAAGCTGTGCCCCCAGGTCACTTAATACTTTGCTGTAAGTTGCAAGCGCTCGAATTTTTTTACCCTTGATATCGGCAACCGACTCGATTTTGCTATCCCCCGAACATTCAAACTGCGCACCCCCACTGGCGAAACCAGTCAGGTAAATCAGATTTTCCTGCTCCAGAAGACGCTGCATGTCTGCATTGGTGGTCATCAGCTCATACATTGCCCGAGCGCCAACCCAAGGATCTGAAGATTTATATGGAATATCACCGATCGATAAGGCGATAAGTTTTTTCGGATCGTAGGCAGCTATCCCCGTTCCAAAATCGACCGTTCCTCGAGATACACCATTCGGAACCGCCTTTACATCCAGCAAGCTTCCCCCCCAGTGAATGTCGAACTTCAATTCATCACCACTTAACTCCCGGGCAACTTCCGTAAAGTATTCAATTGCTTGTGCACGATTCCCTCGGTTCGGAACACCTTCTGCGCCGACCAATGTCGTTTCAGCTACAACTGACGTCGAAAAAAGGGCAAGTGCCAGATATTGTAGTAATTTTGATTTAATCACGTTATTCCACCTATTTTTTTATTATGAAGTTACAAGTTAACATCGAAGGTGCAGCAGCACAGTTATAGAATATTTATATATCCCATACAGGAACGGCATAACAGCACCTACAAATATAAACCGTCATGATATTAAAAAGGCCCATAAAGGGCCTTATAAGTCAATATATCAATCAAATTTTACGATCGACCTGTTGCCAGTATTTATCACGTAGCCGACGTTTAAATATCTTGCCCGAGTCTTCGCGTGGCAATTTATCACCAACCTCAATCATTCTCGGAACCTTGAACCCTGCCAAATGCTGGCGCAGATAAGTCTTGACATCACCGACGCAGATTTCGTTGCCAGCCTCGGCTTCAACTACCGCCATAATCGACTCGCCAAACTCCTCGTCGGGAATACCAAAGACCGCGCAGTCTTTGATACCCGGATAGCTATGCAACACCGACTCAATTTCAGCCGGATAGATATTTACCCCGCCGGAAATCACCATATCCTTCACACGATCCGCGATAAACAGGAAACCGTCCTCATCGATATAGCCGACGTCGCCGGAGGTGATGAAGCCGTCTTTCTCGATCTCTGCCCTGGCTTGGGGATTTCCGTTGTAGGTGAAATTGAGAAGTGGAAACCGGGTATAGATTTCACCGATAGTATTAGGTGGCTGGATGTTACCCTGCTCATCCAGGATCCGGATTTCCGCCTCCGGCACTACCGTGCCAACACTGCCAGGTTTAGTCAGCGCCTGCTCAGAATTACACGCCACCACAGCGCTGCTTTCGGTTGAACCATAGAACTCGTTGATCACTGGGCCAAACCACTCGATCATTCGGCGCTTAACATCTATCGGGCACGGTGCCGCCGTGTGGACGATGAACTCCAATGTTGAAAGGTCGTAACGGGCGCGCACTTCATCCGACAGCTTCAGCATGCGGATAAACATGATCGGGACCATCAGCGCTGCGGTCAGCCGATACTCCTGTATCTGCCGCAACATATCTTCAGCATCAAAGCGCGGTATGATCACCAGCAAGTCACTGATACGTGAGGCCTGCATGCTAAAAGAATTGGGGGCACTATGGTACAAAGGGCCTGGCACAGCGCAACGTGCACCAGGCGTACAACCAAAAAATCTGGAACGAAAATCACGGAGTCTCGCCGCCATCTGGGCGTCCAGCGGCTTTCGCCGTACTCCTTTCGGGTGGCCGGTAGTGCCGGAAGTGTACAGCATAGAGCTAGGCCCCTCGATTGGAGGCTGCTCCAGCACAGGCAAGCTCTCCAGCCATTGATCCCAGTTGATCAGCCCTTTCGGTACAGTGCAGGCATCACGACCAAGTCCATAGGCTTGGCGCAGGTCTTCATGTGTTTCGACCAGGACACACGTAACTCCTTCGGGAATGGCAGCTTCAATTCCACGGTAAAGATCAGCATGGATCACCAACACCTTGGCCGCACAATCATCAAGGATGTACGTCAGCTCCTCGCCTGCAAGATGCCAGTTGATCGGTACGGGATAGGCGCCAACATGGTTGGCGGCATGGCTGGCGAGAAGAAAAGGAATATCGTTACGCATGAAGATACCGACACAATCGCCGGGTTCGACACCTAATGCTTTAAACCCGCTTGCCGTCTTGCGGATATCACGTTCAAACTCCGCATGACTCAGGTGACGACTGCCACAAACTATTCCCTTGAACATTCCCATATCTATTTTTTTTGTTGTCACTGCAATATCTCCTTCCTGGCAACCCAAGATACCCGACTTATCGCCCTGTGTAGACCGGCTTTCTTTTACCGTTAAAAGCGCTTATACCTTCAACCCAATCCTCAGCTAAAACCGTATCACCAAAGGTTTCCGCCTCTAACTGCAGTTGCTCTTCCAGTGAGTTCTCGGAAGAGGACAGTAATAACCGCTTGATATTGCCGTAAGCCCTGGAAGGACCATGGGCCAACCGCTCGGCCAACTGGCGGGTTTCGATCGACAGCTGATCATCCGCTACAACCCTGTTGACTAGCCCCATGTCTAGCGCCTGTGCCGAGTTGAACCGGTCTCCTAGCAGGGCTATTTCCATCGCTTTTTTGGTACCCACCAAGCGCGGTAGGTAGTAAGACGCACCAACATCGGGGGTGCAGGCGAGATGGGAATAAGCCAAGGTGAAAAAGGCATCCTCAGATGCAATAACCAGATCGCAACAAAGCGCCAGACTAACACCGGCGCCTGCAGTAGCCCCTCGTACACTAGCAATGATTGGTTTGTGCAGACGGCGCATCGTTAGCACGAGCGCATTCGCGGTTTGAATACGGTTGATGAACGACAGGCGACGCTCCTGCGGTGTTACCTGAGTGAAGTCGAAGAAAGACTTGACATCACCTCCAGCCATAAAATGTTCACCAGCACCGCGCAACACGATACAACGCACACTATTATCGCTCTCGAGCATCTGGAGAGTCTTCAGCAGCTGATCCCGCATGTCCAGCGAGAGTGCATTGCGCACCTCGGGGCGGTTCAGCGTCAAGTAAGCTACGCTGTTTTCAACTTCGTAAAGCAAGTGACTCATATTATTTTTATCCTCTGTTGCTTTGTCCGCTTTAATTGTGGGGGGGTTACACTTTCAACAGCGGCTACTCATTTTCGTGACTTGCGTTTCAGCACCATCGCCCAACTCCTTGAGCACGGCCTCGGTATCTGCACCGTAGGGACGTGCGGCATGACGAATTACCGGTACGGTACGGCTGAACCTCGGTGCCGGTGCGGGTTGCATCATGCCTCCGACCTTGACGTAGGTCCCCCGCGCCCGGTTATGCGGATGTGACTGGGCTTCCTCTAGATCCAACACTGGCGCAAAACAGATATCCGTTCCTTCCATCAACTCACACCACTCGTCGCGCGTTTTCCGCTTGAACACCTCTGTGATTGAGGCTTTAAGTTCTGGCCAGCGTCGGCTGTCGAGGCGTTGATCGTCAAAGTCTTCCCGCGACAACCCCATGACGCTCAAAAGCTGAGCGTAAAACTGAGGTTCAATGGAACCAATAGAGACGTAGCGTCCATCTTTTGTTTCGTAGGTGTCATAAAAATGGGCACCGCCGTCCAACATATTCACCCCCCGTTCCAAGGAGTGACGTTGCCGGGCATAGGCGGTATTGAACATCGACATCAGTACCGCCGAACCATCGGTCATGGCACTGTCAATTACCTGCCCTTGACCTGACTTCTGAGCCTCCAGCAGACCGCAGACGACACCCAGCGCCAAAAACATGCCGCCACCGCCAAAGTCCCCGACCAGATTGAGAGGCGGCACCGGCTTCTCGCCCGCCCGGCCGATGGAGTGTAAAGCGCCTGTCAGCGAGATGTAGTTGATATCATGGCCTGCAGCCTGCGCCAGCGGGCCGTACTGCCCCCAGCCGGTCATGCGGCCGTAAATCAGTTTCGGATTCCGGGCCATGCAGTCCTTTGGCCCGATGCCCAGTTTTTCGGTCACTCCGGGCCTGAACCCCTCTATCAGAGCATCCGCGCTCTCGACCAGGTTCAACAGCATCTCAATTCCTTGCTCGGTTTTGAGGTCCAGTATGATGGAGCGTTTACCACGACGGCTGCAATCCACTTCAGGCGCATCCGCCTGGGTTCCCGCGCGTTCAATGCTGATTACCTCAGCGCCCATGTCGGCCAGCATCATGCCGCAGAAGGGCCCGGGGCCAATCCCAGCCAACTCAATGATGCGAAATCCCTGTAAAGGTCCCATATCTTGCCTCCAGTCCACTGCCCACCGCCGATATCAGTTGGCGGCCGCAACTATCTTCCGATCGAAAAGCTGACCGATCTCGGCATCCGATAGCCCCAGAGTATCAGCCAGGATTTGTTCAGTGTGTTCGCCCAGCATCGGCGCTCGGCCGACTGCTTCCCGCTCGACGGCCGTAAAGCGCAGCGGGTGATCGGGCATCAGATATTCACCGATGCCCGGCTGGTGTACTCGCTGGAACAGCGGGTTGTCCTCTGAACAATCCATATCGGTCTCAACCGTTTCCCGAATACTCTGGTACTTGCCCCAACACACGCCTGCGTTGTCCAACTCGGCGGCTACTCGGGAGAAAGGACGCCGATCGAACCAGGGCTGGAGAATCTCGGTGATCTCATCTCGGCCTCGGTAACGGTCGCCTTCATAATGGAAGTCGAGCCCAAGCCGTTGCTCAAGCTCACCCAGCAGCCTTGAGGTCCCGGTCACCTCGACAATAGCGCGCCATTGATTGGGGCTGACCCCTACGACCATGACCCTTTCTCCGTCCTGACAAACAAAGTCATGCCCGTAGGTGCCATAGATATGATTACCGATCGCTTCGCGATCCGTACCGTTGATCATCATCTCAGCGATAAAGCCCAGATTACCCAGAGTCGCCAGCGCCACGTCGGCCAGACTAACCTTCACCAACTGCCCCTGACCGGTTTTGGTGCGATGACGTTCAGCGGCCAACAAGCCAAGTGCAATCTGTTGCCCCGTGATCACATCCCAGGCTGGCAGCGGATTGTTCAGCGGTTGTGACCCGCCGTTCTCGCCAGTCCCGGTGATCGAAGGAAAACCCACCTTGCAGTTGACGGTATAGTCCAGCGCACTGCGACCATGTCGGTCGCCGACGAGGTTCAGATAAATCAGGTCATTGCGCTGCTCCCGCAACTGCTCATAGGACATCCAGCCCTTGGCCGGGAAATTGGTCAGGAAATGCCCCGCTCCGTCGTCAGGCGACGCGATCAGGCGGGTCAGCAGCTCCTGACCCTCCGGTTTCCGGAAATCCACTGCAATGGAGCGTTTACCCTTGTTCAGACTATGCCAATAGAGGCTCTTACCATCGGCCGTTATGGGCCAACGCCGATAATCGATGCCCCCTCCGATGGGGTCGAAGCGGATGACGTCGGCCCCCAACTGTGCCAGAGTCATACCGCCGGAGGGTGCGGCCACGAAAGCGCTGCCTTCAATAATCCGCATACCCGAAAGTAAGTTTTGCATCTGCTATCTTCCTGCTTGCCGACTGTACAAGGAGCCGGTCAGTGAGTGTCTTGGTCAACACCCACCCGATCTGAGCGGCCCCGGTGTTAACTGCTGCCGCTGGCACCGCACACGGAACGCACACGGTACCCGCGACTCACAAAACGTGGATCAGAACGGATCCCAATTAAAGACATCACCGGAGCGCTCCAGCGGATAGAAATCCGACTCGAAGGCCGGCAGCACTCGATCCAGAACGGTTTCCGGCGTCCAGCCCTCGGAGGTTTGGGCGGAACGGATCGGTCGTGGCTGGCTGAATAGAAAAATCTCGTTATTGCGCACCCCGAAAATCTGGCCAGTCACGTGCTTGGCGCGGTCGCTGCACAAGGTCACCGCAAGGGTAGCGATCTTGTCCGGTGTCATCTGCTGGATCTTGGCAACTCGGGCCTTTTGCTCATCGCTGTCGGTCGGGATGCTGCCGATCAATCGGCTCCAGGCGAAGGGCGCGATGCAGTTGGAGGTGACACCATAACGCTGCATATCCAGCGCCATGGACTTGGACAGGCCAACAATGCCCAGTTTGGCCGCCGCATAGTTGGCCTGACCGAAGTTGCCGATCAGTCCAGAGGTCGACGTCATGTTGACGAAAGTACCGCTACCCTGCTCACGAAAATGGGGCGCGGCAGCGCGGCTGACGTTGTAGCTGCCCTTGAGGTGAACCGCGATAACGGAATCAAAGTCCGCTTCGCTCATCTTATGGAAAATACCGTCACGCAGGTTGCCGGCGTTGTTGACCACGCCATCGATGCGACCGAAATTTTCGATGGCCGAACGGATGATGGCCTGGCCGCCCTCCCACTCGGTCACACTATTAAAGTTGGCAACCGCTTCACCGCCTGCCGCCAGGATTTCGGCCACCACCTCATCGGCTGGCGACTGGTCTGCACCTGAACCGTCGGCGCTGCCGCCGATATCGTTAACCACTACCTTGGCGCCGTTGGCTGCCAGCATCAGGGCCGTTGCCCGACCAATACCGCGGCCAGCACCCGTGACGACGATGACTTTGCCTTCGAGAAGTTGTTTATCACTCATGACTGTCTCCTAGATTTTTTGTTGTACTTAGCATGAGGTTTTCAGCCCCAGCCCAGGAGGGCAGAGGGCTAAAGGTCTCAGGTATTGTTGATAAAGTTTCGGCCGCTTACCCGTAGTGCCAGTGTTTCTGCATCGCTCGCATACCGGCAGAGCGCATCGCAGGCAACAAGCTCAGTGCTGCTGAACGCTAGCTCGTAGCAACACAACGGGTATCGGTCCAGCCGGTAAGCGTCCAGACAACTATCCCGAGAACAATGCGATTTGAGGCTCTTCAAGCCAGCATGAGACTGGTCGCGGAGTCGGTTTGCCGATTCGTCAACCAGCGCCAATGCTGACTGATTCCCCCATTTGTCGCTTATATGTCTTCTATTTAGTAATCCGGCGCATACCCGCGTGATGGCCTTTAGGGCCATCACGCGATCCTTACCCTTTTTCGTACCGTCCAATAATCGAGATACTGCAGATGTTCTGGTGTGGGAAACCGCCCAGATTGTGATTCACGGCCAAACGGGGGTCATTCAGCTGACGTGCGCCCGCACGCCCCTGGAACTGCAGGTAGTTCTCATAGATCATGCGCATGCCGGAAGCGCCAATGGGATGGCCGAAACACTTGAGGCCACCGTCGATCTGACACGGAATGCGGCCATCGGCATCAAAGTCACCGTTGAGGACGTCCCGTACCGCCTGCCCCTCGTCGGACAGCTGCAGATCCTCCATCGTCACCAGCTCGGTAATCGAGAAGCAGTCATGCACCTCGGTCATGCTGATTTCTTCCCGAGGCTTGCAGATGCCAGCCTCGTCATAGGCCCGCTGAGCCGCGACGCGGGTGGTTCTGATGTGCGAGCCATCCCACGAGCTGAAACCTGCTTCCTCACCGCTGGACACCGCCAACTGCAACGCCTTGACCGAGATCAGGTCGGTCTTGCCGAGGCTGCGGGCGATCTCCGGCGTTGTTACGATGGCACAGGCAGCACCATCACTGACGCCACAACAATCGAACAGGCCGATGGGTTCGGCGATATAGGGCGCACTGAGCGCCTGCTCTTCGGTGATTTCACGCTGCAGATGCGCCTTGGGATTCTTGGCGCCATTGATGTGACTCTTCACCGATACGCGAGCCATGGCGCGCTTCAGGTCTTCCTTGGAGACACCATGCTTGGCGCGGTAACCACTGGCCAGCTGGGCAAAGGCGCCCGGCGCTGACAGATTAGGCCAAAACAGATCGTTATCGACACCGCGGGTACGCTGCGGCAAGCCGCCGTAACCGACATCTTTAAGCTTTTCTACACCCAGTGCCAAGGCGATGTCGCAGGCACCGGATGCAACCGCGTACACCGCACCACGAAAGGCCTCCGTGCCGGTCGCGCACATGTTTTCTACCTTGGTCACCGGGATATAGGGAAGCCGCAGAGCCATCGCCAAAGGCATTGCGCTTGAACCAACATTGAAAGCATCAACACCGGCACCGAACCAAGCCATCTGAATCTGCTGCTTATCGATTCCGGCGTCTGCGATGCCTTCCTCGAAAGCCTCTACCATTAGGTCGGACGGACTGGCATCCCAGCGCTCACCGAACTTACTGCAGCCCATCCCCAGGATAACGACCTTGTCTTTGATTCCACTCGCCATTGTATTTACCTCACGTAAGCTGCTGAGTTAGTGCTGGGCCGGAGAGGCTTTCCAGAAGTACTTCCGGAAGCCACGCTGGTTATCAAACTGACGGATACGGAAATGCAGTGATACCGCCACACCACTCTCGATGCTGCCGGGTTCGACTTCGGTGAAGTCCATCATCAGGCGGCCGCCCTGCTCAAACTCGACCATGCCGAAGTAGGCAGGCGGGTTCCAATCGAAAGTCAGCCGGTCGGCGGTCCACGTTTTCACGCATCCCCGCATACCGGCCATCACGAAATCATCCTGGCTGTGCAAAGCACCGCACTCGGGGTTAACACAGTAGTTCTCTTTTGGCAGCTGCACCGTGTCGCACTCGCGACATTTACCGCCAACGAAACCAGTCAACAGGTCCTTGCGGCGATACATGGCCGCCAGGTAGCTCTGCTTATCTACTTCGCCACGCTTGCCGATCTCTCGCTCAACCAATTTGTTGAAGCTCAGAAAACGGTTGTAGTTAGCATCTTCCCGACGTCGCGCCAGGGCACCACTGAAACCATTGTGCGGCTTTGCGCTCGCCAGCCGATCAGTGGCGCGGAACAGCAAAGCATCAGTTCCCTGACCAAAGCCCGCCAGCAGAATCAAGTCACCTGGCGCCGCCTTTTCCAGTACTGATGTCAGCAACAGGATCGGGTGCGCCACACCGGCCACACCGATCCTGTCGATCAGGTTATCCACTACCGCATCGGAACGAATACCGATCTTCTTGGCCACCGCCCCCGGGGTACGCGCCTGGTCCGACGCCAGCACGAAGTGCGCTATGGCACTTGGCTCGACACCAGCCTTGCCCAGCAGACGATTGACCACTTTGGGCACAGCCTTCATGTATCCCTCATCGCGGATCCAGCGCTCTTCCCACTCGTAATCCAGGGTAGAGTCTTCGCCGCGATAGTGGTCAACAAAGTCCGTGACATACGTTTCGCCGCCGATATACTCGGCGATCACGTTGTCACCGCCGACCGCGAGTGCAGCGGCACCGTCCCCCCACAGCATCTCCGCGCGAGAGCCGCATTTGCTGCGGCGATGTTCAGACGCTACCAGCAGCGCATTGCCCGATTGGCCCGACTCAAGCAGTGAGATCAGAGCGCTGGTACCTGCGCGCTGGGAAGCCGCGACATCCATCGTCCGAAGGCGATCCCCCAGGTTCAGCGCCTGACTGACCACCACCGAGTTCTGGCGATCCAGAAACGGCAGCGTAGTTGAAGCCAGATACAGAGCCTCTATCGCGCCCCCGTCCATCCCCGACAGACAATCCTGAGCAGCCTCGACGGCCATGGTAATAGTGTCTTCGTCCCAGTTGCAGACGCTGCGCTCACCCCTGGCGAGGCCACGCAGGCTGGAATCAAACCAGTCGTTGGCCTCGGCGATCGCGGTCTTCAGCAAGCGGGATTTCGGAATGTAGGCACCATAAGCTGTAATACCAAACATCAGATGTCCTTCCTTTATTAATCAGTAAACTCAGCGAATATCGATCAGGACCGATTAGAGCGAACGCCCGATGACCAGCTTCATGATTTCGGTCGTACCGCCGTAGATACGACGAACGCGGGCATCAACGAACATGCGGGAAATCGGGTACTCGCGCATATAGCCGTAACCGCCGAACAACTGCAGACACTTGTCGACCACTACCCCTTCGTTCTCGGTGGTCCACAGCTTGGCCATGGCACCTTCTTCCGGTGTCAGGATGCCGTCATTGCATTTCCGCAGACACTGATCAAGGTAGGCCCAGCCCACCTCGAGATTGGTCTTCATCTCGGCGAGGGTGAATTGAGTGTTCTGGAAGTCCGCAATGTGCTGACCGAAAGCCTTGCGCTCCTTGACGTACACACAGGCTTCGTCGAATGCACGCTGGGCCTCGGCCTGGGCGCGACAGGCGATGGTGATACGCTCACGTGGCAGTTCACGCATCATGATCTTGAAACCGTCGCCCTCTTCTCCAACCAGGTTGCTGACAGGAACGCGCACATCCTGGAAGAACATTTCCGAGGTATCGGCCCCCTTCTGACCGATCTTGTCCAGGTTGCGGCCGCGGGAGAATCCTGGACGGTCGGTTTCGACGATGATTAGACTGATCCCGCGACCACCGGCATCAGGATCAGTCTTGCAGGCCAGCAACACGAAATCGCAATTCTGGCCGTTGGTGATGAAAGTCTTCTGACCATTAATCACGTACTCGTCGCCATCGCGCACGGCAGTAGTACGAATATTCTTCAGGTCACTGCCGACACCCGGCTCGGTCATTCCTATGGCTGCAATCTTCTCAGCGGTCACCATCTTCGGCAGCCAGTAGCGTTTCTGTGCTTCGCTCGCGGCATGCATAAGGTAGTAGGCGACGATGTCCGCGTGGACTGAAAAGCCGACACTGGCACCACCGATGGCATATCCGGTTTCTTCAGACACCACCATGTTGTAGAGGAAATCAGCGCCCGGACCACCGTATTCCTCCGGCACACCACAGCACAGGAAACCATGCTCGGCGGCTTTTTCCCAAAAGCTGCGAGGGACTACCCCCTCGTCTTCCCACTGCTCGATATTGGGCTCCAGCTCGGAGCGAAGGAAACGGCGGATATTTTCGCGGAATAGTTCGTGGTCACTGTTATAAACTGTGCGGTTCTGCATGTTTAAATTCCTTATTGATCGCACCTGGACAGACGCCTGATCCCGCTAAATCACCGGCGAGAACAACGAATGTCGTTGACACAAACAAAGCTACCAATAAGGAAAAGCATCAACAATTATATAGTTTTTATAGGATCTATACTTTTTGTGAATACTTTCAGATTTTAATTACGCCTTGCCCCTTCCATAATTCAAGTATTTAATAGATAGTCCTATAGATAATTTTTATAAAAGATTGCCACTATGCCCTTCCAGCTGAACATCGACCTTCGTCAGTTGAATACCTTCCTTACCGTTGCTGATACCGGAAGCTTCAGCCGTGCCTCAGAGAAGCTGTTTATCGCTCAGCCCGCCTTGAGCCGGCAGATCCGCATGCTTGAGGAGGCGCTCCATACCGATGTATTCGTTCGTCACGGTCGAGGTGTCGTACTTACCGCAGCCGGGGAGTTGTTATATGAACGTGCCCGAACCCTGCTGCAAAGTCTTGAGCGCACCCAAGCCGATGTCACCGCAGTAGCGGGGGAAGTCACCGGCAAAGTCATATTGGGACTGATCCCCACGATGACACATGCCTTTACCGGTAGAATTATCGAGGATTACCGTAAGAGTTTTCCCCAGGTAAGCCTGGCAATCAAATCGGCAATGAGTAGCACCCTGCATCGAATGGCAATGCAACACAATCTTAATTTAGCCATTACCTACATGAGCAGCGCACATAAAAACCTTCGCTATCTTCCTCTTCTCGAAGAAAGGCTCTATCTGGTTTCTCCAATAAACACCAAGGAATCAAAGCTTTCTGAAATCGCCCTTGAAGAGGTGCTGGATCTTCCGCTAATGATGCCGGAAGAAAAGCATGGCCTCAGGGATTCGCTGGAAATACAAGCAAATCAGAGAGGCAAGCCTCTCAACCTGGTCATGGAAGTTAGCGCCTGGCCCATGCTGACTGACATGGTCCGGCGTGGGCTTGGTTATTGCATTTTGCCCGCCCCGGCCGTGCATGAAATGGAACTCCGGCAAGAGGTCGTCGCCATTCCGATTACTGACCCCAAGATCACGCGCACACTCGCCCTAGTTACGCCTATCGACATCCCTCCGTCTGTCGCAACAATGAAACTGGCAGAGATCATCATGCAACATATCGCTTCCCTGGTATCCACTGGAGCTTGGGACGGCAAGTTACTCTTCGACCCCAAGGAACCACTGAACAACTAATTTCATAATGACCAACTGGATGCCACCTACGCTGCGTTGCCCGAATGATCATTTCGTGTGAAAATCAGGAAGTGAGCGTTTATATAAAAATGCGCTTGCATGTTCATGCAGGAAAACTACGAGAACGACTAGAATCAACAGAAAAACAAATATACATCAAAATCAAAAATCATTAGTAAGCATTAATGATTTTTAACTTAACGATCAATCTTATAACCCAGCCATAAAGCCCGAGCAATAATCTCTTTCATAATTTCGTTGGAGCTACCGTAGATCTTGCTAGTCCTTGCATTTATATACATGCGAGCTATCGGATACTCCATCTCCATCATGTAACCGTAACCACCTTTCATCTGAAGAAGCTCATTGACAATGTTCCGGGAGGCTTGGTAACAACGAGCACCAAGTCAGCGTGGTAGCCAATGGTAATACATGGTCTTGGAGTCGTTGACCACATACGCGTTATCCCTGCGCCCAAGCATCACGGTCAATACGCTGTTGTTGCCACCAACGCGCTTCGTGTGGTGCAAGTTCGCTGGCAACAAAGCGGCGTGTCGAGTCTTGGAAGATCACCAGGTTGTCAGTAAGCCAGATTTGGACATTTACGGTCATGGAAGACCTCTGGCATTAAAATGGCTGGCTGTAACCGCCACAACAAGCGTTGCGAGAGACCTTGAGTACCGAACCTGAGCCGGTACCCAAGGGCTGCACGGGATGACCACACTGCCCAGCCTGATCATCCGACTGTGGACCCGGTTTGTCAGGGGCGACCTCCGCCCACAATCAGGACCTGTCCGGAAACATAGTTCGACTCTGGAATACAGAACAGGTAAACACCACCAGCGGCCTCTTCCGGTGTACCGGCACGCCCCATCGGAATCAACGTGGCCGCATTTTTAGCCATCTGTTCGCTGATGCCGACTTTAATTTCGCGGCCTCCGACATCAATCGTCGCACCAGCACCCGCCGCCGCCGAGGTCAACCGGGTTTCGATCAGGCCGAAAGCAACACTGTTGACGCAAACCTTGTAACGTCCCCACTCCTTTGCCAAGGCCTTGGTCAGACCGTTGATGGCTGACTTCGCCGCCGAGTAGTTAGCCTGCCCCGGGTTCCCCATGACACCGGAAACAGATGAAATATTCACCACTTTGCGGAACACTTCATGCCCCGATTCCGCCTCTTGTTTTGCCACTTCACGGAAGTAATTGGCGGCTGCACGGAGAATACGGAAAGGCGCCGTCACATGCACATCAAAGATGTCTTCCCACTGTTTGTCAGTCATCTTCTGGATTACGTTATCCCAGGTATAGCCTGCATTGTTCACAATAATATCCAACCGCCCGTACGTTTCCAGGGCTGCCTTAACAAAGCGGTCGCCGAAGTCCTCGTCCGTCACGCTGCCGACACATGCGACAGCACGGCCCCCTTCAGCAACAATCTCCGCAACCACCTCTTCTGCCGGCGCGGCATCAAGGTCGTTGATCACAACCGCAGCGCCGTCCCGGTGCAACTTCAAGGCGATCTCACGGCCTATACCGCGCCCCGAACCAGAGACGATCGCAACCTGACCTTCGAGTTTTTTGCTCATGCTCATTCCCTTCTATATTTCAGGCGCCCAGGGCTACGACAGCTTCACCGGACAATTTCGTTTCACCCGCCTGGTTTCGTGTGGCGACTTCCAAACGTATGGTGCCATTGATGTCGTCCTTTTCGACCACTTTGGCGGAGCAGGTAATTTCATCCCCGATATGCGTAATCGCGACGAAACGCACCGAAAACCTGCGCAAGCTCTCCTGTGGCACCCAGTTGGTCAGCAGACGGCCGAGATACGCCATGGAGAGCATGCCGTGTGCGAATACATCCGGCATCCCAGCGGCTTGGGCAAAATCGCTGTCCACATGAATGGGGTTGTGATCACCGGAGGCACCGCAGTACAAGGCCAGGTCCAAGCGTCTGATCGGTGCAGTGGTAAAAGCGGGCAGTTCGTAGCCGACTTCAATATTTGAAAGATTCACTGTCATCTCCTCAGTTACGTACGACAAGGCTGTTACGCAGCTCGGCAACAAGTTCGCCATCCGCATTGGTCACACATGTCTCACGCACTACAAACTCCAAGGCCCCACCCTTTTTGTCATAGATATCAACAATTTTTGTTTCAAAGTTCAGGCGTTCACCGGCATAGGCCATACGGTGATAGGTAAAACTTTGTTCGCCATGCAGGATACGGCCGATGTCGATGTTCAAACGTTTCAGCACTATCGCTGAGCTGCCCGCCTCCATGTCCAGACAGAACAGGAAGGTCGGTGGTATTGGCAAATCGGGATAACCTGCATCACGCGCCGCACTCACATCGCTGTAACATGCCTCCTTCTGACCCGTAGCTTTGGCGAAGAAACGCAGGCGCCCGGCTTCAACCAGCTCTGTGTGGCTGGAAACAACTGCGCCGATATGACTTTTGTCGATCATAAGTGAAGTTCCTCTGCTATTACTGGCGCTGGTACAGGGTGACTACACAGGCACCGCCCAGCCCCAGGTTATGCTGTAAGGCAAAGCGAGCGTCTTCCACTTGAGTGGCATCCGCTGTACCCCTTAACTGACGAGTCAGCTCGAAACACTGAGCAAGACCTGTTGCCCCCAGCGGATGGCCCTTGGACAAAAGGCCACCCGACGGGTTGGTCACGATGCGGCCGCCATAGGTGTTGTCTCCATCCAGGATGAACTTTTCCGCCGTTCCTTCAGGCGTCAGCTTCAACCCCTCGTAGGTAATCAACTCGTTGGCAGTGAAGCAGTCATGTAGCTCGACAACCTGAATATCCTCGGGACCTATAGCCGCCTGCTCATACACCAGATCGGCCGCGTTGCGGGTCATGTCGTATCCCACTACCTTGCGCATATCACATTCATCGAAGGTGCTATTACGGTCGGTCGTCATGGCCTGACCGGCAATCAGAACGTCCGTATTCAAGCCGTGCCTCTTGGCAAAAGATTCGGAACAAATGATCGCAGCGGCCGCACCACAGGTCGGTGGACAGCACTGCAGCCGAGTAAGAGGATCGAAAATCACCGGCGCAGCCATAACCTCTTCCAGCGTCACCGTCTGGCGAAAGACAGCCAAGGGGTTACGTGCAGCATGCTGACGAGCCTTGACCGATATACGTGCGAAGGTCTCCCGGCTGATACCATGCTCCTGCATGTAGGCGCGTCCGGCTCCACCGAAAAATTGTGCTGCGCGAGGGACCTGTTCATCGTAGCCTTGCAGCTCGCTCATGGTTTTGGCGAAGCGAGCCATAGGGCTAGCCCTGTCGGTGTAGGTCCCCTTCAATGCCCCCGGTGTCATTTGTTCAAAGCCCAGAGCAATGGCACAGTCGATGGCGCCACTTTCCACGGCCTGACGTGCAAGAAACAACGCAGTAGATCCGGTAGCACAGTTATTGTTAACGTTGATTACGGGGATACCGGTCAAGCCGACGCCATAAACCGCCGCCTGACCACTCGTGGAATCACCATAGACATAGCCGACATACGCCTGCTGCACAAAGGCATAGTCAATGCCCGCATCAGCCAGGGCCGCCTTGGCAGCATTCGCCCCCATGATGTGATATTCATCGCTAGTGCCAGGCTTGGTGAATGGGATCATGCCAACCCCGGCTACTACCACTTTATTGCTCATCGTTCTTCTCCTGAGAAATCGGACGGCCACCCACGCTGTCAGCTGCCCGCCCGGGACTGCTCTTTCAAGTAGGGATCACGCAACTTGCACTTGAGGATTTTCCCAGCCGCCGAAAACGGCCGCTCGGTAACAAATTCCATTGATTGCGGGTATTTGTATTTCGCGATGTGAGGGGGCTGTGGGCACGAATGCCATAGACAGAGGTGGTCGCGGAGCTTGTGGAAACGATCGCTATGCTCACGCAATATCCGAGGACGTCCTCGAAAACATTCGCGTTATGCTCCTGCTGCTTCGGCACTACCTTATGCAGCCCTTGAGTTAAATACATACCCCACCCGGTGAATTGTTATTTTTATAAGGGCAGCATATCCACGGGGATTCGGAAGCACATGAGTCGAAGGGATGAAGCTGCAAACAAGGGGCGACTAGTTCCTATGAACTGCGCCCCCTTGGTTCTTTCCTGTCCAATCCCGACATCATGCCTAGCTCCCCTCGCGGAAATTCTGGTTAGCTAGCGCACCGGATGACGTCACGTTCAGGAGCTAACCACTTGGCAGACGCAGTTACGAGAATCGAGAATTGGATAGGCAGACCAAGGCGTGCAGAGCGCGACCAAACAGCTGCGAGGAGTACACACATTGAGCTTGAGAGAAGAAACACGGCAAAAGGCCTTAACCCTATTGGAAACCGTCTTTTTAACAATACAGGAAAAGGGAATTGTGAGGAGAAGAGGTGCTTCGTGGCAGATTAGGCCGGACGCGGTCAGCCGGGCCACTGTAGGCCCGGTTCGATATGCCTGAAACGTTCAGCGCTTGCAGGCAAGTCCGTATCGCCACTGGCACCTGCGGGCAGATATCATTTCAGCAAGCCCTGAGCCCTGGCAATCGCGATCGCTTCGGTACGCCCGCGCGCGCCCAGTTTGGAATTGATGTTTCGCAGGTGACTTTTTACCGTAAAAACGGAAAGAAACATTTTTTCTGCGATGGCCTTGTTGCTGAGCCCCTCAGCCAAAAACCGGATGACTTGACGCTCCCGACCCGTCAGCACTTCCTGCTGGTCAGTCTGGTCTTTCTCAGTGACGGCTGTCTGGTCAGATCTATCGGCAAAACGCTGTAGCAGGCGATCAAGAAAGTGGGCTTCTATCCCCAAGCCCGCGCAGGCTTGCCGGCCAACCCTGGCCCAACGCTGCAGCAATGCACCTAAAGCATCTCCCTCGTCGAGGAAACTGCGAACAAAGCCCTCGTGGCTCGCCAAACGCAGTGCTTCGGTAATCTCTTCGAAAGCCTGTGACTCATCGCCCAAGCCATCCAAGGCCAAGGCCAGCAACAAACGCAACTTCAGCAGCCGTCGAAAGAGATTCTTCTGCCGGTTAGCTTTGATCGCCAGATTCAGGGCATCAATCGTTGTTGTATACTCCCCCTTCGCGATGCTCAGTCGCGCTCGGGCAATACTAGGCACATCCACATCGTTAGCGTAAAACAGGATATCAGGCTCTTCCCAATCTCCTGTCGCTTCCACAGAGCCCAACATTACTTGAGCACTGTCCAGTCGATTCTCCAAAATAGCGGTACGGGTACGCTCCAGCCATGCCGAGCATACTATTCGAGATGAGCCCGCCTGGAGCCCAATCTGCTCCAGGTCGGCGAGATGACGCTCGTACCCATTACGGTCACCGTCCAGGTAAGCAATGCGTGCCAACAGAATATGGCAGGAAATCAGCGAGTCCGGCGGGCTGCTTTCCTTGGCATAGGGAATAGCGTCGGAAAGCCGTCGTTTCACCTCCTTTAGCTCGTCAAGTTCATAGAGCATAAGGGACGAAATGATATCCAAGGACGGCTTACCGCCAAAAAAACCGCCGGCACTTTGCTCACAATTACGCTCCATGGTGACCTCAAGTCGAGCGATCGCCGTGCCGAGCCGCCCCTGCAGCAAATCAATAACAGCCTCAATCCCGAAAGCAATCGTGCGCATTACATTTGAATTACGCTGAGTGTTGCGCAGCAGTATTCGGGACAGCAAACGCTTAGCCTTGTCATAACGGCCGGTGGCGACCATGCTGATAGCCAAGGCATTTGCAACACTGCCATACTGAAACATTTCCTCTTCAGGCATCCGCTCGATATGCTGGCTGCAGAGCTGGTACCCTTCCTCGATACGATCGGTCAGCACCAGGACCAGGCAGCGAATGGTCTGGGCTTCACGCACAAACAGCTCTCCATCCTCCCTCCGCCATTTTTCAATACGGCCTACCCATCCCAGGGCTTGCTGATAGCGTCGATGAAGCGCCAAACTCCAAGCATATGCCAAACACAGGCGGGGGTAGCACTCAAGCACATCTGTGGGTAGACGATCCACCCAGCGCAACAGAAGGTGTGAGCGCCCCGCATCGGTGAGTTCGGTGATAATAAGGTCAATCTGCTCTGCCGCCTCACCCGGCGCTCCCCCTTCAAGCAGATGGTTAATGGCCGGCACTGAACGGTTCTGCCTCAGGTACCAAACGGCGGCTCGATGATGTAATTCTTGCGTTCGTCCGGGAAAGCGCCGCTCGAGGGAGCCCTTAAGATAGCTGGCGAATAGATTGTGATAACGAAACCACTCATGGCCGCTATCCAGCGGGACCAGGAACAAGTTATTGCGCTCCAGCCCCTGAAGCATATCAGCGCTGTCGCTTTCACTAAAACCAGTCACCGCTGCGCATAGCGACACATTCAGCTGCGACAACACACTACTGTCGAGCAGGAATTGGCGACAGGCCTCGGGCTGCCGCAGCAGAATATCCTCGGTCAGATACTCAGCCAACTCCAGGTTTGAGCCGGAGAACGAAGCCACAAAGGCCGCTTTGTCCTGCCGGTCCTGTAACGACAGACTGGCCAGGTAAATGGCGGTAATCCAGCCTTCAGTGCAGCGATATAAGGTGGCTATTTCTTTATCGTGCAGGGCCAACTGACAGTTGTCCTGAAGGAAGCGAGCGGTCTCGTCAAAGGAGAACCGAAGAGCTCTCGGATTAATATCCAGCAATTGACCACGGGCCCGGAGCCGCCCCAGACCAATATCCGGCGTGGAGCGCGAGGCAATCACCAAAACACTGCCTGCCGGCATGTTCTCTATCATCTGGCGGGTAAAATTAACCAGGGCCGGGGTTTGAATAACCTCGAACTCGTCAAGCATGATGACAAAGGGACTACTGATCCGGGCCAAACGCTCGAGCAGGTGTTGCGCCTGCTGCAATTCATCACCCTTATCTGCCTCTACCCGGCGGGCATCACGGCCCTCAAAAACACATAAGCCTGCATCAAGATTCATGAGGAAGCGCCCGAAGTCGTTATCCGCTCGATCCAAGTGAATCCACAGTGTCTGTAGACCCGCGTCCATACAGCATTGGTGATACTGCTGCATCAAGGTGGTTTTACCGAACCCTGCTGCCGCCCGAATGAGGATCAGACGAACAGCTTCGTACCGAAACATCCGTTCTAGTAGCGACTCACGTACCAGTTTCCCAGTTTTACTGGCAGATACGGCCAATTTTCCAGACTTAATACGGCTCTCTTCGACCTTCCGAGGCTCAATCCGAGGCGCTTCACCAGCCGAAAATACCCGTTTGATTGATACCATGTCTGCAGCCAACTCCTTTTTACGGAATTTCGAAACCTCGTATGCAACATCTGTTACCCCATGAGGGGTTCCAACAAGGTGGGCTTAGAGATATTTAAGCCCGATTCAGTATGATAGTACGCCAACGACACCATAGACTCCATAATAATATCGTTATAACCTTTATCGTATATAAAAAATCTGGCAACCCGGGGAAGAGGCTGCCAGAACTAACCCGATAAAAATCAGGTTTTTACGAATTCACACTAGATATATAGACAATAAATTAGAAGTTATATTGCGCGGCAAACATCAAGCGATTGGCACTAGTATCTGTTCCGTCTACCTTTTCTTTATACCAGTTGCTAACTTCAACACCAAACATAACATCCTTTACTGGTGTCCACTGGTAGTTAATAATGATGTTACGGTTCAATTCAGATTTGCTGTTGACAGCAATCCCGTCAGCAACAGCATCATCCCAGTCAACCTTAGCCATACCAACACCTAAATTAATTCTGTCACCACCATCCAGCTTAAAGGTAGCACCCAGCTGACCTGCATAACCGGTGATATTTTGCAGGCTGCCAGAGGCATCCAGATAGGCATCATCTGCATAAGACTGGTACAAGTATTTGTTGGCACCATCAGAGTAGTTGATACTACCTTGAATACTAACATTTTCAGCTATAGCGACCTTTCCCGCACCAAATACAGCATATGCGAAAGTCGAGTCATCACTCACACCATTATCATGGGTGTTCTGCTTGGCAAGCGCACCAAAGGAAACACCCCCACCATTGGCGCGAGACTCATAGCGAGCCGTAAATGCCGGAGAGCTCTGCTTCAAGGCAGCACCATTCGCACTATTGAAACCACTACGAGGATCCTCAATAGATACTGAGAATTTTCCATTTGTATAACGTAGCTGGGGCTCACGGTGCTGCAGCCCTGGAACACCAACCAAACCATTGAAGTCAAGTGTTGGTGTAGATGCAACAAAGCTATTGTAGTTAGACCAGTACTGCCCTGCCAGGAGACCTTTATATTCGCCATAAGCATGACGAAGCCGCATAGTTCCTGTGTAGAAGTCACCTTCAACGACGACTTTAGGACCATTTTCTTTCTTAATACTGACACCAATACGCGACTGGTTTGCCGTAGCATTAAACTCGCCCGTGGAGCCTGAATCGTTTAGTTTAGGGAACAAGCCATTTTGTGCACCGCCGCCAATACTTTCATCAAAATCATAAGCCATGTTCAAGCGCACATAACCATATACACTTGCTTCATAGTCTCCTACGTTAAAACTTACAGCAGAAGCATGACTTGCCACGCCAATTGCAAGGATAGAGGTTAGTGCCTGGATTTTTTTTATTTTATACATTGACATCTATTATGGCTCCATAATTATTTTAATTTTATAAACCTTGTCGTTCGATAACCACTACACAGAATTATATCTTTCAAAAAACCACAACAAGAAATTATCAACACACCTTTTAAAAAACAATTATATATATTATATAGATGACATACATATATTTTATAATTCATTGCACTGCTACAAAAACGTGATAAATCAAAATTCATCTATCGTTACCACAAGGTGAACCGCCCCGAGTTTATTAGACAATCTGTCTTTTTAGCTGAGTACTGCTTTTCAAACTCTCCCGGCGAAAGCCCACGATTGGAACCATGATGCCGACTCGACGTTGTAAAACATCTCGATATAGCCGAACACATCGCTCCAGACTTCTGACCTGTTCGGATAGATCCTGCGCTTGATCCGTTCGCGTTTAAGTAGCTTGAAAAAGCTCTCTGCAACCGCGTTGTCGTGGTAATTCCCACGTCTACTCATATTGCAAGCCAGATGATGGGCTTTCAGGAAGCGCTGCCAGTCATCACCGGTAAACCCCTGGACTCAGGCGGATTGTTGCTGCTGGTAGCGACAGGCCTTGTTGCAAGTGGATATTTGGTTTGAACTTTCAGGCAAGTCGTAAAGAAACGTCCTTTGAGGTCTGATTAATCGACTATCTCTTCCCCAACAGCGGGAGCATTAAGCCACTTAAGATCCTCATCTGTCAGTTCGAGGGGGTCTGCTGGGAGCAATGACTCAAGCCCCACCAGGAAACCTGTGATTAAGTCCGCGATTCCGGGTTGCCCCCCGATTCTTATCTGAAAAGAGCCCTCAGGCGAGCGTATTTTCCCGCCTTAAATGGGTCAAAACGAGCTTTTCAGGCACCAGACAGGTTAACCCTGCGCTCTCAACATCTGATCCACACGTACAACGTTGGCCAGTGCAAACAGCATCGCTAACTTGCCGTCGTTTTTCTTCAGGCCGGGATAACCTGCTTTAACGAAGCAGAACTGGCACTTGATGATGATGACCACTCATTTCTCAAGCGGCACATGCCTGTCGCAGACCTGATTCCCCAGAACCAGCCGGTCCGGTTCAGCAATACAGCTATCGCCATGATAGCGAATCAGCCTGTCGTGACATCAGCGAGAAGAACGCAAAAAAACGGAGGCCGAAGCCTCCAAAGCCGCTTACAAGTAACGGGGTTCACATACCAGCAGGATGGCCGGCGCCGACCGATAGCTTGTTGATGAATGGTCAGCGCCAGGGTGGGGCAGGGTTACAGCAGGTTGGTGCGATAGTCGGCGATCAGACGGATGTCGTTGATGCGGGGCACCACGGCGTCGTCACCATCGACATGCGCCACACGCAGACGCAGGCTCAGCCCCTTGGCGGCGCCATCCTGCAGCGTGTACTTGGCATCGAAGTTGGTTTCACGGCGCTGACCGTCATCACCACCGGCGTAGTCGATATCCCAGGACTCGGTGTGACGCGCCATCAGGTGCAGGCCCGGTACGGACGGCACATCGTAATCAACACGGAACTGCAGGGACTGTTCGTCTTCTGCATTGAAATCGAGCAGCTGTACGGCACCCCAGGTGAAGAACTGGGTATTGTCGTCACCGCCCCACTGCTGATCGTAGCCATCGTTGCCGCCGATGGTCTGATAGGCCAGGGTATAGGCCCAATTGCCCTTGGACAGGCGGCCGGTCAGCCCGGTCAGATTACTGTCATAGTCGGCGCCATAGAGGTCGCCGTCATCCTCACCCCGCATATGGGTCAGGTCCAGCAGCAGGTCATGATCCGCCAGTTTGGTGGTGTAGCTTGCGTTCAGGTAAAGCTGCTTTTGGTAGTCGTCCGCCACTGCGTACTGCAGGTGTGTACTCAGGCCGTTATCAAACGTGTAGGTCGCACCCAGTGACTTGATGTCATAGGTTTCACCATTGGCCGCGCGGTATTTCTCGAAGTCCTCGCTGTTGTTCATCGACGCCCTATCGGAGTAGATCGCGTACAGCTTGCCACTGCCCAATTTGGCTTCGCCGTAGAAGCCCTGGGTGCTCGGTGCAGAGATGCGCGACGTCAGGTCGTTCAGCAGCGGCGTCATCAGAATCATGCGACCCAGTTTCAGGTCGACATTCTCGACCGGGCGCAGCTTCAGGTAGGCCTGCTCCAGCGTGGTGTAACCATCACCTTCCGGCGTCAGCACATCAGAGGAGTTTTCAGTCTTGTCGCCTTCCAGCTTGGCCACATGAACGGCAGAGACATCCACACCGACCATGTCATTCCAGTACGGAGACAGAAGTTCAAAGCGGAACGCCTGACCCGCCGCGATCGTATCCGGGATACCCTGATCAAAGTCGCGATTCATGTAGAAGGTACGGAAGTCCAGGTTGACCTGCATACCATCATCACTATCGGCCGCCACGGCCGGAACAGCAGACATCACGCCCAGTACAGCGATAGCCAGTGGAAGTTTTTTTATTTTCATGAGTTTACCTATTTTCCCCTTTGGGTATTGAGTGTTCGATGCATGGATATTGCTACCGGTGGGGGCACCTTTTCCGAACGAAGTCGTGCACGCTTGCAGACCACGGCCGGTTGGCAACGGGCATTGATGCCTGCAAGGGCTCAGCGACCTGCCTGAGATAAGGCTGTGGAATGCAAGGCCTCAAACGGACGGCTTTTTGCAGTGTGAATATCGGACCACCGGATCTCCGGGGACCGAAAAAAGAACTGAACTGTCAACTGCCCGTGACTTGTATGCATCAAGGAATGCAGACGGGCTGGAAGGGATATATTGCGGTTCATTCCGCACCTCAGTACTTCGTTATTCTTGTTATGCCGACCGCAGAGGTGTACTCAGCAGAAGAGTCTGTATTGGAGGAGAAGTCTACCGTCGATATCGAGAAAGGTGCTTTGAATATGCGCGCAAAAACAGCCGAAAAATGAAAGAATCAATCTTTTAGCTGCTCCATTCTGAAACAGGTATTCACAACAATCCGCAAGTCGTTGAATAAATTAGGCATGTAAAATCCATCGATCGGTACCTGACGGGAGCTCGGCAGAGACACGGATGCAGACCTTGCCGCCAAGGGGCAGTCTGTAACAAGGGCCAAGATATCGATCATCGCCAGGCAGGCTATGGGGACACTTGACGAACAAAAACCGTCTTACATAAGAGACAAACAAGTATTATTTATTGATCTGACGCAACTTATTTTTTGGCAAACCCTGCCATTTGCTGCTAATGTGCATTTCAGGTTTGGTGCTGATGCGATCAGCCAGAACCGCTTTCCAGCGAAGAGTCTCTCTCGAAAAGGCAACGGTCCTTTATATAAGGATCGGCGCAAAGCTCAGGGCCTAAGGAAACGGCTGCCGGGTTACCGAAGGAGAGATTCACCCTAACTGGGTCGCCGGACAGACACCCCTTCAGAGTGCTGTTAACAAACAGTATTCTGAAGGGGTGTTTTTGTATACGCCTTTCATCCCCCATGTACTCCGTCACGTCAGCCCGGGACACGCTCTCCGGGTTGGTGCTTGCTCACGCCCTCAATCTGAGCAGCTGCTATTCCAAATCGAAAATTAATGTATTAAATTAGAGACACAATAATGGTTGCCGGTTGGTAGTCTCAAAGCCTGAGGGGAGCTTCCCTGACGGCCAGTATCACCGGCACACCTCTCCAGCACGAGATGGCCAAGGATGGCACCCTCTCTACCCTCGCCTTCCTGCCCCCCGTAATACTCCGTTCCGGCATGCACGCTGGACGAATATGACCGCGAAGAAATGGCTGTCGCCGTCCTCCCCACTCTGTCAGAACCACAGCCGCTATAATACCCATCAGGTTTCATCATCTGTTCAGCCGACACACGGCACTATCCGCGCAGATCAAGCCGCGCACGATCACGTCCCTTCCGTGGACACATCCATGCCGGGATTCTGCGCTATGGAGATTTTTCAATGCAACAACGCGCCCTCAAGCTGTTTCGCCCACTCGCTCTGCTGCTGCTGGCGAGTCTGACGGCAGCCTGCAGTCATGACCGCTACCTGTTCCTGGAACGCGCGGAACTGGACCAGCTGAGCCAGCAGCTGTACCAACAGCAGAGCCGCCTGGAAACACTGACGGTCATCAGCCAGCAACAGTTTGATTCACTGAGCCGGGCCCAGCATTTTCAACGCAAGGAACTGCACGACGCACTCAAGGAGCAGAACGAGAAGCTGGACAAGCTGCGCCCGGTACGTGATCGGATACTGCAGGCAAGCGCCGCCCCGAACAGCCCAGAGGCTCCCGGACACTATCAGGGCAAACTGGTAGTCGGTGAAGTGGAAAAGTTCTACCTCGCAGTCCCCGGGCTGATTCTGGATGCCCGTATCGACAGCGGAGCCACCACGTCATCGCTGCATGCCACCAATATCCAGCGTTTCGAGCGCGACGGTGAAAACTGGGTGCGCTTCGATATTCAGAACCCGCAAACCAAGGAAAACATCACCCTGGAACGGGAGCTTTCCCGAAATGCCAGAATCCTCCAGTCCAGCACCGATGGCGCCGAGCGCCGCCCGGTGGTCGAGCTGCCCTTCGTCGTCGGCAACCATCGCCAGACGGCCGAATTCACGCTGAGTGACCGCAGCCACCTGACCTACCCGGTACTGCTCGGCCGCAACGTGTTACGTGATGTCATGCTGATCGATGTGGGCCGTGAATATGTCACCACCTTGCCGGACACCCTCGCCCAGCCCGATGAAGCAGGAGATACACCTTGATCCGCCATTCCAAGACCCCGTTCTATCTGGCGACCCTGCTGCTGATCGCGGCCGGTCTGCTGCTGGCCGTACTGCGCCATATGCAGATGGGTGTGCCCTGGCTGCCAGGCGCGCAACAGCCGGTCTGGCTGGTGGAAGCCCGCATCGACTTTCAGGCCTGGGACGAGCCGGTCAGCGTCAATCTGAACATTCCCGATCAGCCGCCGGGGTTCTACACCCTGACCGAGCAGGCCGCTTCTCCCGGCTACGGCTTTGCGATTACCGAACACCAGGGCGACCGCCGCGCCGAGTGGACCATCCGTGATGCGGCCGGTCCACAGACGCTCTACTTCAAAACCCGCCTGATCCCGGACGACTATGCCAGCGAGCCGGTACTTGAGCCCGGCCCTGTGGAACCGGCCGAAGTCTTCCTGGAAGAACCGGACGCCACGGCTGCACGCGCTCTGCTGCAACAGGCCGAGGCCCGCTCCAGTGATGCCACCAGCCTGACCCGAGAACTGATCGCGCTGCTCAACAGTGCCACGCCGGACCAGAATACCCGCCTGTTGCTCAGCGACGGCGCACTGGCCCCAACCCTGTACCAGCTGCTCAACTTTGCCGGCATTCCCGCCCGAATCGCCGACGGCCTGCAACTTGAAGACGCCCGCCGCCAGCAGAGCCTGCAGCCCTGGCTGCAGATTCATGATGGCGACCACTGGCTGACCTTCAACCCGCGCACCGGCGCTCAGGGCGTGCCGTCCGACGTGCTGCTCTGGCGACAGGCCGACGGCTCCCTGCTGGACGTAACCGGCGGCACCGACTCCGTGGTACGTTTCTCCATGCTGCGTCAGACCGTACCGGCCCTGCAGATTGTCCGCGCCGAGGCCAACGAACGCGCTTTCGGCTCACTCAGCCTCTACCAGTTACCGGTGGAACAGCAGGGCATGTTCCGCATGCTTCTGCTGCTGCCGTTCGGCGCGCTGGTGGTCTGCCTGATGCGGATTCTGGTCGGTATCAAGACCTCCGGTACCTTCATGCCGGTGCTGATCGCCGTCGCTTTCGTACAGACCTCGCTGCTGCCGGGCCTCGCAGCCTTCATTAGCGTTGTCACCTTGGGTCTGCTGATGCGCGGCTACCTGTCCAGCCTCAACCTGCTGCTGGTGTCGCGCATCTCGGCCCTGATCATCCTGGTGCTGGGCATTACCGCCGGGATCAGCATCATCGGTTACCAGATGGGCTTCAGCACCGGCATGACTGTCACCTTTTTCCCGATGGTGATCCTGGCCTGGACCATTGAGCGCATGTCCATTCTCTGGGAGGAGGAAGGCGCCCACGAAGTCATGATCCAGGGCGCCGGCAGCCTGCTGGTAGCGACGCTTGCCTACCTGGTGATGCGTGCGCCGCTGGCCGAGCACATCAGTTTCAACTTCCCGGAACTGCATCTGGTGGTGTTGGGCATCATCCTGCTGCTGGGCCAGTACACCGGCTACAAGCTCACCGAGCTGCGCCGCTTTGCGCCGATGAAGAGGTACCACTGATGTTTGACTGGATCCGCCCGCGCGAGCTGAAACAGCTGGGCATGCTCAGCATGAACAAGCGCAACATCGATTACATCGCCCGCTACAACGACCGCAGCGCCTACCCGCTGGTGGACAACAAGCTGAAAACCAAGCTGATCGTGGATGAGTACGAAGTGGCCAGCCCCAAGCTGCTGCAGGTGGTGCGCGAACAGCACGAGATTGGTCACTTCAGTGAGCAGGTCGCTGATCTGGACGGCTTTGCGATCAAGCCGGCCAAGGGCTCCGGCGGCAAGGGTATCCTGGTGATCACCGGCCGCGAGGGCGACGACTTCGTCAAGCCCTCGGGCAGCAAGGTCAGCCTGGACGAGATCGAACGCCACCTGTCCAACATCCTGGCCGGCCTGTACTCACTGGGCGGCTCACCCGATGTAGCGGTGATCGAGGCGCTGGTGCGCTGCGACCCGCGCCTGGCCCGCTTCTCCCATGAAGGCGTGCCCGACATCCGCATCGTCGTATTCAAGGGCTATCCGGTGATGGCAATGCTGCGCCTGGCGACACACGCTTCCGATGGCAAGGCCAACCTGCACCAGGGCGCTGTGGGCGTGGGCCTGAACCTGGCCAACGGCCATGCACTGAACGCCGTCCAGTTCGACCGCCCGTTGGGCCGGCACCCGGACAACGACCTCAATCTGGCCGATATCCAGATCGACAACTGGCACTACCTGCTCAACATGGCCAGCCGCTGCTACGAGGCCACCGGGCTGGGGTACATGGGGGTGGACCTGGTGGTGGATGAAAGCCGCGGCCCCCTGCTGCTGGAGCTGAACGCCCGGCCGGGTCTGGCGATCCAGATCGCCAACGGCCAGGGGCTGCTGCCGCGACTGAAAGCGGTGGAGGGGCTCAGACGCCCTCATCTGACACCGGAAGAGCGTGTCCACTGGGTGATGACGCAGGCCGGGGCCGAGAATATTCCCGTACCCCAGCGCTCCATGCCGATACTGGAACCCGCCTTCCAGATCTGAGACAACGCGGGCGGGGCGCGCGGACGAACCTTAGAGCAGGCGCGCCACCCGTGTCACCAGCAACACGCCCACCAGCGACAGGCAACCGGTAGCCAGCCAGGTCAGCTGCCAGCCACCGGCCCAGGCCGCCAACGCCCCGATCACCGGCGGGGCCACGAATTGTCCCAACGCTGACAATTGCAGCATCCAGCCCACCGAGGTGGACACTACCGAGCTGTCCGGCGCCAGACGCACCGCCAGCGAGAACAGCACTCCGGGGATCACACCGCTGACCGACGAGAACACCAGTACGGCCGCGTAGCGCAGCCAGGGCAAATCAGCCGTGATGGAAGAAAACGCTGTCCAGGTGGTCAGTGTCATCACGGCGAAGCCGATATACAGCAACTGACGCGCCCCGACGCCAGCATGCAGCAGGCGACCGGAGGCCACGTTGCCGACGACATTGGCCGCCGCCGCAATTGAGGTCAGCACGCCGACCAGAGTGCCTTCCAGGCCGGCCTGAGTATAGATGGAAGGCAGAAAGCCGATGACCGACAACCACTGCCCGGAGTAGGTGGCAAAAATCAGCGCCACCAGCCAGGGCCCGGGGCTGCTCAGCGTCAGTTTGAGGCGCCCCAGCAGTGCCCGCAAGCCCGAAAGGGGGGATCCGCTACGCGGGTTCTCATCAGCCCGGTCCCCCGGCACTGAGACCACTACCCAACCCAGCATCAGCAGAGTGACCGCAGCGATCAGCCACCACCAGCCCTGCCAGCCCAGCTGCTGCATCAGCCAGGGACCGATCAGCAGACCGGTGCCGGTACCAAAGCCCATGTAGCAGCCCCACCAGCCCAGTCGCAGGCTCAATTTTTCAGGTACCACCAACTGGCGAATCAGCCCTGGTCCGGACAGTGTCACCAGCAGGAAACCAAAGCCTTCCAGACCACGCAACAGCAGCAACTCCGTCGCCGAGCCGGCAAACCCGCCCAGCACACTGCTGAGTGTCAGGATAGCCAGCCCCGTCAGGATACTGCGCCTCAGCCCGGCACTGTCAGCCAGCACACCGATCAGCGCGCCACCGATCATGCCCGCCAGCTGAACCAGCGACAGCAGGAACCCCGCCTGCACCAGGCTGACACCCAGTTCCGCCTGCAACACCGGGATGGCCGGCGGCAGTTTGCCGATATGCAGCGCGGCCACGATGCCGGCCAGCATCACCACGATTTCGGGGGCCAGTCCTTTGGGACTGGAGGTTGTTGCGTTCACCGGGGCTCTCCCTGTCTGAAAAAGGCGCCCATTGTACGCCTGCTTTTCGCACGCGCACACAGGGTTGCGCAGGATGAACCGGCGGCCCGGGTCAGGCCTCCTGGCCGTATACAACCGGCCCGACCGGTGTGACCCTGCGTCCCTGAATATTGGTTTCTGCGATCAAGCGATCATCACCCAGCAGAATCAACAGGCTGATCATCTCTTCCAGACTGTCGGCTCGAGCGGTGCGCTCGGCCAGTTCCGGCGTTGCCTCCAGATCCAGCACCAGAAAATCCGCCTCTATGCCCTGACGAAAGCTGCCGATCTCCTGCTCCAGTCGCAATGCCCGCGCACCGCCCAGCGTCGCCAGATAGAACGCCTGCAACACCCCAAGGGGTTCGCCACGCAACTGTTGCACCCGCAGGGCATCGGCCAGCGTCTTCAGCACCGAGCAGCTTGGCCCGGCCCCCACATCGGTGCCCACCGACAGCGGCACGCCCGCCTGCTGCAACGCCTTTAGCGGCATCAGACCCGAGCCCAACAGCAGGTTGGACGACGGGCAGTGCGCCACTGCAGCCCCGCTCTCGCCCAGCCGCTGCTGCTCATCACTGTTCAGGTGAATCGCATGCGCAAACACCGATCCCGGGCGCAGGAAGCCGAACTGGTCGTAGAGATCCAGATAACCCTTATAGCGCGGAAACTCCTGCGCCACCCGTTCGCACTCCTCCCGGGTTTCCGCCAGATGCGTCTGCAGATAGAGGCTGGGGGACTGCCGCAGCCAGTCACGACACAACGCCAGCAGCGCTTCAGAGCAGGCTGGCGCAAAGCGAGGCGTCAATGCATAAGCCAAACGGTCACGCCCGTGCCAGCGCTGAATCAGCCGATCGGTCTCCTCCTGTGCCTGTTCCGGCGACTCGCGCAACGCGTCGGGCACCAAACGGTCCTGCAGCACCTTCCCCGCGATCATACGCAGCCCCAGGTGCTGGGCGTGCTGGAACAGGGCATCGGCGCTCTCTGGCTGCACCCCGGCAAACACCATCGCCGTGGTTGTGCCGTTGCGCAGCATCTCGGCAATGAAGCGGTGGGCCAGCACCTCAGCCATTCCCGGCTGTTCCAGCGCCGCTTCCGCCGGAAAGGCGCGCTGCTCCAGCCAGTCGAACAGCGTCCCGGCCGGACTGGCCGCAACGCTGAGCTGGGGGTAATGGGTGTGAGTATCGATCAGCCCGGGGATCAACAGGCAGCCGCGCCGATCCTCAATCACTTGACCGGCCGGCAGCTGCTGCTTGAGGTCGCAAGCCTCACCCACGTGTTTGATTCTGCCATCCTGGATCCAGAGCAGGCCGTCGGCAACATAATGTATGGCCGCTTCTCCGGCTGTGGTCGGGTCATCCAGACAGTGCAGTATCGATCCCCGCAACACGCGGCTGGTATTGGCAGACTCCATCAGCACCTCCGATCGCAGATCTGGCCTTCATGATGGTTTAACCATAACAGAGCCGAGACCGGTATGCCTTGTTGCACTTAAGCAATTCAGAAAGGTGCGTGAGTCGTCACAGGTCGCCGGCAAAACTCATCCGGGACGTCAGTCCGTTACCCGTTCCACCTGACCATCACGGCGGATGGTATAGGTCTCGAAATCCCGGGCCAGGAAGAGCGTCCCCGTGTAATGCCGCTGCGCCTCGATGCGCAGCTCTTCCACCGACAGGTCACGCTCCCTGCGTGGGTGCAGCAGATAGCGCGGACTGAAATGGGTCAACAACAAGGCAGGCACGCCCGCCTGCTGAGCAAAGCGTGCCACCCGCTCGGCACTGCTGTGTTGCGGCTCCGGCCCGACCTGCTGCAACACCTCCTCGGTGTAGGTTGCCTCATGCACCAGCAGTTGAGCACCACGACAGGCCTCGGCCAACAGCTCAGGCCGGTCATTGTCGCCCCCGACCACGACCGAGCGTGCCGGGTAGGAAGGGATACAGTAATCCGCCCCCTCCAGTTGACGCCCGTCCTCCAGCACCAGGGTTTCACCGCGCTGCAACAGTCCGTACAGCGGTGACGGCATGACTCCCTCGGTCTGCAGGCGCGCCGTATCCAGCTTCGCCGTCACCCGGGCTTCCTGCAGCCGATAGGCCCAGCACTCAGTGCGATGGCTCAATCGCGCCGCCGTAATGCGAAACCCGCCCTGCTCCAACGCCAGCGCCTCGGATACCTCGACAAACCGCAACGGATAATCGATCCGCATCTCGGTATGCTCGATCACCGCCTGCAGATAGGCCCACACCGCTGCCGGCCCGACCAGCGTCAGCGGGTCCGTCCGGCCGTTCAACTGGCAGGACGCCAACAACCCCGGCAAGCCATAGCAGTGGTCACCATGCACATGAGTGATCAGGATGGTATCAAGCTTCAGCGGCGACAGCCGGGTGCGCAGCAACTGGTGCTGGGTCGCTTCCCCGCAGTCGACCAGCACCCATGCCCTCCCCCGCTCCGGTTGAACGGCGGTGGCACTGACATTGCGCTGACGGGTCGGGGCACCGGAGGAGGTGCCGAGGAAAGTGATTTGCATGTGAATGGAGTTTACGTACTATCCGGGCAAAGATCGAACGGCGTCATGCCTCCTCTCGAATCGCGGCCCACCAGTTTTTTTCTGTACGGCACCCCATAACTGTCCGGTCTACATGTGCTCAAGTTATAATCAGCCTTGCCGATAACCCGTCACAAGTCGATCAACCCCAAAGTACCGAGCCCAGCATGAAAATCCACAGCCCCACTACCCAGATTTTTTCACCCCGCCCGCAGTCGGAGATGGTGCAGAGCAACAGCAATGCCTCACCTCAGAAAGCGTCACAGGTACTGCTGGGCAAGCTGGCCGATCAGATCCCGGGCATGACGGCCGAGAAGCTGTCAGGGCTGGATGCCGAGAACTTCACCCCTGACAAGGTGGCCGGTCGCATCAGCGACTTCGTCGCCAAGGGGCTGGATGCGGCGCGGGCACGCGGGGCGTCTGATGAGCGCTTGAACCAGATGTACGAAGCGGCGGTAAAAGGGGTCGAGAAGGGCTTCAAGGAAGCCCGTGACATTCTCGATAACCTCAATGTGCTCAATGGCAGCATCGCCGAGCAGGTGGATGAGACCGAAAAGCTGACCTTCGAGGCACTGGCCGAGATCGCACCCGGCAGCCGTGAGGCGACCGCGCAGGCGGTGATGGGAGCGGCCGAGCGTTACCGCAACGCCGAAGACATGTCACTGACGGTCAAAACCCAGGATGGCGACGAGGTCACCATCAACTTCAGCCGCAACCAGAGCTACGACGCCACTTATGGCGCTGGGGCCGACAGTGAGGGTAATGCGGTCGCCTGGATGGATGTGAGCCGCAGCGAAAGTAGTCAGTACCAGTTCAGCGTCAAAGGGGAGCTGGACGAGGGCGAGATCGATGCGCTGCAGCAGATGATCCGCGATATTTCCGGCGTAGCGGACGAATTCTTTAACGGTGATGTGCAGAAGGCGTTTGATCAGAGCGCCGATATCAGCTTTGATGCCAGCGAACTGCAGTCGATGGAGCTCAACATGAGCTACAGCCGCAGCTGGGCGCAGGCCAGCACCTATGAGCAGGTCGGCAGCCTGGAACAGCCTCAGGACAAACCAGGGCTGCGCCTGGGTCAGCTGATGAAGGACCTGGCCGAAAGTGCGGGCGCACCCTCACTGGGCTTCCTGCAGTCACCGGCTCAGGCGGGTCGTGATCTGATGAACGGTCTGGTGGAGCAGGACAGCCGCTTCACGGATGCGCTGAAGGAGCTGCAGGACAGCTACCGCGACAACCTGAAACAGCTGCTGGATACCGTTCTGCCGATCCACGCGCCTGAAGCAGTAGCTGAACCTGAAAGCGACAGCTGATCAGGCGCCTGATCAGATACCAAAGAAGCGATAAAATCGCTGCAGCTCCAGTTGCGCCTCATGCAGCGGCATGGGTGCAAAGCGCACTTCGGTATTCGGCTGGCGTTGTGACAGCATGAACGCATCCAGCGCGAACACCGTACCCAGCTTGGGATACCCCCCGATGGTCTGTCGGTCCTTGAGCAGGATGATCGGCTGGCCATCTCTGGGCACCTGCACGGCGCCAAAACTGATCCCTTCCGAGATGATGCCATCGGCCAGTGGATGCAGCTCGGGGCCTGACAGTCGCACGCCCATGCGATCGCTCTGCGGACTGATCTGATAGGCCTCGCGGTAGAAACGCGCCAATTCCTCGGCCGGGAAGAGCTCCCGCTGATGCCCCTCGATCACCCGCAAAGTCAACGGCTGTGCATAGTCCGGCAACTGGCCGGGACTGATGGCAACCGTGCTCTGCTGCGGACTGGTGCTACAGGGCAGCAAGTCGCCGGCGGCCAGTTTGCCGCCCTTGCCATCCAGCCCGCCGACCCGTTCGCGCATCACCGTAGCCACCGAACCGAAGGCCGGCTCGATATCGAATCCATCCTGCACCGCCAGATAGGCGCGCACACCGCTTTTGGGATAACCGAACGTCAACCGGTCACCGGGCTGCAGGTTCAGTGTCTGCCAGCTCGGTACAGGAGTACCGTTGAGTGTCGGCTGCAGGTCGGCGCCGGTGATGGCGATGCGAGTAGCGACTTCCGCCTCCAGCTGCAGACCACCGAAGCTGATCTCCACCGCCGCCGCACCAGGTTTGTTGCCGAGCAGACGGTTGGCCCAGAGATAGGCGTGTTCATCCGCCGCACCGCCTGTGGATAACCCCAGATGTTGATAACCGAAGCGCCCCAGGTCCTGCATCAGCGAAAGAATACCGGGGTTGAGTACACGCAATCCGCTCATTCAAGTTCGCCTCCGGCCGCCAGAAACTCGGCCTTCGAAATGGAGACAAAACGTACCCGGTCACCGGCCTCAACCGGGCAAAGCCCGGCCAGCGCCGGGTCGAACATTTTAACCGGGGTGCGCCCCAGAATATTCCAGCCACCGGGGGTCGCGACCGGATAGACCGCGGTCTGCTGATCGGCCAGTGCCACGGAGCCGACCGGTACCCGGGTTCTGGGGGTCTCCAGCCGCGGCGTGCGCAGCGCCGGATCAACCTGCCCCATATAGGCGAAACCGGGGGCAAAGCCGATGGCAAAGACGTGATAGTCACGGGCCGTATGCAACCGGATCACTTCATCGGTGCTGATGCCGTGCAGCCGCGCGACCCGTTCCAGATCAGGCCCCACTTCGGGATCGTAGTAGACCGGAATCTCGACCCGGCGACCGGTTTCGGCCCGAGTCACCTCCAGCGTCGACAGCCGTGCATTGATCTTCTGAACCATGCCCGCGAAATCAGTCCGCAGCGGGTCGTAGACGACCATCAGCGTGGTATAGGACGGCACCAGGTCGCGCAACTGGTCACTCAACTCAGCAGCGATCAGATCCGAAGCTGCACGGATCAACGGCACCAGCGTCTCGTCGATCTGCTGGCCGAAACGGATGATCAACGCATCAGGACCGGCGTTTTCGATACTCCAGTGGATCATGCATCCTTGCCTGTATAGAGCCTGTCCAGTGCGGCACGGATATGCTGCACCGCCTGCACCGACTCGGCGTTGTCGCCATGGACGCAGAGGGTATCGGCCGCCAGCGCGACCTCGGCGCCATCGAGCGTCGTCACCACACCCGCTTCAGCCAGCCGCAGCGACTGCTGCAGAATGCGCGCTTCGTCATGATAGACCGCACCGGCCACCGTGCGCGGCACCAGAAAGCCGTGCTCATCATAGGCGCGGTCGGCAAAGGCCTCGAACATCAGCAATGCACCGAATTCCTCGGCGATCGCCTTGACCGCACGGTTGTCGGCGGTGGCCATCAGCATCAGCGGCAGGGTGCGATCATATTGAGTCACGCCCTCCAGCACGGCGCGCAGGATATCGTGATCCCGCATCATGTCGTTGTACATCGCCCCGTGCGGTTTGACGTAGCTGACCTTCATGTCGTGGGCCCGGGCGATGCCATCCAGCGCGCCGATCTGGTACTGGACCATCGCCACGACTTCCTGCGGGTGGCACTGCAGGCTGCGCCGCCCGAAGCCGACCAGGTCCGGATAGCTCGGATGGGCGCCGATCAGCGTTCCGGCATGCTTGGCCAACAGCACCGTACGGGTCATGGTCACCGGATCTGAGGCATGGAAACCGCAGGCGATGTTGGCCATGTCCACCAGCGGCATCACCTGTTCGTCCAGCCCCATATTCCAGGGGCCAAAGCTTTCGCCCATATCGCAGTTGAGCAGCAGTCGTTTAGCCATCAATCGTACGCACGTCTCTTTCGGTTATCAGTCGTTGAGCTGGCAGATCAGGTCCACCAGTGCTTCCATCGAGTTGATCCGGGTACGCTCCATGATCAGCTCGCGGCCCAGGTGCAGTGCCATCGCTTCCGCCTGCGCGCGCTGGTGTTCATCGTCGATCATGTCCAGATCGGCTACGTGCGCCAGACCGATGGTACGGCGGATCAGCTCGGTACCCGCATAGCCGAGGCTATCATGCCAGATCTGCAGCAGACGGCGCTGCTGCCAGTGCTCGTTCTGCAGCGTCGGGTCAGTGGTGGCTTCGCGCATCAGGCGACTGAATTCGCGGCTGAAGTGGTGCCAGAGCTTCTCCAGCTGCACCAGCAGCCAGTCGCGCCAGGCTTCGCGCTCCGCCTCGTCACCGGCCAGACGCTGCTGACCACACCAGTTGAGCAGCAGGTTGCCGATCAGGCTGCCGACATCGAAGCCGATCGGGCCGAAGTAGGCAAACTCAGGGTCGATCACCTGGGTGCTGGTTTCGGTGACAAAGATGGAGCCGGAGTGCAGGTCGCCGTGCAGCAGAGCCTCGGCACGGTTGAGGAAGGCGTACTTCAGCTCGGCCACTTCCACCTTGAGCAGATCGTCCTGCCACAGTGCTTCAGCCACCGGACGCAGCGGCGGATTGATCGCGTTGCGCTCGTGGTCACAGAAGGGGTCGAGGAAAAACAAGTCTTCGGTGATCTTGCACAGATCCGGGTTGATGAACCGCTTCACCAGATCCTTCTTCTGGTGCGCATCCAGATGCATATCGCTGGTGTGGAACAGGGTTCGTGCCATGAACAGGCCCAGATGTTCCGCCAACTGCGGCAGCTTGCGGCGGGCGATCAGCGCATGGCGCAGGTTCTGGTGATCACCCACGTCTTCCATGATGATCGCGGCCAGCGGCTGTTCGTAGTGGTACACCTCAGGCACCCAGTCGCCGGCATGTTCGGCCTCCAGCACCAGCGCCTCGGCCTCAATGCGATTGCGGTCCAGCGACAATGGCCAGCCCTCGCCGATGATACGCACGTAGGGCAGCGCCTGCTTGACGATCACGCTGGCACCACCCGGCTCGGCCACTCGGTAGACGAAGTTGATGTTGCCGTCACCGATCTCGCTCACCTTGAGCACGGCATCCTCGGCAAACAGGCGGGTATGGCGGCGTACAAAGGCGATGATCGCCGCATCATCATGGAATTTGTGTTCGATCATTGTTGTTCTGTTCATGAATGGATGATGACCGCATTCTGACAAAAAACCGGCCCAGTGTTCAGACTCTTTTCAGATATTCCTATAACCCTTAAGCTCTGCGGTTTTGAATACTGCCGAGAACCGGGCCATGAAAGAGCTGATCTCCACCGCACTGCGCTACCAGAACGACCGTCTTGAACTGCTGGACCAGCACCAGTTGCCGGACCGCGAACTCTGGCTGCACTGCGACTCGGTAGAGGCGATGGTGACGATGATCCGCAAGCTGCAGATCCGTGGCGCACCGCTGATCGGTATCGGTGCTGCCCTGCTGCTGGCCCATCTGGCCGAGCAGGGCTGGAGCGAGGCACAGCTGCGTGAAGCCGCTGCGACCCTGCGCGAAGCCCGCCCCACGGCGGTCAATCTGATGAACTGCCTCGACCGCATGCTGGCAGTGATCGACCAGGGCCCGGCCGCGCTGGTCGCCTGTGCCGAAGGGCTGTTCGAGGAAGACGTCGCCCTGTGCCAGCGCATGTCCGAGTTCGGTGCCGAACTGCTGCCGGAAGGTGCCCGGGTACTGACCCACTGCAACACCGGCAGCCTGGCCACCGCCGGCGCCGGCACCGCCATCGGCGTGATCGCCGAAGCCTTCCGCCAAGGCAAGCTGAGGCATGTCTGGGTCGATGAAACCCGCCCGCTGCTGCAGGGCGGACGCCTGACCGCCTGGGAGATGAACCGCCTCGGCATCCCGCACCAGATCCAGTGCGACAGCATGGCCGCCATCCTGATGCGCGATGGCCATGTCGATGCCATCCTGGTCGGCTCCGACCGCATCGCCGCCAACGGCGACTTCGCCAACAAGGTGGGCACCTATAACCTGGCGGTCAACGCCCACTTCCACAAGATACCTTTCTACGTCGTGGCGCCCTGGACCACCGTGGACCCGCACTGCCCCAACGGCCAGGCGATCCCGATCGAGCAGCGCAGCGCCGAGGAAGTAAAAGGCGTCAGCGGCAGCTTTGGCGAGGTGCGCTGGAGCCCGGTGGAGTCGGAGGTGTTCAACCCGGCGTTTGACGTGACGCCCGCTGAACTGGTCACCGGCTGGGTGCTGGATACGGGGGTGTATGACCGCGAAGGGATTGTGAAAGCGATTGCGGAGCGTAAGTGAAGCAGCTTGAGAGCTGGAGATCAGAGTCTTATTAATTGGACCTGATTCACTCAGGATTACCATACGTAATGACGGTTCTCAAAGTACGTGAACCGTCATAAACAAAGGCAGCTCCTTATTCCGTTTTGGAACGGATAGACCGCTCAGCAGTTACTCGCCACTACATCATAACCGCCTGAAGGTATCAGGTGTGCTGACTTCAACTTTTTTCAATGCCAATTACACCTTTCACCAGTCCATTCATGAACCTGATCAGGCCACTTGCGCTTGAATGGGTTGACCATCAAAGTCCATAGTTCCGGCCTGAACAAGAATAACAATGGGAAAGCGATCAGAAAGCCAATGATAGCGCGAGGAAGCCCTTTTTCACGAGCAATGTCATAATTAAATCCACATATTCTTGGTTTCTCACTGACTTCCATCCAAAAGGGAGTATCACTGGTCATATAGCGACGCACATACTCCCAGTAGCCATACACTGGCACATGGCTCCCCACATTATTCAACAAAGGAAGGCGAACATGCTTTCGCCCTGATAGATCGGCATTCACTGCATGTTTCGGGTTAAGCCACAGATCCAGTTCGTACCCATCTTTCAGGTGTCCATACCCCATATGCGTTTTCGCCACGATGACAGCCATCTCACATTCATTCCAAGGGATGCGGTATAGAATGCCTTTATGATAAACGTAGACTTCCTGATTTTCTTTATGGAAACGAACCGGGGTTTCGATGGGCTTAAAAACATCAATGAATGCAACCATAAAAAGTAAGGAAATAACACCTACATCCAGATAATTTGGAGCCCAAGTATCTCCTGCATCTAAAACCATCCATACTTTTACAATAAGCCAGATCAATCCAAAGCATACAGAAAAACATAACCCCGTGCCTCGTCCATGGACAGAGTGTATCCGCATATCCAGATAGTCCTTATGCCCCCCAGCAGAATAGGCATCAAAGTATTCTCCCATACTCTCAGCATCTTTTCGGGTATAGGCAAGATCCACCCTTTTATTGCCCGGCTGTAGCGGTTCTATCTGCAAGAAGCTACCCAAGGGATAATTCTTGGCCGCATGTGCCGTTGTATAAAAATGAGGAATATAACCAAAGTCCTCCGGTCCTACCCAATGCCCCGGTGCAATCTGTCTGATCTCGCTCATGCATGCTCCTTATGCAACTCGAATGCTTCCAGTTCTGTCTGACTGCGCCAGAATTCAAAAAAGGACTTGTTATCGTCAATTGTGATTTTCGGATACTTCAGAACCACCGGATATCCCACTGGCTTATGGTACTCCAGTGCTAGCTCATAACCGACATAATCATACTTCAAAACTGCTTCATCAATGGTTAGGCTAAGCCGGGCCAGGTTATCACTCAGCATCTCCATTCGCCCGTCCAAACGGTTAACTTGCCATTGATTCTCCCGCGAATGGCTTAACAACAAGGTCTTCTTATCGTTCTCTATCACGCCTTGAAAGAGTACCCTGATATCGCTGGTCAACGGAATGAAGCCTGGCAGTAAAATTTGCAACCGGTAGCGACTTAGGTCTCCTTCTTTTTCCAGCTCAATCAATTGTGGTATCGGCCGAAACAGGGCATCACTAAAGGCGCTCATTTCAGACTTAATCGACTTAATGACCTCCATATCACTCCCGGATGCATTGCTGAAGTATTTCAGCCGCTCACTCAAAGAGCTGTCGCGTAAACGACCACTATAACGATACTGAGCACGCCCCCATAAAGAGCCTTTCAACAGCAGCTCGGTGAGATCATCCGCCACCATCAGTCTCAGTAACTCTACCGCCAAGGCGGTCAAAGCCAGTATCACCGCCAGTACTGCCATGACTGGCGCTGCAGCTGGCACCAAAGCTGCCAGCCCTACTACCAGAGCTGCGCCATTTGCAACCATCGACATTATCGACAGGGCCTTGGCACCCGCGTTCTGGCCATCTTCCCAATCCTTGTACCCCTGTAACCCACTACCAGTAAACGCCAGCAAATTTCCGACTACAGGGAGCCATCGAAAAAAACCACGTGTTATAGTCGTTACTCTCCGGCCTATTCTTTCTCTGGTTTCTATAGTTTGGGCGGCTTTATAACCCAGTTCTTCTGTGGCTTGACCTAAAGAATCTCTTACTTTATTACCAAGTAACTCTGCACCTTCCCCCTTCATAAACTCCTGAAAAACCTTCTCAGCTCCTTTCGATCCAAACCTGGCTCCTGCAAATTGATCAATTGCTGCAAAGGACGCTGTTGCAACCGCTACGAAAGAATTTATTCGATCATATCCGGCTTTAGCCATACCGTCTTTGTCCACTGTGCTTGTTATCTGCGAAAAGTTATAAACCTGAACCAAAACAAATAACCCTACCGTACCTTTTTGCACCGATGGGCTGAAAGCCTTCTCAGTGCTACGATACAGCTTCATGACCGCGCCCTTTTCCTCCAACATACCGCTGCCCAATACCATCTTGGCCAGATAACGGGCTTGCCTGTTCGCAGTGCCAGTTGTGCTTTTATCCGGTTTAGCATGTTGATCAAGGTCGTACAGCGACAGGGTGTGGCTGGTGGTTTCTCGAATGGGAGTCTTGACTATATTACCGGTCGCAGTGGCCACCATTACCGCATAAGAGACCTCCAGATCGAAGATGACATCGCCCAGATTGGCATTTACCAAACGGTATTGGTATCCGTAACGCAGCGTCAGAAGGGTATAGGTTTCCGTCCACACCAAGGCATTTACCGCACCTTCCAGACTGGTCTCGACCAAAGGAACCGCCAAAGTCTGTACCAGCATGTCGGTCGCCAGCGTAGCGGGCATGCCGCCATTATTCAGAAGGGCTTGTCGTGCCTGCACCATGGAATGGACAGAGGAGTCATGGTTACTGGTCCCGTTCAATTCTTTCAACCACTTGGAGCCTTCCAGAGTTGCTTTCCAGGCGAAACCAAGTGCCGATATCAGATGGGCACCTGCCCCGTTCTCCTGCGTCTTTTTCCCCTGAGCCTGCGCCACCAGAGTCTCGACCCAGCGATTGCGTAGCTGTACCCCCCGGTCGGTGGCTTCGATATTGTTGGTCATCGCCACCACCAGCGCTTCTTTCAGAGACACTTGCTCGGCATCCGTGTCGTCAAGCCAGGCTAGGGCACGATCCAGCTGATCATGCTCCAGCCAGGTGAGCCAATCTTCAGCCAAGGCTTCCAGGGTTGCCTTGAGCTTTTGTAACCCTGCTTCCTGGTTGGTCAGATATTGTTCCATTTCCTCAAGGTAAAGCAGCTTGCCCAGCTCTTCCCGGCGATCAGCTTCAGCCTCATTCCTGCGCTCATCCACCGTTTCTTGATCGAAATAGGTGGTATACCCTTCTTTTTGATGGTAATAGGAAGTCCTGACTTTATCCCTTGTCTTCTGCGCCTCGTTATCTATCAGGTGCTTTGTCAGCCTTGCCATCTGCACAGGGTGCTGGCTACTTCCTATAGACGACATCACCGTTTCATAAGCGATGGAGAACTCACGGCACAAATCACTGGCGATGCCCACAGCATCGACCAGGCATACAACAAAGTGATTGTCAGGCGTCTGCACTTGATAGGGGGCGACCAAGCCCGCCAAATCACTAATTGGCTCCAGCGCCTTGGCACTCCACTGCAAGAGAGTGCTGCGAGCTTTCACTTCAGCCAGCAGGGCTTCAAGGTCAAACAGGGGGCTCGTATCAGGTGCGTTGCCACAGGCAGCAAGTGAAAAGTCAATTCGCTGACCCAGAAGGGAAATAAGGTCAGGATAAGCTTCCAACCCTCTCAACCTGAGATCGGTTAACGGCTCGGTCGTCAGCCACATTACGACACGACTGTCTTTGCCCTGCTTCAGCAAAGGTAATGTCGCGCTTACTTCATCAGGCGGGGTTCCAAAAACACAACGTCCACTCTCGGCTATTCCATTCTGGTATTGCACCTCCAGCAAGTAGCTGTCGTCCCGGTTGTAGAGGTACACCGTATGATCATCGAGTTCACGCCCGATATAATCATGCTCACTCAGTGCCGGCATCTGTGCGCCTGTTTCCAGGCTATCCGGAAGCGCTATACCAGTGCCTTTATCAGACACTGCATAACATATTGGCTTAATGGTGAACCATTCCTGTTGCAGAGGGCAGGACTGGACAACTTCATTAACCTCAGTTGGGCTGGTCGCATCAGCATCATTGGTTGCTGGGTCATCGATGCCAGAGACCTTGACGATATCGTCCGGTATTTCGAGAGAGTCACCTGATCTTATGAAATTGCGATCCGCTATGGTTGGGTTGGCCTTGAGCAGTGCCTGAACAGTCGTTCCAAATTGACTGGCAATCTGAGTCAATGTATCGCCAGACTGAATGGTGTAGTTCATGCCATCACATCCTTGTTAATGAGCATATTGACGGGACAAGAAGTCTGCCTCAGCAAGACGAACCGATAATGGCCCAGCCCCTCGTTTTAGCAGTTTGGCTATTTCGGAATATTTTGAGTTCTCATCCCTTAGATCGCCGAGCCTGCCAATTATATTGAGATACCGTTTGGCCGAGCGCTCATCGCTCGCTCCCAGCTCAATCAGTTCCTGCAGGTGAACACTTACCCACTGATGTTTTGCCACACGCCCTGTCGGCAACCTGTGAGGATAAAATTTCTCCATGTGTGCCAGCAGGCGGAGCTCCGTATAAAAACGGGCGGCATCAGAGAGCCCCTGCCACTCCTGGTCCGTAAAAATTGAGCCTGTATTCGAACATTCCAGATCAGCCTTCAGCTGCTGCGGGATACCATGCCAGTAATGTTCATGTACAACATCCGGTAACCAGAGCTCTTCTATCGGTCCCAGCCATGCCTGTTGCCTCTCTAGAGTCGTGGAGTCCAACAAATGCTTAAATACAACTGGGTCAAATAACCGAGCAAGTGCCCCCTCCAGCCCCTGAGGCTCGCAGGCCATCAGGTTTTGCCAAAAGTTGATCAACATCTCCATGTCCACGTTCGACTTGAAGATCAGCCCGAAACGCCATGCACTTTGTTGCTGTGCCCATCGCTCGATATCCGGGTGATAGCTGATCAGAACCGGGGCGATCTCATGAAGCTCATGCCAGCGTGAACAACTGAACAGGTTGAAATGCTGCAGCTTCGCATCCTGCAGGCAAAACAGCCGAATGAGTTCGGGCTCCAGTCGTTCAATAAGAGCACCATCCAGGATCATCCAGTGCTGTTCCAGACACGCTCCCTGATAGAAAACTTCATTTTTCCAGGCTGTAAAGAGACTCACTGGCTGATCTCCTGCGTACAGATCTGACAAATTGGGATGCCTTTGACAGCGGCACTTACCAAAGCCCTTTTCTGCTGTTCTATGTTGATCCGTACAGATTCATCCGGCACCTCCGGCGCTTCCACCCCATGCGGCAACAGGGCCCTGCGTCCTCCATATCCGGAGCCCTTGCCAGCGCTGCCGCCGGAGTTCAGGTCGATGCCGGGGCCAACGATATGTACCCCGGCGGGGTCGATCTTGATGAAGCTGCCCCCGGCCTTGAGGGTGATTTCGCTGCCGGCTTCCAGCACCACTTTATGGCCTGCCTTCAGATGGATCTCTCGGCCGCTGGCAAGCGTGGTGTTGTTACCGACCTTCTGATGCAGGGAGGCCTCCACGTCGAGGCTTTTGTCCTGCTGGACATGCTCCCGGCGCTCGCCGTCGACGCGCAGGTGGTCATTGCCGAGGATGCGGCTGAAGCGGTCATGCTGGACTTCCAGGTGCCGGTCGTGGCCGATCTGGGTGCTCTGGTCGTGCAGGATTTTTTCGTTCAGGTCCTTCTGCGCATGCAGGTAGATCTGCTCTTCGCCGGCCCTGTCTTCGAAGCTCAGTTCGTTGAAGCCTCGGCCCTTGTGGGTCTCGCTGCGCAGCACGGTTTTGGTCTTGTGATCGGGCAGGCGATAGGGGGTCTGGTTGGTGGCGTGGAAGACACGCCCGGTGACGATCGGCTGGTCGGGGTCGCCGTTGAGGAAGGAGACGATCACCTCATGGCCGATACGCGGGATGGCGAGGCTGCCGTACTGGGCACCGGCCCAGCCCTGGCTGACGCGAACCCAGCAGGAGCTGTGTTCATTGCCGTTGCTGTAGCGATCCCAGGGGAAGTGCAGTTTGACCCGGCCGTGTTCGTCGCAGTAGATCTCTTCACCGTCCGGTCCTACCACGATGGCAATACAGGGGCCGTCAACTTGCGGTTGTGGCTGGGGGCGGGCCTGCCAGTTCGCTTCGCGGGGAATCAGGCGGAACTGGTTGGCGTAGGTGGTGGCGCCTTCGGTACCCTCCTCTTCCAGTGCCTGCGGCTGGGTACCCTGGTGACTGACCTGCACCACCACCCAGTTGCGGTTCATCTCGGCATCCAGGTTGTCGCTCAGATTGAAGCGTACGCCGGCCTGCAGGGCCGGTACGTCGCTGCTGCCGGTAGCCAACCGGGCATCGCGGCGCAGGTATTCCTGGCGAATACGGGTGTAGGCACGGCCGGTGACATCCCGCTTGTGTCGCCCCGGGTAGTCGTAATGCTCGTAGCGATCGTCCAGCTGGTAGTCCATCTCCCGGCCAAATGCCTGCTGAGCAAAGGTATAACCGGGCTGTTTGAAGCTGTAGTCGCGCAGTTCGGTATGGCTGACCTCGGACTGCAGGTGCCAGCTCAGACGGTTGATGAATGGCTGTTCGCTGTGCCCGCCGGAGAGAGCGTTGTGGGTAACGGAACCCGGCAGTTCCGGCAGGCTGCGGCTGTCATCGGTGAACAGCAGCAGATGCTGGTCCATCTTGTGCTGGAAGCTGTACACCAGCCCTTCCTCGGCGGCCAGGCGGTGCAGAAACGCCAGATCCGTTTCGCGGTACTGGACGCAGAACTCGCGCTGCCGGCATTCGCGCCTGACGGCGAAGGCATAGTCTTCGATCCCCATTTCCTGCAACAGGATGGAGATGATCTCAGGTACCGTCTTGAGCTGGAAGATGCGGCTGTTCTGCCGCAGAGACAGGCGTTCCAGCGCCGGTACCAGCACCAGTTGATAGCGTGTGTGATGATGCCCCACATCCCCGCGACTGAAGCGGCGCACGATGCCATGCACATGCTGCACGACCTCGTTATCGCGCAACACCTCCAGCAGTGCGCAGCGGTCCACGAAGTCACGGGCATCCAGGTCCCATTGGCGGCTGGCCAGGTCGATCAGGTAACGAAAACCGTAACAGGGATCGCCGTCATCGGTCTGTGAATCGGACAGGGATTCATATCCCCGGTAGTGGTGAACGCTCAGCGTGCCCGGCTCCAGGCCCTCCACACTGATGCGAAAATGAAGTTGTGCCATCAGGTGTCCCTACCTAAGGTCTTGGTTGTCTGCAGCGTCCGTCCATGGCCGCTGGATGCGCAGGCCCGGTTTCCATATCCGGGCCGGTGGCCGCTATTCTTCTTGAACTGCGACCACTTCGTTTGCTGGCTTTAGCCTAACTGATCAGGCCGCCGGTTCAAAGCGGGGATGGCGGTCGGCGATATCGCTGCCGGTATAGTTCGCCACCCAGCCTTCGGGGTTGTTGAACAGGCGGATCGCGGTGAAGCGCGGCGCCGGGCCCATGTCGAACCAGTGGGTAACGTTGGCCGGTACCGAGATCAGGTCATCCTTGCACACATGCACCTGGTAAACCTTATCTTCCACATGCAGGTAGAACATGCCCTCGCCATCAACCATGAAGCGGACTTCGTCCTCGGAGTGGGTGTGCTCGCTGAGGAATTTCTCGCGCAGTGCCACACGGTCGGGGTGATCCGGCTGCAGGCCCATGACGTCCACGGTGACATAGCCTTCCTCGGTTTTCAGCCGTTCGATCTCCCTGGAATAGGCTTCAAGGATCTCCTCATTGGCCATCCCCGGGGTGATCTCGCGGTCGGCTTCCCAGCGCTCGAAACGCACACCGATACCGTTCAGGATCTGCTGGATCTCGGTAAAGTCGGTGCTGCTGCCGATCAGTTCGGCGCTCTGGTCAGCCAGGATATGGATCGCACTCATGTTGTGCCCGTCCTCAATCAAGTTCTATCTGGTCAAAGTTTTCCACAGCGCTGTGGCGCTCGGCGCCTTCCGGTCGCTCACCACGCACCAGCAGGCAGGTCTGCATGCCGGCGTCTGCCGCGGCATCCAGCTCCTGAACCACGTCGGACAGGAAAAGGATATCGCTGGCCGGCAGGTCGATGGCGGCAATGATGCGCTCATAGGCAACCGCTTCACGCTTGGCACCGGTGGTGGTATCGAAATAGCCGCTGAACAGCGGCGTCAGATCACCGAAATCACTATACCCGTACAACAGCTTCTGTGCCTTGACCGAACCCGACGAAAAGATATGCAGCTGCTTGCCGCTGTCGTGCCAGCGCTTGAGGCCTGCGTACGCATCCGGGTAAAGGTGGCCGGTGAAGTCGCCCTGCTCGTAGCCTTGTACCCAGATCAGTCCCTGCAGCGCCTTGAGCGCGGTTTCCTTCTTGTCCTGATCGATCCAGCCGATCAGGCCACTGGCGATGGCATCCAGGTCGTCGCTCGCGACGCCCAGCGCCTGAGCCGCTTCGGCCACGGCCGGCTCATTCGGGTGGCTGTGGATAAAGTCCGCCATGCGCTCGCGGGCATAGGGGAACAGCGTCTTGTGGACAAAATCGATATCGGTGGTGGTACCTTCGATATCGGTCAGAATGGCGTTGATGCCGTTGAATGTGGTCATGGTTGTACTCACACTTTTGCTCCCAGACGTCGCATCTCCAGCTCACAGGCAAAGAGGAACTCCAGCCCTTCCAGATGACGGCGCGCTTCACTCATGTCGTGGCCCCAGGTATAGAGGCCATGGCCACGAACCAGGAAGCCCCACTCAAGCGGTTCGCCCTGCCAGCGCTGGCTCAGCTCGGCGGCCAGGGCCTGCATGTCCTGGGCGTTATCGAGAATGGCGATACGGATGCTGGCGTCGTGGGTGTGGTTGCCGCTGAGCGACTTCTGCATCTCGTAGCCGCTGATGGTCAGCCAGTCGCCCGCTTCCAGCCGCGACAGCACCGTCGAAGCCACCGAATGGGTGTGCAGTACGGCGCCGATATTGGCATCCAGCTCATACAGACGTGTGTGCAGCAGGGTTTCGGCGGAGGGCTTGAGCAGGCTGGCCTGAGGTTGACCATCAAGGTCTACCTGCAGCAGCTGCTCGGCACCCAGGTGCCCCTTATGGCAGCCGGAGGCGGTAATCAGGGCTTTTTCAGGGCCAAGACGCACGGAGAAGTTGCCGCCGGTGGCCGGACACCAGCCCTGGGCGTCAATCCAGCGACCGGCATCAATGATCTGCTGGGCAGCGGTATCGATCATGCCTGTCCCTCGGTGCCGTCAATCAGGGTAAAGTCGTCCGCGTCCTGCCAGGCCGGGAAGTTGTGGCGGAACTGTTTCAGGTCTTCGCTGTTGAGCAGGCCGGTCTTGATGAACGGTTCGCCGGCCGGGCCGTCCAGCAGCGCCTGCCCCTTGAAGTCCACCAGCAGGCTGTCGCCGCTGTATTCCAGCCCCTTACCATCCTCACCCACACGGTTAACACCGACCACATAGCACTGGTTTTCGATCGCTCGCGCCAGCAACAGGGTGCGCCATGGATGACGGCGCGGCGCCGGCCAGTTGGCGACACAGAGCAGCAGGTCGTAGTCGACACGGTTGCGGCACCAGACCGGGAAGCGCAGGTCGTAGCAGACCTGCGGCAGGATGCGCCAGCCCTTGTACTCGATGATGCTGCGGGGCTCGCCCGCCGCATAGTACTCGTGTTCGTTGGCCATGCGGAACAGGTGGTGCTTGTCATAATGGTGCACCTCGCCCTCAGGCGTGACGAACAGCAGCCGGTTACGGTAACCCTCGTCTTCGATTACCACGCTGCCGCAGATCGCCGCGCCCAGGCTGCGCGCCTGCTGCTGCATCCACGCCAGCGTCGGACCGGACATCGGCTCGGCCACCTCGCTTGGTGACATGGTAAAGCCGGTGGTGAACATTTCGGGCAGCACGATCAGGTCGGTCTGTCCTTCCAGCGGTGCCAGCAGTGACGTCAAACGTTCACGGTTGGCGCTCGGCTGTTGCCAGTCCAGAGGGGTCTGGACCAGGCTGATTCTCAGATTTTGCATAGTCGCTCCGCGGCCTGATCAAGGGTGATTTCGTTTTTGGCAAAGCAGAAGCGCACCAGCTTCATCTCCGGCGGCTGCTGGCAGAACACCGACAGCGGAATCGCCGCCACGCCGGCATGCTCGATCAGCCAGAGCACGAATTCGGTATCGGGCAGGTCACTGATGGCACTGTAGTCCATCACCTGGAAATAGGTACCCGCCGCCGGGGTGAAGCTGAAGCGGCTGTCCGCCATGTGCGCGTTGAAGCGATCCCGCTTGGCCTGATAGAACGCCGGCAACACCTGGTCATGTTCAGGGTCTGCGTTCAGGTAATCGGCCAGCGCCAGCTGCATCGGCGTGCTGGTGCTGAAGGTCAGGTACTGGTGAATCTTGCGCAGTTCAGCCGTCAGCGGTGCCGGGGCCACGCAGTAGCCGATCTTCCAGCCGGTAGTGTGATAGGTCTTGCCGAAGGAGGATACGACAAAGCTGCGCTCGGCCAGGGCCGGATAGCGGTTGATGCTCTGGTGCTCGGCACCGTCAAAGACGATGTGCTCGTACACCTCATCCGCCAGCAGCAGGATATCGCTGCCAGCCACCAGCTCGCTCAGCGCCTGCATGTCGGCGGCTGTCAGCGTCTCCCCAGTGGGGTTGTGTGGCGTGTTGAGGATAATCATCCGCGTTTGCGGCGTGATCGCCCGAGCAACGGCGTCCCAGTCGATGGCGAAGCTTGGCGGCGCCAGCTGCAGATGCACCGCATGACCACCGTTGAGCGTGATCGCCGGATCGTAGCTGTCATAGGCCGGATCGAACACGATGACTTCATCGCCTGGCCTCACTACCGCCGAGATCGCTGCAAACAGGGCTTCCGTGGCTCCAGAGGTGACTGTCACTTCAGCAGCTGCATCAACGGTACGGCCGTAGCAGCGCTCGACCTTGGCGGCAATCGCTGCGCACAGCGAAGGCACACCGCTCATCGGGGCATACTGGTTGGCGCCTTGGCGGATATAGTGATCAACACGGGCCAGCAGAGCTTCGGGGCCATCAAAATCGGGAAAGCCCTGGGAAAGATTGATCGCCTGATGGGCTTGCGCCAGCGCAGACATCTGCGTGAAGATCGTAGTACCGACCCTCGGCAACTTGGTTTCGGGGTAATGCATGGCGGACTCGGCAAATGATAGAGGTCAAATAGTACCGGACAGAGCCAGATCCGCTCAACAAATGCTCTGGTCTAACCAGGCACGAAAGGTAGAATGTCGAATGCTGGATTGGATTCTGGAGCACAACGGTTTCATCATCGAGGCCGCCATCCTGGCCTTGGTCGTGCTGTATGTAGGACTGAAAATCAAATAATCATCTTTCCCGGAGCTGGAATGATTTCTCGTGGATCGCGATGCCCGCTGTATCTGGCCACCCTGCTGGGCCTTGGACTGAGTGCCCTGCCCTCTCTGGCATCTTCAGAAGAGCTGTACCTGAGCGAAGAGGCGTTTCTGGCCGATATCCCCGAAATCACCTCAGCCACTCGGCTGTCCCAGCGCCTGACCGAATCACCGGCCTCCATCAGCATCATCACTCGCGACATGATCAGCGCCTCCGGCGCCCTTAATGTGCCTGACCTGCTGCGTCTGGTGCCGGGTTTCCAGAGTTTCCATGTCAGCGCCAACAAGTTTGCCACCACCTACCACGGCGCCAGCGACAACTTCCCGCGCCGGCTGGAGGTGATGGTGGATGGCCGCTCGGTCTACCTGCCCCTGCTGGCGACGGTCGACTGGACCTCTCTGGGACTCAACCTGCAGGATATCGAACGGATCGAAGTGGTACGCGGTTCCAACGTGCCGACTCAGGGCTCCAACGCGTTCATGGGCTCTATCAATATCATCACCCGGGAACCCGCTGCCGAACAGGGTGGCTATGTCAGCGCCACTGCCGGCAGCATGGACACTCGCAACCTGCAGTTCGGCCACTCGGATTCGCTTGGTCTGTGGAGTTACCGGCTTTCCGGTGGCCATGAGCAGAATGACGGTACCGACCTCTTTAGCGACAGCCTGACACGCAACTATCTGAGCGTCAGCGGCAGCTATACCCCCACCCTGCAGGAGACCCTGTGGCTGCAGGCCGGCATCGATCGCGGCCATACCCATGTCGGGCAAGCCGATAAGCTGGTAGAGCAATACCACCGCCGAGACCACAGCGCCAATTACCAGTCGATCAAGTACCAGAACCTCTATTCCAATACCGGAACACTGCAGCTAACGGCCTACCATAATTATCTGGACCTTGAGACACCGGTCACCGACTTTGCAACGGTCAGTGACTTTCTGAGTGACGGCCTGGGGTTTGAGCCCCCCGCATCACTGGTGCATGAATTTATCGCTCTGAACAGGCCCCGGGAGGACGCTGAACACGGCACCACCCACACCTATGATGCCGAATTGCAGCTCACCGAGCAGCTAGATCAGCTGGATCTGGTCAGTGGCCTTGGCTACCGCCGTGAATCGGCCGAAAGCGATGTTCTGTTGCAGAGCGGCAAGGTTTCCGAAGAGCGCTGGCGACTGTTCAGCAATCTGAACTGGCAGCTTGCGCCGTCCTGGAACCTGAGCACCGGCTTCATGTATGAAGACAGTTCGGAAGGCTCCGACACTTTGTCTTACCGGCATGCGCTGGTACACAAACTGAACGCACAAAGCAGCCTCCGGCTTGGTTACTCCATCAGTGAACGCCTGCCCTCCCTGCTTGAGCGCTACAACAACAACAATATCTACGCGCCCGCATCCCTGTCACCGGACAATAAGGTCTTCGTCTACGACTATGACAAGGCCGCCAATCCGAATATCGGCACAGAAAAAATCACAACCTACGAATTGGGCTATTACCAGGCCTTCCGAAAATCTCAGGGACACCTGGATCTGCGCCTTTTCCGGGAACAACAGGAACGGATGATCGGCAGCTACTACGTCTATGCGGACGAAGTAGACAGCCGAACCCGCGTCGGGCTGAACAGCAACAACTTCAGCTGGGAGAATCGCGGCGTAGAACTGCAACTGAAACGCTACTTCGGCGATCAGTTCTTTACCGTGGTCAACTACGCCTATACCAACACCCTCATCGACCCCTGGGTCACCAACAAGGACCTGAATGGCGCAACCATCGCTTTCGAGGATGCCGTTACTCCAGAACACACCGCCTCATTAATGCTGAACTGGCAACCAACCGTTGACCTGAACCTGAGCTTAATGCACTACTATATGGATAGTGTTGACTGGTTCGAGGGCGGCGTGCGCGACAGCTATCAGCGTACCGACCTGCGCGCGGCCCAGCGTTGGGCCATCGGTCCAGGGAGCGAATTGGAAGCGGCTCTGACAGTGCAAAATGCGTTTGGCCCGACCTATGCGGAGTTTTACGAGTACAACCTGTTCGACCGCCGGGTCTGGCTGCAATTGATGCTCAGGTATCATTAATCCGGAGTTTGGATGATCACAGGGATGCAAGGACTGGACAGGATCACCCAACTTTTTATCCGCCGGCTGCTGCCCGGGCTGCTCTGCTGCCTGCTCGGGTCCGGTGTACGTGCCGAGCCGGTGCTCATGGTGCTCAGCGATTTCGGGCCCAGCTATAACCAGGTTCACGATGCCGTACTGAAGACCGCACAGCAGCCACCAACCGTTACCACACTGGACCAGCTGACCCCTGCCGACAGCCATCGCGATATCATTCTGGCAGTGGGCAGCCGAGCCTGTGAACAGATGCTCAACCGTTACAACCCTGACACGCGCCTGATTTGCAGCTTTCTGCCCTCCACCACCTTCGAGCAGCTCAAGCAACAGCTGTTGCCTGAGCAGGCCCAACCCCAGGTCAGTGCCATCTATATCGACCAGCCCCTGTTGCGCCAGATACGCCTGGCACGGCTGGTCAAACCCGATGCCAAGACACTGGGCTCAGCCCTGGGCAGCAACAGCCGCTCACTGCGTAGCGACCTCGAGAGCGGCAGCCGTGACGCAGGGTTGAAACTGCAGCTTGCCTACCTTTCCCCCCAGGACAACCCGGTGGAGAAACTGACCCCGGTGATTCAGAGCAGCGATCTATTCCTGGTGATCCCGGACAGTTCGGTCTTCAACCGCGCCATCTCCAAATGGCTGCTCTACCTGTCACTGCGCCACCAGGTACCGGTGATCGGTTTCTCGGAAAATTACACCAACGCCGGTGCCGCCGCATCAGTGCACTCCTCCCCCAGCCAGATCGGCCAACAGGCCGGTGAATGGCTGAACCGCTTGCAGGCCGGCGAGACACTGCCGCCGCCCAGCCACCCGGCCTATTTCGATGTCAGCATCAACCCGGTTGCGGCACGCACACTCAAGTTGCAGCTGAGCTCGGGGGAGGCACTGGAGCAGGCCCTGCTGCACATAGAGGCAGGACATTGATGAACGGGCTGGGCAACCGTCTGAGTATCCGCGGCCGGGTGTTGCTGCTGGCCCTGATCCCGATGCTGACCCTGGCCGGTATCCTAGGCACCTACTTCACCTACAGCCGCCTGTCCGACAACACCGATAAGCTGCTTGAACGCGGCCACCTGATCACCGATCTGCTGGCGTCCGCCGCCGAGTTCGGCGTCATCAGTGGCAACCGCTACCAGTTGCGCATCCTTAGCCAGAAAACCCGGCAGACCCACCCGGAAGTACGCGACATTCTGTTCTACGATGCCAATTTCAATCTGCTGCAGCGGACCGAGAATTTCCCCGTGGAATTGAGCCCCTTCAGTCCCTCTCACCAGGCATCAAACGAAGGCTGGTTATTCTTCACGCCAATCACCACCAGCGTCCTGCTGCTGGAAAACAACCCTGAGCTTTCACTGGGGACAGCCCAGCCCAGCCAGAGCGGCTGGGTTGCCATGGTACTGTCCGCGGACGGCCATGCCGGCGCGCGACGCGAGATGCTCATCAACAGCCTGTTACTGATTGCCGCCGGCCTGCTGGTGACCGCTGTCGTCGCCGGACGTTTCGGGTTACGCATTACCCGCCCCATCCAGGCGCTGAGTCAGGTGGTGGAGCGCCTCGAGGAGGGACAGCTGGATACCCGCGCGGCGACCACCCAGGCGTCCGGAGAGCTGGGCCGACTGGCGCGCGGCATTAACCGCATGGCAACCCGTATTCAGGCGTCCAGCCGCGAGCAGGCCGAACAGATCGGCAAGGCCACCCGTCAGTTGACCACCACGCTGCGCCACCTTGAACAACAGAACGAAGCGCTTTCCCTGGCCCGTCGGCAGGCGGACGAGGCCAATCATGCCAAGGACGAGTTCCTGGCCCGCATGAGCCATGAACTCAGGACACCGCTCACGTCGGTACTGGGCTTTTCCAAATTGATGCAGCGGACTCAGTTGACCCGTGAACAACAGCAGTACTGCCAGATCATCGACCAGACCTCCACCCTGCTGCTGACTATCATCGACGATATCCTCGACTTCTCGCGTCTGCAGTCGGATGCGATCGAGCTGGAGCAGCTGCCGTTCAGCCCACGCCAGTGCCTGCTCAACCTGCTGGAAATGCAGGCGCCCATGGCACAGCACAAGGGGCTGACGCTGATCGAGGAGCTGTCTTCGGAGCTGCCCGACGTTCTGCTCGGCGACCCGACCCGGCTGGCACAGGTCCTGACCAACCTGTTGAGCAATGCGATCAAGTTCACCCAGGATGGTGAAGTACGCCTCAGTGCCCAGGCGATCCGCGCCGGACGCCACTGCAAACTGACCCTGAGTGTCAGTGACACCGGTATCGGCATCTCGCCGGAGCACCAGCGTCACCTGTTCCAGGCCTTCAGCCAGGCCGACAACACCATCAGCCGTCGCTACGGCGGCTCGGGGCTGGGGCTGGTGATTGCGCACCGCCTGACACAGATGATGGGGGGCACGCTGGAGCTGGAAAGCCAGGAAGGCATCGGCACCCGCATCGCACTGACCCTGACCCTGCCACTGGCGTCCGGCTCGCCCGTGGAAACACCTGAAAGCCATGCACCGGAATACGCCTCCGGCTTCACCCTGAGCTGCCCGCTGAAAGTCCTGCTGGCGGAGGATAACGACTTTAACCGGCTGCTGATCTACAAGGTGCTGACCCAGGCGGGCGCCCGGGTGATTACGGCGGTTTCCGGCACCCTGGCCCTGGAGCGTTTCCGCCAGGAGCAGCCGGACCTGGTGCTGATGGATGTGCACATGCCACAGATGGATGGTATTGAAGCGACCCGGGAGATCCGCCGTCTCGATCGCCAGGTCCCGATCATCGCCCTGACCGCCAACGTGATGCCCCATGAGCACCAGGCACTGAAACAGGCCGGCGTCGATGCGGTGATGCTGAAGCCGGTCAAACTGCCTGAGCTGTTCGCCCAGCTGGACCGACTGTGCCGGGTTCCACCCGCCAACGCCCCCCAACAACAGCCCGAGTTACTCGATCACGTGGACGCCGATGAGCTGCACCAGGAGCTGGAACAGCAACTGGACACGCTCTGTCCCGCCGTGGAAGCGGGCCAACTCGAGGTGATACGGTCACACGCCCACCAGTTGCTGGGACTGGCCGGACTGTACCAGTTACCCGAGCTGGAAGCGGCGGTGGCCGAGCTGCACCAGGCCGCGGTGGCTGGCGATATTCCGCTGTGCTGGAAACGCTGCTTCCGTCTGCGCCGGCTGGTCGAGCACCACCAGTACCATTGATCAGAAGCGGCGAAAGAAAGGTTCGTTCTTGATCAGCTGTTCGAGGTCAGCCTGCACCTCGGCCAGTCGCTTGCGCGCGGCGCGATCGTACAGGTAGGGTTCCAGTCCGTCGGCAGCCGGAGGGTGAGTGTCATCTCCCTCATGGATATCGACACAACGCCGCCGGATCGCTTCCAGTTCAGGGTCGTGCAGCACGGGCAGACCAACGAACATCTCCCATTCGTCGCGACGCGCCTCCCCCGCCTGTACCTGCTGCATCAGCAACAGTATTTTGCGGCGTTCCGGCCGCCAGGTCGGCGCCCGCCCCCAAGCCAAAGCCAGTACCAAACCGCCAATCAGCAGCAGGGAAACCAGCAAGGCGATCAGGAACTCAGCCATACCTTAGCGGCTGCCTACTGCAGCGGCTCACCCGTGCTCAGTTCGCGGGCGACGGCCTGTACGGCTTCCAGATGCTGAGTTTCCAGTTCGCGCATCTCCTGCTCGTAACTGCGCTTGAGCTTTTTCGGCAACGCCTGCCACTCCTCCTTGATCGGGATATGGCTGGTCTTGTCATGAACTTCGGTAATGACCGCGTAGGCGTCCTGCTGCAGCAGCTGGGGACGGAAATTTTCCAGCAGAACCTTAAGGCGGATACAGCCCTCGGTCAGGGTCATTTTTTCATCGTGCAGAATGGCACTGGCGACCAGACGGATGCTCTCCTGTAGATACTGGTGACGCTCCTCCAGAGCCGCCACCGCAGCGGCTTCACGTTTGGCCTGCTCTTCCCGCAGGCGACGGGCCCGGCCGAGCTGGCGGACGATAACGGCTGACAGGATCAGGATCGCGACCAGTCCGGCGGCTATCAGGCTGTATATCAGGGTGCTGCTCATGTTGTCCTCTTGCGCTGTTGGCTGCACCGGCATTATGCCAGATCAGCCCCCTGTCTCTCACTACGCATTGAGTACAGCAGAGGATTGCTGGACGGGAAAGCAACGGCGGGCCAAAACACCTGCCGTCGCTGAGGGCATATTGTTCCGAAGTACTGTTTATTCAAACGTACGGGGCTTGAGACTGTCCGGCTTGAGGAAGGGCTTCTCCCCTGTGTTGTCATGCTGGCCCAGTACCTGACCGTTCACCTCGGTGCCATAGCGGGTATGCTTGTGAAAGCCGATGAACTGCTCACGGGTGGCCTTGGCATCACCGGTATAACGCGGGTCCTGCGGACGTTCCTGGCTGTTGATGAACCAGGCGACATTCCAGGCCTCGTCATCACTCAATGAACCGGGCTTACTCAGTGGCATGTTGTTCTTGATGAACGAAGCCGCCGTGAAGATGCGCGTCATGCCCGCTCCCCAGTTGTAGGCACCATCGCCCCACAACGGCGGGAACACCACCTTGCCGTCCTTCTTCTGACCGGTACCGTCGCTGCCGTGACAGATGGCACAGTTGGCCTCATAGACCGCCTGACCTTTCTCGTAGCTCACCCCTTCCGGAATCTGCTTGCCCAAGTGACTGAAGCCACGTCCGGCGATATTGCGTTCGTACACCGGTGCGCTCTTGGCCAGCCACTGATGATAGGCGGCCAGTGCCAGCATATCGTCACTGCCATAGGCGGGCGGCTTGCCGTTCATGGAATAGGCAAAACAGCCGGCAATACGCTCTTCCAGCGAGTTGACATGCTTGTTCTTGCCACGGTAGTCCGGCAGCGTGGTCGCCGCAGGCCAGACCGGGCCGGACCAGTTCATGCGGCCTTCGCCCATGTGGCAGGTCTTGCAGTTCATGTCGTTGAACACGTACTCGCCCCGGAACTGCTGGGTGTTCATGAACATGTCATAGCCCTTGAGGATCACCTTGCGCAATTCAGGGTTGATCGACTCGTCGGCCATCAGGTCATCGATGGTCGGGGCCTGGTGTACATACTGGCCCTCTTTCGGCTGCGGCAGGTTAACCGGCACCTTGGCGTCGTTTGCCAAAACCGGGGCACTCAGGGTCACGGCAAGCGCCAGCGTCAGGTAGTTGGATTTCATCTTACTGCCCTCCCTCTGCGGCCACGGCGGGTTGCGCACCCAGATACATCGACACGGCTTCAACCTGCTGCTCAGTCAAACGTTCGGCAACACCGGTCATCAGCTGATTGGGGTCATTATGGCGCTGGCCTGAACGCCAGGCGTTCAATTGCTGCTTGATATAGTTGGGGTGCTGACCGGCAAGGCCGGGGAAGGTTGCGCTTACACCCTGGCTATCCGGCCCGTGACAGCTTTCGCAGGCCGGAATGTAGTGGTTCCAGTCACCGCGCGTCGCGAGTTTCTCGCCCAGTGCCAGCAACTCGGCATCATCTGACACTGTGGCCGCAGCCGGCACCGGCTGCTGGGCATAGTAGGCGGCCACATCCAGAATCTGCTGTTCGCTCAGGTTATCCACATTGGGCTGCATGATCGGGCTGACCCGCAAGCCTGCGTTATAGTCACGTATCTGCTTGGCAAGGTAATCCACATTGAGTCCCGCCAGACGCGGAAACCCGGCGGCATTGTTACCGGCACCGTCCAGACCGTGGCAGGCCAGGCAAGGCGCACCACTGCCATCCCCTTGCATGACGACTTTCTGCCCGTCAGCTGCGACTCCCTGAGCCTGAACGACCCCGCTGGCCAGCAGGGCACCGGCCAGCGTCAGACGCCAGTTTGATTTCCACATGGCATTCTCCAGTACATTGACTATATCTAATTAAGATTATTCTTAAGCGAAATAATAATATTCCATAAAGAATAATCTCAACAGTCCAACCGGAGAATATCCTTACACCATCAGCATGCTTCCTTCGATTCGATCAGGCGGTTACGCAAACCACTGGCGCGCCGTACCCGCGCCCGCACGGCATCGTCCAACCGCCCCCGATGCGCCAGCAACAAACTGAACCAGCGGCTGGCCCGGGTAATACCGGTATAGACCAGCTCCCGCGTCAGCACCGGGTTGATCGCTGGTGGCAACAGCAACGCGGTATGGGCGAACTCAGAGCCCTGGGACTTGTGCACGGTCATGGCAAAGACCGTTTCAATCGCCTGCAGACGGCTGGGTAACACCCACTTCAGCGTACCGTCCGCCAGCGGGAAGACGACGCGCAGTGCCTGGCCACCCAGATCATCCGGCAAGGCCAGCGTAATGCCGATATCGCCGTTCATCAGCCCCAGGCCATAGTCATTGCGGGTCACCAGCACTGGTCGCCCTTCATACCAGCCCTGATCCCGCTCGATCAGTCCGGCCTTCAGCAGGGCAGCCGCGATACGCTCATTGAGCCCTTCCACACCCCAGGGGCCACGTCTCAGCGCGCAGAGCAGCTGAAACTGACCGAAGGCGTGCAGGATCTCACGTGCCCAGGCATCCAGCGCGTCCTGCGTCGGCTCTGCCGGTCGCAGGACCACCAGCTGCTGCAGATAGTGTCGATACCCCTGGGGCGCTGTGCCATCGGCGCTCGGTGCCTGGTGACCGCCCTCCAGCACCAGCCGTTCCAGCGCCCGGTCTTCGTGGCCCTTGAGTACCGTAAGCCCCAGATCGGCATAGCCGGTGCTCAGTACCTGATTCACCGCCTCCGGTCGGCCAGAGTTCACGGCACGCGCCAGCGCGCCTATGCCGCTGTCGGCCCCGAAACGGTGACTGAATCTGAGCATGGCGATCGCCTGTGCCAGTGGCTGAGTCGAGGCTTCCCCCTCGACCACCTGCCAGGCGGCGACATCCTGTCCCGTCAGATTTTGCAGCTGTTCAAGAGTATTGGGCGTATAGCCGCCAAGATCTGCCCCTTCGCAGAGATCCCCCAGCACCGAGCCGGCTTCCACCGAGGCCAGCTGATCCTTGTCACCGAGCAAGATCAGCCGTGCCCGTGCCGGCAAGGCTGCCAGCAACTGGTGCATCATCTCCAGATCGATCATCGAGGCCTCATCCACCACCACCAGGTCGGCATGCAGCGGATTATCGACGTTGTGGACAAAACGGCGGGTACCCGGACGTGCACCCAGCAAGCGGTGCAGGGTGGTCACCTCCTTTGGGATATCCTGCTGCAGCGGTTCAGGCAAGCGCCCGACAGCGCCGCTGATCGACTCGGTCAGACGCGCCGCCGCCTTGCCGGTAGGTGCCGCCAGACGGATGCGCAACGCACGCCCCTCATCACGTGCCAGACTTTGCAGCAGCGCCAGCAGACGCACCACGGTGGTGGTCTTCCCGGTACCGGGACCTCCGGTAATGATGCCGAAGCGGCGCCCGGCCACCAGGGCACAGGCCAGCTGCTGCCAGTCTAAATACTTATCCACAGAGGAAACGTCCACCGGTGCGAAGAGTTCATGCAGCCGTTGCTGCAGCCGTGTCATATCCACCGGGATAGCGCTCAGACGATCACCAACCCGTTCGGCCACGTCTACTTCATAACGCCACTGACGGTAGAGGTAGAGCCGGGTGGAACCCGGCTCCAGCACCAGCGGTGCCGGAGGATCACCGGCACTGACCAGCACCGAGGCCTGCAGGGCGGCCAGCCATTCGCTGCGCCCCAGCCCCTGCAACAACTCCACCGGACGGTCCGGCAGCGCCTCGCCGAATTCGCCATCCGGCGGCAGCGACAGCGCGGTATCGGGCGCCGACAGCAGGTTATCGATATCGGCACAGATATGCCCCCGGCCCAGCTGGTGGCTGGTCAGCACCCCCGCCAGCAGTACCAGCGGCGAGGTGCCCGGCTCCAGCTCCTGCAGGAAGCGGCCCAGCGCCAGGTCCAGCGCACGGATCCAGCCGCGCTCCTGCCAGCGCTGCAGCAGCTCTTCCAGCGCCGGCCAGTCCGCTAGGGCCGGATGTAGCTTGGTGTCGGTGGCAAAAAGATCATTCTGTTCAGCCATGGGCCACCTCCTCGCCCGCCAGCAGACGGTCCAGGCTTTCGATCAGTTCGGCCTCGGGCCGGTCGATGCAGCAGCCGTGGTGACCGGGCTCGTTGATGCCACGCAGGAACAGGTAAAGCGCACCGCCCACATGCTGTTCATAGCCGCTGATCGGGTCATCGGCATAGCCGGGCAGACGCGCCTTGAGCAAGCGGTGCAGCGCCAGCAGGTAGAGCACGTACTGCACGTCGTAGCGCTTCTCCAGTACCGCCTTTTGCATCGCCGCTGCGCTGTAGTGACTGTCGTCCGGCCCCAGCCAGTTGGATTTGTAATCGGCCACCCAGTAGCGTCCTTCGTGTTCAAACACCAGGTCAATAAAGCCCTTGAGCATGCCGCCCAGCTGCTGCGGTGCCAGCCTTGGGCGCGGCTGTCCCGGCAGGACCTGACGGCTGATCAGCCGGTCAAGTTTGGCCACCGGCACCTCGGCCACCTCGAACCAGAACTCCAGTTCGGCCTGATACTCGCTCAGCCCCGCCAGGGGCACAGCGCCCTCCGGCAGCGGCCCACTCAACGGCAGGGGCGTGCTCAGCAGCTGCTCCAGCCAGATATCCAGCACCGGCAGCCAGGGCTGCCATTCGCGGCGCTGGCAGCGCGGGGCCAGATAGTCCTGGCGCAGGCGCTCATCCATCGCCACCTGATCAAAACCCTCGTCGGCGGCCCACTCCAGCACGCCGTGCAGGAAGGTACCGGCCTGGGGGCCTTTCCAGAAGTGGTGCGGATCGTAGTCGAACTCGACCACGGTCGAGCCGGCAGCAGTTTCGTCCCGGCTTTCGCGTGCGGTTTCCTCGCTGGGCGTCTCGGACGGCTCGGGTTCGGCCGGAGCTTCCAGTTCAATCTGTCCCTGCAGCTGAGCGATGGCACTGTAACTGGCGATCCACCAGCGTTCGCCGGCCACCGGGCGCTCACAGCTGCGTGCCGGTGCCAGTGCCTGGGCCGCTGTCGCCGCCGGCAGCAGGGCCACCTCGACCAACGGCGGAGCACCGACCTCGATCACGCCGTCGCTGACCAGCGGCTGCAGCAGGCTCTTCAAGGTCACCGTGTCGGTCTTGTCGGCACAACCAAGCAGCTGGCCAAAGGCGCTCTTGTGCACACTGAGGGAGCGGTTACGCTTGATCGCCGCCACACCCAGCCAGCAGGCGTGTACCGGCCGGGTCAGCGCCACGTAAAGCAGACGCAGGTCTTCCTGCAGCCGTTCGGCATCGGCCGCTTTCTTGGCCGTCTGGTCGCTGCTGTCCAGCTCCAGCACGGAGCCCTCATCGGTCTGGTAACGGTAACTGCCGTTGTCGGCCGTCACCTCGCGGTAGTTGCAGATGAACGGCAGAAACACCAGCGGATACTCCAGTCCCTTGGACTTGTGAATCGTCACCACCTGCACCAGATCGGCATCGCTTTCCAGTCGCATGATGTGTTCGTCACTACCGTTGTTGCTGTCGAGGATCTGCTCCTGAAAATAACGAATCAACGCCAGCTCCCCTTCCAGCTGGCTGCTCGCGCTCTGCAGCAGCTCGGCCAAGTGCAGCAGGTTGGTCAGTACCCGCTCACCCCCGGTCTGTTGCAGCAGGCGAGCCGGCAGTTCGAAACCGTCGAGCAGGTGACGCACCATCGGCAGCACGCCCTGGCGCTGCCAGATCTCGCGCAGCTGGCGGAAGCGCTCCACTTCCTGCTCCCAGCGCTGTTCGTCCCGGGTCAGCTGCTCCAGAGTGGCATAGCCCAGATCCAGCGTTGCTGTTGCAAGGGCGCCATGCAGGCGGTCGGCCTGCTCGGGTTCGGCACAGGCGCGCAGCCAGCGCCACAGATCTTCCGCTTCGGCACTGGCATAGACCGAGGCCTGATCCGACAGGTAAACGCTGCGCACGGCACGCCGCTCCAGTGCCTCACGGATCACCTTCGCCTCGCTGCCACTGCGCACCAGGATGGCGATATCACTGGGCTTGAGCGGTTGCAGCTGCCCCTCAGCATTGCGGAAACCGGCGCGTTGCTGCTGCGCCAACGTCAGCAGGCGGCAGATTTCGCTGGCACTGTGTTCAGCCATCAACTGGCGGTAGTCGCCCACCGCAACACCATCCGCCTCGTCATCGCTCAGTAGCCAGTGATTCAGTGCCGCCGGGCGGGTACCGTCCACCTCGAACACCTCCTTGCGCCCGTTGGCCTCCACCGGAATAAACGGCAGCGGATTGTCGCCGTCACGGGCGAAGCGGAAGGCACCGGCCGGCTGGCTGGACTCGGCCTGCTCGAACAGACGGTTGACCGCTTCAACCAGAGCAGAAGAGGAGCGGAAGTTGCGCCCCAGGGTATAGTGCCGCCCCGCCGTATCCTCACGTGCCTGCAGGTAGGTGTGGATATCGGCGCCACGGAAGGCGTAGATCGCCTGCTTGGGGTCACCGATCATCAGCAGCGCCGAGGCTTGGGTCTCGGCAAGGCAATCGTCGGGCTGGACGCTCTGGTAGACCCGGCTGAAAATGCGGTACTGCAGCGGATCGGTGTCCTGGAATTCGTCAATCAGCGCCACCGGGTACTGGCGGCGGATGGTGGTGGCCAGGTGCTCGCCGCCCTCGCCCTGCAGTGCCTCGTCCAGGCGCAGCAGCATGTCGTTGAAGCCCAGCGTCGCCGCCCGTTCACGGCAGCGGGCAAAGCGCTGCTGGATCCAGCGTGCCGCATGCAGCTGCACCGGCTGTACCGGGGGTTTGCCTTCAAGGTAGTCCACCAGTTGCTGCAGCTGGTCAAACACCGGGTGACCCGGTGTCTGGTCCTGCTTGGCCTTGGCCGTTTTGGCGCTCAGTTTGGCCAGGCCAAAGTGTTCCAGCTTGTCGGCCGCCAGCGAAGCACCCTCGGCCCAGGCGGCCATTTCGGCCAACTTGTCGGGCAGGGATGCCGGCCTGTAGCTCTGGTTATTGAGCACTTTCGTCTGCGCCGCCTCGATCAACAGCGTTTCGATCGTTTCGCGCTCGGCGGACCAGAGCGCACGCGCCTGCTGTTCCAGCTGCTCTTTCTGCGGCAGCCAGCGGTCCAGCTGCGCGGCATAGTCGGCCGGTGACAGCATCTGTGCCACTACTTCCCCCTGATAGCGCACCTCCTGTTCGCCGGGGTGCAGCAAGGGCCTGACCGTGTGCAGCAGACTGTCGGGATCGGACGCCAGGTCACTCAGCGCCTCGGCGGCAGCCGGCGACAGCGCGTAACACCAGCTGCGCCAATAGTCCCGTGCCATCTCGGCCAGCAGCTCGCTGTCATCCTGCTCCAGCTGCTGCTGAAACAGGCTGCCGGTATCAAAGGCGTGCTGGGTCAACATGCGCTGGCTCCAGCTGTGGATGGTATAGACCGCCGCCTCATCCATCCACTCGGCGGCCTGTTCAAGTTTGCGCGCGGCCAGCGCCCGCGCCTCTGCATCGACGTAATCCGGCTCGTCCAGCAGCTGCTGCAGGAAGGGGTCGGGCTTTACCTTGCCACGAAAGACCAGTGACGCTTCAGCCAGACGACTGCGGATACGGTCGCGCAGCTCACGGGTGGCGGCGTTGGTAAAGGTCACCACCAGAATATCGGGTGGCAGCAGAGGCCGGCCAAAGCCGGACTCGCTATCGCCGTGGCCCAGCACCAGGCGCACGTAGAGCGCGGCGATGGTGAAGGTCTTGCCGGTACCGGCACTGGCCTCGATCAGCCGCTGGCCGTGCAGCGGAAACGTCAGCGGGTTCAGCGCTTCGGGGTAAGTATTGGGGCTCAGGGTATTAGAGGTCTGGGTATTAGAGATCAGAGCGCTCATGCGTCCTCCCGTGACAGCAGTTCACCCTGTTCAATCAGGGGACGGTAGAGGGCCTGGGCCCAGTCTTCCAGACCGGCCGCCAGCAGCGGCTCGAATACAGGCCAGGCCCGCTGCAGGTAGCGGTCAGTGGCGCCTTCACCGGGGAAGCGGCTGTTGCCTTCATAGGCGTTGGCTGCCACTTCAATCGGGTCCTTGTCCTCAGGAGCGCTGAGCAGTGCCAGGCCGGTACGGCAGGCCAACGGAGCCGGCTGCGCCAGCGCTTTCAGGTAGCGCGACAGTACCTCATCGAGCAGTTGCTGCGCCCGGTCGGCGACCAGAGGACGAATGCGAGCGCTGGTATCCGGCCCCACCAGGAAGGTTGTCAGTGAGTACCCGCTCGCGCTGACGGCCAGATGATCCAGCCAGGCACGCACCAGCCGATGCCAGCGCGGCGCGCCCTTGTCGCTGATCGCCTGGGGCGAGGACAGGATCAGCGCAAGCTCCTGCCCGCCGTTGTGACGGTAAAGGCCGCTGACCCAGTCTTCCAGCAGCACTTCATGAGTCTCGGCCTTGAGCCTCAGCTGCAACTCCAGCGGTTCCGGCAGCGGCTGCCAGTCCGCCTGCAGCTGCTGCAGGTGCCTCAGGGTCGATGCCGCCGGACTGACGATCTCGCGCAGCGCACGCTCGCCGTAGGGCCCCAGCGGCAGTTCACCGGCCCGTTGCCAGCGTGCCAGTTGCGACTGGATGCCGGCTTCGTGGCTCTCGGCCTTAAGTCCGGCGCTGATCAGTTCGGAACCGAGGCGGAACTGGTCCAGGCGATCGAAGCGGAAAGGTTCGTGCTCCTCCTGCACCTCTTCCAGCGTCTCGAACCAGACGCCCAGGCGCTGATTGAAGAAGGTCTGTACCGGGTAACGCAGGAAACGCTGCAGGGTTTTCAAGTTGAGGGTTTCCGGCAGTTCCAGCGGCGGCAGGCTAGCCTGCTCCTGCTGTTCGATGCCGTCATGGACCTCGCGCCATTCACCGGCATAGGTGAACAGGCGCGGATTCTGTTCGAAGTAGCGCGGGCTGAACGGCTGCAGCGGATGCTCGGTGGTCAGTTGCACCAGCAGCTCAGCACCATCCTCGACCTGCCAGCCCTGTTCCAGATGATCGCGCAGCTGGGCCACCAGTACCGACGGCGGCTGCTCGGCGTTGTCGCGCACGCTGCGCCCAAGCCAGCTGATGTAGAGCGCATCGCGCGCCGACAGCATGGCTTCGAGGAACAGATAGCGATCGTCCTCGCGACGGGAGCGGTCACCGGGACGATAGCGCCCTACCATCAGGTCGAAGTCCATCGGCGGCTGGACCCTCGGGTAGTCGCCATCGTTCATGCCCAGCAGGCAAACGCGGCGGAAGGGAATGGCACGCATCGGCATCAGGGTGGCGATGTTGACCGCCCCGGCAAGGAAGCGTTGCGACAGGCTCATCTCGTCGATGCCGTCGAGCCAGCTGTCACGCACGACTTCCAGTGGCAACGGACGCTCCAGTGCCGCTTCGGTGCAGGCTTCCTGCCATTGCTGCAGGCGCTGGGTCAGCCGCTCCATCAGCATCAGATCCTGATCGCTGACCGGCTGCAGGAAACGCTCCAGCAGTTCGGTCAGCACCAGGCTCCACTCTGGACAGGGCTTGGGGGTCAGCAAGTGCTCACGCAGCTGCAGCAGCGCGGCAACCAGTTCCGCCAGTGGACCGACCTGGGCCGCTTCCAGCCCGCCCACTTCACCGTAGGCCTCGATCTCGGCGAAGGTCTGCTCATCGCCCATGATGTAGCCCAGCAGCATCCGTTTGAGGCCGAACAGCCAGGTGTTCTGCTCCAGTCCTTCCGGCAGTTCCAGGCCGGCACGCTGGGCACTGTCCAGCCCCCAGCGAATGCCCGAATCACGGATCCAGTGCTGCAGCTGGGGCAGATCGCTCTCGGCCATGCCGAAGCGCTCGCGCAGGGCCGGCACTTCCAGCAGATCGAACAGCTGGCTGATGCCGAAGCGCTCCTGTGGCAGCTGCAGCAGCAGCTCCAGTGCGATCAGCAGCGGCGCCTGGCCTCGGTTCTGCTGGTCGTTCAGGGTAAAGGGGATGAAGCGCGGGTCCTGCCGCGACATACGGCCGAATACCGAACGGATATGCGGCGCGTACTGGTTGACGTCCGGCACCATGACGATGATATCGCGCGGTTTCAGGCTGGGGTCGTCCTGGAACCACTGCAGCATCTGGTCGTGCAGGATCTCGACCTCACGCTGGCGGCTGTGTGCGACCTGAAAGGTCAGTGAGTCATCACTTTCAAGCCAGCATCGCGGCTCCTCAGGCAGAGCTTCAAGCTCCAGGATATCCTGCTGAATCTGGTTCAGCAGTGACAGCTGTTCAATGTCGGGCTCGGCATCATCAAAGAGGTCGATACGCTGGAACCAATCGCGGTACTGGCTGGTATCGTCAAACTGATCCAGCAGGCGGATATAGTCACGGCCCTGTTTGCCCCAAGCCGCCAGCAACGGCTGGGCATGCAGATGCAGATCGGCATCACTGAGCTCTTGCGGCATACCGGCCTTGAGTGCCTGACGCCGGCGGGTACTGCGCAGCAATTCCTTGCCGTCGATGATATCGGCCCAGTAGTGACGGCAGGGGTTGTGCACACAAAGCAGCACCTGGGTATGCTCGGCCAGCGCCGACAGCGCCTCGATAAACTGCTGCGGCAGCGCCGAAATGCCAAAGATGATCACCCGGCGCGGCACGGTTCGGGGGCGTTGCTTCAGTTGGCCACAGGCCGCAAGAAACTGCTGGTGCAGATCGGCACGGCTCAGATTGCGCTGAGCCTCATCCATGTCGGCGCGGATGGCCCGCCACAACAGCGGCTGCCAGCGCTGTTCCTCCGGCAACAGCTGCTCCTGCCCCTGAGCATCGATCAACAGATCACGCCCTTCGGCCCAGGCACTGAGCCAGTCGGCGCGATAGACCTGATACTGGTCGTAGAGGTCGGCCAGACGTTCCGCCAGCTGATATTCCTTACGCGCCGTAAGGTCGTCGGCCAGAAAACGGCGCAGCTGGGCACATTCAGGTTGTTCGATCAGATCGGGGAGCAGGCGCAGCAATCGCCAGGCTAGGCGAGACTTGTCGTAGGGCGAGGTCTTGGGCACCCGGTCAGCGCCGAGCACAGCCCGGTAGGCCTGCCAGAGGAAGGCCGAAGGCAGCTGGATATCCAGTGCCGCGGCGATGCCACAGCCCGGCTGGTTAGCATCCTCCGGCGAGCGCGCCAACGCCAGTTGCAGCCATTGAGCGATACCGTTGCTCTGCACCAGGATGGTTTCATTCTCCAGCACTCCAAGGGGGTTACTGCGCATCCAGTACACCAGCAGTTCGCGCAGGGCCTCCAGCCGGTTGCCGTGAATAATGGCCAGTCCGGTGGACAGGCCCTCCCTGTTTTGCTCGCTCACATTCCTGCTCCCGCTGCCGCTTCAACGCGCAAGGATACTACTCGCGCTTCGGGATTGCATACGGCGACAAGGTCTACAGCGCCACTGGTGTAATATTCAACTGTCGTCATAAATTGACAGGTATCAACGACACCCAAATTGACTACAGCTAGATCCCCCCTCAGGCCGTAGAATGTGTGAACAAGAATTACAATGGTTTACACCTCATGACTCATCGTGATCGCGCGCCCTCTATTCGCGGCTACCTGCTCAACCGGACCCTGCTGTTCTCGGCCATTGGCTTTATGGTCCTGCTGCTGGTATGCCGTCAGGCCTACTATGCCAGTGTTCGGGATAACGCCGAAGAGGTTGCCCGCGCTGTTGCGGAAAGCACCTTCAACGCCATGTACCTGGTGATGAGTCAGGGCTGGACCCGCCAGCAGCTGGAGCAGTTCATCCAGCAACTGTCACGACCGGAACACGATGTCTCCGGACTGGGCGTTAACCTGTACCGCGGCAGCAAAGTCTCCGAGCGTTTCGGTGTCATCGAGCAGCCCCCTCTGGATGCCCAGATGCGCCAGACGATGAAAAGCGGTGAAACCCGAGAAATTACCGAGGGCGATCAGCAACGTTTTCTTTATCCCTTGCAGGCACGAGAAGTGTGTCTCGGGTGCCATACCAATGCACAGGTCGGCGACAATCTGGGGTTGATCGAAGTCCGTCAGGACCTGGGCCGCCAGTTCGATACGGCAACCCGCAACCTGTTCGCCTATCTGCTGTTGCTGTCCCCACTGCCCGCCCTGTTCGGCTTCTGGGCCGTGCGCAAGGTCAGCCTCAAGGTCAACAACTCAGTGGAGGAGCTCAGCAACGGGATCGCCCGCGTGGACTCCCTGCAGGACTTGAACCAGCTCTCTCACCACCGTCAGGAGCTGGGTTTCCGTGAAATCAATCATATATTTACCCAGGTCGAAACGCTGGCGGAGCGGCTCAGATCAATCGCGGTGGACAAGGATCTGCTCGAGTTCGAAATCCGTCTGCTGGAAAAATTCGTCATTACCTCTGAGGTGGTACGAGACTGGCGTGAGTACGTCAACCTGCTGATGCTCGATATCAACCAGGTGATCCAGATCTACACCATGTTCTCCATCTTCAAGGTGGATGACGAAATCTTCGACCTGGAAATTTTCTGGCTGCATCCGCCTACCCCGCAGACCAAAGCGATGATGGAACAGGCCGTGCTGAAGCGGCTTAAAGACAATGACAGCTTTACCCTGCCCGGCGAGGTCGTTATCCACCATAACTCCGTGCAGAGCGAGGGTGAAATGGCACTGGCGCCCGAGGAAATCGAGCTGCAAACCAAGTCTCTGCTGGTGGAGACGCCCAAGATTGGCGGCATTGTCGGCATCGGCGTGCATGCCGATATCGTCAAGGACAGCACCAAGGTACTGGTACTGGAAAGCATCCTGTCCACGCTGCTTAACGTGGTCGGCTCGGTGAAAGCGATCTACAAGTACACCCGCGACCTGGAGTACTACGCCACCCGCGACCCGCTGACCAACCTGTACAACCAGCGCATGTTTTGGGAGCTACTCGACTATGAGCTCGACCGCTGCCAGCGTCATGGCTATCAGGTGGCCCTGATGCTGATCGACCTCGATAACTTCAAGGCGATCAACGACGGCTATGGACATGCCACCGGCGACACCCTGCTGCGTCAGCTCTCCCTGTCAATGCAGAGCGCACTCAACACCGGGGATATTCTGGCCCGCTATGGCGGTGACGAGTTCGTCGTAGTCCTGCCTGAAACGACCCAGGAAGAGACCGAGCAGGCATCCGAACGGCTGCTGCACTGCCTGCAGTCGTTCGTGCTGGAAACCGACAACAACGAATCCATCCGGGTCACCGGCTCGATCGGCGTAGGCACCTTCCCCGATCATGCGGATAACCGCAAGGACCTATTCATGTTCGTGGACAACCTGATGTACCGTGCCAAGAGCCAGGGCAAAAACCGGATCAGCCTGCCACACCAGGACGATGTTGCCGAGATCTTCAACGACCTCAACCAGAAAATGCTGCTGGTCAACAACGCCATTGAAGAGCGCAGCATCATCCCGGTGTTTCAGCCGATACAGCCGCTTGAGGAAGGTATTCCGGCCGTGGAGGTACTCAGTCGCCTGCGCCTGCCCAACCAGGAGCTGATGTCCGCCGGCGAGTTCATCGAGATTGCCGAATCAATGGGCAAAGTCCACCTGCTCGACTATATCGTCATGGAGAAGGCCTTCGCGATGGTACAGGAGTGCGGTTACACTGGGCTGCTGTTCATCAACCTGTCACCGCGGGCCGTACTGGTACGCGACTTCCTGCAGACGCTGCACGGGCTGACAGTAAAGTACAACATGGTTCCCGAGCGTATCGTGTTCGAAATCACCGAACGGGATACGGTGAAGAATATCGCCCTGCTGGAAAACTTCGTGCGCAGCCTCAAGGAGTCGGGCTACCTGCTGGCCATTGATGACTTCGGCTCAGGCTTCTCCTCATTCCACTACCTCAAGTACCTGCCGATCGACTTCGTCAAAATTGAGGGCGAGTTCATCGCCAATATGGCCAATGACCCCAGGGACCTGGCTTTCGTGACCAGCATTACCGAACTGGCCAAGAAGCTGAAACTGAAAACGGTGGCCGAATTTGTCGAGACCGAGGAAGTGCTGGAACTGGTAAAACAGAGCGGCATCGATTACGCGCAGGGCTACCACATCGGCCGGCCACAGCCGCATCTGCCGGGATCCTGATCCCGGCTGGCATCCCCCTCGACAAAGGGCTCAGTTCTACCTGTGTACCGGCATGTAGAACTGGGTCCTCCTGCCTTTCTCCGACAGCCATCTGGGGCTTCATTCCAATGTCATTCAAGTGGCTCAGTATAAAGACTCATGATTAAGGTGAGGGTACACAATGATTGATTTAACCGGCAAACGTGGCGTGATCTTTGGCATTGCCAACCGCCACAGCATCGCCTTCGGCTGTGCTGAAGTACTGGCTTCGCTGGGAGCAGAGCTGTGCATCACCTATCTGAACGAAAAAGCGCGACCTTATGTCGAACCCTTGGCACAACAGCTAGGTGCCAGCCTTTTGCTGCCCTGCAATGTGGCCGAACCAGGCCAACTTGAAGACGTCTTTCTCAAACTGGAAGCCGAATGGGGCGAAGTGGATTTCGTGATCCACTCGATCGCCTGGTCACCATTGGAAGAGCTCCATGGTCAGCTGGTTAACTCTTCTGCGGAAGGCTTTGGCCAGGCCATGGATATCTCCTGCCACTCCTTCATCCGCATGGCTCGTCTTAGCCGTGATTTGATGCCCTCAGGCGGCACCCTGCTGACGATGAGTTACCACGGCGCTGAACGGGTTGTTGAGCATTACAACCTGATGGGGCCCGTCAAGGCAGCCCTGGAAAGTTCGGTACGCTACCTGGCCTCCGAGCTGGGTCCACTTGGCATTCGCATCCACTCACTGTCTCCTGGCCCTATGCCGACACGCGCCGCCAGTGGCATCAATGCCTTCGATGCCTTGATGGAAGATGCCGTCAGCCGCTCGCCGCTGCACCGCCTGGGTACCCCCGATGACGTAGGCCGTATGGCCGCCTTCCTGATCAGTGAGCATGCCTCAGCGCTAACCGGCAACCGCATCCATATCGATGCCGGCCACCACTTGATGGCGTAGTGACGCAATGAGGGAAGATCAAGCAGAATGGCAGGGACGCCATAACGCAAAAACCCCGGCCTCATCGAGACCGGGGTTTTCACTTAATTAAATGCTTGGCGATGACCTACTCTCACATGGGGAAGCCCCACACTACCATCGGCGATGACGCGTTTCACTGCTGAGTTCGGGATGGGATCAGGTGGTTCCACGGCTCTATGGTCGCCAAGCAAAACTGGTACAAACTGGATCTTGTTAAACCCTCGTGCGGTGCACGCTGGTCTGATTGTCTTTGTCGTATCGTCGTTACAAGCTTCAACCGGTGCGCTTTTCAGCGCGCGATAATCTTTTTCAACCATTCATCTCAAACGCCTTGGGCGTTATATGGTCAAGCCTCACGAGCAATTAGTACTGGTTAGCTCAATGCCTTACAACACTTACACACCCAGCCTATCAACGTCCTGGTCTCGGACGGCTCTACAGGGATCTCA
>NZ_BAAAET010000001.1:1291294-1420076 GCF_039523155.1 Marinobacterium maritimum | reverse complement strand
TTGGCGAAGAGATGGCACAGTCCGACCGTCCGGAACTGACTGCCGCCAAGGTCGTCGTGTCTGGTGGTCGTGGCATGGGCAATGGCGAGAACTTCGCCATTCTGGAAAAACTGGCCGACAAGCTGGGCGCTGCCGTGGGCGCGTCCCGTGCCGCCGTTGATGCCGGCTTCGTGCCCAACGACATGCAGGTCGGTCAGACCGGCAAGATCGTGGCGCCGGAACTGTACATCGCCGTCGGCATCTCCGGTGCGATCCAGCACCTGGCGGGCATGAAGGAGTCCAAGGTGATCGTGGCGATCAACAAGGACGAGGAAGCGCCGATCTTCCAGGTGGCAGACTACAGCCTGGTGGCCGACCTGTTCGAGGCGGTGCCGGAGCTCGAATCCAAGCTCTAAGGCCTGGCGTTCGATAGATCCCCTCTATGCCCTGTTCTTGTCCAGAGTTCAGGGCATTTTTTTCAGCAACCTTTGCGATAACCGAGCACCCCAGACGGTCGCTTGGAGGGTCAAGTTATGCGTGAATCGATGGAATTCGATGTGGTCATCGTCGGGGCAGGCCCCGCCGGGCTGTCCACCGCCTGCCGTCTGATGCAGCAGGCACAGGAAAACGAACAGGAACTGACGGTCTGCGTAGTTGAGAAGGGCTCCGAAGTGGGGGCTCATATTCTGTCCGGTGCTGTACTGGAAACGCGGGCACTGGATGAGCTCTTTCCCGACTGGAAAGAGCAGGGTGCACCGCTGAACACCGCGGTGACCGAAGACGAAGTCTACCTGCTCAAGGATCCCAGGAAGGGCACCAAAATCCCCAATGCCTTCGTGCCAAAAACGATGCACAACCAGGGCAACTACATCATCAGCCTGGGCAACCTGTGCCGCTGGCTGGCGGAGCAGGCCGAAGCGCTGGGCGTCGAGGTGTTCCCGGGCTTTGCTGCCGCTGAAGTGCTGTTCAATGACGATGGCAGCGTCAAGGGCGTGGCCACTGGCGACATGGGCGTAACCGCCGAGGGCGAGCAGGGCCCCAACTACATGCCGGGCATGGAGCTGCACGCCAAATATACTGTCTTCTCCGAAGGCTGCCGCGGTCATCTGGGCAAGCAGTTGATCAGCCGGTACAGCCTGTACAAGAATGCCGATACTCAGCACTATGGCCTGGGCATCAAGGAACTCTGGGATATCCCGGCCGAACAGCACACGCCGGGTCTGGTGGTGCACGGTTCTGGCTGGCCGCTGGACAAGGAGACCAGTGGTGGCTTCTTCCTCTACCACACCGACAACAACCAGGTGGTGGTCGGCCTGATCGTGGATCTGAACTACCAGAACCCATACCTGAGTCCGTTCGACGAGTTCCAGCGCCTGAAGCATCATCCGGTGCTCAAGCGCCACCTGGATGGCGGCAAGCGCGTGTCCTACGGCGCCCGTGCCATCGCCAAGGGCGGCTACAACTCGCTGCCGAAGATGACCTTCCCGGGCGGCCTGCTGGTCGGTTGTGATGCCGGTACGCTGAACTTCAGCAAGATCAAGGGCACCCACACGGCGATGAAATCCGGCATGCTGGCCGCCGAGGCGATCTTCGACGCGCTGAGCAAGGGTGACGAGGGTGGTAAGGATCTGAGTGGCTTTACGGATGCCTACAAAGCTTCCTGGCTGTTCGACGAGCTGTACCGCTCGCGCAACTTCGGTCCGGCGATGCACAAGTTCGGTCAGCTGATGGGTGGCGCGTTCAACTACATCGATCAGAACTGGTTCGGTGGTCGCATCCCGGTGACGCTGCACGACAACCACCCGGATCATGCCCAGCTGGCACCGGCGGATCATTATGAACCGATCAAGTACCCGCGACCGGATGGCAAACTCAGCTTCGACAAGCTCTCCTCGGTGTTCCTGTCCAACACCAACCACGAGGAAGACCAGCCCTGTCATTTGAAACTGGCGGATGCCAGTATCCCGCTTAAGCAGAACCTGCAGCTGTTTGCTGAACCGGCGCAGCGCTACTGTCCGGCGGGCGTGTACGAGATCGTTGAGGACGAGGGCGGCAAGCGCTTCCAGATCAACGGCCAGAACTGCCTGCACTGCAAAACCTGCGACATCAAGGACCCGGCCCAGAATATCACCTGGGTCACACCGGAAGGCATGGGCGGACCCAACTACCCGAACATGTGATTCATCAGGGGAGTGGCAATCACTACCACTCCCCGGCTTATGTACCAGCCGACCGTACCTCACCCAACTGTCTCACCCACAGTGCACTTCTTCGGTCAGGCTGGTGCTCCATTCCATCATCGCTCTGGCTCACCCGCAGTTTTTTGACAAGCTCCCAGGTATCCAACATGCCAAGACAGGCGACATTGCCTGGTAAAGGAGGTAAGTTTGGCACCTTAATAAGAATCCAAAGAACCGAGAGCCACACTCGTGACCATCCGTATGGACGTTTTTCGCATTGTTATAAGTGTCATGCTTAGCTTGTGTATCCTGATGCTCGGCCGTGCCGCCAGTGCTGAGGTAACCCAGGCTGAGAATTCCGGTTATGTACCGGCCGCTACGTGTAACCAGTGCCATCAGCAGCAGGCAGATCTCTGGTCTCATTCCGACCACGCCTGGGCGATGAAGCCCGCCGATGAGGCTTCCGTGCTGGGTAACTTCGATGATGCCCGCTTTGATGACGGCGCCGTGCAAGCGCGCTTCTTCAAACGCGATAACGGCTATTGGGTCTCGATCGAAGGTGAGTCGGGCGAGATGGAAGAGTTTTCCATCGCGTACACCTTTGGCTATTTTCCGCTGCAGCAATATCTGGTCAGGCTGTCTCGCGGTCGGCTGCAATCGCTCACCATTGCCTGGGACAGTCGTCCCAGTGAAGAGGGCGGTCAGCGTTGGTTTTCTCTCTATCCCGGCGAGAAGTTCGCCCCCGATGACGCCCTGCACTGGACCGGAAGGTACCAGAACTGGAACGCCATGTGTGCGGACTGCCATTCCACGTTCCTGAGCATGAACTATGACGAGGCGTCCGACAGCTTTGCCACCACCTGGCAGGAGCAGAGTGTTGGTTGTCAGGGATGTCATGGACCCGGCCGTAAACATGTTGAATGGGCACAGGGCGAGCCATCTGCGTCAGCTGATAAACCGGAGGCTGGCAACAAGGGGCTCACCGTCGACTTCAAGGGGATGGACTCGAACAAGGTGGTGGAAACCTGCGCCTATTGCCACAGTCGACGGCAGAGCCTGAAAGACGGTCAACACGCCCACGAAGCCTATCTCGACAAGGCCTTGCCCTCGACCCTTGGCGCCGGACTCTATCATGCCGATGGCCAGATTGAGGGCGAGGTATACGTATATGGTTCCTTTATCCAGAGCGCCATGTACAAGGCCGGTGTTGCCTGCCTCGATTGCCATGATCCTCACACCACCAAGGTGCTGGCTCAGGGCAATACGCTCTGCACCCGCTGCCACAATGAAGCACCTCCGCCCAGGTTCCCGCAGATTCTGGCGATGAATTACGATTCGCCCGAGCATCATCAGCACCCCCAGGGCTCTACCGGCGCGCAGTGTGTGAATTGCCACATGCCCGAGACAACCTACATGGTGGTGGACCCGCGTCGCGATCACAGCCTGCGCATTCCCCGTCCCGATTTGACCCTGACGACCGGCAGCCCCAATGCGTGCAATGCTTGCCACGATGATCGCTCGGCCGAATGGGCGAGCTCAGCCATTGAACACTGGTATCCGTCTTCCGAGCGGTCGCCACATTTTGCATCTGCGCTGAATGCCTTTCGCAGCGGTGAAGATGATGCCGTTGTCCGGCTTGCGCGTCTGATCAGAGACAGCACGGCCCCCGCTATCGCCCGGGCCACTGCTGTGGAGCACTTGGGCTCCTTTGGTTATCAGGCCTTCCCTGTACTGCGTGCGGGTCTGCTGGCGGATGAACCACTGGTGCAGGCTTACGCAGCCGGTGCCTTTGCGCAACAGGCGGCTGGGGACAATCTATCGTTGCTCATCGATCTGCTATCGTCGGATCACCCCCGTGCTGTACGGGATCAGGCGCTGAAAGCGCTGGCTGGTGTCAGTCTTGATCGATTTCCGGAACCGATGAGGGGCCGTGTTGCCCAGCTACGGGCGGACTATGAAAAGCGTCTTGGCGAATTGGCAACCCTCCCGGGCAGCCGGTTCAACTTTGCCGCCTACCTGCACCGGGACGGTCAACATGACAAGGCGATTGCTCAGTATCAGGCGGCGCTTGAGCTTGATCCCGTGTTCAGCCCGGCCAGAATCAACCTTGCCAAGCTGGCCAGCGAGCGGGGCAATGCTGAATTGGCGCTTGCCACGCTGACAACCGGGGCCGATATGGAGCGGGTCCCCGATTCGGACCGGGCTTACCTGGCCTACCTGCTGGCACTGGTACTGGTGGAGTCTGGCCAAAGCGAACAGGCCTTGTCCCGTTTCGAGCAAGCGACCCGGCTTGATCCCGCCAACACCCGTGCCGCATACAACCATGGCCTGGTGTTGGCCCACATGAAACAGTGGCCGCGCGCGACTGAGGTTCTGGATCAGGCCCTGTCACGGGCACCCAATGACTATGACCTGCTGAATGCCAAAGTGTATGTTCTGCATCAGCAGGGCCTACTGGATCAAGCTCTCCAGCAGGCCAGAATCATGCAGCAGCTGTATCCCGAGGATGCCAGGGTCAGTAGGCTGGTTGATGAACTTGAGCGGCGTCTGAACTGAGCGAGTTATTCCTGGCTGCGTTTGGGGATGATCAGGCGGCGCAGGGCTCTGAGCATTTTGGGTTGACCCTTGGTGGGATCGGGAGAGGGGCCATAATAGTGCGCGAGGCCGTCCAGCAGATTCTGCTGTGATTCAGGATCCAGCGGGGCATTGCGAATGGACGGGCTGCAGTAGCGGGTCTGAATGAGGCGATAGGTACTGGTCAACTCAGCCGGGGTTTTCTTCAGCTCCCGAACAGCCTGGTGGCGAGTTCCGAAGCGGGAATCGCGCCAGTGCTGGTGCAGGCGGCCAAACTGTACGCGGAACAGCCCCAGGGCAGAACGGCGGTAACGCCTCAGGGCCCAAAACACCAGAGCGAGGGTAACGGCCAGTCCTGCCCAGCTGCCGGGAAAGCGGCGGCTAACCTGGTGTGCCAGCCGTTGTCCCGCCAGGGCAAGTTGCTCATTCAGGGATGTTTCGGCCGCGGTCACTTCAACCACCAGTTCCGGCAGCCGGGTGCGTTTCACCTTGCCTTCATCGATATCCCACCAGGCCAGTTCGACCGCAGGCAGTGTCAGTGTGCCGGTCTCCTCGGGCAGGTAGCGCACCTGCTCGATGCGCTCGCCTCCGATGGAATGCCCCCGTTGATCGGTCAGCGCTTTGACCTCTGCAGGCAGTTCAGTGCCCGCCGGCGAGGGCTTGGCAAGCGCCTGGGGCCGGGGGATCGACAATGCCAGAGCGCCCTGGGCTTGCACCCGGATTTCACGGATCAATGGCTGGCCGGTCTGGATCGATAGGGTCGCTGGTCGCAAGCTTTGGCTCAGCTGGATATCAGTTGCCAGCAGGCTGATACCGGCTGCTTCAGCGGCAGGCAATGGTTGAACGGCGAAGGAGCGTGCCGGCAAGGTGACCGCCACTGGCTTGTCTGACTGACCCACAGGCACCTCAAGCTGCAGGCCGGGCAGGGTCGTTACCCCCGACTCGAGCGGAATCAGGCGGTAGCGGTAGCTGAGGCCGAAGTAGCGTTTGCCCTCAATGTTCCGCTGAATGGTTCGGCCCTGACTGCCCTCAAACGTGATCAGCGTGCCCGGAACCTGGAAACGGCTGAAGTCAGGCGTGCCGGTCAGCCAGGTATCGGTCAGTACATCGATCTCGTAATACAGTGGTTGTCCGGCCCGAATATCGCTTTCCGGTTGCAGACGAGCATCGAGTCGAACCTCTTCTGCGGCCGCGGCCTGGAGTGTCAGGCCGATACACAGCATCAAGCTTTTAATCCACATCATCATGCCTCCCTGAAGCCTGCTGCTCGAGGGCAATCTTGCGGCGCAGAAATTCCGTGGCAGAGGAACTCAGGTTTTCTAGCCAGACTTCGTCCGCCAGTCGGGTGTGTGCTTGCAGTTCGGTTGCCTGCCCTTCGTTGCTTTCCTTATCGAAACTCAGCACATCGGCACCCATCTCGGGAGCATGCTGGCGCTCCTGATCGAACGCCTGTGCCAGCCGGCTGACCAAAGCCAGGTTGGCCGTGGCAGCCGGGAAGTCGGGTTTTTTTGCGAGCGCGGTTTTATAGGCGGCTTCGGCCTTGCGCAATTCAAGCTGTCGGGCATAGCTGTTTCCCAGATAAAACCAGGCCTCCGCCGTGTCGATCTGGCGAAAATTCTCGATCGCCAGCTCGAAGTCAGCGGAGCGATAGGCGGACAGACCGCGCAGATAAGGGGTCTGGAACAGCTGAGCAGCCTCGGCATAGCGGTCAGATTCGAATGCGAGGCGTCCCTGCTGGTCCGGGGTGAGGAAGGCGTCGCTCAACGGCCCGGCCAGTGCCGGCTGAGAGGGTGTAAAGGCCAACAGTGTCAGGGGCAGCAGGCACCACTGCACGCGCCATCCCCGGCGTATAGACAACAGGGACAGCAGCAGTGCGGGCCAGACCAGCCAGTAGCCGAGGTCACGCCATTTGAGATTTTCATCCAGGTTTTGGTGATGCCTGAAATGGGACTGGATGCGATCTTCCAGCCAGCGCAGATCGTCCTCGCGGTTGGTGAACGCCTGTGCGCTGGCTGACAAGCTGCTCAGTACCGAGGCTCCGGTAGCAAGGCTTTCGGCGGGTGCCAGCACCAGTATCTCCATCGGCGCAGATGGCTGATGCCAGTCAGGTGCGAACTGTGCGGCCGCCAGGTTGTCGGTTATCAGGAGGAGGCTCATTGGCATCGGGTCGTCAGAGCGGGTACGCATAGCCATGGCCAACGCTTCGTTGAGATTGCGGCTGTGGCCCGGGATCATGCCGGCCTGCAGTGAGTTCAGGTAGAGCGCCAGCAGTTCCCGGTCGCGGCTGTTGGGCAGGATGAGATGAGCACTCTGGCCATAACCGATCAGGCCGATCCGCCAGCCGGGATGGCGCTGGGCTAATGCCAGCACCCTGTCCTGTGCCAGCGCCAGGCTGTGTCTGCCCTGATCACTGCCCATGGAATCGGACAGATCGATGATGACGGTGACGTTGGTCTGCTCGTCAACAAACGGCGGCAGCACCCTGTCCCAGCTGGGGCCTGCCACCGCCACGCCGCCCAGTACCAGCAACAGGGCAAAGCCGTGGACCGGGAAAATACGGTGATGGTGTGTCGAGTGCAGGGTTAGATGCTTGAGCAGGTGCGGGGCAATGATCTGCCTGAGGGCATCCTGTCGCCGGCTGTACACCTGCCAGATGGGCACAAGGAGTATCCCTGTCAGAGAGAACAGCAACCCCCAGGGGCGGAGGAAATGGAACTGGGTGAACACCTCGCTCATGCGTCGGCCTCTTGCTGTTCTGTTGTGCGGGAGGCGACAGGGGGGCGCCGCATCAGGGCTGTAACAAGCAGCTCAAGCAGGAGCAGGCCCAGCGCCAGCGCAACGGGCACCCAGGACAGCTCTCGCCGGGGTTGCGCCTTGAGTACGCTGGCGTTCTGAGGCGTCAGGGCATCAATGGCACTGTAGACCTGCTGCAGAGCCTGCTGGTCAGACGCGAGAAAGGCGTGGCCATGTGTTTGGGTGGCAATCTGCTCAAGCACATCGGCAGCGATGCTGTTGGCGCCGCTGCTGTCCGCCTGGCCAAAAGCGATGGTGTGTATCTTCAGACTTCGGTCGCGGGCAATGCGAGCGGCCTGGAGTGGGTCGAGCCGGCTGCGATTGTCCCGGCCGTCGGTCAGGAGAATCAGCACCTTCTCAGGCAGCGCGCTGTTGGCCAGCAGTTTCAGGGTCACGCCGATCGCATCCCCAAGTGCCGTGTTGGCACCGGCCATGCCACTTTCCGTCATCGCCAGAATCTGCAGCAGGGTGTCGTGCTCGGCACTGGGGGGCGCCAGCGGGAATGCCTGATCACCAAAGCCGACCAGGCCGATACGGTCATCAGGGCGCTGGCCGATAAACTGGCTGGCCGCCTGTTTTACAGCCGCAAGGCGTTCGATCTTGAGGCCGTCGGGCGTTGCGACATCCCGTTCACTCATTGATAGAGAGAGGTCGATGGCCAGCACGATATCCCGCTTCGGCTCCATTCGGGTGATTGGAGGCTCAAGCAGCACGGGACGTGCTGCTGCGGCCAACAGCAGCAGCCACAGCAGCCAGCGTATGGCGAGCACCACACGTGAAAGCCCTACTGGGCTCCGGTTGGAGACCGCTTGAACCTGGTGCTGAAATGCTGCGGTAAAGGGTACCCGCAGTTTTCGCCGCGGTTCGATGAAAGGGGGCAGCCAGCGATAGGCCAGCAGAGGCAGCGGAAACAGCAGCCAGGCCCAGGGGAAGTCAAACTGGATCATGGTGGTTCTCCAGCCAGTGACGGCAATCGGCTATCAGGCTGGCCAGATTCAGTGCCTGCAGTGTCTGGTCGTCAGCGTAGGCCAGCAGCTCCAGATGGTGAGCAAAGTCCTGTGGCAGCGGTGTGCGGGCCATACCGCTCAGCAACTTTTGCCAGTTGTGACCAGTCATGACGGCAATGTCAGGGTTTTCCTGGCCGAGTCGGGCAATCACCGCCTGCTTGAGCAGATCGGGAATGTCTCTGAGCGGGCTGGGGTCATTGGGTAGCTGTTGCCACCGACGCTGCAGCCGGTCCAGCTCGAGCAGGGCAACCCTGCGATAGGCATTGGCGTGCCGTCGACGGCGCCAGGTCACAAAGACGATCAGTGCCAGTGTCAGCAGGCAGAACAGCAGTGCCCACCAGCCCCAGGTTTGCGGCCATAGGTCAGGCATGGGCGGGGCAGGGAGTTCCTGCAGCTGGTTCAGCTCGCTGATCAGGCTCATGCTCGGGGCCTTGCCATCAGTCCGAGCGCTTGCCGCAACTGAGGCAGCGTCGGCATGGCGGTACTGATCTTGATGTGAGGGAAGCGACTACGCCGGAGATGGTCATCGATATCGCGGAAGCGTGACTGCATAAAATCGGTGAGGCGCTCGCGCGTGGCGGCATGGCCCAGATCCAGGGTGACTTCCGCCTGGTTGTCGACGACGGTCACCACGCCGTGCCTGGGCAGTTCCATGCCCAGAGGGTCATAGATCTGCACCGCCAGCACATCATTGTGCAGGGAAAGCTGCTGCAGCAGGCCCAGTGTCCGCTCTGTCAGGCCGGAGAAATCACTGACAATACAGATCGTCTGGTCGTGGCGAGCCTGAGCCAGGGTACGTGAGAGCACACGGTCGAGCTGATCGCGATTGCGTGGTTGCTGATGGCCGACGTGTAGCGCCCGGTTGCGGCGCGCAATTTGGCTGAGCAGGTCAGCGACTTGCTGCCGGCTGCGATGAGGCGTGACGATATCGATATCCTGATCATTGAATACCAAACCGCCTACTCGGTCGCCGGCATGAAAGGCGACCCAAGCGATCAACGCGGCCACTTCCGCCGCTGCGGTGGCCTTCAGCAGCAGGGTTGAGCCAAACAGCATATCCATGCGCTGGTCACAGAGAATCAGAGTGGGACGGTCCCGTTCTTCGGTGTAGCTGCGCACCAAAGGCGTGCCGGTGCGCCGGGTGGCGCGCCAATCGAGATGGCGGATGTCGTCGCCTCTGGCGTAGCGGCGCAACTCATCGAAGTCGAGGCCGCGTCCTCGCATGCGGGAGCCCCGTTGGCCCGAAAGCAGACTGCAGGTGCGTTGGCGACCGTGGATATCCGGCAGACGTCCATCGGCTTCCAGTTGCATCAGCCGTTTTGTGGTGGTGTAAACCTCTAGCCTGCTGTCATCCCGGTTGTTGTTCATGTCGACTTACCTCAGGCCGGGATCGTCACCTGATCCAACAAGCGTGCAATGATGATGTCTTCACTGATGTTATCGGCGATGGCGTCGTAACTGAGCCTCAAGCGATGGCGCAGGACCGGCAGGGCCACCGCACGCACATTGTCAGGTGTCACATGAGACTGCTGGTAGAGCCAGGCGTGGGCGCGTGCGGCACGATCCAGTGCGATACTGCCGCGTGGGCTGACACCGGTCTCGATCCAGCTGCGCAGCGCTTCGTCAGGCGCGAACGCGGGACGCGTGGCCTGCACCAGGCTGACAATGTACTCATCCACCTTGGGTGATACGAACAGCTGATTGGTCTCCTGACGGGCACTAAGCAACATTGCAGGATCCAGCCCAAGTGCTGGCGTGCCAGTCTGCTGTTCGGTGCGGACCAGTCGCAGCACTTCACATTCGTGCGCATGGCTCGGGTAGTCCAGCACCAGTTTCATCAGGAAACGGTCCATCTGGGCTTCCGGCAGTGGATAGGTGCCTTCCTGCTCAATGGGGTTCTGGGTCGCCAGCACCATGAAGGGCTCGGGCATCAGGTGGGTATGGCCGGAGACCGTGATCTGCCGTTCTTCCATCACCTCGAGCAGGGCGGACTGCACCTTGGCAGGGGCGCGGTTGATCTCGTCGGCCAGAATCAGGTTGCCGAACAGGGGGCCAGGCTCGAACTGCAATGACTGCACGCCATCGGCGTAATGGAGCACTTCTGAACCGGTCAGGTCGGATGGCAGCAGGTCTGGTGTGAACTGGATACGACTCATCCTGGCATCGAGATGGAAGGCCAGGCGTTTGACGGTGCGGGTCTTGGCCAGGCCGGGAAGGCTTTCAATCAGCACATGGCCGTCGGCGAGCAGGGCGAGTATCAAATGCTCGATTAATTGTTCCTGGCCCAGCACTTCGGTTTGCAGGCGTTCGATCAGGGACAGAATGGCTTCGTGGGTCGTCATGGGCGTCCTCACAAGGGAAAACCGGCAAGGGGAAACCTGGCGCCATCGGTTGGAGCCGGGCCAGGTTTCCCCAACGTTTTACTGACCTGCCTTGATGAACTGTTCCATCATCTGGTCAATGGTAAACGTAGCCGGTCGCTGGCGTGGCGGGTAGTCCTTGAAGGTGCTGAGGAACTGTTTCATCTTGATCAGGGTGGCCATGCCACGGGCCTGGATCTTGCGGTCCCACCAGACTTGATAGGAGTTGGAATCGGTGTCGGCGCGCTCGAACGGGTCCTGGCGCAGGTTGAACACCTTGGGAACACGCAGTTTTACGAACGGCTCAGCCCAGACGTCAAAGCGGTGTGCACGCTGTTCGGCAAAGACGATCTTCCAGTCGCCATCGCGCAGGGCCAGAATGTCAGCGCCGTCGCTGGCATAAACGAAATCCTTGCGCGGCGCTTCGGTGGTCTCACCGGTCAGGTAGGGCAGGAAATTGTAACCGTCCAGGTGCACGTTGAAGGTCTTGCCGTTGGCTTCGTGACCCTTGAGTAGCTTCTGTGTGATATTAGGCTCGCCTGCGGCGGCCATCAGCGTCGGTACCCAGTCCTGATGTGACATGATGTCGTTGGAGATGCTGTTGGCTTCAATCTTGCCTGGCCAGCGAACCATGGCCGGTACGCGGAAACTGCCTTCCCAGTTGGTGTTTTTCTCACCGCGGAAAGGCGTGATGCCGGCATCGGGCCAGTGGTTGTAGTGGACGCCGTTATCGGTGGTGTAGATCACGATAGTGTTGTCCGCTACACCCAGGTCATCCAGCTTGGCCAGCAGCTGACCGACCTGGCCATCATGCTCGACCATACCGTCGTTGTAAAAGCCCTGGCCGGAGAGACCGCGGGTTTCATCCTTGATATGGGTGTAATAATGCATGCGGGTGGAGTTGAACCAGACGAAGAACGGCTGTTCCTTGTTATGGGCCTTCTCCATAAAGTTCAGCGACGCCTGCAGGAACTCCTCGTCGATGGTTTCCATGCGCTTGGTGTTCAGCGGCCCCAGGTCTTCGACCTTGCCGTCGGCGAAGGAGCGAATGACGCCGCGAGGCGTAATCATAGACTGGAGCTTCGGATCCTGCGGCCAGGCCGGATCTTCAGGTGCTTCCTCGGCGTTGAGGTGGTAGAGGTTGCCGAAAAATTCGTCAAAGCCGTGGTTGGTCGGCAGGAATTCGTCGCGGTCACCCAGGTGGTTCTTGCCAAACTGGCCGGTGGCATAGCCCAGCGGCTTAAGCAGTTCCGCCAGCGTGGGATCTTCCGGCTGGATGCCCAACGGGGCGCCGGGAATACCCACCTTGGTCAGACCGGTGCGGATCGGGTGCTGGCCGGTGATAAAGGCTGAACGGCCGGCGGTGCAGCTCTGTTCACCGTAGTAGTCGGTGAACATCATGCCCTCATTGGCAATCCGATCGATATTGGGTGTTTGAAATCCCATCATGCCATGGCTGTATTTGCTGATATTGGTAATACCGATATCATCGCCCATGATGACGAGGATGTTGGGGCGTTCTGCAGCGGAGGCCCCGAGGGAAAGGCAGAGAAGTGCGAACCCCAGGAGCATGCGCTTGGCACGCCCGAACAGGCTTCCAGTAATCATCTTGTTCTCCTGTCGAATAAGCGTCGCTGTTATTGGGATTTATGTACAACGCTTGCTCTCGAGTGTAAGACAGGAGTGGAACGCAACACTGTTATCAGAGTAACAATTCAGGATGAACGACGTACTTGAAACCCTTGCCGGCTGTCGCCTGCTGGCCGGCCTGCCTCGGGAAGGGGTGGAGCAAGCGGCGCGGATTGCCCGAGTGCTGACCTTTGCCGAAGGGCAAACCATTTATACCAAGGGCAGCACGGCCAAGACACTGGCCGTGATCGAGTCCGGTGCGGTCAGAATTAACGCGATCAATACCTCTGGCAAGGAGCTGACCCTGACCATTTGCGGGCCGGGCAACTGGTTTGGCGATGCGGTGTTCTGTGCGGATGCCACGCGCGCGTATGGCGCGGTCGCGCATGAGCCGACACGGTTGATCGAATTTTCGTCACAAGAGATTAACGCACTGCTGGAAGCCTACCCGCAAGGCTATGCCTGTATCGTCAGGGAGCTGGGAGAGCGCCTGAGGGCGGCCTTTACGGTGATTGAGGATGACGCGCTGAAAGGCATTCCTGAGCGCTTGGCCAGGCGGCTGCTGTTTATTGCCGCCTTTCAGTATGGTCGTTCGGATCAGCCCGTGTCCCTGAAACTGACCCAGGAGCAACTGGGCAATATGCTGGGTATCACTCGGCAGGCGGCCAACCGGGCAATGCAGCCGCTGGTTGAAGAGGGGCTGCTGGAATATCGCTATGGCCAGGTCTATCTGAAGAACCCTGCCGGACTGGAAGCCTTTATTGAGCGTGGTGACTGATTGCATGTAAAGACCTTCAATATCTTCCTTTAGCCATGAGCTATATGGCATAAGTGTATTGGTAACAATGCATAATGCATTACAGATGCTGACCCTGGCTGTGAGGGCTTGCCAAGGCGTCATATACCTACAAGCTCCATCAACCGCAGGGATTCAATCATGAATGTGGATAAAGCGAAGAAACGTATCGCAAAGCACGTAAAAAAGGGCTTTAAAGGTTATCCGGAAGTATCGCTTTCATACTTTGGAAAGTCGCCCGATTTCGCGACAGAAGTTGTTGTGACGTACATCGAAGCGGAAGGAAGTGAGCCACAAGAGCAGCGACTTGTTAGTGAAACGGATGTGCGCGATGATGAAACGATTCAGTCGGTGTTGATTAAAATAATTGAACGATCAGGGGCCGCGACAGTTACAGAAAAAAGCGGCGTCTCACTTATCTAGTTTTGAAGGTAACAGCATCACACCAGAGCGCCTCGTTCCTGTGCACGCAATACGCGTTATGGCGGCGGGGAGGCATTACACCAAAACGAGCGCTTACCACAGAAACCGGGCCGTACACAGAGGCGTGTGCCGGCCCGATTGCATTTTGATGGATGACAGGTATCAGACCCGTTCAAGCAGTTCGGGGGTCAGTTCTGCCAGGCTGTTAACGCCCATCAATGCCATGGCGGTTCTGATCTCATTCTGGAACGTCGCCAGCAGGTCCTTAACCCCCTGTTCACCGGCTCCCGCCATGGCATAGATCCAGGGGCGACCGATGAGAACACCTTGAGCGCCCAGCGCCACGGCCTTGACCACATCAATACCGCTGCGAATACCGCTGTCGATATAGACTTCGCACTGGTCGCCGACGGCCTGAGCAATCGCTGGCAGCTTGGTGATACTGGATGCGACGGAGTCGAGCTGGCGACCGCCATGGTTGGACACCACAACGCCGTCGGCACCGGCGTTGACCGCTGCCTGAGCGTCTTCCACTTCCATCACGCCCTTGATGATCAACTTGCCCGGCCAGATGGACCTCAGCCAGGCGATATCCTCCCAGGTCACACTGGTATCGAACTGGCTGTCGATGAACGCCTTGTACTCATTAAGATCGTCCGGGTCGGGAACCACTTCGCTCAGGTTGCCGATGGTATGCGGCTTGCCCTTGATGCCCACATCCATGATCCAGCGCGGGCTGTAGGCCAGCTGGGCAGTCTTGGACAACTTGCTGCACAGGTTGGTGCCGATCATGCCATTTCGGTAGTCGCGCAGACGCATGCCAGGCAGCGGCAGGTCAACGGTGAAGAGCAGCGTGGTGACACCGGCTGCCTCGGCCCGCTTGAGCAGGGACTGAATAACGTCCCGGTCACGCAGCATATAGAGCTGAAACCAGATCGGCTTGCCGGTGGCGGCCGTAATTTCCTCTACCGAGCAGATGCCAAGCGTTGAGCAGGTAAAGGGAATACCCTGGGCATCAGCGGCGCGGGCACCTTGAGTTTCACCACGCCGGGCATACATGCCGGCCATGCCCACAGGGGCCAGCGCAACCGGCATCGCGGCATCGAAGCCCGCCAGCTTGGTTGATGTATCGATGTTGTCGACGTTACGCATCACTCGCTGCTTGAGTCGGTAGCGGTCAAAGTCGTTGACGTTGGCCGCCAGGGTGGCTTCGGCATTAGCGCCGCCATCCAGATAGTCGAACAGGAAGCGCGGCAATTTGCGTCTGGCAAGGCGTCGGTAGTCGTCGACCGTAACCGGGTTAACGTTGAAAATACTCATAGTGAAAACCTTATCTTGTGGGCTCAGTTGCAGCTGTCCAGCGGTGCACCCTGCTGGATGAAATGGCCGATGTTCATGCACACGCGTTTCGCCATATCGGCGCGACACTCCTGAGTGGCACTGCCGATATGTGGCAGCAGGGTCACGTTATCGAAGGTCATCAGCTCCGGGCTGACGTTGGGCTCGAACTCATAGACATCCAGGCCCGCACCGCCGAGGTGACCGTGCTTCAGCGCTTCGATCAGGGCGGCTTCATCCACCAGCGGGCCACGGCCAGAGTTGATCAGCACCGCGCCGGGCTTCATCTTCGCCAGAGTATCGGCATTGATGATGTGGTGGGTCTGCGGGTTGAGGTCGCAGTTGAGTGAGACGATATCTGCTTCAGCCAGCAGCTCATCAAGGGTTTCACAGTAACGGGCACCGCCCAGGGCTTCTTCGGCCGCAACATTACGGCTGCGGTTGCTGTAGATGACGGTCATGCCGAAGCCCTTGGCGCGTCGGGCAACGGCCTGACCGATGGCGCCCAGGCCGATGATGCCCAGCGTCTTGCTGTGTACGCGAATGCCCAGCTGTCCCATGCCCGCGGCCCAGTTGTCCGCGCGCAGGTAACGCTCGCTGGCGCTGAGCTTGCGGCAGGTGGCCATCAGCAGCGCCAGGGTCAGGTCGGCGGTATCCTCGGTCACTACCGGGGTATTGCTGACCGCAATGCCGCGTTCACGGGCGGCGCGCAGGTCGATATGGTCCAGGCCGATACCGATATTGGCTATCAGGCCCACGGAGGCAGGCAGGCGTGCGAGGGTTTCGCTGCGGATAGGATCCAGCGGAGTGGAAACCACAATATCGCCATTCGGGATGGCAGTGGCGTTCAGATCAATGACCTGTACTTCACCGAACTGACCCAGCGCATCCAGCATGGCCTGGGGCAGAGGGCGGGTAACAAGAAGGATCGGCTTGCTCATGTAATTGGTCCTGTATTGTTATTGGTTTCAAGCCAGGTAGTGAGTCGGTATCGGCCTAGAGCGAGAAAAAGGTGATCATGGCAACCGTGACCAGCACGGGAATCACCACGGTGATCATGCCGATGTCCTTGTAGCCCTGTTTATGCGTCAGGCCACAGATGGTCAGGGTGGCGACCACGGTGCCGCAGTGGGGCAGGGAGTCGAAGCCCCCGCTGGCCATAGCGGCGATGCGGTGCAGAATTTGCGGGTCCAGTCCCATCTCGATATAGGCTGGTGCCATGGTCTGCATGAAAATCTGCAGGCCGCCCGAAGCTGAGCCGGTGATGGCGGCCACCAGACTGACCGAGGTAAAGGCGGATAACAGCGGCGGCAGGTCGGAATTGATCATGGCCGAGGTGAACTCAAGGAATCCGCTGGTGTGAGTCACTATGCCGCCAAAGCCGATCACCGCCGCGGTGTTGATCAGCGGCATGATGGAATCCTGAGTGCCATGTCCCATGACGATCAGGGCATCGCGGCGAATATGGGAGAACAGCAGAGCTGCAAAAACCGAGCCTGTCAGCAGTGCGATGCTGGGCCAGACAATGGGCTGGCTGTTGGCGAAGGTGATCAGAGCTTTCAGCAGGGAATCCTCGGCGAGGGTGCTGATGTCCATCGACATGCTGATCACGCGCGGCAGGATGATCAGGGACAGCACCAATACCATCGGCAGCAAGGCCAGTGCCCAGTGCGGGTAATCGCGCTCGTCGATGGTTGAGATGCGATCATTGGGGCCCGGTTCGAAGCACTCACCGTTCAGGATCGCCAGCTTGCGCTGGCGCTCCAGATACCACATGCCCAACAGAAACATGGCCAGGCCACCGATGATGCCAATCCAGAAACCGGCAAAGAGGTCCGTACCCAGTGCAACCGATGAAATCACGTTGTGGATGGATGGTGTACCGGGGAGCGTGGTCAGGGTAAAGGTGCCGCCGCCTAAGGCAAAGGCGCCCACGAACAGGCGCTTGGGAATGTTGGCTTCCTGCAGCAGTTTTAGCCCCAGCGGGTAGATGGCGAAAATGACCACGAAGGCGACGACACCGCCATAGGTCAGCAGGGCACAGGCAAGGGTGGTAATCCAGAGTGCTCGGTGAGATCCCAGACGCCGAACCAGTGCGATGGCAATACTGGAAGCCGCATGGCTGTCTCCCATGACACGGCCAAAGATGGAGCCGGCGGCAAACAGCAGGAAGAATTTTCCGGCAAAGGTGAAAGCGCCCAGCGGGCCGAAGGCATAGTATTCCGACAGGCTGGGGGCCAGTGGCAGATCATTGGTCAGTACGACCAGAAGGGAGCAGATCAGCGACGACAGGATGATGTTCACCCCGCGCAGGGCCAACCAGATGAGCAGCACGACGCCGCCGATTAATCCAGCATATTCCATGTCTTATTATTCTCCGAGGAGCATGGTTAGAGTGCCGGTCGGCACGGACGGCCGACCGGTTTTCATCTGGGAGCAGGGATCAGGAAATCTGTGCCCGGATCAGTTTCTTGTCGATCTTGCCGACACTGGTCTTGGGAATGTCGTCGACCAGCTTGAATTCTTTCGGAATGGCCCACTTGTTAATGGTGCCGTCGTCGACAAACTGCTGCAGATGTTCGATCAGACTTTCGGTCTCCAGGTCTTCACAGTTAGGTACGACCAGGGCGAAGGGACGTTCGCCCCAGCGCTCGTCCGGCACGCCGACCACGGTTACCGCGGATACACCTGCATGCTTGCTGATCAGGCTTTCCAGCTCGAGCGAGGAGATCCATTCGCCGCCGGTCTTGATTACGTCCTTGATGCGATCTTTGATCTCGACGCTGCCATCAGGGTGGATACAGGCGATATCGCCGGTATGCAACCAGCCGCCTTGCCAGAGTTCATCGCCTTTCTCCGGTTCGTTCAGGTAGCTCTGGGTCAGCCAGGGTGAGCGGGTGACCAGTTCACCGGTGCTCTTGCCATCGTGCGGCAATACCTCGCCTTCCGGGTTCCAGATCTGGATATCCACCAGATCGCTGGGCAGGCCGGCTTTGATGCGCCAGCCGATCTGATCCTCTTCGGCCAGGGCGTGCTCTTCCTTGCCCATGCGGGTGATCGCCAGCAGTGGGCAGGTTTCTGACATGCCGTAGGCGCTGTAGGGCTGAATGCCGCGCTCCATGGCGGCTTTGGCCAGGCCCGAGGTCAGTGCGCTGCCGCCGATGATCACGGTCCAGCCGCGGAAATCGGTATCCGGGGCTTCGCTGGACTGCAGCACCATTTGCAGAATCGTCGGAACGCAGTGGGAGAAGGTGACACCCTCTTCTCGAATCAGACGGGTCAGTTCATCCGGGATGTAACGTCCCGGGTAGACCTGCTTGACGCCCATCATGGTGGCGGCGTAGGGGATGCCCCAGGCATGTACATGGAACATCGGCGTGATCGGCATATAGACGCCGTCGTGGTTCAGCAGCGCGCCCTCACTGCTGCGTGATTGCAGCATGTTGACCATATTCAGTGTGTGCAGCACCAGCTGGCGGTGGGAGAAATAAACGCCCTTGGGGTTGCCGGTGGTGCCGGTGGTGTAGAAGGTCGTGGCGACGGAGTTCTCGTCGAAGTCCGGGAAGTCATAGTGTACGTCGGCCTGTGCCAGCAGCGCCTCGTATTCACCCAGGGTGGGGAATTCACTGCTCGGAGACTGAGATTCGTCGCTTAGGCGGATAAAACCCTTGACCGTCTCCAGCTGGTCCTTGATGCCATCAATAATCGGCACAAAGTCGTCATGCACCAGTACCAGATCGTCTTCGGCATGGTTCATGGTGTAGAGGATCTGTCCCGGCGAAAGGCGAATATTAACGGTGTGAAGGATCGCGCCGATCATGGGGATGGCGAAGAAACACTCCAGATAACGATGGCTATCCCAGTCCATCACGGCGACGGTGTCGCCCGGGCCGATGCCAGCTGCCTTGAGCGCATTGGCCAGCCGGCAGACGCGCTCATTGAACTGGGCGTAGCTGAAACGGTGTGGCCCCGATACGATGGGATTGTTGTTCTCGAAGCGCTGACTGGAGTGCAACAGTTGCTTGATCAGCAACGGATACTGATAGGCAGAGTCACTGGGAGGGAGAATTTTGGTAGCCATCTGCTTGTCTCTTTTCTATTTATTGTCGAAGAATCCGGCGGACATTGTGCGCTACAGGTGTAGGTACCATGCCGTATGTCATCAGCGCGCCGGTGCGGAGGTGGCCGAATGGAGACTGGCCAGGTAATCGGTATGACGCAGAGGAGCCGCCTGAATTGCAGGCATGTCGGCAGGTGAAGGGGATAAACTCCAGCCTTTCATGATGGGTCAGCTCCTGAATTTTATTGTTTGTATGCCAAGGAAGCGTTTTCACTAAGTCGCATAATGCAAACTGGCTGGCGAATGTGCTTGACATATCACGAACGCTATTTGACTTTCGACGACCTTTTTGCTCAGGGAATACCCTGTATCCGTGTTTGATAGTTGCCGCATCGTTTTTTCTTTCCCTGCACCCGCCTGAAACCTGAACGCTCCTTACTCCTGACGCTTTCTGTCAAATTGGGATCATGTACTGTCAAGCTGGTGTCCGGGGGCTCTTTTAGTCTGTCTGCATAAAGAATGGCCAGCATCCATGTCCGGCGTTCCCGAGTCCGACTCCAAGGCAGTGGCTGGAGTTGGCTCTGGGAACCTTGCTGTATTGCTCGGGGCTGCATTGCCGTTCTTATCTACCGTCAACCCGCTGCCGTTCTCATTAGGCGCGTGTTTTGAACCTGATAGAAACAATAAGATTGAGGTCATCATGACGAATGCCGCCCTACAGATGACAGAAGAGCTGAGCCGTATCGATCAGGTCTTTGAAAAGCAACGCCGTGCATCGCGCGAAAAGCCCTACCCGAGCTATCAGGAGCGCATCGATGCTCTGAACAAGATCGATAGAATTCTGATGGATAATCAGGATGCCATCTGTGAAGCGGTCAATGCCGATTACGGCAACCGCAGCCACCAGGAAACTAAGCTGCTGGAAATCGCGCAGATGGTCAGCTCTGTGGCCTATCACAAGAAGCATCTCAAAGCCTGGATGAAGCCTGAAAAGCGCCACGTAGGTATCAGCTTTCTGGGTGCCAAGAACCGGGTTATTCCGCAGCCCAAGGGCGTGGTTGGTGTGGTCAGCCCCTGGAACTACCCGCTGGGACTGGCAATTGGTCCGGCGATCGCGGCTCTGGCAGCCGGCAACCGGGTTATCGTCAAGATGGCGGCCAACTCTCAGAACCTGTGTCGCCTGATGGACAAGCTGATCTCGGCCGAATTCAGTGAGGATCAGTTCGCCTTTATTCCGGGTGTGCGTGCCAGTGCCTTCACTGACCGTCCCTGGGATCATTTCGTATTTACCGGCTCTCCGGCTACCGGCAAGGTGGTAATGGAAACCGTATCCAAGTACCTGACTCCGGTGACCCTGGAGCTGGGTGGCAAGTCTCCCACCATCGTGGCCAAGGATTTTGACCTGCGTGTAGCGGCTGAACGACTGCTGTTCGGCAAGTTCATCAACTGTGGCCAGACCTGCACCGCGCCGGACTACCTGTACCTGCCGCGTGGCTCAGCCGAGGAGTTCATCAGGCATGCGCAGGATGTTCTGAACGAGCGTTATGGCAGTGCCGATTCCGGCGACTTCACCTCGCTGATCGATGATTCCGCTTTCCAGCGCATCTCGCAAACGGTTGAAGACGCAACACAAAAGGGAGCCAAGACCGTTCAGCTGGTGGCCAAGGGGCAGCCCAACGCGGCAAGCCGCAAGTTCCCGCCGACCGCGGTGCTGGATGTGAAAGACGACATGCTGATCATGCGCGACGAGATCTTTGGTCCGCTGCTGCCGATCAAGCTGTACGACAATCTGGATGAGGTGCTTGATTACATCAACGCTGGTGAGCGCCCGCTGGCACTTTATCTATTCACCAACGACAAGCAGACCGAAGACAAGGTGATATACAACACTCTGTCCGGGGGTGTTTCCGTCAACGATACCCTGCTGCACGTGGCTCAGCACGACATGCCCTTTGGTGGCGTAGGCAACTCGGGCATGGGGCATTATCACGGCAGGGAAGGCTTCCTCGAGTTCTCCAAGATCCGACCGGTGTTCAAGCAGGCGAAAAAATCCGGCATTTTGATGCTGGCACCTCCCTATGGTGATCGCTTCGACAAAATGATGAAGCTGATGCTCAAATTCCGCCTCTGATCGGTGACGCAGGTGGACCGCAGCAGTGGTCTGCGGTCCGCGATCGGGCGATGGTTCTCTGTGGCTGTCGCCCTCATCCAGATAATTCGGTCCGAGCTGTCGCGCCACTGGTTCAACTGAGCGCTGGCCGGACCTGCCAGGAGCTATCCCATGTCGGAACAGCAAACCTCAGCAGTTACTCCTCGTTTTTTTCGTACCACTCCGCGCTATATTCAGGCAGCAGGCCTGATCGATAATGCTGCCGAGCCGCTCGCCGCACTCAAGGTAAAGCGTTGTGCCATCCTCTGTACCCCGCGCAGTCAGCGTGGAGAGGCCAAGCGTCTGATCGCTTCGTTGGAAGCTGCCAGTATTGAGACGCTTGTTACCACCTTTGGCGGTGAGTGTTCATTTGCGGAAATAGACGCGCGAACCGCCGAGCTGCGCGAACAGGCCCCGATCGATGCACTGATTTCGCTCGGCGGTGGCAAGCCGCTGGATGCCGGCAAGAGCATCGCCCACCGATTGGGTGTACCGGTGGTGATCATGCCGACCCTGGCGTCAAACGATGCGCCTTGCTCGGCCATCTCGGTCATCTACACCCCGGAAGGCGCGACCGAAACCTTTGAGGTGTTCGACGAGAACCCGGCGCTGGTGATGGTCGATACCGAAATTGTCGCCAAGGCGCCGCCCCGTTACCTGGTGGCGGGCATGGGCGATGCCATGGCCACCTGGTATGAAGCTCGCGCTTGCCACAGAAACCCGACGGGTGTTTCGCCCTATGGCGGACGACCGACCCTGGCAGGTGTGGCGCTGTCTGAAACCTGCGCGAACATTCTCTATGAACACGGTGTTGCTGCGCTTGAAGCGGTGCGCGACCAGCAGGTGACGGACGCGGTTGAGAATGTGGTTGAGGCCAATACGCTGCTCAGCGGTGTCGGTTTTGAGTGTACCGGTGTGGCAGGTGCCCACGCGCTGGCACAGGCGCTGACCTTGTTGCCGGAGGTGGATCACAACTACCTGCATGGCGAGATGGTAGCGATCGGAATTCTGACCCAGTTGATGCTCGAAGGCGACCGGGATGAAGCCGAGCGTTGTGCGCATTTCTTTGCCAGGGTCGGTCTGCCGGTGACCTTCGGTCAATTGGGCCTGTCTCTCGATGATGAAGCCTCAGTGGCAACGGTGATTGCCGCCACCCTGGCGTTCCCGTTCATCGGCAATATGCAGGAGGAGGTCTCGGAAACCACTCTGCGTCAGGCCTTTGCTGAGGTGAATCTTACCGGCGCTGCGCTGTTGGCCGATATGGGGGATGCGCCTTACCAGAGCCTGCACGCCTGATGATTCCGGGGCAGAATCTGGATAACGCTATCCCTGTTCTGCCCTCAGGCTTGATTCAATGTCCCCTCCCTGCGGCGTATCCAGCCCTTATTACCCGAATTTTATAGGCTTGATGAAACCTGCATGGACAAGAATGGATACGGATTATGCAACGCTTGCATGACGGCCCAGTCGGGCCAGAAAAAGCCGACCGGTTTGACATCCCTGAAACTGGCATAACCCGCGCAGACGCTGCAGCAGGCTATGTGGAGGTCGTCGATGAGCCGCGTCACTACCATCGTTTTGAAAATGATTGGGCCCGGGTCTACGACGTGCGCTTTGCGCCAGGAGAAACATCGCTTTATCACCGCCACAGCGTCAATACCCTTTATGTCACCGTTTATGACACTCGTGTTTTTGACCAGGCCTACGGCGAGGATGGAGGCATTACCCATGAACTGCCGTCAGGGCTCTGCGGCTGTCGTCCTCATGGCCGTGAGCCGCTGATTCATCGGGTACGCAATGAGGGTGAGGGCCTGATGCAGATGATCGGTGCCGAGCATCGCGGTTCTCCCAAGCTGGTTGCTGAAGCGCCGCTGGAGGCACCTTTTCACACCCTCGTTGAGGAACCATTCAAAGGGGAGTCTATCCGCTGCTATCAGATCGATCTGCCGCCGGGGCAATCCACGGGCCCGATGGACTATCAATTTTCAGGATTGCTGGTGTCGCTGGCTGAGGCAACGCTGTCCATTGAAGACGATGGCGTCAGTCGTATCGTTAGCATGAGTCCCGGTGCATTCATATGGCATGACGGGCCGGGTCGGCGCGTACTGCGTAATGTCGGCAGCACACGTTTTCGTGCGGTATTGGGAGAGTGGCGCTGAATGGCGCAGTGAAAAACCAATAATAAGTATTACTGAAGGAATAACTATCGTGAAACTTTTACGCTACGGCCTCAAGGGGCAGGAAAAGCCAGGTATCCTGGACGCTCAGGGACAGATTCGAGATTTGTCGGAATATATCGATGACATCGGTGGTCAGGGGCTCTGCCCTGAAAGCCTGGAAAGGCTGAAGGCAATCGATATCAATACTCTGCCGCCAGTTGCAGGAAAACCACGCCTTGGATCCTGTGTCTCCGGCGTTGGCAAGATTATCTGCATCGGCCTGAACTATTTCGACCATGCCGAGGAAACCGGCATGCCGGTGCCTGAGGAGCCGGTAGTGTTTGCCAAGTTTACCAGTTCAATCAGTGGCCCCAATGACGACATTCTGATTCCGCCAGGGTCGGAAACAACCGATTGGGAAGCTGAACTGGCAGTGGTGATCGGCAAGACGGCCAAGCATGTCAGCGAAGACCGGGCACTGGATTATGTGGCAGGCTATTGTGTGGCCAATGATCTGTCCGAGCGATCGTTTCAGGTCGAGCGGGGTGGTCAGTGGGTCAAGGGGAAAAGCTATGACAGTTTTGCACCTCTGGGGCCCTGGCTGGTGACCGCCGATGAAGTGGGAGACGCCCAGGCACTGGATATCTGGCTGGAGGTGGATGGCACCTGTTACCAGAGTGGTAATACACGCACCATGATCTTCAGTGTTCCCTCGCTGATCAGCTACCTTAGCCAGTTTTTCAGCTTGCATCCGGGGGATGTCATTCTTACCGGAACCCCGGCAGGGGTGGGTTTGGGGCAGAAGCCAACGCCTGTGTTTTTACGCCCAGGGCAGACACTGAAGGTTGGTATTGAAAAGCTGGGGATGCAGCAGCAGCGAACACGCGCCGACGATGGTTAAGCTGACCAAACTATTGGTTGTGTAGGGAACACTGCTAGTGTCTATGAGTGTTTAAACTGAAACATCAGGTGGCAGATTCGGGGGGCGATTGCTTGTTTGCCCCCCAGCCAGGTATTGCAGATAAATGTCCTATTGGGCCTGTCGAATAAGGTCTGCGCCTTTCTCACCGATCATAATAGACGGTGCATTAGTATTGCCGCTGACCAGGAAGGGCATGATCGAGGCATCGATGACACGCAATGAGTCGATCCCTTTCACTTTCAGCTGGGCATCGACGACAGCCATAGGATCAGAGTCAGGTCCCATCTTGCACGTACCTACAGGGTGATACTCTGTATCGGCTCGCTCGCGGCAGAAGTCTTTCAATTGCTGCAAGTTATTACGATCCAGCGGATGCAGCATTTTGCCTCTTACAGCATCAAAGGGTTTGGATTCCAGAATTCCCAGCGCCAGTTGCAATCCCCTGGCCAGTCGATCCAGATCATCTTCGTTATCAAAGAAGTTGGGATCAATAAGCGGGGACACAAGGGGGTCTGCAGATTTGCAATGCACGCTGCCAATACTTTTGGGGCGTAACAGGGTGGCGTGGGCGCAATAGCCATGTCCCAGGTGCTGTTTGCGTGCGTGGTCATCGACAATGCCGGGCAGGAACTCCAGTTCGATATCAGCACAGGGCTCACTCGGATCCATGTGAACAAAGGCGACAGACTCAGCAAAGTTACTGGTGAGAATGCCTTTTCGTTTTCTGGACCACTCAAAAATACCTTTCATCATATCCCAGCCACCCCGAAGGGATATGCCAAAAGTGCCTGCGTTGTGCCTGGAGCGGTATACAGGTACGGCGGTTATATGGTCCTGAAGGTTTTCACCCACACCTGGCAATTCATGCTGAACGCTCAGGCCCAGCCTTTCCAGGTGGGTTTTGCTGCCGATTCCGCTCAGCTCCAGTATTTGTGGCGAGCCATAGGCTCCCGCACTCAGTACGACCTCTTTTCTGGCGTGTATATCCACGCTGCGGTCTTTTTGCAGGACGCTAACGCCGGTTGCCGTTTTGCCGTTAAGGATGATGCGCTGAACGTGTGCCTGAGTGATGACTGTGAGGTTGGGACGGTGCAGGTTGGGCGTGATGTAACCTTTCGCCGCACTGCAGCGTTCGCCATTTTTTTGGGTTAGCTGATTCAGGCGGCAGCCAACCTGATGTTCACCATTTATATCCTGGTTATGGGGAATGCCGTTTAACTGGCAGGCCTCAAGGAAAAGATCATTAAATGGGCTGGGTTTTCTTGGTTCGGCAACATTTAGCGGCCCGCCGGTGCCGTGATAAGCATCATTGGTGAAGGTTTCATTATTCTCGGCTTTTTTAAAATAGGGTAAAACGTCATCAAAGCTCCAGCCCTCGTTACCCTGAGCCGCCCAGTTGTCATAGTCCCACTTATTGCCACGTATATACATCATGGCGTTTATCGAGCTGGAGCCTCCCAGTGTTTTTCCTCTAGGCTGAAAACCTTTGCGTCGATCATGAAAACCTTTTTGTGGCACGGTGTCATAATGCCAACTGTTAATACCCTTAGGTACCATTGCGGCGAGGCCCGCCGGTGCATGGATCAAGACGCTGTTATCAGGTTTGCCCGCTTCCAGCAGGCAGACACTGATATTGGGGTCTTCACTCAGGCGGCTCGCTACGACACAACCCGCGCTTCCGCCTCCAATTACAATATAATCAAACTCCGTAATCATAATACTGCCGCTCTTTTCTTATTATGCGCTGAGGCAGGACGCCGTCTTAGTAGCCACCACGGGCAACCGGCGCATCCTCATTATCTTCACCTCGAGCAGTACTGAGTGCCTGCAGGGCTCCGGTGCGGATAAAGCTGATATCGGTACCGATAGACGCAAAGTTGAAGCCGTTCTGAATAGAGCTTGCTGCCATTTCGGCGTTATAACCGAACATGCCGCTGGCCAGACCGTTTTGCTCACAGGCCTTGAGAATATTTGCAATGGCAGCGCTAAAAGCCGGATCGGTAAAGCTGCCGGGTGCCAGACCAAGTCCGTAACAGAGGTCCATTGGGCCGACAAAGAGCCCATCCACGCCTGCCACAGCGGCAATTTCATCCAGGTTACGCAGCCCTTCCTCGGTTTCGATCATCACCAGGCAGGCAACCTGTTCATTTGCGGTTGCCAGGTAACCAGGACCTTCCAGCATGGCATCACGCATGGGGCCACAGGAACGGCTGCCCTGTGGCGGATAACGGCAGGCTGAGACGGCACGTCTGGCATCTTCGGCCGTGTTCACCATAGGGACGATGACACCCTGGGCGCCGGCATCCAGCGCCTTGCCAATCTGGTCTGGCTGATTGGCCGCTACACGCACGATAGGTGTTGTCGCTACGCCCGTGACAGCGGGCAGCAGTCGGGTCAGGTCGCTGTAGTCCATCAGGCCGTGTTGCAGGTCGAAACAGATCCAGTCGACATCCATCCGGCATAACATTTCGGCCATATGGATATCAGGCAAGTTGGACCAGATCCCCAGGCTGGGCTCTTTGGCGCGCCATTTTTTCAGTGCGAGGTTAATCATGGGGTTTTTCTCGTTATGGTTGTTATTTCAGTGGTGAATTTGACAAGTGCCCCCGGATGCGGCCAGCTGCTGTATGTGGGCTTCGCGTCAAGCGCTGGCAGTGTGTCCGGGGGGGCATTTGAACCTCGGGGGGTTAATCGAACAGCTCTTCGAGCATTTCACGGTTTCGTACACCGCCCTTGTCGGCACTGGTGGCCAGAAGGCCGAAGGCTTTCAGTGACAGGCTGATCTTGCGGGCGCGCGGTGCAGACGGTTTCCAGGCCTTGTTGCCACGGGCTTCCATCTGCTGGCGGCGTTCGGCCAGTACCTCATCCGACAGATCCACACGGATACTGCGGTTGGGAATATCCAGTTCGATGATGTCGCCATCCTCAATCAGGCCGATGACACCGCCATTGGCAGCTTCCGGTGAGGTATGACCGATCGACAGGCCCGAGGTGGCACCGGAGAAGCGACCGTCGGTGAGCAGGGCGCAGGAATCCGCCAGTCCCTTGGCCTTGATCAGGCTGGTGGGCAGCAGCATTTCCTGCATGCCGGGTCCGCCCCTGGGACCTTCGTAGCGAATGATGATGCAGGTGCCGGGCTGAATCTCATCGGCATTGAGTGCCGCCAACGCCTTGTCCTGATCGTCAAACACGCGCGCGACACCTTCGAATTCAAGCATGTGCGGCAGTACGCTGGCGGTCTTCACGATACAGCCGTCCTCGGCGAGGTTGCCAAACAGCACGGCCAGACCACCCTCGGTGCTATAGGCATTGTCCAGACTGCGTATGCAACCGTTTTCGCGATCACGGTCCAGGCTGTCCCAGCGGCAGTCCTGGCTGAAGGCTTCGGTGGTGCGGATACCGGCGGGACCGGCGCGGAAGAACAGCTCCACCTCGGGTTTGTCGGTACGGCAGATGTCCCATTGCTCCAGTGCATCGCCCAGCGTAGCGCTGTGCACGGTACTGACCTTGGTGTTGAGCAATTTTGCCCGGTCAAGCTCGCCCAGAATGGCAAACACGCCACCGGCGCGGTGCACATCCTCCATGTAGTACTGGTTGGTCGCTGGCGATACCTTGCACAGGTGTGGCACTTCACGGGACAGGCGGTCGATATCGGCCATGGTGAAGTCGATCTGGCCTTCCTGCGCTGCAGCCAGCAGGTGCAGAATGGTGTTGGTGGAGCCGCCCATGGCGATATCCATGGTCATGGCGTTATGGAATGCGTCACGGTTGGCAACATTGCGCGGCAGTACGGTCTGATCACCCTGTTCGTAATGACGTTTGGTGATCTCGACAATACGGCGACTGGCTTCCAGAAACAGCTCGCGGCGGTCGGCGTGGGTCGCCAGCATGCTGCCGTTGCCCGGCAGGGCCAGGCCCAGGGCTTCGTTGAGGCAGTTCATGGAGTTGGCGGTAAACATGCCGGAGCAGGAACCGCAGGTCGGGCAGGCGCTCTGTTCGACCTTCAGGGCTTCGTCCGGATCCGTTGCCGGGTTAACGCCGGCCACGTAGGCGTCGACCGGGTCGATGCGCAGCACCTGTTCTTTCAGCTGAACGCGACCGGCTTCCATCGGGCCGCCGGAGACAAAGATCGTCGGGATGTTGAGGCGCATGGCGGCCATCAGCATTCCAGGGGTGATCTTGTCGCAGTTGGAGATGCAGATCAGGGCGTCGGCACAGTGGCCATTGACCATATATTCGACAGAATCGGCGATGATGTCGCGGCTGGGCAGCGAGTAGAGCATACCGTCGTGGCCCTGCGCGATACCGTCATCGATGGCGATGGTGTTGAATTCCTTGGCGATGCCGCCGGCCTTCTCGATCTCACGGCAGACCAGCTGGCCGATATCCTTCAGATGCACATGACCGGGCACGAACTGGGTGAAGGAGTTGGCCACGGCAATGATCGGCTTGCCGAAATCCTCGTCGCACACGCCGGTGGCGCGCCAGAGGGCGCGGGCGCCGGCGGCCTGGCGGCCTTCAGTAGTGATTTTGGAGCGGTAGTTGGACATGTTGGTCACCTCACTTGAAGGTCAGATTGACGTCGCCCAGTCCCTTGTCGAAACGGGCGGTGACGCTGTCGCCTGCCTGAACGGGCAGAGCGCGGACGCAGGAGCCGGAAAAGATCACATCACCCGGTTCGAAGGCGACGCCGAATTCGGACAGCTTGTTTACCAGCCAAACCACCGCGGTGACCGGGTTGCCGAGCACGGCCGAGGAGTGACCGGATTCGCGGACTTCTCCGTTGATCAGCAGCTCGGCGTTGATATCGCGCACATCGATCGCATCCAGGCGTACCGGGTTGCCACCCAGGGCGACCTTACCGACGGCAGCCAGATCCGGAATGGTATCGCGCACATTGATGCCCGGTGCTGGCGCCACACGGAAGTCCACCACTTCAATTGACGGCAGAATAAAATCGGTGGCCTGGATCACCTCGGCCGCGTTGACGAACGGGCCCTGCAGGCGCTTTTTCATCACGAAGGCGATCTCGATCTCGACCATTGGGGTGGCGAGGCTGTCACGGCTCAGTTCGGCACCTTCATCGACGAACATGTCATCCAGTACAGAGCTGTAATCCGGTTCGGTGGCGCCGATCATGTCCTGCATCGCCTTGGAGGTCAGGCCGATCTTGTAACCCTTAACCTTGCGGCCCTCAGCAATAAACTTGCTGACTACTTTTTCCTGGATGCGGTAGGCATCTTCCATATCAAGCTCGGGGTGAGACTTGGTCAGCAATGGCAGCTGCTCTCGGGTTTTAAAGCAGCTGAAAATCTGCCCGGCGATGGCTTCGCGGGTGGTGTCGTTCAACATGGGACTGTCCTTTTTGTTTTTGTCTTTCAGGAGCCCCTGAGAAGATTTCAGGGGCTCCAGTCAGGCGACGGTATGGCTCAGGCGCCTTGTGCCAGCTTGTGCATGGCACGGTCGGCCATCACCATGATGGGAATCATGGTGTGGGTAGACGCAGTCGTGGGCATGACTGAACCATCGACCACGTAGATGTTGTCCAGGTTGTGCAGCTGAAGGTTCTGGTCGACGACGCCAACATCGGCATTCAGGCCGATGCGGCAGCTGCCCTGAACATGGGCCGAAGTCAGGGCGACCATGCCCGGCTCGAGCGGGAAGTCATCCACGCGTGACAGCTGGTCGGGGCTGGTGATAGGACCGAACACGGGGCTGTTGCAGTTGATCTCCTTGGCTCCTGCTTCAAACAGGAATTCGGCGGCGGTCTTGTAACCGCGCTTGAAGCGCTGTTTCCACTCGTCGGTGAGCGTGTACTGAATTTTGGGTTTGACCTTGCCATCCGGTCCCCACTCCCAGTCCATGGTGCCGCTGGGCTGATCGGGTACCAGCAGCGCCGAGAAATGGGTATGCGGGTACTGCTCCATGATCCGTTTATGGTCATGACCGATGCTGTTGGAGAACTGCGCGAAGACACCGGCCATGCCGCCAACACCTTCCATGCGGAAGCCACCCAGACCATGTTCTGCACGGTTATCATCGAACTCGCTCATGTAGATGGACTGGGGCGCGCCGCGCCAGGAGGTCATCTTGTCGCTGTCCGGGAAGATGGCTGACAGGCCGATCTGGGGCTGCAGGGAGATGTTCTTGCCCAGCTGCGGCAGGCCCTTGTCGAAGCCGGAACGCTTCAGAATGGCCGGTGTATGAACGGTGCCGGCTGCCATGATGATACGCTCGCAGTCGATCTCGACCGGATGGCGGGCCTTACGGCTGCCGCGAGCGACGACAGTGCCATGCACGCGATATTGCTTGCCCGAAAGGCGCTCAATACGGTCGACACGGACATCGGTGTAGATACGGGCACCCAGCTCTGAAGCTTTAGGCAGGTAGGTCAGGTTGGTACCCTGCTTGGCGTCATAGGCACAACCCTGAAAACAGTAGCCGCTGCCGATACAGTTCTTGCGATTGGAATTGAACACGCCCGCCTTGTAGCCCAGGCGGTTGGCGGTTTCGAGCAGTACCTTGTTGTTGCGGTTGAGAATTTTCTCTTCCAGCCGGTGGACGTTCAGCATCTTGTAAACGCGTTCGTAGGACGCTGCCAGGTTGTCCTCGGTCAGCTCGCTCAGGCCAAATTTCTGCTGCCAGTGGTGCAGTACTTCGGCCTCGATGGGCGTCGCGTCTGCCGTGTTGATAACGGTAGAGCCGCCAAAGGTGGAGCCCTGCCAGACATAGATCATGCCATCGGTCGTCGTTTGTCGACCGGCACCGCGATACAGCGCCGGCATCATGTCTTCTTCGCGCTGGTTGAAATCCTTGGCCTGGAAGTAGCCGCCTTCTTCCAGTACGACCGTTTCGAAACCGGCCGATGCCATGTGATAGGCGGCGACGCCGCCACCCGCGCCGGATCCGACCACGACCGAATGGGTGTTGAGCTTCAGCGGTGCAAAAATTTCGTGACCTTGAATAATCATATTAACCCCTTACCTGCGGATAGACGGGGCGGCTGCGTTTAACCAGCGGGCCCTCGTAGCCGATGTTGGGCCAGGCCTGTTCATCGGTGTAGAAGTAGAAGAAACAGAGGCTGCGCAGGGCAACAAAGACCGCCGTGGCGTCACCACCGGCATCTCTGAGCGTGAGCAGCAGCGTTTCTCGGTCAGCCGCTGGCAGGGCGCTAAAGTTACTCTGCTGGGCGATAAGGGCAGGGGCCTTGTGTTCAAGGAACACCAGGGCGCCGCGCAAGCCTTGCATCAGCTCGGCATCTTCAGGGTCAAGGTAGGCGTCGATACGGGCGGCAAGGTCGATATCAAGTGCGCCCAGCGGGAAGGCGCCGCCGCGTGGAATCAGGGTATCGGTGACGACGGACAGGGTGTGGTAGTCCTCGGCCGTCAACACAACCAGTTTGGGTGTTGCCATGGCGGTAGAGGCGGTGCTGGCAAGCGCCTGAGTGCTCAGAGCAGGGGCGGCAGCGACCGCTCCCAACGCCAGCAGGGTGCGCTGCAGGAACAATCGGCGTGTGGCCGATGGAAGTTTGTTGTTATTACCCATCTTTCTTAGCCTTGTTTTAGTGATGGTCTAAGCGACAGGTCGATTCTGATAGCCGGATGGCATGCCTGGTATGACCCGTCGTTTTCAAGAGGGCTTAGCCCTGCCGGAAGGCACATTGCCAGTGGGCAGTCATTAAGCGGTTAAGCAAATCTCTGTATCACATGCTAGGTGGGCGAGGGCGGTGCATCTTGACAATTGATGTCTTGGTATTGACACAAAGCGACAGGGTGTTTCCGGCCGGAAAAACGGGCAGGGCCGTCCGCTCGAGAGGGGAGCAGACAATGGCAAACGAGCGGCCTGAGCCGCTCGTTCACGTGATTTTTTGGTGGTGCTGGTTGGGTGCTGCCGGGGTTAATCGAAGATCTTGCCCGGGTTCAGCAGTCGCTTGGGATCCAGCGCCTGCTTGAGGATGCGCATCAGCTCGAGCTCCGCTTCCGAGCGGCTGTGCTGCAGGTAGGCTTTCTTTTCCAGGCCGATACCGTGTTCGGCCGAAATGGAGCCGCCCAGTTGAGCCAGGCCGCGATAGACCACCTCGTTAAGCGCCTCCTTGTCTTCCATGGGGATCTGGCCAATGACTACGTGCAGGTTGCCATCGCCCAGATGGCCAAAGGCGACCAGGCGGCCATCCGGCCACTTTTTGAGCAGGTTGTGTTTCAGCTTTTCCAGATAGTCCTGCATGGCTGGAATTGGCAGGCTGATATCGAAACCATGGATAGGCACCATGCTGAACAGTGCCTCGACATCGTCGCGGATGGCCCAGACCTTTTCTCGCTCGCTGACCGACTGGGTTAGTACGGCATCGCTGATCAGCTCCTGCTCCAGTGCCTCGCCCAGTAGTGCTTCGAGTCGCGCCTGTTCGGATTCGTTGCTGCTGCCCTGGGTTTCCAGAATCACGTAGAAGGGTGAGCTGGAGGGCAGCGGCGCCCGGTGGCGTTCGAAGCTGGTAACCAGGGAGTAGAAATCGTTCCACATCACTTCGAAGGAACTCAGGCTGCCGCTCAAGGCGCTTTCCGCCAGGCTCAGCAGTTTGCTCAGCTGGTTGAAATCCTCGACCGCGACCAGCGCAGTGGCCTCGCCTCTTGGCTTGGCGCGCAATCGCAGCACCGCCTTGGTGACAATCCCGAGTGTACCTTCGCTGCCGATGAACAGCTGGCGCAGGTCGTAGCCGGTGTTGTTCTTGATCACCTTGGACAGGGACGAGATAACCGTGCCATCCGCCAGTACCGCTTCCAGGCCAAGTACCGACTCGCGGGTCATGCCGTAGCGCAGGACACGGTTGCCGCCGGCATTGGTGGAAATGTTGCCGCCGATGGTGGCGCTGCCACGGGCGCCCAGATCGACCGGGTAAAAAAGGTCAGCGCTGTCAGCCGCTTCCTGGATGGCCTGCAGGGTTACGCCGGCTTCGGCGGTCAGAGTCCGGTTCTCGGCGTCGACTTCGACGATGGTGCGCATCCGCTCGAGCGACACCACGATGTCTTCGCTGCTGCTGATGGCGCCGCCGACCAGTCCGGTCATGCCGCCGTGGGTGGTGACCCTCTGGTCATAATGATGGCAAAGTGCCATGACGGCCGAGAGCTCTTCAGTATTGGCTGGGCGGACAATTGCCTTGGCGCTGCACTGGGGAGCGCCTATCCAGCCCTCCAGGCGTTGTGTCACATCCGTTCCGGTCAGAATGCCCTTGTCACCGACGATGCCGGTCAGTGCTTCAATGATTTGTGATTCCATAAATGTGTCCGTTTTTCTTATTGGAGGGTGTCATCGGGCCGACCGAACCGGCACTGGAACCCGAAGGTCATGCTCTAGGATAAAAAATAGAGTGATGCGGCAAGTGGGGCTTGACCATAAGCGACCGCCATTGAGCACTTTGTGACAGGTGCCTGGCTGGCTGAACGGAGTAGGTAGGGTTAAAAGGCTGGGACAGGCTGCAGCCGTTGGGGGCCGGCTGCAGTGGGGTCAGAATGTTGGGGGGTGACTGACCTGCCGCCACTGTTGCGGCGGGACGCCCGACCAGCGTTTGAAGGCGCGTGAGAAAGCGCTGAGCTCCGAGTAGCCAAGGTTAAGTGCCACATCGGTGATGGAATGATTCTGTTCCAGGGCGCCGCGTGCGATCTCGAAGCGTACCTCATCCAGCAGTCTGCGGAATTCGGTGCCATTCTGGCGCAGCTCGCGCTGCAGGGTGCGTACGTTCATGCCCAGCATGGGGGCGATGGTGGTCAGGGTGGCTTCTCCGGTGGGGATAAGCTCATAGATCAGCCTGGATACCTTGTATTGCAGTGGTTGCTCATGCCCTTTGGATTCCTGGGCCAGGAAGGCTTCAAGGTAGTTTCTGACCTCCTCCGGTGCCGGGCTGGGCGGACGGCTGAGCAGGCAGGCGGGAAATACCAGCGCGTCCTTTTCCTGGCCAAAACAAAGCCTGGCCTTGGTCAAGGCCTGATATTGCTCCGAAGACGCCATACGTTCATGTCGGAAATGGATCTCGGTGGCAGTGGCGAACTCGGGTGCCAGGTCTGACAGAATGTTGTAACCGAACACCAGGCTCATTTCGAGCAGCTGTTCCTGGCTGATGGATGGGGCCAGATGAATTTCGATGTTGACGTGGGTGCGTTGCTCCTTGTCGGGCGGCAGCAGATTGATACTGGCGCCATAGGCGTGGAAGTGGAAGTATTTCTGTATGACCTCCAGGCTCTCTGCGACGGTATGGGTCTGAGCGGCCAGCAAGCCGAGTGGTCCGAAGGTTTTCAAGTCCTGATAACGGGCCATTGCGAGGCCGAACAGGGGGTAGTCAGCTGTATCAGCGGCGTGGTTGAGGACATGTGCCAGGCTTTCGTAGGCGATCATCAGGTCTGGTGATCTCAGAACCGCACTGGATAAGCCTTCGGCGGCGAGGATCTTGACCGGGTTGATCTTCAACTCGCGGCACAAGGGATAGAAGCCCATCAGGGCACTGCTTTTGACCTTGGAGGCCATTTTGCTGTGTGTCATGGCGTGCGCTTTATTATTGTTTTGCGTTGTCATGAATAATCAAAGTCAGGCCGCTATTTGTCAAATAGGACCACCACGCCTTGAATAGGGCAAACCCCCGAAGTGATGGGGGCTCGAGCCGATTTTGCTGCCGCTTCATGGCGTAATTTGTCAATCGTATGTCGCAAATAATCAAACGGCTCGACCGAGATTCAGCCCGCCTCAGCAGTGACAGCCTGCGCATGCTCTTCGCGCCAGCGCAGCGGTGACCGTCCGCTCCAGCGCTTGAAGGCCCGTGAAAAGGCGCTGAGTTCCGAATAGCCCAGTTGCAGGGCCAGGTCTGTCAACGGGGTGTCCGGTTGGCGCAGGGCATCCTGTGCCAACTCGTAGCGCACCTCTTCCAGCAGGGTTCTGAAGTCCGTATCGATCAACTTGAGCTGACGTTGCAGGCTGCGGGTATGCATGCCCAGCAGGCGTGCAACGGAGTCGGCGGAGGCCTCCCCGGTAGGAATCAGCTCATGGATCAGGCGGATCACCTGCTGTTTCAGGGGGCGGCTATGGTTGTGACCGGCCTGTTTCAGGAAGGATTCGAAATAGCCTCTGACCCGTTCAGAGGCCGGAGCGGGCGGCAATTTGAGATAGGGCGCCGGGAAGCTGACGGAATTTATGTCGGCGTTGAAGCGGGGCTCTACCCCCAGCAGCTCGGTGTAGGTCTCGAGGTTGGTCAGCGGCACATGACGGAAGCTGACCGCCGTAATCGGCATGCCCGGTGCCCCTAATGCCTTGACGACGTTGTAGATCCGACCAATGCCGATCTCCATCAGCTGAGTGAGCTCGATATCGAGCTCCATGTGGACGTCGTACACCAGCCGGGCTTCCTTGCCGTGCAGCTCCAGTTTCAGGTCCACGCCCTGGGCATAGCAGTCCATGTATTTCTGTACGATGGCCAGGCTGTCGCCCAGGGTGCTGCACTGGCTTGCCATCAGTCCCAGTGGGCCGAGTGCTTCAATGCCGTGGCGTAGGGACAGGGTGAGTGAGAACAGCGGGTAACCGGACTCAGCTGCGGCGCGGTGCAGAACTCGCACGAAGTTCTCATAGGGGATCTGCAGGTCGGATGACCGGAGAACGGCTGGCGCCAGATTTTCACTGGCCAGCAGATGCATGGGGTTGACCTGATGACGTCGGCAATGCTCGGTAAAGCCGGTCAGGACACTGCTGCGTGCCTTGAGTATTCTGTTATGGCTGTTCATGGTTTTTATCGTCCTCGAGGCAGGCTGCCTGAACAGGTCCTGTCATCTGAACCGCCAGGCCGCCGTCATTCCGTTTTCCAGTTTACGCCTGGCAGCCGGCCCCGCCCAGTATGCCCACAGTGCAGGGCAGGGTCGGGGCACATCAGAAGCCGGCAATACGCTCAATCGTCCAGAAGGCCGCCAGTGAACCTGTGCCGTAGATCATCAGTTGCTGCAGTTTTGCCAGCGGGAAACGGCGCCACTGCCTGAGCAAGTAAAACAGCGTCATGACGACCAGCACAAACATCACCTGACCGATCTCCACGCCGATGTTGAAGAACAGCAGTGCCGTGGTCAGCTCTGTTTGTGGCAAGCCGATATTCTGCAGCACGGACGCAAAACCGAAGCCATGGATCAGGCCAAACAGGACGGAGACCGCGACCGGGAAGCGCCATGCCAGCGTCTGTCGGCGGTCACGGATGATTTCGGCGGCCAGGAACAGGATGCTCAGCGCGATCACTGCTTCCACGGGGGCGATCGGCAGGCGGATGATGCCCAGGGTGGTCAGTACCAGCGTCAATGAATGCGCCAGCGTGAAACCTGAAATCGTGATCAGCGTGCGCTTGACCGTGCCCGAGATCATCAGCAGGCAGAGCAGGAACAGCAGGTGGTCCCAGCCGATCAGGATATGCTCGATCCCCAGCACCGTATAATCGCTGATCACCTGCGACTTGCTGGCGGCAGTTGGCAGCTGCCACTGGCTTTCACTGGGCGAGAGCAGAGCCTGTGACTGTTCTCCGTTCAGGAAGGAAGCCCTGATCAGTGTGGTGATCGACGGGTTGAATTCCGGGTAGTCGATGCCTATAGTCTGGCCGCTCAGCGTGGTTGAGCAGGCCAGTTGTACGATCATCCCCAGGCGTTCATGCCGGCAGCTCTCCGGCAGGGTGACATAGGGGCGGTTGTTCGCTTCGACAGAGGGCGGCACCTGCATCTTCAGCGTGTACTGGTACTGCTCAGGCTGAACGCTGTTGATCTCGTTGATCTGCAGATAGAGCGGGCGTGCATCATGTGCCAGCAAGGGTCCCGGGGCCAGCAGTACCAATGCCAGCAAGAGTTTAGAGGCGGTATTCAACATCGTACTGCTCCACGATCTGCTGGATGGCCAGCTCCTGCTTTTGCTGTTCCAGCCAGCGGCGGAAGTCCTGCTCAACACGCGAACGTATCTCGGCGAACTCGGGTACACGGCCCGGTCGATACTCGCTCAGCATCACCAGATGCTGGCCGTGGCTGGAGGCAATGGGGCCCTGCCAGTGCAGGTTGTCAGCGGACAGCTGTGCCAGCTGATCCTTGAACGCCTCCCCGAAATGGCTGGCGATGAAGTCCGGTGTACGCTCCACATAGTTGCGATGGTAGAGGAAACGATCGCCAAAGCGGGTAGCGTCCGCAAAATCGACCTGCTCCGCGTTCAACTGTGCCAGCAGAGTGTCGGTGCGCTGCTGGACCGATTTCGCGTGGGCCGGGTTGGCCTTGATGAACACATGCGTGAAGGTGTAGGACGGCTCTTCGTAATAGTCCTGGCGATGGCTGTCAAACCATGCTTTCGCCGCTTCGGCTTCTACTGTTACCACCTGCTCGGCTATGCCCTGGGCGATGAATTCCAGTTTCTGTACTGAACGGCGGCGAATGATGTAGTCGTTCTCGCTCATGCCCAGCGCCTGAGCTTCACGATAGAGGGCCTCTTCGCGTACAAAATCGCGCACCAGCTGCTCACGTTCCTGTTCAGCCATATTGTCCAGTCGCTGGCTGGCCTGCTCGGGCTGAAACGCCTTGGAGCGGTACTGCATGAAGGTCAGCAGGGCATCGCGATCGACCACGATGGTACTTGCACTCATGTCTTCATTAGGGCTGCCGACCAGATCGTAGGCGCCGAACAGGGCGGCGCCGATCAGAGTGAAGTGCAGCAGGGGGTCTTTAATGAGTTTGCCAATCATCGTTCAACCCTCCAGCGCCGGGGTGTACCAGATGGGTGAGGTGTAGGCGCGTTCCTGAATGCTGTCAGGGGTATCGTTATCCCGCTGCTGGTCAAAATAATGTTCGTCATAAGCGGTCCAGCGTGGCGTGGGAATCTGCAGCACACGGACGTAATAGAAGGCACGCTCGGACGGGCCGAAATCCGGGTCGGTCCAGACGCCGGTCAGCTCGGCTGAACCGATGCTGTTGGACCAGGTGGCGTCATCAACATTGACCGTATTGCCCACGGTTGGCAGCTTCCCCGCGTCATTCGGCTGACGGTTATCGCTCCAGGCGACATCGTAGACCTTCTCCTGCAGATTGCCGTCGCCGTCGTGCCAGCCCTTGACGATCTGTACGCGGTCCAGGTTGGCCCCCTCGGGGTCGCGGCTGGCCGCCACCATGAAGGTTGGCGCTTGGTCCGCCGGTGCCTGGGTCAGGTCGCCGCCCATGGGTACACCCTTGGCATAGCCGCGATCCACATAGTCGGGATAGCTGACTTCGTCAGTGGCGAAATCCCATCCGCCGAAAAAGCGTACCGTCATGCGCGGGCCGGTAGTGGCATAGGTTTCACGGCGCTTGATGGCGTCGAACAGGGCGTCGCGGGTATTCTCCGTGGCCCAGACAGCGGCATAACCGGATGCTGACATTTCTTCTCCCCGGAGCGAGAACACCTTGCCATTCTCGCCTTTGACATAGGGAACGTGCGCGGCGCGTTCTGCACTGGGTTCATAGACCGAAAATTTGCCCCAGAAGTTGTTTTCTTCCACGGCTGACAGGCTGGTATGGGCATCGCTGGAGCCAATCATGCCAAGCTTGAACGGGTTGACGCCCAGTTCAGCTTCCTGCTGCAGGCCCAGCTTGAGTGCGGAACGGGCATATTCGTACGGCAGCATGTCGTCGGTCTTGAGTTCCAGACCGATCAGATTGCCCTTGTCCCAGGTCTCAAAGTCGGCGAACTCGTCGTCGGGTGACAGTTTGGGGTGAGTTTCGCCATCCCCCTTGATCTGGGTAACTTCCATCACGGGTTCCCAGCGACTGCGGGTCTCGGCATATTGCCGAGTCAGCGGCTGGCCCTTGCGGTCGGTCAGCGCGAACATCAGGCCGTTGCTGACATTACCGTTGTGCGGAATGGCCAGGACACGGCCGCCGGTTTTGTCTTCGTAGGTTTGCAGAAATTTCCACAGCTCTTCCGGGTCTTCGCTGTCGAAGGACGAAAAGGGCAACATCTGGCCCGCCTTACTGGCATCGTCGGCAAACATCACCACGCGGTGCAGGTTGTTGCCGCCGGGCATGGTGGTCCACTCGTAACCGATAAAGGCGGTGAACTTGCCGGGCTCGTTGTAGCGATCGGCGGCAGCGGTGATCGCATCCCAGGCACTGCGCTCGACCTCGGCATTGGCCAGGCTCTTGTGGTTGTTGTTGATGTCGTGATGAATCTCGAACATCGCCTTGAGTGATTCCTGACCGCCGGCCTTGAGCATCTCGGCCCAGCGTTGTCCGACGGGTTCACTGAGCAGCAGATCATTTCCGGCACCCAGCATTGGCACCAGACCCAGGTATTCGGCGTGGTCCGACACCATCAGGAAGTCCAGTGGTCTGTTCAGTTTGGCAATCATGCCGTTGTGAGCACGGATCTCCTCGCCACGGGCAAACCGATAGGCATCTTCAGGTGGCAGGCCCTTGTTACCCATCATGGCGGCGTCAAAGGAGTAAGAGGTGTGCAGATGGGTATCACCCCAGAACACCTGCTGTGGGTAGTCCTTGCCCGCCATCGGCGAGTAGGACGTCTCCCCCGCCTGAGCGGCGGAGGAGAGCAGGGTGGCTGAAATGATGACCGAGAGTGTTGTTTTTTTCATGTTCGGCTCGTCATGGTTGGGGGCTTGATCAGGTCAGGGGGTGTACCAGATTGGCGAAGAGTAGGCGCGTTCCTGAATCACGGCCGGGAAGTTGACCTTGTCATGGGGCCGGCCCAATGCCACGGCATCCAGCATGGTGTGACGTGCGGTCAGGATCTGCAGCACACGCAGGTAGTAGAAGGCGCGCTGGCTGGCATCGAATTCCGGGTCCTGCCAGACGGTCACCAGCTCCTCGTCACCGATGCTGTTGCTGAAATAGCCCGTTTTCAGATCCACGGTGTTGCCGACCGGTTGAGTGTCGGCGCCGCGATCTTCACGACCGTCGGAAAGTGCCACGTTGTATACTTTCTCCTGACTCTTGCCCTCGGCGTCCAGCCAGCCTTTGACCACCTGTACGCGGTCCAGGTTGGCGCCTTCAGGATCCTTGACGGCTTGAATCAGGAAGGAGGGGGCCTTGCCTGCTGGCGCCTGCTTCAGGTCGCCGCCCATGGGGACGCCTTTGGTGTAGCCGGTCGCGGCCAGATCATTCTGGTCGGCATCGCTACTGACAAAGTCGAAGCCGCCGAACAGGCGCACCTGCATGCGCGGGCCGCTGGTGGCATAGACTTCCTTGCGCTTGAACGCGGCAAACAGGGACTCACGGGTGTTCTCTTCGGCCCAGACCGCCACCATACCGGCGGCTGACATGCTCCAGCCATCCGCGTGGGGTGTGGTTTCCTTGTCCATGTTTTCCGGAATGGAGTCGAGGCCGAACTTGCCCCAGAAGTTGGGTTCGCTCGCCGTGCTCAGACCGGTGTGGGAGTCGGTAGAACCGATCATGCCGAACTTGAACGGGTTGGCACCTGTATTCTGCTCGATTTCCAGACCACGCTTAAGGCCGCTGCGGGCATAGTTGCTGACCTGATCCGACTGTGCCTCGGCCTCACTGTTGAACGCCATAACATGTTCGAAGGTTTCAAAGTCGGCGAATTCATCGTCCGGTGACAGCTCCGGATGAGTTTCCGAATCGCCCTTGATCTGGGTAACTTCGGCGACCGGCTCCCAGCGCATGCGGGTACGGGCGTAGCTGGCACTGATTGGGTGGCCGTTGCTGTCCACGTCATTGAACATCAGGCCGTTGCTGATGTTGGAGTTATGCGGGATCGCGACGAAGTCGGCACCGGTCTCGCCGGAGGTTTTCTCCAGCCAGTGCCAGAAATCTTCAGGGCGATCGCTGTCCGCGGATGAGTAGGGCAGGAACTGCTTGGCTGCCTCGCCACCCTGGTCGGTGAATACTATGCGGTGCAGGTTTGCGCCGCCGGGCATGGAGGACCACTCCCAGCCGATGAACGTGGTGAACTTGCCGGGCTCATTGTTGGTTTCGGCGGCTTCGATGATCTTGTCCCAGATCGGCTGGCGAATTGCCTGGGTCAGAAGATCTTCATAGGGTTTGCCCTTGACCAGCGCGCCGGCGGCATCATAGTAGACCGCCTTGGATCCTTTTTCGTCCCACATGCGGATCAGCTTTTGGCCGTTCTGCGCCTTGTCCAGCAGAGGGCTTTTGTCGCGTACCAGCTGCATCAGGCCCATATACTCGGCATGATCGGCCACCACCAGAAAATCCAGTGGGCGGTTGAGCTGCACCCGCACTCGGTTATAGGGGTGGATCACTGGCTGGCCCCTGGCGAAGCGGTAGGCGGTGTCTGGGTCAGCGGTCTCATCGCCCATGGCAAATGCGTCGCCGGAGTAGGAGGTGTGGAGGTGGGTATCGCCCCAGTAGAGTTGAGTGGGGGCGGCGCTGGCCTGAAAAGCGGAACAGCCGGCAAGTGCCAGCATGCTGACAAGCAGTTTCTTCTTCATCGGGATTGGCCTCATGCGGATGCTCGGAGCACACCCATTCTTATTTTGTTACAGCGTAAAAAATCCCGAGGCGCAGCGATTGATATTTTACGAAGGATGCTTGACCAAATACGACTCCGATGCGACGGGCAAGTCGGTAGGGGGCAAATGCATTACAATGGCCAGGCATCACCCAGACCCCAGGAGTATTGATGGTCGAGACACGCGGTTACAACAATTGGCTTCAGCTATTACCTGAGCACGTTATCCAGGATGTACAGGTACATATGACGCGGCGTCGTTTCAAGGACGGGGAATCCATTTACCGTTACGGAGAACGCTCGACCACACAGTATCAGGTGGTAACAGGGTCCGTGCGGGTGCGCTCCCTGTCCGATACCGGCAAGGAAGTCACCTATGTGATCTATGGTCCCGGGGAATGTATCGGCTATCTCTCGGCGATTGATGGTGACGTTCGGCCGCAGGATGCGGTTGCCATGGGTGATGTGGAGCTGGATAGCCTGGCGATCAGCGATTTCGAGCAACTGCGGGAGCGTCATCGCGAAATTGACCGTGCCATGACGCTGCACCTGTCACGACGCCTGCGTGAGCTGTTTAAGTCCTACGAGGCGGGCAAGTTCTTTGGCCTTGATCGCCGTCTGGCACATCAGATCTGTTTTCTGCTTGAAGTTGCCGATCACTCCGCAACCGGAGAGCAGAGCAATGAACTGGATTTGACCCAGGAATTGCTTGCGTCTGCCGTGAGCGCTTCACGTCAGGCAATCCACAAGATTCTGAAGGAGTGGGCGGATGCCGGGATTGTCGAGCACCGTTATGGCCGGATCTGCATACTGGATCGGGAGCGCCTGAAAGCGATCGCCGAGGGTGTCGACGGTTAACCAGGGATAAGGTACCAGCTGACAAGCTGCCAGCCGGTACCCGGTGTTATCAGCCTGCCTTATAGAACAGGGGCTCCCTGTCGCTGGCGATACGGTTGTGTGCCTGGGCGAAGGCTTCCAGCAACTGCTTCTGCTGGGCTTCCGCCTTCTCGATGGCCGCTTCCTTGACGTGACCGTAGCCACGGATTTCGGTAGGCAGCTCGGCGATTTTTACTGCAACGTCGTGATTGGCCTCACTCAGCTGATCAAGCAGGGACTCGATGGTGCTGCGATAATCGACAATCATCTGACGTTCCTTCTTGCGTTCGGCGGTGTAGCCGAAAAGATCGAAGGCGGTGCCACGCAGCCCCTTGAGCTTGGCCATCAGGCCGAATGCCTTGAACACCCAGGGTCCGAACTCCTGCTTGCGCAGGTGGCCGGTCTGAGGATCGCGCTTGTTCAGGATCGGCGGCGCCAGATTGAAGCGTAGTTTGAAATTACCCTCGAACTGCTGGTTCAGCTTTTTCAGGAAGCTGCCGTCGGTGTAGAGACGTGCCACTTCGTACTCGTCCTTGTACGCCATCAGCTTGAAGTAGTTGCGGGTCACCGCTTCGGTCAGGCCGTTCTGGCCCGGTGTCTTCTGCTGCTCCACTTGACGAACCCGGTTGATCAGTTCCAGATAACGGTCGGCATAGGCCTCATTCTGGTAGGCGGTCAGGTGGTCGATACGGCGTTGCAGCGCCTGCTCAGAGGTTTCCGCCACGTCCGGCTTGCTGGCCTGCAGCTGCTCTTCGATCAGCGGCAGAATGCGGTTCATGTCATGGGCAGCGACACGGCCCAGGCGGAAGGCGTTCTGGTTGAACTCGATGGACACCTTGTTGATCTCGATTGCTTTCAGAATCGCCTCCTCGCTCAGCGGCAGCCAGCCTTTCTGGAAGGCGTAGCCGACCATGAACATGTTGGAGGCGATGCTGTTGCCGGTGAGGGCGTTGGCGATCTTGGTGGCATCGATGCTGGCCAGGTTGGCGCCCAGTGTTTTCTGCAGACCACCCAAAAGCGGCTGAGTCGGCAGTTCGAAGTCGCGCATCAGTTGCAGCACTGAGGTCGCAACGGGATCACTGTTGACGACACACTTGGTGTGATTGGCACGAATCGATTTCATCGAGCTTTCGCTGGCGGTGACCACCAGGTCACAGCCGATGATCAGATCGGCGTCCGCCGGACCGATCGGCAGGCTGGTGATATCGCTCTGCTGGTGACCGATGCGCAGATGGCTCTGTACCGCACCGCCTTTCTGGGCGAAGCCGGTCATGTCGTAGATGGAGATCGACTTGTCTTCCAGATGCGCAGCCATGCCCAACACCGCACCGATGGTCACCACGCCGGTGCCGCCGATGCCGTTGATCATCACCGCATAGCAGCTGTCGAACTGCGGCAGGGTCGGCTGCGGCAGGTTCTTGAACAGACTGTCACCCAGATTGGCCGTTTCCGCCTTGCGTAGCTTGCCACCCAGAACGGTGACGAAGGACGGGCAGAAACCATCGACACAGCGGTAGTCCTTGTTACAGGTGGACTGGTCGATGACACGCTTGTTGCCGAACTCGGTCTTGCGTGTCTGCAGGCTGACGCAGTTGGCCTGTACCGAGCAGTCACCGCAGGCCTCGCAGACCTGATCGTTGATGAACATGCGCTTGTCCGGATCCGGGAACTGGCCACGCTTGCGACGGCGACGTTTCTCGGCGGCACAGGTCTGGTCGTGGATCAGTACGGTCACGCCCTTGATGTCACGCAGCTCACGCTGGAGGCGATCCAGTTCCTCTCGGTGGTGGATGGTCACGCCCTTGGCGAATGACGGCTGGCGATGGTACTTGTCCGGGTCATCGGTAGTCACGACCACACGCTTGGCGCCCAGTGCAGTCACCTGTTCACTGATCTGCTGCGGCGTCAGTTGACCTTCGGCCGGCTGGCCACCGGTCATCGCCACGGCATCGTTGTACAGGATCTTGTAGGTGATGTTGGCTTTCTGCACTACGGCCGCATGTATCGCCAGCAGGCCCGAGTGGGTATAGGTGCCGTCACCCAGGTTCTGGAATTTGTGCGGGGTATCGACAAAGTGGGACAGGCCGACCCAGTTATGGCCCTCGCCGCCCATTTGTGTGGGGAAGGAGGTGTTGCGGTTCATGAAGCCGGCCATGGCATGACAGCCGATACCGCCCATCGCCTTGGAACCCTCGGGTACCTTGGTGGAGGTGTTGTGCGGGCAGCCAGAGCAGAAGTAGGGGATGCGCACCAGCTGCGGAATGATCGCACCACAGGCACCGGTAATGGAGGCCAGATAGTCGTCGCAGGCGCTGCTGATGCTGTCATCCAGCAGGTTATTGGCTGCCAGGCGGTCACGCAACAAGGCGACCACTTCGTGCGGGTAGAGGCCGCCGTAGGTTTTCTGGATAGACAGGCCGTGTTCGTCTTTCTTGCCGATCAGGCGCGGGCGCTTGCTGTCGGGCCAGTTGAACAACTGGTCGGCGATCTGCGGCTCCATGATCGGCATCTTTTCTTCCATCACCAGCAGCTCGTCATGGCCTTCTGCGAACTCGGCCATGCCCTGGTCTTCCAGCGGCCAGGTCATGGCCACCTTGTAGATGCTGATACCGAGCGATTTGGCCTTGTCTTCGTCGATGCCCATCAGCTGGAAGGCGCGCAGCACGTCCTGATACACCTTGCCGGCACAAACGATACCCAGTTTGCGCTGCGGCGCTGCCAGAGTAATACGGTCCAGCTTGTTCAGGCGGGCAAAGGCCTTGATCAGCGGAATACGGCCACTGTAAGCCATGCGTTCGGCTGTGGCAGCCGGGCCAAGACCGCCACTGGGCGGCACAAAGTGCGCCTCGGGTGGAATTTCCAGCCCTTCCGGGTTGCGGGTGATGGAAGTGGTCGGGTCAAGCTCGACGGTGGCCGTGCCTTCGATGGTTTCGTTGACTACTTTCAGGGTGACCCAGGCACCGGAATAGCGCGACAGCGCCCAACCGATCAGGCCATAGTCAATCACTTCCTGAATATCGGAGGGGTACAGAATAGGAGAGCCATGCGCCAGCATCTCCGGTTCGGAGTAGTGGGCGATGGTGGAAGACTTGGCTACATGGTCATCACCGGCGATCAGCAGTACGCCGCCATGGTGAGAGGCGCCAAAAAAGCTGCCGTGCTTGATGGCATCGCCGGAACGGAAAACGCCTGGACCCTTGCCGTACCATATGGAAAATACGCCATCGAATTTTTTCGCTTCTTCGGATTCGATTTGCTGAGTGCCCCAGACCGAGGTAACGGCCAGATCTTCATTGACGCCCGGCTGAAAAACGATGTCATGGGCATCGAGCAGCTTCTTGTTGCGGCTCAACTCCATGTCGTAGGTGCCGATCGGCGAGCCGCGATAACCGGTGATATAGCCTGCGGTATTGAGTCCTGCTGCCATATCGCGCTGCTTTTGCAGCAGCGGGAGTCGGACCAGGGCCTGGTTGCCGGTCATGTAGACCTTGCCCTTTTCCTTGGTGTATTTGTCGTCCAGAGAAACCTGTTTCAGCGTCATGGTCGGTACTCACATATTCTATTTATTGTAATCCTGGGGGCCTTGGCGGCTTGCAGGTTCCGGGTGCCGGCTGGACTGCTGGCACCCGGGTATCGAGATCATGCGATGCATTTTTGCTATTGCTGAGTCCCATAGTGGGGCGGATGACTCCCGAGCACTGTCAAGCAGATTACAATTGGGCAGAATTTCCTGATTCTGTTGGCGTCCAAAGCCGCCGTTCAGGTATCAGACCTGTACACATTCCCTTCTGTGCTATGACTCTGGACGCTGTAATGGACTGTCAGGCTTCGTGGGTCGGCGGGATTACCAGCACGTCGACATCCGCGCGTTCCAGTACCTGTTCGGCTGTATTGCCCAGCAGAACGCCGCGCAGCCCGGTGCGAGCCACCGTCCCCAGAACCAGCAGTTGCGCACCCAGTGCCTTGGCCTGGTCAGCGATCAGCAGTTCGGCGGGGCCGGATCCGACATGGACCTGCGCTGCCGGAATCCCGTAACGGTCACCCAGTGCGATGCAGGCTTCACGGTAGGCCTGGGTTTGCTGCTCGGTATGTTGTTCAGTATGGGCGGGATCTTGCATTGGTGCCGGCGCCGCGCTGAACAGGTGCAGCGGGCGACTCAGCCGGTCAGCCAGGGTCCGTGACTGTTCCAGAATCAGGTTGCTCAGCCGCAGGTGTTCCTGATCAGACGGCTGGGCTTCAACGGCCGCAAGGATGGGAGCGTCCGGGCCCCTCATAACCGAGCGCACCATCAATACCGGTGTTCTGTTGGTGCGCAGCAGTTTCCAGTCCACTGAGGTAAACAGTGAATCGGTCAGGCTGGCCTTGTGAGGCTCTTTCAGCGTCAGGTCGAAGCCGTGCTGGTGCTGGCACAGCAGCACCGCACGCAAGAGGTCAGTTTCCTCGCTGATTTCCAGCTTCACATCGATCCCCTGGGTTTTCAGCTGCAGCAGTCGCTGGTCCAGTTTTGTGCGGAACTCGCCTTTAACCTGGTTGGCCAGCAGCAGGGCGGTAATCTGGATATCCATCTTGCCGGCGATCCGGATCGCCTTGTTGAGTGCAACCTGTTCGTCGCTGGTGGGGTTCAGGACTACCAGCAGTTTATTGAAATTATGCATGAGACACCTTCCTGTCTGTCTGTTCGCATGTCTGGCTGACTGACGGGGCTGCCTGCTTTGAAGTGGCAGGCTGGCGCTTGATCAGGAAGCTGGCCAGTGCTGGCAGAAATACCAGTGCCCCCACCATGTTCCACACGAACATAAACGTCAGCAGGATACCCATATCGGCCTGGAACTTGATCGGTGACCAGAACCAGGTGCCCACGCCGATGCCCAGGGTCAGGCCGGTGAAGGCAACCGCCTTGCCGGTGGTCTTCAGCGTGTTGAAGTAGGCGTCACGCAGGTTCATGCCGGATTTAAGGTAGGTTTCCAGCTTGCTGTAAATGTAGATGCCATAGTCGACACCAATCCCCACACCCAGCGCGATCACCGGCAGGGTTGCTACCTTGACGCCTATACCCAGACGCGCCATCAGTGCCTGACACAGTAGCGAGGTCAGCGCCAGTGGCAGCAGGATGCAGGCCACGGTGCGGATGGAACGGAAGGTAATCAGGCAGAGGAAGCCGACGACTGAATAGACCCAGATCAGCATTTCATATTGGGCCTTCTCGATGACGATATTGGTCGCCGCTTCGATACCGGCATTACCGGCCGCCAGCTTGATGGTCAGGGCATCGCTGTTGAACCGGGCTGCGAAGGCTTCGGTTTCCTGCACCACGCTGGCCAGGGTTTCAGCCTTGTGGTCGTTCAGGTAGATGAACACCGGCATCAGGCTGCAGTCGGCGTTGAAGCTGCCACGCGGCGCGGTAATGGAGGCCTGGTTCAGCAGCGCCTGGTTGCGGTTCAGCGCCATCCACTTGATGTTACCTTCGTTGTAGCCGGTCATGGCGCGCTTGGCCACGTTGACCATGGAGGTGGCGGATTGCACGCCCGGCAACTGCTGCAGACGCCACTGCAGTTGGTCCACCACATCCAGGGTGTGGTAGTCGGAGCACTTGTCCTTCGCGGTTTGCACCATGATCACGAAGATATCGGTGCTGGTGGAGTAGTTCTCGTTGATGAAGGCGTTATCCAGGTTGTAGCGTGAGTCCGGACGCAACTCCGGTGCACCGGCATCCAGGTCACCGACCTTCAGATCCTGGCTCTGGTAAACGCCCAAACTGGCGAGGCCCAGGGCGATGAGGATCATCAGTGCGGCCTGAGGGCGCTGGGTAAAGCTGGACAACAGCTTCCAGATCGGGTGCTTGCCGTGCTCTTCGACGTGCTGCTGCTTCTTCACCGAGGCCTGGCTGACACCGGCATAGGACATCAGGATCGGCAGCAGGATCAGATTGGTCAGGATGATCACGGCGACACCCACACTGGCGGCCACGGCCAGATCCTTGATCACGGCGATATCGATCACCATCAGGGTGGCGAAGCCGACACCATCACTGATCAGGGCGATGATGCCCGGCACGTACAGGGCGCGGAACGCCAGACGTGCGGCCAGTTCCTTGCCGGCGCCGTTGGCGCTTTCATGGCCGATGGCGTTGATGATCTGTACACCGTGGCTGACGCCGATGGCGAACACCAGGAAGGGTACCAGCATGGAGTACGGGTCGAGGCCGTAACCCAGGGTTTTCAGCAGGCCCAGCTGCCAGATCACGGCGATCACCGAGCACAGCAGCGGTACGATGGAACTGCGCAGGCAGCGCGAGTAGAGGTAAAGCAGCACGAAGGTGATGCCCAGCGCCATGGCAAAGAAGATCGCCACCTGGCTGGCGCCATCGATCAAGTCGCCCACTACCTTGGCGAAGCCGGTGATGTGGATCTTGACGCTGTCGCTCTCGTACTTGTCACGGATCAGATCCTCCAGCTGGCTGGAGAACTGCTGGTAATCGATCGGTTCGCCGGTTTCCGGGTTGAAGTCCATCAGCGGTGCGTAGATGATCGCCGACTTGAAGTCGTTGGCCACCAGCGAGCCGATGCGGCCGGACTTGAGGATGTTGGTCTTAAGCTTTTCCAGCTCGGCCGGCGAACCGTCATAGGTATCGGCGATCACCGGACCACCGGTCAAACCTTCCTCGGTCACTTCCGACCAGCGCACACCCGAGGCCCAGATCGACATCAAACTGGCGCGGGCCACGCCCGGAATGTAGAACACCTCGTCGTGGATCTTCTGCAGGGTCTCCTGAAAGTCCTTGTCGAAGATATCCCCTTGCGTATGCTCCACTGAGATACGGATGGCGTTGCCCAGGCCCGCCATATCATCCTTGTGCTGGAGGTAATTGGCGATGTAGGGGTGTGACGCCGGAATCATCTTCTCGAAGCTGGCTTCGGGCTTGATGCTGCTGGCCTGGTAGGCGAAAAATGCCGTCGCCGCCAGCATCAGCAGAATGATCAGCGGACGCTGATGAAAGAAAATGCGTTCGATAATGGATTCGGAGCCGGACAGGCCCGATGTTGTCGATGGATGAGTCTTATTCATTATTCTTTACCTCCGGAGACGGTCGCGGCATGAACGCCGTGTGCACCGGCAATCAGCAGTCCCTTGTGTTCACTGACCAGTACCTTGCTCTGTGGCAAACGGGCCGGATGGCGATCGGTCGCGATCACCGCGCCGCTGGCATCAAGGTGCAGGGAGATCCCGGCCGCGCCCACCAGCACCACCGAACCGTCGTCAAGCAGGGTGCCGCTGAATAAGGTGGAATCGACACCAGTATCGATTTGATGCCAGCTGTTGCCCCAGTCCTCGGACTGGAAGGCGTTACCACGCAGGCCGTAGGCGATCAGACGACCCTGTTCGGTGCCGACAATGCCGAAGAAGGAACCGTCGTAGGGGCTGTCCAGCATCTCCCAATTCTGGCCCCAGTCGGAGGAGCGGTAGAGTGTGCCGGCTTCCGCGGCGATAAACAGCTGGTCACCGATCTGCGTGATGGCGTTGAGGTGGAACTGGGACGGGTTGTCCATGTGATCGAACCAGGCTGACCAGGTCTCGCCACCATCAGTGGTGTGAAGGATCAGGCCAAAGCCGCCGACAACCAGGCCCTCGTTGCGGTCCTTGAACCAGACATCCAGGAAGGGGCGGCTGGCGCCCTCATCGGAGAAGGTTTCGGCATCCTCAGCCATGTAAGTACGGTCTTCAAGCTGAGCTTCCAGTTCTTCGAGCTGCTCTTCCGGCGCGCTTTCGATGGCCGCCTCAAGTTCAGCCAGCTGAGACTGGGCATGTTCCAGCATCAGGGCGTTGGCTCGGTTGCCGTCCATCACCTTGCGCCAGCTGTTGCCGCCATCCTCGGTTTTGAGTACCACGCCATCATGGCCTACGGTCCAGCCAAAGCGATCATCAACGAAGAAGGTGTTAGTCAGGGTTACGCGGACAGGTGCAGGTGCCTGCTGCCAGCTATTGGCTTCATCCGTGGAGATGAGGATATGGCCACGCTCGCCGACGGCGACCAGGTTACTGCCGGCCCGTTCAATGTCCAACAGCAGGCTTTGGGCGGCCAGTGGTGACGGCAGTGATGACTCTTCAAGCGCATCACCGGCCAGAACGCTTCCCGAAAGCGCCAGGCCTATCAACACACACAGGCTGGATCGCGTGCGAGGCGGTTGTATCAGGGATTGAGGTTTGTTGTTCTTTCTCATGGGCTTATTCTTTTTGTAGGTAGTGTGCAGCGGGCCTGGCTTGGCAATTTGCTACAGGAACACTCAGGGCCTTCTGGTTTGGCGCTATTACGGCAGCACGCTCGTGTGGAACGTGCTTCCGGAATAGCGAGGAAATGAAACCGGCGCGGCTACACCGGTTTCATTTTTACCGCTTTAGCGGCGAGACATCTGACGTACCTTCTGCGGGGTGTAGAAGCTGTCTTCCTTTGTTGCAGTCGTGGAGTACGGAATAACGTCATATTCCTGCATGGCGTAATCACCTGACTGCAGATCGTAGTTGGTGATGGCACGCGCAATGATGTTGCCATCGGCGTACAGCGCAACCGGGTGAGAGTGACCGTAACGCCACAGCTCGCCACGCCCGTCGTACATGTCGGCCATCACGATGAACCAGGAGTCCTCATCAAGGTAGAAGCGACGCTTGCCATAGATATGACGGCTGTCTTCACGCAGTGTTGCCTCGACAACCCAGACGCGATGTTTCTCCCAACGCTCAAGGTCAGTGTTGGTGTGGTTGGCCTGAGCGATCTCATCCATCGCTGTACCGTTGCTGTGGGCGGTCAGGAACTTGTACGAGTTGTACGGCACCAGCATTTCACGCTTGCCAACCAACTCCCAGTTGAATCGCTCGGGAGAGCCGTTGAACATGAACGCCTGGTCATAGGTGGTAAGGCCGTTGGAACCGGGATCCGGCGTATCGAACGCGATGGTCGGAGCGCGACGCACGCGACGCTGCCCGGGAATGTACTGCCAGGCCTGACGCGGTTCCTTGTTGGCGTTGACCGGGTCTCGAACCAAGGTGACCTCACCCTTTCGGCGTGTGGGCAGTGAATACTGCAGCATCAGGTGAATAATGTTGCCATTGAACGTTTCGAGGTTGCCGTCCTTGTAGTAGTACGGGTAGCTCTCGATCAGCTGGCCTGCAGTGATGGTGCGGGAACCGTTGGTGTAGACGGTTGCGCTCTCGTAGGTCGCATCCTTGCCTTCACCGTACCAGCGCAAGGTGTGGTTCCAGATCGCCTCATTGCCGTTTTGCGGGATCGGGAAGGGGATGCCGCCGTAGGCATTGACTACGCCATTGCCATCGGGAGTGGTTTCTGCGTTCAACGCGTTGTTATAGGTGTTCTTGGCGACCCAGTCCGGAATCGGAGCGGTACGATGCGTCGGGTAGACGTTCATCTTGAAGGTCGGCTTCTTCTCGAACAGCGCTTTCTGACCGTCTGACAGCAGATCGGAGTACTCTTTGTAGTTCTGTGCGGTAACGGTGTACAACGGCTTTTCATCGGCGAAGGGGTCGACCAGATTGCCGCCCTTGGTGTAACCGGCGGGCGCTGTGGTCAGTCCACCGGTCCACTCGGGAATATCGCTGCCATTTCCGGCTTTTTCAGCACCAAAGGGGGTGAGTTCCTTGCCCAGTTTGGCGGCTTCTTCGGCGCTGACAGCAGCCAGTGCAGAACCTGCGTTGAGGGCGATCGCCGCAATGCTGGCGGTGAGAAGTGTGCGTTTCAAGTTCATCATTCATCTCCTCGGGCCGGAGCCCGATTTTTATTATAAGTTTATGATTTAGAACGTGTATTTGTAGTAGGCCGCAACGTAGTCGCGGTCGGCATTGAGGTGGCCGAATGCCAGACTGCCGCGATCGTCTATGATGTCGTCGGTGTCAGTCAGGAACCAGACGTAGCTGGCGCCGAACTTGTGGCTGCCCAGATAGGTGAAGTCGGTCTTGAGGGCAAACTGCTCAGTACCTTCATTAAAGCTGAACTCAACTGAAGAGCGGCCATCGAAATCGTTGCGGTAGGTACCGGTGATATCCATATCGAGACCGCCGGCGAGGTTCAGGTAGCTGGCCTTCAGGCTCAGCACGGCGCTGGAGGCGCTGCGATCCTTTTTCAGACTGTCTACACCGCCGGCATAGTCAACATCAAGAATACGGTTGTGGGCGATCTCGCCGGTGAAACTCAGCGTGTCAGCCAGTGGGTTCTGCGGGAAGATATAGATCCCGGACACCTGCGCCTGTACGGCTTCACCGCGCGCATACTGGAATCCCGGTCCTGGAGTGCCGCCCGGACCGTAGTTCACGCTGACCGGAATACCGTCACGGTAGGAGATTTCCCCGCTGACGTTCATATCACCGAAGACGGTGCCGAAGCTCAGGCCGTAAAGGTCGATATCCTCATAGTAGTGCTGATTCAGGTTCATTGAGTCGCCTGAGAGGAACTCCAGGGCCGGAGTGAAATCGGTGTAGTTGATGTAGTACAGACCGAACTCGGTGCTGTTCAGGTTCTCGGCCAGATAACGCAGTGCAATACCATACTGACCCTTGTCCGGATCGCTTTCAGTTACGGGCATACCTGCGAAGGAATCGCCAACAGACTCCTGACCCAGGCCATTCAGGATGTTGAAATAGGTGCCCGGAGCATCGATACGGGTTTCTTGCCAGTCGTACTGGTAGTAGGCACCCAGAGACAGGGCATCACTGATTGTCAGTTCACCGTAAACCTGACCGATCGGCATGAAGATATCTTTCAGTGCGGTACCCGGAGCGTTTGCTTTGGTTGCATCCAGAGGCCCCATGGCAGTGGAGATGCCGCCCTGGATAAACAGGCTCTCACCCCAGTTGACCACCTGCTCACCGACACGCAGGCTCAGGTACTGGTCACCCAGATCGAAGCCGTGGTACCAGAACAGATCCTGCAGTTCGATCTTGGACTTGTGTTCGTCAATACCATCCTGCTGGTATTCGGCTGTGGCCAGGCCGTTATCATCGTAGACTTCGTCGTACCAGCCACGGGCACGGGCGAAAACACCCCCGTTACCGTAGTTGATATCCAGGTCAGTACTGAAGTTGACCTGGTTCTGGGTCATATCACCCTTGTCGAAGTTGTTGTTGCCATCGTTTACAAGGAAGCCAAGGCCGCCGAAATCCTGAATATTCGGATCCTGGCTCTCGCGACGCCACTGGGCGTTGTAGCCGACGGTGGTATCCACATCGACGGTGACACCGTTGTCCATTTCGAAACTCAGTGCCTGCGCCTGGCCTGTAGCTGCAGCGAATGCGGCTGCCAGCGTGGCCTGAGCGATCATCTTGCTGAGCGGTGTGCGCTTGAAGCGGTCTCTCGGTTGTACAGCGTGAGGTGTTCTCATTGTTGTTTCCTCGTGTGTTGTTTTTATAAAGGAATATGTTGAGATCAGGCGTGCTGTGGGGATGCCTGGGGGTTCACTACTAGCGAGCAGAAGACTGGTTGCTCTGGGGAATAGAGCCGCCATCCCTCCGTTGGGGAAAACAGGGAAGCACAAGCGTTGGTATACTTCGGCGTTGTGTAGGTCATGGTCTGGTCACGTCTTATTATTGTGTGTGGGACCGGGCTCGCACTGAGGACTTAGCCTGTAATGCGACTTTTGGTATGCTCCGGTCCTTCATCACTTGCTACTGGAGCAAGGGAAGCTGTTGCGACTTGCTTAAAACTCTATGATTGATGGGGAATTGTCGCTTGATAATTTGCGATCATCAGTTGACATATTGCGAACCGGGGGCGTTGCCGGAGTCGGCAGGATGTGATGAAGAGGAATGGTGATTGCGGGCTTACAGGCAGCGAGTTGCCTTAGCCATGCTGGCCGGGATGGAGCAGAACCTGCCAGGCCACAATACCCGAGCCGTTGCCTGGAGATCAGATCTCAAGCGATATCGCTATGGCGGTTGGATCGCTCGCAACAGGGGGAGCTGAACCTCTTCATGATGCTGGCTGGTAGCGTCGCTCTGGGCGCCCGACACTGCCATAACTGACGCCTGCTTCCAGCTCTCGGGTACTGACCAGATATTCCAGATAACGGCGTGCCGTGGTTCGGCTGGCTCCGATTGAAATGCCGACTTCTTCTGCGCTCAGCGGCTGCTCCTGATCCGCGAACACAGCACGTACCTTCTCCAGTGTCAGGGCATCGATCCCCTTGGGCAGGCGTTCCTCCTGAGTCGACTGGGTGGTGTTCAGGGTGTTATCGGCCGTGGTCGCTGTACGACGGGGCAGCATGCTGTCCACGTCGGCTTGTGCCAGCGAGTCCAGTGCATGCAGGCGATCAAGATGATCCCGGTATTGCTGCAGCGCTTCCTGCAGGCGTTCGAACACCAGCGGCTTGAGGATGTAGTCGAAAACGCCGCCGCGCAGCGCTTCCTTCAGGGTGTCGACCTCCCGTGCGGCGGTGATCAGGATGACATCCGTCGCGCTGTTACCGATACGCAGCTCGCGCAGCAGCTCAAGGCCGGTACCGGTCGGGAATTGGATGTCGAGCAGCAGCAGTTCCGGTTGCAGTACTTCAACAAGATCACGCGCCGTCTCCAGGCTGTGAGCGATGCCGACCAGTTCGAAGCCGGGTATGCGATCGAGGAATCGCTGTTGAATTTCCGCGATCTTTGGGTCATCTTCGGCAATTACGACGTGAATAGTCTCAATCATGCATGCCTCCTGGGTGTTTGGGAATATAGATGGTGATGCGGCTGCCCGAGGGGGTGCCGGGTTCGATGGTGATGGTGCCACCAAGCTGCTGCAGCTGGGTGCTGACAAGATGTAGCCCCAGTCCGTGACCGGGTTCGCTCTTGCTGGTGGTGCCCTTGGCGAAGATGCGTTGTTGGTCCTCGGGTGAAATGCCGGGGCCCCGGTCTTCAATTTCGAAAATCAGGTCGTTGCCCAGGTCGGTCATGCTCAATGTAACGGCTTGCTGAGGGCCGCCATGATTCAGCGTTGCTTCAAAGGCGTTATCGAGCAGGTTGCCGATGATGCTGACCAGCTTCTCGCGTGGCAGCTCCGGCGGCAGGTCGACCATCTGGCTGTCCGGGTCGATGGTCAGCATCAGGCCCAGCTCACGTGCGCGGTTGTACTTGCCCAGCAGGCAACCGGCCAGAATCGGGTCTGGGACTGCCTCCACCAGCAGGTGGATCAGGGCTTGATGGTCGCGGGTTTCCTGGCCGATCAGGTTGAGAGCCTCATCAGTGGCCCCGATCTGGATCAGACCTGCGATGGTGTGTAGCTTGTTGGAGTATTCATGGGCCTGGCTGCGCAGGCTGTCGGCATACTGGCGGATGCGGGTCAGCTGACGGCTGAGCAGGTCCAGCTCATCCTTGCGCCGGAAGCTGGAGACAACCCCGGTGATCCTGTCGCCCTGGTGCAGGGGCAGGCGGTTGACGATGAACTGAAGTTCACCGACACGTACCTCCTGGTCAAACTGGGGGGTGTCATTGGTCAGGACTTCGAGCATCCGGGTATCGGGAAACAGATGCTGGATTGGAGTTCCGGTAAGTGTGCTGTCCCTGGGCAGCCCCAGCATCCGACAGGCGGCATGGTTGACGGTGGTGATCAGGCCTTCGGCATTGATGGCGATGATCCCTTCGCGAACCGACTGCAGGGTAGCGTCACGTTCCTGGAACAGACGCCCGATCTGTTCGGGTTCGAGGCCGAAGATCGCCTTCTTGAAGTGCCCGGCAAACCAGATGGCGGTTAGCACACTGAAACCAAAGGCGCCCAGGATGACCAGTGCCAGTGTCAGGCGATAACGGTCTACGAGAGTTTCGACTCTGTCCAGCAGGTAACCTACAGAGACGATGCCGATGATTTTGTTGCCATCAGTGTCGAAAATGGGGGCGCGGGCACGCATGGAACGGCCCAGACTGCCCTCGGCGCGGGTGACCTGAGCCAGGCCCTGCACCAGAGTGGGCGACAGGTCGTCGTCATCGTCCTCCGACATCGACAGGCCCAGCCGTTCCTGATTCGGATGCGCGAGGCGAAGGCCATTGGAGTCGCCAATAACCACAAAGCGCGCCTGGGTTTTTTCGGCCAGAGACTGTGCAATAGGCTGCAATACAGCAGAGTTGCGTGTTTCAACCGCCTCAATAATCTGTGGGATAGCCGCAATGGTCTTGGCAACATGCAGGGCACGTTCACCCATCTGTTCCTGCAGCGAACTGCTCAGGTAGTGCAGGGCAAAGAGACCCAGCGCGCCGGTCTGTAATAGCGCGATCAGGCCCAGAATCAGGACCATTCGCGTCTTGAGCGGAAAATGCCGGATGGAAAATCGCATAGGCGCTATTATCGTTGTCGTTCGCCGATGATATTTGACCGATGATACCTGAAGCTTATGCCAAAACCCCGTGAACAGTATGAATAAAATGCCTTTTAAGCACTAAAAGCTCTTTAGTTTCATAAGCTTTCGGAGAACTTTAAGGCTGCATACGCTTACCTCAAGGCTCAGGCCCATACAACAATAAAAGAGGTAAACACTATGCTCTCTAAACTGATTTCTCGTCGTCGCTCCGCCGTTATGGCAACCGCACTGGTGGCCTGTCTTGGTTCCGGTATGAGTTCCGGTATGGCCCAGGCTGCCGTGGACAGTGTTCACTTTCTGATTCCCGGCGGCGCCGGCGGTGGCTGGGACGGTACTGCACGGGGTACTGGTGAAGCCCTGTCCAAGTCCGGCCTGGTAGAGACGGTTTCCTATGAAAACCTCTCCGGAGGCGGTGGCGGCAAGGCGATTGCTCACCTGATTGAGATTGCTGACCAGTCTCAGGACACCCTGATGGTCAATTCTACCCCGATCGTCATTCGTTCCCTGTCGAAGATGTTTCCCCAGTCTTTTCGTGATTTGACTCCGGTCGCCGCGACGGTTGGCGACTTCGGCGCTTTCGTGGTCAAGGCGGACTCCAAATACACCAGCTTTAACCAGCTCGCCGACGCCTATCTGGAGAACCCCCGTGCGGTCACCGTCGTGGGTGGTTCAGCACGTGGCAGCATGGATCACCTGGTTGCGGCGATGGCGTTCAAGGCGGCCGGCGGTGATCCGCGTCGGGTGAAATACCTGGCCTACGATGCCGGCGGCAAGGCGATGGCAGGCCTGCTCTCCGGTGAGGCCGATGTACTCTCTACCGGCTTCAGCGAAGCCTTGGTGCTGGCCGAAGCCGGTGAAGTACGCATTCTGGCGATGACCGGTCACGAGCGTTCGTCTGCCGCACCTGAAGTACCAACACTGCAGGAACTGGGTTATGACGCCAGCTTCGTCAACTGGCGTGGTTTCTTCGCTGCACCGGGGTTGCCGCAGAGCAAGCGTGACGAGTTCATCGGCGTGCTGGAAAAGATGTATGCCACTCCCGAGTGGGAAGCGGTACGCGACCGTAACGGCTGGGCCGAGGATTTCCGCCCCGGCGACGAGTTCGTGACCTTCCTGGAGCAGCAGGAGCAGGAGATCGGCACGTTGATGCGTGAGCTTGGCTTTCTGAAGTAATCCGCTGTACCTGCCCGGGGATATTCCCCGGGCCTGATTGGGAAGGGCTGTGGTGTTTGCTCTTCCTGTCCAGTTCGAGGAGTTTTCTCATGTTTATTACCAAAGACCATATCGGTGGCCTGGTATTTCTCTGCCTTTCGGTAGCCTATGGCTACTACGCAGGTCAGATCCCGCTGTTGCCGGGCGACGAATACGAGCCGTTCAATGCCCAGTCGTTGCCCAATGCACTGGCGATCATCGGCGGAGTACTGTCAATCGCGCTGCTGGTGACCGCTGAGTGCTCTACCGAGGGCCGTCTGAAACTGGCTGGCTACGATTTCTGGCTGGTCGCCAAACTCTTAATGCTGGTGTCGCTGTTTGCGCTGGCGCTGCCCTGGCTTGGTTTCACCCTGTCTACCATCCTGTTTCTGGTTGGTGGCTACTGGCTGTTGGGTGTGCGCCGTATCAAGACCCTGCTGCTGGCGTCTGTGCCTTTCGCGGTCGTGCTCTGGTTCCTGTTGTCCCAGCTGCTGGATATCTATCTGGCACCGGGTCGTTTGTTCAGCGTGCTGATGGGAGGCTGATGCCATGTGGGATGGAATACTGACTGGCCTGACCACTGCGGTCATGCCCTTTAACCTGCTGATGGTCGTGGTCGGCTGCTTTGCCGGCACCTTCATCGGCATGCTGCCGGGGCTGGGCCCCATTTCAGCCGTGGCGCTGATGATTCCGATCACCTACGGTCTGGACCCTGCGTCCGGCATTATTCTGATGGCGGGTGTCTACTATGGTGCCGTCTTCGGAGGCTCCACTTCCTCTATCCTGATCAACGCGCCCGGTTGCGCCAGTACCGTAGTCACCGCGTTTGACGGCTATCCATTGGCCCAGCAGAAGCAGGCGGGCAAGGCGCTGGCACTGGCGGCATACTCCTCGTTCACGGGGGGTACCATCGGTGCCATCATCCTGCTGTTTGCCGCACCGGCGCTGGCTTCGGTTTCGCTGAGCTTTCAGTCCGGTGATTATTTCGCGCTGATGCTGCTGGGCCTGACCGCCGTGGCGGCGTTCTCCGGCAAGGGTCAGGTGATCAAGGCGCTGCTGATGACAGTGTTTGGTCTGATGATTGCGACTGTGGGCACGGATATTACTTCAGGTACCACACGCTTTACCTTCGGCAGTGTCGACTTGATCGACGGGGTGAGCTTCCTGCTGCTGGCGATGGCCACCTTTGCGCTCACCGAAGTGGTGATGACCGTCATGCGTGGCCAGCACACTGAAGAGGAGTCCGAGATGGATATGGCCGCTCTCGGCAGCATGAAACTGAGCAGGGAGGAAGTGAAGGAAGTGGCACCGACCATCGGTCGTTCTTCCGTGTTTGGTTTCATTGTCGGTGTTTTGCCTGGGGCGGGCGCTACTATCGCATCCTTCCTGGCCTATGGTCTGGAACGTAACCTGGCATCCGCCAAGGAAAAGCTGAAATTCGGCAAGGGCTCACTGCGTGGTTTGGCGGCACCGGAATCCGCCAACAATGCCGCGTCCACAGGCTCTTTTGTACCCTTGCTGACGCTGGGTATTCCGGGTTCGGGCACCACCGCCATTATGCTCGGTGCGTTGATCGCCTATGGCATTCAGCCGGGTCCGCGCCTGTTCATGGACAACCCCGATGTGTTCTGGTCGGTGATCATCTCCATGTATTTCGGCAACCTGGTGCTGCTGATTCTTAACCTGCCGCTGATTCCATACATTTCGCGCCTGCTGGCGATTCCGCGGCCGATCCTGATTCCACTGATCCTGTTCTTCTCGATCACCGGTGTCTACCTGGTCAGTTTCAACACCTTCGATATTCAGATGATGGTGCTGATCACGGTGATCGCCATTTTCCTCAAGCTGCTGGCGTTTCCGATGGCGCCGATGCTGCTGGGCTTTATCCTCGGCGGCATCATGGAAAAGAACCTGGGGCGTGCGCTGACCATGACTGACGGCAGCTTCTCTTTCCTCTGGGATCGTCCTTTGACGTTGACCATCACTCTGATTGCCGTTGCTGTGTTGCTGTTCCCGCTGCTGTCAGCCTTGCTGGGCAAGGTGCGCACGCGGGGTGCGGAGGTGGCGGTTAACGAAGGCGAAGGTTAAGCATTACTCTGCGAGCGTGTCGGATAGCCGGGGCAGGCCAGGATGGTCAGACGCCTCGAGTCTATCCGCTTCAGATACCGGCTTATGCCGGTATCTTTTTTTCTGCCTGGTGGACAGGGGATGGATAGATCTCGCATCGGTTGCGGCCATTTCCCTTGGCCTTGTACAACGCCTTGTCAGCGTACTTGAGTACCTGCGCCGGCTCATGGGCCTGAAGAGGCCATTCGGCAATACCGATGGAAATGGTGATGCGCCCAACGTCCGGCATTTCAGTATTGGCCACCTGTTGACGTAAACGCTCGGCCAGCTCTTTGGCGGTATTCAACTGGGCGTTGGGTAACAGAATGATGAACTCCTCGCCACCGGTTCGGCAGGGCAGGTCTTCCTTGCGGGTGCAGGCGCGCATCAGCTGGGCTAAAGCCTGGAGCACAAGATCGCCTGAATCATGACCGTAGGTATCGTTGACGCGTTTGAAGTGGTCAATATCGATCGCCAGTACGCTGAAGGGGGTGCACTCATGCTCGAGCATCTCCAGGGCCATTTCGCTGCCGCGGCGGTTGTTCAGCCCGGTTAACGGGTCAGTCGCGGCGTCATTCTTGAGCTGTCCGATCCGTGTATGCAACAGGTTGACGCCCAGTAGCATGGCGCGTTTGAGCTCGGCACTTTCAAAATACCAGGAGCGCACTCTTTGAATGCGTTTTGCGGTGCAGGGGTGATCCAGGGTCTGTGCATTATCCGCTAATTGCCACAGGGGGCGTGAAATCAGTCGAGCCAGCCACCAGATCAGCAGCAGCGTGATCAGTGCCAAAGGTAGCGTATGACGGATTACGATCTGCATCTGGCTGTTCAGGGGAGCCAAGGTTGCTTCCAGGGGGCGCTGGGCGACAATCCCCCAGCTGGCAACCTTGATAGGTGCATAGCCGGCGAGCATCTTGGTGCCCTGGCTGTTCCGGACCTGTTGGGTACCGTCTTCACCGCTGATAACGGCTTCAATCACGGAGTTGCCGGTTACCTGTGATCCGATGCGACCCGCATCCGGGTGATAGAGCAGGCGTCGGTTCTGATCAACAACATACAGATAGGAACCATCTTCGTAATAATGCTTGCCGAGCAGATCGTTGAGGATGCTGCGTTCTTTCAAATAGAGTGAGCCGCCGACATAGCCAAGGTACTGCCCAGACGGTGAAAAGACGGGGTGTGAGATAAACACCAGCAAGTTGTTGGCGGCCGAGATATAAGGCGCACTGATCAGCGGTTTCTGTTCCCGCAACGCCTGAACGGCACCGGGGGATGCCAGCTGTTCTCCCAGGATCTGCAGCGTTTCGGGTGAAGTTGCCAGCACTTGTCCGGTTTGGTCGACGATGACGACCGAGTTAAAGCTGTTGGTCTGGTTAAGCAAACGGTCAGCGGTATGTTGCAGCAGTTTTCGGTTATCCATCTGGGCCGAGAGTTCAACTGCGCTGAAGGCAAACTGCTGTTGAGCAGCGCGCAGAAAATTCTCGGTTGAGGTGGCCAGCTTGCTGGCGTAAACATGATTGCTTTCAAGTGTTTGATCGATCAGCAGCTGGCGTTGGACTTGATAGCTGGCATTGAGTCCATTGATTAGGGTGACAGCTGCGGAGGCAAAAGCGAGGAGCAGGATTAACCGTCTCAGATCGAGCCGGAAAAAGTTTTTGATAAACACGTCATACTTTCCCTGAACTACGTGGGGGCAACTTCACAGCGAAAGTTGGTGAAATTAGGTGTCCTGTCTTCCGGTCAGCGGAGCGGCTTCACGGCGGCTCAGGTCTGAAAACGAACCTGGCAGAGGGTAGCAGTTATACCTTGGTCGATAAAGAACTCCATCCAGAGTCGCTGATGATCCTGCAGTCGATCGTTGGGGCCTTTGACTTCAATCAGTTGATAGCTGTTATGTGCCGGAGACAGGCAAATCAGATCCGGCATGCCTCGGCGGTGATGGCGCAGGTCGAGCAGCAGGTGCCTGAAGATGGCGCTGAGGTGTTCAGCTGGAATGCATGCCAGGACCTGCTCAACCAGGGTCGTCTCCAGAGTGGGCCAGTGGATCAGGCTGCATCGGGTACCGCGTTTCTGTTCCAGAGTCTGCAATATCGCGGTGCGGTATTGCCCATCTGCGAGCTGACGAAACCCTGCGTCAATCAAAGGCTGGCGTTTCAGAACGAAGTCGGGGTGATACAGGTCCGCCGGGCCGGACTGAAAGGGATGAAAGAAAGCGCCCTTGACAGGTGCGTAGAGCGCCGGCCAGAACAGCAGGGCAAAGAGTCCGGTGAACAACTGGTTTTCGACATGCCAGGCCCGCCAGCCTTGTGTCTGCAGGTCATCGATGACCAATGTTTCGACCCTGAGGGAGTCGGAGGGCTCAAGTGTCAGTTCGAGCTGCGGGATGGCTGTTTTGGATTGGGGTTTGATGGGTCGCCCCGACTTTTTGGCACTGCGCTGCTGGATGCGCTGGATGCGTATACGGGCTTCTGGCTGAGAGACCTGGTCCAACGCCTCCTCTGCCGCCAGGCAGGTTGCTTCGGCGGTGGCGCTCTTCTCCATCAGGCGAAGGTAGCGAATACGAGCCTCTCGGTGGGGGTTGTCACGATACAACGCCAAAGCGGTTGTCAGATCACCGCTACGTTCGACTGCATGCCCCAGTGCAAACGCCAGTTTCTGGCGGCGGTTCTCAAGCCAGTCGGTAGGGCAGGCGGCTGGAAGCAGGGCATGCAGTGGCTCAAGCTCGTTTCCATCCTCGAGTTTCTGTCTCAGCTGGTGTAGTTGCAGGTAGAGATCAACTTCGCTCCGCTGGCTGAAGGCCCGGTTGTGTGTGTCCATCGATACCGGTTCATAGCGCTGGTGGCCAAGCTCGGTCAACACGAACTCCGACCAGTCCTGATGCAAGTTGCCAAAAAACATCAGCCGCATGCGGTCCATCAGCGGCATACAACTTAGCCGAAGCAGTGTGAAAGGGGCCTGGGGCCACCAGTCAGCAAGTGGCTGTGCCGGCAGGTCGTAAGCGGGCAACAGGACTTGCAGATCGCGCTTGCGCAGCTTGCTGTCGAGCGACTGCTCCGGCCAAAGCGATTGGCACACTTGCAGCAGTTCATGCTTGCGGCACAGGCTGGACAGGGTTTTGGCATCGCAGTGGGCGCTATAGTCAATCAGACCTGCCTGCGCAAGCTGATTGAGGGACTCAGTCGGCTGCGGTATTTCAGCATAGTTAAGCTGGTCACTACGGAACCACTCTCCTTTGCGCATCACCATGCGAAACAGCAGCGCCTGGGCTTCGTCTGGTAGACTGAGCAGCTGCTTCAGTTGCTGGTGTTCATCGGTCAGCAGCAGGTCTGGATGAACCTGCATGACCCAGTTGAGCAGCGTACGGGCATTGTGCAGATAGTAAAACGGCTCCGAAAGGTCGGCCGGGCGGATGGCTGAAAGAGGCTGAGTGTCCACTGTATGTCGGGCAGTATCGACAGCTGCTGTGCTGCTGTTCGGGGTCAGGAGTAAATAATGACCATACAGAAAAAGATATTCTATCGCCAGGGACCGGACCATCGTGCCGGGCAGGCGGTAGACTTCGTCGATATACGGCGTCGTTTCGATTTTCGCGCCATTCAGCTGGGGCGCTGGGTCACGGCTGTCGAGCGGGAGAGGGCGGCGGGCCTGTTCTACGATGCGCTCTGTGATCTGATGCAGATCCTGCAGGGGCCGGAGGTGCTGATCTCGCTGCGTGGTACCCTGAGTCTGCAGTATGGCACCGGTGGGCGGCCGGGGGTATCCGCACACTATGACCCGGCACAACGTACCTTTTCCCTGGCCAAGAACGCCGGCCCGGGCAGTATTGCTCATGAATGGTTTCACGCGCTGGATCACTATCTGGCCGACAAAGTGTTCAGCGACGCCCCTTCAGGGATGTTTGCGTCTACAGCCTGGCTGGAAGATGCGACTCCGGTGGTGCATCCCCTGAACGATCACTTTATCCGCTGCCTTCAGGCGGTTCTTCTGGCGCCGGGGGGGCAGGAACCCAGCGAGCTCTTTCGTCGCTCGGTCGAGATGGATCGGCGTCTTGGCGTCAGCTATTACAGCCGTCCAGAGGAGCTTTGTGCTCGGTCATTCGAGGCATTTGTGCAGGATAGTCGTATCAAAAATAACTTTCTGGTCAAGGGCACACGGCAGTCCGAGGAGGCCAAGGCGGGTTTATACCCGAATGGCGAGCAACGTGACAGGGTCAATAGGACCTTTGAAGAGTATTTTTCCGGGCTGGGACGTGCACTGAATAAAATGTCCTGTTAAATGCAACAGAATGTAGCCATATTAGCCTAAATGTTCATTGTTTTCCGGTAGTTAGGTCCCTAGAATCGCGCGCTCTTCAAATCCACCAACAAGAGCGTTTATGTCTAAGGCACACTCTTCTAGCTACCAGGGACGGCGAAAGCCACGTGCGGAATTTGCCACGCGTGCCGACTATTTGGATCACGAACTACAGATCATGGAGCCCAAGCGCTGGCGTCCTAACCTGCCGTTTCGCGATTACCGCTTTGAAGTCGAGGATTGGGTACCGGCCATGGCCGCCACCATCGGTAAAATCGTGATGGTGGCGGCGATTGTCGCTGCATTTGCAACTCAGTTGGGTCTGTCCAACGAGTTTGTGATCGAAAACGTACGTTACGAGCTGCTGATTGCAGCTGTACTCTTCGTAATTCTGGTGTCGGGCTTTCTTAACCCGACGGCCAACCTGGCGGGAACCCACGGACCACTGATTCCCTTGATCCCGCTGATTGTAGCCTCCGGTGGCCATCCGATGGCGCTGGGTCTGCTGATCGGTGTGTTCGGTTTTATCCTTGGTATCACCAAGGGGGGCAGCCTGCTGGCCAAGCTGACCAGTAACGGGGTCTGTGGCGGCCTGCTGCTGTATCTGGGCTTTATCGGTGTAACCGGCCAGATCAAGAAGCTGTTTGCCTGGGCGGAAGGCTTTGATATGGCCTATCTGGCCTTTATCGTCATTCTCGGCACCATCATCATGTATGCGTATCTGGAGCACATCCAGAAGCGCTGGCTCGCGGTGCCGCTGGGCGCGGTGCTGGCGGCGGGTATCTCCTTTGCACTGGGCGCTCCCTTTGAGTTCACCACTGAGCCGGGCATGCCCAACCTGAACCCCATGTACTGGTGGGGTGAGGATACCGGTTGGCAGCTGGGTCTGCCGCAGCTGCATCACTTTATCGCCGTGGCGCCCTTTGCCATTCTGGCCGTGGCCATGTGGTCACCGGACTTCCTGGGTCATCGCGTGTTCCAGCAGATCAACTATCCGCCGAAAACGGAGAAGGTGCTGATGGACATCGACGATACCATGGTGTCGGCATCTGCTCGTCAGGTCACCGGCAGCCTGCTCGGTGGCGGCAACATTGCGTCCTCCTGGGGTACCTACATCGTACCGGCGGCGATTGCGCGTCGTCCTATTGCGGCAGGTGCCATCCTGACTGGTCTGCTCTGCATCGTTGCGGCGATCTGGGGTTACCCGATGGACCTGGCGATCTGGCAGCCGGTATTGAGTGTGGCGCTGATCGTAGGTGTTTATCTGCCGTTGCTGGAAGCCGGCATGCAGATGACCCGTGAAGGCAAGACCACTCAGTCTGCTGCTGTAGTGATCTTCTCCTCGGCGCTGGTGAACCCGGTATTCGGCTGGTCGCTGACCGTGCTGCTGGATAACCTGGGCCTGATCGGCTGCAAGGAGCGTGGCAAGGAGCTGGGACACGTGGGCCGTTGGGTGGTACCCGGAATCGTGTTCATCATCCTCTGTGGCCTGATGGCCGGCATCGGCATGTTCCCGGGCCTGCCGCCACTGCTGGAATCCTTCCGCACGCTGCACTAAAACTGCATTACATCGGGCCGGCTGCATGCCGGCCCGATCATTTCCTGTTCTCTGCTCTTTTTTTCCGCTTTCCTGTTCGTATTCGCAATTGGCCAGTTATCCTGGCAGGTCGTTGTGGGTCATTGCCTGTCACAAATGTCATGCTTTATTGAAAAGTCCTGTGATAGAATTGTTCTGAACCGGTTTTAATGAATCGAGATCCAGCACTTTTTCTCGTTCAATGAGAAATGACGATCAGAGGGAAGCAACTCTTGGCAGTAACCGATACGACCAATCAACGACACACCATCCTGATTGTTGACGATGCGGCCGAAAACCTGCTGCTGCTCGGGGAGCTGTTACAGGTCGACTATCGTGTACGGGCTGCCAACTCCGGTCAGCGCGCTTTGCAGGTGGCCAACAGTGAGCCGCGCCCGGATCTGATTCTGCTTGATGTGATGATGCCGGGGATGGACGGTTATGAGGTGCTCAGCCGGTTGCGTGAACAGGAGGAAACCCGCGCCATCCCGGTGATTTTCATAACCGCGATGAATGGTTCTGAAGATGAGGAAAAGGGGCTGAGGCTCGGTGCAATGGACTACATTACCAAGCCGTTCAGTCCGCCGATCGTGCAGGCACGCGTCAAAACGCAGCTGGAGTTGAAAGCGGCACGTGACCGGCTGTCTGGACAGAACCAGTGGCTGGAGTGTGAAGTGAATCGGCGCATGCAGGAGAACATGCTGGTTCGTGATCTTAGCGTGCGAGCCTTGGCGTGTCTGGCAGAAGTGCGTGATCAGGAGACCGGGCTTCATATTGCCCGTACTCAAACCTACGTTGAGATTCTGGCGCGGCAGCTGGCCAGTCATCCCCGTTTCCGTTCAGCGCTGGAAGGCAGCAAGCTGGAGGAGATTGTGCGGGCTGCGCCGTTGCACGATATCGGCAAAATCGGCATTCCAGACTCCATTCTGCTCAAGCCCGGAAAGCTGACAGCGGCAGAGTTCGAGGTTATGAAAACGCACTCAGAGGTCGGCGCCCAGGCGATCGAAAGTGCGATTCAACAGGCCCTCTCGGCGATGGGCGATAGCACGGCGCTGCAGGTGAAAGATGCCGCGCATTTCTTGCATGTGGCCAGTGAAATAGCGCGCTACCATCATGAAAAATGGGATGGAAGTGGTTACCCGAAAGGGTTGGTCGGTGAGGAGATTCCAGTCGCGGCCCGTTTAATGGCGCTGGCGGACGTATTCGATGCGCTCACCAGTCACCGGGTTTATAAGGACGCCATGGCATTCGATGCCACCGTTGAAATCATCAGGGCTGGCAAGGGAACACACTTTGATCCGGATGTCGTCGACGGTTTCCTGTCCTGCCGGGAACGCTTTTTCGATATTTCCTGCGCCTTGCGTGACGCCTGAATGATCCTGCATGCGGTTGTGCCGGAGGGCTAATGTTGATGAAGTTATTACGGCTGAAAGCAGGCCTGTTTCTGTTGGCGGCGATCCTCGTGATTTCACTGCTGATTCTCAGAGATGGCCTGGCGCCCGAGCAGGAAGGGAGCCTCTCGCCTCTGCGCGTGGTCGTGGCCGATGCCCAGCCTCCCTTCGCCTACCGAGACGAAGAGGGCGTGCTGCAGGGACTGATCGTTGACCGCTGGACACTATGGCAGGACAAAACCGGCCGCCTGGTCGATATGAATGGGATGCCCTGGGCCGATGCCCAAGCCGCCATTCTGAACGGAGATGCGGATGTCATCGACGGCATGACGATTACGCCGGAGCGATTGCATACCTTCCTCTTCTCGGAGCCATGGATCGAGATCGATGTGGTGCTGTTTTATGACCAGAGTATCCGCGGTATCACCGATGCGGAGTCGGCGCGGGGGTTTCTGGTGGGTGTTCGTAAGGGGGATGCCTGCGAGGGGTTCTTGCATGGTAAGGGCGTCGACAACCAGGCGCGATTTGTCAATTACCCGGATATGGTGGCCGCTGCGGGTCAAGGCGGGATCAATGTTTTTTGCGGTCATGATCCCCTGGTCAATTTCTACCTTGGGCAGCAGGGCCTGGAGAAGCAATTTCGTCATACTGAGCCACTGTATACCTCGACAGGGCGTTGGGCGGTGCCAGTGGGGGATGCCCGGCTAAGGGATGAAATTGCAGCGGGCTTTGGCCGGATCCGTTCGGCAGAGAGCGAAGCTCTGTGGGACAAATGGCTGGGCATAACGTTCAAGGCAGCTGACGTACCTGCATGGGTATCCTGGGTGCTCTATGCGTCCATGTTTTTGCTGCTTGCCCTGTTTGCGGCACTGGTCTGGCTCAGGTTGTTGCGACGGTCGGTGGAGCAGCGTACGGCGGAGCTGGCAGAAAGCGAAGAACGCTTTCGCATGCTGTTCGAAAATACCCGTCAGGCGATTGCATTAATGGAAGATGGACGCTTCATTGCAGCAAATCAGGCAACCCTGGACATGCTCAATATGCGGGATTTTTCACAGTTGAAAGGGAAAACGCCACTGGATATCTCGCCAGAAAATCAGCCGGACGGAGAGCGTTCAGCCGTGGCTTTGCTCAAGGTGCTGGGTGCTGTCGCGGCCCAGGGCAGCGTGCGTACCGAGTGGCAGAGCCTGAGAGCTAACGGGGACGATTTCCCGGCAGAGATCATGCTGACCGCCATACGCCGTGATGACAGAGATATCCTGCACATTGTCTGGAATGACATTTCGATCCGCAAACAGGCTGAAGCAGAGTTGCAACAGCATCGCTTGCACCTGGAGGAACTCGTCGCAGAGCGTACTCAGGAGCTTAGTCAGCTGGCTGAAAGCCTGCAGGAGGCCAATAGTCAGCAGCAGGCGCTGTTCGATGCGGCGATGGCCGGCATTCTGTTTGTGCGTGACCGCCGGGTGCTGCGCTGCAACCGTGGTCTGGAGCAGATGCTTGGCTATGATTCCGGTGAGCTGCTGGGGCAATCCACCCGTTGCTGGTATCCCGATGAAGAAACTTTCGTGGCGATTGGTGAGCACCTGGTCAGTGCGCATCAACGACAGGGGTACTTTAGTGAAGAACATGAGCTGGTGCGCAAGGATGGCTCACGTTTCTGGGGGCGGATGCAGGCCCGGGCCATTGATCCCGACGATTTGAGTAAAGGGATGGTCGGCATGTTGATCGACATTACCGCTGAAAGAGCGGCGATGGCCCAAATGGAACAGGCCCGGCGGCTGGCCGAGGAGGCTGCGCGTACCAAGGCGGATTTCCTGGCCAACATGAGCCATGAGATTCGCACACCGATGAACGCCATCATCGGTATGACGCACCTGCTGCAACGGACCGAACTGGATGAACGTCAGCATAACTTTCTGACCAAGGTCGAGCGTTCCAGCAGGCACCTGCTCAGTGTTATCAACGATATTCTGGATTTCTCCAAAATTGAAGCCGGCAAGATGCCGCTTGAGCAGGTCGAGTTCAGTCTGGAAGACCTGGTTACCGAAGTGAGTGACGTTCTGGCTGCACGCGTGGCCGAGAAAGGCCTGGAACTGATTGTCGGCATCGATGCTCGCTTGCCGGACAGGTTGATCGGCGACCCCCTGAGGCTGCAGCAGATTTTGCTCAATTTCGCCAATAATGCAGTCAAGTTTACCGACAGTGGCGAGATTGAGATTCGTGCTGAGTATGTCAGCCGCCAGGGGCGGCAGGTTGAACTGCGGTTAAGCGTGAGGGACACGGGAATAGGCATGTCGCAAGAGCAGCAGAACAAACTGTTCCGCAGCTTTTCTCAGGCTGACGGCTCAACTACACGCAAGTATGGCGGAAGCGGCTTGGGACTGGTGATTTCGAAGCGCCTGGCAGAGTTGATGGGGGGGCAGGTCAATGTGGACAGCACCTTGGGTGAGGGCGCCTGTTTCCAACTGTCACTCTTGCTGGAAGCGGCCGCTGAGCAGCCGGGCAACCGTTTGCTGCCGATGCCTGATCTGAGAGGGTTGCGGGTTCTGGTGGTGGATGACAACCGTTGTGCCCGCGATGCAATTGGCGACATGCTGACGCTGATGCAGTTCCAGCCGGATGCCGTGGCCAGCGGGAGGGAAGCGCTGGAGCGGCTGGCGGCTGCCCAGGCGGAAGGCAAACCCTACCAGCTCGTGCTGCTGGATTGGCAGATGCCTGGTCAGGACGGGCTGGAAACCGCCCGGTGCATACGCAGTCTTTACCCGAAAACGCCCCCCCGATTGGCACTGCTGACCCCCTTTGGTATAGAACCGCCGAATCAGCTTCGTGTGAAACTGGATGCGGTGCTGACCAAACCGGTACAGCCTTCACAGTTGTTCGATACCCTGATCCAGCTGTTGCAGCAGGACTCGGCACCCCGTAGCAATAGCGAGGAGTGTCGTTCGAGCGCCAAGGATCGGAACATCGGGTTGCAGCGTCACTTGCCAGCTGGCCGGGTCCTTCTGGTTGAGGATAATGTGCTCAACCAGGAGGTCGCCGTTGAGTTGTTGCGCCAGGGCGGGCTGGCCGTGGATGTGGCAAGTAACGGTGCTCAGGCGCTGGAGAGAGTGTCCAGCCAGCAGTACGACCTGGTGCTGATGGACATGCAGATGCCTGTTATGGATGGGCTGACCGCGACGCGTCGGCTGCGTGCCCAGAAGGATTATAAGAACCTGCCCATTGTAGCCATGACCGCCAATGTAATGGCCGATGACCGTGAAGCGTGCATCGCGGCCGGTATGGACGATTACCTGGCCAAGCCGATCGATCCAGAGAAACTCTGGGCCGCCTTGAGGCGATGGATCAAACCTGAGAAGAGTGCCCATAACGGCGATATCATGCCGGCGACGGGTAGCTCGTCTGAGTCAGAGTGTCGGTTGCCCGACATCGACGGGCTGGATATGACAACAGGACTGCGTCTTGCTTTGCACGATTCCGGGTTGTATCGCCAGTTGCTGCAGCGCTTTCTCAGTGGTCAGCAAAAGTGTGATGACGCGGTCAGAGAGGCGCTATCCCGGCAGGATGTCGAAACTGCACTGCGTCTGGTTCATACCCTGAAAGGTAATGCCAGTCAGATTGGGGCGGCCAGGCTGGCAGAACAGGCTGCAGCCTATGAGCAAAAACTGAAAGAGGCTGTGGCTACACCCGCCGAGTCGCTGCCGCAGCCGCCTGAAGAGTTGTTTGTTTGCCTGAAGCAGCTGCTGCAGTCGCTCCATGAAGGGCTGTCCGAAAATGACTTGGCACCGGCAGTCGCCGTGGCAGCTGATGTGAAAGGGGCTGAACACCTCTGTGCGCAGTTGGAGCAATTACTGGCAGCGGATGACTTTGGCGCTGGGCAGCTGCTGCATGATGAATCCAGAGTGTTCAGACAGGTATTGGGGCGTCGCTATGAGCCTCTGTGTAAGGCGATAGACAATTTCGAGTACGGGCAGGCACTTATGATTATCAGAGGTGAGGCGGGCAGAGATTGACGGGGCGCAAGCCTTGGTGACTTAAGATAGATGTCTCAAATGTCATGTTAGCCTTAAGTGCGGGGGGCTGCTACTATCGTTTGGGATTGTAGCGAGGATGAAGATGAAAACACTCACCACTGGTGAAATCGCCAAAATGTGTGACGTCAATCTGCGGACGGTAATCCGCTGGATTGATCGCGGTGACTTGAAAGGCTTCAAACTGCCGGGTCGCGGGAATAATCGTGTCCAGCTTGAAGATTTTCTGCACTTTTTGCAAGCGCATGGCATGCCGATACCGCCTGAGCTCAGTAGTGAGGAGAACTCCCGCATACTGATTATCGATGACGAGGCGGCTGTAGCCCGCTCCATTGGTCGAGTCTTGCGCAGTGCCGGCTATGACACGGAAATTGCAAACGATGGTTTTCAAGGCGGCAGCCTGCTGATGAAGCAGCAGCCAGCCCTGGTGACCCTCGACCTGCGCATGCCTGGCATTAGCGGTTATGACGTCCTCAAGTTTATTCGCACGACGCCTGAAACAGCGACGACCAAGGTAATCGTGATCTCGGCACTTGACCAGCCCTCGCTGCAGCGCGCGCTGGATGAAGGTGCCGATGCTGTGTTGTCGAAACCTTTTGATAATCAACAGCTGACCGACCTGGTCAAGGCGCTCTTGCCGTTGCAGGGGCAGCAGCACACGAGTCCGGCAGAATAACGCGACATAAGGTGAAAGGGCGGTCGTCAGGAGGTCGTTGTGATGGAGTGTCCGGCAATTGTATTCATTGATGATGAGCCGAGTGTGCTCAATGCCCTGCGCAGGCTGCTCAGGATCAGTCACCGGGACTGGAAAATGCACTTTTTCAGCTCACCAGTGCAGGCTCTGGAGGCTCTGGCAGATATAGCCCCGTGGGTGGTGGTGGCGGACAAACGCATGGCCGAAATGGACGGCGTAGTGTTGCTGCAGCAGGTTGCAGAGCGCATGCCGGAAACGATACGGGTTCTGCTGAGTGGCGATGCCCGTCTCGACAGCGCCATGGAAGGGGCGGTGGCCGCTCATTTCGTGCTGCGCAAGCCGTTCGAGCGTGAAACCATCGACCACTTGCTGACGCGAAGCCGCGTACTGCATCAGTTGCCCTTGAGTCTGTCGCGTCGTCGCCAGCTGGGACAGATAAACGGCCTGCCGGTGTTACCCCGAATCTATCAGCAGATCACTCTGGAGCTTGATCAGGAAGAGCCTGATGTGGCTGTGGTTGCGAGCCTGATCCGGGAGGATCAGGGGTTGTTGAGCCGGGTACTGCAGTTGGTCAACTCGCCGTTCTTCGGTTTCACTGCTCGCACTCAGGAAGTCGAGGTTGCCGTGATGCGCCTCGGTCTGCAGACAATACATAACCTTGTGCTGATCACTGAGCTTTATCACCAGGGGCCTTCGCGCCTGCTCAAGGTTGGTGAGCGCCTGATGCGGGAGGCCTTGCTGCTGGCTGAGCAGGTTGGGACTGTCTGTGATTTGCGTAAGGTCAGCAAGCAGGTCAGGAATCTGGCGGTTATCAGTGGGTTGCTGCACAACATTGGTGAGCTGGTGCTGGCGCTGCATGCAGTGCCAGCAGAGGGAGATGCGTCGATCGTCGAGGATGAAATGCAGCTGGTGGGTGCCTATCTGCTTGAGCTTTGGGGCTTTGAGTCGGGTGTGGTGGAAGCAGTGCAGCACCAGCGGGATGAGGTATTGCCTGAGGACAGCGAGCCCGTAGCCGAGCTTCTTAACATGGCGCTGAAAATTAAGTCGGGCAGCGCTGATGAAGCACAGATATTGAAGATGGACCAGGATGAGCACTGAACCGACTAGCCGGCATGATCCGGAGTTGTATGCACGTATCGTCGACCAGATGGGGCATAGTGTCATCGTTGTCGACGGTAGTCGCTGGGTGCACTTTGTCAGTCGCTCCCTGGCGCGGCAGCTGGGAGAACCCTCTGATGCGATGTTGCACACCTCGCTTTATGACCTTTGTCCTGGTTTGCCTCGGGCCTGGATGGAAGAGCAGTTTGCTCAGTTGGAGCAACTGGGCGAAACCGGCACTGAAACGATTCGCTGGCGGGTAAGCAGTAACCTGTTCCAGCCACTGGTCGAGCTGCACACTGAGCTGGTGGGTGGCCGAATGTATTACCAGTGCGAACTGTTTCTGCTGCAAGGTCAAGCTGAGCCTCTGTTCTGCCTCACCTTGGATGGCCCTGTTCCTGAAACGGCGGGACAGAATGAAACCTTTACGGATTTTTGTCAGGCGCAACTGGATCAGGCTGAGCAACGGCTGCAGCACTCCGAAAAGCTGGTGACACTGGGGCAGCTGGTCGCCGGCGTGGCCCACGAGATCAATAACCCGGTTTGTTATGTCAAAACCAATTTGCAGACACTTCAGCAGTATGTGGGTCACCTGGACCGCCTGTTAAGTGAAAGCCTGACGTTGGCTGAAACCAGCGGCAACGCCAGCCTGTCTCAAGAGCTGGGTCAGCTGAAGCAAAAGTTCGACTATGACTTCATCCATGAAGAGCTGCCGCTGCTGTTGGCGGAAACGACCGAAGGGGTGCAGCGCGTCGAGGAGATTATCTCGACCTTGCGTGATTACGCGCGCAATGATGCCAGTGAAGGAGAGTGGGTTGATCTGAATGAGCTGCTCGAGGCTGCGTTGAAGCTGGTACATCATGAAATCAAGTATGTGGTGACGTCAGTACAGCGAGATTACGACAGTTTGCCCAAGGTCTGGTGCCGTCCATCGCAATTGACCCAAGTGGTGGTCAATTTGCTGGTGAATGCTGCACAGGCGATGTCCAGGGGAGGGGAAATTGAACTCAGGACGCGCTTTCTGGAAACAGAGGGTCAGGTTGAGATCGACCTCTGTGATCAGGGAGAGGGGATTGATCCCGAGATCATGCCGGTGTTGTTCAATGCCTTCGTGACCTCCAAACCGCCCGGCAAGGGAACGGGGCTGGGGTTGTCGGTTTCACAGCAAATCATCAGCAGTCATCAGGGAACGATCAGCGCCAGCAACCGTGAAGGGGGTGGCGCCTGTTTCAAAATCCTGCTGCCGGTTGGGGCCAGGGATTAATCATTCAGTTCGAGAGCGCACCTATGGGCAAGCATCGCGGTGGACAGGACAAAAGTGTTTTCCGGGTACTCTGGGGTACCTACATTCGGAATGCGTTGATTCCGATCGTTTTCATTGAGCTGGCCCTGATCGTCGCTTATCTGGCTACCAACTACCTGGTTCGTGACCAGAATATCGCCACCATGCAGCGCAGTGCTCAGGAATCGCTGCTGGAAACGGCACGGATCGAATCGGATGTTATTACCACGCAGCTGCAGGGAGTCACCGAAATGACCGACCTCTTTGCAGCGATGATGCGGCATGCCTATGATCAGCCCTTCAAGCCCGATGAACAGGAATTGGCGCGTTACAGCCTTAGCGATAACGGGGTCTGGTATACCCGACCGGATACGCCGGGTGCGGCCGTGTTCTACTCAGCCTTTACCAAAGTTGGTGAGGCAGAAAAAAACAAAGCCTGGCAGCTGGCGCAAATCGATCCGCTGATGAAGCAGATTGTGGACAGCAGTTTGCTGGTCACTCAGGCCTATCTGAACACCCACGACTCGATGAACCGGATCTATCCGGGCTTCGACGTGCTGGCCCAGTACCCCTTCGACATGAATATCCCGGAGTACAACTTCTATTACGAGGCGGACGCCGAGCACAACCCGGAGCGCCAGGTCGTGTGGACCGATGTCTACATCGATCCGGCGGGGCAGGGCTGGATGGCATCGGCGATCGCACCGGTTTATCGCACCGGTACAGACTTCCTGGAGGGTGTTGTGGGCCTGGATATCCGGGTGTCCGAAATCATTCGTCAGGTACTCTCGTTAAAGCTGCCCTGGGACAGCTATGCCCTGCTGGTGGACAGCACCGGTACCATCATGGCCATGCCGAAGGCCGCCGAACGGGACTGGCAGCTGCGGGAATTGACGGATCACGACTATGCCACCGCGATCATGCAGGATACGTTCAAGCCGGAAGAGTTTAACCTGTTCCGACGTGATGACAGCCAGCCACTGGCGCAGGGGCTCAATCAATCCGATTCGGGCGTTGTCGCCCTGGAACTGGATGGGCTGCCCAAGCTGGCAGCCTGGTCGCGGATTCCCGGAGCTGACTGGCACCTGCTGGTGGTAGCAGACCAGTCGAGCCTTTATGCCGATGCCAATGCGTTGAAGGAACGTGTGGACCAGATTGCCGTGGGCATGATTCTGGCGTTGCTGGCCTTTTATCTGCTGTTCATGATTTATCTCTACCGCAAGTCGGTCAAGGTCAGTCTCCGTTTGTCTGAGCCGATGCGTGCATTAAGGGCGATGATCTATCAAATTGGCGAAGGCCAATATCGGCCACAGCCGGCAGCCAGCGATATTGTTGAGCTGTCCGCGGTCTCTTCCGGGTTGAAGGATATGGCGTTGACCCTGGAGCAGAGTCGCAATCAGCTGGATGAAGCAAACCGGCGTCTGGAAAGCATGAACCAGGCGCTGGAGCAGCGGGTAGAAGAGCGCACCCAGAAGCTCAAGCAGACGAATGAGGCGCTGCGCCACGAGCGTGAGGAGCAGGCCCGACTGATCCAGAAGCTGAAGGACACTCAGGCGCAACTGGTGCAGTCGGAAAAAATGGCGTCTGTCGGTGTGCTGGCGACGGGGGTCGCGCATGAGATCAATAATCCTCTGGCCTTCGTCAGCGCCAACGTGTCTATTCTCAACGACTACGTGCCTGCCTTGCTGCGGTTGCATCAGGGGGCGGTGGAGCTGATGGCCGAGGCCGAGCGTACGGCACTGAAAAAACTGGAGGAGCAGGAGAAGTTCTCCTATATCGAAGAGGATCTGCCGGATCTGCTGGCCGACTCTCTCGAGGGGATACGCCGAATTCGTCACATTACCGAGAGCCTGCTGGAGTTTTCCCATGCCGGTGATACGGCGTGGCAGTCTTGTGATATCAACCATTGTGTCGAGACCACCCTGGTGATCTGTCACCATGAGTACAAGAACAAGGCGAAAGTCCTGAGCGAACTGGATCCCTTGTTGCCGAAGGCGCAGGCGGTTCCGGCCCAGATCAATCAGGTGATCATGGCGCTGGTCGTGAACGCGGCTCAAGCAACCCGGGTGAATGGCCTGATCCGCATCGCTACCTCCCATACCGGCAGCGAAATCCAGATCCGAGTTGAGGACAATGGCTCGGGCATTGCGCCCGAGGATCTTGATCATATCTTTGAGCCCTTCTACACCACCAAGGATGTAGGGCAGGGGACCGGTCTGGGGCTGGCCGTGACCTACGGTATCGTCAGCGCTCATCATGGGCGTATCGAAGTGGACAGTACCCCGGGTGAGGGCAGCAGCTTCAATGTCATTTTGCCGATCAAACAGCAAAGTGTGACATCTGCTAACGACAAGCGGGTTGAGGTTGAAGGCGCCTGACGTCTTTTCCTGGGGCATCAGCAACAGACATGCGCAAATAAATGTCTAATTTAAACAGCTGTTTATTGCTATTGGCGGATGCCTGAGGGATGATGAATTCAATACTTTTGGTTGGACTATAGATGTGTCTGGAATAAGGCTCTGGGGCGCTCAACTGGCGCTTTTTCTCTCAGTGTTCATCTTTACGCATCAGCTGGTTCAGGCTGAACCGTCCGGGCCGGTTGTCCGGTTCGCGCCCTTGCCGATGGTCAGTCTGGAGCAGATGACGCGGGAATATTTGCCGTTTCTCGACTATCTGGAAAAGCGCTCAGGGCGTCGTTTTGAGTTGGCTTACCATGCCTCCTACGATGAACTGCTTAATGCCCTGGTCGCCGGTGAAGTTGATCTGGCCTATCTAGGCCCTCTGCCCTATGTCGCGCTGACCGAACAGACCGATAGCATCATTCCCATCGTGCAGCTGCTGGACAGCAAAGGTGCTTCGGATTACACCTGTGCCATCGTCCATTTTGCCGATCATCCTGCCGAACTGATGCATAGCGGCAGGCCCCATCGTGTGGCTCTGACGCAACCTCTTTCGACTTGTGGCTATCTCTCGGTCGAACGTTACCTGAACCAGCACCAGACCAGTCTTGAAAGTGAGCATTACGAATATACCTACACCGGCAGTCACGAAAATGTGGCCATGTGGGTTATTCTGGATGACTTTGACTTGGGGGGCATCAAAACCCAGATTGCCCGTCGTTATCAGCACCTGGGACTTCGGATCGTCGATGAAACGGACCCCGTACCCGGTTTTGTGCTCGTGGCCAACCGGGCAACCATGGATGCCGGCCTGATCGATCTTATTCGAGAATCCATGCTGAGCCTGCATCCGCGCGAGAATGAGTCTGATCGCGATGTGGTCAGGGCCTGGAGCGCTAACCTGCGTTACGGTGCCCGCACAGTGGATGAGCAGGCCTACGAAAGTATCCGCAACCAATGGCGGGAGCTGAAGGTCGACTTGATGAGGAGTGCCGAGTGAACCTGCGCATCTTCGCCATCGCCCTGGGGGGCTTTTTGCTGTCGGCATCGCTGGGTGTAGCCAGCATTCAGCTGCTGGTCAACTTCGAGGTTCGCAACCAGCTCGATGCGCGGCTTGAGCAGGAGTCCGTTGCCTATCGGGCGGTTCTTCAAGGCCTCAGCAAGGTTTCCCGCACCCTCTACGATGAAACCATCAATACCCCGGCAGTGACGGCCCTGGTACACGATATCCTGCACACTCATGGTGATGAGCAGGATATTGCCCGGGGTAAGTTGTTGCGGGAACTCTATCCTTCCTATCTGCGCCTGCAAGAGCAGGGGATCAGGCAGCTGCATTTTCACAGCCCTGATGGTTTGAGTCTGCTGCGCTTTCACCGTCCGCTCAAGTACGGTGATTCCCTGTTCGAATTGCGAGAGTCGGTCCGGCTTGCCAATACAGAGCTCAAGCCTGTCGAAGGGTTTGAAGTGGGGCGTCTGTTTCACGGCTTTCGCTTTGTGTTTCCTCTGTTTCATGCAGGGGAGCACATTGGCAGTGTGGAAAGCAGTGTCTCTTTCAAAACAATCGAGGATAGTCTGCAGGCATTGGTGTCCAATGAACTGTTCGAGTTTGTGCTGAACCGGGATCGGGTGTTCGCAATGTTGTACCCCAGCGAACGCTCCATTTATCAGCCTTTTGGGCTCAATGATGAGTATGTGATCGAGGATATAGGCGCCAAGCTTGGTACGCCGCGTGTCGTGCCCGAACTGCAACAGCAACTGGAACCCATGCTGGTTCCAGATCAGGCGCAGATTCATGCTCGGATGATCAAAGGAAAGCCTTTCGGGCTGACGGTCAAATTGAAGGGCCAGCGTTATGCTGCTCTGTTTCTGCCGGTTTTCGATGTGTCAGAAGAGGTTGGGGCCTATATTCTGACTTTTGCCCAAGTGCCGGAGATTGAAAATATCTACCGCAACGGTCTCTGGATTCAGCTGTCATCTCTGGCGCTGTTGGCAAGCCTGGCCATGGGCTATTACCGGCGTCAGACAACGAATATCACCATCGCGCGTGAGCGCGAGAAACTGCAGTCGATCACAGAGCGTATGGCCGAAGGCCTCTTTGTGCAGGATACAGAGGGACGTATCACCTTCCTCAACGAGGCGGCCGAAAGGATACTGGGGGTGAAGGCAAAAGAAGCCATCGGACAGGTCGCTCATGACCTCTTTCATGTGCACTACGATGCCAATGGTTGCCCGGTATCCATTGATAATTGTCCCATACGCACGGTGACGTATCAGGGCGATGTTTACGAGAGTGAAGATGAATACTTCCGGCGCGTATCTGATCAGCAACTGGTGCCGGTGCAGGTGACCAGTGCCCAGTTCCTTGTGGCAGGGGAGCCCGCGGGGTCGATCACCATCTTCCGAGACATCACCCAGCGCAAGCTGGATGAAGAGCAGCTTAAGCTTTCGGATATCGTGTTCAGCACTACCCACGAAGGTATTGTTGTAACCGATGCTGAACTTCAGGTGCTGGCCTGCAATGACGCCTTTGTAAATTTGACCGGATACACTCGTGATGAGTGGCTTGGGCGTCATATCCGCATGTTGCGTTCTGCTGTGCATGATAAGGCCTTCTATGAAACGATGTGGGCACAGATAGGTGAGCATGGACATTGGGAGGGGGAAGTCTGGAACCGTCGCAAGGATGGTTCACTCTATCCCCTGGCGCAAACAATCAATGTTGTGCGCGACGAGGTCGGCCAGATTACGCACTTTATGTCCGTGATGTCTGATATCACCGAACAAAAGCGTTACGAAGAAGAGCTGAAACAGGCCCGACATGAGGCGCTGGAAAGTGCCCATGCCAAAGCCGAGTTTCTGGCCAACATGAGCCATGAGATCAGGACGCCGATGAATGGCATTCTGGGGATGCTGGAACTGGTTCAGGAGACAGAACTGTCACCTGAGCAGAAAGACTTCCTGGGCATTGCGCAGAGTTCAGGGCGGACGCTGATGTCGTTGCTGAACAGCCTGCTGGATCTGTCCAAATACGAAGCAGGCAAGGTCGATATGGAGCAGATCGACTTTACACTGCGCCGGCTGCTGGAGGAAACCGTTAAGCTGTTTGCCCCACAGGCGCAGGGCAAGGGGCTGGAGATTGCGGCCCTGATCGATGACAGTATCCCCGAGTATGCCAACGGTGACCCGACGAGGTTGCGTCAGGTCATCACTAATCTGCTGGGCAACGCCATCAAGTTTACGGAGCAGGGTGAAGTGTTGCTCACGGCAACGGTGGTGGGCACAGAGGATACCGGGATGCGTCTGCATGTGGTGGTCAAGGACACGGGTATCGGTATTGCTACTGAAGCACAAAGCCGAATCTTCGACAGCTTCAGCCAGGCAGACGGCTCTACTACACGCAAGTATGGGGGAACCGGGCTCGGCTTGACCCTGAGTCGTGAGATCGTAACTCATCTGGGCGGGCAGCTCTGGCTGGAGTCCGAGTTGGGACAGGGCAGTGCCTTTCATTTCACGATTCAGTTGCGGGAAGCAATCGAACCTGCCGCCCTGTTTGTCCCCAATGCAGAGCTGAGAGGTTTGAGAGCACTGATTGTCGATGATAACGAGACTAACCGTTTGATCGTGGAGCGTTACTGCGACAGCTGGAATATTTTCCACCAGAGTGCGGCGGATGGTGAAGAAGCATTGCGTCTGATGGAGGGAGCCTGGATGAAAGGGAAGCCTTTCGACCTGGTGCTGACTGACATGATGATGCCGGAAATGGACGGTATCGCGCTGGCCAAGCGGATCAGGGCGGATAATCGTTTTGACTCGGCCCGTCTGTTGCTGATTACCTCCTACACAGGACGTGCGCTGCATCGACAGGCGGATGCGGCCGGTTTCATCTGCATGCTGGCCAAACCGATCGGGCGCGATGAGCTCCATGATGCGATCGAGCGAGCTATTGCGGCGGCCCCTCAGGCGCTGCCGTACACGTCGTTAACAGCTGAAGGTACGCCAGCTCGACCGCTCAACCTGCGCGTGCTGCTGGCTGAGGATAATGAGGTCAACCGCCTGGTGGCGACCGCCAGTCTGGATCGCTTGGGCTGCACGTTCGTTGTTGCCGAAAATGGCGAAGAGGCTTTGCAGTGGCTTAAGCATGAGAGCTTTGACCTGGTCTTGATGGATTGCCAGATGCCGGTAATGGATGGCTTAACGGCAACCCGGAAATTCAGAGAATTTGAACGGCATGAAGGGCGCGCGGCAATACCGGTCATCGCCATGACGGCTTTTGTTTCAGGGGATGATATCCAGCGCTGTTTGGCGGCCGGGATGGATGCCCATATTGGCAAGCCTTTTGATCCCGAGGCCTTGCGGGCCTTGCTGCTGGAATATGGGGGCGCCCCGACAGCTTCAGAAAGCACGGATAATGCCAACTGCGTTCAGGCTGAGGCGGCAGAAGAAGATGTCCCTGTGTTGAAGCAGCAGGTACTGGATGAACTGGAGCAATTGTTGGATGGCGAGCTGGATGTGATTCTGCAGCCGTTCATTGAGCAGATGCCCCAGTTGCTGGAGCAGGTGCGCACGGGCCTTGAAACGGATGATCTCGACCTGTCCCACCGCGCGGCCCATACGCTGAAGAGCAGTGCGGCCAATGTTGGCGGAATGCGGGTGTCTGAGTTGGCCAAGGCCCTGGAGCAAAGCGTGTACAAGCAGGACTCGGCGTTGCTGAAGCAGCAGTATCAGCAGTTGGCCGATGCTGCAGATCAATTAATTCAGGCACTGACCGGCTTTATGGCCGTACGTTGAAACAGTGACTTCAGGAGTGAATGTTGGTTGAGCTGAATACTTCCCCACTTTCGGATAGCCGGATTCTGGTGGTCGATGATGACCTGAGCACGCGGCTGATGTTGGTGAAGATCCTGCAGAAAGAGGGGTATGAAGTACTGCAGGCACCGGATGGTGCTGCGGCATTGGAGCTGCTGCGGCCTGGCAGGATGCCGGATCTGGTGTTGCTGGACGTCGTGATGCCCGAGTTGGATGGTTTTGACGTCTGTAAACATATCCGCCAGCAGAAGTTGACGATGCCGATTGTCATGCTGACCGGTCTCGATGATGTGAGTGCGATTGACCAGGCGTTTGGCTGTGGCGCGACGGATTTCATAACCAAGCCAATCAACTGGCCGCTGCTGATTCGCCGTGTTCGCTATTCTCTGCGTACCTACAGAATGACCTGTGCACTGGATCAGGTCCGCGTCATGCAGAAGGAAGCCCAGGAGGTCGCTCAGCTCGGCTTCTTCGAGTGGCGCCCGTCGTGTGGTCGGTTGGACTGGTCGACCGGCCTGCTGGAGCTGTTCAGTCTGCCGACCGATATCGGGCACAAGGGGGTAAACGGTTATCTCGAACGGGTCAGTTTGACCGATCGTGAACAGGTACATCAGCATCTTGAGCGGGTGGCGGCCGGACATCTTGAAAAAGCGACCTATGCCCATGGTTTCAGTGCCGGTGACAATGAGCGCTATGTGCGGGTCATTGCGCGCAGAACGGCGGCCGATAGCATCCTGTGTGTGCTGCAGGACATCACGGACTTTTACCAGGCGCGCCAGACCGTTGATTTCCAGCGCCGCCATGACAACCTCACCCAGCTTTACAACCGCAGCAGCTTCTATTCACGTGTGGATGAGGCGCTGGCCGGAGACGGCAGCTGTGCGGTGCTGAGCATCGACATCGATCGCTTCCACATGATTAATGAAACCTTTGGCCAGGGTGAAGGCGATAAGGTATTGCAGCTGTTTTCACTGCGTCTGCAGGCGGCAACTCAGGGTTTTTACTCGCTGGCCCGCCTTAGCGGGGATGAATTTGCGCTCCTGATTGCCGATCTCGATGATGTTGAAGGTCTGGCAGCATGGGTGGAGCAGTTGCAGTTGCGACTGGGAGAGGCGTATGACATTGCGGACCAGCCGGTGTTTATTGAGACCAGCATCGGTATCGCACTGGGGCCGGAGCACTCAACTGAAGCCAGTCATCTGATCAGTGCGGCGGTGCAGGCGCGGCTGGTCGCCAAAAAAGCCGGGGGAAGTCGCTTCAAGATTTTCGACGAAAGCTGTCAGCAGGACTACGCACGTCAACTCTATATCGAGTCGGAGCTGCGGCATGTGCTGCAAAGGCGCGAGCTGAAACTGTTCTATCAGCCACAGCTCGATCTCAAAACCGGAACAGTGGTGGGTGTCGAGGCACTGATTCGCTGGCAGCATCCGGAAATGGGCCTGGTGTCACCGGTCGAATTCATTCCAATTGCGGAGCAGATGGAGCTGATCCATGGCATAGGTTATTGGGTTGCTGAAGAGGGGATCCGGCAGGCCAAGGCCTGGCATGACCAGGGAATGCCGTTGCGTGTTGGTATCAACCTTTCTGCCCGTCAGTTCAGCGATGAGATGCTGGCAGACAAGCTGTCGAGAATGCTCAAGGACTCGGCGCTGCCGCCGGCGTTGCTGGATGTGGAGATTACCGAAAGTGTTGCCATGGATAACCCTGAGCAGGCGTTGTTCATGCTGCGCAAACTGCAGGATCTGGGAGTGTCCCTGGCGCTTGATGATTTTGGTACGGGCTACTCGTCGCTGGAATATCTGCAGAAGTTCGCGGTCGACTACATCAAGATCGACAGAGCTTTTGTCAGTAACCTGATCACGAACCCGGCGGACCAAGGCATTGTCAGAGCTGTCCTGGGTATTGCGGAGAGCCTTGGGTCCCGAGTAATCGCCGAGGGCGTTGAAACGGAGGCGGAGCTGCAGCTGCTGAGCTCCCTTGGTTGCGACGAAATACAGGGCTATCTGATCGGACGCCCCATGCCTGCCAGTGAAATTCCAGCGGTCATTGCGCAATACACGCATAACGAAAGCAGAACAATAATTCACGAGACAAGCCTATGATGTTCTTTGGAAAGGCTGCAAGGCAGAGAGAGATCAGCGCACTCAAGCATGAATTGGCGAGCACGCATGAGCGCTATGAACAGCAGCTGCGAGAGTTGAAGGACCTGGTCGCTGAAAAGGACCGCCAACTGGTACAGATTCAGCAGCATGGAGACAGCGAAGCTGAGATCATGAAGTATCAGCTTCAAGGCGGCGAGATGCTCACCTCCATTCGGGAAGGGCTGGCCAGTTCGGCAGAGCAACTGATCGATGAGCGCAAGTCGCTGAAACAGCTTGACGAAATTTTTGATCATACCCGCCAGGCGTTGCAGAAGCTTAGCCAGAGAGCGGATCTGATTAATGAGCACGCCAATGTCAGTATGGAAGCTGCCACGGTGCTGGATACAACCGCCAACTCCATCAGCCAGCTGGTTGCCAGCATTCAGGAGATCTCTGATCAGACCAATCTGCTGGCCCTGAATGCGGCGATTGAGGCGGCCCGTGCCGGTGAGGCAGGGCGTGGTTTTGCCGTAGTCGCCGACGAGGTGCGTAACCTTGCAGGCAAGGCGCATTCTGCCAGCCAGCAGATCGAAAAGCTCGTGGGCCAGGTGCTTGAACAGACTGTCTCGATCAAATCCATCGTGCATGACAACCAGAACAGCGCCGCGGATGTGTCCGCCTCTTCAACGCAGATTGACGGTGTGGTCGGCGATGTTATTGTGCGTTCTGATCGTATGCAGCGCGTGATCCGTATTGCCACCACGGCCTCGTTCCTGAACACGGTCAAACTTGATCATGCGGTCTGGAAAAACCAGGTCTATGGTCTGATTGAACGGCACGATTTTTCAGTCGGAGCCAACCGGCACACCGAATGCCGTCTGGGCCAGTGGTACTACGAAGGTTATGGCAGTAATAAATACTCCGACCTGGGCAGCTTCAAAGCGCTGGAAGAGCCACACCGCCAGGTGCATGATTCCGGTCGAGAGGCGCTCGCCTGCGGTCTGCGTGGTGATTACAAGGCCATGCTCAAACGTCTGCAGCAAATGGAAAGCGCCAGCCTCAAGGTGGTGAAGGGGATTGATACCTTGTTAATGGATGTAGTCCGTACTTTGTAAAGGATGAGAGCAATACCTTCCATCTCAACCGTTCTTCAACTCATTTCCCTGGTACTCCGCAAGCAGAGGCAGGCTTTTAGCCTGCCTCTTGCGCCACAAAGATAGCTTCCTGCGTTTTTGTCCAGATACTTACGAGTCTGTCAGTACTGATCCAGTCGCCCGATCTCCCATTCCAGCTGATTCATTTTGGACTCCGGCGCCCTATTTGCTGCGCAATTCGTTGCCATTACTTGCCTGAAACCAGTTTCTCTGGGCTTTCTCAACCACTTACAGGTCCCGCATAGCGTGAAAGGGCATTCACGGGGCCGTTGTTGTGTTGAGACCTGGTGGATAGAGGGTGCGGTATGATGTCGCATATTGCGTTAAACAAATATAAAACCTGTTTGTCATAAATGTCACATGGTATATCATGCACGCAGCAGCAAAGGGTATTGATTCGAAAGTCCCAAGGAGCGACTGACCAAGTTGAGATATCCCAAGTAGATCTGAGCTGCGTCGAATAACCTCTATCGCATGGGAGATGTGTGATGAAAAACAATGGCCCCCTGTCCAATCGTGAACAGCGTTTTGGTTCGGATGTGAAGCTGATCTCGGCCACGAACCTGAAGGGTGTGATTACGCACTGTAATGACGCTTTTGAGCGTGTCAGCGGTTTCAGTCGGGATGAGCTGATTGGCCAGCATCACAACATTGTTCGCCACCCGGACATGCCGGCAGAAGCCTTTGAGGTGATGTGGCATCACCTTCAGTCCGGCCGCCCCTGGATGGGGATGGTGAAGAATCGCTGCAAAAACGGGGATTTCTACTGGGTCAGTGCCTATGTTACGCCGGTAACGGAAAATGGTGAGGTAGTCGGCTATGAGTCTGTTCGCTCCTGTCCAGCGCGTGAAGACGTTCAGCGGGCCGAGAAGCTGTATCAGCGGATCAATAAAAAAAGACGTCAACTGCATGTGCCGCGTTATCTTCAGCAGTTGTTGCTGGCCTTGGTCTTTATTGCGCCGGCGCTTCTGTTGGCGAATACCGTGTCTCTGCTGGCCAGTACCCTCTGGCTCATGGTCGCGTTACTCGGGTTTGGTGGCCAGCAGTACCTGCAGCACCGTCATGACTTGAACCTGCTCCGGAATGAACTGAAGGGGGTTTTCATGCACTCACTGGCGGCCGGTACTTATACCAATCAGCAGGGTATGATCGGCAATGTTATGGTCGGCGTGATGAGCCTGAGAGCCCATCTGGATGCGGTCTTGACCCGAATTGAAGATGCTTCTGGTCAGGTTGCACAACAGTCTGACCTGGGGTTGAAACTCTCCGAAGTGGCACGTGAAGAGATGCTGACGCAGCGCCAGCAAACGGATCTGGTGGCCACGGCGATGCATGAGATGTCTCAGGCAATTCATGAAATCTCAAGCAATGTGCAGAAAACGGCAGGTCAGGCGGATCATTCGCGTGAACTCGCGAGCCAGGGCGGGGAGATTGCTCAAGTTACCCGCAGCTCGATAGAAGAGTTGCGTGACAGTGTCTCGGCGATAGGTACTGCTGTGCGTCAGTTGGCTGAACAGACCGGTGCTATCGCGCAGGCCGCGGAGTCGATTGAGGCCATCTCCGAGCAGACCAACCTGCTGGCGCTCAACGCCGCTATCGAGGCGGCTCGTGCCGGTGATCATGGGCGAGGTTTTTCCGTGGTGGCGGATGAGGTGCGAGCACTTGCTGCCAATACCCGTGAATCTGCACAGAATATCCGGCAAATCGTGGAGGGTTTGACCGGGCAAGCCCATTCCTCGGTTTCAGTTGCTCAGGAAGGTGCGAAGGATGCCGAAACAGGCCTCCAACGTGTGATTGAGTCGGAAACCATGCTGCAGGGGATCGCAGACGCCGTAAACCGCATCTCCACCATGTCTGAGCAGATGGCAGCAGCAGTTGAAGAGCAGGCGCTGGTGTCAGAAGAAGTGAATCGACAGGTTAAGGAGATTTCTCTGCTGTCCGAAAGCAGCTTGGCCCGTACCGAAGAGAGTGCGGACAGCATTCGACGTTCGCAAAAGGTCTCCGCAGAGCTGCATGAGTTGGTCAACCGGTTCAAGCAGTAGTCGGGAAGTGTGCAGGGGCGTGGGCATTAACTCCTGTTTCGTTGAGAGGCTTGAAGCAAGGCCTCAAACACCTGTCAGGCCTGTCTGTGGTGTTGATAGTAGTGATTAGCCCGAATCATGTATAATTCGCGCTCAGTTTTTAACCCGTGGATTTCTCAGCGCCCTATGCACACCGACAGCCTCGACAAACAGACCAAAACCCGCCTGAACAAGCTGCAGAAGCGTCTGCGCCGTGAGGTGGGCCAGGCAATTGAAGCCTTCAACATGATTGAAGAGGGCGACAAGGTAATGGTGTGTCTGTCCGGTGGCAAGGACTCCTACGCCATGCTCGATATTTTGCTTAACCTGCAGAAAAGCGCGCCGATTCGCTTCGAGCTGGTGGCGGTAAATTTGGATCAAAAGCAGCCGGGCTTCCCGGAAGAGGTGCTGCCGACCTACCTGGAATCGATCGGTGTGCCTTTCCACATCGTTGAGCGTGATACCTATTCTATCGTCAAGGAAGTGGTGCCTGAGGGTAAAACGACCTGTGCGCTCTGCTCGCGTCTGCGTCGCGGTACCCTGTACGGCTTTGCCGATGAGATCGGTGCCAACAAGATCGCGCTGGGACATCACCGTGATGACATTCTGGAAACCTTCTTCCTCAACATGTTCTACGGCGGCAAGCTGAAGTCCATGCCGCCGAAGCTGGTGTCCGATGACGGCAAGAACATGGTGATTCGCCCGCTGGCCTACGCTCGTGAGAAGGATATTGCAGAGTATGCAGAGCTGCGTGAATTCCCGATTATCCCGTGCAACCTGTGTGGTTCTCAGGAAAACCTGCAGCGTCAGGTGATCAAGGAGATGCTGCAGGGCTGGGACAAGAGCCATCCAGGCCGCATCGAAACCATGTTCCGCGCCCTGTGCAACGTGGTGCCTTCACATCTGGCTGACCATCAGCTGTTCGACTTCAAGGGCCTTCAGCTGGGCTTTCCGCATGGCATCGCGCCGGATACCGGCAGTGCGCTGGGTCCCCTGGGTGATGATGAAGAAACCGGCGCCAACGGCTCCGGCGTTCAGGTGATGGAAAAGATCGACATCCTCTCGGTTTGACACTTAAGCCAAATCGCAAGGCTTGACCTCTGCTTCCCTTTTGCGGATATTCGGGTTTACCCTGATCAATAAGCCGCATAACAACAAAAGGGAGTTAGCATGTCTCAGTCACTTCTTCAGCGTCAGGATCACGAGGGTGTGGCCACCCTGACGCTGTCCCGCCCCGATGCCTACAACAGTCTGTCACTGGAATTGATGCAGGCGCTGCATGCCGAACTGGATAGTATTGCCGATGATCTGGCTGTGCGCTGCGTGGTGATCAGAGGTGCCGGCAAGGGCTTCTGTGCCGGGCACGACCTCAAGCAGATGCTGGGTGAAGGCGAAGAAAGTTACTATCGCTGCACCTTTGAAACCTGCTCCGGACTGATGCAGCGCATCGTCAATCTGCCGGTGCCGGTGATTGCTCAGGTCCATGGCGTAGCCACCGCCGCCGGTTGCCAGTTGGTGGCCAGTGCTGATCTGGCGGTTGCCGCCGACAATGCCCGTTTTGCCACGCCTGGCGTCAATATCGGTCTGTTTTGCTCCACGCCGATGGTGGCGCTGAGCCGAGCGGTGCAACCCAAGCACGCGATGGAGCTGCTGCTGACCGGTGAGCTGATCGATGCTCAACGTGCCTTCGATATGGGGCTGATCAACCAGCAGGTACCCGAAGCCGAGCTGGATTCGGCGGTGGCGACTCTGGCCGCGAAGATCGCCTCCAAGTCCCGCAAGACGCTGCAGATCGGCAAGCAGGCATTCTATCGTCAGCGTGAGTTGCCGTTGGCCGAAGCCTATGCTCACTGCAGTGAAGTCATGGTAGGCAATATGCTGACCGATGATGCCCAGGAGGGGATCGACGCCTTCATCAACAAGCGCAAGCCGGAGTGGACTCACCGCTGAAGTCCGGCTGGGGCCACCTCGGGCTCAAATCGTCCCGTTCAGAGCCAGAATCCCTTTGGTGATGGGCAGCAGGGCGGCGAGCAGCGAAATGGCCAGAATCCAGGGTTTCAGGGTGTTGATTTGCCAGAAACGCTCCGAGCGATACCCCAGATAGCTGCCCAGCGCCATGCCGGGCAGCAGTTTCAGTGATAGCAACAGGTGCTGCTCGACCAGCTGACCCGCACCGAACAGCATCCCCAGCGAAATCAGTGTGCCGATCAGAAAGAATCCGGCCAGTTCAGCCCGCGCAACGGCCGGATTATGCGCCTGATAGACCAGCGCCATTGGTGGGCCACCGATGCCGGTTGCGGTGCCAACCAGGCCGGAAAAAAAACCGCCCAGTGCCAGATTGCGCCCGCTGGTGCGCAGTTTGATGGCACGCCAGCTCAGCAGTGTCGCCAGCAGCAGGGTGGCGCCCAGAAACAGACCCAGCAAAGCCTGACTCATCGCCTGTACCAGCAGTGCACCGCACCAGGCACCGGGTACGCGTGCGACAATGGCCGGAAAGATGCGGCGCCAGCGCAGTGCATCCAAACCCTGCAAAACCATCACCACCGCAAGACTGAAGCCGATGATCAGGATGGGACCGGGGACATAGGCCGGATTGATCTGATACAGAATGGGCGCGGCCAGCAGGCCGTAGCCGATGCCGATACGGGACTGGACGAAGACGCCGGCGGCTACGACCAGCAGGGCGAGAAGCTCTGGGGCTGTATAGAACATCGATCAGATCCTGAAATGGAAAAAGCCCCCGAAGAGGCTAGTGCGTGACCTCAGGGGGCTTTGTTGAACTGGATAATACCGATTTCAGCGGCCGCCGGCATCCGCGCGGGAGCGTTCGCTGTTTTCCACCAGAACTTCTGCACCGATGCGGTTGATCTCGTCCCAGAGGGCGGGCTTGATCTCGATCCCCATATCGACGCTATGTTCCTTGTTCTGCTCGACCTGAGAGGCGCTGAGCAGACGGGTCTTGCGATGATTGAGGGTCGTTGAAAGATCTACCCGGGAACTGCAGATGATGGTCAGTGCTTGCTTGTCTTCTGGACTGGCATTCAGGCAGGTGGTTGCTTCGCTGTAGCTGGGATAGCGCTCTCCCGCCTTGATGGCGGCGGTGTGCTCGCTGATGTTGCGTTCACCGTTCTGCCAGTAGGCCGCCACGCTGATACCGCGTCGACCGCAATCAGTCAGCGCTTTCAGAATGAACATGCGGTTGTGGCAGTTATGTACGGTCACGGTGGCAATACCGCTTTCGAGCGCCTTGGCGTGGGCCAGGTCCACGGCGGCTGCAATGCAGTTCAACGCGCTGCGGCCGTGGCTGTCGATAATCGCCGAGGTGCTGTCCTCGTACACCACACTGCTCAACGGCTTGTCACTGTCATTGCGGATATAGGGCAGGGCACGTTCCAGCTCACCAAGGCCGTTGAGGCCGTGTTTTTCCAGCCAGAGGATCATGTTGGCGGCGTCCTCGTAGTTGCCGACAAAGTAGCCACTGGCTTCGAAGCAGCGACGCAGGGCCGCTTTCAGTTCGTTCATGGAAATATTCATGGGCTACTCCTTACTGCTGTGGTGCCAGAGGCATGAACCAGTCATCGCCGAATTGCTTGCCGATATCTTCCAGCAGCGGAGCGCCCTGGAACATGGTATTGCGTACCCAGAGCCGGGAACGCGGATCGAACTTGCTGACGCCGAAGAATGCCAGCTTGCAGCGCAGCAGGTGCATCGGCAGAACGTTGCGGTCCAGCAGGTTGGCCTGAATATCACCGTAGATGCAGCGATTCATGCTCTGGATGCGACGCACGATACCGCGCATCTTGGGCCGTGCGACCATAAAGCGTGCCGTGGTGTGATCCGGGTGCTGTTCAACGTACTCGCATAGCTGGTCGTAGCACTTGCGCACGGCATAGCCTACGCCCAATGCCATCTGCTTTTTCTTGGCCTCGGCATCGGCCACGCTGCCTAGGCGTGGTTCCATCTTTTCTTCCGACCGGTACCAGCAGGTTTCACGGGTGCCCTCAACGCTGAAATCGATCGCCAGCGCCCAGGCGTAGCGGTTTTCGATCACGTCTTTCAGGGTCTGCAACGGCATCAGCGGATCCAGATCGAGGAATTCCTCGGCACAATGAAAATCTTCCAGATCGTCCACCAGCTCGGGATAGAGCTCAAGCAGAATGGAGACCAGCATCTCCTGTCCCTGCAGGGAACAATGTTGCTGACTCCAGTCGAGCAGCCCGTCCCAGTTCTCGAACGGCTGTGCCGCCTGAGCTGCAAGTGCTTCCAGGTCGACCAGCACCTGCTGGTTGTTGCGGGTTTGCCACTCGTCCTCGGTCCAGATTTCACGGGTATGTCCGGTGCAGCGGTTGATCAGCTCGTTAAGCTGCTCGCGTATGCGTGGCGTAATGGCACCCAGAGTCCGCACACGGGCCAACGCCAGCTCACGCATCTCGACCCACTGGTTGATCAGCAGTGGGTGGTTGACCAGATAAGGCGCCATGCCCAGACCGGTTGAATTACCGATACCGAAGTAACGCTTGATCTCCGGTTTCATCGGCTGGAAGCGTTCGGGAGCACGGTGACGCGCAATATGCTCCGCCTGCAACAGACTGAAGTTGCGCAGCATCAGGCAGACAAACATTTCGGCTGCAAAGGGGCGGGCAAAGTCTTTGTAATGGGTTCGAACCTTCTCCCAGTCGGCCATGCCCAGCTTTCCACTGCCATAAACGGCTGTGGTGCGGTACAGGTAGCCCACCTTGGCGATGCGCTCGATGTCGGGCTGTTCACCCTTGGCGAGTTGCTCGACTACATAGTCGAAGTTGCGTGCACTGCGGTTGGCACGGGAGAGGACAAAGACGCGGGCATCGACACGGCCCGCTTCCTGTTTGGGCACGTTCTGGCGCAGCTTTTCCAGATAGATGTCATCGACTTCGCCTTCTACCAGTGCCATGGTCAGGTCCCACTGGGTGGCGATAACGCGGTCATTACGCGCTTCCGGCGACAGGTAGTTGGAGAACAGCACGAAGCTGTACAGGCCCTGGGGGGCGCGTACTTCATAGACCACGGTGCCGTAACCGTCCTGGTCCAGTTCAAAGCGGGCCGGCTCGATCTGCCAGCGCTCGCGCATGATGCGACGTACCAAGGTGCGCATGAAGCTCAGGCGGCTCTGGTGCATGGCACCGAGTCGTTCCAGATTCATGACCTGCTCGGCGGGGCGCAGGGGAAGCGCATTGTCACCCCGCAGTGAGGTTTGGATAGCAGCAGGCGTTGTCATTATTATGATCCTCTATTTTGCTCCACATCTTTTTGGGTAGTTGCTGCCACAAGGGGCAGCGCAGCATAGATGTGATGGAAACCTTGCGCTCTGGGTCTCTGCTGGCTTCCTGTTTAGTTATAGTCGGCAGAGAGAGGGACACCGGTGGTGACGGAGTTATCTTGGTGCAAAGCCGGGTGTGAGGACAAATGAAAAGGATCTATCGCCTGATAAGCTGGGCTTATCGAAAACGTTTTGGCTATTATTTTTTCTATGTATATCGGCTGCTCAGGCTCGGTATTTCTGAATGTTCAGAGCTGCCGAGCTGAATGCCGTCAGTCTGTTTCGGGCTGAGGGTTCTGCTCCAGAATGAATTGCACCAGTGCCTCGGCTGCGGGCGACAGCGACTTGTTACTCAGGCGTACGATACCGATGCTGCGCACAACCTGAGGTGTGCTCAAAGGGATGAATACCAGGGTGCTGCTTTCCTCGGGAAAGGCGAATCGGGGGAGAGTGGTTACTCCCAGACCCGCTTCCAGCATCGCAACCAGCGAGATCATGTTAGAGATGTAGAACTGAGAATCGTGCAGTATCGGTTCCGCTTCTGTCCCTTCCAGCAGTCGTGAGGTGCCGTTGCTGATCAGGCGATGTTCGCGCAGGGTTTCCCAGTGCAGTTCTTCCTGTCCCGCCAGCGGATGGTCGCGGCGGCAAACGACGCCGACATGGTCTTCCCAGATCGGTGTAAAACTCTTGTCACCATGCTCCTCGGCATGCCACAAGCTGGCAATGCCAAAGTCCACCTGCTGATTTTCCACCATGCTGAGCACTGCGGCAGCGTTGTCGTCATAGAAGCTGATATGCAGGTCGGGGGCATTTGCTACGAAGCGGGACAGGATGTCGGGCAGCATGCGGCTGGCGATGGAGGGGACCGAGGCCAGGCGTAAATGGCCGGTCTTGTGTTCGGCCATAAGTGTCATGTCTTCGGCGATGCGGTCGTGATGTGCGATCAACTCCTTGGCCTGGGGCAGGAAATGGCGGCCGAAAGGGGTCAGCTCGGCGTTGGCCGATTTGGCATTGCGCTTCTCGAACAGCGACTCGCCCAGCTTGTTCTCAAGATCCTTGATTGATAACGAGATGGCCGGTTGAGTCCTGTGGGCTTTTTCGGCGGCCGCATGAAAGCCTTTCAACTCGGCGACCCAGACGAAGTGTCTGAGCTGGGCGATTTTCAATTCGGGCAGCATGACAGGACCTCCAGAGGCATCGGGCTACTATCGATAAGATAGTCTTATCGTCAGATATTTTTTATTAATTTTTGTTATTAAAAAACGGGCTCTAGCATACCTTCATCCACAGGGTGGACACCAGACCAGAGGGGGCGGGTCGATCTCGAACCAGGCTCCGAAGGGCTGGTGATGTGCAGAGGCTGGCTCTCGGCTTCTGTGTTCAAGTCAAACAACCATGAACCGTCTCAGGTGCCTGTAGTCTGGAGTACCCATAATGAAAATAAGAATGACATGTCTTTCACTCGCTTGTGCTTCCCTGATGCCGCTGGTGGCCACCGCCACTGAACCGGAGATCAACTTCTATGGCAGCCTGCGTGTCCAGCTGGAGAAGACCGGTCATACCGAAAGTACAGATTTCAAGGATGCGGCCAGCCGTATTGGTGTTGAAGGTCGCCATCAGCTGGATGAATCTCTGGCCGCTTTTGCCAGGTATGAAGTCGCGCTTGATCTGGACGAGCGCGAGGTCGGGGATGAGCGTCAAGGCTATGTTGGCCTGACAGGCGATTTTGGTACCTTGATGGCCGGACGCTACTGGTCAGCCTTTTACAATGCGGTCGGCTATGCCGGTGACCAGCTGTGGTGGGATTCGGCCCCGGCCTACTACTCTCTGGATGGTGATTTCCGCATTGGTGATTCGATCATGTACACCAGCCCGGATGTCAATGGACTTCAGTTGTCGGTGCTGGCCCAGTTCGATGATGACTCCAATGATGATGAGGTGGAGCAGTCACAGTACACCGCAACCTATCAGGCCAGCGACAGCCTCAGGCTGGCGGTGGGCTATATCAATGATGACAATGACTCTGTCGGGATTGCGGCTTACTACACGGGTGAAGGCTTCTACATCAACGGTGCCTATATCGACAAGGACAATGCTGGCAAGGGTGCCGACCTGATTGGTGGTATCCGGGCGGATAAAAACCTGTATACCCTTGCCCTGTCCACCCTCGAGGATGAGTCAGGGGCCGGTAACGACTTTGATGCCGTGACCCTTGGGTACCAGTATGACCTGCATCCCAAGGTGAAGCTCTGGGTTGAGGCGATGGCCTGGGATGGTGTTCTTTATGGCAATGAGGATTCCCATACGATCAACATTGGTATGAATTACGACTTCTGATCTTCGCTCCAATCCGCCCGTGCGTAATGGTGTCCCCTTCTGTTACGCATGGGCACTTAATCGTTTTACCCCGTCCTGGCTTCATCACGGCACGTCTGCCCAGACTTTCGCTATGCCTTTGAGCGCCTGATCCCTGTTTTCAGTGTACTCCAGCCAGCATGTCGGCCTGGTCTCGTTGGGCCGGAAGGCATGTCTGGGTCGTCCCGCCGTTAAACCTGCCCATGATAAGAAAGACTAATCATTAAATATTATTTATTAATTTTTATTATTAAATCGTCCTGCCTAAGATGAACTCATCAACTTGGTGGAGGTAATCATGTCTGAATCAATCTTTCGTAACTATATCGCCGGTGAATGGGTCGAAGGCGCGAGTGTCATCGCGAATATCAGCCCGGCCGACATCAGTGATGTGATCGGTCAGTATGCTCAGGCTGACAAGGCACAGACTGAAGCTGCAATCGCCGCGGCCATCAAGGGACAGCAAGAGTGGCAAAAGAGCGGCCTGGAGCAGCGTTACTCCGTCCTAATGTCAATCGGTGACGAACTTATTGCCCGCAAGGATGAGCTGGGTGAATTACTGGCGCGCGAAGAGGGCAAGACGCTGGCCGAAGGTGCGGGCGAAGTCTATCGCTCAGGTCAGTTCTTCCATTACTACGCTGCTGAAGTGCTGCGCCAGATGGGCGAAACCGCCGACTCCGTACGTCCGGGCATCGAGGTGGAAACCCGCCGTGAGCCGGTGGGTGTGGTTGGCATCATCACGCCCTGGAATTTCCCGACAGCAACCGGCGCCTGGAAGATTGCACCGGCGCTGGCCTTCGGTAACGCCGTGGTGTGGAAGCCGGCGAATCAGGTGCCGGCATCCGCCTGGGCGCTGACCGAAATCATCTCGCGTCAGGGGTTGCCGGCCGGTACCTTCAACCTGGTGATGGGGCCGGGAGCCGAGGTCGGTGATGTACTGATCCACTCTCGCGATATCAATGCGCTGACCTTTACCGGCTCGCTGGAGACTGGTCGCAAGGTGGCTGCCGCCACGGCTGTAAACCTGGTCAAGTGCCAGCTCGAGATGGGCAGCAAGAACGCCCTGGTGGTGCTGGATGACGCCGATCTGGACAACGCCGTGGAATGTGCCGTCAACGGTGCCTTCGGGGGAACCGGCCAGAAATGTACGGCCTCTTCCCGCCTGATTGTAACCGAAGCTATTCACGACCGTTTCGTTGCCGCCGTGATCGAGCGCATGAAGAAACTGGTCGTGGGCCACCCGCTGAAAGAGGGCGTGCATATCGGTGCCGTAGCCGATGCCCGTCAGATGGAGCAGAACCTGGCTTACCTGGAACTGGCCAAAAGCGAAGGCGGGCAGCTGGCCTACGGTGGCGAAGTACTGAACGAAGACACCGAGGGTTACTTCATGCAGCCGGCGTTGTTCACCGGTACCACCAACGAGATGCGCATCAACCGTGAAGAGGCCTTTGCGCCGATCGCCTGCGTGATCAAGGTGAAGGATTATGAAGAAGCACTGGCGACACTGAACGATACCAACTTCGGTCTGACCGGCGGCATCTGCACCCAGTCACTGAAGTATGCCACCGACTTCAAACGTCGCGCCAAGACCGGTTGCGTGATGATCAACCTGCCGACGGCCGGTACCGATTATCACGTGCCTTTCGGCGGCCGCAAGGACTCCAGTTTCGGCCCGCGCGAGCAGGGCAGCTATGCCAAGGAGTTCTACACCGTCGTCAAAACCACCTACATGCGTGCGTAAACGGAGCCGGCCATGAACCAGAACCTGCACAAAGACCTGGTCGTGATCGACGGCCTCCAGTACTCCAACTGGAACCGTCAGATCTTCGAACAGTTGCGCGAGGGCGGCGTCACGATGGTGCATGTCACCATCGTCTATCACGAGCAGATCCGGGAGACCCTGCTGCGCATCGCCGAGTGGAACCGCCACTTTGAGTACAACAGCGACCTGATCATGCCGGTGAAATGCGCGGAGGATATCCGTCGCGCCAAGGCATTGGGCAGAGTGGGCATCATGTTCGGTGCCCAGAACTGCTCGCCGATCGAGGATGATATCGGCATGGTCGAGGTGATGCGCGAGCTGAACCTGATGATCATGCAGCTGACCTACAACAACCAGAGCCTGTTGGCCTGCGGTTGCTACGAAGCGGAAGACAGCGGTGTGACCCGGTTCGGTCAACAGGTGATCCGGGAGATGAACCGCGTCGGCATGGTGGTGGACATGAGCCACAGCGGCGAGCGCAGCACTCTGGATGCGATCGAGCTGTCAGAACGTCCCATCGTGATCTCCCACGCCAACCCGACCAGCTTTCATGCGGCCAAGCGCAACAAGTCAGACACTGTGCTGAAGGCGCTGGGCGAGTCCGGTGGGCTGCTGGGGTTCAGTCTTTATCCGTTCCATCTCAAGAACGGCTCCGACTGCACGCTGGAGGAGTTCTGCGACATGGTAGCGCGCACCGCCGATCTGATGGGCGTGGAGCATATCGGCATCGGCACCGACCTGTGTCAGGAGCAGCCGCTGTCGGTGCTGGAGTGGATGCGCAACGGTCGCTGGTCGAAGGAGATGGACTACGGCGAAGGTTCCAAGTCCAATGCTGACTGGCCGCGCCCGCTGTCCTGGTTCCGTGACAGTCGCGATTTCCCCAACCTGACCGCTGGCCTGCAGGCACGTGGTTTCAGTGATGAGGATGTGGCCCGGATCATGGGGCTGAACTGGCTCAACTTCCTTGAGGACGGGCTGATGCCACGCAGCTGAGCGGGTTTCAGCCGGATTTGAAACATCGTGCGGCCTCAGCAGTGAAGCCGCACAGCCCCCACAGAATCTCCGAACAATCATAAATATAACAGCTCGCCAGGAGACTATTATGAGTACAACCACACAGGCTGCGACCGTCAGTCGGGAGCTTGATATGCCAGGAAAATCATGGCTTTCAGGCGTGGACCTCCCCGTATTCCTGATCAGCGGTGGGATTCTCGCCCTCTTTGCCGCTTTTGCCCTCTATGACATCGACCTGGTGTCCGGTTGGGTCAATATGGCCTTTGCCACTTCGACCCGGTACTTCGGTGCCTATTGGCAGGTACTGTTACTGCTGACCTTCATCATTGGCCTTGTGTTGAGCTTCGGTCGCACCGGCAGCGTGGTGATGGGCGGTACCAAGACACCTGATATCACCACCTTTCAGTGGATCTCCATAATCATGTGTACTCTGCTGGCGGGAGGCGGCGTGTTCTGGGCGGCTGCCGAGCCGATGGCGCACTTTACCTCTCCGCCGCCACTGTTTGCCGCCGATGGCGTTGAAACCGGCACCGTGGAAGCCGCTTATGCCGCGCTGGCACAGAGCTTCATGCATTGGGGCTTCCTTGCCTGGGCGATCCTGGGCAGTCTGACCGGCATCATCTTCATGTACCTCCATTATGAAAAGGGTTTGCCGCTGAAGCCGCGTACATTGCTGTACCCGGTGCTGGGTGAACGGGTAATGAAAGGTCCCTTGGGAGCCATAGTTGATTCCTGCTGCGTGCTGGCTGTCGTGGCGGGTACAGTCGGCCCGATCGGTTTCCTTGGCCTGCAGGTCAGCTTTGGTCTGGAAAAGCTGTTCGGTATACCCAATACCTATACTACCCAGGTGTTCATTCTGGTCGGCCTGATCTGCCTCTATACGCTGTCGGCAGTGAGTGGCGTTAACCGTGGTATCCAGATTCTGAGCCGTGCCAACGTGATTCTGGCAGTGGGCCTGATGCTGTTCATTCTGGCGTTTGGGCCGACCGGTTTCATCATCGACGGCTACCTGCAATCCTTCGGTATCTATGTCAGTGAATTCATTCCGATGGCGACCTTCCGTGCCGATACCGGCTGGCTGGACTGGTGGACCGTGTTTTTCTGGGGCTGGTTCCTGGGCTATGGTCCGCTGATGGCGATGTTTGTCGCACGTATTTCCCGTGGCCGTACCATCCGTGAAATGATTCTGCTGATCTCGGTGGTCGCACCGGTCATCACCTGCTTCTGGTTCACCATTGTGGGCGGGGCAGGCCTCTCCTTCGAGCTGAACAACCCCGGGGTGATCTCCGAGCCGTTTACCGGCTTCAACCTGCCGGCCGCGCTGTTGGCGATTACCGAGCAGTTGCCGATGGGTTTCCTGATCTCCGTGCTGTTCCTGATCCTGACCACCATCTTCGTGGCCACTACCGGTGATTCCATGACCTATGCGGTGTCCATGGTGATGACCGGTACCGACCATCCGCAGAGCAGTGTGCGCGTGTTCTGGGGCATCATGATGGGATTGATGGCCGCTTTGCTCATCTCTATCGGCTCCGGCGGCATTTCTGCACTGCAGTCCTTCATTGTGGTGACCGCGGTTCCGGTATCCCTGGTACTGCTGCCGTCACTCTGGATAGCACCCAAAATTGCCTGTCAGATGGCGAAAGAGCAGGGGCTCTAATCCTTGCTACGGCCGGCAGCTTCCGAGATGGAAGCTGCCCGGTCAAATTCCTTTGCTGATCTTCCTCTCTATTCAACGATTGAGAACACTATGAAAACAGCTGTGAAAACCGATCTTTTTGCATCCAAGGCCCCTCTGGAGTGGGCTGTTATCGCCAACGGAACCCTGTCTACGGCCCAGATCCCCATCGATTCCAACGGTCAGGTGGTGGAGGGCGGCATTGAAGCCCAGGCGCGCCAGACGATGGATAACTTCAAGCACACCATCGAAGCGGCCGGTTTGACGATGGCTGATGTAACCCAGGTGCTGATCTATGTGACCGACCGTTCACAGCTGCCGGTGTTCAACCAGGTCTATGCAGAGTATTTCGAAGCGCCATACCCGAACCGGGCTGCCATGATTGTGGCCGGTCTGGCCCGTGAAGAGATGTTATGTGAGATCGTGGCTTATGCGGCGGTGCCGGCATAAGGATCAAAAAAAGCCCCTTGCCGTTTGGCAAGAGGCCTCTTTCTTTCAGGCGGCGGTTGCCGCCTTTTTTAGTGCAGTTCCAGCTGAATATGGAAAGTGGTTCCCACATCCGGGTCCGAGGTTACCGCCATATGGCCCCGGTGCTGCTCGGTGATCACGAAGTAGGCGAAAGAAAGCCTTCTGTCGGCAGCGGCCGAGGGCTGTTCCACATTGGCGCTGTGAACATAGGGCTCGAACAGGTGCATCTGCTCTTCGCTGCTCAAACCTGTGCCGTTGTGCTGGATGCGAAGCGACAGGGAGTCGTAGGACTGGCCGACATACAGCTTGATCGTCGGCATGAAGTCCAGCCCCTTGGCCTGCGCTTTTTCGGCCAGTGACTGGTAGGCATGGCGGAACAGGCTCAGGAACACCTGTTGCAGCTCGGTGATATGGCAGGGCACCTGCGGGATTTCGTTTTCAAAGTGACGTTCAACCCGAATCTTGCCAAACGGGATGGCGTCCGGCAGTGACAGGGCTTCGCTGGCCTGGGTCAGAGAGTGCTCGAGAATATCGACCACGTTGGCCGGCTCGGCCTGGGCATTACGGCCACGGGCAAACTGCAGAAGGTTGCGAATCACGGATTCAACCTGGCGGCCGTTATCGGATGCGTGCTCCAGCAGCCCCTGCACACGTTCGAGTTCGTTGCTCTGAGCACTGTCTTCCGGCAGCAGGCGACCGGAGTCGAGGATGTTCTGGAAGCTACGCAGATCGAAGAGGATCGCCTGCAGCGGCGTGTAGATGTCATTGGCCATTGCCGTGGCCAGCTCGCCCATGGACGACAGTTTGTCATGCTGGATCAGCATGTTCTCGGTAATCACTCGGCGGGTAACATCATCTACCAGTACGACCACACCCGGCTCGACATAGTTTTCCAGCGGGTAGACGGTGATGTCCATGTGGTAGCTGCCGGGCTGGCTGTATCTCAGTGTCAGCGGCTGGCGCTTCTCCAGTGCCTGCTCGATATGCTGAGGCGTCACCGTGATGTCGGGGTAGATTGACCAGAGGTTACGTCCGATCGCCGCTTCGGCCTTGGTTCCGGAAACCTGCTCTGCACGGCGGTTCCAGTGCGTGATCATGCCTTCTCGGTTAAGGCCGACCAGTACCAGCGGCATGGAGCTGAGAATGTTCTGAATATAGGACTCGGAGGCCTGCAGACGCTTCTCGGTCAGCACGTGCTCGGCGACCTCTTTCTCAAGCTTGGCCGTACGGTCCTTGACGCGCTCTTCCAGGTGGCCTCGGATCTCTTCCAGCTCGATGTTATAGCGTCGGGCACGGCGCCAGGTAACAAACAGCACGAAGGCGGCTACCGTCAGCAGGATAATCAGAACACCGCTGGAAAAGTTGGCAACGTATTGCCAACGGGTGCTGCCATCTTCATTGCGGAAGGGGGCCAGCAGGCTGGCGTGCGTAAAGGGTGAGGTCAGTAACAGCGTCGTGAGCAGTAGAAGTCGAGTCATGATGGTGTAGGGGCGGAATGTCCGGGTGGAAAGAATGAGTGCTGGAGTGAGTATAACGGATAGCCGGGCATCTAAGGTATGTTGTTATCGATTTCACGGCTGTTTAAGCGTGAACAATACAAAAAAATATGAAAAAAGCGCCTGAAGGCGCCTTTGAGGGAGAGACGGTAATGAGACCGTCAAGGGGTGTCGATGTCTTCGTGCTCCAGCCACATCGCATTGATGATGCCAAACGAGCAGGCCAGGAGTACACCGAGAATCCAGGCGAAGTACCACATGGTTGTATCTCCTTAATCAGTAGGCTGAGTAATCATTGTCCTGAATGTAATCCACCGAAATCTTGGCCCAGAGTGAGCGGTAGCACCACAGGGTGTAGGCCAGGATGATCGGCACGAAAATGAATGCCGCTATCGCCATCACATTCAGGGTCAGGTGGCTGGAGGCTGCGTCCCACAGGGTCAGGCTTGAGTTGGGGCTCAGGCTTGATGGCATCACAAACGGGAACATGGATACGCCTGCGGTTGCGATGATGCCGGCCAGTGCCAGAGAGCTGAACAGGAAAGCCAGGCCGGGACGATTCATGCGTGCCAACAGGAATACACCGAGCAAGCCGATGAAGCCGGTGGCCGGAGCCAGCATGGTCAACGGATAAGTGCTGTAATTGGCCAGCCAGGCGCCCGCTGCAATTTCCACTTCTTTGGCCAGTGGGTTCGGCAGTGCACCCAGTTCGGGTTGGCTGACGATACGATAGCCGTCAATACCCATGCTGAGCCAGATACCGGCCAGTGCGAAGGCGATCAGTGTGACCAGTGCCAGTAGCTGGGCATAGCCCATGGCGCGGCGTTCTACATCACCGTGGCTGCGCAGATGAATCCAGACTGCACCATGCATGGACAGCATGGCCAGGCTGACAACACCGCACAGCAGGCCGAAGCCGTTGAGCAGACCGAACAGGTTGCCATCGTAGCTTGGACGCATGAACTCGTCATGCTGGAAGGGGACGCCCAACAGCAGGTTACCGAAGGCAACACCGAACACCAGTGAGGGCACTACGCCACCCGCGATCAGGCCCCAGTCCCAGGCGCGACGCCACTTGCTGTTGGCCAGCTTGGAGCGGTAGTCGAAGCCGACCGGGCGGAAAAACAGGGCGAAGAGTACCAGCAGCATGGCCCAGTAGAAGCCCGAGAAAGCCGCAGCATAAACCGCTGGCCAGGCTGCAAAGAGTGCGCCACCCGCGGTAATGAACCAGACCTGGTTGCCCTCCCAGTGAGGTCCCACGGTATTGATCACCACGCGGCGTTCGTCGTCGGTTTTGCCGATCAGCGGCAGCAGAGCGCAGGCACCCATGTCAAAGCCGTCGGTGATGGCGAAGCCGATCAGCAGTACGCCGACCAGTACCCACCAGAGCAGTTTTAGCGTTTCATAATCGAACAACATATCCAGTCTCCTCGCGATCAGACTTTGACGGCGTTGGCCGCAACGTCCAGCTGTTCATGGTGGTAGCGGCCGGTGTGAAGGCTGCTTGGCCCCAGGCGGGCGAATTTCACCATCAGGTAAATCTCGACAATGGCGAGCAGTGTGTAGAGCGCAATGAACGCGAACAGACTGCCCAGCAGGTCGGCCTTGGTCAGTACGGATGGCGCAACATAGGTCGGCAGGATTTCACCGATGGCCCAGGGCTGACGGCCGAATTCGGCGACGAACCAGCCCATCTCCGAGGCGATCCAGGGGGCCGGAATCGAGAACAGTGCCAGGCGCAGCAGCCAGGGCTTGTTGAACGATGTACGACGGGCGGTGAAGCAGAACGACAGCGCAAAGATCATCAGCATCCAGAAGCCGCAGGCCACCATGACGCGGAAGGCCCAGAACATCGGCGCCACACTCGGGATGGTGTCACGCGCGGCCATTTTGATCTGCTCGTCAGTCGCATCGACCACCTTGTCAGTGTATTTCTTCAACAGCAGGCCAAAGCCCAGGTCGACTTTGACCTGGTCGAATTCGGCCTTGAGTTCGGCACTGTCTTCACCATTGCGCAGCCGTTCCAGCAGGGCATAGGCGTGCATGCCGTTGCGGATGCGCTGTTCATGCTCGATGATCAGATCCTTGATGCCGGTGACTTCCTCGTCGATGGAGCGAGTGGCGATGATGCCCATTACATAGGGGATCTTGATCGCATAGTCAGTCTCCATGGTTTCGTCATTGGGCATGCCAAACAGGGTAAAGGCGGCCGGGGCCTCTTCGGTTTCCCATTCTGCTTCGATCACGGCCAGTTTGGTTTTTTGCACGTCACCGATCTCGTAACCGGACTCGTCACCGAGCAGAATAACGGACAGGGAAGCGGCAAGACCGAAAGCGGATGCGATGGCAAAGGAGCGGCGGGCGAAGGGAAGGTCGCGTCCCTTCAGCAGGTAGTATGCGCTGATGCCCAGTACGAACATGGCTGCAGTGGTGTAACCGGCGGAAACGGTATGGACGAATTTAACCTGAGCGACCGGGTTGAAGAACACTTCGGCAAAGCTGGTCATTTCCATGCGCATGGTTTCGTAGCTGAACTCGGAGCCGACCGGGTTCTGCATCCAGCCGTTGGCAACCAGAATCCACAGGGCCGACATGTTGGAGCCCAGAGCCACCAGCCAGGTCACCATCAGGTGTTTCACTTTGCTCAGCCGTTCCCAGCCGAAGAAGAACAGGCCGACGAAGGTGGACTCGAGGAAGAAGGCCATCAAGCCTTCGATCGCCAGCGGAGCACCGAAGATGTCGCCAACATAATGCGAGTAGTAGGCCCAGTTGGTGCCAAACTCAAATTCCATGGTCAGGCCGGTGGTAACGCCAAGCGCGAAGTTGATACCAAAAAGCTTGCCCCAGAACTGGGTCATATCCTTGTAGATCTGTTTGCCGGTCATCACATAAACGGATTCCATGATGGCCAGCATGAATGACAGCCCCAGCGTAAGGGGGACGAAGAGGAAGTGGTACATCGCCGTGATGGCAAATTGTAGCCGGGAAAGATCAACGATTTCCTCAGTGATCATTACCAGTCTCCTGTGAGGGTTAAGCAGCTGTGCGTAAGTTATGTCACTTGCAAAGCACTTTTTGTGCCATTTATTGCTTTATGTTTTGTGTGGATAACTCTTTGATATAAGCCACGAAATACGCAGCTTAGCGTATCGCCGAAGCATATTAATAGGGGGAACACAGCATCTCGGAAAGTGACATAGTGTCGCATGGGTGTCATATGTGTCAGTATGACTGGCAAAACTGTCAGGTGACAGCGACTGAACCGGATGCTGAGAGAGCGATGAATACCGACATCTTTGACCCTTCCGTGATCCTTGATGCGATACCCGAGCCTGCTGCCATTTTGTCGACTGAATATGAAATTGTCGCGACCAACGCGGCTTATCAGGCCTACTACGCGCCAGAAGGGAGGCGCATCCTTGGCAGGACGTGCTACGCCGTTTCACACGGTTATTCAGTGCCCTGTGACCAGGCCGGTGAGGCCTGTCCGCTCAAGGCATGCCGGGAAACCGGTCAGCGTCAGCGGGTACTGCATCTGCATAACACGCCGTATGGGGAGGAGCATGTTGATGTGGAGATGGCACCTCTGGAAGATCGACAAGGCAACCTGGTCGGTTATCTGGAAGTGATGCATCAGGTGAAGGAGGCACGGGCACAGGTATCAGAGCACGAGGGGTTGGTCGGCAGGGCGGCCGCTTTTACGCATATGTTGTCTCTGATTCACCGTGCCGCTCCCAGTGAAATTACCGTGTTGTTACTGGGAGAGTCCGGCACCGGCAAGGAGCTGGTCGCCCGCGCGTTGCATGACAGCAGCCCGCGTTCGCGAGCCCCGTTTGTCACCGTGGAATGTTCAGGACTCAGCGAGGGGCTGTTCGAGAGTGAGTTGTTTGGACATGAGAGGGGCGCCTTTACCGGTGCGGTCAGCCGCAAGAAAGGACTGGTGGAAGCGGCACGGGGCGGGACCCTGTTTCTGGACGAAATCGGTGAAATACCGCTCAACCTGCAGGTTAAGCTGCTGCGGTTGATTGAAACCGGGACTTTCCGGCCGGTAGGCAGTGTTGAGCCTCAGCACGCCGACTTCCGACTGGTCTGTGCGACTCACCGCAATCTGCGGCAGATGGTTGAGGATGGCAGCTTCAGACAGGATCTCTACTACCGTATCTCGGCTTTTCCGGTGCCGTTGCCTCCCTTGCGGGAACGGCGGGAGGATCTGTCGCTGCTGGTGTCGGTGCTGTTGCAACGCCTGCCAGGCGGGCATGCCGTGCGTTTGGCAGACGACACGCTTAAACGTCTTGCTCGTTACCCTTTTCCGGGCAATATTCGAGAGCTACGCAACTTGCTGGAGCGCGGTATCCTGCTGGCGGATGATGGCGTTATTCTGCCGCATCACCTGCCGCCAGACCTGAAGGACATGGATGCGGGAGACGTCTCGGCTGGATCGGCTCCTGAGTCAGTGCTGGACCGATTGCCGGTAATGCCGCTTGAGGAGTTGGAAGCATGCTATCTGGCCTCTGTTGCACGCAGGTTTCGAGGAGATCGTCAGGCGCTGGCGAAGGAGCTGGGAGTTAGTGAGCGGACCCTCTATCGCAAGCTCAAAACCTGATCGAGGTTAGACTAAAGTATAAAAGTTGTTATAGCCACTTCGTCTATTGTTATTACATAAAAATAATAAAGAGCCTGTGTGGGTTCATAACAATCGGAGGCTGGCTATGCCCAGAATCATCCGCAACACCAGTACGCGTGAAATGCTGACGCAGCTGGCGCGGGAGTCCGAGGGTCTGTCGCAACGGGACAGGCGCGATTTCCTGCGCCGGGGGATTACGGCACTCAGCGCTGCGGCTGTCGGTGCCGCGGTTCCATCCGCGCTTGCTGAGGGTGTTGACCCTGCCAACTTGCCGCCCAATGAGCCTGGCTGGAGCCGGCGTTTGGGGCATGGTGTTGTTGAAAATCCCTATGGTATGCCTTCGGCGTTTGAGCAGGATGTGGTACGTCGTACCGTCCCCTGGTTGACGGCTGAGTCGATCTCTTCCATTTCCATGACACCGCTGGCCGAGCTCAAGGGGATCATCACCCCGAGCGGTCTTGTGTTCGAACGTTATCATGCCGGTGTGCCGGTGATTAATCCGGATGAGCATCGGCTGATCTTGCACGGCCTGGTGGATCGCCCGCTGATCTTCACCATGGACGACCTGATGCGCTTCCCGTCAGTGTCCGAAATCAAGTTTCTGGAATGCCCGGCCAATGGCGGCATGGAGTGGAAGGGGGCGCAGATGGAAGCGCTTCAGTTCACCCATGGCATGCTTAGTTGCTGTGAGTGGACCGGTGTTCCGCTGCGGGTGTTGCTCGAAGAGGCCGGCGTCAAGCCCGAGGGCAAGTGGATTCTGGCGGAAGGCGCCGATGGCGCCCACATGAGCCGCTCTATCCCGATCGAGAAGGCGCTGGATGACACCCTGGTAGTCTACGCCCAGAACGGAGAAAGGCTGCGCCCCGAGCAGGGCTACCCGCTGCGTCTGATCAACCCGGGCTGGGAAGGTAATACCTCGATCAAATGGCTGCGTCGTCTGGAAGTGGGTGATCAGCCCTGGTATCACCGGGAAGAAACGTCCAAATACACCGACCTGCTGGCCAATGGCAAGGCGCGCAAATTCAGTTTCGTGCAGGAAACCAATTCGGTCATCACCCATCCCTGTCCGGAAAAACCGATTCGCCAAAGCGGCTTTATCGAGATCGAAGGTCTGGCCTGGTCCGGGCGGGGCATGATCAAACAGGTGGATATCTCCTTCGATGGTGGCGTCAGCTGGGTACCGGCACAGCTCAAGGGGCTGGTGCTGCCCAAGGCGCTGACCCGCTTCAGCCTGGTGACCCGCTGGGAAGGCCAGCCTTGGCTGCTGCAGGCGAGGGCGATCGATGAGACCGGCTATGTGCAGCCGACACTGAGGCAGCTGCGTGAGGTGCGCGGTACCAACTCCATCTATCACAAGAATTCAATCCATACCTGGAAAGTGGCGTCCAACGGGGAGGTGAGCAATGTTCAGATTACCTGATCACGACTGGCGTCCCCTGTGCGTTGGGCTGTTCCTCGCGGGCAGTGGTCTGGCCATTGCCGAGCCATTGGGCATCGGCCGAGCCGCCACCGCTGAGGAGATTGCCGGCTGGGATATCGATGTGCGACCCGATGGCATGGGGTTGCCGCCGGGACAGGGTAGCGTGATGGATGGTGAGATGCTGTACGAGTCCCGCTGTGCCAGTTGCCATGGCTCCTTTGGGGAGGGGATCGATCGCTGGCCGGTCCTCGCCGGCGGCTATGACACCCTGACGCTGGAGCGACCCACCAAGACCGTTGGGTCCTACTGGCCCTATGCCAGTACATTATGGGACTACATTCATCGCGCCATGCCGTTTACGGCACCGCGCTCACTCAGTGCCGATGAAACCTACGCCATAGCGGCCTATGTGCTTTACTTGAACGATATTGTCGACGAAGAGTTCGTGCTGACGCGGGACAACCTGGCCGAGATCGAGATGCCCAACCGGGATGGTTTCTTCCTCGATGATCGCCCGGACTCAACCAATACCCGCTGCATGGACAGCTGTGCCGATCCGCAACAGCTGCAGATGGTCGGTACGATCGGTGGTATCACCCCGGTTGGCCACTTCCGCGCTGGCGCTGATGCTCCAGCTGCTTCGCACGAAGCACAGAAAGCCCTTGAGGAGCAGAAGGAGCAGGAGCGCCTGAAGGAACTGGGAGTCGAGCTGGATACAACGCCTCATGCCGAAGTGACATTATCGGCCGCCGCTCAGGCGGGACAGCAGGTGTACGAAGCGGCCTGCGTCGCCTGTCATGGTACCGGGCTGGCTGGAGCACCCAAAGTTGGGGACTACCGAGCCTGGGCGCCCAGGATTGAGCAAGGGATGGCGGTACTGGTCAAGCATGCGGTTGAAGGATTTGCCGGAAAACAAGGCGTTATGCCTCCCAAAGGGGGGCGGGTCGATCTTTCAGACAAGCAGGTTTCCGATGCTGTCTCTTTCATGACAGAAAAAAGTCAGTAGAATAGCCGGCGCTAATATAGCTATTAGTAATTTATGGATTATAAATATATAACCAAAGGAAATAATAAGAAGTCCTTCTGGGACCGAGCGGAGGAAAACATGCGCAGACTGACCACCGCACTTTGTGCGGCTACAGCTGCTCTGACCCTGAGTGGCCCGCTGATGGCTGCGACGCAAGAGGAGCTGATCGAGCTCGGCAGAGCGGTCTATCACGATAAAACGCGTGGCAACTGCATATCCTGCCACAACATAAACGACCCCATAGCGAATCTGCCCGGCAATCAGGGGCCAATGATGATCGCCATGAAACAGCGTTTCCCTGACAAGCACAAGCTTCGGGCTCAGGTGTGGGACGCAACAGTCGCCAATCCGTTAAGCATCATGCCGCCAATCGGCAAGCACTGGATCCTGTCTGAAGACGAGATCGATGCCGTGGTCGAGTATATCTATCAGTACTAAGGCCCTGACGGGTAAACATGAGGATGAATATATGAGTATGAATCGTCGAACCCTGGTCAAGGCCGTTGCTGCAGGTGGTGCGCTGATGGGACTGGGTGTGTTGATGCCGCGGGTTGCGATGGCGGCCTGGGCCAAGGAGGCGTTTGAAGCCAAAGAGCAGGGCGCTGCCATCAAGGCGTTGTATGGCAGTGATGCCGCGACTGAAAGCGCTGACGTCATTCTTGATGCGCCGGACATCGCTGAAAACGGTGCCGTGGTACCGGTATCGGTCAGCACCAATATGGCCAATGTAGAGTCGATGAGCATTTTCATCGAGAACAACCCGTCGCCCCTGGCGGCCCAGTTCATCATTCCGGAAGGGACGGCTGCCGACGTATCGACCCGTGTGCGCATGGGAAAAACCACCAATGTAACAGCGGTGGTCAAGGCCGATGGCAAACTCTACAGCGCGACCAAAGAGGTCAAGGTCACCATCGGTGGCTGCGGCGGCTAACAGCGACAGGATCTGAGGAGACACACTATGGGTATCATGAAAGTCAAAGCCAAGGCGCGTGGTGGTAACACCGATGTGAAGATGATGGCCAAGCACATCATGGAAACCGGCCAGCGCAAGGACAAGTCCGGCAATATCATTCCGGCGCTGTTCCTGTCTGAAATCGAAGTCAAGCATGCGGGCAAGGTGGTCTTTGCGGCCAACCTGGGGCCTGCCGTGTCGAAGAACCCCTACTTTTCATTCAGTTTTGCTGGTGGCGCGTCTGGCGACACTCTGGAACTGAGCTGGAAAGAAAATACGGGCAAGTCCGGTACCGAAACAGCCGACATTCGCTGAGGACAACCACCGGAGTGAGTATGAAGACAATAAAAAAATTCCTGCTCGGGGCCGGCCTGGTGGCACTGTCACAGACAGGCCTGGCCGCGGAGAGCGGCTTTACCCTGGAAACGGTTGATCCCGAAGCGGATCGTCTGGCGCTGCAGAAATACTATCAGCAGCGCTTCCCGGGTGTGCCGCTGGAAGACTATGTCAATGGTATCTACGCTGTTGATCCGGATTCACGCAAGCAGTGGGATGCGTTGATGGAGTTTCCGCCCTATGAGTTTGATCTCGAAGAGGGCGAAGAACTGTTTAACACGCCTTTTGCGAACGGCAAGGGCTATGCCGACTGTTTCGACAATGGCGGCATCGGCATTCGCCAAAACTATCCCTACTGGAATAAGGCCGAGGGCACGGTCAAAACGCTGGAGCAGGAGATCAACGAATGTCGTGCCAGCAACGGTGAAGACCCCTTGCCGTGGAAAAAGGGCGATATTGCCAAGATCTCGGCCTATATGGCATTTACCTCCAGGGGTAAGCCGTTCGACATCGATATTCCGGCTGATGACCCGCGAGCGCTGCAGGCCTACCTGGACGGCAAGAAATTCTTCTATGCCAAGCGCGGTCAACTGAACCTGTCCTGTGCCAACTGTCACCTTCAGGGGTCTCGTATTTACATTCGTGCAGACCTGCCAGGACCGACTCTGGGTCAGCCAACCCACTTTCCGGTCGTGAGGTCCAAGTGGGGCGAGATTGGCACCCTGCATCGCCGTTACGAAGGTTGTCATCGAGACTCCCGTTCGGTGCCGTTGCCACCTCAGTCGGACGAGTTCCGCAAGCTGGAATACTTCCAGACCTACATGAGCAACGGGCTGGTCGTGAATGGGCCGGGTGCGCGCAAGTAACGGAGGCGAGGAATGAAAAAAACGACAATGATGCTGGCCGCCGTGCTGACGTTTTCGGCTGGGGCGGTCCAGGCGGAGTCTTTCGAGCAGGTGTTCGACCAGCAGCGCGCGCTGTATGGCAAAGGACATGAATTCACCTACGAGGGTAAAACCTACACGACCGACCATCCTGAAGAGGTGGAGGCGATGGCGGAGCCGAGTCAGGCGAATGCCGAGGCCCTGATCGCCAGTGCTGAAGCGCTGCGCGTAAAGTCGGCTGAGGTTGGCTACGAATGGCGTGATCCTGCCCGTTATATTGAGCAGGCGCGTGCCGCAGTCGCTGAAGGGCAGTACCAGCAGGCAATGAATCTGGCGGCACGAGCCAAGTACCAAGCCCGGATGTCGATTGCGCAGTATGAGGATGCCGAGGCCAACTGGCAGCGTGCAGTGCCTGAGTAAATATTGCTCTGCTTGAGTGCCAATGCCTGCTGACCCTGACCGGGTGCGGGCTTTTTGTCTGTGGAAGGTGAATGCCATGTCGATGACACGACGCGAATTTGCGCAGATGCTGGGCCTGGCCGGTATGGCCGGGATGCTGCCGATGAAAGGGTTTGCGGCCAGCAAGCAGCCCGCTGACCTGTACGAAGTGCCCAATTTCGGCAATGTACGCCTGCTTCATATGACCGACTGCCATGCGCAGCTGTTGCCGATCTATTTCCGCGAACCTAATGTCAATCTGGGGGTTGCAGGCGCGACCGGCAAGGCGCCGCATCTGGTGGGTGACAAGCTGCTGCAGCATTTCGGTGTGGCACCGGGCAGCCTCGAGGCGCATGCTTTTACCTTTCTGAATTACGGTGACGCCGCGCAACAGTACGGCAAAGTCGGCGGTTTCGCCCATCTGAAGACTTTGGCAGACCGCCTGAGAGACAGCTTCGGCCGTGAAAAGACACTGCTTCTGGATGGCGGTGACACCTGGCAGGGGTCGGGGACCTCGTACAAGACACGCGGCATGGATATGGTAAAGGCCTGTAATGCCCTGGGTGTTGATTTCATGACGGGGCATTGGGAGTTTACCTATAACCAGGCCGAGATCCTGAGCAATATCAAGGCCTTCAACGGCGAATTCCTGGCGCAGAACGTTTTCATCACCGAAGATGCGATGTTCTCCAGCGATACGGAATATCTGTTCGACGATTTTTCCGGCCGCGTGTTCAAGCCCTACAGCATTCGTGAACTGGGTGGTGCACGCATCGCGGTGATCGGACAGGCATTTCCGCGTACCAAGATTGCCAACCCGGCGCGCTTCATTCCCGACTGGACCTTCGATATCTACGATAGTCGTCTGCAGGAAATCGTCGATCAGGTGCGCAATGAAGAGAAGGTCGATGCGGTGGTGGTGCTGTCGCATAACGGTATGGATGTGGATCTGGCGATGGCCAGCCGCGTCTCCGGTGTCGATCTGATCCTGGGTGGTCATACCCATGACGGCATGCCGGCACCAACAGTGGTGAAGAACAGCGGCGGGCAAACGCTGGTGTTCAATGCCGGCTCCAACGGCAAATTCCTTGGGGCTTTGGACCTGGATATCCGTGACGGCAAGATTCAGGACTATCGCTATCGCCTTATTCCGGTGTTTTCCGAACTTATTCCTGCTGACAAAAGTATGCAGGCTCTGATCGACGAGATCCGTGCGCCACATCAGGACTGGCTCAACGAGGAACTGGCACTGGCCGGGGATCTGATGTTCCGCCGCGGCAACTTCAACGGTACCTTCGATCAGGTGATCTGTGATGCCTTGCGTGAAGTTGGCGATGCCCAGATTTCCCTGTCGCCCGGTTTCCGCTGGGGAACCACGGTGCTCAAGGGGCAGGTGATCAACATGGAGCGGGTCCTGGACCAGACCTGTCTGACCTACCCTGAAACCTACGTCCGCGAGATGAAAGGATCGGAGCTGAAGCTGATCATGGAAGATGTCGCCGATAACCTGTTCAACCCCGAACCCTACCTGCAGTCCGGCGGGGACATGGTGCGTGTGGGGGGCTTCGACTATGTGTGTGAACCGAACCGCAAGATTGGTGAGCGTATCAGTGACATGACGCTGGATAACGGTGAAAAGATCGAGGCCGACAAAACCTACAAGGTCACCGGCTGGGCGACTGTTGGTGCACAGTCCGAAGGTCCGGCGATCTGGGATGTCGTCGCCGAGTATCTGCGTGACCGTAAGGAGGTACACGTCAGCAAGCTGAATACACCCGTGCTCAAGGGGGTAAAAGGCAACTCGGGTCTGGCTGATTACCCTGCTGAAGTGACCGGGTAGCTGCCGTTGCTGCACGGCTTCCGATAGAATACGACTTTTACCGTTTTCTACTGAGGCCTGTGCATGCACGTTATACGACCCTGTATCGCCGTGCTGGCATTGGTGCTGGCGGGCTGTAATGCCGCTGCACCGACCCAGCCCGCGTCCCCGACAGCATCATCCGAAATGCCAACGGCTCAGAATGAGAGCTCGTCTGCTGCTCAGCGCAACATGGCTGCTCAGGCCCAGGCTACCAGTGCCTCATCCGGTCAAAGACAAGCTCCTGCAAACCCCATTCAGAGTGGTTTTGATCAACTCAGTGGGCGTTTGACCCTGCTGCAGGAGCAGGTGTTACAGCTGCGCTCCAATAGCCAGCGGCTGGTAGAGCAGAACCAGATGTTGCTCAACCGCCTGCAGGTGTTGAGTACGCCAGCCAGTACTGAAGGTGAGGATGCAGCAGAGGCGGGCACTACCGGTGGTGCCGCCGAGCAACTGGATGCGGCGATCGGTCAGTTGATGCAGCTGTTGAACCAGATTGAAACGCCAGCAGGCGACGGTGGCCAGTTTGCCGTGGTGACCACCTATACCCGGCAGGGAGCCTGGATTCTGTTGCGCTATGACCGACATACGGGGGAAACCTGGCTGGCCGATGCTGGTCGCTGGCAGCCGCTGGCGGATGTAAACTATCTCAACCTGTCATCCTACCGGGTGCTGGTGCAACGTGCCGACCAGGATGCCAAGGGGTATGTCGCGGTGCGTATCGATGAGCAGAACGGCATGAGCTGGTGGCTCAATGGCGACCGCTGGCAGGAGTACGAGCAGTGAGTGAACCGGACTACCAGGCGTTGATCGAGATCTTCAATCGACTTTTTTTGCCCAGCTATAACACCGAACTGCTGGCCGGGGATGATGAGCCGATCTATTTGCCGGCTGATGCCGAGCATGCTCACCATCGGGTGATCTTTGCTCACGGCTTCTACGCCAGTGCATTGCATGAAATCTCGCATTGGTGCGTCGCAGGCCCAGAGCGGCGGCTACTGGAAGACTTCGGCTACTGGTACAAGCCGGATGGTCGCACGGCCGCCGAGCAGGCGGAGTTCGAACGTGTTGAAGTCAGACCTCAGGCGTACGAATGGATTTTCAATCAGGCCGCCGGGCGCAGGTTCCATTTCAGCGCCGATAACCTGTCGGCAGGTCTTGGGGCCAGTGACCAGTTCAAGCAGGATGTGCTGAGTCGAGTGCATCAGCTACTGACAGAAGGTTTGCCGCCACGGGTGCAGATGCTGGTTGATGCGCTCAGGCAGCATTATGGCACTGAGCCGCTACACCCCGAGCAGTTTACGCTCGAGCCCGAGTGGGGGCTGTGTCATGCGTAACCTGAAGGTTTTGGCCGGGGGCTGGCAAAATTGCCAGCCTGATGAGCCTTTTGCTCTGCCTGACGGCGAACAGCTGCTGGCTCTGGAGTGCTGTGAATATGAAGATTGGCGCTATCAGCGGTTGGCGCTGAAGCGTTCAGGGGAGACATTCCAATACCTGTATGCAATGTCATCCGAGGGTGTCTGGGTGCTGGGCGTCTTTGATACGCCGGGGCAGGCGGATTTTTTCCTGGCATTGCATAACGAAAATCCGTTGATGGTGCCGGCACTGTTGCAGGCGGGCATGGAAGGTGATGCGGTCAGGGTTGAGCAGGGCAGGTTATGTTATCCGCAGTACGAAGGCCTGTATCGAGTCGGGTTCAAGTCCTATCAGGTTGATCCGGATACCGACGACTCCAGTCTCAAATCGCTGTTGTATGTGGATCGCTACAACAGTCAGGGGCTAGGTGTGCTGCCGGAGAAGGAGGCCTGTCTGAAAATATACAGCCACTTCGACGGTCGTCTTCGTGGCTGCAAAATGTGCTAAAAGGGCAATGCTGAAAGGGTGAAGCAGGGTTAATGCATCTTGCCGTGTGACATCGGCTGGCCATGCCCCATGCCAGCGGGCATTACCATCTGTACCGGTACGTCCAGCTGTTCGGAGGTACCATCATCGAACTCCAGCGTCATGTCGATCTGGCTGCCATCCTGGAGGGGGGCTTCCAGGCCGATCAACATGATATGCAAGCCGCCTGGTGCCAGTTCTACCTGGCTGTTTGCCGGCAATTCAATGGCATCAATCTGGCGCATGCGCATCACGCCCTGATCCTGGGTGTGAGCATGCAGTTCCACCACCTTTGCTGCACTGCTGCTGGCGTTAACCAGGCGAGTGGCTTCGCCCTGGTTGTTGATCTGCATGAACACGGCGCTATTGGGCTGGCCGGGGGCCGTTGCTCGGGCGTAGGGGGTTTTCACGGCAACGTCTGCTGCCATGGCCGCGCTGCTGAGGAGTATCCCGGTAGTGAAGAGCGTAAACAGTCTTTTCATGTGATGTGCTATCCCTGAGTGTTAAGAATCGCTTGCAGGCTGTTGGTCAGCTCCCGAGGCGAGCTGTTGTGCAGCAGTGTCTTGACGAGCTGGCCTTCGCGGTTGACCAGGTACAGCCTGGAAGAATGATCAACCGCGTAACCCATAGCGGAGTCTTTCAGCTCGACTTTGCGGTAGAAAGCACCGTATTGGCGAACCACCTGGTCAATCTGTTCACGCGTGCCGGTCACACCGACCAGCTGAGGCGAGAAGAAGGCAGCGTAATCGGCCAGCTTTTGTGGTGTGTCTCGTTCGGGGTCTACACTGATGAAAATGCCTTGAATCTGTTTCCGCTGGTCATCGGGCAGCTGCTTCAGTGATTGCGTCAATACGGCCAGCGCCGTTGGGCAAACATCGGGGCAGGAGGCGTAACCGATATAAATAACGCTGACCTTGCCGCGAAAATCGGACAGCGAAACCGGCCCCTTGGCTGAGGTGAGTGTGAATTCTCCACCCAGATTGGCATCGCCCATGGCGAGCCGGTCTTCCACCGGCTGGGGGCGGAAGACGAAGGCGAGCGCCAGCCCGGCCAGCAGGCACAGGGTCAGCAGGAGCAGAATTTTGAGTGTCTTCAGTTGCGTGTTCATCGTGCTTCAAACTCGAACAGGTGCTGTTGCGTCCCCTCAGGGGTCTCGATTGCCAATGTCAGTTGCCAGCGCATGCTTCCGGTGGTGCAGACAGCCAGCTCCGTTTGCCCTTGCCAGGGTGTATTGGCACTACTTGTATCAGCACTGTTTGTTTCGGAAATACGCTGAAGCTCGAACTGGTTGATGCCCATGTACATGTCAGCCCCCTGGAGGTCAGCCAGTATGCGATTGGCGTTCATCCCGTCCAGGCTCAGCGCCAGCTTCAGTGGGCTGAGCGAACGCATGGGCAGGGGGCCTGCTTCCAGCTGTAACCTGCCGTTGCTAAGCTCTATCTGGCAGGGTCCCTGCTGCAGGTCACATTCATGGCGTATAACGCCCGCCTGCGGTGCCAGGGATTGCTGGTACCAGGTGGCACCCGCCAGGACCGCCAGTAGTAGCAGGCCCAGCAGCAAAAACTGGATCAGAGAGCCCTTTTGTCCAGCGGTTTGGTTCGGTTGACAGGATGATGTCATTATCGTCTCAGTTTAGATGGGTCGATCATGCGGAGGAAGTGACAGATTGTCGCACTTGAATCCGGCCATAGTCGAGTTTGTCTGGCATGCGGAGGCAGGATTCGCTATCGTGAGGCCTCGGTAAACGGCAACAACAGAGATGAAACCGATGAGTGAGAGCAGTGCCATGCAGGCTGAATATGAAAATGCAGTATCCAATCAACAATTGATGCAGCTGATGGACGGCCTGGATGAGTTGGTCATGATGTTGCGCCTGGATGGTACCTGCGCCTGGTGTAACCGTGCCTTCGCCGAATTATTGGGAAAAACACGTGAAGATTTGCTGGGCAAAGCCTATCCGTTACCCCAGTTGCGTGAGTTGATGGTGGCTGAGCCTCAGCATGCAGTTGAGGCCTGGATCGATGCTGGTGAAAAGGGCATGCGTCTGATCCGACTCAGTGCGATTTCCGGGCAGGATGCTGAGGGCTGTGTCGAATCCTTGCTGATTACCGGTCGCGACATGACACCCTTGTATCGTCTGCAGCACCCACTGCATGTCACTGGCAATGGCGAGCTTCTACCCGTGACTGCACCGCAGGTATCTGCTCGTATTGAACACGCCTTGCAGCGTGCTCAGCGTGCCGAGGAGTACGTGGTCTTCCTGGCATTGCAGATCTGTGGTGCCGCTCAACCTGCTGTCGATGAGCAGGGCTATGGTGCATCGCTGGAGCGCGTGGCCGCTGCCTTGCAGCAGAAGATTCGCCAAGGAGATACCTTGACGCGCCTGGACTCCGGTGCCTACCTGCTGGTTCTGGAGCAAGTGGATTGCCCAGAGGCGATCGCTGTCGTGGTTGATAAGCTCTCGGTAGCACTGAGCGAAAACCAGCCGGCGGATCTGCCCGCCCTGGCCGTCAATATCGGGGTGGCGATCAGTCCCGACGATGGCTGTGAGCCGCTGGAACTGGTGGATCGAGCGCAGCAGGCGATGCAGCGTGCCATCATGACCGACGAGAAAATCTGCTACTTCTGATACCGTCAATGGCAGGGGTTCTGGCCTGCCATGACTGCCTTCCGGCTGCCGGCCGTAATTGACCCTGCAGCCGCTCGGCTGGCCCTGGCATTCGCCGGTTCCGTGCCTTCCTTACCGTACTCTAACCCCGTGTGGCTTGCCTTCAGTACCACGCTAACATCAAACAATCCGACTCCAAGTGTCTCTCACCCGGCAGCGCCTTGTTCCAGCCGCTCGGGATATTGTGAGTCCTCTGCACTATGCTTCCTGTTAGCGGACCAATCGATGGGTCTGGTAGTCGACGATCGAAAGGAAGCATCTTTTAACCAGATACTGGAGACTTGCCATGAGGAGTCTATCTGGTGCCGGGGTGCTCTTAATTATCTGTTGTGCGTCAATCATGTCCGGATGCAAGGCTCTGACCCCGGAGCCAAAACGTGACACCATTTTTACCGCGGTAAAAATTGTTGATCGTATCGAAGGTCATCCAGACGCGCTCGCCATTACCCGTTTCAACGGTACGGGTGTCTGTGAAATCGAAGTGCGACGAGATGTATATCCGGATTGCCTTGCGCACGAAGTGATGCACTGCTTTTCGGGTAATTGGCATGCAGGTAAGGAGACAGAGATGTTTTGTGACCTGCGCTGAAGAAGAGTTCTGCCAGAACAGGATTCATGAGGCGAGCTGCAAGGGAGTAAAGGAACAGAGGCGTGCCGACTGGTTGCCCCTATCCCTTTATTGAAAAGCCTGGCTTACAGCCCCAGCTTCTGCGCCACGTAATCGGCGTCTTTATCGCCACGACCAGACAGGTTGACCAGGATGCACTGATCCTTGTCCAGGGTCGGTGCGGTGCGGATCGCCCAGGCAACGGCGTGGGAGCTTTCCAGTGCCGGAATAATACCTTCAACGCGGGACAGGGTCATGAAGGCATTCAGACACTCGTCGTCGGTGGCGGTGTCATACTGTACTCGGCCCAGGTCCTTGAGGTAGCTGTGCTGCGGGCCTACACCCGGGTAATCCAGACCGGAGGCGATGGAGTGTACCGGCATCGGTGTACCGTCTTCCTGCTCCAGTACGTAGCACTTCATTCCGTGAATTTCACCCGGCTTGCCCAGAGACATGGTGGCGGAGTGCTTGTCGGTATCCAGGCCGTAACCCGCCGGCTCAACGCCGACCAGGTTGACGTTCTCATCGTCCAGGAATGCAGTGAACATGCCGATGGCGTTGGAGCCGCCGCCGACACAAGCGGTAACGTATTCGGGCAGCTTGCCTTCACGCTGCTGGAACTGCTGGCGTGCTTCTGTGCCGATGATGCTCTGGAAATCACGCACCATTTTCGGGAAGGGGTGCGGGCCGACAACGGAGCCGATAGCATAGATGAAGTTTTTCGGATCTTTCAGGTACTCTTCGAAGGCACTGTCGACGGCGTCCTTCAGTGTGGCGGTACCGCGGGTAACCGGAACCAGTGTGCAGCCCAGGATTTTCATCTTGACGACGTTCGGGTGTTCCTTTTCGATATCCACTTGGCCCATGTGGATCTCGCAGGGGATGCCGACGAGGGCGCAGGCGGTCGCCAGGGCAACGCCATGCTGGCCGGCACCGGTCTCAGCGATTACCTTGGTTTTGCCCATGTACTTTGCCAGCAGTGCTTCGCCCAGGCAGTGATTGATCTTGTGGGCGCCGGTGTGGTTGAGGTCTTCGCGCTTGAGGAAGATGCGTGCGCCGCCCAGTTGCTCGCTCAGTCGGCGGGCATAGAAGATCGGGCTGGGACGACCAACATAGTCAGCGAACAGGTCAGCGAGTTCCTGCTGGAATTCAGGCTTTTGTCGGATCTCTTCATAGGCGGTGTTGATTTCGTCCATGACGGTTTTCAGTTCGGGCGGGATCAGCTGGCCGCCATACTCACCGAAATAGCCGTTGGCATCGGGCATCGGGGAAAAATCAAATTTGCTCATACTCACTCCACATGTACGGGCCGCTAGCAGTTGTCAGCAGGCATCGGGCTGACAGTGCCATGTAACAGCAACATTTGCTTAGGGTAAGTGACTATAAAGCGCTGTTGGGGGAGTGCCAAGCGGCAGACGGCAAAAACTCAGCTGAAATCAAAGCCCAGCTGTTCTTCGCGACCCTGTTTACGACGGAAACCGCGCTGGCGCTGTTCGCGACCAATCTCGCGCAGCAACTCCAGGGCGTTACTGTAGGAGTCCACCAGAGTGTGAGTGTAGGAACTGGAACCCTGATTATTGCCCCAGCACTGGGTCACTACCCAGTCGCCTACCAGGTCCCGATAGATTCGGACGACCAGGTAATCGTTTTGTTTTTGCCAGCGCACAACCAAGGAAGCGTTACCGTTCAATGACCCCGAGGGAGGATGTCTCTATAATGTGGCGCGTGATTGAGCCTGAATCCCCGGCATTTGTAAAGCCCTGAGCATGAAATAAGGATTTCCTCTGTGACAGCAGTACCCCATTTGACCATCGTGGCGGATGAAAATATACCGGCCCTGGCACCCCTTTTTCAGCGTTTCGGGACCCTGCGTACCTGTGCAGGGCGCAGCATGCGAGCGGAGGATCTGAAGGATGCCGACGTAGTACTGGTGCGCTCCGTTACCCGGGTAAACCAGGCGTTACTGGCGGGCACGCCAGTGCGTTTTGTAGGAACTGCCACCATTGGCACCGACCATATCGATCAGGACTGGTTGCGTCAGCAGGGGATAGGTTTCAGCAGTGCGCCGGGCTGTAATGCGGATTCGGTGGTGGAGTATGTCTTGAGCAGCCTGCTTCAGTTGGCGTTTGAGCAGCGCTTTAACCTGCTGGACAAGGTGGTCGGTATTGTCGGTGTCGGCAATGTGGGTGGGCGTTTGCAGCAGCGCCTGCAGGCTTTGGGTATCCGTGTATGTCTTTGCGATCCACCCAGGCAGGCGGTTGAAGGTGGTGATTTCTTATCGCTGGATCAAATGCTGGTCGAGGTCGATATCCTTGCCCTGCATACACCGCTGATCCAGAGCGGTGAGTGGCCGACGTATCATCTGCTAAACGCTGAAAACCTGCCCCGACTAAAGCAGAACGCCATTCTGCTCAACGCGGGCCGAGGCCCGGTCATCGATAATACCGCGTTGCTGGAGGTCAGTCTGGCGCGCCCGGATCTGACGCTGGTGATGGATGTTTGGGAGCATGAGCCTGCCGTATGTGCTCGGCTGGCAGAGCGCTGCGCCATCGCAACACCGCATATCGCCGGCTACTCGCTGGACGGCAAGATTCGCGGTACCTGGATGTTGTATCGAGCGCTCTGTGAGCAGCTGGGGCTGCCTGTCGAGACGGAATTGAAGGATGTATTGCCTGCGTCTAGCGTTCGCTCGCTGACATTGACCGATGCCGAGGATCTGCTGACGCCGGCACGTCTTGTCTATGACCCCTACCGGGATGACCGGGCCTTCCGCAAAATCGTGCATTTACCGGAAGCTGAGCAGCGGCAGGCCTTCGATCGCTTGCGGCGCGAATACCCGGAGCGGCGGGAGTACTGCACGCTGCAGCTGGCCATCGAGGATGATACGCCGGGCAACCATCTGAGGGCGATGGGCTTTGCCACAGCCGGGGTGAATTCATGACGGACATGGCTGCGCTGATCAAGGGGCGTCGCAGTGCCACTCTGGCCGATATTGCTCCAGCCAGTGGTGAGAAGATCCGCCTGGAGGTGCGTTCACCGCATCAGCGTCTGATGGTGCAGCTGATGGGCTACAAGGAGTACCAGAGTGTGCTGGTGAGTGCGCCGCGGCAGCAGGGCGTGGTGTTGCATGAAGGCACCCGTTTTACTGCGCGGCTGATGAGCGGTAACTACCTGTGTACCTTCGAAAGCCGCCTGTTGCAGGTGCAATCACGGCCCTTCGCCTACTGGCATCTGGAGTATCCAGACCAGGTTGAAATGCAGCTGATTCGTGCTCACTCGCGAGTGCCGATTGTGCTCAGCGTTCGGGTCGAGCCTGACGAGCCGGGGATGCTGGTGTCGGGCGAGTCGCAAGCGGCCATCTGTCGAGACATCAGCCTGCAGGGCGCGCAGCTGGAAAGTACACGACCTCTGGCGCAGCCGGGCGAAAGCCTGTGCGTTACGGCTCGGGTGCGGGTGGCCGGTATCGATCACCTGCTGCTGTTGCCGGCAGTGGTGCGCAACCTGCAGCAAACGGAAAACGGCCTGATCAATGCTTTTACTCAAGGGGTGGAGTTCGTTGATCTGGAGGAGGAGACACGGCTGGTGCTGGCCGGTTTCGTCTATGAGCAGCAGCTTATTGGTCTGGGTGAACTGGAGGAGGCTGAATCATGAGTTTTCGCTTGGGGCTGATTATCAACCCGCTGGCAGGGGTGGGTGGCAGTGTCGCCCTGAAAGGCAGCGATGGTGCCGAGGTGGCTCGCCAGGCCCTGGAGCTGGGGGCCGTGCCGCGGGCGCAGGAGCGCACCCGGGCCGCACTGGAGCCCCTGCAGGGGATGGATCTGGAAGTCCTGACCTGGGCCGGTGATATGGGAGGCGATCTGGCTTGTGAGATGGGGTTTGCAACCCGAGTGCTGGGGCAGGCCAATAGCGTTCCAAGTAGCGCTCAGGATACCTGCAGTGCAGCCAGAGCGTTGCTTGAGGCCAGGGTCGATCTGGTGCTCTTTGCCGGTGGTGATGGCACGGCGCGCAATATCTGCGAGACGCTGGGCGAGCGTATCCCGGTGCTGGGCGTTCCAGCCGGGGTCAAGATTCATTCCGGGGTGTATGCGTTGACGCCTCAGGCGGCAGGGCAACTGGTGGCGATGCTGGTTCAGGGTGAACTGGTCTCCATCGAGGAGCAGGAAGTACGTGATCTGGATGAGGAGGCCTTCAGGGCCGGACAGGTGCGTGCCCGCTTTTATGGTGAGATGCGGGTCCCGTCCGAGCACCGTTACCTGCAGCATGTGAAGAATGCCAGTAACCGCGAAGACGAGTCACTGGTTCTGGATGATATCGCGGCAGACTTCGTCGATCAGATGGAGCCCGATATTCTCTATCTGATGGGTTCGGGTTCGACAGTGGCGGCAATCATGGCAGAGCTGGGTCTGGACAATACGCTGTTGGGCGTCGATGCGGTGCTGGATGGCGAAGTGATCGCGGCAGACTGCACGGCAAAGCAACTACTGGAACTGACTCAGGGGCGTGATGTGCGCATTGTGATTACGCTGATCGGTGGGCAGGGCCATATCATTGGACGAGGTAATCAGCAGCTCAGTGCCGAATTGCTGAAGCGGGTAGGGCGTGACAACCTGCACCTGGTTGCCACACGAACCAAACTCAACGCGTTGGAAGGGCGTCCTCTAATTATCGACTCCGGTGATGCCGAGCTGGATCGCGACTGGAGCGGCCTGGTTCAGGTTCACACCGGCTATCGAGACGCGGTGCTTTACCGTATCGCTGTGCCTTGATGGCAAGGTGCCCCCCAGCAGGCATGAAAAAGGCACCCGAGGGTGCCTTTTCTGTTTTGGGGCGCTTAGCGCTGCTGTTTCAGCGCGGCAATTCGATCATCCAGCGGCGGATGGCTGGAGAACAGCTCCATGAAGCCCTGCTTCAGGTGGCTGTTGATGCCGAAAGCGGTCATCTGCGACGGCATCTGGTCCGGGATGCCGTACTCGGCTTTAAGGCGCGCCAGCGCGCCGATCATGGCGTGCGGACTAGCCAGGTGAGCACCGGCTTCGTCAGCCCGGTATTCGCGGCGGCGTGAGAACCAGGCCACGATCATGGAGGCGATGACGCCGAAAATGATCTCGAAAATGAAGGTGGTGATGTAGAAGCCGATGCCGACACCGCCTTCGCCTTCCTCGTCGCGACGCAGAAAAGAGTCCACGGCATAGCCGACGATGCGGGCAAAGAACATCACAAAGGTGTTTACCACGCCCTGAATCAGGGCCAGAGTCACCATGTCACCGTTGGCTACATGGCCGATTTCATGTGCCAGCACCGCACGGATCTCTTCAGGGCGGAAGCGCTGCAGCAGGCCGGCGCTGACCGCTACCAGCGCATCGTTCTTGTTCCAGCCGGTGGCAAAGGCGTTAGCCTGCTGAGCCGGGAATATACCCACCTGCGGCATCTTGATGCCGGCCTGCTGGGACAGCTCGGCGACGGTGTCCAGTAGCCAGCGTTCTTCTTCGCTGCGCGGCTGCTCGATCAGCTGGGTGCCGGTGGACATCTTGGCCATCATTTTGGACATCAGCAGCGAGATGATGGAGCCGGCAAAGCCGAATACAGCACAGAAAATCAGCAGAGAGGTCAGGTTAAGACCTGAGCCGCTGAGGTAGTGGTCCACGCCCAGCAGGCTCAGCGTTACGCTGGCAACCAGAATCACCGCCAGGTTGGTGGCGAGAAAGAGGATGATTCGCATCATGGGGGTCATCGTTCCTTAAGTTGGGTTTGCTGCTTAGATATGGGCACTAGGGTAAAGTTTCAATGTGCGTTGGCCGCACTTTGCGGCAATGGGTATACTGCGCCACTTTTGTGAAGGACGGATGGATGCAGGCGATCATCGAGTGGATGGAGCAGCAGCTACGGCAGGCTGATGGCGAGACGCGTCGACTGTTTCATGGTCGTGGCGGTGCCGTACCCGGATATGAGTGGTTGGTGATCGACTGGCTGCCGCCGGTGGCGGTAGTGCGTTCCTATAAGCTTGCCGAGCCGGCTGAAATTGGTCCGCTTGTCAGTTGGCTGGAGCAGCAGTCTGAAGTCGAGGCGGTGGTCTGGCAGGCGCGCGGGCAGGGGCCGGAAGGTGATGTGAGGGTGCTTCATGGCAGTGTCATGGGTGTGCATACGGTCAATGAGGCGGGGCTGCGCTACCAGGTGGATGCGTTGGCGCCTCAAAACTCGGGCCTGTTTCTTGATATGCGCCCCGGTCGTCAGTGGCTAAGAAAACATGCTCAGGGTGCCAGGGTGCTCAACCTGTTCGCCTACACCTGTGCCTTTTCGGTAGCCGCCATCGCCGGTGGTGCTGAGCGTGTCGTCAACGTCGACATGAGTTCGCGTTCGCTTTCCATTGGGCGTCAAAATCACCGGCTCAATGGTCAGGAAAGTGCCGATGTGCGTTATCTGGCGGTCAACCTGCTCAAGTCCTGGAGCCGGGTGCGCAAACCTGGTCCCTATGATCTGGTGGTAATCGATCCGCCCAGTTTTCAGCCGGGCAGTTTTGTCGCGGTGAAGGACTATATCAAGGTGCTGCGTCGCTTGCCGGAGCTGACCCGGCCGGGAGCCAAGGTGCTTCTGTGCCATAATGACCCCAAAGAGACACGTCAGTTTCTGGAATCGTTGATGCAGGAAAACCTGCCGGACTTCAGGTGTCTGGAGTGCTTTGGTGCCGGAGAAGATTTCCCGGAGGTCGGTGAGTTTCGGGGACTGAAGGTGACGGTCTATCAGCGAGAGGAGTTGCCCGCTTGATCTGTATCGACCTGGAAGCCAGTGGCCTGGCGCATGAATCCTACCCGATCGAAATCGCTTGGAAATGCACCGATACCGGTGACAGTGACAGTTTTTTGATCAACCCGGACAGTGTGCCTGAGTGGCAGTACTGGGACGAGTTTGCTGAAGAACTGCACGGCATCGAACCTGAATTACTGCAGCAGGAGGGAATCAGTGCAGATCAGGCTTGTCTGCGATTGAACCGGGCGCTGAAGGGGCGCGAGGTGATCAGTGATGCCTTTGAGTACGATGGCTTCTGGCTGCGTCGTCTGTTCGAAGCCTGTGGCATGCAGCCGAGTTTCCATCTGGTTGGGCTGGAGGCGGTCCTGAGCGCCGAGGAGCGAATCCAGTATCAATTCATTGCTCGCTCCCAGTTTCGCCGCCATCGGGCGCTGCAGGACGTAGAGGATCTGATTTCCGCCATTACAGCCGCCCGGAGCGGGGTGGTCAACTGATCAGGGGTTGCTGACCTGCTCTTCGATCAGGCTGCGCAGTTCTTCATAGGTGTCCACATTTTCGGGGGAGAAATACAGCTTATAGTACTGGCGTTCGACCAGTCTCCCCTTGTTGCCGTTAATGGTTTCCTTGTAAGTCGCATACAGATAGGTCATCTGCAGGTGTATGACCCGTGTCTGCAATGGCAGCTCAAACTCATGTCCTTCCAGGTCAAAGCGTGTCTTGCGCTCCTTGATGGTGTAGAAGGAAATCTCCGCTACCTGGCTCAGATTGAGCAGGAAGTTAGAGGTGACGGGCACCAATCGGCGCTTTTCCAGGCCGTTGTGCTCCATCTGGATGCCACAGTTCTTCTTGATTTTGATAAACATGATGAGGCTCTCTATCAGTGCTGTCAGTGGTTGGCTACTGAAAGAGAGTATATGTCACTTGGGTGACGTTTTGCTGACAGCCCCGCCTGCTGGCAGGGCTATCTCAGTCAGCTGTTACTGCTCGTAGGTGCGCAGGAAGGTGTCGAGACGCTCGATGGCGTCGCTGAGCAGTTCCTTGGAGGGCAGGAACACCAGGCGGAAATGCTGGGTATCCGGGTGGTTGAAGCCACTGCCCTGGACGATCAGGACCTTCTGCTGCTGCAGCAGGTCAAGTGCGAACTTTTCATCGTTACGGATCGGGTAGCGAGCCGGGTCCAGTTTCGGGAACAGGTACATGGCACCTTTCGGCTTGACGCAGGACACCCCCGGAATGTCATTCAGCATCTCCCAGGCCAGGGTGCGCTGCTCGTACAGTCGGCCGCCGGGCACGATCAGCTCGTTGATGCTCTGGTAGCCGCCCAGTGCTGTCTGGATGGCGTGCTGAGAGGGTACGTTGGAGCACAGACGCATATTGGACAGCATCTCGTAGCCTTCGATCAGATCTCTAGCCTTGTGTTTGGGGCCGCTGATGATCATCCAGCCAGAACGGAAGCCGGCTGCACGATAGGTTTTTGACAAGCCGTTGAAGGTGATGCAAAGCACGTCATCGGCCAGCGAAGCCAGGGAGGTGTGTTCGCTGCCATCGTAGAGGATCTTGTCGTAGATCTCGTCGGCAAACACGATCAGTTTGTGCTCGCGCGCCAGTTCCAGAATCTCAAGCAGCAGGGATTCAGGATAGAGCGCACCGGTCGGGTTGTTTGGGTTGATCACTACGATGCCGCGAGTATTAGGAGTGATCTTGCTGCGAATATCGTCGATATCCGGGAACCAGTCCTGCTGTTCGTCACACACGTAATGCACCGGGTTACCGCCGGCCAGGCTGACCGCGGCAGTCCAAAGCGGATAGTCCGGAGCCGGAATCAGCATCTCGTCATTGTCGTTCAGCAGGCCCTGCATCGCCATCACGATCAGTTCGGAAACGCCGTTGCCAATGTAGATGTCTTCGATGCCAACATTGCGGATGTTCTTGCGCTGGCATTCCTGCATCACCGCCTTACGCGCCGAAAACAGACCCTTGGAGTCGCAGTAGCCCTGAGAGGCAGGCAGGTTGAGGATGACATCCTGAACGATCTCTTCCGGTGCTTCGAAGCCCCAGGGGGCCGGATTGCCGATATTCAGCTTGAGGATGCGGTGGCCTTCCTCTTCGAGGCGCTTGGCCTCCTGCAGGACGGGGCCGCGAATATCATAGCAGACGTTGATCAGTTTGTTGGACTTGCGAATGACAGACATCTTCTCGTTCCTGAGAGTTCCAGGAGCGACGGACGGAGGTAGTGAAATAACCGGGCGTGGCTCTGACTGGACAGCAAAATTAAAGTGCCCAATCATACGCGTTCGGCGGTGGCGGTGACAATGGCGGCCCCGCTTCTATCCGGCAACGGAGAAGTGTGAATTCAAGGGTGCTGGCGATGGAAAGGCGCAGTAGGGAGGGGAGTACATGAAAAACTGGTCTGGCCTGTGTGATCAGGCGTTGAATCTGCATCCAGATCTATCTCTTGAGGAGATGCTGGGTGCTCTGCCGGCTGATCGCGAGGCATTGAGGAAACTTTCTGACAGTGAGATTTTTTCGATGCTGACGCGTCGCGTGTTTCGTGCCGGTCTCAAGCATTCTTTGGTGGATGCCAAGTGGCCCGCATTCGAGAAGGCTTTCTACCACTTCAATCCGGAGGCGGTACAGGAAATGAGTGACGAAATGCTGGAGAATCTGATGCAGAACGATCAGATCATTCGGCATTTCGGCAAGATCAAGGCGACCCGAGACAATGCCATGCTGATGGTGGATCTGGCGCAGGAGCATGGCGGCGTGGCCCGGCTGATCGCTGATTGGCCGGAGGAGGATATTATCGGGTTGTGGACGCTGCTGAAGAAGAGGGGGAAGCAGTTGGGTGGCAATTCAGGGGCCTATTTCCTGCGCATGTTGGGCAAGGATACATTCATTCTCACGGATGATGTGGTAGCAGCACTGAAGGCCCAGGGGGTGATCGACAAGAAGCCGACGGCTCAGCGTGATCTTCAGCGTGTACAGTCAGCGTTTAACGAGCTGCGACAGCAGTCCGGCAGGCCTTTGTGTCAGATAAGCCGGCTGCTGGCGCGAAGTATCGGTTAGTGCTGATCGGCGATCTGGAGCGGTGTCAGGCTGTGCAGGAACTCGGCCATGGTGTCGGCAAGCTTTTCCTGCGGGGCCTTTCCGGGGCGTTCCAGCCAGATGCTGCCATTCTGGTTATCCAGGCTGAGAAACAGATCGCTGTCAGGCTCAAGGGTGCCGAAAAACAGGGTCAGCGGTCGCTTTTGCTTCTGTTTGCTAAGTGCGTGTCCAATCAGGTTGCTGCGCAGTCGTTCCATGTCCTCGGCATTCCAGGCCTGTAATAGGCAGATATGGCGGCCATCAGGCAGTTGAGCGGGCAGAGGGTCTGACCAGTAGCGACTGAAAAACTCGACGATGTCCGGGTGCAGTTCAAGCTCCAGTGCTTCGGCCAGGCGTAGGAACATGTCAGTGCCTTCAGCGTTGCGCACTGGGCGCCAGCCCACGGCCACGCCACCATTTGCTGTGTGCTGATAACAGGGGCTGGGCCAGTCCGGATCATAGGGGAGGCGAGGCCAGCCGGATGACGTGTGGACTGTTTCCAGCCGTGCCATGAAATCATCCAGTGCTTTTGCTGTATTGGCATCTATCATATCAGTACCGCATTCTGTGAGACTGGCTTGGACTCTGGCGTAATGGTGGCTGGACCGCAAGTGCTTGTTACAGATTGATTAATCTTTGTACTTCCCTGTAATAAAACGAAATTTTTTGAATTTAGTGATTGACAACTTTCAGGAACTCCTTAAAATGCGCACCTCATTCACGGGGTGCATGCTTAGACGCACGGCTCGGTGATTTGAAAAGAGTGGAGCGGTAGTTCAGTTGGTTAGAATACCTGCCTGTCACGCAGGGGGTCGCGGGTTCGAGTCCCGTCCGTTCCGCCACTTCCTTCCAAAGAGCTCGGAAGGTCGTATCAAGAGCCAGCGTTTTGGGCGAATAGCTCAGTTGGGAGAGCATCTGCCTTACAAGCAGAGGGTCGGGGGTTCGAACCCCTCTTCGCCCACCAAGACGCGGAGTGGTAGTTCAGTTGGTTAGAAT